>NZ_JAPDOD010000075.1 GCF_027587205.1 Solirubrobacter ginsenosidimutans
CCTCGGCCGCGCCGCCCAGCTGACGCCGGACGCCGAGCCGCGCGCCCGCCGGCTGCTGGCCGCGGCCGAGGATGCTGTGCGCTGCGGCGAGGCCGAGCGCGCCCGCGGCCTGCTCGACGAGGCCGCCGGGCTGACGGCGGACCCGTTGCTGGCGGCGGACGTCGAGCGGATGCGCGGCCACGTCGAGCTGCGCCGCGGCTCGCCGGCCGCCGCGCACGAGCGGCTCGTCCGCGAGGCCGACCGGGTCCGCACCCGCGATCCCCGCCGCGCCTCGGCGATGTTCCTCGAGGCGTCGGTCGCGCACATGGTCACCGGCGACCTTCAAGAAATGATCGCGGCGGCCGAACGCGCGCGTGTACTTGCTGCGGGCGCGGAGCCGGCCGTGGAGCTGCTGGCGACCGCCGTGATCGGCGAGGGGCAGATCGCTCTGGGCGATATCGCCGGCGGCGGCGCGATGCTGCGCGCCTGCGAGCCGTACCTGATGGAGGCCGATCCGCTCGCGATCGTGGAGATCGTCGGCATGGCCGGCCACGCCTCGATCTGGCTCGAGGACTGGGACGCGGCGTCCCGGATCCTGTCGCGGGTGCTGGGCGTCGCGCGCTCGGCCAGCGCCGTCTCCGCGCTGATCCACCCGCTCGCGGTGCAGGCGCATCTGGACCTGCGGCGCGGTCGCTGGGCCCCGGCGCTGGCGGGTGCGTCGGAGTCGGCCGAGCTCGCCGAGGACACGGGCCAGTTGGCGCTCCTCCCCCACTCGCTCGCCGCGCTGACCCTGGTCGAGGCGAGCCTCGGCCACGAGGCCGACTGCCGCAAGCACGTGGCCCGCGGGCTGGAGCTCGCGGGTCGCGAGGGCGACACCGTCTCCTTCCATGCCGCGTTGGGCCTGCTGGAGCTCGGCCTCGGCCGCATCCCCGAGGCGATCGAGGCGCTGGAGACCGGTCACCGCGTGATGCTGCAGCGCGGGCTGAGCTCGTCGGTCGTCCTGCTGCGCCCCGACCTCGTCGAGGCGTACATCCGCGCCGGGCGGCGGGAAGAGGCGGAGGTCGTGCTCGCGCGGCTGGACGCGGACGCGGACGCGGCCGGGCCGGGCGCGCCGGCGACGCGCGGCGCAGCGACGAACGGCGCCGCCGCCGGCGCGCCCGAGCACCACGCCGTACCGCGCTGGCCCGCTGCGGTCGCCGCCCGCTCGCGCGCCCTGCTCGCCCCGGACGACACCT
Organism: Solirubrobacter ginsenosidimutans; assembly: GCF_027587205.1. Next base: position 1,215 of record NZ_JAPDOD010000075.1, read on the forward strand.
TTCGCGGCGAGTTCGACGTGGCACTCGCCCTCCATGAGAGCCTGCCGATGCCGTTCGAGCGCGCACGCACGCTGCTCGCCCTCGGCGAGCGCCTGCGCCGCGCCAAGCAGCGCGCCGAGGCGCGCGAGCCGCTGACCGCCGCCCTCGACGCCTTCGAGCGCCTCGGCGCGCGCCCCTGGGCCGAGCGCGCCCGGACCGAGCTGCGTGCCACCGGCGGGCAGGCGAGTGGGCGCCGGTCCCAGGCTGCCGCCGAGCAGCTCACGCCGCACGAGCTCCAGATCGCCGTGCTCGTCTCGCAGGGCATGACCAATCGTGAGGCCGCCGCCGCGCTCTTCCTCTCACCGAAGACGATCGAGTACCACCTCGGCCAGATCTACCGCAAGCTCGACGTCCGGGGCCGCGCGCAGCTCGCGCGGCTGATGGCGATGGAGCTTCCTGAAGGCGAGCGCGACCCCGCCGTGCTCGCCGACGCGCTCGGCTGAACCCCCTTCGGGGTGTCCGGGTCATGCTCGAGGCGATGAATCAGGGGTCGAACGTCGCGTCCTGAGCGACCGCGATCTCCAGCAGCAGCGGGGTGTCGCGTACGGCGAGGTCGTCGAGGACGGCGTCGAGCGTGGCGACGAGCGCTTCGTGCGTCTCGATCCGGCGCGCCTCGCAGCCTTGGGCCTTGGCCATCGCCGCGATGTCGACGTCGTCCAGCGCGGGCCACGGGCCGGCGCTCCCGGCGCGCTCGGCCAGGCGGTCCATGATCGCGTAGCCGCCGTTGCGCAGGACGATGAAGAGGACACCGGTCCGGTACGCGACGGCGGACCAGAGCGCCTGGATCTGGTAGAGCGACGAGCCGTCGCCCACGACGGTCAGCACCGGGCGGTCGGGGCGGGCCATGCGCAGGCCGATCGCCGCGGGGAGCGCGAACCCGAGCATCCCCATCGCGCTGATGAAGCCCAGCGGGGCGGTGGCGGGGATGCGGGCGTGCAGCTCGGGGCGGCTGCTGGGGGTCTCCTCGAGCAGGATCGCGTCGCGTGGGAGGCGGTCGGCGAGCGCCTGCAGCACGTGGGCGGCGCGCAGCGGCTCTCCATGGTCGGGCGGCGGCGGGTCTGGCGGCGGCGTACGGGGCGTGAACGTGTGCTCGCGTGCGTCGACCGCCTCGGCCAGCGCGGCGCACAGCGCGGCGGGATCGCCGAGCACGGCGAGCTCCACCGGGCTGCGGTGCGCCTCCTCCGGGTCCTGGGTGACGAGCAGCAGCCGCGTGCTCGGCTCGACCAGCGGACCCGGGTCGTACGGGTACTGGCGGATCGCGCCGGTGCCGACGATCAGGACGGCGTCGTGGGGCTTGAGCGTCTCGCGCAGCCGCTCCCGCCTCGCCGGAAGATGGCCCGCGAACTGCGGATGGTCCTGCGGGAAGCCCGCCTGGGCACCGAACGGCTCCTGGAACACGGGTCCGTTGAGGCGCTCGGCGAGGGCGATCAGGGCGGTCCAGCCGGCGTAGCCGTCCGCGCCCGCCCCGGCGACGATGGCGGGACGGGAGGCCTCGTTGAGGACGGCTGCCAGCGCCTCCACCGCGGCGGGGTCCGCGGCCTGGGAGCGCAGCAGTTGGGCTGGGCCGATGATCTCGTGCGGCTCGGGCGCGGGCGCGGACCAGTCGTCCATCGGGACGACCACCAGCGCGGGTCCGCGGGCGGTGGTGGCCTCGTGGTAGGCGCGGACGATCGCGCCGGGGACGTCCTGCGCACGGACCGGCTGCTCGGCGGAGACCGGATAGCGGCCGGCGAGACCGTCGAGCTTGCCGGCCAGGAACGGGTCGAGCGCGAGGTGACGGCGGTCCTGCTGCCCGACCACGATCACCAGCGGCGCCCGGTTCAGGCGGGCGGTGGCGATCGCGGCGACCGCGTTGCCGAGCCCGGGCGTGCTGTGCAGGAGCGCGAGCGCCGGGCGCCCCGCCCCGAGCGCGTGGCCGGCCGCCATCGCCACGACGCTGCCCTCGTGCAGGGCGAGGACGAACGTCAGGTCGTCCGGCAGCCCGGCGAGCAACGGCACCTCGGTCGAGCCGGGGTTCGAGAAGATCGTGGTCAGCCCGAGGCGCCGGAGGACGTCGAACGTGGCGTCGCGGACGGTCGTCACTGCGCGCAGATTACGGTAAATCGTTTGACTTTTGCCGTCGAAGTGGCGGAATGTCAGCATGAGATCGTTCATCGCTTGAACATCCGTCCGCTTTGACGTACAAAGCACGCCGTAGGTGCTCGACACCCTCTACATCGACGCGGTCGAACAGGCCGACGCCCTCCTCAAGCCCAAGCGGGTCGAGGTGCTGCGCCAGCTCGCCGAGCCGCGCACCTGCACGCAGATCGGCCAGGTGCTGGGCGACACGCCGCAGGCGGTCTACTACCACGTCAAGCGCCTGCAGGCCCACGGCCTGGTGTCGCTGGTCGAGGAGCACCGCGTCCGCGGGATCATCGAAGGCGTCTACCAGGCGGTGGCGAAGTCCTTCTGGGTCTCGCCCGCGATCGTCGGCCGGCTCGGCGACGCCCGCACCCGCGAGGCGCAGCTCGGGCTCGGCTTCCTGCTCGACCTGACCGAGAGCCTGCAGCGCGATCTCGCGCGGCTGGCTTCCGGTCCCCCCACGCTTCCGTCGTTCGGCATCGCGGGCGACATCCGGCTGGCGCCCGAGGACGGCGCGGCGTTCGTGTCCGAGCTGCAGCGCGCGTTCGGCGAGGTGCTGACGCGCTACGGCGGTGGCGAAGGCCATGCCTTCCGGCTCGCGCTCGCCTGTTACCCGAATCTTCCGCCCGGCGAAGCCGAGTAGCTGCTAGAGGTCTCGCTCGTTGTGAGCGACCGGCCCGAATTCATCGTCGAGTACCTCGAGCCGTCGGCCGGGATCGAGGCCGAGCCGCTCCCCGACGAGTTCTCCTCGTCGCGCCTGCGGCACTCGCTGCTGATCCTGGGAGCGATCGTGCTGGTCGTGATCGCCGTGATCGTCCTCGTCCCGGGACTGAGCTCGCTGCGGTCGCGCTTCAGCGGCGCCTCGGTCGGGTGGCTCCTGTTCGCCGTGGTGTTGCAGCTCGCGTCCTGCTTCTCCTATGTGCTCGTGTTCCGCGGCGTGTTCTGCTCGAAGATGAGCTGGCTGACGAGCTCAGAGATCGGGCTGTCCGAGCTGGCCGCGAACTCGGTGCTCTCGGTCGGCGGCGCGGGCGGGCTCGCGCTGGGCGCGTGGATCCTGCGACGCGGCGGGCTGGAGACCGCGTACATCGCACGCCGGACGGTCGCGTTCTTCCTGATCACCAGCTTCGCCAACACAACCTTCCTGGTGCTCGGCGGGCTTGGGCTGGCCACGCACGTGTTGCCCGGGTCGCCCTCGTGGGTGCTGGGCGCGATCCCGGCCGCTGCGGCGCTCGCGGTCATCGGCGGCGCGCTCGCCGCGGGGCGGCTCACGCGCCGGGTCTCGCGTCTGAAGGTCGTCGCCGAGGGCGTCGAGGAGGCCCTGCGGCTCCTGCGCACCGGGAGCTTCGCGATCCTGTTCGGCGCCGCCGGCTACATGCTCTTCGACGTCGCGATGCTCGGCGTCTGCTTCGTCGCGTTCGGGAACCCGCTGCCGCCGGTCGGCGTGCTGCTCGTCGCCTACATCATCGGCCAGCTCGGGTCGCTGATCCCGATCCCGGGCGGGATCGGCGGCGTCGACGGCGGCCTGATCGGCACGCTCGTGATCTACGGGATCGACGCCACCGACGCCGCCGTCGCGGTCATCGCCTACCGCGGCCTGCTGCTGGCCATCCCGGCGATCCTCGGCCTGCCCGCGCTGGCGGTGCTGCGCCGGCGCCTGCGCAACGAGGCCCACGACATCGCGGCATGTGCGCCGGGCGAGTCGGTCGAGGTGCTCGGGCGCGGCCTCGTCGAGCGGCCCGCCCCGTTCATCTAGTCGAGCTTCTCTTCCAGGCGGGCGACCGCGTCGCGGGCTTCGTCGAGCGCCGTCCGCGCCTGGTCGAGCACCCGCTCCGCCGCCTCGGCCTCGGCCACCGCGTCCTCCGCGGCCTTCTGCGCCTGCTCGAGCGCGGCCCGAGCCTGATTGACGGCATCCTTCGCGCCCCCGGCGTCCTCCTGCGCACCGGCGAAGACCCGCTCGCGCACCCTCAGCGACATGCGGGCCTCGCGCAACTCGTCCTCGAGCGCCTCGCGCGCCGCGGCCGCCGCGCGCTCGGCCTCGGCGGCCTTCGCCGCCGCGGCCTCGTCGGCGCGCGCCTGCGCGGCGGCTCGCTTCGTCGCAGCGTCACCGCCGTCATCGGCGGTCTTCGCGGCGCCTCGCTTCTCCGCGCCCGCGGCCTCGCCGGCGCCCTTCGCGGCGCCTCGCTTCGCGGTCGCGCCGCCTGTGCTCGCCGTGTCGGCGCTGGGCGTCGTCCCGTCGCCGGCGCGCTTCGCCCTCCCCTTCGCGGCGCGCTGCTTCTCCTCGCGCGGCGCGGGCTCGAGCGCGAACGGCCACGCTCCGCCCGCCTGCGCCTCGTCCACCAGGCGCCCCGCGGCGAGCGCGTCGCGCAGCGCCTCGTCGGTCGCCGCCGCGTGGAGGGTCGTGCGCAGGCGGTCGGCCATCGCGCGCGAGAGCGTTCGTCCGGCCGGGCGGTAGGCCATTGCCGCGGTCATCACGGCGTCGACGGCGCGGCGCTCGGCGAGGGTCGCGTCGCGCAGGCCTTGTCCGCCGCCGCCGGAGACCGCCGCCTCCTGCGCCGCGCGCAGCTCCGCGCCCGCCTCGAGCATCGCCTCGATCAGCTCGGGCTGCTCGCGCGCGACCTGGTTCGCGGTCCAGGCGGCGGGGGTCGGCTTCGGCAGCTTGGCGACCACCGCGGCGGTGTCGCGATCGCCCGCCTTACGGATCTCCTTGGCGGCGGCGGCGCGACCGCCGATGAAGTCCTCCAGCGGGAGCGAGTAGAGGTGGTCGACGTCAGCCATCGGGCCCGACGGCGGCGCTGACGGGGCCGTTCCCGATCCTCCAGGCGCGCGGCATCGCCGGGGTCGTGAAGGGCGTGGCGATGCCGCCGGCGCCGACGGCGATCAGGCCGGCGGTGCCGAGATCCGCGAGGCCGGTGAGCGCCCGCTCGCACGCTTGCGCCAGCGGCAGGCCCGCGTGACGCATCAGCGCATCGACTTCGTGGGCGAGCGCGACGCGCATGATCGCCTCACCGTCGCCGGTGCAGGAGATCGCGGCGGTGTGGTCGTCCGCCCACGTCCCGGCGGCCAGCAGCGGCGAGTCGCCGACGCGGCCGGGATGCTTGCCGGCGCTGCCGCCGGTCGAGGTCGCGGCGGCGACCCCGCCCCGCGCATCGCGCGCCACTGCTCCGACGGTGCCGCCGCGGCTGTCGTCACCCGCCTCGAAGGCGCGCTTGCGGTCCTCGGTGTGAAACCAGTCCTCCGGCTCGGTCGCGAGGCCGGTCTCCCGCGCGTAGGCGCTCGCGGAGTCGCCGACCAGGAAGACGTGCCGGCCCTCGTCGAGCACCGCGCGGGCGGCGGTGATCGGGTTGCGGATGCCGGTCAGCGCGGCCACGGCGCCGGCGGCGCGGTCGGAACCGCGCATGATCGAGGCGTCGAGGCCGATCGCGCCGTGCTCGTTGAGCGCGGCGCCGCGGCCGGCGTTGAAGCCCGGGTCGTCCTCGAGCACGATCACCGCGGCCTGCACGGCGGCGAGCGCGTCTCCCCCGGCCGCCAGCACCGCGTGACCCGCTTCGACGGCGCGGGACACGCCGTCGCGCGCCTGCTGATACGCATCCGCCGGCCACTTCCCGGCGCCTCCATGCACGACGATGGCGATCTCGGTCACGGCGCCGAACCCTACTTTCCGAGCTGCGGAGCCGGGCCGCAGGCGGCGACGAACTCCCAGTACGGACTCGTCACGAGCGTCTTGTAGCCCGGGTCGCGCGGCGGCTCGAGGCCCTGGCCGTAGAACCACTTCGCGCGGATCACGACCGCGGGGCGCTCGGGGCGGGCGTCGAGGTCGCGCAGCGGCAGATCGAGGCGCCAGGCGACCAGCGACCGCGCGCGGCTGCTGGTACGGATGCGCGAACAGCGCACGAGCGCCTCGCGCCCGCCGGCGCGCGCGAGCACGCCGTCGAAGGCGCCCGCGGCGGCGGCGCGCGAGGACAACTCGCGCGACTGCGTGCGAAGGTCACCCGCCGTGACGGCGAGCACGGCCCCGATGAGCACGAGCGCCCCGATCGGGGCTGCGAAGGTGACGCGGCTTCCGAACAGCATGGACGCGGCGCGCACCGCACCCACCCCGGCGAGTGCGGCCCCGATCGCCGCCGCTGCGACGAGGTAGCGCGGATTGCCCGCGTAGCCCGCGGTGGTCATCAGCGCGACGATCGCCACCCACCCCAGCGCACCCGCGGCGAGCAGTCGCGCGGTCCGCCCGCCGAACGCGGCGGCGAACAGCGCCGCGGCCAGCGCCGGGAGCGTGAAGAGCGTCGCGGTGTCCCCGAGCAGGGCGAGCGCCGGGATGTCCGCGAGCTTCGCGCTGCCGGGGCTGGGAATTCCGCGCGCGGTCTTGGACGCGTCGAGGGCGCCGCCGGCGCCGACCAGATCGGGGCCGAACCACAGCAGCGGGATCAGCACACCGGCGAGCACGACCGCACGGCGTTCCGCCGGATGGCGAGTCCACATCCAGACCCCGTAGGCGCCGAGGAACGGCCAGACCTCCGGCCGCATCAGCGCCGCGGCCGTCAGCAGCGCGAGCGCGGCGCGATGGCGCCCCGACAGCCCCGCGACGACCGCCCACGTGACCGCGGCGGCGAGCAGACCTTCGGAGTTGCCGAGCGCCGTGTTGTACGCCCACCACGGGGAGAGTGCCATCACCGCCGCCGCCGCGACACCCGCCCAGCGCCCGCCGAGCCGCGTCGCCAAAGCGAACGCTCCCGCCAGCGCGAGCAGCCCACCGGCGCGCGCGACGATCAGCCACAGCGCGGGCGTCGCGCCACCGAACAGCGCGAGCGGCGTCGTGAACAGCACCGGGAACGGCTTCCACGACGGCCCGCTCGAGGTGTCGAGCGTGAGCCGCCCGACCTCGCGCCCCCACACCGACCACGCCAGCGGGTCGAACGCGAGCGCGTAGGGCCGCAGCAGCGACAGGGCGGCGAGGACGAGCGCCACGCCCACGACGAGCGCTCCCTGGGCGGCGACGCTCCAGCGCTGCACGTCCGGCGCGGGACGCGCGACTGCGGTCAAGGACGAGCGTCCGGGGCGATACGAGCCATCATCCGGTCACCAGTTTGACGAGCACGACGAGCAGGATCAGCAGCGCCGCAACCGTGACCGTGGCGACGAGGCGCACCGCCCACAGCGCGTACGGCGAGGGCGGGACCTTCGGGACGCGCTGGGAGGCGTGGGCGCGGGCCGCTTCGACGCGCCGCTGCGTCCCCTCGGGCGTACGCACCGAGCGTGCGGGCGGCTCGTCCATCGCGAGCGTGCCGTTCGCCGTCGAGGCGGAGAGCTGGCGTCGCTGCTCCGCCGTATCGGAGCGCAGCGTGTCCAGCTCGCGCTTGAGGCTGCGCGAGGTCGCCCGTTCGCGCTCGAGGTCGCGGGTGATGCGCTCGACCATGCGGCGCGACGCTTCCTCGGCGCCTTCGTCGACCTCGCTCGACAGCAGCTCCTCGCGCAGCCGCGCGACCTCGGCCCGCTCGGCGCCGAGCTGACGTTCGAAGTCGGCCCGCGCCTGCTCGAGCTCGGCGCGCAGCTGCTCGGTCTCCGCCGCTTCGGCGACCAGCGTCTTCTGCGCTTCCTCGCGCGCGGTGGCGAGGCGGGAGTGGACCTCGGTGGTCGTCGCGCGCTCGGTCTCGACCCGCTTTGCCGCGTCCTGCCGTGCCTCGTCGAGGGAGCGGTCGCGCTCAGCGACGTCGCGTTCGAGCCGGGCGATCTCCTCCCGCGCGACCGCGAGGTCGGCGCTGACGGTCTCGCGCGCCGACTCCAGCTCGCGCACGAGCGCGCCGAGGCTCGCCTTCTCGTTCTCGGTGTCGCCCGCGGTCGCCTTGAGCTGCTCGATGAGCCCGGCGAGCTCGTCGCGCTGCTCGCGGATGCCCCGGAGCTCCTCGAGCTCGTCCTCGAGCGCTTCGTGGGCGGCGCGCAGGCTCCCGTGGGCGAGGCGCAGGCCCGCGAGCTCCTGGTCGGCATCGACGCGCGCGCCCTGCGTCTCGCGCAGGGCGGCGAGCTCGGCGGCGAGACGCCCGCGCTCGGCCTCGAGATCGGCGAGCCGCTCCGCCGGCGCCGCACCGGCCAGCGACGTGCGCAGTTCGTCGCGCTCGGCTTCGAGGTCGGCGAGATCAGCCGCGAGGCGGTCCCGCTCGCTCTCCAGCGCCGTCACGCGCTCGTCCGGCGCGGCGTCCGCGTGCTGCGCCGCCAATTCGGCCGCGAGGCGGTCGCGCTCGTCCTCGGCGGCGCGCACGGCCTCGGCCGATGGCGCGAGGGTGAGCGCGGCGCGCAGCTCGGCGACGGTCGCGCGCAGCTCCTCGTTGTGGACCCGCAGCTCGCTCTCCGCGGACGCGCCGGCGCGCCGGCGGCGGCGGCGGGGCGCCGGGAGCTCGACGACCAGCGAGCGGCCGATCTCCAGTTCCGCGCCCGCGATGTCGTCGCCCGACCAGGCGAACGAGGCGGTCCACGGCTCGTCGGACTCCTGCGTGCCCGACAGGCGCTGACGGCGCCCGCCGGCGTCGACGGTCAGCGCCGGGCGCGAGATGCGGCGCCCGCGGACGCCGTTCCAGCGGCCGACGACCTCGAGCCGGTCGTCAGCCGTCCACTCGAAGCGTTCGAGCTCGAAGGAGACCTCACCGACCGCCGGCATCAGCTCTCCTTGCCGGCCTCGGGCGGGTCGGTGAGCAATGACGTGCTGGAGCGCTGGACCGGTGCACCGGCCTCGGTCGGCGGCGGGCGATGGTCGACCGCGGCGACGCGCCGGCGCCGGTCACGGCCCTCGACGCCCACGGCCACCGAGACCTTGGTGAGACTCAGTACGGCACCGATCACCATCACGACGGTCGCGGCGAACGCGAGCCACGCGCCCGTGCCGCGGCTGCCGACCTGGTTGTGCGGCTCGAGGATCTGGTTGGCGACGAGCACGAACGCGGCGCCGACGATCCACGGCACCCAACGGCGCTCTATGAGATCGACGGCGGGCGTGATGAGGCCCGCGGCGGCCACCACCGCCGCGATCGCCAGCGCCGCGAGCAGGAGGTCGGTGATCTCGAACAGACGCCAGGCGTTGACGTCGTCGGCGCCGGCGCCGTTCGGGATCGCGGCAACCGCCGCGCCGTAGTCCACCCACGGCAAAAACAGGCTCACCAGAAGTACGAGTGCCGCAAGGGCCAGCACAAACGGCCCGATGTCGAATCTGCGAGTCAACGGGTCTCCTCTTGTGGAGTTGACGCGGACAAGGATGACAAGCGGCCCCGCCAGACCGTCGCACCGAGAATCGTTCCAAGCCTGACAAACGCCGAAATCCGCCGTTTTTCGCGTTCGCTTGAGGGCATTCAATCAGGAGGCGCTCCGCAAGTCTCCCGACCGGGATCTCTACCGCGCGGGCGGGTCGCCGACACGGGCCGCCCGCGCGGCGTCCCCTGCCTCGGCGGCCAGCAAGGCCGCCGCAGACTCACCAAGGTGCTTACGCAGCACAACCGGCCCGTCGCGCTCCAGCCCCCGCACGAGCGCGGCGTGGTCGGCTGCCATGCGCTCGACGCTCCAGAGCGGTTCGAGCTGGGCGAGGAAGAGCTGCAACTCGCCGTTCAGCGCGGCGTGCGCCGCCTCGATCCGCGGGCTCTCCGCCGCCGCCACGATCGCGCCGTGCAGCTCGGCGTGCGCGGCGTTGATCGGTCCCCACGCGCCGTTCGCGCACGCCGCCTCGAGCTCCGCGAGCGCCTGGTGCACCGACGCGGGCAGGCGCCCGCGATGGCGTTCCAGCGCGAGCCGCGCCGCCTCGACCTCGAGCGCGGTCCGCAGCTCGTAGAGCTGGACGATCTCCTCCGCGGTCAGGCGCGTCACCCGCGCGCCGCGGTTGGGCTCGATCCGCACCAGGCCCTCGGCCGCGAGCTCCCGCAGCGCCGCGCGCAGCGTGTGGCGCGACACGCCGTGCCGCGCCGTCAGCTCCTGCTCGACCAGCCGCTGCCCACCGGGCCGCTCGCCTTCGAGGATCTCCTGCCGCAGCGCGGCGACGACCGTCTCGACCGTGCTCACGCCGGGACCGTAGCGGGCCGGCGCACGTCGGGCGCCGCGAGCACCAGCAGCCCGCCGAGGATCAGCACGGCGCCGAGCGCGGCGGGCGCCGACAGCCGCTCGCTCAGCACGATCACGCCCAGCAGCGCGGCCGTGAGCGGCTCGGCGAGGGTCAGCGTGGCGGTCTCGGCGGCGCTGAGCCGCTTGAGGCCGCGCGCGAACAGCAGATACGCGAGCGCGGTCGGGATGACGCCGAGGAAGACGATCAGCGCGGCGCCGCCGGGTTCGGCGATCCACCCGGCGCCGGTGATCGCCAGCACGGGCAGGAGCAAGACCGCGCCGAGACCGAACGCCCCCGCCATCACGGTCTCGGGCGAGTGCCCGCCGCCGAGCATGCGCTTCGCGGCGAGCGTGTAGCCCGCGTACGACGCGCCCGCGCAGAGCGCCAGACCGACCCCGGGGAGCGAGATGTCCGCGTCCGCTCCCGCCAGGGCGAGCAGCGCGACGCCGGCGCAGGCCAGCGCGGTCGCCGTCGCCCAGGCGCGGGTGGGCGACCTGCGGTCCACCGCCCACTCGAGCGCTCCGGCCAGGGCGGGCGCGGAGCCGAGCGCGACGATCGTGCCGACGGCCACGCCGGTGTCGTGCACGGCGGCGAAGAACGAGAGCTGGTAGGTGGCGACCGCGCCGGCGGCGAGGATCAGCGGCCTGCGCGCGAGTCGCCGCAGCGAGCGCGCCCCGCTGGTGAGCAGGGCGACGAGGACCAGGAGCGAGCCGCCGACGAGGATCCGGCCCGCTCCCACCCCCGCGGGCGCGAGGCCGTCCGGGCCCAGCGCCTGGGCGGTGCCGGTCGTGCCGAAGCAGAGGGACGCGAGGAGGACCTGGAGGCGGGCGGTGCCGGACATGGAGCGCATTGTTCCACAATCGGCAGGATTGTTCAACAATCTTAGGTCTTGATTGCCCTGGCGAGCAGTTTGTCCATCGCCCTGCCCGAGAGCGCTCGCGCGAGCGCCGCCTGGACGCGTGCGCGGTTGCCGACCACGTACCGGGTGCGGGGCCTCGCAGTGCTCAGCGCGGTGGCGATGACCCGCGCGACGGCCTCGGGCGGCTCGCCCTCCTCCCCCTGCTTCTCCGCCATCCCGCGCAGCTTGGCGACGAGCGCGTCGTAGCGCTCGTGGGCGATCGGGGGCATCGCCGCGTACAGGGCGTCGGCGGCGGCGAGTGAGCGGTCCCAGATCGGGGTGGCGATCGAGCCGGGCTCGACGAGGATCACGCCGACCTCCTGCTGCTCGCGGCGCAGGGCGTCGCTGAGCGCCTCGAGCGCGAACTTCGACGCGGCGTAGGGTCCGTAGAGCGGGAGTGCGACCCGGCCGGCGATCGAGGAGACGTTGACGATGCGCCCCTGGGTCGCTCTGAGCGCGGGCATGCAGGCCTGCGTGACCGCCAGCTGGGCGATCACGTTGATCTCCAGCTGCCGTCGCAGTTCCTCGACCGGGAGGAACTCCAGCGGCGCCGTGACGGCGATCCCGGCGTTGTTCACCAGGCCGTCGAGGCGATATTGCGCGAGCGCGGCGACGTCCGGCGCGCGGGTGACGTCGAGCCGGACCGGGGTGACTGTGGGGCCGAGCGCCTCGCCGGCCTCGGGGGTGCGCACACCGGCGAGCACGTTCGCGCCGAGCTGAGCGAGGTGGAGCGCCGTCGTGCGGCCGATCCCGGACGAGGCGCCGGTGACCAGCACGGTGCGGCCGTCGAGCATCTGGGCGAGCCTATTGAATGTGGGGGTGCTGTTCGCCGAGCTCGCCGCCGCCACCGAGGACGTTCGCGCTTTGAGCGGGCGGAAGGACAAGGTCGCGCGGCTCGCCGCCGCGCTTGCGTCGCTGGACGAGGGCGAGCGGGCCGCCGGCGCCGGGTACCTGGCGGGCGCGCCGCGGCAGCGGGTGCTCGGGGTCGGGTGGGCGTCGTTGAAGGAGCTGCCGCCGCCTGCTTCCGTTGCTTCGTTGTCGGTGGCCGAGGTGGACACGGCCTTCGATGCGCTCGCGGAGTTGAGCGGGCCGGGCTCGCAGGGTGCGCGCCGTGCCGCGCTGACCGCGCTGCTGGCGCGCGCCACCGAGTCCGAGCAGTCGTATCTGCGCGCGCTGATCATCGGCGACCTGCGCCAGGGTGCTCTGGCGGCGGTCGTCGGCGACGCGATCGCCCGCGCGGCGGAGGTCCCGGTGGCACTCGTGCGGCGGGCGCTGATGCTGCGGGGCGATCTCGGTGCGGTGGCCGAGGCGGCGCTCGGCGTGGGCGCGGAGGCGCTACAGGCGTTCCGGCTCGAAGTCGGCCGGCCGATCGCGCCGATGCTCGCCTCGACCGCTCCCGATCTGGACGCCGCGCTGGAGAAGACGGGGGCGGCGGCGGTGGAGTGGAAGCTCGACGGCGCGCGGATCCAGGTCCACCGGTCCGGCGACGACGTCGGGATCTTCTCCCGCACGCTGGACGACGTCACCGCGCGGCTGCCGGAGGTCGTCGCCGCGGCGCGCGCCCTGCCGGGCGACGCGTTCGTGCTCGACGGCGAGGCGATCGCGCTGCGCGACGACGGGACGCCCTACCCGTTCCAGGTGACCGGCTCGCGGTTCGCGAGCCGGTCCGGGCACACGGTCGTGCTGACGCCGATGTTCTTCGATCTCCTGCACCTCGACGGCGTGGATCTGCTGGATCGGCCCGGCTCCGAGCGGGCGGCGGCCCTGTCGGCGCTGGTGCCTTCGGAGTGGCGGGTGCCGCGCGGCGGCCCGGAGATGCTCGAGGCCGCCTTGGCGCAGGGGCACGAGGGCGTGGTCGTCAAGGGGCTCGACGCGCCGTACGAGGCGGGGCGGCGCGGCGCGGCGTGGGTGAAGGTCAAGCCGATCCACACGCTCGATCTCGTCGTGCTGGGCGTCGAGTGGGGCTCGGGACGCCGGCGCGGGTGGCTTTCGAACCTGCACCTCGGCGCGCGCGGGCCTGACGGCGGGTTCGTGATGCTCGGCAAGACCTTCAAGGGCCTCACCGACGCGCTGCTGGAGTGGCAGACGCAGAAACTCCTGTCCTTGGAGACGCATCGCTCCGGGCACGTCGTATTCGTGCGGCCGGAGCTGGTGGTCGAGATCGCGTTCGACGGCGTCCAGACCAGCCCGCGGTATCCCGGCGGTGTGGCGCTGCGCTTCGCCCGCGTGGTCCGCTATCGCGACGACAAGCCCGCCGCCGAGGCCGACACGATCGAGACCGTGTTGGGCCTCAGACCACGGTGATCACGATGATCAGCAGGACGACCAGCGCGACCGCGACGGCCGCCATCGCGGTGAGCTTGGTCCGCGCGTCCCACTCCTGCCCGCCTCGCCGCCGCGGCGTGCGCGGCGGCAGCGGATCGGCCTGGGCCGACACCACGTCCTGCGCACGCGAGAGCTCCCGCTCGAGCCTCGTCACGTGCGCCTGCGCGGCGTCGGCACGCGCATTGGCGACCGCGAGCCGCCCTTCGAGATCGACGATCTCCTGCGCCCGCGCCACCGCGCTCTCGTGATGCGACGAGAGCGCCTCGATTCGCTGCCGCGCCTCGGCGAGCTCGTGCGCGAGCGCCTCCCGCTCGGCCCGCTCCTCGATCAACCGCCGCTCGAGTGCCAGCGCGGCGATCTCCGCCGTCACCGACGACGGCGCGTGCGCGGGAACGGCGGGAGCCGCCGGCTCGCGCTGCGCGTCGACCTGGGTTGACGATTCCGGCGCGCTGGCGGTTTCCGCGTCAGCCGTGGGTGACGGCGAGGAAGCGGGCGGCAAGACCCGCGAGGCCCGTTCGGCGGGCCTCTCGCGGGCGGGCGAATCGGCGCCGGCGGGCGGCGAGACACGCCCGGCGGGCAGGGCCGGGACGGGCCCGGCGGTCGTGGGCGGCGGCGAAGCAGGGCCAGCGGTGGCAGGCGGCTCCGCGGCCGGCCGAGAAATGGGCTCGGCGGGCGCGGGCGGTGACGAAGCAGGCTCGGCGGTGGCGGTCGGCTCCGCGGGCGGCGAAACGGGCCTCGCGGTGGCGGGCGGCGAAACACGTTCGGCGGGCGGGGCCGGGACGGGCGAGTCGACGACGGCGGGCGCCGGAACGGACCCTGCAGACGCGGCCGGCTCCGTGGGCGGCGGCGAAGCCATCTCGGCGCCGGCCCCGGGCGCCTCGACGGCGGAGGGCTCCGCGGCCGGTGCCGGCGGCGTGACCGTCACGGCACTCGGACGGCGCGACTTCGCGGCCCTCTCGGCACTCACGCCGGGCGACTTCGCGGCCTTCCCGGCGCTCACGCCGGCCGCCTTCGCGGCCCTCTCGGCGCTCACGCCGGGCGACTTCGCGGCCTTCTCGACGCCGGACGCCGCGGCGACCGGCGGCGGCTCTTCGGTTGCGGCAGGCGGCGGCTGCGACGGTGGCTCTCGGCGTGGCGCCATTTGGCGGGGCGCTTCGCGCTTGGTCCGGGGACGCGGGGACAGCGCTGCGGTCTTGAGGTTCGGGCCCGGAGTCGGAAGGTCGAGGACGATGTCGGTGGAGACCTCGAGGCGGGCGTCGGTGATGCCCGTCTGCTCGCCGCGCCAGGCGAAGGCGGCGGTCCAGGCATCGGCGTCGGGTGACCAGGGTTTGTGATCGAGCAGCGCGATCACGCGCCGGCGGCGGCCGTCGACGCGGAGGTGGAGCGTCGGGCGGACGAAGCGCTGGCCGCGGACGCCGAACCAGCGACCCGTGACTTCCAGGCGGTCCGCGGCCGTCCACTCGAAGCGCTCGATCTCGAACGTGAGCTCGGTCAGGGGATCCGCCGTTGTGTCCGTCCGCGTCATAGACGACCCGTGTACCCATCCTGGCACGACCTGCTGCTTCACTGCTTGCGGGATGAAGCGACGGATCGCGGTGGATCTGAGCGTCCTCCGTGACAACCGCCCGCTGCGGAGGCTGATCTCGGGGGAGCTGATCTCCGGCCTGGGGTCACAGGCCGCGCTGGTCGCCATCCCATACCAGGTCTACACGCTCACGAAGTCACCGGCGCTGGTCGGCCTGCTCGGGATCGTCGAACTGCTCCCGATCGTGATCTGCTCGCTGTTCGCCGGCGCGATCGCGGACCGGGTCGAGCGGCGCAAGCTGATGTTCGGCGCGCAACTGGCGATCGCGGCCTCCGCGACGGTGCTCGCGGCGATCAGCTTCGCCGAGGACCCGCCGGTGCTCTTGATCTACCTCCTCGCCGCGCTCCTGGCGGGCGGGTCGACCGTCGACAACGTCACCCGCTCGGCGGTCGTCCCCGCGCTCGCCGGCGACCGCCTCAGGGCCGCGTTGTCGGTCAGCTACGGCCTGCACCAGGTCGCGGCGGTCGTCGGGCCGGGCATCGGCGGGCTGATGATCGCCGCCGTCGGGATCGGCTCGGCGTACACGATCCAGGCGGCCGGGTTCCTGCTCATGCTCGGCATCACGGTCACCCTCCCCCGCCTCGACCCCGCGCCGACCGACACCGAGCACCCGCCGATCCTGCAATCGATCCGGGAAGGGCTGACGTTCGTGCGCCGCAACAGCGCGCTGATGGGCTCGTTCGCCGCCGACCTCGTCGCGATGACCTTCGGGATGCCGCGCGCGCTCTTCGCCGTGCTCGCCCTCACCGTCTTCGACGCGGGCGCGAGCGGGACCGGCCTGCTCTACGCCTCCGTGTCCGCGGGAGCGGTGGTCGGCGCGCTCACGACCGGCTGGGTCGAGCACGCCCGCTGGCTCGGCCGCGTCGTCATCGGCGCCGTCGCCGTCTGGGGCCTGGCGATCGCCGGCGCCGGCTTCATGCCCTCGATCTGGCCCGCCGCGGCACTGCTGGCGATCGCGGGCGCGGCGGACAGCGTGAGCGCCGTGTGCCGCTCGATCATCAACCAGTCCGTCACGCCCGAGGAGCTCCGAGGCCGCATGTCCGCGACCTTCATGCTCGTCGTCACCTCCGGGCCGCGGCTCGGCGACCTCGAGTCCGGGATCGCCGCCTCCCTGACCACCGCGGGCGTCGCCGTGGTCAGCGGCGGACTGGCCTGCGTCGCCGGCATCGCCCTGATCGCCGTGCTGTTCCCCGCGCTGATCGCCTACGACGGCCGTCAGTCCGTCGTGCCCTGAGCCTCCGGGACGGCCTCGTCGCCCTCGCCCGCCGCCTTCGGAGCAGCGGGAGTGGCGGGAGTGGCCGGCGCCGCGGGCGTCTTGATCTCGATCGAGACGCTGCCGGCACCCGCCTTCAGCGTCATCTGCAGCTTGCCGCCGACGTCCTCGAGCGTCCGCACGTGGGGCGTCGTCGCATCCAGCGTCGCGTCGGGGAACGTCTTGGCGTGGAGCTTCTGCGTCATCGAGAAGCCCTGCGGGAGCGCCTTGGCGGGCGTCGGGTTCGAGGCGTTCTTGACGAACGGGGACGCGTCGATGCCCTTGCCGATCGACACCTTGTCCGGCCCGCCCATCTTGCCGGTCGAGTCCAGGTCCCAGCCCGAGGAGCCCGCGGCGTTGGCCTGCAGCGTGAACGGCCCGAACGGCGTGTCGGCGGTCAGCGAGTCGAACTTCTCGTTGATGTTCTCGCCGTCCAGCCCCGCCGCGGACGCGCCCGCGGACGTGAACGTATGCACGAAGTGGCCTTCGTAGGTGCCCGCCGCGGTCCCCGCGATCGCCGCCGGCTTCTCGATCAGCTTGAAGCTCGCGTCGGCCCAGGAGCTCTCGTTGTCGGCGCGGACCTTCATCGAGCCGCCGGGCTGCTTGGGGTCGAGCGTGATCGCGCCGCTGGACTCGTCGATCTTCGTCGCGGCGGCGGGCGCGACCTTGTCCGCCACCAGCGAGTACTTGACCGTGCCCGCGCCGGCGGGCGTCGCGGCCGCGGTGATCGTCGTCCCCGACAGCGGGATGCTCGCCTTCGGGGGCGTGATCGTGACGCCGGTCAAACTCGCGGCCGTCGCCTCGTCGCGGCCACGGCCAGCGCCGGGGCCGGCTGCGGTGTGACCGGAGCGGGTGCATGCTCGACGGCCACCTGCGCGACCGTACCAGCGCGTGGAGGCGCCGTAAATCAGTTGGGCGCGGCGCGGTGCCCGGGCAGCTTGACGACGGTCACGAAGAACTCGTCGATCTGGCGCACGACCTCGATGAACCGGTTGAAGTCCACCGGCTTGGTCACGTACGCGTTGGCGTGCAGGTCGTAGGAGCGCAGGATGTCCTCCTCGGCCTTGGACGTCGTGAGGACGACCACCGGGATCGAGCGCAGCTCCGGGTCGGACTTGATCTCGGCCAGCACCTCGCGCCCGTCCTTGCGCGGCAGGTTGAGGTCGAGCAGCACGAGATCCGGCCGTGAGGACCCGGGCGCGCGCAGGTACTCCATCGCCTCGACGCCGTCGCCCACGATCTTCAGCGAGTTGCGGACCTTGTTGTGCTCGAAGGCCTCCTCGATGAGCACGACGTCGCCCGGGTCGTCCTCGACCAGCAGCACGCTGATCGGTTGGCTCTCGTCTGCGGTCATCGGGTCTCCGGATCCATGGGAAGCGTGAAGTAGAAGGTAGAACCCTGTGTATCGCCGGCCCGCTCGGTGTCCAGCCACATGCGCCCGCCGTGGTACTCGACGATCTTGCGGCACATCGCGAGCCCGATCCCGGTGCCTTCGTACTGCGTGCGCGGGTGCAGGCGCTGGAAGAGGACGAAGATGCGCTCCGCGTACTCGGGGTCGATGCCGATCCCGTTGTCGGCCACGCGGAAGCGCCAGAACGCCTCCTCGGGCTCCGCATCCACGTGCACGACCGGGGGCGCCTCGCCGCGGAACTTGATCGCGTTGGCGCACAGGTTCTGGAAGACGACGCGCAGCAGGCCGGCGTCACCACGAACGGTCGGCAATTCGCCCACGATCAACTCGGCCTCGTTCTCCTCGATCACGCGGCCGAGATCCGCCCGCACGCGCGTCATCACCGCTGCGCAGTCGACGTCGGTGTGCGGCTGCTCCATGCGCCCGACCCGCGAGAACGCCAGCAGGTCGTTGATCAGGTCCTGCATCCGCGTCGCGCCGTCGACGGCGAAGCCGATGTACTGATCCGCCCGCGCGTCGAGCTGACCCTCGTAGCGCTGCTGGAGCAGCTGGCAGAAGCTCGCGACCTTGCGCAGCGGCTCCTGGAGGTCGTGCGACGCGACGTAGGCGAACTGCTCGAGCTCGGCGTTGGAGCGGCGCAGGTCGGACTCGGCGACCCGCAGCGCCTCGAGCTCGGAGACGATGCGGGTGCGCATGTCGTCCACGTCGTCGGCCAGGTCCACCACCTCACGCGCGCCGGAGCCGCGGACCTCGCGTTCGAAGTCGCCGCGCGCGACGCCGCGCACCGCGCCGGCAAGGCGCTGCAACGGCACCACGAGCGTCCCGCGGAGCACCCACGCCACCGCGCCCACGCTGATCAGGATCACGATCCCGGTCCCGAGCACCCAGAAGAGCACGTAGTTCGCGTTGCGATCGAGCGTGTCGCGGGCCTCTGCGCGGACCGGCGCGAGCCGGGTCTGGAAATCGGTGACCGCGCGCCGCAGCCCGTCGAAGCGCGCCTTCCCGGCACCCGTCGCCTGCGGCGTGCGCGCCTGCTGCGGATCGGACTTCACCAGCGCGATGGTCGGCAGCGCGTAGCCCTCCTGCCACCCGCGAGCCGCCGCGAAGATCCTGGCGATGTCCTCCCGGAACTGCTCGAGCCCCGGCTGCTTCGACAGCCGGTCCAGCTCCGCCCGTGCCCGCGCCTCGTCGCGCAACCCGCTCTCGTAGGGGTCCAGATACGTCGGATCGCCCGTGAGCGCGTACCCGCGCACGCCCGTCTCCTGGTCGATCAGCGCCGAGCGGAAGTCCGAGGCGCTGATGACCGCGGGGCTGAGCCGGTCGGTCAGCTGAACGCGCGCATCGTTGAGGTTGCTGAGCGCGATCAGGCTCGCGACCGTGCCGAGCACGCCGACGACGACCAGCAATGCGACGGCGATCGCGAAGGACTGGCTCGCCGTCAGCCGACGGCGAGCGCTCACCGCCGCTGCACCAGGAACGCGGCGACGTCGTCGAGCATCGGACCGCCGTTGAGCTCCTCGGCGCGCTCCACGAGCGCCGTCACGAGGCCGGGCGCGTCCTCGTCCTGCAGGCCGCGGACCATCGCTTCGAGGCCTTCGCCGCCCAGCCGCCCGGAGCCGATGCCGGTCCGGCCCTCGATCAGCCCGTCGGTGTAGAGCAGGAGCGCCCACGTCTCCGGGAGCGCGTACTCGAGCGCGGCCCAGCGGGCGTCGTCGACGACGCCGAGCGGCGGGTTGACCTGGGCGGGTTCGAGCGCGGTGATCTCGTCGCCCGACAGCAGCAGCGGCGGCGGATGGCCGGCGAGCCGGACCGACACGGACGCGCGGTCGGGGGCGATCGTGATCATCGCGAGCGTGGTGAACATCCACGCGAAGTGGCGCTCGGCCTCGTGGACGATCTGCAGCGTCGGGAGGACGCCGTCGGCTTCCCCGGTGCCGAGGACGAGCGTGCGCCACGCGATCCGCAGGCAGACGCCGAGCGCGGCCGCGTCGGGCCCGTGGCCGGAGACGTCGCCGATCACGGCGTGCACGGTGCCGTCGGCGACCTGCACCGCGTCGTAGAAGTCCCCGCCCAGCAGCGCGCGCTGGCGGCCTGGGCGGTATTGCGCCGTCAGCAGCAGCTCGGGATCGGTCACCAGGGGCGCCGGCAGCAGGCCGCGTTCCAGGCGCGCGTTCTCCTCCTGGTGCAGGCGGGCGACCTCGAGCTGCTGGCGCGCCTCCTCCGCCCGCCGGCGCTCGACCGCGTAGCGAACCGCGCGCGCGAGGCCCTGCCCGTCGATCTGGCCCTTGACGAGGTAGTCCTGCGCCCCGGCGGTGACGGCCTCGATGCCGCGTCGTTCGTCATCGAAGCCCGTGAGGACGAGCACCGAGAGGTCCGCGCGATCGTTCTTGAGCCGGTGCAGCGCCGCGAGGCCGTGCGCGTCGGGCAGGTCGAGGTCCAGCAGCACGCAGTCGATCTGGTCGAGTTTCTCGCGCCGCGCGACCGCGAGCGTCTGCGCGCGCACGATCTCCACGCGCGCGCCGCTGACGTTCAGCAGCTCCTCGACGAGCAGCGCGTCGCCGTCGTCGTCCTCGACGAGGAGGATTCGAATCGGCGCTGAGGCCGCCGCGGGATCGGGGGGAGCCGTGTTGACGGTCTCGGGGGGAC
Source organism: Solirubrobacter ginsenosidimutans (assembly GCF_027587205.1). Next base: position 21,566 of record NZ_JAPDOD010000075.1, read on the forward strand.
TCAAGTGCTGGGACTCCGCAAAGCTGCCCAAGCGTACCCACCAATCCGGCACCTTAAGCGCGGTAGCCTGGCGCCGGGTGAGAGATGCAGCGGCGGTCATGGCGGGTGGCGCGGCCGGGACGCTGGCCCGCGCGGGGCTGGCCGAGGCGCTCCCGGTCCACCCCGGCGCGTGGCCGTGGGCGACGTTCGCGGTCAACATCGTGGGGACGCTGATCCTCGGCTGGGTCGTGGTCGCTCGCGCGCAGTGGCGGCCGCTCGTCGGCACCGGGTTCTGCGGCGCGCTGACGACGTTCTCGACCTTCCAGGTGCAGATCGTCGTCCTCGGCGACGACGGCCACGTCCCCCTCGCCGCGACCTATCTGGCGGTCAGCGTGGTGGTTGGGCTCGCCGCCGCGTCACTCGGCCGCCGGCTCGCGACCCGGAGCGCGGCGCCGTGATCGCGTGGGTGGCGATGACGGTGGCCGGGTCGATCGGCGCGCTCGCGCGCTGGCGCGTGGGCCTGCTGCTCGCTCCCCGCGGCACTTTGGCGGTGAACCTGACCGGCGCGTTCGTGGCGGGAGTCGTGACCGGCGCGGATGTGGGCTCGACCGTGCTGCTGATCGCCGGGACGGGTTTCCTCGGCGGCTACACGACGTTCTCGACCTGGATGGTCGAGCGCACCTACCTCGCCGTGTCGATCGTGGCCGGCCTGGCGCTCGCCACGGCCGGCTACGCGCTCGGCTCGCTGCTCTAGCCGCTCAGCGCGGGGAGGCCGTCGATCGACTCGGAGTTGTGCTTGCGCTCGTAGACGCGCATCGCTCCTTCGCCCTCGACGCGGATGCGCTTGGCGGTCGAGAGGTCCATGTGCGGGCGCTCGCCCTCGTAGCTCATCAGCGGCACGCCGTAGCCGCAGGAGTCGGCGATGCGGGTGACGTGGACGACGATGAACGCCCGCATCGACTCGGCGATCTCGGGCTCCGCGAAGCCCAGCGCGAGCAGGTCGTCGAAGCCGTCGTCGCCCGGGCGCACGTACTCGCCCTCGCCGTGCAGCCGCAGGATTCGCGGCGGCCCGTCGAAGGCGCAGAACATCACGCAGATGCGCCCGTTGTCGCGCAGGTGGGCGATCGTCTCCGCGCCGCTGCCGACGATGTCCAAGTACGCGACGGTGTGGTCGTCGAGCACCCGCAGCGACCCGATCGGGCCTTTCGGGGAGACGTTGATGTGCCCGGAATCACCGGACGGGGCCGTACCCACGAAGAACATCGACTGGTTGGAAATCCATTTCCGCTGGTTCTCATCGATGCGTTCATAGATGCGGCCCATACCGATGAAGTCTAAATGGCGTGGTTCGCGTGGATCACATTGTCGGGGTCGACGCGGCACTTGACGGCGCGCAGCCGCGCCCACGTGTCGGTGTCGTGGGTGAGCGACGGATCGACCTGCTCCTCGGCGAAGTTGAGGTAGTGGCCCTGGCCGCTCCACGGCGCCAGGGCGGCCTTCAGACGCTGCATGTAGCCGGTCATGAACGCGCCCATGTCGGCGTCGAGCGCCATGCCGCAGAGGAACAGGACGAACTCGGCGTCGATGCCTCCCACGGCGCCGTGGCCGGGCTCGCGGCGCCCGAGCGCGCCGCCCAGCTGGCGCAGCTCGACGATTGTCAGCGGCGACCCGCTCTTGGGGCCGGCCATCTGCAGGAGCGCCTCGACGGCCTCCTCCGGGAGCGAGTCGATCAGCGCCGTGTCGCCCTTGTAGGGCATCGGCTCCTCGGGGTCCTGGTGCAGGCGCACGAGGGCGGGCGCGGGCATCGTCGCGAACGTGTCGATCTCGGGCGCGAGCGCGCGCAGCGGCTCGATCACGGCCGGATCGCCCTGGACGGCGCCGTCGATGATCACGATCGAGCGGCCGCGGATCGGCTCCGGGATCTCCGGCAGCGGCGGCAGCTGCATGATCCGGAAGGAGGTCGTGACGTGGTCGGGCGCGGTGACCGCCCACTTGGCGTAGACGGGCAGGACGCGGGCGGCCTCGCTCCAGTCCCAGACCATGAAGCCGGCGTAGACCTCGGTGATCTCGTACAGGCGGAACTCGAGCGCGGTGACGATGCCGAAGTTGCCGCCGCCGCCGCGCAGCGCCCAGAACAGGTCGGGGTCGTTGCCGGCGTCGGTGCGGACGAGGTCGCCGTCGGCTGTGACGAGCTCGATCGCGGTCAGGCTGTTGGTCTGCAGGCCGTGGCTGCGGGCGAGCCAGCCCATGCCGCCGCCGAGCGAGTAGCCGGCGACGCCGACCGTGGGTGAGGAGCCGTGCAGGGCCAGCAGGCCGTGCGGCGCGGCGGCGTCGACGACGTCCTCCCAGAGCACGCCGGCGCCGACGCGGGCGATCCGGTTGGCCGCGTCGATCGCGACCCCGCCCATGCCCGAGGTCTTGACGAGCACCGTTCCGGTCAGATCGCCGAGCGGGCCCGCGTTGTGGCCGGTCGACTGGCCCGCGACGCGCAGGCCGAGCCGGCGGGCGGCGCGCACCACGTCGGCCACCTCGCCCGCGTCGGCGGGATACACGACGGCGGCGGGGCGCTGGTCGAGCGAGAGGTTGAAGCCGGAGCGGGCGGCGTCGTAGCCATCGTCGCCGGGGAGCGCGACGGCGCCGCCGCACAGGTCGCGGAGCAGGTTCAGTTCATCGCGGGGAGAATCGATGATCGTCATGGCGGCAACCGTCGCCGACGCGCGTTGCCACGACCTTGCGCAAGATTGCCGCGACGTTTCCACGAACCTAAACCCACCCTAAGGGGCCAGACCCCTTAGGTGGCCTTTAGGTCGAATCGGCGCTGCGCCGCGGGTCCCCGAACCTAAGCGCGAGATAAGGGGCCAGACCCCTTAGGTGGGGTTTAGACCCCTTAGGTGGGGTTTAGGTTTCGAGGGCGACGGCGAGGTCGCCCTGGGAGGACGCGCCGAGCTTGCGCAGCGCGTTGGAGAGCTTGATCTCGATCATGCGCGGGGTGACGAAGAGCTCTTGGGCGATCTCGCGCTCCGGGCGGCCCGCGGCGGCCAGCGCGGCGACCCGCCGTTCACTGGCGGTGAGCGCGGCGATGCCATGTGGCATCGCCGATGCCGGCTCGACGCCCACGGCGAGCATCTCGGTGCGGATCTGCGTCACCAGGCGCTCCGCCCCGCACACCTCGGCCAGCTCGTGGGCGCGGGCCAGCGGCTCGCGCGCGTAGTCCGGGCGGCCGGCGAGCCGGCGGGTGACGCCGAGCGCCGCGAGCGACTTGGCCAGCTCCAGCCGCGACGGCGCGCGCGAGACGACCTCGACCGCCTCCTCGAGGCGCTCGATCCCCTCGGCGCCTTCGAGCAGCCCGAGCACGCGCAGGGAGCGCGCGACCGTCCCCGGGGCACCCCAGTCGCGCGCGCGGTCGAGCTCCTCGGCGGCGAGCTCGATCGCCTTGCGCTTCATGCCCAGCTGGTCGAGCGCGACGGCCCGTAGCGAGCTCCAGCGCGCGGCCGCCGGGTTGTGGTAGCGGGCGAACCGGCGCCCGTACTCCTCCGCGGCCTCGGCGGCATCCTCGTAGCGCCCTTCGGCGATCAGCAGCTCCAGGCGGGCGTTGCACCAGTAGCGCGCGCCGTCCGACGTCCCACCGCGCTCGGGCGCGCGGACCAGCGCCTTGCGCGCGTCGATCAGCTTCCCGCGCTCGGTCAGGCACCACGAGAGGTGCGCCGCGTTCCACTGCAGCGTGTCCGGCCCGTAGCCCCAGCTCTCGGCCTGGTCGAACGCGACCGTCAGTTCCTCCTCGGCATCGATCAGGTCGCCGCGCCAGAAGAGCGTGAACCCGCGCCAGAGGTACATGCCGGTGACGGCGAAGAGCGAGCCGCGCCGGTGCGCGTCGAGCATCGCGAACTCGAAGAACGTCAACGCTTCGTCGCGGTCGCCGACGATCATCGGCAGCATCGCGGCGAGCGTCAGCAGGTTGGGGTCGAGGTTGCCCAACTCGCCGCCGGCGAGCGCGCCCAGCGACACTTCGACGACCTCGTCCACGTGCCCGCCGGACTGGTTCCACTCGAGCGCCGCGATCGCCGCCATGCCCTTCTCCCCGGTGGTCGTCGGCGTCCGGTGGCGCCATTCCCGGGCCGGCTGCGTCTCCTCCGGATCGAGCGCGCCGAACGGCACCCCCATCAGGGCGAAGGCTTCGAGCGCGAGCGCTTCGTCCGCCAGGTACGGCGGCAGCGCGCGTGCCGCTTCGCGCGCCACCGCGGCGCCCTCGGCGGGCGACGAGGTGAACAGCAGCGCCCGCCCGAGCGCGTTGGCCGCCCGGACGCGCAGATGGATGTCGGTCAGGCCGTCGTAGGCCTCGCGCAGGTGCTGCGCGGCCGCCGGGCCGCGCGTCAGCGCCTCGACCTGGCCGAGATCGAGCAGGAGCCGGAAACGGCGGGCTGGTGGCGCGGGCTCGTCCAGCGCGCGCTGCAGGTAGCCGGCGGCGTTGTCGATCGCGCCGCGGGTGTACGCCGCCATCCCCGCCTCGTGCAGCAGCTCCGCCACCTGTGGGTCCCCGCGCCGCGGCGTGTGCATCAGCTGGCCGGCGATCTGGTCCAGCGCGGCCCCGGTGCGTCGTAGTACCCCGGCGGCGCGGGCGTGCAGCAGCTCGCGCTCCCCCAGCGGCAGGCCCTGATAGACCGCGTCGCGGACGAGCGGGTGCACGAAGCCGGGCGGCGGCTCCGGGCGCAGGATCTCGGCGCGCGCGAGGGCGGCCATCGTGCCGGCGACCTGCGCCTCGTCGAGCCCGGCCACGCCGGCGACCGCCGGCAGATCCGCTCCCTCCCCCAGGACCGCGACCGCGCGGGCGATGCTCGCCGCCTCGCCGGGCAGCCGCGCGAGCCGCAGCAGGACGGAGCTCGAGACCGCGCGCGAGCCGATCGCCCGCACCACGTCGGCGTGGGCGGCGTCGGGCTTGACCGCGTCGGTTTCGAGCGCGGTGAGCAGCTGGCGGACGAGCAGCGGGTTGCCGCCGGTGGTCTTGTGGCAGGCCTCGCGGAACGCACGATCGGGCTCGGCGCCGAGCCGGCGGGCGACGAGCGCGCCGACCGCCTCCTCCGAGAGCGGGCCCGGTCGGACGTGGGCGGTGGCGGGATCGTTGGCGATCTCGGCCAGCAGCGCGGCGTCGGTGGGCGCGTCGCTGGTGCGCACGGACGCCGCGACGAGCACCGGCTGGCCCTCGAGGCGCCGCACCAGGTAGGCGAGGAAACGCAGGCTCGGACGGTCGCACCAGTGCAGGTCGTCGACCTCGAGCAGGAGCGGGTGCTCGGCGGCGAGGTTGAGCGCGAGCCAGTACAGCCCGTGCAGGGCGGCGAAGGACGCGTCGCCGCCGGCGGGCGCGCCCTCCTCCGGGTTCTGGAACACCACGCGCGCGGGCGCCGCCGCTCCCGCCAGCACCTCGGGGTCGCTGACGACGCCCTCGAAGAGCTGCCGGACGACGCCGAAGGGGAACTCGCGCTCCAGCTCACCCGCGCGGGCGTTGAGGACGAACGCGCCGTCGGCGATCGCGCGGCGCCGGAACTCCGCCATCAGACGCGACTTGCCGATCCCGGGCGGGCCTTCGATGAGCACGGCGCGGCCCTCTCCCTCGACCGCCTCCTGAAGCAGCGTGTCCAGCAGCGCGACCTCGCGGTCGCGCTCGACCAGCGAAGCCGGGGCCTTGGGCTTGGCGATCCGCGCCACGCGCGGGGCGGGCTGGGGCGCCGCGACGGGGTCGTCGCGCAGGAGCTGCTCGTGCAGGGCGACGAGCGTCGGCCCGGGCGAGCTGCCGAGCTCCTCGCGCAGCAGGATGCGGATGTCCTCATAGACGCGCAGCGCCTCGTTGACGTTCCCGCGGGCGCGTAGGACCTCCATCAGCGCGGCGCGGGCGGACTCGCGGAACGGCTGGGCGATGACGGCGGCGCGGGCGGCCTGCTCGGCCTCCGGGTGGGCGGCGCCGCCGAGCAGCGCGCCGGCGTGCGCGAGCGTTTCGAGCGCTTCGACGCGCAGGTCGGCGAGCTCGCCGCGGTGGGCGTCGATCCAGGGCGCCTCGAGGCCGGGCAGCAACCCGCCGTCGGCGATCTCCAGCGCCGCCTTCGCGGCCTCCCAGGCGAGCTTCGGGTCGCTCGCCTCGCGGGCGCGGCGCAGCTCGCGTGGCGCGGCCTCCCAGTCGACCCAGGCGTCGCCGGGCAGGATCAGCTGCAGCTCGGAGCGGCCCTCCAGGACGCCGGGACCGAGGGTCTTGCGCAGCCGCGAGAGCGGCGGCGCGAGCAGCGACTCGTAGGCGGGCGGCGCGCCCTTGCCGCTCCAGAGCGCCTCGGCGAGCTCGTCGCGGCGGACGGGCCGATCGCGGTTGAGCGTCAAATAGGCAAGCAGCAGCCGTCCCTGGCGTCCGCGCAGGGATTCTTCGAGCCTTCGACCGGAAAGCTCGACGATGAGCCGCCCGCATAGGTGTATGCGGGTCGTCGGACCTTCGACCACGCGGGGAATCTACCCATTCGATGAGACGGTTGTCACGGTTCTGGAACCGTTCTGGACTAAGAGTCGATCAGGCGGGTACGTTCGTCTTTGGGTGTTGCTGGCGGACTTGGAAGAGCGGCTGCGCAATGCGGGCCTGCGCGTCACGTCGTCACGCGTCGCCGTGCTGCGCGTGTTGGCGGAGGCCGACGACCACCCGCGCGTCGATCAGGTCATCGAGCGGGTGCGGCGTGGCGGCCTGAGCATCTCCACCCAGGCGGCCTACGACGTGTGCGAAGCGCTGCGCCAGCAGGGCCTCGCCCGCCGGATCGCGCTCGCGGGCGGTCCGACGCGCTACGAGGCGCGCGCCGGCGACAACCATCACCACCTCGTCTGCCGCTCGTGCGGGCTGACCGTCGACGTCGACTGCGTCCACGGCACCGCGCCGTGCCTGGAGGCGCCGAACACCGCCGGGTTCGCGGTCGACGAGGCCGAGGTGACCTTTTGGGGGCTCTGCCCCAGCTGTCAAAGCGAGATCGAGGGAGAAGCCGCATGAGCGAGAACCCCAAGGGCCTGACCACACGTCAGGGTCAACCCGTCTTCGACAACCAGAACACACGCACCGTCGGTGACCGCGGCCCGGCGACGCTCGAGAACTACCACTTCATGGAGAAACTGGCCCACTTCGATCGTGAACGGGTCCCGGAGCGCGTCGTCCACGCCCGCGGCGCCACCGCGTTCGGCCACTTCGAGGCGACCGGCAAGGTCGGCGACGATCCGATCTCCAAGTTCACCCGGGCGAAACTGTTCCAGGAGCCCGGGAAACGCACCGACATCGCGCTGCGCTTCTCCACCGTGGCGGGCGGCCGCGACTCCTCTGAGGCGCTGCGCGACCCGCGCGGCTTCGCGGTCAAGTTCTACACCGAGGACGGCAACTGGGACCTCGTCGGCAACAACCTCGGCGTCTTCTTCATCCGTGACGCGATCAAGTTCCCGGACTTCATCCACTCCCAGAAGCCGGACCCGGTGACCTTCGAGCGCCAGGTCGCCAACCGCGTCTTCGACTTCGTCTCGCAGTCGCCCGAGTCGCTGCACATGATCATGCTCGTCTTCGGCCCGCGCGGGATTCCGGCGTCCTACCGGAACATGCAGGGCTTCGGCGTCAACACCTACAAGTGGGTCAACGAGGCGGGCGAGACGGTGCTCGTCAAGTACCACTGGCATCCGCGCCAGGGCGTGAAGTCCTGGACCGAGGACGACGCCGGCGTCAAACAGGCCGAGGTGCTGGGCGTCCACACCAAGGACCTCTACGACGCGATCGCCGCGGGCGAGTTCCCCGAGTGGGACCTCTACGTCCAGATCATGAGCGACGATGAGCACCCGGAGCTGGACTTCGACCCGCTCGACGACACCAAGGTCTGGCCCGAGAACGTGTTCCCCCTGCGCCACGTGGGCCACATGCAGCTCAATCGCGCGCCCAAGAACTTCTTCGCCGAGTCCGAGCAGATCGCGTTCGGCACCGGCGTGCTGGTCGACGGCCTGGACTTCTCCGACGACAAGATGCTCGTCGGCCGGACGTTCTCCTACAGCGACACGCAGCGCCATCGCGTCGGGCCGAACTACCTGCAATTGCCCGTCAACGCGCCGAAGAAGGAGGTCGCGACCAACCAGCGCGACGGGTCGATGACCTACTACGTCGACGAGACGGGCGAGAACCCGTCCGTCAACTACGAGCCGTCGATCACGGGCGGGTTGAGCGAGACGCCCAAGCCCGCGCACCAGTCCCAGGGCCCGATGATCGAGGGCCGGCTCACGCGGGCGCAGATCCCGCGCACCAACGACTACGTGCAGGCCGGGGAGCGCTACCTGCTCTCAGAGCAGTGGGAGCGTGACGACCTCGTCACGAACCTGATCTCACAACTCGGCGATTGCGACCGCCCGATCCAGGAACGGATGATCTGGCACCTGTTCATGATCGAGGACGAGCTCGGCCGGCGGGTCGGCGAGGGGATCGGCATCTCCGCCGACGACGTGCGCGGAATGGCGCCGCTCGCGACCCAGGTCCTGACCGAGGAGGAGCTGGCCCGCGCCGCGAACCTCGGCCGCAACGGCACCCGCGACACCGGCGACCTCGTGATGACGCACTGCGTGCCGAACGAGCACGAGGCGATCGCGCCCGAGCCGGCCCCGGAGCGGACCGGCCGGTTCGACCGCTCCGCGACGGTCACCGCGTAGATAAACCCCACCTAAGGGGCCAGACCCCTTAGGTGGGGTTTAGGTTCCGGCGGGCGCTCCAACGCGAGCGTCCGCCAGCACCGCCATCGCGGCGTTGCGGCCGTTGAGGGCGATCACGCTGCCGCCGGGGTGGGTGGCGGCGCCGCAGAAGTAGAAGCCCTCGATCGGGGTTCTGGGGCTCAGGCGGTGCTCCCACATCTGGTCCGGGGTGACCTCGCCCTGGAAGATGTTCCCGCCCGTCAGGCCGATGCGCTCCTCGATGTGCGGCGGGCCGAGCACCTCGTAGCTCTCCAGGATGTCCCGGAATCCGGGCGCGAAGCGGTCGATCAGGCCGATGAACTGCTGCGCGACCTCCTCGCGGCGGGTGTTCCAGTCGCCGTGGGCGAGCGTGTAGGGCGCGTACTGGCCGAAGACGCTGAGCAGGTGACGCTCCTGCGGGGCGGGTGTGGGGTCGTAGCCGGTCTGGATGTAGATCTCGCCGAAGCCGACGGCGGGTTCGCCGCGATCGCAGGCCTCGAACGCGCGCTGGGCCGCCTCCAGGCCTTCCGTGAGGTCGATGGTCGCCTTGGCCGGCCAGTCCTGCCCGGGCGCCGCCGTCCACTTCGGCAGCGCCGTGAGGGCAGCGTTGAACTTCACGACCGGGCTGCGGACCTTCCACGCCTCCAGGCGCGCTCGGTAGTCGCCGGGGACCTCGGTCAGCAGGTTCAGCGCCACCTTCGGGTCGGCGTTGCAGAGAATCGCGCGGGCGCGGATGAACGTGCCGTCTTCGAGCCGGACGCCTTGGCCGGGGAGGATCTCCGCCACCGGCACGCCGGCGGCGAGCGTCGCGCCCGCGTCCTGCGCGGCGTCCGCGATCGCGAAGCTGATCATCCCCATGCCGCCCTTGACGTAGCCCCAGACCGGGCCCTGGCCTTCGAGGTCGCCCTGGTAGTGCATGAGCTTGATCGATGCGGTGCCTGGGTCCTTCGGGCCCCCGTAGGCCGCGATCACGCCTTGGCCGAAGAGCGCGTCCTTGAGGCGCTGATCGTGCATATGGTCGTCGAGGACCTCGGCGATCGAGGCGCTGAAGACGACATCGAGCATCGCCTGCTCGCCGTGCAGCAGGTCCTCGATCTCCTCCCGCGTGGGCGTCTCACCCACCCACGTGTCGCGCCCGCGGGTCCTCAGCCGCTTGCGGATCTCGTCGAAGAGATGCTCGTAGGCCCAGTAGCCCTCGATGTCGCGCTTGGAGACCTTCAGCTCTTCAAGACTGCGCTGCGTCTTGTCATCGTCGAGCCATTGGCCGAACGAGGTGCCGTCCTCGAACGGCACCCACAGGTTGGGGTCGGCGACGTAGCACTCGAAGCCCCTTTGGCGCAGCTGCAGCTCCTTGATCACCAGCTCGTCGAGGAGGCCGACGACGTACGCGCACGGGCTCACGCTGTAGCGCTCGTCCGGGAACGGGCGCTCGAGCGTGCAGGCGCCGCCGAGGCGCTCGCGTCGCTCCAGCACGAGCACGGACTGCCCCGCCTTGGCGAGGTAGGCGGCGGCGGTGAGGCCGTTGTGGCCGCCGCCGACGATCACCGCGTCCCAGTCCTTGGCCGCGAGCTCCTTGATCGGTTGCGGGAGCCCGACTTCGCCCAGCTTCGCGGCGATCTCGTTCATGGGTGGATCTCCTCCTGGGCCAGCGCATCGACCGCCACGGCCTGGTTGCCGTGGACGATCACGGGGTTGAGCTCGACAAGGGCGAGCGGAAGGTCCTGGAGCGCGAGGGCGAGCTTCGCGATCGGCTCCGGCGCGATCGGGGTGCGGAGCGTGCCGAGCGCTTGGGCGATGCGGTGCTCGTCGGCGGGAAGGGGGATGACCGCGACGTCGTCCAGCTCCTCCGTGTACACACCGCCGGCGCCGATGACCAGGACCGGCACGAGGCCGTCTCTGCGGATCGCGACCAGCACTTCGACGCCTCTCGGCGCCATCCGCTCCACGAGCACCGTCGGTCCGAGCCGCATGACGGCCTCGCGGATCTCACGCTCGTCGTTGAGGTCCAGCACCACCCCGCGATTGCGGGCCTTATGGGTCACACCGACGAGCTTGACCGCCACGGGACCGCCCAGCCGTTTCCAGGTCGTGACGGCGTCGTCGGTGACCTCGCCGTCCACCACGGGGATGCCGGCGGCGCGCAGCAGCGCCTTGGCTTCGGCCTCGCCGATCATCCGGCCGCCGTCGACGCGCGTGGCGAGCGGGCGCGGGGTTCGGCGCGGTCGCATCGCGCGGACGCCGCTGCGGAGGCCGGCGATCGCGCCGTCGGAGACGAGCTCGGGAAGCGTCGAGGCGACCGTCACGTCGCCGCTCGCCCGCTTGACGGCGGTCAGGACCGCCGCCCAGTCCTCGGCGTCGTTGGCCGCGTCGTAGAGGACCAGCACCCGCCCGATGCTCGGGTCGCTGAGCAGCGCCTCGATCAGCTCGGTCAGCTGCTCCGGCTCGTCCCAGAGCAGCGCGGTGTAGTCGAGCGGGTTCCCGGCGGTGGCCGCGGCGGGCAGGACGGCCTCGAGGCGGGTGATCGTCTGCGGTGCGAGCGCGGGCAGGTCGACGCCGAGCTCGGCGGCGAGGTCCGCCGCGACGGCGGAGTCGCCCCCGGAGCAGGTCATCACCGCGACGCCGCAGGGCGGGGCGGCGTCGCCGCCCGGCGACGCGGGCTCGCCGCGAGCGGGCGCGGCTTCGCCGCCCGCCTGCGCGGTCTCGCCGTCCACCCGCGCGGTCTCGCCGCCCGCCTGCGCGGGCTCGCCGCCCCCCTAAG
>NZ_JAPDOD010000076.1 GCF_027587205.1 Solirubrobacter ginsenosidimutans
GGCAAGCCGCGGGTCGGCGTGCCCCGACCGGGCGCGCTCGGAGCGGCGGGCGCGCCGCGGGTCGGCGTCGCCGTGCCCCGGCTCGCCCGGCCGCCGCGCGGCGGCGGCGTCGTCGCCCTCCTGCAATGCCATCGCCGCGGTCAACGCCGCGCGGGCGCGGGCGATCCTGTCCTCGTCGGGGTCCGGGATGCGGGCGTGGGCCGCGCGGAGGCGTTCGTCGACGGTCATTTCGGGCTCCTCTCCGGGGCGAGTTCGGCCGTGAGGTGTGCGCGGGCGCGGGCGAGGCGGGAGCGGACGGTGCCGATCGCGACGCCGGTGACGACCGCGATCTCCTCGTAGGTCAGGTCCGCCCACGCGAACAGCAGCAGTGCCTCGCGCTCCTCGGCACGCAACGCCGCGAGCGCGACGGCGAGGTGCGGGTCCGGCAGCTCGAACTCCGGCTCCGCGACGGTCGCGGGGTGCCCCGCCCACTCGGCCAGCGCGGCCTGCCGCCGGCCGGCACCGCGGGTGTGGTCGCGCAGCAGGTTGGTCGCGATCGTGAACAGCCACGCGCGCGGGCTGCCGTCGACGAAGCCGGAACGGGCGGCGTACGCGCGCAGGAAGGTCTCGGCCGCGAGGTCCTCCGCCGCCGCGCGGTCGCCGAGCCGGTGGGCGAGATACCGATACACCGGCGCGTACTGCGCGTCGAAGAGCGCGTGGAAGTCCATCGTCACCCGCTGTAACGCGCGAGGGCCTCCGCGAGTTCCCGCACGACGAGTGTCAACTTGATCGGGCTCTACACGGATAACTTGACGTTCGTTGCGCGCGCTCAGACGACGAGTGCGGCCGGCGGTTCGGCGGACACCGGCGCCGACTCGCTCACCGCGCGCCACGCGACCGCCAGCCGTAAGGCCGCGTCCTCGAGCACCGGTTCCGGCAGGCTGAACGGGAGGCGCACGTAGCGTTCGAAGGCGCCGTCGACCCCGAAGCGCGGGCCGGCGGCGAGCCGCAGGCCGAACCGATCGGCGACCGCGGCCAGCGCGGTGCTGCGCGGCGCGTCGAGCTCCGCCCACAACGAGAGCCCGCCCGCCGGCGGGTCGATCCGCCACTCGGGCAGGTGCACGGACAGCGCGGCCAGGAACGCGTCCCGCCGCGAGCGGGCGCCGGCACGCTGGCGCACGAGGACGTCGTCGGCCTCGGCCAGCAGCGAGACCGCCACCAACTGCTCGAGCACCGGGCTGCAGATGTCCAGTGCGGCGCGGGCCGCGGCCAGGCGGCGCACGAGCGCGGGGTTCGCGCGGATCCAGCCGATCCGCATTCCCGCCCAGAAGGTCTTGCTCATCGAGCCGACGGTGATCGCGGTCTCGCCGTCGGGGTCGAACGTCGCCACCGGCGGCGGCGGGGTGCCGCCGTCGAGATGCAGCCCGGCGATCGTCTCGTCGACGATCAGCGGCGTGCGCGACGCGCGGGCGAGCGCCACGATCCGCTCGCGGTCGCCGACCGGCATCGTCAGGCCGGTCGGGTTCTGGTGGTCCGGAATCACGTAGACGAGGCGCGGCGCGGCCTGGCGCATCGTCGCCTCGAGCATGTCGAGGTCCCACCCGCCCGGAAGCATCGACACCGGCACGGGCCGCGCGCCCATCGCGCGCACCGCGTCCAGCGCCGCCGGGTAGGTCGGGTGCTCGGTGACCACGCGGTCCCCCGGTCCGGCGAGCACGCGCAAGAGCAGCGTGAACGCGTGCAGCGCGCCCGCGGTGACCAGCACCTGCTCGGGGGACGTCGGCAAGCCGCGCCCGGTCAGATGTCCCGCGATCGCCGCCCGCAGCGTCGGGAGGCCGGCCGCGTCGTAACCCGGTCCGGGCAAGTGGCGGGGAAGCTCGGCGGACGCGGCGACCAGCGCGGCGTGCAGCGCACCTTCCGGCGCGGCGCACGCGGCGCAGCTGAGGTCGATGACGTCCTCCGCGTACGGCGCGACGTCCGCCGCGACACCGACATCGGCCGGCAGTCGCGTCCAACTCCCTGAACCGCGGCGCGAGGCCAGGAACCCCTCGTCGCGCAAGGCGGCGTACGCGGCGGTCGCGGTCGTGCGGCTCACGCCCAGCGCTTCGGCCAACTCGCGCTCGCCCGGGAGGCGCGTGCGCAGCGGCAGGCGACCGTCGAGCACGAGCAGCCGTACCGCGCGCGCCAGCGCGAGGTACGCCGGCCCTGAAGACCGCCACGATCCCAGCAGCCGCGCGAGGTGCGGCCCGCTCAATCCTCGATCTGGAAGCATCTACCAGGCCACTTTCTCAGAATTGGCTATGGATTTCAATGCCAATCACCGCCACACTGCGCAGCATGACCCGACGCCTCCTGCAGCTCTACGCCGGCCTGACCCTCTACGGCGTGAGCATGGCACTGCAGATCCGCGCCGGCCTCGGCCTCGATCCGTGGGACGTCTTCCACCAGGGCGTCTCGGACAAGACGGGCCTCTCGTTCGGCACGATCGTGATCATCACCGGCGCGCTGGTCCTGCTCGCCTGGGTCCCGCTGCGGCAGATGCCGGGTATCGGGACGGTCAGCAACGTGTTCGTGATCGGCATCGTGGTCGACATCGCACTGTCGGTGGTCGGCGACGTGCACGGCCTCGGCTACCAGCTCACGCTGCTCGCCGCCGGCGTCTTCCTCAACGCCGTCGCGGGCGCGGCCTACATCGGCGCCGGGCTCGGCCCGGGCCCGCGCGACGGCCTGATGACCGGGCTCGTGCGCCGGACCGGCAAGAGCGTGGGCGTCATCCGCACGAGCATCGAGGTCGGCGTCCTGAGCGTCGGCTTCCTCCTCGGCGGCACGGTCGGCCTCGGCACCGTCGTCTACGCGCTCTCGATCGGCCCGCTGCTGCAGCTGATGCTGCCCGCGTTCACGATCAAGGAGCCGGTTCCGGCGCTGGCGTAGCGACCTCGAGGAACCGCTGCAGGATCGGCGAGTCGTCGTCCTCGCGCCAGACGACCTCGAGCGGCAGGTACAGCTCGGGCACCAGCAGCGCCGTGTGGATGTGCGGCGCGGCGTTGCGGGCCACGCGCTCGGTGGCGAGCGTCACGAGATCGGCGCCCGGCGGCCATTCCTCGTCCTCCCAGACCGCGGGCGCGACGACCGTGACCGGCTCGAAGCCGTGCTCGCGGCAGAGCCGGCGCAGGCGCCGGTTGAAGCCGGCGTTGAGCTCCTCCGCCGGCACGACGAAGCGATCGCCGCGCAGCGCTGTGAGCTCGAGCTGCGACTCGCCCGCGAAGCGGTGCGTGCGACGCATGAACAGGTGCATCCGCTCGTGCAGCAGCACGCGCCGCGCCAGACCGGGCACCGGCTCGGTGCAGAACCCGAGGGCGACGTCGAGCCGGTGGCTGAGCAGCTCGCGGCAGAGGTTGCCGGTGGTCGCCTCCGACGCGTCGACCGCGATGCCCGGATGCGCCTCGCGCAGCCGCGACAGCAGGGCGGGGCGGACCTCGTGGCGAGCGGCGGGCGAGCTGCCCACCCGGAGGGTCCCGAGCACGCCACGCCCCGCCAGCGCCGCGTTGGCGAACGCGCCGTCGACGGCCTGCAGCGCCGCCACGCCGTCGGCGAGCAGCCGCCGCCCCGCCGCGGTCAGCTCGACGTGGCGGGTGGTGCGCACGAACAGGTCGACGCCCAGCTCCGCCTCCAGCTGCCGGATCGCCTGGCTCACCGGCGACGCCGCCATGTGCAGGCGATCGGCGGCGCGCGAGAAGCTCAGCTCCTCCGCGACGGCGACGAAGTAGCGCAGGTGGCGCAGTTCAGCCACAGAACGGATCATGACGCGCCGCGTCGCAATGCGTGCGGATCGCGTCTTTCTCCGTCGCGATCGAGGCCGTACCTTCGGCCCCATGCCCGCCATCGCCCTCCATCCCGCGACACTCAGCGACCAGCAGGAACTTCAGCGGCTCGCCGCCCTCGACTCCGCCGAACCGCTGCACGGCGACGTCCTGCTCGGCCGCGTCAACGGCGAGCTTCGCGCCGCGCTGTCGGTCGACGACGGCCGCGTCGTCGCCGACCCGTTCTGCCACACCGCCCAGCTCGTCGCCCTGCTGCGCACGTGGAACTACTCGTACTGAACCGCGCGGAGGTCGAGGAGTTGCTCGACCTCCACGCGCTGCTCGCCGCCCTGCGCGACGGCTTCACCGCACTGACCGCCGGCGAGGTCACGGCGCCGGGCCGCAACGAGCTGACGATGCCCGACGAGGCGTTCCTGCTCGGGATGCCCGGCCGGCTGCGCGACGGCGTGATGACCGTGAAGGTCGTGACCGTCTTCGAGTCCCACGACCCGAGCCACCTGGCGACGATCGGCCTCTATGACGCGCGCACCGGCGCCTGCCGCGCGTTCATGGACGGCACGTACATCACCGCGATCCGGACGAGCGCCGCGGCCGCGGTCGCCACCGATCTGCTGGCACGCCGGGACGCCCGCACGCTCACGATCATCGGCGCCGGCGTGCAGGGCGAGCATCACCTGCGCGTCTTCCCGCTCGTCCGCGACTTCGACGAGATCCGCGTCTGCTCGCTCTACCGCGCCGACGCCGAGCGCGTCGCCGCGCTGCACCCCCGCGCCCACGTCGTCGACGACCCCGAGGCCGCGGTGCACGGCGCCGACGTCGTCGCGCTCGCCACCCACGCCGCGCAGCCGGTGATCGATCCGGGCTGGATCGCCCCCGGCACCCACGTCAGCTCGGTCGGCTACCGCCCGCCGGACGGAGAGCTTCCTCGCGAGCTCACGCGCGCGAGGCTCTTCGTCGAGACGCGCGAGGCGTTCGAGCCGACGCCCGTCGGCTGCGCCGAGCTGCAGGGCCTGGACCCGCGCGCCGCCACCGAGCTCGGCGAGGTCCTGCTCGGCCGCGCGCCCGGCCGCACGGACGAGCGGGAGATCACCGTCTACAAGGCCATGGGCCACGTCGTCGAGGACATCGTCGCCGCGGAACTGGTCTACGCCTCCGCGGGCGGTCGTGGCACGCTCGTCGAGCTGTAAGGCCCGTCGAATCCCGCGCGGCTGCGGGCGCGCACGCTGACCTTCTCGGAGCGGATCGTGGCGATGCCGCGCAGGGTCGCTCGATCGGTTCGCCGAACCGTCGCGGACGCCGGCCGCGACAAGGGGCGCATGCGCCTCCCCATCGCTCTTCCTGCTCTCCTGCTCGCGCTCCTCGGACTCGCCCCGTCCGCACACGCGAGCAGCATCCTGTACGTCAAGGGCGACGACCTGTGGCTTGCCGCTCCCGACGGGTCCCGCAAAGTCCAGGTGACCCACGCCGGCGGCTACGCGTGGCCTTCACAGGCCGACGACGGCACGATCGTGGCGATGGACGAGGCCACGCGGGTCGCCCGCCTCGACCGCGCCGGTCACCCGATCGGCGACCCGTTCCCGTTCTCGATCCGCCCGGGCAACCCCGTTCGGGCTGACCGGGCCGTGGTCGCCGTCCGTCTCCCCCAACGGCCGTCTGATCGCCTTCCCACGCTCGCGAGCGCGCTCCGCAAGGGCCTGACGGTGCGCGTCGGCGCGCCCGGCCGCGTCACGATCACGGGCAAGCTCGCCGCCAAGACGGCGAAGCGCCTGCACCTCCAGCGAACCGTCGCCCGCGCCACTGGAGCGACGACCGTGCGCGTTCGCTTCCTCGCCGCCGCCCGCACCCGCCTAAAGCGAGTGCGGACGGTCGAGCTCACCCTGTCCGGCGCAGGCGCCGAGCAGAAGGTCAGGTTGCGCTAGCTCGACGGCTTTCCTTGGCGATGAACTTGTCCAGCCCCGCCTTGGCCGTCCCGCCGACCTTGCGGCGCAGGAACGGCGTCCAGCCGAGCAGCAGACCCTGCGTGCCGAGCGCCTGGCGCGACCACTTCCAGAAGCTGAACGAGTCCACGTGGTCGACGATCAGCCCGTCCTGGATGACGAGCTTCGCCCGTACGTCGTTGACCACCGGGCGACCGGTGGCGGAGAACGTGTAGGTCGCGATCCAGTGCGCCGCGTGCTCGTCGTGCTCGGCCAGCTCGACCTTGAGGTCGCGCGCGGTGCGGGTGAGCATGCGCCACATCGCCCCCGCCTCGGCCCCGGTGAGGTCGCCGAAGACGGGGTCGCGGAAATGGCCATCCGGCGCGTACGCGGCCGCCATCGCCTCCCCGTCGCGACGGTCGAACGCGGCATAGAACCGCTCCACCACTTCTGCGCTCATGACGCCAGCCTACGCCAGCCCGGCGAGCCGGTAGAGGACGAGGCTGCCGGCGACGGCGACGTTGAGACTTCGCCCGACGCCCAACATCGGTATCTCCACGCACGTGTCGGCGGCGTCGACCATCTCCTCGGGGATGCCACTGGACTCGTGGCCGAGGAGGACGATCGTCGGCTCGCGGGCGACCTCCAACCGCGGCAACGAGACAGATCGCTCCGCGAGCTCGACGGCCACGATCCGCCACCCGAGCGCCCGCTGCGCCTCGACCCACCGCTCCCGCTCGCAGTCGAGCCAGTGGATGCAAGGGCGGCGCACGAGCGTGTCCCCACGCGCGAGCGCCTCGAGGTAGTGCGGCGAGGCCGGGACCGCCATGCAGGCGCCGACCGCGTCGCAGGTGCGGAGCAGGGTCCCGAGATTGACGTTGTACGCCACCCACAGCGGGGCGACGACGAGGTGGTCCGAGCAGCGATGGCTGCCGGTGCGGCGGGCGAGCCGGAGCTCCCGCCGGTCTGAAGCGGCGCTCAACGCGCCGGGGCGTATGCCCTTTCCGTGTGGATCATCGCCGTCGAGGATAGACGGGCTAGGCGGCCAGCAGGGCGCGGTTGCGGCCGGCGTGCTTGGCCTCATACAGCGCGGCGTCGGCGCGCGCGAGCAGCTGCATGGCGTCCTCGCCGCCATCCCACACGGCCACGCCGGCGGACGCGGTCTGGCCGAGCGGAACGACCTCCAGGAGCCGTTCGATGACCGTCATCGCGCCCTCCTCGTCGGAGTGCGGGAGCAGCACCGCGAACTCCTCGCCGCCGTAGCGCGCGAGCGTGTCGGTGGCCCGCAGGGCGGGGCGCCAGGCGATCGCGGTGGCCGCCAGCAGCTGGTCCCCGGCCTGGTGGCCGTGGTGGTCGTTGAAGGCCTTGAAGCGGTCGAGGTCGAGCATCGCCAGGCAGAGGTTCCCGCCGTGGCGGCGGGCACGGGCGATCTCGCGCTCGAGATCCTCGTCCCACACGCGGCGGTTGGGGAGGCCGGTGAGCGCGTCGGTGCGCGCGGTCGCCTGCAGCTGGACGAGCAGGTCGGTGCGCTGGATCGTGATCGCGGCCTCGGAGGCGAGCAGCTGCAGCAGCCCTTCCTCGCGGTCGGAGAGCTCGCGGCGCGGCGTGTTCCAGCTCACGGCCATGACGCCGACGGTGCGCTCGTCCTGGACGATCGGCACCCAGGCGCCGGACTGCGCACCGGTCCGCTCGTTCCAGCGGAACTTCACGCGCGGGTCGGTGAGGACGTCGGCGGCGAAGCCCAGGTCGCCGGTGTGGAACGCGTCCCCGAGCCCCGACTTCACGGCCAGCGACGCGGTCATGCCGCGCAGCGCGGCGCCGATCGAGGCCGTCACCTCGAGCTCCTCGTTCGAGCCCGTGGGTTCCCACAGCATCACCGAGGAGGCCGAGGCGACGTCGCGCACGGCGCGGGTCAGCGTCATCCGCGCCCCGTAGTGGTCGGACTGGCCGGCCAGCTCGTGCGCGATCGCGGACAGCTTCTTCAGGTCGGCGGCCTGCTCCGCGGCGCGGCCCTCGGCCTCGCGCCGCTGCAGGAACTGGGTGACGTGGCCGCCGATCGCCTCGAGCAGGCGGACGAGGCCGGGCTCGGGCTCGCGCGGCGTGCGCGAGACCAGGATCACGACGCCCACCGGCACGCCCGCCGTGCGCAAGGGCAGCGCGGCGGCCGAGCGGATCCCATCGCCGATGCTCTCGTCCGCGCGGGCGGGGTCGGCGATCTCGGCCTTCCACTGCGGCACGCGCGACATCCACGCCTGGCCCGGGAGGCCGTCGCCCACCTCGTAGCCGGAGCGGGCACCGGCGGCCATGAAGCGATCGAGCCGGACGCCCGCGGCGGTCCAGTCGGCGGTGCGGCGCAGGCGCTCGTCGCCCGCCATCTGCCACAGCTCGGCGCCGTCCCAGCCCAGCTCGACGCCCAGCGCCTCGAGCAGGCCCTGACCCATGTCCGCGAGCCCGTCGGCGCTCGAGAGCAGCCGCATGACCGCGCTTTCCGCGGCCCCGTGCTGGAGCGCGCGCTGCGTGTCGGTGACGTCGCGCATGACGCCCACGAACCCGGTCGGCAGGCCGTCCCAGCCGCTGATGGCGCGCACCTGGACCTCGGCCCACCGCTCGGCCCCGCTGGTGGTGATGAAGCGATGCCGCAGCCGCGCGTCGGCGCGCTCGCCGGCCAGCATCGGCGCGAAGGCGTGGGCGTGGGCGGTGCGGTCCTCCGGATGGACGAAGTCCCAGCACGGAAGCCCGAGCGTCGCCTCGACGCTGTGCCCCGTCGCAGCCGTCCAGTTCTCCGAGAGATGTGTCCAGCGGCCCTGTCCGTCGGTCTCGAAGACGCAGTCGACCATGCTCTCGACGACGCGGCGGTGGCGCTCCTCGCTGCGCCGCAGGCGGCCCTCGGCGTCGCGGAACGCGGTGAGGTCCGCGTTGACGACGACGGCGCCGAGCTTGCGTCCTTCCGGGGTCGTGATCGGGCCGCCGCTGGCGAGCAGCGCCAGCGTGCCGACCGGGGTGTCGACCCGCATCTCGACGTCGCGCACCTCCTCGCCGCGCAGCGCGCGCAGCAGCGGCGCCTCGTGCGGCCCGAACGGCTCGCCGTCGGGGTGCTTGAGCCCGAACGCCTCGGCCCATTCGAGCGGGTGCAGGTCGAGCTTGCCCGCGGTGTGGCGGCCGCCGAAGTCGACGATCGTGCCCTCGGCGTCGGCGACGATGACCCGCTCGCCGAGCTGCTTGAGCACGGCGGAGAGGAACCCGCGCTGCTCTTCGAGCGAGTGCTGCAGGCGCTTCTCCTCGCCGATGTCGCGGATCGCGAGCATCGCGTGGGTGACCGCGCCGTCGGTCTCGCGGTACGGCACGCAGTCGATCCGGTAGATCGTGACCGAGCGCACGCTGGCCCATTCCAGCGTCTGCGACTCACCCGCCAAGGCGGCCTCGACGCACGGTCGCAGCTCCTCGATGCGGTCCTGGGGGATGACGTCGGCGAGCTTGCGCCCGATGACCTCGGTCGGGGACCAGTGGGGCGAGAGCGCGTCGCCCTCGAAGAGCGTGAAGCGCAGGTCGCGATCGACGAGGCCGATCGCCGTGTCGGGCCACTGCGCGGCGAGCATCCGGTAGCGATGCTCCGAGACCCGGGCGCGGGCGGCGGCGCGATGCGCGAGCGCCGCCGTGAGGATCGCCACGGCGGCGAGGAGCAGCAGCACGACCTCCATCACACATCCCCGTCCAGCAGCGCCGAGCGCAGCGCGTCGCGCGTGTCCTCGAACACGCGCTGCAGCCCGTCCAGGGCGGCGGGTGAGGCGGTGCTCGAGTGCTCGATGTCGGCGGCGAGCTTGGCCATGAAGCCGGCGCCGATGTTCTGGCAGGAGCCCTTGAGCCGGTGGGCGGCACGCCGCACGGCCTCGGAGTCGCCGCTCTCGGCGCCCGCGCGCAGCTCGCCGAGCAGCGGCGGCGTGCTGTCCACGAACAGCTCGATCAGCTGGTCGATGATCTCCGGGTAGTCGACGCGGAAGATCCGCATGCGGGCGTCGTCGAGGAGCGCCTCGAAGGGGTCACCGGCGGGGGCCGGCCCGACCGAGCGCGACGGCGTCGGTTCGGGGGCGCCGCCGGGCGTGCCGAGCCAGCGCGCCAGCACGGCGTCGAGCTCCTCCGGGCGCAGCGGCTTGGACAGGTAGTCGTCCATGCCGACCGCCAGGCAGCGCTCACGATCGCCCGTCATCGCGTGGGCGGTCATGGCGACGATCGGCAGCCGGGTCTTATCGCTCTCGCGGCTCCGGATGGCGGCAGTGGCGGCGTAGCCGTCCATCTCCGGCATCTGGCAGTCCATGAAGACGAGCGCGTAGTGGCGCACGGTCAGCATCGTCAGCGCCTCGCGGCCGTTGACGGCGATCTCGACCTCGTAGCCGCGCTTGCCGAGCATCGCCTCGATCACGCGCTGGTTGACGGCGTTGTCCTCGACGACCAGGATCGCGTCCGAGGAGCTCGTGGGCTTCCCGGCGCCGTGGGCGGGCGCGGGCAGCACGGGGCCGGGCGCGCCCAGCGTGCCCATGGCCTCGGCGACCGTCTCGAGCAGGCGCGCACGGCGGACGGGCTTCTGCAGGTAGTGGTGGATGCCCGCGTCGCGTGCGGCCAGGCGGCGCTCGGTCGTCGAGGTGAGCATCAGCAGGCGTGTGCTGCGCAGCGACGGCGCCAGCGAGATCGCCTGGGCGAGCTCGATGCCGTCCATCTCCGGCATCTGCCCGTCGAGGATGACGAGCTCGAACGGCTCGCCGTTGCGCGCCGCGGCGTGCATGGCGGTCAGTGCCTCGGTGGCGCCGGCCGCCGTCGCGCAGGTGACGCCGGGCGCCTCGAGATAGGCCTCGACGATGTCGCGGTTGGTCGCGTTGTCGTCGACGACGAGGACGTGCAGGGCCTCGGGCAGGGCAGACCGCGTCCGCCGGGCGACATGCGGCGACGACGGCTCGCCCAGCTGCACGGTGAAGGAGAACGTGCTGCCCGCGCCCGGCGTGGAGACGACGCTGATCTCGCCGCCCATCAGCTCGACGAGCTGGCGTGAGATCGTCAGGCCGAGGCCGGTGCCGCCGTAGCGGCGGGTGGTCGACGTGTCGGCCTGGGCGAAGGAGTCGAACAGGCGCTCGATGGCCTTGCGGCTGATGCCGATGCCGGAGTCGGTGACGTCGAAGCGCACCGCGGCGTCCTCGTTGCGCACGCGGACCGTGACCTCGCCCGCCTCCGTGAACTTGACGGCGTTGGAGAGCAGGTTCGTGAGCACCTGGCGCAGCCGGCCGCGGTCGCCGTTGACGACCGTCGCGACGTCGGCGTCGATCCAGGCCATCAGCTCGAGGTTCTTGCCGTGGGCCTGCGGCGCGAGCATCTCGCAGGTGTCTTCGACCGCCTCGCGAAGATCGAAGTCGTGATGATCGAGCTCGAGCTTCCCGGCCTCGATCTTGGAGAAGTCGAGGATGTCGTTGATGACGTCCAGGAGCGCCTCGCTGGAGCTGGCGGCGGTGAGCGCGTAGTCGCGCTGCTGCGGGCTCAGGTCGGAGCCGAGCAGCAGCTCGGTCATGCCGATCACACCGTTGAGCGGCGTGCGGATCTCGTGGCTCATGTTGGCCAGGAACTCGGACTTCGAGCGCGATGCCTCGACGGCCTCGGCGAGGGCGCGCTTGCGCTCGCTGACGTCGGTGCCCATCGTGCCGGTGGCGTAGACGTGACCGCCGGCGTCCTTGAGCGGGAACTTGACGAGCTGGAACGCGCGCCCCTCTGTCGCGGCGTCGCGCTCGAACTCGGCCGCCTCGCCGCTGCGCAGGATGTCGAGGTCGGTGACGCGGATGGCCGCGGCGATCTCCGGCGCGAACAGCTCGTCGTCGGTGCGACCGAAGACCTCGACCCCGACCTGGCCCATCGCGCGGCGCCATTCGTCGTTGACGAGCAGGTAGCGGCCGTCGCGGTCCTTGACCGAGATCGTCGTGGTCGTGTAATCCAGGATCGATTGCAGGCGATCGGTCTGCACGCTGAGATCGCCCTCGCGCTCCGCGAGCGCCGCCGCCATCGTGTTGAACGTGGCGCCGAGCTGGCCGATCTCGCCGAAGCCGTTGGCCGGCACCCGGGTGTCGAGCCGGCCGAACGCGACATGCTCGGCGGCGTGGGCGACGCGCCGCACCGGCAGCAGCACCATGCGGCGCAGGCCGATGCCGAGGGCGATCAGCAACAGGGTGCAGACCAACGCTCCGCCGGAGGCGAGGATGAGCATCCGCTTCCGCAGCGCCTGCGAATGGGCGCGGCGCTGGACCGTGATCACCGACTGGGTGCTGCTGAGCGCGGCGAACTGCTTGCGCAGCGCATCCAGGCGCGTCTTGCCCTCGGTCGTGGCGGCGAGCACGTCGCCGCTGTGATCGCGGATCAGCGGTTCGGTGTAGTCGTTGATGTAGGTGCCGAGGTTGCGGTCGATCCGCGCGATCCGCGGCTCCAGCGCCGGGGGCGCGAGCGCGTGCAGACGAACGAGGCTGGTCGCGAGCTGGAGGCGACCGGCGCGGTAGGGCTCCAGGAAGCGCGGATCGTCGGTGAGCATGTAGCCGCGCACGCCGGTCTCGAGGTCGACGACGAGCCGCTCCAGCCGCAGCGACTCCTGCGTCATCTGGCTCGTCGCGCGCTGCGATTTGGAGGTTGCGTCGAGCGAGCGGACGGTGACCACCATCGTCGCCGACATGCCCGCGACGACGACGCCGATCAGGCTCAGGGCGACGATGATCGGCACGCCAAGCCCGTGCATGCGGGTACGAAGGGAGGCTGTCGCGAACCGAGGGAACATCGCTCAGTACCATCCATCGGCCGGAACGGGCCCGGGCTGCAATCGAGCTGCCGCCTCGCGCGTCAGGACACGGACCCCGGACCCCTATGAAGATCCTGATCGTGGACGACGAGCCGGGCACGAGACTCACGGTCGCCGCGACCGTCGAGCGCCTTGGGCACCGCGCGCTGCAGGCCGCCGACGGCGCCGAGGCGTTCAACGCCTTCGAGATGTTCCGGCCCGAGGTCCTCATCACCGACTGGGAGATGCCGGGCATGAGCGGGAGCGAGCTCGCCGCCCGGATCCGCTCGACCGAGGCCAACTACACGTACATCATGGTTTTGACGGGCCGCGCGGACGAGAGCGCCTCGCGCGAGGCGGTGCAGCTCGGCGCCGACGACGTGCTCTCAAAGCCCCCTGACGCGGCCGAGATCGAGCGTGGGCTGATCGCGGCCGAGCGGATCACGGCGATGCACCGCCGCTTGGATGCCGACGCGCGCGTCGACACGCTCACGAGCGCCGGCTCGCGCTCGCGCCTGGATGAGGATCTCGCGGCGCTGTGCGCGCGGGTGGTGCGCTACGGGCACGCGTACTGCGTGGCGATGGTGGGCGTCGAGCCCCCGACCAACGACGTGCTCGCGCGCGCCGGGCGAGCGCTGGTGACGGAGATCCGCTCCGGCGACGCGGTGTACCGGTCGGGGACCAAGCAGTTCGTCGTGCTGCTGCCCGAGCAGGCGCTGGACACCGCCAACCTCGCCGCCGCGCGGCTGCGGCGCGCGGTCGAGAGCGCGGTGCCCCACGAGACCGCGGTCAGCGTCGGGATCGTCACGACCGCGGGAGCGACGCCCGAGCCCGCGGCGCTGCTCGACCTGGCCGAGGCCGCCCGCGCGCGATCGGAACAGACCGGCGGCGTCGAGGACTCGCAGTCGGTGAGCGCCGGGCAGGCGCTGCGGCTGATCGTCGCCGACGACGACCCCGTCTCACGGCTGATGCTCGGCGCGATCCTCAAGCGCGAGCCCGGCTTCGAGGTCGTGGGCGAGGCGGCGGACGCCGGACAGGCGGTCGAGCTCGCGCTGCGGCGGCGGCCGGACGTCGTGCTGCTCGACGTCGACATGCCGGGCGGCGGCGGTGCGCGCGCGGCGGTTCAGATCCGCGAAGGGCTGCCCGAGGTCCGGATCGTGGCGATCAGCGCCGACGACTCACAGAGCACGCAGTACGACATGATGCGCGCGGGCGCGGTGGGCTTCCTCACGAAGGGCTCGCCGGACGACGAGATCCTCCGCGTGATCCGCTCGTCCGTCCGATGGTGAACCGACTTAAGGTCGGATGATCGGGGTGGGGCGGAGGGGATGTCCGCCTTTAATGACTACTCGACGCTGGCGAAGGGGGGAAAGTCCCCCGTGATGCGCATGCGCCGGCGGTCGCGAATCTCGCGCTGGCCGCCGCCCGTGGAGCCCGGCAGCCTGCGTTCCTTCTTGCGGCGGTCGACGATGACGGTCACGTTCGGATCGTCTTCGTAATAGTCAGCGAGTTTGGGGTAGAGCTCGTCGGCCAACGGCTCCGGTACGACGCAATAGATCACGAGCGCGATCCTAGCCCGTTGACCGGTGGAAAGAGATCGGTCATGTGTTGACTCCGAGGTGCAGCGCGCCGCGTTCGTCGGCCGCGGCGTTGACGACCTGCTCCTCCGGGATGAGCTCCGACAGCTCGTCGCCCTGCGCGTCGCGGCGCACGCCGCCCGCCTCGTCGGACAGGTCGACCTCGAAGCGGTACCACGAGAGCTCCCACATCACGGTGATCGAAACCACCGCCGGACGCTCCGGGCGCGGACGCACGCAGACCCCCGGGGCGCCGAGCGAACGGGCGACCCCGCCGACCGTGCGGGTGTGATCGGATGCGTTGAAGACGTCGATTGCGCGCTGCATCTTGAGCTCCGCATTCGTCGGCACGGCGCGAATGTGGCTGCGCGACTCGCGGCGCGGCGGCAGCATCGGCTCCGGCAGCGGCGTCACCGGCTCGGACACCTCGACGTCGTCGTGTTGCGTCTCGCGGGCACGGTCACGGCGATTCGCCCGCAGGCGCTCCATGAACGGCCGGCGCTCGTGGCGCGGGTGGCGCATCTCGAGGTCGTCGGCGCCCGACTCGCGGATCCAGCCCTCGTGCTGCGCGCGGGCCGTGCAGAGATCGCAGACCATTCGGCGCTCCCCGCCGGCGAGGAAGTGCTCCGCGTGCTCGCCGCGCAGCAGTGTTCGCCCGCAGACGTCGCACGCGATGTCCAGCTGATTGGTCCTGATGTCCCTGGTACGAGCCATGACTTGGGAGGGCGAGGATAGCGTCGGGCCGTCCTCGCCCCCGCAGGTCTCTATGCGACGGCTTCCGCTTCTTCCTTGGCCTTGTCGGCGACCTTCTGCGCCAGGTGGCTCGGGATCTCCTCGTAGCGCAGGAACTCGAGCGTGTACTCGCCCTGGCCGCTGGTCATCGAGCGCAGGTCGGGCGCGTAGGCGAGCATCTCGCTCATCGGCACCTCGGCCTTGACGTCGGTCATGCCGCCGACCGCCTCGGTGCCCAGCGGGCGCCCGCGGCGGGAGCTCAGGTCGCCCATCACGTCACCGACCGAATCGTCGGGCACCGAGCAGGTGACGAGCATGATCGGCTCCAGCAGCACCGCGCCCGCCTGCTCGAGCGCCTGGCGCATCGCCAGCGAGCCGGCGAGCTTGAAGGCCATCTCCGAGCTGTCGACGGTGTGGAAGGAGCCGTCGAAGAGCTTTACGCGCACGCCCTTGACCGGATAGCCGGCCACGGCGCCCTGCTGCATCGCCTCGAGCACGCCCTTCTCGACGGCGGGGATGAACCCGTTGGGGATCACGCCGCCCTTGATGGCGTTGACGAACTCGAACTCGCCGCTGGCCAGTGGCTCGATCTCGATGTGGCAATCGCCGAACTGGCCGCGGCCGCCGGTCTGCTTCTTGTGGCGCCCGTGGGCCTTCGCCGAGCCGCGGATCGTCTCCTGGTAGGGCACCCGCGGCGGCTTGAGCGTGACCTCGGCGCCGAAGCGGCTCTTCATCCGGTCGACGATCACCTCGACGTGGATCTGGCTCAGCCCGGCGACGATCTGCTCGCCGGTCTGCTCGTCGCGGTGCAGGTCGATCGTCGGGTCCTCTTCCTGCAGGCGCCGCAGGGCGGTGTGGACCTTGTCCTCGTCGCCCTTGTTCTTGGGCTCCATGGCAAAGGCCATGACCGGGGCGGGGAGCTTGATGCGCGGCATGTGGATCGGCTGGTCGCGCGCCGCCAGCCAGTCGCCGGCGTGGGTCTCCTTGAGCTTGGCGACCGCGCCGATGTCTCCCGGGCCGAAGGCGTCGGCGTGGCTGACCTCCTTGCCGCGCGGCACCAGCAGCTGGCCCACGCGCTCCTTGTGATGCGTGCGGGTGTTCATCACCTGCGTGTCGTGCGTCATCGTGCCCTGATAGACGCGGAAGAGGTTGATCCGGCCGGCAAACGGGTCCGCGCGGGTCTTGAAGACGTAGGCGAACATCTCGCCCTCGGGGTCGGGCTCGAGGTGGAAGCCCTCTTCGACCTGGACGCGTTCGTGCTGGGCCGGGGACGGGAGATCGTCGACGATCGCGTCCAGGAGCCGGTTCGCGCCCAGGCGGGTCGTCGCCACGCCGCAGGTCACCGGGAAGATGTGGCCGTGGTCGGTGCCGTCCTCGAGCGCGGTGACGATCTCCTCGTGCGAGATCTCCTCGCCCTCCAGATAGCGCTCCATCAGCGCCTCGGAGTTCTCGGCGACCTCGTCCATCAGCTTCTCGCGGTACTCCTGTGCGGTGTCGGCGAGCGCGTCCGGGATCGGGATCTCGGTGCAACTGCCGCTCTCGTCGTAGGCGTAGGCCTTCATGTCCACGAGGTCGATCAGGCCGCTGAGCTCGTGCTCGGCGCCGATCGGGATCTCGGTGGCGACGACGTGCTGCCCGAAGGCGTCCTTGAGCGAATCGAGCGTCCGGAAGAAGTCAGCCCGCTCGCGATCGAGCATGTTCACGTAGACCAACCGCGCCACGCCGAGCTCCTCCGCGCGCTCCCAGAGCCGCCGCGTGGAGATCTCGACGCCCATCACGCCGTTGACCACGAAGATCGCGGACTCGCACACGCGCAGGGCGCCCAGGGCGTCGGCGATGAAGCTCGGCTCCCCGGGGGTGTCGATCAGGTTGACCTTCGTGTCGCGCCACTCGAACGAGGCGAGCGACGCGGAGATGGACATGCCACGCGCCTTCTCGTCGTCGTCGGAGTCCGAGACCGTCGTTCCGTCAGCCACCGAGCCGAGCCTCGTCGTCGCACCGGCCTCGAACATCAAGGCCTCGTGCAACGACGTCTTCCCGCTCCCCCGGTGGCCCACTAGGGCCACGTTGCGGATCCTGTCTGCGGCGTGCGGCATGCCTGGTGCTCCTCTCTCCCTCGGAGATATGTCCGAGAAGTGAACGCTACCGCCAGCGCCGCGAGATTGTGCTCTTAGTCGCGAAGATTGTCGCCCTGCAGCCGCGACTTCAGGCGCAGGACCGCCTTCGTGTGCAGCTGAGAGATGCGCGATTCGGTCACGCCGAGGACCTCGCCGATCTCTCGGAGCGTCAGGTTCTCGTAGTAGTAGAGCGCGATCACGAGCTTCTCGCGCTCGGGCAGCGCGGCGATCGCGTCCGCCAGGCGGTCCTTGACCTCGGACTGGGCGAGCAGTTGCTCGGGGTCCGGGGCGTCGGGGTCCTGGAGCGTGTCGAGCAGGCTGACGGCGTCGCCGGAGGAGTCCGACACCGCCCACAGCTCGTCGAGTGCGACGACCGTGGAGGTCGAGATCTTGACCAGCGCGTCTTGGAACTCGGTCGTCGAGATCTTCAGCTCACGGGCCATCTCGTCGTCCGTGGGCGTGCGGTGCAGCTGGTGCTCGAGCTTGGCGTGGGCCTTCTCGATCTCCCGGGCACGGGCGCGAACGGACCGCGGCACCCAGTCGAGGGCGCGCAGCTCGTCGATGATCGCGCCCTTGATGCGCGTGATCGCGTACGTCTCGAACTTGATCTCGCGAGTGAGATCGAAGCGCTCGATCGCGTTGATCAGGCCGAGCAGGCCATAGGAGATGAGATCGGCCTCTTCCACGTGCGCCGGCAGTCCGGACGACATGCGCCCAGCGACGTACTTCACAAGTGGTGAGTAGGCGACGACGAGCTGTTCGCGGGCCTTATCGCTGCCGTCGGTCTTATACCGACGCCACAGGTCCTTCAGCTCGATCGCTTTGACGTTGGTCTCCAGAGCGGCCTCTTTTTCACGCCCGCGGGTGGCTCTTGGCATACGCCGCCCGAAGCCGGGCGGACTCTACCCGAGTGTAGACCTGGGTCGTCGAGATACTCGCGTGACCCAGCATCTCCTGAATGGCTCTCAGGTCGGCACCACCCTCCAGCAGATGGGTGGCGAAGGAATGACGGAGGGCGTGCGGGTGCACGCCGGTCTGTGTGCTGGCGTGGCGCGCCCACACGCGCAGGCGCCGGCGAACGTCGCTCGTCGAGAGCCGCCTGCCGCTCTTGGACACGAACAGCGCGGTCTCGGGCTCCCCACCGGTCAATGCCGGGCGGGCGCGTTCGAGATAGGTCGCGATGCTGCGCAGCGCGGGCTCACCAGTGGGCACGAACCTGGTCTTAGCACCCTTTCCCTCGACGCGTACCTGTTCTTGGTCGAAGTTGATGCTGGTGACATCGAGATCCACCAGCTCCTCGGCGCGCAGACCGCTCGAGTAGGCGAGCTCGAACAGGGCGCGATCGCGCTGCTCGAGCGGGGTCGAGGCGGGGATCTTCTCGAGCAGGCGGGCGACGTCGTCCGGTTTCAGGGTTTTCGGCAGCGTCTGCGGCAGCTTGGGCGCCGGGATCAGGTCGGCGGGGTTGCTGGCCACGACGCCGTGCTCGAGCAGCGAGCGGAACAGGCTGCGGATCGAGGCCAGCTTGCGCGCCATCGTCCGCGGCGCCGCGCCGCGCTGGCTCAGCCGCGCCGCCCACCGGCGCAGGACCTTGTAGTCGACCTGGTCCGGAAGCAGACCGTTGGCCGTCGCCCACGACGCGAGCTCTGCGGCGTCGGTCCCGTAGGCCTTACGGGTGCGCTCGGCCGAGCCGCGGCGCTGGAGGTCCGCGTCGAAGGTCCGCAGGGCCTCCCGCCAAGGCTCGGAGACCGCCGCCGTACCCTGGGTGGGCGTGAGCGCCTTCTTCATCGACACGTCCACGGGTCAGATCGCCACCCGGAACCAGCTGGTCGCACGAGGCGTCATGCCGTCAACCGACCTGCCGCCGCGGCCATGGCACCCGGTGCGCGGGGACCGCGACGCGAGCACCCTGTGGTACGCGGTGATGCGGTTGCAGACGCGCGGCGTGTTCATCGGCACGTTGGTCATTCGCCACTCCGACCACCATGCCTTCCTGCTGCAGCAGGGGTGGCAGGAAGTGCCGCCAGAGGACATCGACGGCGGCGAGGCCGGGGTCTCGAAGTCCATCTGGACAGCCGAAGAAGCCTGACCGACCGGACGCTGCCAGGCCTCACCGTTCTGGTCGTTGCCACCACTGCACCTAGCGCGTAGGGTCGCCCGATGCACATGGTCGCACTGCGTCGAGCGATTGCCCGAACCCTGATCGCGGGCGCGGCGCTCGCCGCCGGGGCGTCCGACGCGCAGGCGTTGCCCGACGGCTCCCGTCTGTCGGAGCAGGGCTCGTTCGCGCAGTACATCGAGTACTTCGGCGCGGCCCTCCCGATCTCGTACGGTGACGCGGTCGCCTACGACTCTGAGGGCAACGGCAGCCTCGCAACGGTGCCGGTCGGGTACGTGGGCAGCCATCCCGCGAGTCATTTCCCGGCGCAGAAGGTCGTCCGGGTCGTCGGCTATCCCGCGCACTTCCTCTACGACGGCACCCGCCTGCGGCCGATCAACTCGAACGCGAACTCGACCTGTTTGCTCTACCGCGGCGGGCAGCCTTCGCCAGCCGTCGTGCCGTCCTTCTGGGCCTGGGCGCTGCCGGAGTCCGGCGCCTCCGTCGAGTGCACGTTGCCCGATGGCACGCGATTCAATGAGGGCGGAGCCCAAGAGTACGTCGCGTGGTTCGGGGCGTCGCTGCCGCTGTCGGCCGCTGATCGCGCCGCCTTCGACGTCGCCGGCCTCTACCGTGCGGCGACGATGGCCGCCGGCTTCGTGGCGGCCCATCCGGCCTCCGGGTTCCCCGCGGGCCGCGTCGTCCGACCGGTCGGCACCGGGACCAGCTACGTCTACGACGGTGTGACGCTGCACCCGATCGCCTCGCCGGCGATCCTCAACTGCCTGCTCAAAGCCGGTAGCCAGAGCACTGCCGCGACGGTCCCGGTCATGTGGTCGGGCGTCCTGCCGGTCGGGGACGCCGCGGCATGCTCGGAGCCAACGCCCGAGCCGACACCCACGCCGCTCCCGGCACCCGCACCCGCTCCTAGCGCGGCCGCATCGGAACGCGTCACCGTTACGCTGGCGTTCTTCTTCAAGGCAGGAGCGAAGCGAACGACCTTCTCGAGCCTCAATGTCGAGGGCGTGCCGCCCGGCGCTTCGATCAAGGCAGTGTGCCGGCCGAAGTGCGCCCGCGCTTCGCTCGTCGTGCGCAAGGGCTCCGGGCGCGTCTCGTTGCGCAAGCTGATTGCCAAGGCGCGCCTGAAAGTCGGCACCGTCATCACCGTGACGGTGACCAAGCCGGGCGCGATCGGCGCCGTCAAGACCCTTCGCGTGCGCGCCAACGCGCGGCCGTCGCTGAAGACGGCGTGCCTCGTCCCGGGCGCGACGAAGCCGGCCGCGTGCTGACGGGTCAGGCGATGTAGATCGGCGCCCCGACCGGGACCTGGTCGTAGAGCTCCTCGACGTCCGGCACATGCATGCGGATGCAGCCGTGTGAGGCGCGCGAGCCGATCGATGCGTCGTCGGACGTGCCGTGCACGCCGACACCGTCGTAGATCCCCATCCAGCGGGCCTTGATCGGGTTCGTGGGATCATCGCCTGGGATCACCTTGCCCGCCAGATCCCCCGCCCATGCGGAGTTCGGCACGTGCCAGGCCGGATTGACGGCCTTGTTCTGGATCGTGTAGAGGCCGGCGGGCGTGTCGAGGCCGACCTGGCCGACCGCGATCCCGTACGTCTTGGCCTTCTTGAGGTTCTTGTAGAGCGTCAGCCTGAAGCTGTCGCGATCGACGATCAGGACCGCGGGGTACTTCTTGGCCAGCGACTCGGTCGAGACCTTCGGCTGTACGACGGTCGTCTTGATCTTGACCGTCTCCGTGTTGCCGGGGTCGAGCAGCGTCGTCTCGACCTCCTTGGCGAGCGTGTTGTACTTCACGCGCAGGCCGGTCTTCGATCCGTGCTCGTCGATGAAGCCCTTGCTGAGATCGACCTTCGCGTCGACGGGCTTGCTCTCCAGCGACTTGCGCACCCGCTTGACGAGCTTGTCGATCGACGGCTTGTTGTAGGACACGTTGGCCGCCAGTTCAGTATTGAGCGACTGGTTGCGCAGGTTGCGCCAGCTGCGGGAGAACATGCTGCCCTCCTGCGAGCGCTTGAGCGCCTTGTCCACCGAGCCGCGGATGTCGATCCCGATCGCCGCGGCCTTCTGCGACAGCGTGAAGGTCCGGTCCCTGTAGGTGACCTTCACGGGGCGATCGAGCGGAGCGAGCAGCGTCGCGGAGAGCTTCTTCTCCGCCTCCGCCCGCCTCATACCCCCGATCGGCACTCCATTGACCTTCACGCCCTCGGCGATCAGGTCCTTCTTGGAGTCGTCATAGAAATACGCACCGGCCACGCCGCCGATGCCGAGAAACGCCACGAAGGCAGCGAGAACGATGAGACGGGTACGCATTTGGTGGGCAGATGGTAGGCGTATCGACGGCGGACCCGGAAGTCCTGCAACGCGTGTCTCGCCTCACTCATGCGGCTCTTCTCTATGAACACTCGGTGACCAGCGGAGGAATTCCTCCACTTCGCGCTCGTATCGATATGGCGCGTTGGCGCTCTCTCTGAATGGTTTCAGGCGCAGAGCCGCTGCAAACGCCTGCACGGCTTCCCTCGTCGTCAGGTCGAAGCGGTAGCCCGAGCGCTTGATCCGGCGGTTGTCCAGGCCGCGCCCGTAGCGCAGCTGCTGGCGGACCTCGGCGGGGATGTGGAGACCGATCCGATTGGTAAGCCCGGTCGCCAGCCCGGTGCCCCACGGCGGCAGCAGCGGCGCGAACGGCTTGCCGAGCAGACCGGCGATCTCGCTCAACGAGAGCACCCCGTCAGGCGCGACGTTGTGGATCCCGGGCGCGTCGTTGACGACGACGTGGTGCAGCGCGCCGACGATGTCGTCCTCGTGGATGAACTGGTAGCGCGGGTCGAAGCCGAGGATCCCGGGGACTGCCGGCAGACTCAGCAGCGCCGTGTGGGCGGTCTTGAGGTCCGGCCCGAGGCCGTCGCAGAAGCGCAGCGTGGTCACGGTGACCTTGGCGTTGCGCGCGGCGAACTCCTGCACCGCGTCCTCGGCCTCGACGATGTCCGCCTCGATCGGCGCGCGCGGCGGATACGGGCGGTGCATCTCCTCGGTGAAGAAGCCCGGGTCGTCGCGCTCGCAGCCGTAGTAGTGCGCGCTGGACTTGAAGACGACCTTGGTGACCGGCGAGTCCGGCCCGCCGCAGGCCGCGAGGACGTTCATCGTGCCGAGCACGTTCATCTCGTGGACGACTCGTCGCGGCGCGGTCGTGGAGTCGACGATCAGACGGGTGTCGACGACGGTGTCGATCCGCGCGGCGTGGACGATCCGCCGCAGCAGCGCGTGCTGCGTCCCGACGCGGACGTACTCCGAGCGCAGCAGCGCGCAGGACGGGTGCTCGGGGCTGACGGCGATGATCGCCTCGTTCTCGGCGTCCTTCTCGAGCTCCTGGGCCAGCCGGCCGCCCCAGTAGGTGTCCACGCCGGTGATCAGGATGCGGCGCTTCACCCGAGCCACACCGACTTGCGATTGGCGAGCATGTCGTAGAGCTCCTCCTGGATGCACGCCCGGACCTCTTCGGCGACCGTCTGTACGAGGCCCTTGTCGTCCCACGGCGCGTCGCCCCACTGGTCGGTCGGGATCGGCTCCAGGAAGCGGATGGAGAACTTGGCCGGCAGGTAGGCGACGCCGCCGAGCAGGCCGAGCCACGGGAAGGTCGGCGTGATCGGGAAGTAGATGAGGCCGGTCAGCTTCTGCAGCGGCCGGATCTGGCCGAAGACCGGCATCGCCTCTTCGGCGCCGACGACCGCGACGGGGACGATCGGCGCTCGCGCGCGCATCGCGGACTCGACGAAGCCGCCGCGGCCGAACCTTCGGAGGCGATAGCGGTCCTTGTAGAGCTTCTCGGTGCCCTTGCGCCCCTCGGGGAAGACGAGCACGAGCTGTTCCTCGTCGTCGAGCAGGCGGTGCACGTTCGCCGGGTGGGCGGGGACGCCGCCGAGCTTCTGGACCAGCATGCTCAGGCCCGGATAGCCCTTGAAGAAGTGCTCGACGGTGAGGTGCAGCGGCCGGGGGCGCGGGTGCTCGGTCTTGATCGCCTTGGCGATCATCGCCGCGTCCGGCGGCAGCGCGCCGGCGTGGTTTGAGACCAACAGGGCGCCGCCGGCGGCCGGGACGTGCTCGATCCCTTCGACGCTCACGCGGAACCAGTAGTGGTAGAGGAACTCGTAGAGCGTCTTGTCGAGCGCGCCTTCGACGCGCTCGGAGCGGCCCCAATCGGTGATCTGCCGCTCGGGCTCCACCGCGGGCAGATAGGCGCGGTGTTCGGGCGGAGCGGGAAGTTGGGGCGGGTCGGGCGTCATCGCAGGACGGGCTGGAGGCGTCGTGCCAGTCCTGCCCAATCCTTGGCGATGATCACATCTTCCAGGTCCCGGTTCCACGGATGCTCGAGCGTCGCGGCGACGATCCCGGCCTCGCGCGCCTTGGTGAGCGTGCCGGGCGCGTCGTCGATCAGCACGTCGATCCCGATCTCGACGCAGCGGGTGAGCTTGTCATCCGAGCAATACAGCTCGTCGTGCGGGAGCCCGATCTTCTCCAGCCACTCGCGCGTGTGCGGGTGCGCGTCGACGGCCCGGTGGCTGGTGATGTGGATGAAGTGGCCCTGGTCGTGCCAGCGCTGGATCGTCTCGACGGCCCCCGGGTAGGGCTCGGCTTTGAGCACGTGCTCGGGGCTGTGCGTCTCCCGGACGCAGGCTTTCAGCTGCTCGGCGTCCAGCCGGTCGATCGCCCACGTGAACTGGGTCTCGTACGGCAGATCGACGTTGAAGCGGCGCTGCGCGATCTCCGCGAGCTGATCCCAGTAGGGATGTAGCGTCGAGTCGATGTCGATCGCAAGGCGCACGGCCGCTGGTACGGTAGCGGCGTGTCGGGGTTCCTCGGGCAGGTACGTGCACTCCCCGCCAACGCGTTCGTGCGCGCCAAGCCTGACCCGACCTACGCGGACGGCGACGACTCGACCTGGACGACCATCGACTGGCCGTCGCTGACCCACACCGAGATGGTCCTCGGCCGCGGCGTCAACGTGGTCGACAGCGGCGGCCCCGGCCCTCCCCTGCTCTTCCTCCACGGCCTGGGCGGGCTGTGGCAGAACTGGCTGCTCAACCTGCCCGCGTTCATGGGCACCCATCGCGTCATCGCGCCGGACCTGCCCGGGTTCGGCGGCTCGGAGATGCCGGCGGGGCGCATCTCGATCCAGGGATTGGCGCGGGTGATCGACGCGCTCTGCGAGCGCCTGGAGATCACCGACCCCGTCGTGATCGGCAACTCCATGGGCGGGTTCATCGGCGCCGAGCTCGCTCTGGCGTTCCCGACGCGGGTGCGCAAGCTGGTGCTGATCTCCGCCGCGGGGATCTCGGCGGAGAACATGTGGCGCGAGCCGATCTTGGCCATCGGACGGCTGATGGCGGTGAGCACCGCGCGGGTGGGCGTGAAGCAGCTCCCGGTCGTCAACCGCCCGCGGCTGCGGCGGGCGGCGCTGCAGCTCGTCATCCGCTACCCGGAGCGGCTCTCGGTGCCGCTCGCGTCCGAGCTCGTCGTGGGTGCGGGGACGCCCGGCTTCGTGGGCGGCCTGGATGCGGTCCTCGGCTACTCCTTCCGCGACCGGCTGCCCGAGATCGAGGTGCCGACCCAGATCGTCTGGGGGCGCAACGACATCCTCATCCCGGTCGAGGACGCGTACGAGTTCCAAAGGTTGATCGGGGACAACGCCCGCCTCGAGATCTTCGACGACACGGGCCACCTCGCGATGCTCGAACGGCCGTCGCGCTTCAACGCGCTGCTCGCGGACTTCATCGCCGAGTAGCGCCGTCAGTGATCAGAAAGTACGCCTGTGGCTTACTTTCTGATCACGCGGGCGCGACGCGCCCCCGTCAGCTCGCGACGGGCGTGCGGATCGGTGCGGGCGGCGTCGTGATCGCGCCTTCGGAGGCGCTGCTCACCTGGGCGGCGTACTTCGCGAGGACGCCGCGCGTGACGGTGGGCGCGGGCGGCTCGTAGTCGGCGAGGCGCTGCTGGATCTCGTCGTCTGAGATGTCGATGTCGATGCGGCGGTTGTCGACGTCGATCGTCACGGTGTCGCCCTCGCGGACGGCCGCGATCGGGCCGCGGTGGACCGCTTCGGGGGCGACGTGGCCGACCATGAAGCCGCGGGTGGCGCCGGAGAAGCGGCCGTCGGTGATCAGGGCGACCGTGTCGCCCAGCCCCTCCCCCACGATCGCCGCGGTGACGGCGAGCATCTCGCGCATGCCGGGGCCGCCGGCGGGGCCTTCGTTGCGGATCACGACGACGTCGCCGGGGTTGATCTGGCCGCTCGTGACGGCCGCCATCGTCGCTTCTTCGCCCTCGAACACGCGAGCGGGGCCGCTGTGGTGACGGCGCTCGTGGCCGGAGAGCTTGACGACGCTGCCCTCGGGGGCGAGGTTGCCGCGCAGGATCGCGATGCCGCCGGTCTTCTTGATCGGGTTGTCGAGCGGGCGGATGACCTCCTGGCCCTCCGCTTCGTCGGCCTCGTCGGCGTGCTGGCCGATGCTCTTGCCGGTCACGGTGGGCGCGTTCTCGTTCAGGAGGCCGAGCTCCTTGAGCCGGCTCGCGAGCACCGCCGTGCCGCCCGCGGCGTGCAGGTCGGTGGCGACGAAGCGCCCGCCCGGCTTGAGGTCGCAGAGGCTCGGCGTGGACTCCGCGATGCGGTCGAAGTCGTCGATGTCGAGCGGGACGCCGGCCTCGCGGGCGACCGCGAGGAGGTGGAGCACGCCGTTGGTCGACCCGCCGGAGGCCGCCACGGCGAGGATCGCGTTCTCGAGCGACTCCTTGGTGATCAGGTCGCTCGGCTTCTGGCCTCGCCTGAGGACATCCATGATCAGCTCGCCGGCCGCGTAGGCGACCTGGGACTTCGTGACGTCCTGGGCGGGGACGAGTGACGGGCCGATCGGGCTGATGCCCATCATCTCGAACGCCATCGCCATCGTGTTGGCCGTGTACTGGCCGCCGCAGGCGCCCGCGCCGGGGCTCGCCGCGGCCTCGATGTCGGCCAGTTCCTGATCGGTGATCTTGCCCGCCGCGTTGGCTCCCACGGCCTCGAAGACGTCCATGATCGTGATGTCGCGACCCTGGTAGTGGCCGGGCGGAATGCTGCCGCCGTAGAGCATCACGCCGGGCACGTCGAGGCGCGCGAGCGCCATCACGGTGCCGGGGATCGTCTTGTCACACGCGCAGAGCGCGATGACGCCGTCGAAGAAGTGGCCGAGCGTGACCAGCTCGATGCTGTCGGCGACGACTTCGCGGGAGACGAGGCTCGTCTTCATCCCGGACGTGCCCATCGTGATGCCGTCGGAGATCGCGACCGTGTTGAACTCCATCGGCGTGCCGCCGGCGGCCTTGATGCCGTCCTTGACGTGCTTCGCGAGCGCGCGCAGGTGAAAGTTGCACGGCATCGTCTCGATCCACGTGTTGGCGATGCCGATGATCGGCTTCGACAGCGCCTCGTCGTCGTAACCGATGCCCTTCAGGTACGCCCGCGCGGCCGCGCGGTCGCGTCCTTCGGTGAGAGCGCGTGAGCGATGCTTGAGGTCGAAGTGACCGTTCCCGGCAGCGGACATGGTCCGAGTTTACGCGGCGTGGCGTGGCGCCCTCGGCGCGCCGCAGCGGCGTGCGCCGGACCGCGCGGTCTCGTCGCGCGGCTACGCCGCGCCGCTTGAGGCGCGGCGATGGCGCTCGAGGCGCTCGCGCTCCCAGCGGCCGAGGCGCCAGATGTCGCGCTGGACCTGCCGCGGGTCGACCTGGCGGCCGGGAAGGTGCATGTTGGCGCTGGAGATCAGCCGCCGCTCGTCGCCCTTGAGCGCCATCCACTTGGCGAGCACGTCGTCGGAGTCCGGCAGGCGGGCGGACCCGTACGGCTTGGACTCGTCCGGGAACTCGACGCAGTACTCGTTGAGCAGGCGCCCGGTCTGCGGCAGGTAGGCGACGATCGGCTTGTGCGGGTAGATCAGGTACCCGTACGGGACGCCGCGCAGCTCCTTGTCGAGCGACTCGCCGCCCCAGACCCGGATCAGCCCCAGGTCCCGGTACATCTCCCACTCTTCCTCGTTGACGCAGGACTTCAGCAGCTCGCGGGCGCGCTGCTCGGCGCGGCGCTCACGACCCGGGTCGTACGCGTGGACGTCGCCGTCGGCGCGCGCGGCCTTGCGGGCGCGGCGTGACTCCATCCGGCGATCGACGTACGGGAGCATGACCTCCCACAGGAGTGCGATGACGACGATCGCCGTGGCGCAAAGGGCGACAGTCACCGCTCGCTGCTTACTACGACCCGCCCGCGGCGCGCGGGAAGAAGATGACCCGGCCGGCGGTGCGCGGAATGTCCTCGAACGCCCGCACCATCTCGGCCTCCCGCCTGCCGCTCTCCGACTGCACCGGAATCGCGGCCCACATCCCCTGCTCGAGCTGGCGCCGGAACTCCTCGACGAGCATCTGCTCGTCCTCGCCGACCTCGATGTCGCCCTCGGCGATCAGCTGCTCGCCATACCCCGGACGCATGCGCAGGAACTTCATGCCCGGCATTATGTCACGCCTGCCGAGCCAGCCGATCTGGCGTCACGGCCCGGACGGCAACTCCGAGCACGTTCACCGGCCCCGGCCCCCGCCCGATGCTGCGGTGCCCGTCCCGCACCGCCTCGGACGCGAGCCGCCGCGCCGCCCGCGCCGCCTCTTGGGGGCTGAACCCGAGCGCGAGATGCGCCGCGAGCGCGCTCGAATGCGTGCACCCGGACCCGTGCGCCGCCCCGTCGGGATGCCGCTCGCCCGCGAGCAGCGTGACGCTCGTCCCGTCGAAGAAGACATCCGTGACCTCGTCGCGATGCCCGCCCGTCACGACGACATTGGCCGGCCCGAGCCCGTGCAGCGCCCGCGCGAGATCCTCGACGTCGTCGCGCCCGCGCTCGGTGGCGCCCGCGCGCTCGGCGCCGGCCGCCAGCACGCGCGCCTCAGGCAGGTTCGGGGTGATCACCGTCGCCAGCGGCAGCAACTCGCGCACGATCGCCGCCCGCGCCTCGTCGTCGAGCAGCACCGCGCCGGACTCGGCGACCATCACGGGGTCAATCACGATTGGCACGCCGTCCTCGATGTGACCGAGCGCCTCGCGGACCGCGCGGACCGTCTCGGCCGTCCCGAGCATCCCGATCTTGACCGCGTCGACGCCGATGTCCGCCGCCACCGTCCGCACCTGCTCGATGATGAACTCGCCCGGGACCGGGTGGATGCCGGTCACGCCGACCGTGCTCTGCGCGGTCAGCGCCGTGATCGCGGTCATCCCGTGCACGCCGCAGCGGGCGAAGGCCTTCAGGTCGGCCTGGATCCCGGCGCCGCCGCCGGAGTCCGAGCCGGCGATCGAGAGCACGGCGGGTACGGGTCGGGGCATCCGGTTCAGGTTAGGACTGAGAGTCGGCACGCAGACGCCCGTCGTTCTGTCAGGCTTTTCTCGATGGCCCCCCTCCGCGCGGATGACCTCCTCGCCGACTACCCGGTGAGCGAGGGAGTCTTCGACGAAGCGTTCTCGTCCACCGGCGAGCCGCGACCGCACGCGCGCGCCGGGCTCGAGGCCGTCGCCCGCGCCGACACCGCCGAGCTGCCGGGCCGCATCAGCCGCTCGCTCAAGCGCGCCGGTGTCCGGTTCTCCTCCGTCGAAGGTGACCTCGAGTTCTACGTCGACCCGGTCCCGCGCGTCATCTCCGCCACCGACTGGGAGCCCGTCAAACGGGGCCTCGCCCAGCGCGTCCGCGCCCTCAACGCCTTCGTCGCCGACGTCTACGGCGACCAGCGCATCGTCGCCGAAGGCGCCGTCCCGGCCGAGGTGATCACCTCGGCCGACTACTACGAGCCGGCACTGCGCGGCCTTACGCCGCCGGGTGGCGTGTGGATCGGCGTCTCCGGGCTCGACCTCGTCCGCGACCAGAACGGCGAGTGGCTCGTCCTCGAGGACAACCTGCGCACGCCGAGCGGCTTCGCGTATCTGCACGCCACCCGCCGGGCCCTGCTCGAGCACGTCGACGTCCCACCCGACGCGACGCCGCGCCCGCTCGACGGCGAGATCGACCTGCTGGCCGACACGCTGCGCGCCGTCGCGCCCGAGAGCGCCCGCGGCCGTCGCGCCCCCCAGGCCGCCGTGCTGACCGACGGCGAGCACAACTCGGCCTACTGGGAGCACGCGTGGCTCTCGCGCCAGCTCGGCATCCCACTGATCACGCCCGACGAGCTCGAGGTGCGCGACGGCCAGCTCTGGCTGCTGCCCCGCGGCCTGCGCGAACCGCGCCGGATCGACGTGATCTACCGCCGCACCAACGCCGACCGGCTGGACTCCGACATCGGGCGGCTGCTGATCGAGCCGGTACGGCGCGGCACGCTCGGCCTCGTCAACCAGTACGGCACCGGCGTCGCCGACGACAAGCTCACCCACGCCTACGTCGAGCAGATGATCCGCTTCTACGTCGGCGAGGAGCCCGTGCTGCGCTCGGTCCCGACCTACGACCTCGCCCAACCCGCGCAGCTGGAGGAGGCGCTGGACGTCTTCGACGAGCTCGTGCTCAAGCCGCGCGCGGGTCACGGCGGCGTCGGCGTCCTGATCGCGCCGCACGCCACCCGCGAGGACATCGAGGCCACGCGCAAGGAGGTCCTCGCCGACCCGGCGGCCTGGATCGCCCAGCGGATGGTCATGCTCTCCACCCACCCGACGGTGGTCGAGGGCGGCCGGCTCGCGCCGCGCCACATCGACCTGCGCCCGTTCGTCTTCCTCGGCGAAGGTTGCACCCCGCGTGTCCTGCCGGGCGGGCTCACCCGCGTCGCCCGCTCCGAAGGCGCGCTCGTCGTGAACTCGTCGCAGAACGGCGGCGCCAAGGACACCTGGGTCATGCGCTGAGCGCGGAGTGGTCGCCAAAGCACCTGTGAGGTGCTTCAGCGACCCCGGCGTCGACCGGCGCGTCATGCCGCCCGCTCCCAGCGCCCGCGCAAGCCACGGCGGATCAGGCCGAGCCGCTCGAGCTCTCCGAGGCCGGCCATCGCCGACCGCGCGGCTTCTGGCGTCGCCGCCAGCTCGGTCAGCGAGCCGCTTCCGTCCTCGATCGCCTCCAGCAGGCGCTTCAGCGGCGGCGACAGCACGAGCGGCGGCGCATCGTCGCGCGCGGGGTACTCGCGGCCGGTCACGCCCGCGAGCAGCTCGAGCGCATCGGCGGCGTCGCGGATCAGCGGCGCGCCCGCCTGGATCAACCCGTGCGTGCCGGCGGAGAGCCGCGTCGTGACCAGACCCGGAACGGCGCCGACGGCGCGGCCGAGGTCGGCGGCGAAGTCCGCGGTGGTGAGCGAGCCCGAACGCTCGGTGGCCTGGACGACGACCGTGGCCGCCCCCAGGGCGGCGATGATGCGGTTGCGCGCGACGAAGCACCAGCGCTGCGCTTGGGCGCCGGGAGGCAGCTCGGAGATCACCGCCCCGCGCTCGGCCACCGCCGCGTGCAGCTTCCATCCGCGCGCGGGGTAGGCGACGTGCGCACTGGCCGCCAGCACCGCGATCGTGCTCCCGGGAGCCTCGAGTGCGCCGAGGTGCGCCTCGGAGTCGACGCCGAGCGCCAATCCGGACACGACGGGAACGCGCGCGGCGGACAGCCCGCGGCCGAGCGCCCGCGCGACCTCGAGCCCGTAGGACGACGCCCGCCGCGCCCCGACCACCGCGATCGCGTCCTCGGCCTCGAGCGCGGATGGACTGCCGAGGATGTGGACGACCGCCGGGGGGTCGTCGAGATCGCGCAGCGACCCCGGATACGCGTCGCGACAGCGGCAGACGATCTTCAGGCCGGCGGCCGAGGCCCGCTCACGAGCGGCGGAGGCGTCAAAGCGTGCGTAGCGGCGATCCACGTCCCCCGATGCGCCGATCTCGAGCAGCTCCATATCGGAGAGCGCGAGCACACCGCCGGGAGCGGTCCGTTGCTTGAACTCGATCTGCAGCCGGCCGGCGATCGCGGCGATCAGGTCCGTCCGGCGCAGGCAGTCGTCGCACGCGCTCATCCCAGCACCGGTCCGTGGGTTCCTGGGCCACGGGTGTGGGCCCTCGCTGAAGGGTTGCCAGGGTCGCTCATGCGGCCTCCGCCAGCTGGTGGGTGTCGTCGAGGCGCAGGCTGGCCGCGATGTTCACGTGCTCGGCGTCCACGACGTCGGACGCGTCGAGGTCGGCGACGGTTCGTGCCACCCGCAGGATGCGGGTGTGGCCGCGCGCCGACAGCGAGTGACGGTCGTAGAGCTCGCCCAGCAGGCGCAGGGCGCTCGCCGTGACCCGGCCGACGTCCCGGATCTGGCGCGACGTCAGCTGGGCGTTGCAGACCTCAGGGTGGTCCGCCAGCCGGCGCAACTGGCGCTCACGCGCGGTGACCACCCGCTCGCGCACCTGCGCGGAGGTCGGGGCGATCTGCACGCGCAGCGCCTCGGCCGGCGGGCGTTCGACGCGCATCAGGATGTCGATCCGGTCAAGCAGCGGGCCGGAGAGCCTGCGGCGATGGCGGACGAGATCGGCCTGCGAGCACTGGCAGCGGTTGTCGCCGAGGCCGCACGGACAGGGATTCGACGCGGCGACGAGCATGAAGCGGGTCGGGAAGACCATCACCTGCTGGCCGCGAACGATCGTCACGGAGCCGTCCTCCAGTGGTTGGCGCAGCGCTTCCAGGCTCGGCCGGGCGAACTCCGACAGCTCGTCGAGAAAGAGCACGCCGCGGTGCGCCAAAGTCGCCTCGCCGGGTTGCGGCGGGCTCGCACCACCCACCAGCCCCGCCGCGGAGACCGTGTGGTGGGGCGCGCGGAACGGCCGGGCGGTGACCAAACCGGCAGCGCCACGCAGCCCTGCCACCGACTGGATGCGGGTGACCTCGATCGCCTCATCGGCGCCCAACGGCGGCAGGATCGACGGGAGACGCCGCGCGATCATCGTCTTGCCGGTTCCCGGAGGTCCCTGCAGGAACAGGTTGTGCCCGCCCGCCGCCGCGACCTCCAAGCCGGGGATTAGGCCGTTGTGGCCGCGGACGTCGGCGAGCTCGGCCTCTGGCTCGGCGGCATCCGCCGGCACGTCGGGCATCGACTGTGGCTCGGCGTCCCCGCGCAGCGTCGCGACCATCTCCTGCAGCGAGTCGATGCCGAGGACGTCGATGTCCGCGACCAAGGCCGCCTCGCGAGCGCGCGAGCGCGGGATCACCAGCCGCCGCAACTCCGCGCGGCGAACGCCCTCCGCGACCGCGAGCGCGCCGCGGATCGCCCGCACCTCACCCGTCAGCGACAGCTCACCGACCACCGCGCACCCCTCGATCGTCTCCGGCTCGAGCTGGTAGGACGCGACGAGCAGCGCGACCGCCAGCGGCAGGTCGAACGCCGGCCCGACCTTGCGCAGGTACGCGGGCGCGAGGTTGACCGTGATCCGCCTGAGCGGGAACTCGTAGCCCGAATTGACCATCGCCGCGCGTACGCGCTCCCGCGCCTCGCGAACGGCCTTGTCGGCCAGCCCGACGACGGTGAACGCGGGCAGCCCCTGGCGGATGTCCGCCTCGACCCAGACCCGCCGAGCATCGACCCCGTCAACCGCGAACGTCGCGACGCGGGCGAGCATCAGGCCCCACCTTGGAGAACGGCGCCGATGGGCGCGACGAAGG
Source organism: Solirubrobacter ginsenosidimutans (assembly GCF_027587205.1). The sequence goes on from NZ_JAPDOD010000076.1 coordinate 32,698, forward strand.
CGGGACCGGCGGCGAGCGCGGCGGCCGCAGAGCGACCGCAGGGAGAGACGAGCGGGGAGAGCGCGGCGGCGGGCACCAGGCCCGCCGCCGCGCGCGGGGAGAAACGCGTGTGGGACGCCCCGCGGGGCGTGCGGAACGACACGACGGGCGCGGCGCCGCGCGGCGAGACCGCGCGCAACGACACGACGGGCGCGCCGCCGCGCGGCGAGACCGCGCGCAACGACACGACGGGCGCGCCGCCGCGCGGCGAGACCGCGCGCAACGACACGACGGGCGCGCCGCCGCGCGGCGAGACCGCGC
>NZ_JAPDOD010000077.1 GCF_027587205.1 Solirubrobacter ginsenosidimutans
CTCACGCGTCGTGATCCACGACCGCTACCACCGCACACACCTCAGCGCGGCCCGCGGGCAAGGAGCAGCATGAGAAGGCCGCACTGCAGGACTGCGACCTGACCGAACGCCCCGGCGCGAGCCTGAGCAGCGCGGACTTGTCGATCGAGAGCACCCGGCGCCGGCATCAAGGGGAGTAGAGTTCCGGTGGGAGGGCACGCGTGCCGAGGTCGTCGTTTGATCGGAGCGCCGGCAGCAGCGCCTGACTTCCTCTATTCGCACATTCCCGCGCGATCGGAGGAAGTTCGTGACGCTTTACCGACTCAGGCACGCACGTGGCTGAGCGCGGCGCACGGCCGAATGTCCCCCCGGCTCGGCGGCGTCTGCTGCGTGCCGCAGGCGTGCTGTTCACGCCGCTGCTGCCCGATGACTATCTCGAGCTGATCAATCCGCTGTGGTCCAGCCGTGAGCTTCGCGGCCGGATCGAGTCGATCGAGCGCGAGACGGCCGACAGCGTCACCGTGGTGATCCGGCCCGGGTGGGTCTGGGAAGGACACAAGCCGGGCCAGTACCTGCGCGTCGGCGTCGTTGTAGACGGCGTGCATCACTGGCGCGCCTACTCCCTGACCTCCGATCCCGGACGTCCGGACGGGTTCATCTCCATCACCCCAAAGCTGCTGGCCACCGGCAAGGTGTCGCCGTACCTGGTCCGCACCGCGCGGCCCGGAACGATCGTGCGCCTCGGCGGCGTGGAGGGTGACTTCACGCTTCCCGATCCACCGCCGAGATCGCTGCTGTTCGTCAGCGCGGGCAGCGGCATCACACCGATCATGGGCATGCTCCGCGACCTCGACCGCCGCGACAGCCTGAACGACGTGATGCACGTCCATTCCGCACGGACGGTCGACGACATCGTGTTCGGTGCTCAACTCCGCGCCCTGGCCGACCGCCGCGCCGGCTATCGCCCACACCTGCAACTGACCGCCGCGGCCGGCCGCTTCTCCCCCACCGACCTCGAGACCGTCTGCCCCGACTGGCGAGAACGCGACACGTTCGCGAGCGGGCCAGGCGCGATGCTCGACGCCCTGAGCGAGCACTGGAAGCGCGCCGGCGTGCGCGCGAAGCTGCGGATGGAGCGTTTTCAACCCGTGATCGACGGCCACGCCGCCGGTGCGGGCGGGACGATCATGTTCTCCAGGAGCCGCGCGCGAACGTCGTCGAACGGCGCCGTCCCGATCCTCGTCGCCGGCGAGCGGGCGGGGCTCGAACTCGCCTACGGCTGCCGCATGGGCATCTGCCGCACGTGCGTCGGCTGCCTGGCCTCGGGCCGGGTGCGCGACCTCCGCACCGGCAAGGTCTCCGGCCAGCCGGGCGAGATCGTCCGCACCTGCATCAACGCCCCCGAAGGGCCGGTGGAGATCGCGCTTTGAACCCCGAGACGAGGAACCGATGGCCGCGATGATCGACAGCCCGCTGGCGCACCTGACCGACACCGAGATCGACGAGCTCGCTCGCGAGTTCGACGCCATCCACGCGCAGGTCTTCGCCGAGCTCGGCGCACGCGACCGGCACTACATCACGCGCATGATCGCGATCCACCGTGGCCTTGCGGTGCTGGGTCGCGTGCTGCTCTTCGGCGCGCGCTACAAGCCCGCCTGGATCGCGGGGACAGCCACGCTCTCCGTGGCCAAGATCCTCGAGAACATGGAGATCGGCCACAACGTCATGCACGGCCAGTGGGACTGGATGCACGACCCGTCAATCCATTCCTCCAGCTGGGACTGGGACTCCGCCTCGACGCCGGAGGCATGGAAACACTCCCACAACTACATCCACCACACCTACACCAACATCCGCGGCAAGGACAAGGACCTCGGCTACAAGATCATGCGGATCGACCCGCACCAGGCGTGGAACCCCGTGTACCTGTTCCAGCCGGCCTACAACCTCGCCCTGATGGCGTTCTTCGAATGGGGCGTCGCCTTCCACGACCTCGACCTCGAGGCGATCCGCAAAGGCGAGAAGTCCACCGACGAGCTCAAAACCGAACTCCTCGGCATGGCACGCAAAGCCTCACGCCAAATCGCCAAGGACTACCTCGCCTACCCCGCCCTTGCCGGGCCGAAGGGATTCAAGAGCACCCTCGCCGCCAATGTGACCGCGAACATCCTGCGCAACGTGTGGGCGCATTCGATCATCTTCTGCGGCCACTTCCCCGACCAGACCTACACCTTCAGCGAAGCCGAGGTCGCCGACGAGAACCGCGGCCGCTTCTACGTCCGCCAGCTCCTCGGCGCCGCCAACATCGAAGGCAGCCCGCTCTTTCACGTCATGAGCGGCAACCTCGGCTACCAGGTCGAGCACCACCTCTACCCCGACATGCCCAGCACCCGCTACTCCGAAATCGCCCCGCGCGTGAAAGAGATCTGCGAGCGCTACCGGCTGCCCTACAACACCGGCCCGTTTCTCAAGCAACTCGGCATGGTCCAACGCACGATCCTGCGGCTCGCATTCCCCGGCGGCAAGCCGCGACCGAAACCCGGCCCCTACCGCCGCGGGCATGGCGATGCCAGCGCCTCGATGACATCGCCACTTCGCCTTCCGGTCCGGCCGTGGCCGACGCGCGGCCAGCGACCCGAGCCCCGAAGTCGACCCCTGGTGTAGCGTGGCCAGCGTTGAGCGCCGACGGGGGCGGCGAGATCGCGAGCGTTACCTCCCCGGGGCCGTTCGCTGCGCGAGCTGAGCCTCTCGCAGCGGTCGTGCAAAACGCTTGCTCTTGCGGTATGGAACCCTGACAAACACCGGAAGAGCGGTCCATCGCGCGCTCACGGGGGCTGGCCGCTCCCGGATCGCGCCGCCATGGTGCTGTTTGAATGCAGGAATCCCGACACTGCCACTCGCATGGACGCCCGATCACTGGCGAGCGGCCTGACCGACGGCGCAGCAGGGGCGGGGCGAGATCTCGTCACGAGTGTCAACGGGTAGTTTGTCCGAGCGGCGGGTCGCGCGTAGTGTCGACCCATCGCGCACGCGCGCTGGCTTGTCGGGTTGACGATGTGTCTCGCTTGGCGGGATGCGGCGGGCACCAGGTGACCCAGCGGTCAGGCGGGCGAGTCGATCCCGGGCTCGCGCGCACGTTGCAGCATGGTCAGCCCGCAGCTTTCGGTGCTCCGGATGGTTCCGATAGTTGCCGCCGACAACGCCCCGGCCGCGCTTCTCGACACCCGGCGCAGCTCGACGCTCGCCGCGTCGAACGCGGCGAAGCGCTGGATCGAAGTGTGACGCCACCCGACTGACCGGTCGTTCGGGATCAACTCGTATCGCATCGGGGACGCGGCGTTGACTCAGGTTCAAATTCGTCAGGCGGCGGCGGCAACGCCGAGCCCGGCGCTATCACGCTCCAAGGCCACTCGACAGAAGCGATCAGCGGCGGCCCGAACCCGCGCAAGAGCCACGCGACATCATGCGTGCACCTCACCCGCCCTTCGTCGGCAAGCCGCGCCACGGTTGACGAGACGGTCGACCGGCGCGCGCCGATCACGTCGTGAAAGCGGCCCCAGTTGGACCCTTTTCGCCACCGGGAGGGGCCGACGGTTGTCAGGAGGCGAGTTCGCGGGCGGCGGAGGTCTGCACCTGGGCGACCTGGCGCACGAGGCTGGCCTGCGCCGACGCGACGGTGACGATCCAGTCGACCTTCATCGCGCGGGCGGCGCTCTCGTAAGCGTCCGTGATCGAGAGCCACGCTTTCTCGTAGGAGTCGAGGTACGCACCGACGGTCTGCCTGGCGACCTCGTCAACCTTCCCGGGCTGGGCCTCGGGCTGGTTGGCCTTGGACTGGACCCTGGCGTTGCCCTTGGGCTGGGCCGTGCGTTGGGGCTTGGTGGCCTGGGCAGCGGGCTTGGCGGTCTTGGTGGCGGGCTTGGCGGTCTTGGTGGCCCGGGCAGCGGGCTTGGTGGCCCGGGCAGCGGGCTTGGTGGCCCGGGCAGCGGGCTTGGTGGTCTTGGTGGCCCGGGCAGCGGGCTCGGCGGCCTTGGTCGCCTGCGCAGCGGGCTCGGCGGGCTGTGCAGCGGGCTTGGCGGCCTGCGCGGCAGGCTTGGCGGTGGGCTGAGGCGGCGCGGTCATAAAGTTCTCCAGGGTCGTGGCTTGTTAGCCAAGTTAGCAAGGTTCGTGGCTAACTTTGGGAAGAACTGAATTCATGTCATGGTTGGAACGCTCGCCAATTGGCGTGACGGCGTACCCAACCAGGAGCTATGAGCCGGGTGACCTGACCGATTCGGTCCGCCCGCCTCGGGAGGCGGCTAGTCGGGGAGCGTTCGCGGGAGTCCGAAGTGGGCCAGGAGGCTGCGCTCGCCAAACCATGTGATGGCCGAGATGCGGTCCGCGGTGAGCGTCAGCACCATCAGCCCGAAGGCGCGCGCTATCGGCGCTTGCGGGTCGGGGAGGTAGAAACCGTACGCGGGTTGGCCGTTGGCGCGGGTGGGCACGAGTCGCATCGGCCCGCGTCGGGCTTCGCGGTCGTGCAGGAACGCAGCGATCGCTTGCGCACCTTGGTACTCGTACGGTTGGGGCGGCATGGTGAGCCAGGCGTCGTCGGTGAGTAGCGAGACGATGCCGTCGGTGTCGCCGCGCTCGAGCGCGGTGGCGAACTGGCCGGCGAGTTCGCGCTCGCGTGCAGAACCCGGCAGCGGTGCGCGCTCGCGGCCACGAGCGGGGAGGCGCTGATCGACTGTCGCGCGCGCCCGCTGCAGGGCTCCTTTGACGGAGGCTTCGCTGGCGTCGAGCATCTCGGCTGCCTCGGCGGTGCGAAAGCCGAGCGCGTCGTGGAGCACGAGTGCCGCGCGCTGGCGTGGGGGCAGTTGTTGCAGGGCGGCCACGAATGCCAGTCCGACGGACTCTCTGGTGTCGTAGCGTGCCTCTGGCCCGGGGGCAGTGTCTGCGAGTCCTTCGAGCAGGACGTCGGGGTATGGCTCGAGCCAGAGCGGGTCGGCCATGCGGGTCGGCTCGGGCAGTCCGCGCATCGACGGCACCTCCTGTGGACGCCGTTCGCGGTCGCGAAGCGCGTTCAGGCAGCGATTGGTGGCGATCCGGTACAGCCAGGCGCGGAGCGAGGCGCGACCCTCGAAGTTCTCCAAGGCGCGCCACGCCGCCAGCAGCGTCTCCTGCAGTTGGTCCTCTGCATCCTGCAGCGAGCCGAGGATGCGGTAGCAATGAAGCCGAAGCTCGTTCCGGTACGGGTCGATCAGGGCCGTGAATGCGCCCTCGTCGCCCGCGCGGGCGCGCGTGAGTACGACGTGGGTCTGCTCATCTCGCATCATTTCCCCTAAGGACACCACCTGACGGCGAAACGGAACGAACGATCGGCCGTTCCGTTCTCCGCAGCGTTGGGGTCTCAAACAGCATGGGAAAAATCGTGATGAGTGGCCCGCAGAACGTGTCGCTCGATGGCGTCGTTCAGGACCCGGACGGCGCGGAGGGCTTCGCGCTCGGCGGCTGGTTCGCCCAGTTTGGGGGCACGGACCTCGAAGCGTGGAACGAGGTCGCGCTCGCGGACGCGCGAGGTGCCGAGGCGTGGCTGCTGGGCCGGCGAAGCTACGAGTTCTTCGGGGAGCGGTGGCGACCCCGGAGTGGCGAGCTCGCGGACCGGCTGAACACCATGCCGAAGTACGTCGTGTCTTCGAGCCTCGAAGCTCCCGACTGGAACAACTCGACGGTGCTGAAGGGCGACGTGGTCGACGAGGTCACCGAGCTGAAGGCGAAGCTCGACGGAGAGATCGTCGTCCCTGCCAGCTACCAGCTCGCGCGCACGCTCCTCGAGCACGACCTCATCGACGAGCTGCGACTGGTCGTCTTTCCGGTCGTGCTCGGCGCCGGTGAGCGCCTATTCGGCGAGACCAGCAATAAGAAGCCGATGCGCCTCGCAGGTACCAGGGCCATTGGCGACGGCCTTGTCTTCCTCAACTACGAGTTCGTCCGGGAGGCATCAAGGTAATCAGGGAACGCCCCATGCTGTGTGGTCGGTGACCCCCGCAGCCCGCCGCTGTTTGCGCATGTTTCCCCAAGCACCTCTACTAATACTGAACGATCGAGACTCACGCGGACAAGGGAGCGACGATGTCCCAACCAGTCGAGGCGCCGGAGGCGGTCAGCATCTGGGATGGCCGCTTTGAAGGCCGCAACGAGGCCGCGTTCATCGAACTTCGCCTCGATTCCCGGGGCGGTGGCGGCGTCGCAAGCGCGGATCTCTACCGTCTCGGCTAGGCGGAAGACGCGACTGGGTCGCCTCCCTGCGCTCAGCGGCGGGAAGCAACTTCGTCGCCGGGGCGATGGGCGGGCCTTTCATCGCCGAGGATGACATCGGCGGAACGAGCATCGGGCGTCTCAGCGTCAGCGCGATGAATAGCTCGGCCGAGAGCGTCGATGCCATGATCGTGCTCGACGGACCGCTCAACGGGCTCCCCGGCGGTGCGCCCATCGTCGACACGCCGACATGCGTCTCCACGGCGCTCCGCAGCATCAAGGTCGAGACCGAGTCCGAGGACGGCGTCGCTCCGCTCAGCGGCGCGGATTTCCGGGGTCGCCCGATGTCGATCGAGACCAGCCTCCTCGAGGCCGGGATCGAGGTGACGCGACGCGGTCGCCCGGATCGCATCCCGGCGAACCCTCGCGGGTGGGACATTGCGGCCCTGCACAGGCTGATGCAGGACTTCGCCCAAGAGTTGTGCGCACCGCGCGCACTCGACGCGGATCACTGACGCGCTCGACCCGGGAGCCTCGCACCGCAGCAGCCTACCCGGCGCTTCACCGTCATCTGGACGTCCAGTCTGCTTTGTGGCACACCGATGCTCATGCGGCTTCGCCGCGGCGCAATGCGCGTAGCCTTCGTCACGTCGTGGACGCGCAGCAGTGGCAGGCCAAAGCAGAACTGTCCAGCGTGCCCACGCTGCCACACGCAGTCTCTGAGTTCGCCCGCACACTTGGATTTCAGGCCCGGACGCTCGACGACCTCCGAACCTGCGTATCGGAGGCAACGACCAACGCCGTCGTCCACGCCTTCCGCGACGGTCGCAAGCCCGGCACCATCGTCGTCTGCGCACAGGCCAGCGACAACGAACTCGTGATCCGCGTGAGCGACGACGGCACCGGCTTCGCGCCACGCACAGACAGCCCCGGCCTCGGTCTCGGCATCCCGACGATCGCCGCGATGGCCACCACGATGTCAATCGGCGTCGCGACCACCGGCGGCACCGAGATCAGCATGACGTTCCCCCGCGGGATCGCGGTCACGTAACGGCCCACCAGCGGGGCAGCGGGTACGCGGTCACCCGGGCGCCGGACGACCTCAATCCCAGGTGCCGGCCAGCGCGATTATCGCCAGCACGCCCACGAGCAAACCGACGATGCCCCACCCAAGAACCGCATCGCGCCGCTCCTGTGACGCCATCGGCCGACGCTTCCTCGCTTCGGCCCATCCGAGGAGTCCACCGATGAACCCGAACGCCACTGCAACGACGACCAAGACAGCGCCATCCACGTTCGCGATCCAGCCGACGATCCGCGCCGCCCACAGCCCAACCCAGACGCCGCCGAACGTCGTCGCCGCGCGCCGCACCATTTCAAGCCAATCCGAGCGAGGATCGCGAGTCACACGCCTCGACTACCCGTCCGGACATAGATCGAGCTCAGCGCGCCGAGCGGAGCGACGCCAGATGCGCTCCCAGCCGGCGTCGATTAGTGGGACGCGACGAGCGCCGCGAGTTTGTCGAAGGACGCGTTCCATCCCGCCTCGGCGTAGCCGGCTCCCGCGGCGTATGGCCCGTCGGTAAGGGTCATGTGTGGGCCGCCCTCGGAGCCGCAGTTAGGGGACGACCGGCGGCACCGAGCGCGATGACGGTTGACCCGCGGGAGACTTCGGTGATGGCAATGACCTCAAACGCGCAGCGCGGGTGTGAACGAGATCCCGACGATCAACCTTCCGGCGATGCAGCCGGGCGACGGTCTGGCCCCAAGGCTCCTCGCGACGGTCGTGAAGCAACGTTGAATTTGCTCCGCGCGCGGCTACTGGTTAAACGTCATGAAGCGGACCTACCGCCTGCCGATGCAGCGACGCGCGGTTGAGATGCGTCGCTGCTGCAGGGGCCGGGGTCGCGCGGTCCGGCGCACTGCTGCGGCGACGGTGGATCGTGCAAGCCGGTTTCGACGCGGACGCGTCCTGACTCGGCCGCCTTGACACCCGTAACCGCCGCGGGTAGAACCGGCGCATCGCCGACTAGCGGGAAGAAGGTCCGTGGCACAGGTCGCGATCAGCCCTGCGCGCGTTTCTGCGCGCCCTGACGATGTCGAGCTACCGCTGCTGGAGCGCGTCGGCGCGCTGACGGCGATCGGCGAGGCGATTGAGCGCGCCGCCTCCGGGCACGGCTCGGCGCTCGTGGTCGAGGGCGCGCCGGGCCTCGGGCGCACGGCGCTGCTCGATGCCGCGCGCGGGCAGGCGGCGGCGGCCGGCCTGCGCGTCCTGGCGGGGCGCGGGAGCGAGATCGAGGCGAACTTCCCCTACGGCGTGATTCTGCAGCTGCTCGAGCCGGCCGTGCTCGCGGCGACCGACGGGTCGCGCACGTGGCTGTTCGGCGGCCCGGCCGCGCCGGCCGGAGCCCTCTTCGGCGGGGCAGGAGGCGACGAGGCGGTGTTCGCACGCGAACACGGGCTGTACTGGATCGTCCGCCGCTTCGCCGCCCGCCAGCCGCTGCTGATCGCGATCGACGACGCGGAGTGGACGGATTCGCGCTCGCTCCACGTGCTCGCCTACCTCGCCGGCCGGCTCGACGAGGTTCCCGCCGCGCTCATCCTCACCGCGCCGCCGCGTCGCCGCGGGGGCCGTGACGAGCTGCTCGAACGGCTCCGGGCCCAGGCGCGGCGGCTGCCGCTCGCGCCGCTCAGCTGCGCGGCGATCGAAACGTTTGTCCGCAGCCGCTTCCCGGCCACCGGGGACGAGACCGTGGACGCGCTGGCAACCGTGACGGGCGGCAACCCGGCGCTGCTGAGCGAGCTGATGCGGGCGCGCTCCGGTCCGACGGCAACACTCGCCGAGGCCGCGCCGGTGCTCCTCCGCGACGCGCTGCTGGGGCGCATCGACCGCCTCCCCCGCGCGTGCTCGGCACTTGCCGGCGCATGCGCCCTGCTCGCCGAGCCGACCCCGCTGCCGCTGGCCGCGGAGCTCGCGGGCCTGACGCTCGCGGATGCTGCGGTCGCGCTCGAGGCGCTCGAACACGCGCAGGTCCTCGAGCGCAGCGACGGCGTCACCTTTACCCAGGCCGTGATCCGGGACGCGGTCCACGCGGACCTGTCGCCCGCGCGGCGTGCCGCTCTGCACCGCGACGCCGCGCACCTGAAGGCGCGCGACGGCGCGCCGCCCGCCGAGATCGCCCGCCACCTGCTCGCCGGCACGCCGTGCGGCGATCCGTGGGTGGTGGAGCAGCTGATGGGCGCCGCGGCCGGCACCCGCGACGCCGAGATGTCGCGGCGGCTGCTGCGGCGCGCACTCGAGGAGCCGCCGACGCCGGCGGCGCGCCCGCGGGTGCTGCTGGCACTCGGCGAGGCCGAGGCGCCGGTCGAGCCGGAGCGGTCGACCGCGCGGCTCAGGCAGGCGGTCGCCCTGCTCGAGGACGCCGAGGCGCGCGCGGCCGCCCGGCTGCGGCTCGGCGTCACGCTGCTCGAGCGCGGGTGGGCCGCCGAGGCGGCTGCGGTGCTCGAATGCGGCGTCGACGATGCCGCCCCCGGTTCGCTGCTCGCCGGCGAGCTGTTCTCCGCCTACCTGTCGGCGGCCCTGCTCGATCCCGCTCGCGCCGCCGAGGCCCGCCGGGCGGTACGTGCCGGCGGCCACCGCTCGCAGCTCGAGCGCATGCTCGCGACGCACCCACCCGGCGACGCGCTTCCCAGCTCGTATTCCTGGCCGGCGATGAACTGTCTCGTCTGGAGCGACGACCTCGAGACCGCCGAGCGCGCCGGCGGGGCCGCGCGCGGCGTGCGTGCCGGTGCCCGCTACTGGCAGGGTCGCCTCGAGGACGCCGCCGCCGACGCCACGGCCGCGCTCGAGGCGGCGGGCACGGCGCCCAGCCCCACCGCCACCGAGGCGGGGGCGTGGCTCGCGCTCTGCCTGATCGAGCGCGACGAACTGGAGTCCGCGGCGCGCGTGCTCAACGGTCCCGACGCGGGTCCGCCGCACGTGCGCGGGTTGCGCGTGCTCGCCCGGGCGCGGCTGCAGCTCGCCACCGACGAGCCGGCACGCGCGTACGAGGCGCTGCGCGCCGCGGGCCGAGCCCTGAGCCCGGTGACGGAGAATCCCGCGATCCTGCCGTGGCGCTCGGCGGCGGCGCTCGCCGCCTACCAGCTCGGCGACCTGCCGGCCGCGCGGGCACTGGCGGGTGAGGAAGTCCGTCTCGCCGGCCGCTTCGGCGCCGCGAGGTCGCTCGGCGTCGCCCTGGGCGCGGCCGCGCTCGCGGCATCACCGGCGGAGCGGATCGCGCGTCTGCAGGAGTCGGTGCGGGTGCTCGAGGCGTCGCCCGCGGCGCTCGAGCGCGTGCGCTCAGAGATCGCCCTCGGCGCCGAGCTGCGCCGCCTCGGCCGCCGCCGCGAGGCGCGCGAGCTGCTGCGTGAAGCGCTCGCCACGTGCGAGCGCTTCGGTGCGACGCGCCTGCAGCGCGCGGCGCGCGAGGAGCTGGCGGCGGCGGGCGCACGCCCGCGCCGGCGCGACGCCAGCGGTAGCGGCTCGCTGACGCCCGGCGAGCAGCGGGTGGCCGTGCTGGTTGGCCAGGGGCTGACGAACCGTCGCATCGCCGAGTCGCTGTTCGTGACCGAGAAGGCGGTCCAGTGGCATCTGCGCCAGCTCTACCGCAAGCTCGACGTGCAGGGACGCGCGGCGCTCGAGCAGCACTGCCGCCGGATGGCTCAATAGAACGGCAGCGGCGACCCCGGCTGCGCGCCGAACCGGACCTCGGGCCCGCTTCCGGTCACCACCAGGGCGAACGGGTGCGCGTTGAACTGGTTGAGCCCGCTGGCCGGTAGCACCTCGGCGATCACCTCGACGACGTATGACCCTGGCGCCGGGTTCTCCATCACCACCTGCTCGATCGGATGCGTCGTCTGGAATGGCGTGCCCACCGCGACGAGCTGACTGAGCCGGTCGTTTGGCGCCGCCTGCCACGTGTTGCCCTGCAGCACCAGGACGGAGCCGGGCACGCGCACCAGCAGGTGCAGGCGGTTGACGAGGCCGGGCGCAGGCGGATCGACCCACGTCAGCGTCGCGCGCAGGAGCGCCGTGTCCGGGGGGAGCGTGAAGCGGTACGTCGCGCGCCGGCCGGCGCCGAGCGCGCAGTCGTCGCGCACGAAGAACGTCACCGGCGGCGCCGGGGCGATCGACTGGCGGACGTTCACGCGGCCCCAGCCATGGCCGGCCGCCGGCCCGCCCTGCGCGAGGTTCGGCAGCGACGAGCGCTGCAGGTTGGTCGCGCCGTTGATCAGCGTCGCGCGCAGCAGCGCAGCGCTGGGCTCGTCGTACACCGCGCGCGTGCCGTGGCGGGTGAGCGCCGTCTGCATATGTCGCAGCCGGCCGGCGACGATCTCGGTCCAGGTGAGCCGGAAGCAGCGCCCGGTCCAGATCAGCTTGAACTCGCGGACGTCCGCGCCTGCCGCGCTGACCGCCGCGAGCGGCGCGTCGGCGGGCGGCGTGGGCGGCGGCTGCGGCAGTCGCGCGCGTGCGCCGTTCTCGTCGAGGACGGTGAAGCACAGCGTCCGCGAGCCGCCGCCGCGCGGCTCGCTGAGCCAGGCGAGCCCGTATCCGGGGCTCCACTCCGGGAGCGCGGCCGCCGCGAACGCGGCGCGGTTGGCCCACGGCTCGTGCAGGTAGGTGCTGACGAGCTGCGGCTCGATCGCGTCGAGCCCGGCCGGCCAGCCCGCGATGCCCGGATAGACGACGCGCACGTCCGCGGTCGGCGTGGCCGGGGCGGGCGCCGGCGGGTTGGCCATCGGCCGCCCGTCGCGGTCCAGCCGGCTGAAGCGCAGCTCCCAGGGATCGGCGGCCGCGGCGCGGTACTGCCAGACCGCGCCGTACTCGCGCTGCGGGCTGTCGACCGCGGTCGGCCGCGTGGCGGCGACGGGGTTCATCGAGTCGCCGGCGAGCCCGGTGAGCGGGAGGTCGGCGCCGTGCTGCGGCGTCCCGTCGAGCGCGAAGCGGTTCGTGAACGCGCCGGTCACCGCGCCCGCCTTGCGATGCCAGACGGCGAGCGCGTGCGTCTCACCCGTCGGGCGGTGGAACCACCCGTGCCGCGCCGTCCCGGTCGCGGCGGCGAGGTCGCGCACGGCAACGATCGTCGCGCCCGCGTCGTCGAGGACCGTGTAGCGGATGTGCTCGGGGGCCCCGAGCCCGGCGCCGTAGGCGATCAGGTGGCGCACCGCGGGCGTGCTCAGCGACGCCAGCGCGATCCCCACGCCCGGATGCACGAGCCCGGGCTCGACGATCTCGCGCTCGCCTCCCGGGCCGAACGCGGCCACCGGGGCGCCCGCGGCGTCCAGTACGTGGACGCGCGGGTTCTCGAACAGACTCGCGGAGGCGCAGACGATCTGCGTGCCCGTCCACACGAGCTCGACGCTGTCGAGCGCCAGCATCCCGCGCAGGGCCCGCGCACCGTCCGGGCCGAACCCGCTGCCGGGCAAGCCGTCGGCGTCGGTCATCACGAGCTGCAGGTCGACCATGAAGTCGCCGGTGGCGGCGCGCGCGAACGCCGCGGCGCCGCCGGTCCAGACGATCGAGCAGGCGCCCTCGGTCTCGTCCGGATGCTCGCGCAGCAGGTGGTTGACGTAACGCCCGGCGCGCATCAGCGGCGTCGCGGGATCGACGTGCGCGCCGAAGGTTCCGTCCGGCGTCAGCGTCGTCGCGTAGGCCCCGAGCCGATCCGAGCGGATCTCCTCCGCGCTTTGCCAGGTGACGAACGTGCGGTCGGGGAGCGTGGCGGCGGCGAAGCCCCCGGTGTCGCCCGGCGTGTCGGAGATGCGCACGAGCCGGCGGTGCAGCGGGTCGGCCGGGTCGGCCGGTACGCGCGCGTCGGGAGCGCCGCCCTCATCGAGCAACGTCAGGTAGGCGTCGTAGTGCCCGCCGCGGCTGTCGTCCTCGAAGGTCAGCGTGTAGCCGGCGTCCGGGTGAACGGCGATCCGCGGGCGGCGCGTGTGGCCGGCGTCGGCGACCGTCACGCTCAGCACCTCCGGGCCCTGCGCAGCGCCCGCGGGATCGAGGAACATCAGGTAGATCTCGCCCCCGGCGCGGTCGCGCGCGTCGCACCAGACGACGACGTAGCGGCCGTGGCGGGCGTCCCAGGCGATCTGCGGCTCGCGCAACTCCTGCGCCTTCTCGAGCAGCTTGAGCGGCGCGTCGGCGGCCGGCCCGGCCGCCCCGACGAGCTGGGCATGCAGCCGCCAGCGCTTCGGCGTCGTATTGGTCCACACGACGGCGTAGCTCGTCCCGTCGTGAGCCAGGTAGCCGTGCGGGCCGCACTGGGCGACCGGGCCCAGGTCGAGCGCCGCGTTGTCCGCCGCGGCGCCGCTGGTCGCGTCGAAGCGCTGGAAATTCAGCGTGCCGCCACTGCCCGCCCAGGCGACCGCCGCCTGGCCGCCCGCGACGAGCAGCGCCGGCGCGAGCGCGTCGTCGGCGGGCGCCGCGGAGCCGAGCGTCGCGGCGGCGAACCCGGCGTCGGGGGCGAGCGTGCGGCCGTATCCGCTCAGGCGGATCGTCGCGTCCTTGGCGCGGTGTACGAGCAGCGTCCGCTCGCCGGCGCGGGCGAGCCGAGGCGCGGGATGATCGCCGACGTCGGCCTGCAGCGTCACCGGCGTGCCGATCCACGTCATGTCGGGCGCCAGGCGCGCCCCGCGCACGGCGCGCGCGGCGCCGGCGGCGCCCGGCGGCACCCACGCGAGCGCCACGCCGTCGACGTGCGGGGCCGCCGACGGCAGGTCCACGAGCGCCGCGCCCGCGAGCGGCACGGCTTCGAGCAGGACCGGATGGCGCTGCTGGCCGAAGCGCGCGCGGTAGTACTGGCGGACGAGGACGGCGGCGCCCGCGACGTGCGGCGTCGCCATGCTCGTGCCGTGCATGAGGGTGTAGAGCGCCTTCGGCACAGTGGTCGCGTCCTGCCAGTCGTTCTTCAGCGCGGCCAGGCTCGAGCGCGTCGAGAGGACGTTGGTCCCGGGGGCGACCACGTCGGGCTTCATGCGCCCGACGCCGATCGGCGGGACCGGCGAGGTGACCGCCCCGCGGTTCGAGAACAGCGCCACCTGGCCGGCGTCGTCCGACATCGAATAGGAACCCGCGCCGGCCACGGCGTCGAACGCCGCGTGGTCGTAGCGCCCGGGAAGCGCGGTGCGATAGGGATCGGCCTGGCCCTCGTCGGAGCGGACGTTCTCCGACGCGCCGACCGTGAGCACGTTCTTGGCCACTGACTGGAAGCTCAGCCGGTCGGCGTCGAGGCTCCCGTCGGCGGCCGGCACCGTGTCGGTCTCGTAGTTGCCGGACGCGAACAGGACCAGGCTGTCCGGATGCAAGAAGCAGAAGCGGTCGATGACGTCGGCCGTGCCGGGGGTGTAGAGGTTGTTCGTCGGGCCGAACCTGCCGCCGGCCCCCCAGGAGTTGTTGTGCACGCGCGCGCCCGCCGCGTGCGCGGCCTCCCACCCGCGCTGGAAGTTGGGGCTGAGCGGACCGTGCAAGACGATGAAGCAGCGCGGCGCCATCCCCCGCACGCTTCCCGCCGAGCCCGTCCCGTCCCCCGCGATCGTGCCGGTGACGTGCGTGCCATGGCCGTGGGCGTCCGTCGCCGCCGTACCGGGCGCGTCGAGATTGTCGATCAGTAGCGCGCGGCCCGTGAAGTCGGCGTGCACCGTGCCGGGTACGCCGGTGTCCAGGCCGGTGTCGACGACGCTGACGACCTCGCCCGTCCCGTCGAGATCGACAGCCGCGCCGAGCACGCCGCGCTCGCGCACCTGATTGACGCCGAGGATGACGCTGCCGTGGTTGTTCGCGGGCTCCAGCGGCAGGAAGAGCTCGACCGCGTAGACGCCGGGGACTCGCGCCAGCGGTGCCACACGTGCGGCGCCCGCGCTGACCACGAACCCCCGCGCGGTCTCGGCGCGGATCGTGGCGCCCGTCGCCTCGATCGCGGCCCGCGGCTGGTCGAGCGAGACGTCGTCGAAGAACCGGACCTGCAGGTCGCCCGCGTCACCGTCCGGCAGCCGAGTGGCGTCGATCGGCGGCGCGGTGCCGACCCGGAGCAGCCAGTCGGCGCCGTCGGTGAGCGTCGCGCCGATTGCGTACGCGGGATGAAACGGGCCCGACCAGCGGACGTAGGGCGTATCCGGCACCGATGCCGCAAGCCGGAACAGCGCGACCGTCGGGCCAAGCGTCTGCACGAGCGACCCGAAGGCGGCGAGCTCCGCGATCCAGCCGGCGGCGATCGGCGCGACGAACTGCACGACCGTGACCGCCGGCGGCGACGGCGCCTGCAGGTCGCGCGGCGGCACCGGCGGCGTCGCCACGGGATCGAAGCCGCCGGCCGGGAGCAGTACCCAGTCGGCGGCGGGATGCAGCTGCACCGCGATGCCCTCGTCGGCGAGGCGCGCGGCCTGCTCCTCGGTGATCGCGGCCCACAGCTGGTCGCCCGCGGCACGGATCGTCTTGACCCGGTCGGCGAGGTAGGCGAGCTGCGCCTCCCGCCGGTCGGGATCGAGGATCAGGGTCGCCTTGATCCGGTCGCTCACGCGTCGACCTCGATCGCGATGTCCACCGGCCGCCCGGGCCGCGGCGCGCGTCCGGGAGAGGCGATGTGGGTGATCGGCGCGCCCTCGTCCTCGCGCAACGAGCGGTCGAGGCGCAGCAGCGCGTCCGCCTCGAGCGTCACGAGCCACGTCGTCGGCGTGGGTGCGGTCGCGCCGACGATCCGCAGCCGGCGATATTGCGCGAGCGCGCCGTACTCCCCGTCGTGGTAGTGCGGCGCCGCGGCAGCCAGCGCGTCGCGGTTAAGCTCGATCGCCGCCAGCAGCAGCGCCACGGCCTCGCCGAGCCGCCAGGCGTCGGCCTCGTCGGCCTGGAGTGAGAGCGCGAGCGAGCGTGTCGCGCCGAGTGTCGTGAAGACCGCGGTGACCCCGTAGCGCACCTCCACGGCCGTCACCGCGTCGAGGTCGCGCGACGGGCGCGGGCTCAGCGTGAAGCTGCGCGGGTCCGCGATGTCCCAGCGCACCTCGGCGTCGGACAGCGAGATCGCGCCGCCCGCGGTGCGCAAGCGCACGCGGCGCGGCCCGGGGTACGGCGAGCGCGTGAGCTGGTACGGCCCCTCGCCGTCGAACGCCAGCTCATCCACCTGGTCGGCGGGCCGCGGATCCGAAGCCGACGCCTCCGAGGTCGCGGGATTGAGCGCGAGTGCATCACTCGCGAACGCCGCGCGGATCACCGGCTTGGTCCCGCCGAACAGCCCCGGCAACGCCTCGGTGAGCAGGCTCGTGATCGTCTCGGGGAGATCGGCGGCCACGGCGAGACCTCAGTCCGCGACGACCGACGGCACCGCGCCGTTGCTCGCCGCGGATTCCTCGTCCAGCAGCTCCTGGAGCACCTGGACGGCGCCGGCGATCCGCAGCAACGTCTGCTGGACGTCGAGTCGCTCGCGGTCCAGCTCCTGCAGCCGGCGCTCGCCGAGCGCCAGCTCGCTCCGGAGCTCCTCAAGGCGCGTGGCGATTCGCCCGGTCATCATGTGCGCCCGAGGACGAGGACCGTCACGGCGACCGTATTGTCCGTTTCGTTGGCCGGCGCCGATTCGCTGCAATAGGTCGTGATCACCGCCTGCTGGGTGTTCCAGCCGGGCTCGAGCCTCACCCACGCGGCCTGCGGAATGGCGCCGACGTCGGCGACGTGGCCATTTGTGGCGTAGGCGGTGGAGAAGATGCTGAACGCCTGCATCACGGGCAGGACGCAGTAGACCTGGGTGAAGCCCGCGGCGCCGTAGTTGACCAGGTTGGACCGGGGGGCATTGACGCCGGCGTTCTGTGAGGTGAACGTCGTCGTCCAGACGTTGATGATGTTCTGGGCGCCCTCGACGCGCAGCGCGCCGCCGACCACGAGCCGGCCCCCGGCCGTGTCGATGCGCAGCTGACGGTCGGCGTCGTTGATGACGCGGACGTTGTAATCCTGCGTCGCCGCGCCGAAGTGGAAGTCGATGAAGGGCGTGCCGCCGGCCCCCGGGGTCGTGTTGTCGGCGCCGAGCTCGATGCTCCCGCCCTGGTCGGTGGACAGTCGGCTCCTGCCCCAGCGCACGTCGCCGCCCGGGATGTCGAGCACCGCCTGCGGGGTGCGGGTTCCGATGCCGACGCGCCCGGCGTTGTCGATCGACAGCCGCGGCAGGCTGTTGGTGAACAGGTCCAGCCCGAAACGGTTCGGCCCGCCGGCGGTGCGCGTGGAGGCGATCGTCTCGCCGCTGGGGGAACCGAAGCTCAGGCCAGGGTCCCTGGCCCCAGAGTTGGCGCCCGGGCCGTCGACGGCGAGGCCGCCCGTTATGACGTCTCCGGTGCGATTGACCTTGGCCGTATCGAGGCGCTGGACCTCGGTGATCGCGTCGTTCCAGTCACCGGAGCGCACGGTGTCCGCGCGTGACTTGGGGAACGGGCTCTGCGGGGTGAAGGGCATCCGGATTCTCCTCTCGAGATCAGAAGACGATGTCCCAGAGGACGGTGAGCTTGAACGCGTTGGTTTTCGTGACCGCGTCGAGGATCACGCGGTTGTACATGACACCGGCCTTGTCGGCCGTGAACAGCGCCGCCTCGCGCAACGGCTCGGGGCCATTGACCTGATCGAAGTCGAACACCGCGGTCAATGACACGCGCGTGCGCCGCACGCTCGGTCCACCGGGTGTCGGCCGGTCGTCGAAGTCGGTGTAGGCGACGGTGGTGATCGGGTTGCGCGGGCCGCGCTCTGACCGCAGCGCCGCGTCGCCGTCGCTGGTCGCTGTGCCGTCGGTGCCGACCGCGACGTGGGTCACCTTCCCGGGCGGCGCGCCGGTCACCCCCCCGAACAGCTGCGCCACGAGCCGCCGGCCCGTCAACACGATCTGGTTCGAGCGGTGCTGGCGCGCGACCAGCGCTCCGGCGCCGTCGGTCAGCTCGATCGTTACGGCCCCGCGGATGTCCAAGTTCTCTCGCATGCCCATGTCCTTTCTCACACGAAGCCGAAGGGGCCGTCGAACGTGGCGATGTCCAATTCCGCCGCGAAGGCGAAGTGATCGCGGGACTCCTGGTTCTCGACGGCGCTGTTGACGCTCCCGACCGAGAAGGCGTCGCGCGCTCCCGCGTCCTCCGTCGCGCGGTGGTCGCCGAGCAGTGACAGCCGGTCACGCATCGCGTGGTCCTCGACGCCGAGCACCGAGAAGTGCACGTTGCCCTTCACGCCGGCGGCGCGCGTGTCCGCGACGACCTGCGGGATCGCCTCGGGTCCGAGCCCGGCGAACACGAAGACGTCTCCGGTGTACGTATAACGGCTCAGGAGCGCCTTGACCGTGGTCTCCAGCGACCACGGGACGGTGACGTCGAACGACATCGGGGTGTAGCGCGTCCACGTCATCTCGACCGCGAAGATCGGCAGGTCGAACGTCTCGCCGGCGTCGAACGTGCTCACGTCGTACTCGGCGCTGCGCGCGCGGTACCTCCACTCGCTGGCGTCGAGCGGGATCGGCGGCAGCGCGGGCGCGCCGCCCGCCAGGCCGGTGAAGCTGCCGCTCACGTCGCGCCCGTCGAGCACGGCAGTGAAGCGGCCGTCGACCGTCGTCGCGAGCACGAGGACGCTGCCGGGCAGGATCACCATGCCGGGATCGCAGCGCACGCCCTGCGCGAGGTCGAGCCGCTCGACGGTCAGATCGCGCGCGCTGCCGGTGCCGAACCGCCACTCGATCCGCGGCACCGACTCCGCCGCTCCGCGCAGCCGCGTCTCGGCGATCAACTCGCTGGCGCCGCCGACCGCGGTCACCGTGTCGTAGACGACCCGCTCTGGCAGTGGTGAGAACTCCTCGAGCTGCACGAGCTCCTCGAGGTCGGCCCGCAGCGCGTCCGACACGTTCAGCGTCCCGAGGTCGAACGGCAGGCCGAGGGCCGACTGGACCGCGCCGCGGACCGCGCGGATCGTCCCACCGCCGGTGAAGAGCGGCACGACGGATTTCAGCCGCCGCCGGAACGCATCGTCGCTCTCGACCGACCCATGCGGCAGCGGGCGGCGCGCCACGCCGTAGATCGCGCCCAGCCCGTCCAGCGCCGCGCCGGACGCGTAGTCGACCCAGTGCGACTTCAGCAGCTGCGCAAGCTTGTCGTCGGCGACCGTCAGCTCGGCGCCGATGGCGTCGAGCAGGCGGTAGACGAGCGAATCGCGCTCCGCCGCGCCGTAGGCCTCGGGCAGCACATCGATCAGATGGTCGGTGCGGATCGACATTTCAGCTGAAGTCCGCCGTCGCCTTGACCGCCGAGAGCCCCGGGAAGGCCTTCGCCGAGATCGTCACCGTGACCTGCGGGAGGTGCTGGTCGGCACGGAAGTTGGGCGCGTCGGCCACCGAGATCGCGACCGTCGCGGTCGGACCGGCGCTCAGCTCGAGCCGCTTCGCCACCGTGTCGATGTGCTGCGGCGGCTGGTCGGGCGCCGTCTTGAGCACCGCCGCGATCTCGACGTCGAGGTCGAGCGCCAAGGTGCCGCGGACGTTCATCGCGTTCCCGCCCGCGTCGACCAGCTGGAGCTTGTAGCTGGTGACCTTCTTGGACGTGCTGAAGCTGTCCAGGCGCAACCCGGCGAGCAGCACGGCGCGCAGGTTGGCCTCGTCGGGTTGCACCCGCTGCGCCGGTCCGACCGTCAGCGGATCCTGGGCGGGCGCGCCCAGCGCGTCGAGCTGGGCCTCGGCGACGTCGGCCAGCCCGCCGATCTGGAACGCCAGCGCGCTCAGGCGGCGGACCGAGAGCGGGGCGCCGATGCGCAGCGTCTCGAACTCGGCGAGCACCGCGGAGACGAACCGGTCGGTGATCCCGGGCGGTGGCTCGACGTCGGGGATGAGGTAGAACACGCCGCTCACAAGCACCGTCTCGATCATGTCGGCGACGACCCGGATGCCGGCCGCGCGCGTCGCCTCGATGGTCGCCGCGACATCAAGGCGCACGCGCGCCAGATCGCCGGAGGCCGAGTAGCGCACGCGCACGTCCCCGAGCGGGAGCGAGTCGTCGGACTGGTGGTCGGAGACCTCGACCTCGTCGATCCCCTCGATGCCGAGGACCGCGAAGCGCAGCGCGTCGAGCGTGGCGTTGCCGGCCCGCTCGAGCGCGTGCCGGGCGCGCTCGCGCAGCTGGTCGTCGGGCTCCGGCAGGCGCCCGCCCTCGATCGGCTGCTCGTTGGTGACGCCGCTGATGCCCGCCGGCGGCGTGGGCATGACGGTCACGGTGCCGGCGTTGACGTCGCCCTCCGGTCCGGGCTGTGCGGCCTCGACCTCGACGGTGACGCTCTTGGGCGCGTAGCGGATCCGCAGCTCGCCCTTGGGGCGCACTCCGTCCGCGAGCGTGATCGTGCGCTCGTCGGCCCCGAACGGCTCCTGGGGCGTCGTCGGCTTGGTGGCCAGCGTCGTCGCCGGGTTCGGCGCGTCCGAGCGCGGCCAGATCCCGAGCACGGTCGCGATCTTCTCGCTCGTGTGCACGACGCCGCCGGCGTGGGTCTCGAACTCGTCTTTGAACGTGTCGATCGTCGCCTCGGCGACGGTCAGGAACGTCTTCCCGCGCGTATCCGCCACGCGGCTGCCGGCGGGGATCACGACCGGCTGCGACGCGGCGTTGGGGCGCACATAGATGACGTGGCCGCGCGCCTTCACCGCCGGGTTGCGGATGATCCCGAGCAGCGCCACCACGTTGTCGAGCGCAACATCGGTCGCGATGTCGATGAACGCGCGCCGGTAGGCGGCATCCATCTGCTCGTAGACGTTCTTGAGCTCGCGCGCGACGGCGCGCACGAGCGTGCCCGCGACGCTGCCCTCGTTGAAGTCTGTCAGCCCGGCGGGGCGCTCCCGGTAGATGTACTCGACGTCGACCTTGGCGGCCTCGTCGGGGCGCGCGCCGTTCGCGCGCCACACCAGCCGGTTGTTCGTGAAGACATAGTCCGTGCCGGCGACGAACGTCTTGTAGGCGCGCTTGGCGAGCGCGGACACGCTTGTGAGCTCCTCGGCCTCGCGCGGCAGCTCGTAGGCCGTCACCGTGCTCTGATGGACGAAGCGCCAGCGGGCCGGCTGTTCGGTGCCGTCGCGCAGGCGCTGCTCGAGCGCCGCGATCACGTCGGCATAGGCGACGGAGAAGGGATGTCCAGGATCGATCACGACAGCGCCATGTCGAAGACGAGGTTGAGGGGGGTCGGCTCGGTGATCAGCTCGATGTCCATGTCGAGCCGCACGACGTTGCGGTCGCCGGGCGGCACGCCGGCGGCGATCCGGCGGACCGCGACGACGCGTGGGTCCGCCTCGAGCGCGGCGCGCGCGTAGGCGAGCGCCCGGGCGTGGGTGCGCACGACGCTCGGCTCGCCGATCAGCTCGTGCAGGCGCGAGCCGTAGTCCGGCCAGCCGAGCGGCGCCAGCTCGCCGCGCCGCACGACGAGCCGCAGCCGCAGCGCCTGGGAGATCGCGTCGGCGCCGCGCGCGAGCTCGAGGTCGCCCTGCGTGCGGATCAGGTCCATGCCCCAGCTGACGTCGCGCAGCTCGAGGTCGGTGCCGAACAGCCTGTCGCGCTCGGTGCTCACGCCGTGATCACCACCGCACGAGCGTCCTCGGCGTGGACGTTCGCGTCGAGCTTGTCCTCGACCCGGAGCCGGAGTGTGTACGCGCCGCTGCCGAGCTGCGGCGGGAGCGTGCCGCTGTAGCGCACCGCGCCGCCGGCCACGACCGTCAGCGCCGGCACGAGATCGGCGCTCGGGCGGCCGTCGGCCGGGCTCGGATCGAAGCGCAGGCGATAGCGCAGCCGGTTGATGGCCTGATAGCCGGCATCCCCCCAGAGCGGGGGCCCCTCCGCGTCGATCTGCGCGCCGGCCTTGCTGAGCGAGGCGCCGGCGGCGGGCGCTCGCAGGGTCGCGCGGAGCACGTGCACGATGCACTTGGTGGGACCCGCCGCGCCGCCGGCGACACCGCCGCTGCGGGTCGCGGCCTGCGCGGCGGCGTCCTGCCCGAGCTGGTCGGAGGCCGCGAAGGTGAGCACGTGCGTGCCCGCCGCGAGCGCCGGCCGGAGCACGGCCGCGGCGTCTGTGAGCGCCTGCTCATTGAGCGCGTAGTGGTCTTTGCTCGCGGGGCCGAGACTCGAGTACCAGCGGAAGTAGAGTCCGATCGCGACGGGCTCATCCAGGCGCCCCTGGAGCGCGACGGTCGCCGGGCTGACGAGCACCGATTCGTCAGCAGGTGCGGCGATGGCCACGCGCACCGCGGTCATAGCTGCCCCGAGGTCGTGAGCGGGGCGGGCGCGCCGGTCGGCAGGATCGTCGCGAGGTCGTTCGCGACGTTCATGGCGATGGAGTTGGCCTTGATGCCGGGGTTGCCCATGCTGGACTGGACCATGCCGGGCCAGGTCGCGGTGCCGGGGTTACCCTGGGCGCACATCCCCTGTGTGACGATCGCCGTGCCGCCGGCCTTGATCGTGGCGTTGAAGGACTGGAACACCCACACGCTCACGCCGGGGTCGGACGGGGAGGCGGGCGGCGGCGGGATCAGCACCGGCGCGGGCGCGTTGCCGTGCGGAGGGCCGGCTCCCCGCTGACCCTGGACGAGCACCTCCTGGGCATTCGCCTTGACCTTGCCCCCGGCCGCGGCGACCAGATTGAGCGAGCCGGTGAAGTTGAGCATGCCCTTGAGCAGTAGGTCGCCCATCACGTCCCCGTGATCTCGTTGCCGCTGATCTTCGTGCTGTGCGCCGCGCTGGCGACCGTCAGGTCGCCCTTGACCTCGACGTTGCCGTGCACGGTCATCTTGTCGTCGCAGGTGATGTCGAGCGCCTTGCACGCGACCGTGATCGGCTTGCCGTCGCACGTCAGCTTGAGCTCGCTGCCGTGCTTGATCTCGATCACGATCTCCTTGCCTGCCTGGATCAGCACGTCACCGCTCTTGCCGTCGATGCGGATCGTCGTCTTTGCCTCGCTGTTGTCCTCGGGCTTGGTGACGTCGCGTTGCAGGAAGATCGTGCCGTCGTCCGCGAAGCGCAGGTGGTTGAGCGTGCCGTCCTTGACCCGGTGCTCGAACAGCACCTCGTCCGCCTTGGCGAGGGGGGCGCGCTCGTCCGCGTGGTAGTAGCGTGCGGTGACCAGCGGCTGGTTGAGCTGGCCGTCGACGAAGCACACGAGCACGAGGTCGCCCACGCGCGGCGGGGCGGCCACGCCGACGTGCGGCACGCCGACGGGAACGCCCCGCAGGACGAGGTCGGAGTGCTTGAGCCGCACGTCGACCTCGAGGTTGTGGTCGTCGTCGGCGGCGGCGTGCGGGTAGGTCGCGGTCACGACCGCAAGCAGCGCGTCGCTGCGCCGGGCGAGCTCCTCGCGGGCGACGCTGCGCATGATGTTCACGGCGCCGTTCATGGCAGCGTCACGCGGAGGTCGGTGAGGAAGCCGGTGTCGGGCCCGAAGCGATGGCGCAGGCCGCGCAGGTAGCCCGTGCCGTTGGCCCGCGGATCGGGGTGCCCGCTGATCGTGATCGAGTCGCCGAGCTCCAGCGCGGGGCGCCCGCCGACGCTCAGCCGCGCTTCGCGGGCGCGCGCATTCGCGCCGGCGAGCCGGCCGGCCGCGAAGCGGTCGGCGAGATCCTTGGTGCGCGCCGCCGGGTCGATCACGAGGAGGCTCGGCTCGCCGCTCCCGGCCGAGCCGCGGTAGTCGCCGTCGTCGACCGTCAGCCATGACCCGGTGTGGTCACCCTGGCCGGACATCGGGCTCTCCCCGCCCACCTTGACCGCCGCCCACGGCGCCGGCGCGTCGCGGACCGAGAGCGCGAGCACGTCGCGCCCGTAGGTGAAACCGACCCCACCCACCCCGCCGCCGGCGCCGGCGGCGAGCGCGCCGACCGCCCCGAGCCCGTCGAGGCTCGCGGCGCCGCCGAGCGCGTGGAACATCCCCTTCCCCCTGCTGTCGGCGTAGAGGGCGAACCCGAGCCGCTCGGCCAGGGCCTGCAGGTGTGTGTGGGCGCTCGCCCGCCCGTCGACCGCGAAGCTCGGCAGCAGCGGACCGGTGTCCACCGTCCCCGGCGTGACGTCCGCGCGCGAGAAGAGATCGCGCGCGATCGCGCCCGCGCTCTGGAGCTGGTAAGTCGCGCCGGCGTGGACGTCGAGCAGCGCGTGCAGCCCCCCGAGCGCCCACACCTCGGCGCCGGCGATGCCCGGCTGCAGGCTCACGACGACACCGGTGAAGACGGCCTGCTCATCGCCGTCGTAGCCCAGCGAGAGCCGCACGGCGTCGTCGAGCGCCACGTCGGCCCGCTCGCCGAGGCGCACGCGCAGCGCGTCCGCGGGCACGTCGAGGTCGCGTTCGACCGCCAGGAGTGCCGGCGCGGCACGCGGGTGGTCGCCAGACGTCTCCAGCGACCCGATCGTCAGGCTGAAGGAGGGGCGCACGTCAGGCATAGGCGGGCGCCGGAGGCAGGTCGGTGGAGTCGAGCGAGAACGAGCGTGCGGCCTCGTCGAGCGCGCCGACGGCCGGGTCGAGCGCGTAGCCGCGCGGGTTCGAGTGCGGCGGCGCCCAGCCCGGGAAGTCATGGACCTGGCCGACCGTGTCCACGAGGTCGGCGTTGCCCACCGCGGCGACCTCGTCGGTCAGGGCCTTCACGAGCGCGCGCTGGTGGGCGTCGGTCCAGGTCGACGGATCGCCGGCCGCCGCCGGGATCTTCGCCCGCTTGAGTGCGCTCTGCAGGTGTGGACCGGCCTTGCCGCCGGCGATCACGTGGGCCGGGCGGAAGACGTGCCAGCGCAGGAGCATCGCGGTCGCCCGCTCGGAGCTGAAGACGTCGCCGATCGTCGCCGTGCGCGTCCCGCCGCCGTCGGGCACATCGGGCACGTTGTTCGCCGCGTCCCACGGCGTGCAGAGCAGGTCGCGCAGGCGCATGCGCGCCATGTGCCACATGCGCCGCCGGAACCCGTCGATCGTCCGCCCGGCCATCGCGAACCGGTAGACCCAGTGCCAGGTCTTGAACCAGTCGCCCTCGCTCGCGACGAGGTCGGCGGCCTTGTACGTGCCGTCGTCCTGCTGGAGCGAGATCCAGCCGGTGTACTTGCGCTGGTCCTTGCTGAAGAGCCGCTGCCCGGTCGGGTGCCCGGCGGCGTCGAGCCAGTCGGCGTCGATGCGCGCGCCGAAGAACTCGAAGGCGCACTTGAACGCGTCGGAGTCAGCGTAGGCGAGGTAGGCGAGATAGCCGCACAGCTCGCCCTTCTCGAGCGGCTTGTTCTTCGGGATGACGCCGAGCGTCCAATGGCACGGGCCAAGCGAGACGAACGCGTTGTCGTAGGCGTTGATGGAGTCGAAGAACCCCATGCACTCGACCTCGGACACCGCCCGGATCGCCTTGTAGGTCGAGCGCTGGCTCGCGCTCAGCGACCCGAGCGCGGTCCCGACGAGGTGCTCCGGCGTCAGCTCGGCCTCGGCCCAGGTGTGCTGCGGCGCCTTCGAGTAGGGACCGCCGAAGCCCGCGTAGGCGACGTAGCGGCCGAGCACGACCTCGGTCTCGCTCGCGTGCGTGGCCGGCCGCGTGTAGTAGCCCGAGTAGTCGCGCACGTACATCCGCGGTGTGGTGGCGGTCACCTGGTCGGCCGCCCACACATTGTCCTTGCCGGAATAGACGCCCGTCGGCGTGCTGCCGGTGAGCTTGCGGGCGACGACCACGACCGGGCAGCGCCAGCGCTCGGCGAGCCAGCGATCGATCAGCGCGCGCGTCTCGGCGTTGACCACACCGCTGACCGGGCCCGTGTACTTGAGGCCGTTCGGCGCGGGCGAGAGCCGCTCGGGATAGGGGCCTGAGGCCCCGGGCCGCTCCTTGGCGAGCGTGTCGAGCTTCGCGCTCGCCTGCAACTCGCGCACCGCCCAGGACGTCTCGCGGCCGAACGTGCCGTTCGCCGGCCCGCTGATCGCGAACCCAAGCTCCAGCAGGTCGAGCTGCAGCGCCTTCACGTAGCCGGTCGCGCCGCTCGCGGGGAGGTTGTCGTGGGCGGCCGCGGTGCGGCCCTTGCCGGCGTAGCGGGCGCCGCCGTCGCGATCGCCGAGCGCCAGGTTGTAGCCGCCGTAGCGCACGGCCGCCAGGCGGACCGGCGGCGGCGGCGGGATCGCCGCCGCGCCGCCCGCGGGCGGCGCGGGCGTGACCGGCTGCGGCGTGTCCAGCCCGTCATGGTCGCGCGCGTCGCGCTCGAGCGCGGAGTTGGCGTAGCCGTTGAGGATGAGGTCCCACTCGTAGACCCCGAACACGGGCAACCCGAGATGGAAGAACGGGCCGAACCAGCCGTACTGGTTGGTGTGGCGGAGCTCGTGCTCGTAGAGCCCCTGCGTGCGCGGGAACGAGACCGCGCCGTTGTAGGCCTTCGGGCGCACGGTGCCCGGCCCGCCGGAGTACGGGATCTGCTGCCACTGCTTGTAGACGAAGAAGACGTTGCCGAACGTGATGCCGAGCAGGCTCGGGAACGAGCCGATCCAACCCCCCGAGAACACGAGCGCGAAGGCGCTCAGGCGGCCCGAGCTCGCCACGTCGAAGCCCGGGCTCTCCCAGTCGGCGCCGCCGCCGCTGATGAGCCTGACGAGCCAGCGCACGACCTCGCCCATCAGGCAGGTGATCTCGATCAGCAGCCCGAACAGCGTGTTGGGCAGCGTCCAGACGGCGCCCAGCAGCGAGAGCAGCACGCCGCCGAACGACCAGTGGCCGTTCGGGTCCGCGCGGTTCACCGGGTCGTTGCCGCAGAACGCGTGGCGGTTGCGGCTGCGCGGGCGCTGCAGCCAGGCGCCGAGCACCTCGGCGCGCGCGGCCGCCTGCGCGCCGGCGGGGACGACCGGGTGCACGAGCCGCTCGTCGTCGGGAGCGCCGGTGAACGAGTCCGGGGTCAAGAAGCGCGCCGTCGCGGGGTCATACCAGCGTCCGCCGAAGCGGTAGAGGCCAAGGTCGGCGTGCCATTCGCGGCCCGCGAAGCGCGGTCCGACGGTCCCGGCGCCGGCCGGCCTCCCGAACGGGCAGTAGCTCCAGCGCGCGACGATTTCGCCCGCACGCCCCGTGGCGAGCAGGCCGTGTCCATGACGGTCGCTGTGCAGGTAGGCGACGTCCTCGCCGATCTCGGCGAGCGGGCCGAGCGGGGTGCGCACGATCGTCTGCAGTGGTCGGCCTGCCCCGTCCGTGACCGCGAGCAGCTCGTCGTCGGGGCCGTAGAGATAGCGCTCGACGCCGTCCGGGCGCCGCAGCGCTACCAGCCGCTGCTTGTGGTCATAGACGGCGCGGGCGACGATGGCGCCGGCGCGCAGCACCTCCCGCAGCGCGCCCGCGTCGTCGTAGCGGTAGGTCATCGCCGGACCGCTGCCCGCGGCGTGCGTGCGGCGACCGTGGCGATCGTGCTCGAGCCGGCCCGGGCCCTGGTCAAGGCGGTTGTCGAGCGCGTCGTAGCGGTAGCTCCAGCGCTCGCCTTCGGATCTGGCGCCCGCGAGCCGGCCGAGCTCGTCGTAGGCGTAGCGGCGCTCGCCGTCGAACGTGATCCGCCCCGCGGCGTCGTGCTCGTAGCGGCGCTCGAGCAGCAGCTCGCGGCCGCGCCGGACGTCGAGGTCCAGCACCCGGCCGTCGATCGCGTCGGCGCGCGTGCGCTGCACGACGCCGTTGGCGAAGCGCACGGCGGTCTCGCGGCGCGCGTCGTCGTAGACGAACGTGGCGATCGGCTCGTCGGCGAGCGAGACGGCGGCGGGGCGGCCGCGCCCGTCCCAGCGGTAGTGCACGGCGCGCGCGCCCGGCAGCGTCATGCGTGCGAGCCGGCCGTCGGCGCCGAAGTCGAGACCGAGCTCGAGCGTCACGCCGTCGATCGTCTGGCGGATGCGCGTGATCCGTCCTTGGGCGTCGTACGCGTGCTCGGTGGCGACCGTCGAGGTGCGGCCCAGAAGCATCCGGCCGGCGGCGTCGTAGCGGAAGGCGATCGTGCCGGCGCCGCCCAGCCGCGCGCGGGCCAGACGTCCCTTCGCGTCGTACTCATAGCTGCGGACGACGCCGAGCTCGTCGACCGCCAACAGCCGGTCGCGCTCGTCGTAGGTGAAGGTCGTCGACCCGGCCCGGACCAGCCGGCGCAGCGCGTCGTACTCATACGCCGTGCACGTGCCGTCGGGCTCGACGATCTCGCTGAGGTCGCCGCGCCGGTCGTAGCGGTAGCGCGAGCGCCCGCCGCCGTGCTCGTCCACGGTGGTCACGCCCGGCTCGAGCTCGGCCACGCGCCGGCACGCGCGGTCGTCCGCCAGCCAGCCTTCGAGGCGGCGACGCGCTTCGACCGCTTCAGGCGGCGATGGCACCGGCGGGCTCGCCTCCCCTGAGCGGAATCGCCTTGAGCATCTCGTCAAATGCGTTGCGCACGCGCTCGAGCTCGTCGTGGAAGCTCTTGGCGAGGTTGTCGAGCAGGCGCTTCAGCCGTGCCACGAACTCGGTCAGCACGAGATCCTCGACCTTGCCCACGACCTCGTGGACGGCGCCTGCGACCTGCGCGAGGAACGTCTCGATGTCGTTCACGACTTGCTTGATCGCGTCGCGGATCGTCCGCAGCTCCTCGTCGATCGCCGCGCCGATGTCATCGAGCAATCCGTTGACCTGCCCTGTGAGGGCGGCGAGGGTCCGCGTATAGGCCGCGTCGAGCTGGGCGCCGAGCTTGGCGGGGTCGAGCGCCTCCAGCGGCGCCTTGAGCTTGGCCAGCAGCTCGTCGGCGGCCTGCGCGAGCTTGGCCGGGTCGAGGATGCGGGCCTTGGCGCGGATCGTGTCGTAGATCGCGGCGACGGCGTCCTGCAGGGCGAGCGGGTCGATCAGCGCGAGCGTGCTGCGGACGATGCCCAGCAGGCGGTCGGCGGCCTCGGCGACGGTGCTCTCCAGCGGCTGCAGTTGGGCGAGGAAGCGCTCCAGCGCCGCTTCGATCGGCGCCGCGAGCAGCGAGGGGCGCAGCGTCGCCAGACCGGCGATCACGTCGTCGTGCGTGAGCGGCGCGGGGCTGCGCAGGAACGCCGGCACCAGCCGCTCTAGTCCGGTGCGCAGCTCGCCGTAGGCCGCGATCGCGGCGGCCGAGTCGAGCGCCGCGATGTGCTGGGCGAGCGAGTCGGTAAGGCGCCGGTGGGTGGCTCGCAGGCGCTGCGTGCGGCTGTCGGCGCGGCTGGTGTCGACGAGCGCGAACGTCGCGTCGAAACGCGCGCGTACGGCGACGACGTCCGAGGCGCGCGCGGGCGGCGCGGTCTGCACGCTCGCCTCGAAGCTCACCTTGAGCGCCGGCAGAGAGAGCACGGGACCCAGCACTCGGGTCGGGTCGAGGCTCGCCAGCAGCGCCTGGCCCTGGCGCAGCCGGTCGAGCAGCGCGTGCGGGTCGAGCGCGTCGATGCCGGTGCCGAGGCCAGTGCGGAGCACGTTCACCGCGCTCGTGAGATCGTCCGCCGGGATCGACGCAGTCATCTCCAGCAGGCGGTCGAACGGCACGTCGAGCACCTTCATCGGGGCCGCCAGGTCGATCTCGGCGGGCATCAGCGCGAGCTCGCCGGGATCGTCGAACAGACCGCCGGCGAAGTGCTCGAGCACCGGCCGGATCTGGTCCAGCAGGGTGTCCAGCGGCGATGGGAGCTCGAGCGCGTCGATGGCGTCGAGCAGCGACTTGCGGACCTGGTCGAGCAGCGCGCGGCGGCGGTCGTCGAGCTCGCCCAGCAGCGGCGTCACGTCGACCATCGCGATCAACTTGTCGATCTCGGCGTAGAGATCGTCGAGGGGCGCGACCCACTGCTTGGGGTCCAACCGGTCGAGCGCGTCGACGACGGTGTCATAGGGCTTCTGCAGCGGCTCGAGCAGCCGGTGCGGGGCGAGTTGCTCGAGCTGCGCGGTCAACTTGGCGAGCAGCGACCGCAGCGGCTTGAGCAGCAGCGTCGCGTTGACGGCGTCGGCGGCGTGCTCGACCCGTTGCACGAGCTCGTGGATGGGCCCGAGGAGCTGCACCGGGTCGAGCTCGTCGACGTGCGCCTTGACCGCCCCGAGGGCGTGCTCGAGCTGAACGAGCAGGTCGGCGACCGGTGTCTTGGCGGCGTCGAAGCCTTCCTCCAGGCCCTTGATGATCTGGCCCTCGAGGTCGATCGCCTCGAGGATCGCCAGTGCGGCCGAGAGCGCGAGCCGCTCGGCCGGCGAGAGCGCCGACGGGCTCATCGCCTTCAGGCGCTTCGCGACGTCTTCGATCTCGGTGATGACCTCGTCGGCGAGCGGCTTGAAGCTGATCTGGTCCAGCTGCGCCAGCAGCTCCTCGAGCTTGTCGAGCTGGGCCCCGATCGCGGCCTCGATCTCGGCGATCAGGTCGGCGGCCTGCTGGAGCGCGGCCTCCAGCCGGCTCGTGAGGTCGGCCAGGGGGAGGCTCTGGACGGCGTTGAGCAGCTCGCTGACCGCGGCCTTCGCCTGCTCAACGAGCGCGTCGTTGAACGTCTCGGTGATGAACGTCTCGGCCTCGGCGAGCGCGTCCTCGATCTGCTTGGTGATCGTCGCCGCGTCGAACTGATCCAGCTCGTCGCCGACCTGCTTGAGCATGTCGTCGACCGCGGCCTGGATCTCCTCGGTGGGAACCTGCGCGATCGCGTCGCGCAGCTCGCCCAGCGCGTCCTCGAGCATGGCGCGCGCGGCGCCCACGCCCGAGGTCAGCAGCGTGTCCTGGACGGACTGGACGAGCAGGTCGACCTGTCCGGTCAGCTCGTCGCCGTCGATCACCATCCCAAGCCGCCGGCTGAGGTCGTCGAGCACGCCCACGATCGCCTTCACGCCGTCGTCCACGCTCGGCACGCGGCCCAGATCGACGGCTTGGAGCGCGTTCGTGTAGGTGCTCATGAGGCCGTCCCACGGCTGCGCTGCGATCGCGGCGGCGAGCGCGTCGTAGCGGTCGGCGACGGCGTCGGCGATCGAGGCCACCGCAGCGTCGAGCGCGTCGAACCGCCCTTCGATCTCCCCGTAGACCGCGACATCGGAGGCGTCGAGGCCGTCGAGCGCGGCGCGCAGGCCGTTGAGCGCGCCCGCGCTGGCCTGCAGCGCCGGGTCGACCTCGGCCGCGAGTGCCTCGGCCCCGACCGGCGCGAGCACCGCGACCGCCCGCTCGGCGGCGGCGAGCGGATTCTCGAGCGCATCCGCGCCGACGCCGATCAGGTTCTGCGCCAGGAACGGCAGGAAGTCGCCCTTGTGGGCGGCGTAGTCCTGGCTGAAGCGGTCAAAGCCGGCGAGGCCCTCGCGGACCGCGGTCAGCGTGTCGGGATCGATCAGGTTCTCGGCCAGGCTCTCGATCTGCTTGTCGAACGTGCCGAGCGCCGCATTGACGACCGCGAGCGCGACGTCCTGCAGCGATCCGCCGTGGGCGAGCTGCTCGGCGAGCGGGCCCGACTGCAACAGGTCGCGCGCGAGCGAGTACGCCTGCTCGATCGCCTCGACGTACTCGAGCGCCGAGGCCGGCAGCGCCTGGCGGATCGTCTCGAGCACCTGCGGGAGCTGCTCGGTGAGGCCGCTGGTGTCGACGTCGAGCGTCCCCGCGAGGTCGCCCAGCGCGCCCGTGACCGCGGTGAGCGGCGAGCCGGCCTGATCGTGCTCGAGGCCGCCGACACGGTCGAGCATGGCACCGAGCGCCACCTGCGCATCGCTGCCGATGCGGCCGAGCTCGCCGGTGTCCGGGAAGCGCTCGAGGAAGCCGGCGCTCATGCCCCGGTGCCGAACAGGTCGCGAATGCCGGTGAGCAGCTCGGCGCCGTCCGAGGCCGCCGGCGTGAACGAGTCGAGCATCGAGGGCAGGCGCGTCGTCGGGTCGGCGAACGTCGGCATGTTGACCAGCAGGTCGGTGAGCTGCGCGACCTCGGCAAGCGTGTTCTGGACGCTGTCGACGGCGCCGGCGGCCTCGTCGATGAGGCTCGTGTCCAGGTCGCCGAGCACGTCGCCGGAGATGGGCGACGGCGGCTCGACGTACTCGACGACGCGGCACGTGAAGCCGAACTCGTCCGGCGCGCCGGCCCGCTGCTCGACGCGCAGGCCGGCGACGATGACCTGCGAGAAGCGCAGCGTCTGCGTGACGTCGCTGTCGTCGACGGCGTGGATGTAGAGCTCGACCGGGTCGCCTGCCGCGTGGGCGTCGCGCAGCTTGTCGAGCTCGGTGGGCGCGTCGGCGCCGTAGAAGATGCCATGCAGCTCGATCTCGGTCGAGCCGCGGCCGAGCGACTGCGAGAGGTCGCCGCCGGCGCCGGCTACGGCGTGGCGGACCACCCTCGCCTGCTCGCGCGTGACCACGTGGGTCAGGTGCGCGAGCGTGATCCCGGCCAGCTCGACGGGCATCGATCAGGCGCGTCCTCCGGAGCGCCCGTAATGCCGGAGGAACTCGAACTCGAGGTCGTCGTCGTGCCAGCTTGGCGGCGTCGGGCTGCGCGCCGGCTCTGGCGGCGGCTCCTCCGCGCGCTCGCGCTGTGGTGGTGCGACGCCTTCGCGGCTCACCGCGGCTCCGAGCGCGGCCGCGAGCCCGCCCGCCCCGAGCGCCATCTCGACGACGGGGAGCGGCGCGTCGGCCGCGGGCACCCGTGTCGGGTGGGTCGCAGGGCCGTCCGGGCCGGGCGCCGGTCCGCTGACAGCGGGAGCGGGGCCGCGCGCGCCTCGCCCAGGACCGGTGACCGCAGGAGCGGCGCCGCGCGCGCCTTGCCCCGGGCCGGCGGCCGCGGGAGCGGGGACGCGCGCGCCTTGC
>NZ_JAPDOD010000078.1 GCF_027587205.1 Solirubrobacter ginsenosidimutans
CCGCTCGCCCAGCCGCTGCAGAATGCGCGCGCGCAGCGGATGAGCCAGGGCTTTTGCGATCCGAGCCTCCGAGGTCTCCCCCGCTGGACGAGCTCGAGTGCCCGGTGGGGTACGTGAAACGGTCGGCATCGTCATACGTAGAAGATACGGGTCCCGGCCCTGAGCCGGCCTGCGACCGCCTGTCCGCCCCGCCGACGCAAGAGCGACCGGTGTGTCCCCCTCGGTGTCCCCCAGCTGGGCTCGGGCCAGGAGTGAAGCGAACACACACCGCAATCATCATCCGCGTGCCGGGGGTTCGAGTCCCTCCTCCGCATCGAGAAAAGGTCCCGATTTGCGGGACCTTTTCTCGTTCGGACGCCACGTGGGTTCCGGAGACGATTTCACGGCGATGACGCCCACCTGAGGGCCCTGTTCACGCTGAGCGCGCCCGAACCGCTGCAGCGGTCCGCGCGCCCACCAATGGCAGCGCCGTTCGACCACGATCGCCGCGCTCATCGGGGAGCGAGCGCCTCGCGATTGGCGGCGAGGTAGTCCGCGACAGACGTTGCGGCGCGGCCGGTGAGGCGTTCTAAAGCTCCCGTGTGGGCCTCCAGAAGGCCCCTGCGGATCGCGATGCCGAACTCGGCCGAGATGCGCGCGAAGGACTCTGGGACCCCGGCGCCGACCAGCCGCGCGACGTACGCGTCGTCGTCGAGGCGCACGGTCTCGACCACGCGGCCGGTGATGTCGGACAGCAGCGCGGCGACATCGAACAGGGTGAGCAGGTTGGGACCGGTGATGTCGTATGCCTGCCGCTCATGCCCTTCGCCGGTGAGCACCGCGGCAGCTGCGGCGGCGCAATCGTCGCGGGTCACGAACGCCGTACGTCCGTCGCCCGCGTTGTTCACCAGCGCTCCCTTGGCCACGGCATCCGCCCAGACATCGAGCAACGGGTCGACGTAGACACCGTTGCGTAAGAAGGTCCAGTCAAGACCGCTGTCGATGATCGCGCGCTCAGTCTCGGCGTGCTCGACGGCAATCACGCCGAGCGGGTGATCGACGGCTCCGGCATTCGGCAACGAGGTGTACGCCAGATGGCTCACACCGACGGCCTTCGCGGCCAGGACGGCCGCCACGTGTTCCGCGGTCCGTCGACCGACCGCGTCGGTGGAGACCAGCAGCAGGCGATCGACGCCGGCGAACGCATCCTCCAGCGTCGCAGGAGCGTCGAAGTCGCAGGCGCGCACCTGCGCGCCCCGCTCGCCCAGGTACTCCAGCTCGCCGGGGAGTTGGCTGACGAGGACGACCTGTGCCGGGTCTGTCGTCGCCAGGACGAGTTCCGCGACGCGGCGCCCGAGCTCGCCGCCCGCGCCCGCGATCCCGATCGTGGTCATCCTGCCTCCATGGTTCGCATTTGATAACCGTCCGCCTCGCGGCGGCCAGAGCCACACTGCGGCGCCATCCCACGATGATCGCATCGCTCGTCACGCCTTATTCACCGCGCGCTCGCGATCGACCCAATAGGGCGCCCGGCCCGACTTCTTGTCGATCTTGCCGACGGACGTGACGGCCGCACGGCGCCGCGGGGCTGCGGAACGTCAGGACGTCCCGCAGCCCACGGTTGCATGTCGGTGGGTGCGCCGGTCAGCGCCGCGAGGACACGCGCCGGGTCATCGGTCAGGGGATTGCCGAAGGGCTGGGCAACGTGTGCGGCGCTCGACGAGTCGCACGTGGTCAAGGTGCGAGGCGGCACCCACCGACGCGCGGCAGTCTCTAACGACGATTTGACGCCATCAACAGCGGACGAGGAAGTCTGACCGCGAGACGGTACGTGTGTCAGCGAATTGATCCTCTCCCCCGTAGCTCGTACGCGCCGCGGACCCCGCAGGCCTGCGATACGCGACCAACGGCGGTTGCGGAGCACGACGCGGCAGGAATAGAGTCGAGTTCAGTGGTGAACAAGGACTGCTCATAGGGCAGTCGCAGAGCGGCACCTCGACGGAGGCGCACATGTTCCGGACAGCACGGACCAGGGCCGGCAGACGAGCGGCGAGTTGGTCGCTGTTCGTCGGCCTCAGCCTCATTCTGGGTCTCGGCGCGCCGAGAGTGGCCGGCGCCTTTCAGAAGACCGCGACAGGCCCGGCTGTCCCCTCCGCGGCGGTGAGTGAGCAATGCCCGACGCCCAACGGAGCAGCGCCGGAGTCAACGACGGACGTCAAGGAGCCGGTGCGACTCCAGCCCGACACCAACGCACAGTCGCGCGTCATCAACTTCGGCACCGACCGCGAGGCCAAGAGCGTGGTGTTCGCGATCACTGCCACACCCCCCTTGACGGCCACGGAAGTCAAGTCGCTCAGCCTCGTCGCCGAGGACATCACCCGCGTCGGCCAGGACACCGACTCCGTGACCTTTCCCGAGCCGGCCTTTGGCGTCCTGCGCCTTTCCGGCAACGGGAAGCGCTTGACGTTCCGCGTCTGCCTGAAGCCGCCGGCCGATCTTCCCGCAGGCCGTTACACGGGAGCGATCTCGGTCGAGGGCCTGGCCAAGGTGGAGAGCGCCTCGGTGGCGATCACCGCCAACGCGAAGAACGGGAAGCTCTTCACCTGGGGCGCGCTGCTGGCGCTCGCGCTCACCGTGCTCACGTTGCTCTACAAGGACGTGACCCCGCGAATCAGCGCCCTACAGCTGCAGGACCCCGACAAGGACAAGCCCAAGGGCAGGCTCGAGCGCAAGTTCAAGCACGCGTGGTTTGCGTTCTGGGACACGGTCACCGAGCCGTCCTGGATCGGGCCGACGGTGTTCGCTCTGGCCACCGCGTACGGGACGCTCTACGCCCTCTGGGCGAAGAATCCCTCGTGGGGAGAGAGTGGATTTGCCGCTGTCTCGGCGTTGATCGGCGCCGCCTTGGGGGCCATCGGTGCCAAGACCATTTTCGCGCCGAACTCCGGCGCCCTTCAGACGAACGATGCCGGAACGAACGGCAAGGCTCCCGACGGGGCGGTCGTCGAGCATCCACCGGCCGAAGTAACGGGCACACCGGCGGGCGGGCCGGCCGCAAACGACGAACCCTCCATGCCGCCGGCAGGCGGCGACTCGACGCCGCCCCAAGCGGATGCGGCGCCGGTCGTCAAACCCGTGGCGCCAACGGAACCGCCCGGTGGCACGCCATGGGCGGACGTGAGCCCGAACGGCGCGGACCCCATGCCACGCCAGGCGACCGCAATCGCCGAGGATGAAGAGAGCAGCGAAGCTGAGGGGACGACGCCCTCCTCGCCCGATCACGAATCCGGAGGCGAGGGCGACCCTCCCAGAGGTGGGTGACCGCCGGAGCTCGGCGGCCGCCGCCTCGGCGAACCGGAGCGACGGAGTCTCTGGAGGCCCGCGGCGATCATGGCCGAAATGGGAACGCCTGGATCGATGTCACGTACCAGCGATCAGTGAGGGTGACTCCGAGCTCATACGTGAGCGTGTAGCGCGCGCCGTCGGCGTCATGGGCGCCGACCGTGGCGAGCACGCCTCCCGCCGCCTCAAACACATCTCGTACCGCCATGCCGTCGAGCCCGACAGCGGGCACCGTGGTCCTGCATCCGTTGTTCTCCAGCTCCGCGACCTCCACCACCGCGAAGCGTTCGAGGGCAGCGGATGTCTCTTGCTTATTCTCTACGTGATCGACCTGCCCGTCCTCGTGGCTGTGCGGTGCCGATCGGCACACGTTCGACGGGCGTAGGCGTCCGCTCACTCTGACCGGCGCGTCGACTGGCCGATGGCTGTCTGCCGTCCCGGACGGGCGGTGAGCGCGCTCCTTCAGTGGATCTTCGAGACTCTCGCTTCGGATGATTAGGGCAGCGGGGCGGGAGGGCAGCAGCTGAGTACTCGCGCTGACGCATCGAGGCACGAGCGACACCACTGCAAGCCGGCCATACCGAGAGCGCGGCGGGCGGCAGTTCGCTTGCCGGCGGCGATCTCCTCGGACCGGCGGTGCCGACGCGCGAACTGATCGGCGATCACGCAATCGGTGCGATGTGCGCTCACGTGATCCGTGGAGAGCCTGCGCCGGATGAACGCACCCGCGAACCGTCGCATCGTCCGGCGTCCCGTCGAGACGATGTCGTGAGCTCCCGATGACCGCGTCCGAGGCAACCGGGCTGCTCGCGCTGGCGATGCTCGAGGGCGTCCTCGTCGCGTTGCCTCGCGCTGGTGCGCTGGCACCGCTACGCCGGCTGCGCTCGCCCGTGTGGGCGGCGGTGCTGCCGGGCGCGATCGTGATCGGGACGTTCCTCCCGTTGTGGAATCCCTCGCTGGCGACCGTGCTCGTCATGGCGGCGGCGATCGCGACACCGGCGCTGGCGATCGTCGCACTAGTGGGCATCGCGCGCACGCCAAAGGCGCTTTTTATGGCGTGCGCGCTCGAGCTCCTGGTCGTGGCTGCGGTGTCGCGCGCGACGGCAGAGCAGCTGACGACCACCCTGATCACGGCGCTCGGAGCCATGTCGCTGGGTGTCGCACTGACACGGCTGGTGCCGGGAAGATGGCTCCTCGCCGGCGTCATCCTTATGTCCGCCGTCGACGTGCTCCTGCTCACGGTTGGCCTGGGCGGGAGGGCCGCGGGCTCGATGGCGACGGCGAGCGCGCACTTCCACGGCCCTGAGTTCACCCACGCGGCGGCCGGGTCACTCACGATCGACTACCCCGATCTGGCGCTCGCGGGGGCGCTCGGCGGCGCCGTCGCGGGCGAGCCGGCGCAGCCTCGGGCGGCGATCACGCTCTCGCTGCTCGCCGCGGCGTGGGGCCTGCTCCTCGCGGTTTTCCCGCTCGTTCCGGCGACGCCCCCGATCGCGGCGACGTTCGTCCTCCTCGGGACAGGGCATCGCCTGCGTGAATGGCGCCGGCGCGCGGGCACGGGTCAAATACCGCAACCTGCATGACGCCGCGTCACCTATTCGCCCACGAGACTGGGCGTCAGATGCAAGCCACCAAACCTTCCTCGCGGCATCGCGTCGCCATCGTCGGCGCGGGATTCGGCGGCCTGTTCGCCGCCCAGGCGCTGGCGCGCGCCGACGTCGACGTGACCGTGATCGACCGCACCAACCATCACCTGTTCCAACCGCTGCTGTACCAGACGGCGACCGGCATCCTCTCCGAGGGCGCCATCGCGCCGCCGATCCGGGAGATCCTCAGGCGCCAGCACAACGCTCGCGTACTGCTCGGCGAGGTGCAGGCGATCAACCTCGACGCGCGCCGGCTCACCATCGAC
The DNA here is from genome assembly GCF_027587205.1 of Solirubrobacter ginsenosidimutans. The sequence goes on from NZ_JAPDOD010000078.1 coordinate 5,234, forward strand.
TCGGTTGGCGTGCGCAGCGAGGTCTCCTACGACAGCCTGATCCTCGCGGCCGGGGCACAGCAGTCCTACTTCGGCCGCCCGGATTTCGCGTGGGATGCGCCCGGGATGAAGACGATCGACGACGCGCTGGAGCTGCGCGGGCGGATCTTCGGGGCGTTCGAGATGGCCGAGCGCGAGCCCGATCCGCGACTGCGCAGGATCTGGCTGACGTTCGTCGTCGTAGGTGCCGGGCCGACCGGGGTCGAGCTCACCGGTCAGATCGCGGAGCTCGCGCATCGGTCGCTGCGCCGCAACTTCCGCCGGATCGATCCCGCCGAGTCACGAATCGTGTTGCTCGACGCGGCGCCGACGCTCCTCGGCGCTTTCCCGGAGTCACTGCAGCGCCGCGCCGCCCGCGACCTCGAACGGCTGGGCGTCGAGCTCCACCTCGGCGCCCGGGTCACGGGTGTCGACGCCGCGGGCATCGACACCGACGCCTCCGCACCGGGTCTGCGGCGGCTGGAGGCCGCCACGAAGATCTGGGCGGCGGGCGTCGAGGCGTCTCCTTTGGGCCGCTTGGTCGCCGGGGCGGCAGGCTCCCGCACGGATCGCACCGGCCGCGTGCACGTCCATCCGGACTGCACGCTGCCCGGGCACCCCGAGGTGTTCGTGATCGGCGACCTGATGCAGCTCGACGAGCTGCCCGGCGTCGCCCAGGTTGCGATCCAATCTGGCCGCCATGCCGCCGCGACGATCGTCCGCAGGCTGCGCGGCGACGATGCCGAGCGGCCGTTCCGCTACCGCGACAAGGGCACGCTTGCGACGATCTCACGTTCGCGTGCGATCGCGAGCATCGGACCCTTGCGGGCCTGGGGGTACCCGGCCTGGTTGCTGTGGATGGGCGTTCATCTGTACGCGCTGACCGGCTTCAAGAATCGCGTGACCGCCCTGTTCGATTGGACCGTCTCATTCATCGGCCGCGGCCGGCCGCAGCGCGCGATCACGACGCAACAGGTCTTCGCCCGCCAGGTGCGCGAGGCGCAGGCCGCAGCCGTCAGCAGCTCTGCAGCGGCCTTCAACGCGATGGCATCACCTCAGGTGCGGCGAGCGCCTCGGCGATCACCCGGTAGCTCTGGCGGTTGAAGATCAGCCCCACGTGGCTACCTGTCACCTCGACGCAGTCGGCGTCGGGAACGAGCTGCGCTTGCCAGCGCACGACGCCGTCCTGCTTGGAGTAGACGCTGGTGAAGCGCACGCGGTCCGTTGGGAACGGCGCTCTGAACGCCGCGGTGAACGAGCAGGGACAGTGGGAGGTCACGCACTCCGGCTGCCGCGCGCGCCCGGTCGTGAGCAGCACGCGCCGCGTGCCCTCTACGGCGGCCAGAATCGGAGCGCTGCAGTGGAACATCTCCTGCAGGTCCGCGCCGAGCGAGATGGCGTGGGACACCAGCTCAGGGCGGCGCGCCGCCGCCGCGCGCGCGAAGTGCCCGCCGCGGCTGTGGCCGATGACCGCCACTCGGCGACCCGTTCGTGCGTGGAGGGCGGCGACGCGCCGCTCCACGCGCTCGAGCGACCGCTCCGAGCAGTCGGCGTTCAGCACGAAGCCGCAGACCGCCGGGCGATAGCCCATCCTCCGCAGCCAGCTGGCGAGCGTGGCGAGCGTGTAGTCGCCGCCGCCGAAGCCGGGCACGAGCACCACGCCGCGGCCGTCACCGCGCGGGATGTCGCGCCCCAGGAAGACGGGATCGACCCTGAGCCGCGTCGCCTCGAGGATCCACCGGGTCTCGGCGAGGTGGTCGCCCCACCAGCGCCCGATCGGTACGGGCTCGGTCATGCCGCCTGCACGTAGGTGCCCGGCGCCTTCGCGACCGCCTTGTGGGCGCGGCTGCCGAGCCGCTTGGGCGCGGGGACGCGCCCGCCGGAGCGGGCCTGCAGCCACGCGATGTAGTCGGGCCACCAGCTCCCGCGCTGCGTCGTCGCCGCGGCCTCCCAGTCGGCGAGGTCCGGTGGGTTGGAGTCGGCGATCCGGTAGCTGGACCGGCTGTCCGGACTCGGCGGGTTGATCAGCGCCTGGATGTGACCGCTGGTGGAGAGCACGAAGCGGCTGTCGCCGCCGAGCAGCTGCGTGGAGCGGTAGGCGTTGCGCCAATCGACGATGTGGTCGTTGGACCCGGCGACGATGTACGTGTCGCGGTCGACCTTCCCGAGGTCCACGTCGCTGCCGAGCACCCGCATCGCGCCCGCGGTCGCCAGCGCGCTCTCGAGCCCCATCATCACGAAGTCGCGGTGCAGGCCGGCGGCCATGCGGACCGTGTCCTGGTTCCAGTAGAGGATGTCGAACGCGGGTGGCTCCTTCCCGAGGAGGTAGTTGTTGACGACGTAGTTCCAGATCAGGTCGTTCGGGCGCAACCACGAGAACACGCTCGCCAGCGCGTCGCCGTCGAGGTAGCCGCGCCGTGCCGACTCGGCCACGGCCGCCGCCGCCACAGGCCGCGTCGCGAGCGCCTCGGTCGTGCCCGCCTGCGCGTTGTCGAGCGCGCACACGAGCAGCGTCAGGCTCGCGATCTCGCCGAGCCGGCCCTCGTCAGCGAGATGGCCGAGCAGGCCCGCGGTGATGATCCCGCCGGAGCAGGCCGCCATCACGTTGACGGTGTCGCGTCGCGCGATTTCGGCGGCCGCGTCGCGCGCCTCCTGCACCGCCCGCGCGTAGGTGTCGAAGTCGAAGTGGCTTTGCTGCGCGTCGGGGTTGCGCCACGAGATGCAGAAGACCTGGTGACCCTGGGCGACCAGGTGCTCGATCAGGCTCCGCCCTGGCGCCAGGTCGACGATGTAGAACTTGTTGATCGTCGGCGGAACCACCAGCACCGGCGTCTCGTAGACCTCGGCGGTTGTCGGCCGGTAGTGGATGAGCTCGAACACCTCGGTGTGCGCGACCACGGCGCCCTCGCTCACGGCGAGGTTGCGACCGACCTCGAACCCGCTGGTGTCCACCATCGCGGGCAGGCGGCCGCGGGCGGCGTCGCGGGCGAACCGCAACCCGCCAGTGACGAGGTTCGCGCCGCCGCGATCGAGCGTCTCCTTGAGCACCTGCGGGTTGCTGAGTGCGAAGTTGGTCGGGGCGAGCGCGTCGAGCAAGTTGTCGAGCACGAACCGCGCCCGCAGGTCGGTCCGCCAATCGAGTGCGGCGTCGTCGACCAAGCCGTCGACGGTCCCGCCGATGGCGAGGTAGGCCTGCATCAGCCGGTGCGACACCCAGCTGTCGGACCAGGCGCGATCGCCGAACCGGCGATCGCCCTTGCGCGGCACGATGTCGGACCCGCCCGCTGCGATCCGGCCGAGGTCGGCGCCCAATGCGCCGAGTCGCCGGGCGACACGGCGCGGCCGGCGGGCGAGCGCGCTGCCGAGCCGCAGCGTCGCGACGGGCTGCACGAGGCGCCGGGCGCCGGGCTCGATCGCGGCGTCCGTGAGCATGACGTCCAGCGCGGCGCGCGATGCCGCGCGAGCGCCGCGGGTCGGGGGTCCGTCGACCGTCGCGACGGTCATGACCCCACCCCGGTCATCAGCACGGCGGTGACCTCCGACGGCACGGTGACGGCGCGCTTGAGCACTTTGCCCGTCGACCCCTTCGCCAGCGCGTCGACCAGCCACACGTGCCGCGGGTACTTGTACGCCGCGACGTTGTCCTTGACGTATGCCCGCAGCTCGCCCGCCGTCGCCTCGCTCCCCGGCTTGAGCACGACGGCCGCGCCGACCTCCTCGCCGAACTCGGGGTGTGGGATGCCGATCACCGCCGCCTCGACCACGGCCGGATGCGTGTAGAGGACCTCCTCGAGCTCGCGCGGGTAGACGTTGTAGCCGCCGCGGATGATCAGGTCCTTCTTCCGGTCGACGATGAAGTAGCGACCCTGGGCGTCGACGCGCGCGATGTCACCCGTGTAGAACCAGCCGTCGGCGTCGATCGTCTCGGCCGTCGCGTCGGGGCGGTTCAGGTAGCCCTTCATCACGTTGTGGCCGCGGATCGCGATCTCGCCGGCCTCGCCGGGCGGCAGCTCGCTCCGGCGGTCATCGACGATCCGCATCTCGACACCCGCGACCGGCGTGCCGATCGACCCGGGCAAGCGCTCGTGGTCGCGGTGGTTGAAGCACGCCACCGGGGACGTCTCCGACAGGCCGTAGCCTTCGAGGACGACGCAGCCGAACGCGCGCTCGAAGCCGTGCAGCACATCGACGGGCAGCGCCGCCCCGCCGGAGACGCACAGGCGCAGGCTGGTGACGTCGTAGCCCTCGCGATCGGCGAAGTGCAGCAGGGCCGAGTACATCGTCGGCACGCCTTCGAACACCGTGACGCGCTCGCGCTCGATCGTCTCCAGCGCGGCCGGCGCGGCGAAGCGCGGGACGAGCGCGAGCGCGGCGCCGGCGGCTACCGCGGCGTTCAGCGCGCACGTCTGCCCGAAGCTGTGGAACAGCGGCAGCGCGCCGAGGACCACGTCCTCGGACCCGAGGCCCAGCAGGTCGAGGCAGACCTCGACGTTGCGGGCGAGGTTCGCGTGGGTGAGCTGGGCGCCCTTCGGCGTGCCGGTGGTGCCCGAGGTGTAGAGGACCACCGCTGTGTCCTCGCCGGCCTTGGACGCGACCGCGTCGCCGGCGGCGCCGGCCGGTAGCGAGCCCGGTTCCACGACGACACACTCGGCGCCCGCCAATCGGGCGCCGGCCCGCGCGGCGTCGACACATCCATCCCACGCGAGCACGAGCCGGGCTGCCGGGTCGCTGAGGTAGAACGCGACCTCGCGCGGCTTGAGCTGCACGTTGATCGGCACAGCCACACCGCCGGCGCGCAGGATTCCGTAGTAGGCGATCGCGAACTCCGGGACGTTGGGCAGCATCAGGCCGACGGTGTCGCCGTCGCGCAAGCCGAGCGCGCGCAGCCGGGCGGCCACGCCGGCGCTGGCCGCATCGAGGTCCGCATAAGTGAGACGGGTCTCGCCGCATGAGAGGGCGAGCCCGTCCGGCCGGTCCGCGGCGGACCGGCTGAGGTTGAGCGCCAGGTTCAATTCAAGCTCCTCTTGGAGTCGTGGTCAGTACATCGCCAGGCCACCGGAGACGTTCAGGTCCTCTCCGGTGATCGAGTGGGAGTCGTCGCCGGCCAGGAACACCGCGGCGGCCGCCACGTCCTCGGGCGGGACGAACCGCCCCAGCGGCGCTTCCTTGGCGTACTGCGCGAGCGTCGCCTCGTACGTCGTCCCCGCGGCCTCGGCCTGCGCCTGGATCACGGCCTCGATCCGCGGCCCTGCCACCGCGCCCGGCGAGATGAGGTTCACGCGCACGCCATGCGGCCCGAGCTCGGCCGCGAGCGTGCGCACCAGGCCGACGAGCGCGAGCTTGCTCGCGGCGTACGGCGTGCGGCCGAACAGTGGCCGCTTGCCGGTCGTCGACCCGATCACGACGACGCTTCCCGCCCGCCGTCGCACCATCGCCGGCAGCAGGGCCCGGCAGGTGAGGAACGTCCCGGTCAGGTTGACGCGGATCGTCTCGTCCCACTCCTCCGGCGAGACGTTCCACAGCTCGGCGGTCGGCCCGGCGATGCCACTGCCTGATACGAGGACGTCGATGCCGCCCAGCTCGGCTTCGACGCGCTGGGCGAGCGCGTCGATCGCGGCCGGCTCGCGCAGATCCGTCGGGACGGCCAGCGCGCGGCCTCCGGCCGCCTCGATGTCCTCGGCGGTCTCGGCCAGCCGCTCGAGCGAGCGAGCGGCGAGCACGACCATGGCCCCCTCGCTCGCGAAGCGCAGTGCGATCGCCTTCCCGAGGCCCTGACTCGCTCCCGTGACGAGCGCCGTGCGTCCGTCGAGCTTCACAGCAGTACCTCCGCTCGCGCGATCAGGTCCTCGACCGCGTGGGCCGGCGGTATGCCGGTTCGGGCCGCGTTGCGTTCGTCGTCGAGCGCCCGCCGGCGCACGCCCTCGCAGATGATCGCGACCTTCCACAGTCCGAGCGCGTGCCAGAACCCAAGCGCGTCGAGGTCACGCCCGGTCGCCGCCGCGTACAGCTCGGCGACCTTCGCCGGCGGCGGGAAACCCGCCGCGCGCTGGATCGGCACCGTCCACGCTCGCGCGTCTGCATCCTGCGGCCAGTACGCCAGCAGGCCGCCGAGGTCCGCCAGCGGGTCGCCCAACGTGCACAGCTCCCAGTCGACGATCGCGCGGATCGTCTCGCCCCCGGGCGCGGCGATCACGTTGAGCAGGTGGTAGTCGCCGTGGACGAGCGCGAGCTCTCGCTGCTCGGGCACTGCCGCCTCCAGGCGATCGGCCAACCGTTCGACGGCTGGCAGGTCGCGCGTGCGGGATGCCTCCCACTGCCGGCGCCAGCGCTTGAGCTGGCGCGCCGCGTAGGGCGTGTGCGGCGCCAAGTCGTCGAGCCCGGTCGCCCGCAGGTCGACGTCGTGCACGCGCGCGAGCGAGGCGATGAGCGCCTCGGTCAGCCGCGAGCACGCGGCGGGATCCAGACCCACCTCGCCCGGAACCTGCCCGTCGACGAACGCCAGCAGCAGCAGTGGCGCCTCGCTGACCTCGGCGTCGTTGGTGAACGCCAGCACAGCCGGCGCCGGGACCGCCGTCGACTCGAGCGCCCGCAACACGCGGCACTCGCGCGCGACGTCGTGCGCGGACGCCAGCCGCGGCCCGACCGGCGCCCGGCGGAGAATCCATCTCTGCCCGGCCGCGTCCGTGACGAGGTAGGTCAGATTGGACTTGCCGTTGCCCGCGCGCGTGAAGCGCAGCGGTCCTCGCGCGTCCAGATCCAGTCCCAGGATCCACTCGCTCACGGCCGCAGATTCGAGCCCGACGACCGCGATCGCGCTCATGCCGCCCGCTCCGCGTCGGCCTGCGCGATCTGCAGCATCTGGCCACCGTCGATCACGAGCGTCTCCCCGGTGATCCAGCTGGCCTGATCGGAGGCCAGGAACGCGACGGCGCTGCCAACGTCGGCGGGGACGCCGATGCGGCCCAGCGGCATCAGGTCCGCGACTTCGCTCTCCTGGTCCTTCCAAAGCATCTCCGAGAGGCGGGTGCGCACGATGCCTGGAGCGACCGCGTTCACGCGCACCTTCGGCGCAAGCTCGAGCGCGAGCTGCTTGGTGAGGTGGATCAGCGCGGCCTTGGTGAGGTGGTAGATGCCGAGGTTCGGACTGACGGTCAAGCCCGCGAGCGAGGCGGTGTTGACGACCGTCCCGCCGTGCTCACCCATCCACGCGCGCCACGCCGCCTGGGTCCACAGGATCGGGGCCCAGACATTCGTGTCGATCGTCCTGCTGAAGCGCGCGTGGTCCTGGTCGAGCACAGGACCGAACGCCGGATTGATGCCCGCGTTGTTGACCAAGATGTCGACGCTGCCGAAGCGCTCGATCGCGAACGCGATGCAGCCGGCGGCCGCCTCTTCGTCGGCCGCATGCGCCGCGTAGCCCGCGGCGCGTTCGCTATCGAGCGTGGCTGCGGCCGCGTCGGCGGACTCGCGCTTGCGGCTGGTCAGGACCACGCTCGCGCCGCGCTCGATCAGCGCGGCGGCAACCGCCAGCCCGATGCCGCGCGAGGCGCCCGTGACGACCGCCGTTCGGCCCGTGAGCTCGCCGGTCATCGCGACACCAGCTCAGCGGGGCGTTCCACGGACTGCGCCCACCGGCGCAGCTCGCGCTGGGCGATCGTGCGCTTGTGCACCTCGTCCGGACCGTCGGCGAGCCGCATCGTGCGCTGGTAGGCGTAGAAGTAGGCCAGCGGGAAGTCGTCACTGACGCCGCCGCCGCCGTGGACCTGGATCGCGCGGTCGATGACCTTCAGCGCCACCTGCGGCGCGGCGACCTTGATCGCCGCGATCTCCACGCGGGCGTGACGGTTGCCGACCGTGTCCATCAGCCACGCCGTCTTCATGGTGAGCAGGCGCACCATCTCGAGCTCGATCCGGGCCTCGGCGATCCAGTCCTGGACGTTGGCGTTCTCGGCGACCGGCTTGCCGAACGTGCTGCGCTCCAGCGCCCGCCGGCAGAGCAGGTCGAGCGCCCGCTCGGCCATACCGAGTGAGCGCATGCAGTGGTGGATGCGCCCGGGGCCGAGCCGCGCCTGGGAGATCATGAACCCGTCGCCCACGCCGGCCAGCAGCGCGCTCGCCGGCACCCGCACGTCCTCGAACAGGACTTCGGCGTGGCCCTCGCGGTCCTGGTAGCCGAACACGGGCAGGCCGCGCACGATCGTCACGCCGGGCGTGTCGAGCGGGACCACCAGCATCGACTGCCGGCGATGCGCCGGGCCGTCCGGATCGGTCTTGCCCATCACGATCAGCACCCGGCAGTTCCGGTGCAGCGCGTTGGACGTCCACCACTTGCGGCCGTTGATGACGTACTCGTCCCCGTCGCGCTCGATGCGCGTCTGGATGTTGGTGGCGTCGCTGGAGGCGACCGCCGGCTCGGTCATGGCGAACGCGGAGCGGATCTCGCCGGCGAGCAGTGGACGGAGCCAGCGCTCTTGGTGCTCCTCGGTCCCGAAGAGCGTCAGGACCTCCATGTTCCCCGTGTCGGGGGCGCTGCAGTTCATCGCCTCCGGCGCGAGATGCGGCGAGCGCCCCATCAGCTCGGCCAGTGGCGCGTACTCCGCGTTCGTCAGCCCCGCGCCCCATTCGGGATCGGGATGGAAGAGGTTCCAGAGGCCGCGCGAGCGCGCCTCCGCCTTGAGCTCCTCAAGGATCGGCGGGTGGAAGTGCGGATTGCCCGACTCCCGCATCTGCTCCTCGTAGATCGATTCGGCGGGATAGATGCGCTCGTCCATGAACGCCGCGACGCGCTCCAGATGGTCCTTGGCGCGGTGGGTGAGCTCGAAGTTCATGGCGTCCGGGGGTCGAGGGACGGGAACTCGGGCGCGCGCCGCTTGAGGTAGCTGCGCACGCCCTCTTGGACGTCAGCTCGCCGGAAGGACGCGAGCATCAGCTCCTCGGCGGCGGCGAACGCCTCGGTGAACGGACGTTCCAGATCGTCCTGAACCTGCGCCTTGATCGTCGCCATCGACCACGGCGAGCTGTGCGCGGCCAGCTCGGCGGCGTAGGCGACGGCGTCGTCGACGACGTGCTCGCTCACGCGGTCGACGAGCCCGAGCCGCAGCGCCTCCTCGCCGGAGATCACGCGGCCCGAGAGCAGCAGGTCCAACGCGTGGCTCGGGCCGACCAGGCGCGGCAGCAGCCACGAGATGCCGTACTCGGCGACGAGCCCGCGCCGGGCGAAGGTGGTCGAGAGCTTCGCCTCGGCAGTGGCGAAGCGCAGGTCGCAGTACAGCGCCTCGACGAGCCCCAGCCCGACGGCCGCGCCGTTGATCGCCGCGATCATCGGCTTGCGCACGGTCAGCGGGAAGGAGCGCGGGCGCGGCCGGTCGCGCAGCTGCGCCTCGGCCTCGTCGGTCGTCGCGCCGCGCTCGAGGTCGCTCAGGTCGGCGCCCGCGCAGAAGCCGCGCCCGGCGCCCGTCACGACGATGGCACGGACGTCAGGGTCGTCCTCTGCGGCGTCGAGCAGCTCGTAGTAGCGCTCCTCGAGGGCATCCGTCCAGGCGTTCAGGCGTTCAGGGCGGTTGAGCGTGAGGACGAGGACCGCCCCGCGCCGCTCGGCGAGCACGAGGTCGGTCATTGTGATCGCGGTCATGTCGTGATCCTCGTTTCCGTGGGCACCGCGCCGACCGGCACGGCGGTTTCGGGCGTCGTCTCGTCGAGCACGAGGCTCCAGATCTGCGCGGCGGTCGCCTCGGGCGTCGCGAGCGCGCCGCGCTCGGCGGCGGTCCGCAGGTGGTCGGAGATCGGCGTGACCCCGGGCGGCTGGGCGATCGTCCCCCGGACCATCGGCGTGTCGACCGCGTGGGGCACGACGCACAGGACGCGGCTGTCGACCTCGGTCGCGACCGTCGCCGCCCAGTACTGAAGCGCGGCCTTGCCCGCCCCGTAGTGGGATGCGCCGTACACCGGCGTCGCCGCCGCCGGAGACGAGCAGACGACGAGGGTCGCCTCAGCGCCGGCCGTCCGGCACGCGTCCAGGAACGCCTTGCCGAGCACCAGCCCCGAGGCGCAGTTCACCAGCACGGCGGCGGTGTAGGCGTCGGCATCGGCCCCGATGGCGGGCCCGATGGGCGTCGCGACGCCGGCCATGTGCAGGAACACCGCAGTGTGGGCGCCGCTGAGCACCTGCTCGAAGTGCGCCGCGACGCGCGCCCAGGCCGCGGGGTCCGACAGGTCCGCGTCGACGTGCTCACCGACCGGCGGTGGCCGGCGGCTGATGCCGAGCACGCGCGCGCCGTCGTAGGGCACGGACGCGGCCAGCGCGGCGCCGATGCCCGACGACGCGCCGGAGATCCAGACGACGACGGGCATCTACGCCTCGACCTGCGGCACCTGCAGCGGCGGCGTGTCGGGGGCGAGCTCGCCGGCCATCGCCCGCGCGTGGATCTCGGTGAACGTCGCCCCCGCCGCGTAGGCGTCGGCGACTCGATCGGGGTCGACGAACCTGCCGATCGGGTCCTCGTGGAACTCAGGCGCCTCGCGCATCCACGCGGCCGACTTCGCCCAGTCGCCGAAGTTGTCGACCTGCAGCTCGACGTGGTTGCCATCCGGGTCGCGGTAGTAGTAGGAGAACGTCATGCCGTGGTCGAGGCAGAAGTCCGGGACGATCCCGGCGTCCTTGAGCCGCAGATAGCTCGTGTTGAGCTGCTCGAAGCCGTCGTACTCGAACGCCGTGTGATGCAGCCCGGTGCGCGAGTCCTTGTCCGGGTCCTCGACGAAATTGGGGAACGCGGTGAGCGCGATCCGGTGGTTCGCGGCGTCGTTGGACAGCCACGCTCCGAGCGGGTACTGGAAGAGGACCTCGGCCCCAACCAGGGTCGAGTACCAGTCGATCATCTCGGGCAGGCGGGTGGTCTTGAAGTTGACGTGATGGAACTTGGGATGGATGACGTCAGCGGACATCGGCGGTGATCCTCGAATCGATGGTGGGCAGGTGGGAAAGCAGGTCGTCGAGCAGCGCGGGAATCTCGTCGGGCCACGCGACGGCGCCGAAGACGTACGCGTCCGGGCGCACGACGACCGCCTCGATGCGGTGCGCGTCGAACCAGGCGGTCAGCCGCCCGTCGAGGTCCTCGAGCTGGTGCAAGGCGATCACGTGCGCGCCGAGGCGATCCAGGAACTCCACGTGCGCCGGCGACAGCTGTGGCGCATGCCGGGTGAGCAGCGTGAAGTGCTTGGCGAACACGTCGTCGAAGCGGCCCTCCCGGCGGTCGATGCGGACCACGCCCTGGACGGCGCGGTGGCCGGCCAGCGGGCGGCCCGTGGCGAGCGTCCCGTCGGCTAGCGGAGGCAGGCCGAGCGTCGGCGGGACCTCCGCGGCGCGCAGCGCCGCGTCGCGGTCGGCGGCGGCACGCGCGTCGAGCGTGCACGAGACGCGGCCCATCTCGGTGGACAGGTTCACGATCCACTCGTTCTGCGCGCGCCGCTCGGTCGTGTAGCCGTCAAGCAGCCCCGCGTCAGCGACGCCGCGCAGGATGAGGTCCAGCCGCCACGCGACGTTCACGGCGTCGCGCACACCCGAGCACAGCCCCTGACCCATGAAGGGCGGCATCGTGTGGGCGGCGTCGCCGGCCAACAGCGCGCGGTCGGCGCGCATGGTGGTCGCCAGCCGGCCGCGGAACTCGTAGACCGCCTGGCGCACGAGCGTCCCGTCGTCGGGCGTGAACCACGGGGCCAGCAGCGACCACACGCGGGCCTCGTCCGCGAAGTCCTCGGGCCGTTCGCCGGGGAGCAGCATGAACTCGAAGCGCCGGTGCGAACGACCGTTGCGGGTGTGCATGTGCGGACGCACGGGATCGCACCACTGGCACGGCGCGGGGATCGAGGACAGCGCGTCGATGTCGTCAGGGCGCAGGTCGACGACGAGCCACGGCTCGGCGAACCCCAGGTCGTCGAGCGCGATGCCGGCGGCGGCGCGCACGACCGAGTTCGCGCCGTCGGCGCCGATCACGTAGCGTGCGCGGACCGTCGTGGTCTCGTCCGTCGGCTCGAGCTCGCCGACGCGCGGCTCGCGCACGCGCCGCAGCGTCACCTCGACATAGTCGTCGAACTGCTCAAGCGACTCCGCGCTCCAGCCGCAGTGCACGGTGGCGGTCGGCAGTGAGCGTACGCGGCGGTCGAGCGCGCGCTCCAGGGTCGGCTGGTAGAAGAGGTACCCGGGCTCCCAGCCCGACGGACCGAGCTTCGGGTGCTCCATACGCAGGATCGTGTCGCCATCCGCGCCGAACCACTCGTAGGTGTTGATCGGCAGGACGTCCAGGTCGCCGGCGATGCCGAGCGACTGCCAGACCTGCATGATCTCGTCGTCGAAGTAGACGGCGCGTGGCAGGTCGTACAAGCACGAGAAGCGCTCGTAGACGTCCACGCGGTGGCCCGCACCCGCGAGCAGCGCTGCGAGTGTCTGCCCGACCGGCCCGTAGCCGACCACGAGCACGTCGGTGTCGATGTTCATGTCACTCCTCCTCATGCCGCGAGCACCCGCTCCCCCGTCGTGATCCGCTCCTGGACGACCTCGTTCTCGATCGCCCCGAGCCCGTCGATCTCCACGCGCACGCGGTCGCCCGGCTTCAGCCACGGGCGACCCTCCATCGCCGCGGCGATGCCCGCGGGCGTGCCCGTGGCGACCACGTCGCCGGGCTCGAGCGTGCACGCCTGCGAGAGGATCTCCACCTGCCGGAAGCAGTCGAAGATCAGCTGGTCCGTGCTGGACTGCTGGCGCAGCTCGCCGTTGACGTACGTTCGGATGCCCAGCGCGTGCGGATCCTCCAGTTCGTCGGGCGTGGTGATCCACGGGCCGATCGGTCCGTGCGTGTCGAAGGACTTGGCCAGCGACCACTGCGGCGTCTGGATCTGCCAGTCGCGCACGCTGACGTCGTCGACGATCACGTAGCCCGCGATCACGTCTGCGGCGTCCTGCGCTTTGACATGCCGGCAGCGCCGGCCGATCACGAACCCGAGCTCGCCCTCGTAGTCCAGGAAGTCCGAGACCGCGGGCCGCTGGATCGGGTCATACGGTCCCGTCACACAACTCGAGGCTTTGATGAAGACCGTCATGTGCTCGGGCATCGGCTGCCCGGACTCGGCCACGTGGTCGGCGTAGTTGAGGCCGATCGCGAAGAACTTGCGGGGCTGCACCGGCGGCGCGAGGCGGACGCTGTCGAGCGCGATCCGGTGCTCGCCCGACGCGACGATCGCGCTCACCCGGTCGAGCTCGCCGCGCTCAAGGAGCTCCGCCCACGGGGCGTGCAGCCCGCGGTCGGCGGCGGCGAGGTCGACGAGCTGGTCGCCCACGACCACACCGGGCCGCACGCCCTCGGCAGCTTGGAAGGACGCGAGTTTCATCGGGTGGTCCCCCACAGCTGGGCGAAGTGGTCGGCGAAATCGGGATAGGCCTTCCAGCCCTGCGTCGGGTCGAAGGTGATGTCGCGCTCGGTGAGGATCTGAATCGGCGGCAGCCCTTGCTTCTGGCCGGCGGTCAGCGGCTCGCCCGCGACCATGCGCGCCAGTGCGTCGACCTGCGCCCAAATGGTCGTGAAGCCGTCGACGCCGACCGCCGCGTCCCACTGGCCCTGCTTCATGTAGCCGAGGATCGCGGGCGGCGGCCCGAAGCCGATCAGCTTCACCTGAAGCTGCGCGGACTTCAGCGCGGTGGGCAGGCCCGTGCCGGCTTCGGCGGTGGCGAAGACGGCAACCTTCGTGTTGGGGTGCGCCTGCAGGTCAGAGACGATGCGGTTCGGCGCCGTCTTGCCGATATCGCCGACCGGGATGTCGACGTTCCGCGCCTTGCACGACGAGCACACGAGCGCGAACTCGCGCTCGAAGCCCTTGCGCACGACCGGCGTGAACGACAGCTCGGGCACGCCGTAGAACGCCACCTCGCCGCCGCCCTGCGTCACCGCCCAGTCGGCCATCAGCTTGCCGGCCAGCTCATTGGTGTGGTTGTTGATGAAGTCGGCCTCGAGGCCGTACTTGGCCGGGTCGATGATCGCGTTGGCGCTGATCGGAACCTTCGCGGCCTGCAGCTGCTTGAGCTGCGACAGGAACTGGTTGGGATCGGCGCCCGGCAGCAGCACGCCGTCTGGCTTGAGCGCGACGATCGAGTTCATCGCGTTCTGCACCTCGGTGGCCGACGCGCCGGCCTTGACGACCCTGAGCTGGTACCCGAGCAGTTGCTGCGTCGGCTTCATCAGGTCGGCGAACAGCGCGCACGCCGGCGTCGAGCACTGGAGGTAGGCGAACGTCTTGCCGGTCGGCTTGGTCTTGAGCGGCGTGTCGACCGGGAACGCGGTCGGCTTGCCCGTGTACTCCGCGACGGCCTGGCTGGCCGCGGCGGTGTACACGCTCGGTGCGCCGGAGCTGGCGCTGCCGTCGTTGTGGCTGGTGGCGCCGCAACCGGCCGCCACGGCGATAGCCGTAGCCGCGAGGGCGGCCACAGCCGCCCTCATCCACGCATGGGACACAAGGATTCCTCTCTCAGATCACTTGGGACAGGGCACGGCTCAGGAGCGAGGCTCGCCGCGCCGCAGGAGGCGCGCGACGGCGGCGCTGCGCCGCGCCGTGCGCTGGTACTTGGACAGACCGACGGCGAGCAAGAGCGCCACGCCGTTGAACAGATCGGGGATCCACACGGGCGCGCCGGCGAGCTGTAGCCCTTTGACGCCGACCGCGAGAACGAGTACGGCGATGACGGCGCCCCAGACGTTGTACCGGCCCCCGTGGAACTGCGTTGAGCCCAGGAACGCGGCAGCGTAGGCGGGCAGCAGATAGCCGGGGCCGACGGTCGGGTCGCCGACCGCGAGCTGGGCACTCGTCAGCAGCCCGGCCAGCGCCGCAATCGCGCCGCAGCTGACCAGTGAGAGCACGATCACCCGCGACGTGCGCACGCCGGCCAGGCGGGCGGCGCTGACGTTGCCGCCCGTGGCGTACACCCGGCGTCCCGTCGGCGTGCGCTGGAGCACGTACCAGACCACGAGCCCGACGGCGAGCATGATCCAGACCGGGTACGCGAGCCCGAGCAGCTCGTTCGTCGCCAGCGACTGGAAGGACCCTGGCAGGTTGAGAATCTGCTGACCGCCGGAGATCCAGGCGACCAGCGCCAGCAGCACCGAGCTCATGCCGAGCGTGGCGATGAACGAGTCGATCCGGGCGCGCACGATCAGCGCTCCGCTCACCCCGCCGATGGCGCAGCCGGCGAGGAGCGTCAGGACGAGCGTCGGCACGACGCTCAGGTGGAAGGACTCCAGCAGCCAGGCAGAGACGATCGCGGCCATGCCGACCTCGGTCCCGACCGCGAGGTTGAAAGTGCCGGCCGCCAGCGGGATCGTGACCGCGATCGCGACCAGCGCCGTCAGCGCCGAATTCGCGAGGAGCGAGCGCCACACACCCGCGGTAAGGAACGTGTCCGGCACCCACAGTGCGAACAGGACGAACAGGAAGGCGAAGATGTAGAGGGCGCTAACGTTGCGAAACGACAGCGCCGCGCGAAGCCGCCGTGGCTGCGCCGCAGGTGCGACGCCCATCGCGAGATCAGTCATGGCATGGGTCTCCGTTGGTGGTGGCCAGGGCGAGGCCTTCGATGACGAGGCGCTCCTCGGTCAGGTGCGCGCCGCGGACGTCCGCGCTGACCGTCCCGTCGCGCATGACGAGCACGCGATCGCAGACCGAGGCCAGCTCGGCGGTGTCCGACGACGCCATGAGCACGGCCGCGCCCCGCGCCGCCGCGTCGCGGACGAGCGCGTAGACGGCGGCCTTGGCGCCGACGTCGACGCCTTGAGTCGGCTCGTCGAGCAAAAGCACGCGCGGGTCGTTGCGCAGCCACTTCGCGAGCACGACCTTCTGCTGGTTGCCGCCGCTGAAGAGCTCCAACGGTCGCTCGGGGTCGGCCGGCCGCAGCGCGATGCGCTCCAGCCACCCCACCACTTCCTGCCGTTCGGCGCGACCGTCGAGCCGGCCCGCCCGCCGGCGTAGGCGGCGCAGGTTCGGAAGCGTCACGTTCTCGCGGACGAGCATCGTCATCACCGCGCCGTCGGCGTGGCGGTCGCCTGGCACGTAGGCGACGCCCGCGCCGATGGCGGCGCGCGGGTCGCCGCCGGCGAGCGTGGACCCGCCGATCGCCACGTCGCCCCCGGCCCGCGGCAGCGCCCCGAAGAGCAGCGCACCGACATGCTCGCGGCCCGAGCCGAGGATGCCGGACACGCCGACCACCTCGCCGGCGCAAAGGTCCAGCTGGAAGTCGCGCACGCGCCCGCCGCGCAGGCCGCGCACCTGCAGCGCGACCGCACCGGGGCCGCACGGCTCGCGCGGCGCGGCGTGTTGCGGCGCCGCGCCCACGATCAGCCGCACGAGCTCCGCGTGGTCGAGGGCGGCCACGGGCGCGTCAGAGACCAGGCGGCCGTCGCGCAGGACGACCACGCGGTCGGCGAGGTCCAGCACCTCGTCGAGGCGGTGCGAGACGAAGATCACGGCGGCGCCGGCGGCGGCGGCGCGGCGGACCGCGGTGAACAGCCGCCCGACCTCGTCGCTGTGCAGCGCCGCCGTCGGCTCGTCGAGGATCAGGAGCCCTTTGGCGCGCTCCCAGCCGTCCAAGGCGCGAGCGATGGCGACGATCGTACGTTCGGCGGGCGTGAGCTGCCCCACCGGCACCGTGACGTCGAACGCGGCGTCGTACTGGCGCAGCAGCGCGCGTGCGTGCTCGGCTTCCTCACGGCGGCGCGTCGGCAGCGCGGCCCCGAGTCCGTGCCGCAGCCCGAGATCCAGGTTCTCGACGGTGTTGAGCTGCGGGATCAGGCCGAGGTCCTGGTGGATCACGTGCACGGTGCCCGCGACGTCCACACGCGCGCCCGGATCGGGGGCCTCGACGCCGGCGAGAATCTTCACCAGCGTCGACTTGCCCGACCCGTTCTGACCCACCAGGGCCACGATCTCTCCGGGCTGGGCGGCGAAGCCGACGTCCTGAAGCGCCTGCAGACCGGGGAACGTCTTGCTCAGCCCCTCGATCGCTACCAGCGGTCGAGTCATGTCTCTTCCGGTTCGGTTCACGCTGGGAAGCGTCACCGCGGAGCAGATGACTGGTCGTCATCGCTTTTCGACGATCTTGTGTCAGCGCGTGCGCACAGCGGGCGCGAGCAGCCCGAGCTCGCGCGCGCGATCGACGGCCTCGGCCCGACCGTGGGCGTCGAGCTTGGCGTAGATGTGCCGCAGGTGCGTGCGGATCGTGTTGGTGGACACCGTGAGCTCGGCGGCGATCTCTGACGCCTTGAGGTTGCTCGGCAGATAGCGGACGACGCGCAGCTCCGCCTCACTGAGCTCCTCGCGCAACGCCGCGGGCGGCGCGCTGCGTCTGCCGGCCAGCAGGTCCAGGATCGTCTGGCGCAAGGTGGCGTGGGCCGTGCGGTGCCGGCGGTGGCGTTCGAGCACGTCTGGGAGCGGGTGCAGGACGAACGGCAACAGGATTCCCTCGGGTTCGGCCGCGTCCAGCGCCCGCTCCAGTGACAGCTCGGCAGCCTGAGCGTCCTCGAGCTGCTCGCGCGCGGCCGCGTCCAGCACCTGCGCCTCGACCGTCGCCGGGGTGCGATGGACCGCGGCCGCCGATCGCTCGAGCACGGGAGCGAGCAGGTCGAGCGCCCGCTCGGGCTCGCGCTCGGCAAGCGCGATGTCAGCCGCGGCGATGCGCATGTCGGCGCTCTCGCGGGCGCACTCGTCGATGTCGTCGAGCGTCGCGCGTGCCACGCCGAGCCAGCCGAGCCGCGCCTGCGCCTGCGCCTTGCGGGCCCGCGCGGCGACGCCGAACGCGTGCTCGCCCGCCAGCAGCGCCTCCATGCGTTCGGCGGCGTCGAGCAGGTCCAGCGCCTCGTGCGGCCGTGCCTGCGCGAGACGCAGGAGGCCGCGCGCGAAGTGGACGATCAGCTCGCTGCCGGGCTCCCCTCCCGGCTGAAGCGTGCGGTCCGCGCGCTCCAGCCACTCCTCGGCCTCGTGCAGACGCCCGAGCCACAACAGGTTGAGCGCGCCTGTCGCAAGGCCCGTGACGAGCACCGGGTCGTCCCCCCAGCCGTGCGCCTCCGTGATCGCCACCGCTTCCTCCGCCAGCGCCAGGCCCGCCGAGCAGGACTGCCCGGTCCACGGTCCGGCGATCGCGAGGTGGCCGAGCGGGCTCACCTGCAGCCAGGGCCGCTTTGCGCGGCGGGCCAGCTCGAGAGCCGACTCGAGGTGACGGCGGGCGTCGTCGGGGCGCGAGGACCACAGCTCTGCGACCCCGAGGTTCAGCAGCGCGGCCGCATTGAGCGCCTCGCTGAGCGCCCGCTCGCTCACGGGCTGCGCGGCGAGCGCGGCCTCTGCCTCCCGCATCGCCTCGAGCACGGCCTGCAGATCGCCGCGCCAGCGCGCGAGCGCGAGCGTGAGCACGGCTCGCCGCAGGTCGAAGCGGACGCGTCGCTCACCGGCGACCGTGTCTGCGAGGCGCCCGGCGACCTCGACGTACGCCGCGCTACGGTCGAGCGCACCGTCCAGCAGGCGCACGAGAGCGAACACGAGCGCCAGCTCCGGGTCGCTCGCGGCGGCGTCGGGCGCAAACGCCGTCAGGAGCTGGCGCACCGTCCCGGTACGGCCGTCGAGCGTCAGGTCGAGGTGGTGGTCCGCGAGCGCTCGCGCCGCCAGGGGCCAGTCGCGCGCCGCCTGCGCATGCCGGACCGCCTCGACGACGTGGCCCTCGTGCTCATGCCACTCGGCCGCCGCCCGGTGCAGCGAGTCGACGATCGCCGGCTCGGTTCGGCGCAGCTCCAGCTGGAGCAGGTCGGCGAACAGGTGGTGATAGCGAAACCACGTGCGGCCAACGTCGAGCGAGGTGACGAACGCGTTGGCGTCCTCGAGCTCGAGCAGGATCCGCTCCGAGCCCGAGCCGCCTGTGAGATGGTCGGCCAGCGGGCCGCTGACGCGCTCGAGCACCGATGTCCGCAACAGCAGCTCGCGCACCGCGGCGGGCTGGCGTTCGAGCACTTCGGCCAGCAGGTACCCCGCCACGGTGCGCTCGCTGCCCGAGAACTCGGCCACGAATCGCTCCGGGTCCGGGTGCCGGGCGAGCGAGATCACCGCGAGCCGCAGCCCGGCGACCCAGCCCTCGGTCCGCTCGTAGAGGCGCGCCACACCGGCCTCCGAGAGCGTGATCTGAGCCTTGTGGAGCAACGCCTTGGTCTCCGCGGCTGAGAAGCGCAGATCGCTTGCGCGCAGCTCCGTCAGATCACCCGCCAGCCGCAGGCGATGCAGGCCGAGCTGCGGGTCCTCGCGCGTGGACAGCACCACGCGCAGCGCACCCGGACGGCGGGCCAGGAACACCTCGAGCCAGCGGAGGGCTTCGGCGGACTCGAGCTCGTGGAGGTCGTCAATGACCAAGACGGCCGGCCGTGCGAGGGATCCGAGATCTGCCAGCAGCTGATCGATCATCGCCTCCCCACGGAAGCTCGGCGCCGGATCCACCCGCTCCACCCCGGGGACCGCCGCGGCCAGTGCGCTGATCAGCGACAGCCAGAACCGCTGCGCATCGTTCTCGCCGCGCTCGACGGACACCCAGCCCACCCGGTCACGCAGCCCGGCGGCCTCGACCCAGGAACGCAGCAGCACCGTCTTGCCGCTGCCGGCCGGCGCGCAGACCACGACGACACCACCGGCCGCCGCGTCCCCAAGGCGATCGAACAGCGACGCCCGGGGCACCCAACCGCGCGCGACCTGGGCGGGTTTGGCCTCGAACTGGCGGTCCTGGACGACCACGTGTGCTGGCTCTTTCCTCTTGTCGCGCCCGCGGGGCGCGCTTCAACGGTGCCAGCAGACTCTACGGACGCCGGGGCACGGCGTCATCCGCAATATCCCCGCAGGTCTCGGGCACCGACCAGGTGAGCGCCAATTCGAGCTTGACCTCGCGGCCCTTGGACTCGCTCGCGGACTCGAGCACCAGCTCGCGAGCCACCGGCACGCTCACGCGCTCGCCGGCCACGTGGATCTCCATTGCGCCGCCGACGGTAAGCGCGTACGCGAGGTCGACCAGGCGCTCGGCTGCGCGGTTGGGCGACAGGCGCTCGCGATCGGAATGCTTGAAGTGGTTCATCGTGTCCTTCGAGATCCTCGGGCCAGGCAGCGTGCCGACGGAGGCGATGACCGGTCGTCACGCGTTCCCGATGATTCCCGCCGGAGCGCCGCTAAAGAGCGTCGGCAGGGCCTCCCGATCTCGGCAGGGTCGCACTCAGCACCGTGCCGCCGCCGGGGCTGCTCTCGACGCTGAGCTGCCCACCGAGGGCGGCGGCGCGGTCGTGAAGCCCTACGAGACCGCGGCCGCTCGGATCCGCGCCGCCGATGCCGTCGTCGCGTACTTCGACCCGCAGCATCCCGTCGGCGACCGAGGCGCTCACGGCAGCGGACTCCGCGTGGGCGTGCTTGACGACGTTCGTGAGCGCTTCAGCCACGATGAAATAGGCGCTCGCCTCGATCTCGGGCGCGAACCGCTCGGCGGGCAGATCGACCTCCACGGCGAGGTCGAGCCGTTCCACGACCGCATCGACCGCACCGCGGAGCCCTCCGCGCGTGAGGTCTGCCGGCAGGATGCCGTGGGCGAGCTCGCGCAGCTCTCGATTGGCCTGTTGCACGTGCCCGAGCGCCTCGGTGACCAGCGCTCGCGCCGCTCCGTGGTCCTGCTTGAGCTCGCGCTGCGCCAGGCCGAGCGTGAGGGCGCTATGGACGAGCCGCTGCTGCGCACCGTCGTGCAGGTCGCGAACGACGCGGCGACGGGCCGCGTCGGCTTCGGTGAGCAGACGCGCTCGCGAGGCGGTGAGCTGATTCTGGCTCTCCGCGTTCAAGATCGCCGTCGCGACGAGCTCGGTGAAGTCCGCAATCCCGGACTCGGTGTTCGGCGGAAACTGCGCCTCGCGCTTCGTCGACGCGGCGATCACCCCCCATGTCACTCCGCGCACGATGATCGGACAGCCGACCGACGACCGGATACCCAGCGCTCGGGCCTCGGACGCGATCGGCCCGGGCGCGCCCTCGAAGCCGTCGACGCGCGCCGGCCGGCCGGTGTTCGTCACCAGCGCGGCGATGCTCGTCCCCTCGAGCGCAAAGCGTTCACCCACCGCGAGTTGGGACTCGGGGCTCCGGCTCCACGCCGCGATCGCCATCACGGTGCCATCCGGTTCGAAGCGCTCCAAGCGCGCGAAGTCGGCGTCGCACAACAGTCCCACCTCGCGGGCGACGGCGTCGAAGAGCGCGATCGGGGCGGCGCCCCGCGCCACGAGGGTGGCGACGCGGCGCAGGGCTGCCTGTTCGGACTCGCTGCGCCTGCGATCGGTGACATCGCGCGCGACGCCGTACATGAGGCCCTGTTCGACGACCGGCCGCGACGTCCACTGCAGCCAGCGCACCGTCCCGTCGCGGCAGACGTGACGGTTCTCGAATTCCACGAGCTCCTGACCCTCGGCCAGCGCAGCCGCCGCCTCCGCGGTCCGCGCCCGATCCTCAGGGTGGACGAACTCGATGACCGGCCGCGACCGCAGTTCCTCCTCCGTGAAGCCGAAGGTACGCGCCCACGAGGGATTCACCCGCTTGAGATAGCCGTCGAAACCCATGATGCACAGGAGGTCGACGGACGTGGTGAACACGCGCTCGAGCTCGAGCTCGGCCTCCCGTCGCCGCCCCTGCAGCTCCGCGAACGCGGCCACCGTCTCGTTCATGCCGCCCAGGAGGTGCAACCACGTGCCCTCGAACGCGGTGACGTCGGCTCGATGGTCAAGCTGGTTGCGCGTGATCGCCGCGTTCATACCGCGGATCTCGTCGGCCAGCCGCTCGGTTGTGATCTGGAGGTCACGAAACGCCTCCGCGACGTCTCCGATCTCATCGCGGCCGACGTACTCCACATCGACCGAGAGATCGCCGCCGGAGAGCGCCCGCGCGCTCGCGGACACCTCGGCGAGCGGTCGCGTGATCGACCGCCGCAGGACCAGCGCCAACGCAGTGACCAGGCCCAGCACGGCCAGCGAGACGACGAAGACGCGATTCCGTCGCGCGACCGCAGCGTCGAGGTCCCGCGTGACCGCGCTCTGCAGCTCGCCGCGGGCTTCGCCGGCGATGCGCCGCAGGTCTGAGATGCGCGCGCTGGAAGCGGCGAGCCACGCCGGCGGCGTGGTCCGGCGGCCGACCCGGTCGGGGGACGCGAGCAGGTCGGCCCGCACGTCGGAGACGCGGACGGCCGCCGGAGCGAACAGTGAGGCCGCGAGGTCGGTGGCCAGCCGAGTGCTGGCGTTTGCGCGGAAGTCGTCGAGCTTGGCTGCCTCCAGCGTCGCCCAGCGGGCGGCCGCCCCGGCGGGCCGGTCGCGCCCACGCGGCGTCAGCAGGGCGGCGACGTCCAGGCGTTCTCGCTCTGCCGGCTCGATCGCCCCCTGAATCGCGACGTACGCGTCCGCGGGGTACCGGACCGAAGCCGTCGGGCGGCGGCGGCCGGAGTCGAGGTCCCGCACAAGGTCCAGCACGTCGCGGACGATCGACCCGTAGCTGTCGGCGATCGTTGCCTCGCCGGTCCTCCCGGCCGCGGCCTGCAGCCGCGGCGCCTGCAGTTGCCGTCGGATCGCCGCCACCCGCCCGGCGGCATCGACATGAACCGAGGCGGAGGCGGCACGCTCAGCGGCCCGGCGCAGTTCGATGTCGGTCTGGCGCTGAGCCGAGCCGACGGCCGCGTCGGCCGCCGAATTTGGTCCCAGCCGCGCGAGCATGATGGCGGCGCGCTCGTCCGACAGCGCACGGGCGAGGTCCCCGGCCGCAAACGACGCCCGCGTCTCTGCCTGAAAGTCGCGCAGGTCGTCGGCCGCACGCCACGCACCGACGGCCGCGGTCACCGACGCGGCGGCGAGTACGCCTACGGGCAGCAGCGCCAGAAGCATCAGCTTGGTGCCGACGCGCAGTCGCGCGAGCAGCGGGAGATGCTCACCGTCCCGCACCGGCGGCCTCACGGCTCGGGCGCGGGATAGCCCTGGTGTGCGTCCAGGTCCTCGTCGACGCGGTTCGCCGCGGCGTCGAGCGCAGGCTTGACGGGCCGGCCGGCGAAGATCTCCCTGACCGCGGTCCCAAACGCGGCGGTGATGGCAGGGTAGGCCGGTGTCTGCGGGCGCGGGCGGGCGATGCCATCCTGGAGCTGCTGCAGAAACAGGTGCTCGGCGCCACCGGGACCGAATGTCTCCGAGCTCCTGGCAACGCTGACCGTCGCCGGAATCCCCCCGTTGGCGGTCGACATGCGGCGCACCTGCTGCGGTTGCAGTAGGAACTCGAGGAACCGCCAAGCGGCGTCGCCGTCGGTGGTGTTGGCGGTGATGCCCCATTGCCACGAGCCCATTCCCGTCACCGTGCCCCGCCCGAAGTCCGGCAGCGGCACGATCGCGAGATCGCCCAGCAACGCCTCGCTGTAGCTGGGATAGAGCCAGTGGCCGACCCACGAGATCGGACTGCGCCGCTTGACGAACGCGGCGTCGTCGCGGTTGGGATCGACGAGCCCGTCGCTCACCCAGTGCTGGATGGTCGTCAGCGCCTCGACGGCCTCGCTGCCGTTCATGACGCCATCGGCCTTGCGGTAGTCGTGACGATCGACCAGATCGCCGCCGGCCGACCACACCGCGGGCGCGAAGCCATACGCCGCCCACTCCGGCGTCGAGCTGAGGTAATTGAGCTTGAGATCCAGCGGCCGCCGGTACCCGGCGCGCCGGAGTCGGTGCAGGATGTCGGTGAACTCGGCCGCGCTCCAGGCGTCGCCGGGGTCGGTAGGGAGGCGGGCTCCCACCTTGCGCAGAACCGACGGACGGACGTAGAGCCCAAGGCCGGAGTCGAACGTCCCGAGACCCCAGAGGCGCCCCGCGTAGGTCCCCTGCCCGCGAATCGACGGCAGCAAGTCGCCCAGCAAGCGCTGGGGAACACAGGAGCCGAGCGGCTTGAGCTTGCCCGACCACGCGTAGTTGTAGAGGTACGGACCGTCCAGATCGAGCACGTCGGGTAGGCTGCCGCTGGCCGCCGCAGCTCGGACCTGCCGGTTGTAGTCTCCCCGCGGCAGCGTGACCAGGCGCACCCGAACCTCCCGCTGGGAGCGATTGAACGCCGCCACCTGCTCCTCCAACGTGTCGCGCTCGCTCACCGAGGGATCCCGCGGGTCGGGGGCACCGTGGAACCACACGGTGATGTAGGTCGGGCCGTCGATCTTGCCGTCGCACGTGGTGTCAGAGGCGCCGCGCTGCACCCCGCCGCCGGCGTTGCCGCCGCATCCGACCATCCCAGCGACCAAGGCGGCGACCAGGGTTCTCCGGGCGAGGATGACTGACGATCCCGTGAGGCCGATCCTACTCCCGCGCGCCGACCAGCACTAGGTGCCGCGGGAGCGCCGCCGACGTCGCGTGCGATCACGCATCGTGCGTGACGACCACTCACCCGTTCCGGTGGTGCACTGGCGCCCATGGCCATTCGGAGTGACGTCGCCTCACGCGGCGGCGAAGCATCCGTTCCAATTTCTGAAGGAGATATGACTTATGGAGACCGTGCTCTGGATCGTTCAGGGACTGCTGGCAGCGATCTTCATCGCCACCGGCGTGACGAAGCTGACCCAACCGCGGGCGAAGCTGGCCGCGGGCCCGATGCGCTGGGCCGCTGACGTCACCGACGCGCAGTTCCGCGCGATCGGCGCGCTCGAAGTGCTCGGCGCCGTCGGATTGATCCTGCCCGCCGCGCTCGGCGTCGTGCCGATCCTCACGGCATTCGCCGCCCTCGGGCTCGTGCTGACCATGGTCGGTGCGATCGCGATCCACCGCCGCTACGGCGAGACGGATCGTCTGGCCGTGCCGATCGTCGTGCTCGCGCTCGCGCTCGTGGTCGTCGTCGAGCGCTTCGGCTCGCACAGCCTCTGATCGGAGCTCCTCCCGTGTCTGTCGTCACCTCTTCGCCCGAGCAGCTGTGGCCCGCCACGCGCGACCTGGCCGAGATCGAACGCGTCCCGCTCGAGCGGCGCGGGCTGCCCGCCAGCAGCTACCACGCGCTGCTGCGAGCCGCCGAGCTGTGGCCGCAGCGGCCCGCGCTCCACTGCCTGCCGGATGCCGAGCGTTGGGAACAGCCCGTGTCGCTGACGTTCGCCGACCTGGCCGCCGACGTTCAGCGCGCGGCGTCGGTCTTCGCCGGCGTCGGTATCGGCCGCCGAGACGCGGTCGCGATCGTCTCCGTCAACTGCCGCGAGATGATCACCGCGATGCTGGCCGCCGAGGCGGTCGGCGTGGCGGCCCCCATCAACCCGGCCCTTGCCGGCGAGCACGCCGCCGGGCTCGTGCGGCTCTCGGGCGCGAAGGTGATCGTCGCCGCCGGGCCCGAGCTCGATGAGGGCATCTGGTCGCTCGCTCGCCGGCTGGCCGCCGAGACCCGGGCGACCGCGCTGCTGGCACTGCGCCCGACCGCGCCCGTGGGACCGCCGCCACAGCTCGAGCCGCTGGCCGGCATGACCGTCGCGCATCTCGAGACGCTCGCGCGCGACGCGCCCGCCAACACCGAGCCCGCTCAGGCACCGCGCGCCGGCGACCTCGCGAGCTACCTGCACACCGGCGGCACCACCGGCGCGCCCAAGCTCGCCGCGCGCACGCACGGCAACGAGGTCGCCAACGCGTGGATGATCGGCACCCGCCTCGAGACCGAGGGCGCGATGTTCGCCGCCCTGCCGCTGTTTCACACGAACGCGCTGATCGTCACGCTGCTGGCGCCGCTCCTGCGCGGGCGTCCCGTGGTCTGGGCGGGACCGCTGGGCTATCGCGACCCCGCCCTCTTCAAGGTCTTCTGGCGAATCGTGGAGCGCTACCGGATCGCCGCGATGTCCGCGGTGCCGACGGTCTACGCCACGCTCGCCACGCTGCCCCTCGACGCCGACATCAGCAGCCTGCGGATGCCGATCGTCGGCGCCGCCCCGCTGCCGCGGGCCGTCATCGACGCCTTCCTCGACCGCACCGGGATCGAGCTGTGCGAAGGGTATGGCCTGACCGAGGGCACGTGCGCGAGCGCGTGCCACATCCCCGGATTGGCGCGCGCCGGCGTGGGGGTCCGGTTGCCGTATCAGCAGGTCCGCGCCGCACGCATGGAGTCGGAACGCTGGCACCCGCTGCCCAACGGCGAGGTCGGGACGCTGCTCATCAAGGGCCCGAACGTCTTCGCCGGCTATCTGGTGGCGACGCCCGAAGGACCGGTGGTCGAACCGGGCGAGAACGTGCGCGACGGGTGGTTGAAGACGGGCGACCTCGGATGGGTCGACGGCGACGGAAACGTACGCCTGTCTGGCCGCGCCAAGGACTTGATCATCCGCGGCGGGCATAACATCGACCCAGCGGTGATCGAGGACGCGCTGCTCGAGCATTCCGAGGTGACCGCCGCGGCGGCCGTCGGCCGGCCGGACGCGCACGCCGGAGAGGTCCCGGTCGCCTACGTCACCCTCACCGCCGGTGCCTCCGCCACCGAGACGCAGTTGCGGGCCTGGGCGACCGCGCATGTCCCGGAGCCCGCCGCCGCGCCTAAGCGCGTCGAGATCATCGACGCCATTCCTGTGACCGCGGTCGGCAAGCCGTTCAAGCCCGAGTTGCGGCGCCGCGTGGCCGAGGACGTCGCACGCGAGGCGCTGGCGGGCCGCGCGAGCTCTGTCACGGCTCGCCTCGGCGACGGACAGGCGATCGTGGTGAGCGTGCGCGGAGTCGACGACCCCGCGCTGCAGGCCGCGCTCGGCGCTTTCAGCTTCGGCTGGGAGAACGCGGGCCCTGCGGATTGAGGCACGCCCGCGTCAGCGGGGCTGCGCGGGATCAGGGCAGTGCAGCAGCGACGCGATCACGCGCTCGCGCTGGGCGCGGGCGAAGGCCCGACGGCGCTCGGCGGCCGTCGGTTGTCCGGCGACGTGATGGGGTGCGGACTGAAGGTCTGTCATGGCGGTCACGCGGCGAGCCGTTGCCGATGGAGCCGCTCGAGCGCTTCGGCCGCCATCTCCTCGAACGCGAGTTCGATGAGATAGGCGCCGTAGGCGTCAGCCCGGTACGCGTTGGGCGCCGCGCTCCAGGCGCGCAGCGCGGCGGTGCAGCGCTGCTGTGCGTTGAACCACGCGGAGTAGGCGTCGTCGGCGGGCGATTGCGGTGGCGCGGGACGCTGGAAGGGGATCGCTCTCATGGTGGTTCGAGTGTCCCGGCGAACCGCGCCGGCCACCATGGCCTCTTTCCGGAGACCGCGATCGGGCCGACCTTAGACCGCAGGTCAGGCAGGCCTTATGTCGTTGTCCGTGATCTCACCCTCCAAGTAAGGCCAGTCCCGATCGGCGCGCGTGCCGCCCGCTGACAGAGTTCTCGCCATGTTCGAGCGATTCACAGAGCGAGCCCGTCAGGTGGTCGTCCTCGCCCAGGAGGAGGCGCGGACGCTCAAGCACAACTACATCGGGACC
>NZ_JAPDOD010000079.1 GCF_027587205.1 Solirubrobacter ginsenosidimutans
CCGCCGCCCCCGCCGAGGAGCCCGCCGCCGCCGAGGCCGCGCCTGCCGCCGCCGAGGCCGCGCCTGCCGCCACCGAGGCCGCTCCGGCTGCCGCCGAGGTCGCCGAGGAGCCCGCCGCGCCTGCCGCCACCGCCACCGACGACGAGAAAAAGGACTGAGAACGAAGTGACCGCTCCCACCATCTCCGCCAAGCAGGTCGGCGAGCTGCGCAAGCTCACGGGCGCCGGCATGATGGAGTGCAAGAACGCTCTGACCGAGACCGACGGTGACGTCGACAAGGCCGTCGAGCTGCTGCGCGTCCGTCTGGGCGACAAGGCGCTCAAGGTCGGCGGCCGCGAGGCCACCGAGGGCACCGTCGCGTCCTACATCCACTCCAACGGCAAGGTCGGCGTGCTGGTCGAGGTCGACTGCAACACCGACTTCGTCGCCCGCAACGAGGACTTCATCTCGTTCGCCCGCGAGATCGCGCTGCACATCGCCGCCTCGCCCTCGACGCTCTACGTCTCCGAGGACGAGATCCCGCAGGACGCCAAGGACGCCGAGCTGCGCGTCTTCGAGCAGCAGGCCGCCGACAAGCCGGAGAACATCCGCCCGAAGATCGCCGAGGGCAAGCTCAAGGCGTGGATGAAGGACGTCGTCCTGCTCAACCAGGTCCACGTCAACGCGGACAAGTACGAGGGCAAGACGATCGAGGAGCTGCGCGCGACCCTCTCCGGCACGACCGGCGAGAACGTCGTGATCCGGCGCTTCAGCCGCTTCGCGGTAGGCGCGTGACGACACTCGCCCTTCGGGCTCGGTCGTTGGGAGAGTCTCGCCCTGCGGGCTCGACTCTCCCGGCCCACGGTGAATCGGTCCGGTGACTGATCCCGTCTTCAAACGGGTTCTGATCAAGTTGTCGGGCGAGGCCCTCATGGGCCCGCTCGACTACGGCACGGACCCGGCGACCGTCGGGTCGATCGCCGATCAGCTCAAGGCGGTGCACGATCGCGGGGTCCAGATCGCGGTCGTGCTCGGTGCCGGCAACATCTACCGCGGCCTGTCGGCCGCGGCGGAGGGCATGGATCGCGCCACCGGCGACTACATGGGCATGCTGGCGATCGTCCTCAACGCGCTGACGCTCCAGGACGCCCTGGAGAAGCGTGGCGTGCACACCCGGGTGCAGTCGGCGATCACGATCTCCGAGGTCGCGGAGCCCTACATCCGCCGGCGCGCGATGCGCCACCTCGAGAAGGACCGCATCGTCATCTTCGCCGCCGGTACCGGCAACCCGTTCTTCACCTCCGACACCGCGGCCGCGCTGCGCGCGATCGAGATGAACGCGGAGGTGCTGCTGATGGCCAAGAACGGGGTCGAAGGGATCTACACGGCCGACCCGAACAAGGATCCGGCCGCCGAGTTCATCCCCGAGATCACCGCGCGCGAAGCGCTGCAGCGCGATCTCAAGGTGATGGACTCAAACGCCCTCGCCCTGTGCATGGACAACCACCTGCCCATCCACGTCTTCAACATGGCTGACGACTCCAACATCAACCGGATAATCTCCGGCGACCGTGTGGGAACGTTGGTGACGACATGATCGACGATCTGCTCCAAGACGCGCGCGAGCACATGGCGAAATCCGTCGAGGCGACGCGCCAGAAGTACCAGTCCGTGCGGACCGGCCGAGCGAATCCCTCGCTGCTGGACCGCATCAGCGTCGACTACTACGGCGCCGTCACGCCGCTGAAACAGCTCGCGACGATCAACGCGCCCGAGGCGCGGATGCTGACCGTGCAGCCCTACGACAAGAGCTCGATCAAGGCGATCGAGAAGGCGATCATGGAGTCCGACCTCGGCCTGACGCCGAGCAACGACGGCGTCCTGGTCCGCCTGGTGATCCCCGAGCTCAACGAGGAGCGGCGCAAGCAGCTCGTCAAGGTCGTGCGCGCCATGACCGAGGACGGGAAGGTGGCCTTGCGCAACATCCGGCGCGACGTCATGCATGACTTGAAGGAGCTGCGGGATGCCGGCGAGGCCGGCGCCGACGACGAGCACCGTGCCGAAGAGGCCCTCCAAAAGCTCACCGACGACAAGGTGAAGGAGCTCGACGCTCTCCTGAAGGGCAAGGAAGCTGAGATCCTCGAGGTGTGAGCGCCACCTACGTCGCCATCATCATGGATGGCAACGGGCGGTGGGCCCTCCAGCACGGCGTCCCGGTCGCTGAAGGCCATAAGGCGGGCGCCGACACGGTCAAGGCCCGTCTGCGCGATGCTGTCGACCTCGGCGTGCGCGAGCTGACGATCTATTCGTTCTCGACCGAGAACTGGTCGCGCCCGCAGGACGAGGTCGACGCGTTGATGGCGCTCTTCAGCGCCCGCATCATCGACGAGACGCCCGAGCTGCACGACCAGGGCGTCAAGATGCGCTTCGTCGGGCGGCGTGAGGGCGTGCTGCCCGAGCTGATCTCCCAGATGGAGTGGGCGGAGGCCAAGACCGCCGAGAACACCCGGATCACGCTGTACGTCGCCTTCAACTACGGCGGGCGCTCGGAGATCCTCGACGCGGCGGCCAAGTACACCGGCGGGGGCGAGGAGGCGTTTCGCGCGCTGCTCTACGCACCGGAGATGCACGATCCCGACCTGCTGATCCGCACCAGTGGGGAGCAGCGGATCTCGAACTACCTGCTGTGGCAGGCGGCGTATTCGGAGTTGCACTTCACCGACGTGCTCTGGCCCGACTTCTCGCGCGCCGACTTCGAGGACGCGCTGGCCAGCTACGAAGCGCGTGTGCGCCGCTTCGGGGGGCGCTAGGTGGGTTCCGCCCGGCGGCGCCGCGAGTCCGCTCCCGCGCCCCACAAGTCGGGCGGATCGGATCTGATCCCGCGGATCATCGTCGCGATCCCGGCGATCGTCTTCGCCGGGGTGATCATCTGGCAGGGCGGGTGGGTGTTCGCGGCCGGGATCGGGGCGCTCGCGGTCATCTGCGTGCACGAGCTGTCGGTGATGTTCGTGCGGGCGCGTCCCGTGCGGCTGGCAGCGATGATCGGCGTCGTGGGCCTGACCGCGGCCGGCACGATCGGGGACGAGCAGACGGTGCTGATGGTCTTTATGGCCACGCTGCCGCTGACGTTCTTCCTCGGCGTCGCCATGCCACAGCGCGAACGGATCACCGCATCGATCTCGGTGACCGTGCTGATGCTCTTCTGGATCGGGCTCGGCGTCGCCCACGCGGCGCTGCTGCGCGGCCTCGACCACGGCGGCTCGCTCGTGCTGATGGTGCTGCTCGGCACGTTCTTCGGCGACACGTTCGCCTACTTCGGCGGGCGGCTGTTCGGGCGCCACAAGATGTCGCCGGTGATCTCCCCGAACAAGACGTGGGAGGGGCTGGCGTGCGGCGTGGTGCTCGGCACCGCGGTCGTCTGGTACACCGCCCAGACCTACGCCGACGAGCACTGGATCTCGGGCACCGACGGCCTGCTGCTCGGCCTGGCGGTCGTGATCGCCGCCCCGATCGGCGATCTCTTCGAGTCGCTGATCAAGCGCGATATGGGTACGAAGGACACGGGCACCCTCTTTGGGGCCCACGGCGGCGCGCTGGACCGTGTGGACGCCGCGCTGTTCGCTCTCGTCGCCGGCTACTACGTCTGGCTTGCCGTGGCATAGATGAACGAGGAAGACAAGCGCGACCGGCAGATGCTGGAGCTGTTGAACGAGCTCCGCGTCGCCCTCCCGGGCGTGCAGATCCTCTTCGCCTTCCTGCTGACGGTCCCGTTCGCGCAGGGCTTCCAGCACGTCACCTCGACCCAGCGCACGCTCTACTACCTGACGCTGCTGGCCACCGCGGTCTCCGCGATCTGCCTGATCGCCCCGAGCGCCACGCACCGCCTGCGCTTCCACCAGTCAGACCGCTCGTTCGTCATCGAGTCGGCCAACACGTACCTGATCGCCGGCCTCGCGTTCCTCGGCATCGCGATCGTCCTGGCGATCGCGCTGATCACCGACTTCCTCTACGACCACTGGATCACCTGGGCCGCCCCGCTGGCGATCGCCCTCGTGCTCGGGGGCTTCTGGTTCGTTCGCCCGCTCCTCCGCCGAACCTAAACCCCACCTAAGGGGTCTGGCCCCTTAGGTGGACTTTAGGTTCGGTCGAGGGTGGTGTCGGCGAACGAGCGGGGGTCCTCGGCGGGCTCGAGGTGGGTGAACACGGTGGCCTGGGGGAGGCTGGTGCGCAGCGCGGCCTCGACGTCCTCGACGACGTCGTGGCCCTCTTGGACGGTCCAGGCGCCGGGGACGAGGACGTGGAGCGAGACGAAGGCGCGCGAGCCCGCCTGGCGCGTGCGCAGGGCGTGGAAGCGCACGCCGTCGTGCTCGAACGGCGCGAGGGCCTCGTGGATCGCCGCGAGGTCGGGCGCGTCGAGCCCGCGGTCCATCAGGCCTCCGGCCGAGCGGCGGACAAGGCCTGAGCCGGTGACGACGATGTTGGCGGCCACGGCGAGGGCGATCAGCGGGTCCAGGACGTCCCAGCCCGTGATCGCGACGGCGATCACGCCCGCGATCACCCCGGCCGACGTCCAGACGTCGGTCATCAGGTGCTTTCCGTCGGCCTCCAGCACGATCGACCGCTCGCGCCGGCCGGTGGTCAGCAGCAGGTAGCCGACGCCGAGGTTGATCAGCGAGGCGACGGTCGAGACCGCAACGCCGATCCCCACCGAGTCGATCGGCTGTGGGTCGAAGAGGCGGGTGACGGCGGTCGCGGCAATAGTGAGCGCGGCCACGACGATCAGCGCTCCCTCCACGCCCGCCGCGAAGTACTCCGCCTTGGCGTGCCCATACGCGTGCTCCTCGTCGGCCGGCTTGAGCGCGACCCGCAACGCGAGCATGGCCACGACCGCCGCGACGAGGTTCACGACCGACTCCGCGGCGTCCGACAACAGGCCGACCGAGCCCGTCAGCAGCCACGCGACCGTCTTGAGCGAGATCGTCGCCACAGCGGCCGCGATCGACAGCCACAGCAGCCGGAAGAGCCGTGTGTGATTCATAAACGCGAGATAAGGGGCCAGACCCCTTAGGTGGGGTTTAGGTTGCCGCGAAGGCGCGGCGGTACGCCGTCGGGGTCGTGGAGACCGCCCGGCGGAAGTGTTTGCGCAGGTTAGCCGCCGTGCCGAAGCCGCAGCGGTGGGCGATCTCGTCGATGCCGGCGTCGGTGGACTCCAGGGCCGCTCGCGCGGCGTCGACGCGCTGGGCGAGCAGCCAGCGCAGGACCGGGACGCCGGTCTCGGCGCTGAAGCGGCGGGCGAAGGTGCGCTCGGAGACGTGGGCGTGCGCGGCCAGCGTGCGCACCGTCAAGGGCTCGTGGAGGCGGGTGAGCGCCCAGGCGCGCGTGTCGGCCAGCGAGCCGCCCGCGTGGTCGGGGACCGGCCGGTCGACGTACTGCGCCTGGCCGCCCTCGCGGTGCGGCGGGACGACGATCCGGCGCGCGATCGCATTGGCCAGCGCGGCGCCGTGGTCGCGGCGCAGGATGTGCAGGCACAGGTCGAGGCCGGCAGCGACGCCCGCGCTGGTGAGCACGTCGCCGTCGTCGATGTAGAGCACGCCGGGCTCGACGTCGATCCGCGGGTGGCGGGCGGCGAGGTCGGCCGCGTCGCGCCAGTGGGTGGTCGCGCGGCGGCCGTCGAGGATGCCCGCGGCGGCCAGGGCGAACGCGCCGGTGCAGATCGAGACCATCCGCGCCCCGCGCGCCTGGGCGGCGCGCAGCGCGTCGAGCACGGGGGCGTCCGGGACGCGCAGGTGCGGCGTGAAGCCGGGGACGAGCACCGTGTCCGCGGCGGCCAGTCCTTCCGGCCCCGCCTGGGTCACCACGTCGAAGCCCGCGCTGGTCCGCAGCGGCCCCGCGGCCGCCCCGCACACCGTGACGGTGTACGGCACCTCGGCGTAGTTCCCGAACACCTGGGCGGGGATCGCGAGATCCAGCGGGACGACCGCATCGAGGGCGAGCACGGCGATGCGATGCGTCGGCGGCATTGGCTGGATCGTAACGGACATCGGCGTTTCTGCCACTCGTCGCCTCCCCGATTCGGCAGGACCATGGTCGGCATGACGATCGAGATCCTGCTGTTCGACGGGTTCGACGACCTGGACGCCTTCGGCCCGTTCGAGGTGCTCAGCGAGGCCGGCCTGTCCACCCGCTTCGTGACGATCCAACCGCTGGAGCGCGTCACCTCCGCCCACGGCGCGCGGATCGTGCCCGACGGCATCCTTGGTGACCCCGATTTGGTGCTCGTCCCCGGCGGCGGTTGGAACGACCGCAGCGGCGCGGGCGCCCACGCCGAGGCGCGCGACGGCCGGATCACGACGGCGCTGGCCGAGCGCCACGCCCGCGGGCGCCGGATCGGCAGCGTCTGCACCGGCGCGATGCTGCTCGCCGAGGCGGGCATCCTCCGCGGCCGCCCCGCGATCACCCACCACACGGCGATCGAGGACCTCCGGAGCTTCGGCGTCGAGGTCCGCGAGGGCGAGCGGGTCGTCGACGACGGCGACGTCATCACCGCCGCGGGCGTGACCTCCGGCATCGACCTCGCCCTGTACCTGATCGAGCGCGAGCTCGGGTCCGAGGCCGCCAAGGCCGGCGCGAGGGAAATCGAGTGGGATGTGATCCGCGCCGCGGCCTGATGCGAAAGGATGGGGCGGAGGCGCCGGCACCGATCCCGGGAGGGAACACGCCATGGCCACGCCGCAGGAAGCACTCGACGCCGCGCAAGCAAGCTGGAACGCCGGCGATCTGGACGGGTATCTCCGCCTGTACGACGACCGCATCCGCCTGCACGGATACGCGCCTGAACCGATGGACAAGGTCGCCGTCCGCGGTTTCTACGAGGCGATCTTCGCCGCCTTCGGCTCCCCGCCACTGGAGTTCCACGAGGTCCTCTGGCAGGGCGACACCGCCACGATTCGCTTCACGATGGGCGGCACGCACGTGGGCGAGTTCATGGGCGTGCCGCCCACCGGAACCGAGATCGAGCTCAACGGCATCACGATCCTGCGCTTCGACGGCGATCGCGTGATCGAGCGCTGGTCGCAGGCCGACATGCTCGGCCTGCTGATCCAGCTCGGCGCGGTCCCCGCTCCCGCCTAAAGGAAACCTAAGGGGCCAGACCCCTTAGGTGGGGTTTAGGTTTCAGATGAGAGGGGCGAGCGCGTCCGGGCGGTCGATCGACACGAACGAGTAGGAGTCCTCGATCTCGATGAAGCGCGCGTCGCGGAACTGGGCCGCCAGGCGGCGGCCCAGCTCGACCTTGAAGGCCCGGTCGCCCGAGGGCCAGCAGAAGATCGCCTCGCCCTCGAAGTCGCGCAGCTTCGGCGCGGCGTCCAGGAGCAGGCCGGGTTCGACGTGCCGCAGGAAGTGGGCGCCGTCGCGGACGATCTCGAAGTTCCCCAGCGCCGGTGCGGCCCACCCGCTCACCAGCTCGTTGGTCGCGCGCTTGGTCAGCCAGCCGAAGCCGATCGGCAGCCGCCACGCGCCCGGGATGCGCAGCGGGGACAGGAACGCGGCGAGCGCGAGCGGCGAGCGCCCGGCGAGAAACAGTGGCTTGAAGAGCGCGGGCGGGAAGACCTCGAGCGCGTCGCAGGGCGTGAAGATCACCCGCGCGATCCCCTCCGGGCGCCGCGCGAGCAGCAGCTGCAGCAGCGCGCCCCCCGTGTCCGAAGCGACGACGGTGAGATCGGTCAGCCCCTGCTCGGCGATCAGGTCCGCGATCTGGTCGGCGACCCCGATCGGCGTCAACGTCGATCGATCCGCGACCGGCGCGCGGTGCGAGCCCAGCGGCAAGGTCGGCGCGATACAGCGGCGATCCGGCAGCAGGGCGATCACCGGATCCCACAGCGTGCGGTCGACGAGCGCGCCGTGGAGAAACAGCACCGGCGGGCCGTCACCGGCCGTGACGTTCAGCTCCATCCGCGAACCTTATCCAGCCCAAATACGCCCGCTGCCACAATGAACACCCGTGAAGCGGGTACTCATCCTGGGCTCGACCGGGTCCATCGGCACCCAGGCGTTGGACGTCATCGAACGCTCGCCGGAACTCTTCGAGGTCGTCGGCCTGTCCGCCGGCCGCGGCCACGAACAGCTGATCGCGCAGGCCGAGCGCCACGGCGTGAGCCGGATCGCCGTCAGCGATCCCGACGCCGCCGCGCTCGCCGCGGAGGCATGGACGGCGGGTGACGTGCTGCGCGGCCCCGACGGGCTGATCTCGCTCGTCGCCGAGTCCCAGGCCGACCTCGTGCTCAACGCCATCGTCGGCTCCGCCGGCCTGGGCCCGACGATCGTCGCCCTCACCGAGGGCATCGACGTCGCGCTGGCCAACAAGGAGTCGCTGGTCGTCGGCGGCGAGCTGGTCACCGCGCTGGCGGAGGCCACCGGCGCCCGGCTGATCCCGATCGACTCCGAGCACACCGCCATCCACCACCTGCTCACGGGCGAGCCGCCCGGCGTGGTCGAGAAGCTGATCATCACCGCGTCCGGCGGGCCGTTCCGCGGCCGCAAGCTCGCGGATCTCAACGCCGTGACCGTCGAGCAGGCGCTCAACCACCCGACGTGGAGCATGGGCGGCAAGATCACGATCGACTCCGCGACGCTGATGAACAAGGGCCTGGAGGTCATGGAGGCCCACCACCTCTTCGGCACGCCGTATGACCGCATCGACGTGGTCGTGCACCCGCAGTCGATCATCCACGCCCTCGTCCAGCTCTGCGACGGCTCGACCAAGGCGCATCTCGGATACCCGGACATGCGCGTCGCGATCGGCTATGCGCTGCATCACCCGGACCGCGCGGATCTGCCGATCGAGAACCTCGACCTGGTCAAGCTGGGCAAGCTCGAGTTCGAGGAACCGGACCTCGACGCGTTCCCGTGCCTGCGCCTGGCCCGCGAGGCCGCGGTCGCCGGCGGCACCGCGCCGTGCGCGCTCAACGCCGCCAACGAGATCGCCGTCCACGCCTTCCTGACGGGCCGCCTGACCTTCACCGGCATCCCGCGGGTGATCGACGGCGTGCTCGAGCAGCTCGGCACCCGCCGCGTCCACAGCTTCGAGACGCTCTACGTCACCGACTCCGAAGCGCGACGGGTCGCCGCCGAGCTGGTCGAAACCGAGGTGCACGCATGAGCTGGATTCTCGCCTTCCTCGGCTTCGCCAGCCTCGTGATCCTGCACGAGGCGGGGCACTTCTTCGCCGCCAAGGCCGTCGGCATGCGCGTCGAGCGCTTCGCCCTGTTCTTCCCGCCGCTGGTCTACAAGATCAGGCGCGGCGAGACCGAGTACGGCATCGGCGCGATCCCGCTGGGCGGCTACGTGAAGATCACGGGCATGAACCCGGCGGAGGAGATCCCGCCGGAGCACGCCCATCGCGCCTACTACCGCCAGCCGGTGTGGAAGCGGATCGTGGTGATCGCCGCCGGCCCCTTCGTGAACATCGTGCTGGCGTTCGTGATCCTGGCCGGCGTCTTCATGTCCCAGGGCACGGTCGAGCCGCCGCCCGTGGTCGGCAAGATCGACGCCGGCTCCCCCGCGGCGTCCACGCTCAAGCAGGGCGACGTCGTGCTCGCCGTCGACGGCAAGCCGCTGACCGGGAACTACACCGCGCAGCTCGACCAGGTGCAGAAGGCCGTCGGCGCCCACAAGGGCACGCCGGTGAGCATGACCGTGCGCCGCAATGGGACCGAGCAGACGGTGTCCGGCAAGACGTTCTACGACAAGGTCAACAAGCGCTACCGGTTCGGCTTCGCCTACGACCCGGACGCCAGCTCGCGGTCGGCCGGCCCGCTGCGCGCCAGCCACCTCGCGGTCGAGGAGATGTGGACGGTCACGAGCTCGACCGTCAGCCACATCGCGCAGATCTTCGTGCCCGAGAAGCGCAAGGAGCTGGGGAGCGTCGTCGGCGGCTACGAGCAGACCCGCCAGGCGTTCTCGATCTCCGCCAGCACCGCGCTCGTGATCCTCGCGTTCATCAGCCTGAGCCTGGGCGTGATCAACCTGTTCCCGTTCCTGCCGCTCGACGGCGGGCACATCTTCTGGGCGCTGGCGGAGAAGGTGCGCGGCCGCGCGATCCCGTTCAGCATCATGGAGCGGGCCGGGTTCATCGGCTTCGCGCTCGTCATCGCGCTCTTCCTCGTGGGCTTCACGAACGACCTCGACCGACTGGCCAACGGGGGCTTCAGACTCC
Source organism: Solirubrobacter ginsenosidimutans (assembly GCF_027587205.1). Next base: position 10,193 of record NZ_JAPDOD010000079.1, read on the forward strand.
GGTAGCTTCCCCCTATGGGGGAGAGACGCTCCATCGGCGCCGCGACGATCGCGGAGGCCTTCCGCCTCACGGTCGAGGATCACCCGGACCGGATCGCCGTCCGGACGCTGCACGACGAGACCGTCTACACGTGGGCGCAGCTGCGCGAGCAGGTCGACGCCCTCGCCGGCGGCCTGCACCGCCTCGGCGTGCGCCGCGGCGACACCGTCGCGCTGATGATCTCCAACCGCCCGGAGTTCATGATCGCCGACCTGGCGGCGATGACGCTCGGGGCGACCCCGTTCTCGATCTACCTCACCTCCGCGCCCGACCAGGTTCGCTACGTGATCGAGGACGCCGCGGCCAAGGTCGCCATCGTCGAGGACGCCTTCCTGGAGCTCGTGGCCGGCCTCGTGGAGCACGTCTTCACGCCGGACGACTGGCCGACCGACCCCGGCTTCGACGCCGAACCGCACTGGCGAGCGGTCGAGCCCGACGACATCCTGACGCTGATCTACACCAGCGGCACGACCGGCCCGCCCAAGGGCGTGCAGATCGCCCACCGCAACCAGATGGCGGCCGTCGACGCGGTCGAGCAGCGGGTCGGCTTCCCGGACGACTCGCGGGTGATCAGCTGGCTTCCCAGCGCCCACGTCGCCGAGCGCACCGCGCATCACTACCTCCCGATCGTCTACGCGATGACGATCACCACGTGCCACGACCCGCGGCAGATCGGCACCTACCTGCCGGCGGTCAAGCCGACGTGGTTCTTCGCGGTGCCACGCGTGTGGGAGAAGCTCAAGGCGGGGGTCGAGGCCAAGCTCGGCGGGGACGAGCAGGCGCAGCAGCTCCTCGCTGCCGGCGCGCGGCGCGTGGAGCTCGAGCAGCGCGGCGAGCCGATCCCGCCGGAGCTGCAACAGATCCTCGACGTCGCCGAGCCCAAGCTGTTCGCCCCTTTGCGGGCGGCGATCGGCCTCGACGAGGCCCGCCTGGTCAATGTCGGCGCCGCGCCCACCCCGCGCGAGGTCCTCGTCTTCTTCCACGCCATCGGCATCCCGCTGGCCGAGATCTGGGGGATGAGCGAGACCTGCGGGGCGGGCGCCTCCAACCCCGGCGAGCGGATCAAGATCGGCACCGTCGGGCTGCCGAGCCCGGGTGTGGAGCTCAAGCTCGCTCCCGACGGCGAGCTGCTCGCCCGCTCACGGGTTGTGATGGTCGGTTATCGAAACCTCCCCGAGCGCACGGCGGAGGCGCTCGACGCCGACGGCTGGCTGCACACCGGCGATGTGGCCACGATCGACGAGGACGGCTACGTCACGCTGATCGACCGCAAGAAGGAGCTGATCATCAGCGCGGCGGGCAAGAACATGTCCCCCGCCAACATCGAGGCGACGCTCAAGGGTGCCTCGCCGCTGATTGGTCAGGCGTGCGTGATCGGGGACGGGCGCCGGTACAACACGGCCCTGCTCGTCCTGGACCCGGACGTCGCCGTGGCGTGGGCGCAGCGCCAGGGGCTCGACGGCGATCTGGCTGCACTGGCGCGCAATGAGGCGGTCATCGCCGCCGTGCAGGACGGCGTAAATGTCGCCAACAAGACACTCTCCCGCCCAGAAACGATTAAGCGCTTTACCCTCATCGAGGGCGATTGGCTGCCGGGCGGAGACGAGCTGACGCCAACGATGAAGCTGAAACGACGCCCGGTCGAGGCGAAGTACGCCGCCCTGATTGCGTCGATGTACTGATTTCCGGTTCCCATTTTTGGGTGACAAGGGGCCTAAAGCAATGCGCTGATCGCCCGATGCATGTGATCAACCGATCACCCCCCTTTTCACGGAAGAGAGTCACATGCCCCGATTCGGGTCGCTGCGCGGGAAGATGCTCGCGCTGATCCTGACGCCGGTAGCAGCAGCCATCGTCTTGATGACGGTGTTCGCGATCTCGCGCGCCACGTCGCAACAGAAGAAGTCCGCGTACGCGGAGCTCACGCAGAGCACGGAGGTCCAGGCGGTCAAGGTCGACCAGACGGTTGGCGCTTCACTCTCGACCGCTCAATCGGCGGCCGCGATCCTATCGACGGCGAACAGCCGAGCCGACGCGGTCGCCGGGCTTTCGGACCTGCTCCAGAAGAACGTCTCGCACGCGATGTACCTCTACTCGGGCATCCTCGCGAACGGGTTCGACGGCGCGGACGCCAAGAGCGCCGGCCAGCCGGGCACGGCCAAGAACGGCGGCTTCGAGCCGAGCATCAGCATGGACAAGACGGGCAAGATCGTCGCGGCCACGAGCGAGACGGGCACCAAGGACGCCATCCCGTACACGAAGGCGCCGGTCAACGGCGTGCTCGAGCCCTCCGCCTACCAGGGCACGATGTTCCTGTCCTACCAGTCGCAGATCGTGCGCAACGGCCAGGTCGTCGGCTACGCCGGCGTCGCCAACACGCTCGCCGTCGAGGCCGCGCGGATCTCCAAGGTCAAGCTGTTCGACACCGGCTACGCCTTCGCGGTGTCCAAGAAGGGCATGGTGCTCGCCAGCCCGGACAAGAAGAACAACGGCAAGGTGAGCCTCAGCTCCCTCGCGAAGTCCAAGGACAACCCGGAGCTCGCGAAGATCGCCGAGTCGGTCGCCGCCGGTCACAGCGGCCAGGTCGAGACCAAGGACCCGTGGACGGGCAAGGACTCCGTCATCACGTGGTCGGGCGTCGACACGTCCGGTTGGAGCTTCCTGACCTCCGTGCCGGTCTCCGAGGTGCTCGCCCCGGTCAAGGGCCTGCGCACGTCGCTGCTGGTCATCGGCCTGATCATGCTCATCCTCGTCACGCTCGCGATCGTCTTCGTCGCCAACCTGCTGACGAAGCCGATCCGCGTCGTCACCGAGGCCGCGGAGCGCCTGGCCGACGGTGACGTCAGCGTCAGCGTCGACGTCCACTCCAACGACGAGGTCGGCCGCCTGGCCCACTCGTTCGGCCGCACGATCGACTACCTGCGCGAGAAGGCCACCGCCGCCGAGAGCGTCGCCGACGGCGACCTCACGGTCCAGGTCGTCCCGCGCTCGGACAAGGACCTGCTCGGCACCGCGTTCCAGCGGCTCGTCGTCGACCTGCGCACGATCGTGGGTCAGGTCTCCACGACCGCCGGCGGCGTCACCGAGGCGTCGCGCCAGATGGCCGGCACCTCCGACGAGGCCGGCCGCGCGATCCAGGAGATCGCCACGGCGATCGGCGAGGTCGCCGAGGGCACCAACATCCAGGTCCAGAAGGTCGAGATCGTCCGCGAGGCCGCCGTCCGCGCCGCCGAGACGGCTCGCCACAGCGCCGACCGCGCCCACGAGGCCGCGCAGACGGCCGAGCAGGCCAAGGGCATGGCGACCGAGGGTCTCGTCGCCGCCGACGAGGCGTCCGCCGCCATGCGCGGCCTGGCCGAGTCCGCCGCGGGCGTGACCGGCGCGATCGAGTCGCTGGCCGGCAAGTCCGAGCGCATCGGGGGCATCGTCGACACGATCACGGGCATCGCCGAGCAGACGAACCTCCTGGCGCTGAACGCGGCCATCGAGGCCGCCCGCGCCGGCGAGCAGGGCCGCGGCTTCGCGGTCGTCGCCGAGGAGGTCCGCAAGCTGGCCGAGGAGTCGCAGACCGCGGCGGGCCAGATCGCCGGGCTCATCTCCGAGATCCAGCGTGAGACCGGCGAGGTCGTCGACATGGTCGCCGACACCGCCGCCCGCACCGAGGGTGGCACCGTCACCGTCGAGCGCGCGCGTTCGGCCTTCGAGGCCATCGGCAGCGCGGTCGAGGACGTCTCCGGGCGCGCGGCCGACATCGCCGACGCGATCGGCCAGCTGTCCGACGACGCCGACCAGATGGCGCAGGACGTCGTCGGTGTGGCGACGGTGGCCGAGTCGGCCAGCGCCTCCAGCGAGCAGGTCTCGGCCTCGACGCAGCAGACCAGCGCGTCGACGCAGGAGATCGCGGCTTCCGCGCAGGACCTCGCGGCCGGCGCCGCCGAGCTCGAGCGCGTCGTGGCGACCTTCCGCCTCTAGCAGGACGGGTCAACGGCCGGCCGCGCAATTACGCCGCGGCCGGCCGGAGATCTACATAGTCGGACTTGCTGGGGGGCTTCTCTACGGGGGAAGCTCCCCATTCGTCGTTCGGGATACCCCCACTCGCGCGGGGTCACGTCACCTCGTCCTTGCCGACGCCGTCCAGAACGACGGCGATCGTGCGCATGACCTGGGCGGCGGCGAGCAGCTCGTCCTCGCTGTGGCCGGCGAGGCCCTCGTGCCAGTGGCGCTCCCACAGCTTCCGCTTGGCGGCGACGGTCTCGCGCCCGGCCTCGGTGAGCGTGACGATCACCTGGCGGCGGTCGGTCTCGGAGCGGCGGCGGCTGATCGTGCCGTTCTCCTCGAGCTGGTCCAGCAGCGCGGTCATCGCCCCGGGGCTCAGCTCCGCGCGCTTGGCCAGCGTGCCGGCGGTGATCTCCTCGTCCTTGGCGATCAGCACGAGCGTGCGGATCTGGGCGTGGCGCGGATCGCGGCCGCGGAGGCGGCGCTCCGCGCCCATCAGCTCGCCGAACGCGGCGCGCAGGGCGTCCAGCTCGGCGACGGTCATGCGACCGCCTCCAGCGCGACCTCTGCCGGGAGCGGCTCGGTCGAGGCCTTGGCGCGGCGCTCGATCGTGGTCAGGACGATCGTGGGGAGGAGGGCGACGAGGCTGATGCCGAGCACCCAGTAGTAGGTGGTGCCGAACGCGTCCGCGACGCCCGCCGCCGACGGGGTGGCCAGGCCGCTGATGCCGCTCTGCAGGACGACGGTGAGGATCGCGGTGCCGATCGAGCCGCCGACCCGCTGCAGGACGTTCAGCTGCGGCGTGGCGTCATTGATCTGGTCGGGGCGCAGGACGGAGTAGGCGGCGGTCATCGACGGCATCATCGACATGCCGATGCCGAACCCGCGGACGATCATCGCGGCCGAGATCACCACGAAGCTCGTGTTGGCCTCGATCAGGACGAACGGGATCGTGGCGACGATCGTGATCGTGCCGCCGATCAGCGAGGTCAGGCCACCGCCGAAGCGCTCGGTCACGCGGCCCGAGAGCGCCATCGCCATGGCGGCGCCGATGCCCTGCGGAGCGAGCAGCAGGCCGGTGTGGACGGCGTCCTCACCGCGGACGAGCTGGAAGTACAGCGGCATCAGGACCATCGCGCCGAACAGCGCGGCGCCGAGCGCGGTCATCGTCACCGAGGCTGCGGCAAAGGCCTTGTTGGCGTAAAGACGCACGTCCAGGAGCGGATTGTCGATTCGCAGCGCGCGGACGACGAAGGTCGCGACGAGACCGATGCCGAGGAGGAACGGGACCATGACCTGGTCGGCGAGCAGGCTGCCGGCGGTGCCGGACTCGGCGAGGCCGTAGGTGATGCCGACGAGGCCGGTGGCGACGAGCGCGAGGCCGGTGGCGTCGAGCTTGCCGGCCTTGACCGGGTCGGCGACATCGCGCGGGAGGAGCCGCATGGCGGCGATCACGGCCGCGATGCCGATGGGGAGGTTGACGAAGAAGATCCACTGCCAGCCGGCGTTGTCGAGCAGCAGGCCGCCGAGCGTGGGGCCGAAGACGGGGGCGAGGATGATCGGGACGCCGATCGCGCTCATCACGCGGGCCATGTTCTTCGGGCCGGCGGCGCGGACGAGGATCATCTGGCCGATCGGCAGCAGCATGCCGCCGCCCAGGCCCTGGAGCACGCGCGCGGCGATCAGCGACTGGGCCGACCAGGCGAATCCACAGAGCGCCGAGCCCGCGGTGAAGAGGATGAGCGAGACGACATAGAGGCGGCGGGCGCCGAAGCGGGCGGCGGCCCAGCCGGTGACCGGGATCACGGCCGCGAGCGCGAGCATGTAGCCCGTGATCACCCATTGGATGCCGTCCAGCGGGGTGTTGAGGTCCTTTGAGAGGGTGTCGAGGGCGACGTTGACGATCGTCGTGTCGAGCACGGACATGATCGCGCCCAGGATCACCACGATCGCTATGCGCCAGAGTCGGGGAGTCATTGTGTCTGCATCCTTTCGATACCAAAAGTTTAGCATCGAATGTTTCGGCGTCAAGACATTTACACTTGAGCGCCTGCCCCACCTCTAGACTGGCTGTCCAATGGCTTCGCAGCGCTCAGTGAACGTCGGAGGCGTGCAGATCGGCGGCGGCGCCCCGGTCGTGGTGCAGACCATGACCAAGACCGAGACCGCCAATCTGCAGGCGACGATGGACCAGATCCGTCGCGTGGCCGAGGCGGGCGCGGACATCGTGCGCGTGGCCGTCCCGCGCGAGAAGGACATCGAGGCGCTCAAGACGATCGTCGTCGAGTCCCCGATCCCGGTGATCGCCGACATCCACTTCAACCACACGCTGGCGCTGAAGGCGATCGACGCGGGCGCCCACTGCATCCGCCTGAACCCGGGCAACATCGGCGGGCCCGACAAGGTCGCCGAGGTCGCCGCCCGCGCCCGCGCCGCCGGCACGCCGATGCGCATCGGCGTCAACTCCGGCTCGCTGCCCAAGCACCTCGCCGAGCTCGAGTTCGAGAACCCCGTCGAGGCCCTGGTGACCGCCGGCGTCGAGTTCGTCGAGCTGATGGAGCGCCTGGACTTCACCGACTTCAAGGTCTCGATCAAGTCGACCAACGTGCCGAACACGATCGCCGCCAACCGGCTGCTGAGCGAGCGGATCCCGTACCCGCTGCACCTCGGGATCACCGAGGCCGGGACGAAGTGGTCGGGCTCGCTGAAGTCCGCCGTCGGGCTCGGCACGCTGCTGGCCGACGGCATCGGCGACACGATCCGCATCTCCCTCTCGACGTTCCACGCCGAGGAAGAGGTCAAGGTCGCCTGGGAGATCCTCAAGGCGCTCAAGTTGCGCGAGCGCGGCCCGGTCCTGATCGCCTGCCCCACGTGCGGGCGCCTGCAGTTCGACATGGACTCGGTCGTCGCCGAGGTCGAGCGCCGCCTGGAGGCCTACGACGATCCGATCGAGGTCTCGGTCCTGGGTTGCGCCGTCAACGGCATCGGCGAGGCCCGCCACGCCGACTTCGGCATCACGGGCGCCAAGGACATGGGGATGATCTACTCCAAGGGCGAGCCGATCAAGAAGGTCGCCACCGAGCAGCTCGTCGACGAGCTCTTCATCGAGATCGACAAGTACTACGCCGCCGGCAGGACGGTGGAGCGCGATGCCACCGCCGCCGCCGAGGCCGCGGCGTGGCTCGCCGAGGAAGAGGACGCGACGGCGATGACGCCCGAGCGGTTGGCGATGCTCGAGGCCGAGAAGGCCAAGGCTGACGCCGACGCGATCGACGAGGCTTTGTCACCGGTCGCGGGTCGCCGCTTCACCCGCGCCTGACCCTCTGGGGACGAACGTCAACTGCTCCGGGTGGGGGAGGGGGAGTGGCGAGCCCCCGTCCCGGGCTTCCGTGGGTCCGCCGCTCGGCTCGGCTCTGTTGGCTCGAATTGTCGTGCCGGGGCACCGAAAGTTACGGGCTACGGAGAAGGAAAGTGTGTCCCTCGCACGCCTTCTCCCGGTCGCCGTGGTCGACCGTGCGCGTTTGGCGGTCAGGTCGCCGTTTTCGATCAGGGTCGCACTGTTCGAGCTGGCGCGTTGGTGGGGGTGATGTACAAATGAGTCCTCACAGGACCCGTTTGTACATCACCCCCTCGCAACCCGCTCCCGCGGGGTGACCGGCGTGCGTGAGAACGCGCTTTCTGTCTCCGTGGCCCGTAAGGACGCTAGCGCCCGCAGGTCGGCCGGTTCGGGCCCTTGCGGATCGGGTGGTACTTGCCCTTGGCCTGCTTGAGCGGGATCGCCCAGGCGCGGCCCGACGCGTCGGTCCACGTCGCGAAGCCGCGGCCGTCCGCGGCGGCGACCGCCGCGGCGCCCGAGGGCATGCGTGACTTCGAGCGGGTGAAGTAGAGGATCGTGGTGCGGCCGAACCAGGACGAGGACTTCGTCGAGGTTCGGGCGTACATGACGCAGCCGAGCCCGCCGTAGTCGGCGTTGGACGCGACGATGTGCAGGCGCCCGTTCGCGTCCTCGGAGAGGTCTGACTGCGCGAAGATCTGCTCGTCGGCCAGCGCGCCCCGCGCCGCGCGCCAGCGCAGCCGCTTGGTGTCGAACGAGCGGATCGAGGCAGGCGGGAGGTCCAGGAGCTTCTGGCCGTTGCTGCCGTTGCGGTGCAGCAGGAACACGCCCCGCGGGCCGGTGACGAGCTGGGCGCCACGGACGCCGTCGAGCACGCCGTGCGTGGGCCACGCGTTGACGTCCAGCGGGTCGCCGCCGTTGAAGACGCGCCAGCCGGTCGTGTCCTCCAGCGACGAGTGGATCAGGAGCATGCGGCCGTCGGGGAAGGTCGCCAGCTTCGCCGCGGAGGGCGTTTGGCCCGTGTCGTCGATGTCGAGCACGCGCGGATCCGGCCCGGCGAACGGCGCGCGGCGCAGCAGGGCCTGGTTGCCCTGGAGTTGCAGCAGCAGGACCGCTTGACCGTCCGGCGAGAGGATCCCGGCGAACGACTCGTCGATCCCCGAGGCGAGGATCGCCGGCGGCGAGAACGTCGCCCCGTTGTCGCTCGAGAAGCTCGCCCACAGCCGCCCGCCCTGCCGGCTGAGCGGCGCGCCGTCCTCGTCGTCGTCGGTCTGCAGCGCGATCAGCACGCCGTCGGCGCGGCGCAGCAGCTTGTAGGTCTCGGCGTGCTTGCCGATCGGCAGCGCGGTGCGGACGTCGCACGCCCGCTTCCCACGGGGCAACCGGCAATAGACGATGCCGTCGTCCGGCGTGCTGCGGAAGACCATGTGCCCCGTGCCCGCGGGGTCGACGACCAGCCACGGCGCGCTGCCCGCGCCAAGGGCGACCGGCGAGGCGGCCTGAGCCGGTGCGACGACGAGCAGCGCGGCGAACACGGCCAGGATGAGGATGCGGGTGCGGTTCATCGGTGCTCCGTCAGTACTGCGTAGTGCACGGTGAAGAACTTCTCGCCCCCCTCCGGGGCGATCTTCCAGACGGCCGCCCGCACGGCCCACTTCGCGGCGGCCTTCGCCCGCGCGAAGGACCCTTCGGCGAAGAAGGCGTGGTGCTCACGCGGGAGCGGGTCGCTGAGCTCGCCGACCACCCGCAGACCCGCACCGGTGACGAGCGCGCGGACGTCGCCGCGGCTGAACGCGTGCAGGTGGCCGATGCGCTCGGCCTCCGCCCGCTTGGCCGGCCGCGCCGCGGACCGGTTGTCCTCCAGCGGCACCTCGACCAGCACGTGCCGCGCGACCCGCGCGGCCTCGGCCAGCAGCGGCGCGGGATCGGGCACGTGCTCGAGCACGTGCGAGAGCACCGCCAGGTCGTACTCCCCGTCGGCCGCCGGGATGCGCGCGCCGTCGTAGGCCTCGAGCCGGCCGGCGCGCGGGATGCCGCGACCGCGCGCCAGCTCGATCGCCGGCGGCGAGAGCTCGAAGCCGTCGAACGTCGCCGAGCCCCACACACCCGCGAGCTCGAGCAGCAGCGAACCGTCACCGCAGCCGATCTCCACCACCCGCTCCGGAACGAGACCGGAGCGCAAGCACAGCGCGCGGGCGTGGGCCGCCTTGGTCCGCGCGCCCAGGGCACGCCAGCGCCCCATCCGCATGCCCGCCTCGTGATCGGCCAGCGAGTATCCCGCGGTGTAGAACGCCGTGGGGTCGTCGGCCGCGCGCGTCACAGGGCCGAACCCGCCCGCATCTCGGTCTTCTCGGACTTCGACGGGTCCACGCTGCCGGAGGCCCGCGGGGCCGGTTGCAGCTCCGTCAGCGAAGGCGCCGGCGTCCAGCGATACCGATAGGACGCGCCCGTCTGGATCGTCAGGCGGTAGACCCAGGTGCCGTCGGCCGCGGTGGTCACGGGCGCGACGTCCGTGTAGTCGGCCGCGCCCTTGGGCTTGATCTGGACCACGATCGTCCGGTCGGCGTCCGGGCGCACCTGTCCCCACAGCCGCACCGACTTCGCCTTGCCCTTACGCTCGATGATGAACGGCGCCGGGAACGTGGAGAGCACCGGCTTGGGCTTGCCGTTGTTGAAGCGCAGGCCGGTCTGCCAGCCGGAATAGCGCTTGGTGCCGCCGCCGCGGTTGATCACCGGCTCGTCGTCCCACTGATAGAAGGACAACCCGCGCACCCGCTTGGACTTCCACGCGACGTACGCCGCCTGCTGCAGGTAGGTCGTCTGCTTGGCGAGGCTGATGCCGACCGCCTTGTCGGGCGGATTGGTCTGGTAGCCGAACTCCGTCAGGTGGATGTTCCCGCTGACTCGCAGCCGCTTGCGCGCGCGCAGCTTGTCGAGCACGCTGAACAGCCGCGAGAGGTCGGCGAACTGCGCCTCGTCCGGATCCGGGTTCTTCTTGTCGGGCGCGTTGAGCAGCGGGTGCGGGTGGTAGCCGAACGAGTCCGCCTGCGGTGCCTTGAAGCCCTTGCAACGGCCCGTGTGGACCGACTTGTAGTGAGCGTCGACGCAGCCCATCTCGCGCATGAAGATCAGCGGCTTGACGGGCGTGTTGGCGCTGATCGGCGGGTCGCCGATCGGCGCGAGCTCACCCATCACGACCTCCGAACCGGGATCGGCGGCGTGGATCACCGGCGTCGCGGCGCGCACCAGCGAGCGGTAGACGTGCGGGGAGACCGGCGTGCAGTTGCGCCGGCGGCTGTCGCACTGCCACTGCGGCTGCAGCCAGCCCTGCTGGTTGGGCTCGTTCCAGACCAGGTAGCGATCGACCTGCGAGCCGTAGCGGGTGGCGACCGCGCGGGCGAAGTCCGCGTAGTCCGACGCGCGCGGAATCCAGAGCGGGTTGTGCCTGCTCGGCTCGGTCGACGACCACAAGGGGCCGGGGCCCGTGATCGTGAGCATCGCCCGCATCCCGTTTGCGCGGACCATCGAGACCGCCGTGTCCAGCGCCCCCCAGTTGTAGCCCTTCGAGTCCGGGTCCTTCGCGTTGAAGCCCGACGGCTTGCGCACCGCGTCGGTCTGCGGCGCGATCTCCCACCAGCGGGCATGGATCCGGACGACGTCGACGCCCAGGTGACTCCAGTCGCTCACCGCGAACACGGCGAGCTGCGGGTTGTTGAGGAGCAGCCCCTCGTCCTCCATCCCGAGCTCGAAGTCGGCGGCGCGCGCCGGAGCGGCGGCGACGCCGAGCATCGCGCCGAGAACCGCGAGAAGGACGAGCGCGCGCCTCACTTAGGCGACACCTCCGCTTGGCGAGACGTCAATCCGTTCCAGGACAAGCGCCAGAGCGTGCCCGAGTTCGGGACGCTGACGGTGAAGATGCCGTTGGCCGAGGTGACCGGCACCGTCTGCACGGTCTTGAAGGCCGCGCCCGCGGACGCCGCGACCTGGATGTCGACCGACTGCGCGGTGCCGTTGTCGGCCGGGCGCAGCTGGCCGTAGACCGTCACGTTCGCGCCCTTGCCCGAGACCCAGATCGGCAGCTTGTAGGCCGCATAGGCGGGCTTGGGCGCGCCGTTGAGCAGCCGCAGGCCCATCTGGAACCCGGCGGCGATGTTCGCGTCATCGACGATCTTGTACTGCGCGACGGTGTGCACGCGCGGATTCTTGTACGCGATCCAGTCGGACTGGTTGATGTACTCGGCCTGCTGGGCGTCGGTGACGCCGAAGATCAGGTCCGGCTTGGTCTGCCAGCCGTGCTCGGTGTACTCGATCGGCAGCTTGGCCGGGATCCGCTTGGCCTTCGCGGCGTTGTCGAGCAGCTTCGTCAGGCGCGACGCGACGTTGATCGTGATCTCACCCGCGTTGACGCCCGAGGTCGGCGGGCGCGAGCCGCCGCGCGTGTAGGGGTGATGCGCGTAGCCCGTCACGTTGAGCTTCTTGTAGCCGCCGCAGTGCTGGTCGGTGGCCTCGGCGCCGGTCAGCTTCTTGCCCTTGGTGTTGAGGCAGAACACTCCGCGCAGGAACGTCTCCGGCGAGGTCTTGAGGATCTTCGACGCGCACTTCTTCGGGACCCGCAGCGAGCGCTGCGCGCTGCAGCCGGACGGGTCGTCGCCCAGCGGCGCGGTCTCGCCGAGCCAGATCTGGTCGGCGCGGTGGCCCGTTCCGCGCAGGCCGGCGATCGCCGACGTGGCGAGCTGGCGGTACATGTAGGCGGACTTCTGAACGGCCTGCGAGCCCGAGGTCTCGTACTGCGGCGAGAGCCACGAGCGCAGGTTCGGCTCGTTCCAGATCGACCACTTCTTGACCGTCGGATACCGCGTGCCCAGAGCACGCACGAACGCGCCGAAGAGCTTGGGGTCGGGCTTGCAGGTCTTCAGCGTCGCGACCGAGCCCTTGCACTTGGACGCCCAGGCCGGGATCGGGCCGGTCGCGGTCAGCAGGACCTCCAGGCCGCGCGCCTGCGCGCCCGCGACGAACGAGTCGAGCATCGTGAACGAGCCGGCCGGATAGGCGGCCGGGTTCTTGCCGTCGAAGCCCTTGGGCTTCTTCTTAGAGGTCGGGGACGGCGCGAAGCGCGACCAGATCACGTTCGCGCGGATCACGTCGGCGCCGAGCGCCTTCGCCTCGTCGAGGGCCTGGGCCTGAGCCACCGGCCCTGAATCGAGCATCAGCGTCTCGTCTTCGATCAGCGACTGCTGATCCGGGGCGGCGAGGGCGGGTGCGGCGGGCAGGGCGGCGGCGCAGATCGCGGCCGCGGCAAGGACCCGCCGGGCGCGGCGTCGGGACGTCTCAGTCATCAAGGACATTCCAACGCCGCGACCGGACAGGAGTTGCGGAACGGCGGTTTAAGCCGCCGCGGCGTACAGTTCGGCGACCTTCGCCCAGTTCACGACGTTCCAGAACGCGTCCAGGTAGTCCGGGCGCTTGTTCTGGTACTTGAGGTAGTACGCGTGCTCCCACACGTCGGCGCCCAGCAGCGGCGTCTGGCCGGCCGAGAGCGGGGAGTCCTGGTTGGGCGTCGAGGTGACCGCGAGGCCGGAGCCGTCGTGGACGAGCCACGCCCAGCCGGAGCCGAACTGGTTGACGCCGGCGTCCTTGAACTTCGCCTTGAACTCGTCGAAGGAGCCGAAGGCGCCGTTGATCGCCTCGGCCAGATCGCCCGTGGGCTCGCCGCCGCCGTCAGGCGACAGGAATTCCCAGAACAGGCTGTGGTTGTAGTGACCGCCGCCGTTGTTGCGGACCGCCTTCTGCTTGTCGGCGGGCAGCGCGTCGAGGTTCTTGAGGATCTCCTCGATCGAGGAGTTCTCGAACTCGGTGCCCGCGAGGGCGGCGTTGGCCTTGTCGACGTACGCCTGATGGTGCTTGTCGTGATGCACCTTCATGGTCGCCTCGTCGATGTGCGGCTCAAGCGCGGCGTAGTCGTACGGCAGCGGCGGGACTTCAAAAGCCATTAGGGCCTCCAATTGCGGTGTTCGAACCCCTCGCCCGAGCGTTCTATCACCCTGAAGGCGCGAGCCCCGCCGACGTGGCCGCCGGCGGGGCATCGCTCTGACCGTTGAAGCTACGCCACGCCGGCGAGCTTGAAGCGCGCCACGAGCTGCGCCAGCTCCTCGCTGGTGCCCGCCAGTTCCTGCGCGGAAGCGGCGATCTGCTGCGTCGAGGCGCTGGTCTGCTCGGTCGAGGCGGAGACCTGCTCGGCAGACGCGGAGGACTGCTCGGCGACGGCGGCGACCTCGGCGAAGTCGTCCTGCACGCGCTGGGACGCGTCGGCGACCTGGCCGATCGTGCTCGCGATCTGCTCGACCCGGTCGCTCATGTCGGCGACCGACGCGCGGATGCGGACGAAGGACTCGCGCGCCTGCTCGACGGTCGCGGCGCCCTCGCTGGTGCGCTGGGCGCCGTTCTCGACGACCTCGACCGCGCGCTGCGTCTCGTGCTGGATCTGCCCGATCAGGTCGGCGATCGAGGCGGCCGCGGTCTGCGACTCCTCGGCCAGCTTGCGGACCTCCTCGGCGACGACGGCGAAGCCCTTGCCCTGCTCGCCGGCGCGGGCGGCCTCGATGGCGGCGTTGAGCGCCAGCAGGTTGGTCTGCTCGGCCAGGCCGGTGATCGTCGACACGATGCCCGAGATCTGCTCGGACTTGGCGCCGAGCTCGCGGATGGCCTGGGTGGCCTCCGTCGAGGACGTGCGGACGGACTCCATCGCGCCGGTGGCCTTGCCGACCGCCTGCGCGCCCTCGTCGGCGAGCCGGCTGGTCTCCTGCGCGACCTCTGCGGCCTCGCGGGCATTGGTGGCGGACTCGTCGGTGGCGATCGCCATCTCGTTGGTCTGCGCGCGGGCGGACTCGATCGCGCGAACCTGGCGCTCGGAGCCCTTGGCGACTTCGCCGATGCCGCCGGCGATCTCGCCGATCGCGCGGCCAACCTCGTCGGACGTCGACGCCATCTCGCCGGAGCTTCCGGCGACCACCGACGCGCTCGTGGAGAGCACGCCGATCATCTGCGAGAGCGCGCCGCGGGTCTCGTTGTAGGCGGCGACCGACGCGACGGTGCTGTCACGGATCTGGCCGACGGCCTCGGCGACGTCGCCGATCTCGTCGTTGCTGGTGCGCCGCAGGCCCGGGGTGGTGGCGTCGACGGCGACGGTCAGGTCGCCCTGGGCCATCGCGTTGAGGGCCTTGTTGAGCTCGTTCGCGCAGTGATCGCGCAGGCTCGCGAGGCGCTCGAGGATGAGCTTGACGCTGCGCTCGATGCCGCGGGAGACCCACAGCATCAGGCCGAGGCCGGCGATGAACGCGAAGACGAGCAGCAGGATCGAGCGGGTGCGGTTGCTCGCGGCCGCATCGGCGATCTCGGCCTGCTTGTGCTTCGCCAGCGTGTGCTTGGCCGTGTAGAGCGTGTTGAAGTCGGCCAGGGCGACCGTGATCGCGGGGGACACGATGTTGCGGCTGTAGTCCGCGATCGCCGTGTCGGTGGCCGGATCGGCCGCCGTGTCGACCATCTTGAAGAGCTTGTCGCGCATGCCGTAGTAGACGCTCAGGTCGTGGTCGACCTTGGCCATCGCGTCGCGCTCGGCCTGTGTGGAGACCGACTTCTGGACCGCCGCCAGGCGCTTGGCGACCTCGGCGTCGTTGGCCTTGACCTTCGCGCCGATCTCACCGCGCGCGGCCGGGGTCTTGGCGTTGCGGTAGGTGGTCTGCTGCTGGCGCGTGTCGTTGAGCGCCGACGACGCGAAACCGAGGTCGACCAGCGGCGTGACCGCCTGGCCGAGCACCGTGTCGGACTTGTCCTTGATCGAGGACACGCTGGTGATGCCGAGCGTGCCGATGAGGAGCATGAGGGCCAGCAGGACACCGGCGCTGCCGAGCAGCTTCGCCTTGATGGTGATCCGTCGCTGCGCCCGGCCAGAGGAGACGTGAGCCATTCTTCGGTCCAGTCGGTACGGGGGTGGGAGGGGGTCTGGCCCGTGGTTCCCACGGGCCGCTAGTTGCGCTTATCGGTTGGCGGAACTGCGACTGAAGTCCAACCCTCCCCCGTTTGTCAGAGCCGCCGAAAAACCATCTAGGCTCTGCGCCCCGATGACGCGCCTGAGCCACTACCTCCTCCCGACCGAGAAGCAGCCGCCCGCCGATGCGGAGGCGCTCTCCCACAAGCTGCTGGTGCGCGCCGGCATGATCCGGCAGGTGGGCGCCGGCCTGTGGAGCTGGCTCCCGGCCGGCTGGCGCGTGCACCAGAAGGCGGTCCAGATCATCCGCGAGGAGATCGACGCGATCGGCGGCCAGGAAATGCTGATGCCGGTGCTCAACCCGGCGGAGATCTGGCAGCGCAGCGGGCGTTACGACGCGATCGGCGGCGAGCTGTTCCGCCTCAAGGACCGCCGTGGGGCGGACATGGTGCTCGCCATGACCCATGAGGAGATCGTCACCACCCACATCGCGCAGGTGGTCCGCTCCTACCGCGACCTGCCGCAGATCCTCTACCACTTCCAGATCAAGGAGCGCGACGAGCCGCGCCCCCGCGCCGGCGTGCTGCGCACGCGCGAGTTCATCATGAAGGACTCCTACACGTTCGACCGCGATGCCGCGGGGCTCGACGTGGGCTACGAGAAGCACCGGGTCGCCTACGACAAGATCTTCGACCGCTGCGGCCTGGAGTGGTACCGGGTGGACTCGGACGTCGGGATGATGGGCGGCACCGGCGCCCACGAGTACATGGCGCCGTGTCCCGCGGGCGAGAACGACGTCGCGCTGGCCCCGGGCTACGCGGCCAATGTCGAGGTCGCGACCGCGACCGCCAAGCCGGTGCAGCTGCCGCCGGCGCTGGACGCCCCCGCGGAGGAGGCGACGCCCGGGCTGACGACGGTCGCGCAGGTCGCGGAGGCGCTCGGCGTCCCCGCGGGCGCGCTCATCAAGGCCTACCCGGTCATCGTCGGCGAGGACGAGCTGCGCCTGGTCCTGGTGCGCGGCGACCATCGCGTGAACGACGTCAAGCTCGCCAACGCCCTCGGCGCCTCCTTCCGGCCGGCGCAGGCGAGCGAGTTCGCCGAGCGCATCGGCCCGGCGGGCTACATCGGGCCGGTCGGCACCGACGTGCCGATCCTGCTCGACTCGGCGCTCGACGGCGACTCCTACATCTCGGGCGCCAACAAGGCCGACGCGCACCTGCGCGGCGTCAAGCCGGGGCGCGACTTCGCGTTCACCGAGGCCGACGTGCGCTCGGTCGAGGTGGGGGATACGGTCGACGGTCACGAGATCCGGATCGAGCCCGCGATCGAGATCGGCAACATCTTCAAGCTCGGGACCCGCTACAGCGTGCCGCTGGGGGCGAGCTACCTGGACGAGTCCGGCACGGCCCAGCCCGTCTGGATGGGCTCCTACGGCATCGGCCCTGCGCGCATCGCCGCCGCGGCCGTCGAGCAGTTCGCCGACGAGAAGGGCATCTCGTGGCCGCGCGCGCTGTCGCCGTTCGACGTGCACCTCGTCGGGCTCGGCAAGCCCGACACCGAGGAGTTCGCGCTGGCCGAGCGCCTGTACGACGAGCTGCGGGCGGCCGGCCTGGACGTCGTCTACGACGATCGGACCCTCGGCCCGGGCGCCAAGTTCGCCGACGCCGAGCTGCTCGGCGTGCCGCTGCGGCTGACGATCGGCCGGCGCACGCTCGAGGCGGGCGAGATCGAGACGCAGGTCCGGCGCGGGCGAGAGACCGGCTCCATCGGACTCGAGGGCGCGGCGCAGGCGGCCGCTGACTTGTGGGCGACGCTCCCGTAAAACGCAAACTGACCTTCCGGCGGCTGTCGGGTCTGGACCGCTCGGGCCCGCCGCCACCTGAGACGGTCGCCGGCGCGCCGCTGCGCCCGTGGACGATCCCGAACGCGATCGGCTACATCCGGCTGGCGATGATCCCGCTGTTCCTGGTGCTCGCCCTGAGCTCCGAGAGCGGCACGGACGCGCTGCCGGCGGTCCTGTTCGCCGTGATCGGCTGGAGCGACTACCTGGACGGCATCGCCGCGCGGGTCACCGGCCAGTACTCGCGGATGGGGGCGCTGCTGGACCCATTGGTCGATCGGCTGCTCGTGATCTCAGGCGTGATCGTGTGCTGGAAATTCGAGCTTCTCCCGCGCTGGGCGCTCGCTCTGCTGGCCGCTCGCGAGCTCTTCATGCTCGTCCTGGCGCGCTATGCGCTGCACCGAAATGTCGACCTCAAGATCAACTGGTTGGGGCGCTGGGGCGTGTGGCCGGTGTTCAGCGCGCTCTTCTTTGCACTCTGCGGAGTGCATTGGTTGGCCCTGGCGTGCTTGTATGTGGGCCTCGTACTCACGCTTGGGGCGACGGTCCAATACGTGCGCGATGGTCTCGCGCAGGCACGACTGCAAGGCTCGACCTGAGCTTGATGAACGCTATGCTTCCACCTCCGTCTCGTCACCTTTGAGGAGAGGACTTCTTTACAGATGGACACCTTCCCCGATCTCGGTTCACTCTCCGATCAGGAGCTCAAGGACCTCATCCAGCAGCTCACTGACGAGGAGCAGGAGGTGTCCTACCGCCGGCGCATCCTGCACGGCAAGATCGACATCCTGCGAGCCGAACTCGTCAACCGCCTGCGCAAGAAGCACGAAGGTGGCGAGGAAGTCATCTCGGGCGCCGACGTCCAGCGTCTCACTGACATCCTTGCCGGTCGTGCGACCGGCGGCGGCGACGACATCTAGCCGCAGTCGGAGGTACGGCCCTTGGCCCGTCACTGCCCAGAGTGCGGGTTCGTCGTCACGGAGGGCGCGAACTACTGCCAGCGCTGCGGCGCATACGTCGGCACGCGTGAAGACACGCGTGACGACGCCACGACCGCGACGTACATGATCGACGAACAGACCGGCGAGTTGCGGCCGGTCGACGTCGGCGATGTCGCGGCCTCCACCGGTGCCCTCGTGATCCGGTCGGGCGGCGGCAAGGTCGGCCAGTCGTACCCGCTCGACGGCGAGCGGTTGACGATCGGCCGTTCGCCGGACGCGGAGATCTTCCTCGACGACGTGACCGTCTCGCGCGATCACGCCGTGCTCGTGCGCCGTTCGGGCGCGTGGTTCCTGGATGACTCAGGCTCTTTGAATGGGACCTACGTGAACCGGCGGAGGATCGAGTCGCACAAGCTCGAAGACGGCGACGAGTTGCAAGTCGGCAAATACAAGCTCACCTATCTGGCGCGCTGAGGTGGCCGTGTCCGACGACGCCGCCACCGGAGCGAGCGAAGCCTCAAGCGGCGGCGGTAACGGTGAACCTCAGCTTGAGGAAGTCCCGCGCCAGACGAAGTCGCTGACCATCGGCGCGGTGTGCAAGGGGCTCCAGCAGGAGTTCCCGGACATCTCGATCTCCAAGATCCGCTACCTCGAGGATCAGAAGCTGCTGACGCCGCGGCGCACGCCGGGCGGCTACCGGCTGTATTCGGCCGCGGACGTCTCGCGCTTGAGGACGATCCTGCGCCTGCAGCGCGACGAGTTCCTGCCGCTCGCCGTGATCCGCCAGGAGCTGGCCGCGGGACGCTCGTTCGACGATCCGCCTGCGGCCGCCGCGGCGGGTGCGGGTGGGACGGCGGGCGGCGCGGCGGCCAAGCCGGCGGACGGCGCTCGCCCGGGTGCGGCGCTGCGGCGGCTGACGCTGTCGGTGCGCGACCGGGGTGCGGCGTACTCGCTCGACGACGTGGTCGAGCAGACCGGCGCCGAGCCGCGTCTCGTCCAGGAGCTCGAGGACTTCGGGATCGTCAAGGGCGAGGTCCGTGAGGGCAAGCGCTACTACGACGAGACCGAGCGCGAGATCGTGCGGGCGGTGTCGGAGTTGTCGCGCTACGGCGTGGCGGGGCGCAACCTGCGGGTGTTCAAGTCCTCCGCCGAGCGCGAGGCGGCGCTGCTGCAGCAGATCCTCGCGCCGGCCCTTCGCTCGCGCAATCCCGAGCGGCGCAAGGAGGCCGTGGAGGCGTTGGAGAACCTCGCCGCGGTCGCCTCGCACCTGAAGCACCTGCTGCTCGTGCGCGATCTGCGGAAGATCGCCAAGTAAGTGGAGCTGCGGCGGTTCATCCGCGACATCCCGGATTTCCCGAAGCCGGGGATCGTCTTCAAGGACATCACGCCGCTGCTGCTCGATCCGGCGGCGCTGAACTTCGCGGTTGAGTCGATCGCCGGGTACGCGCGGCCGCTGGAAGTGGATTTGGTGGTCGCCGCCGAGGCGCGCGGCTTCATCCTCGGCGCGGCCGTCGCGCGCGAGCTGGGGGTCGGGTTCGTGCCCGCCCGCAAGCCGGGGAAGCTGCCGGCGGAGACGGTCTCGGCCGAATACATCCTCGAGTACGGCGTCGACGCGCTGGAGATGCACGCCGACGCGTTGCGCGACGGCGCGCGGGTGCTGCTGCACGACGACCTGCTGGCGACGGGCGGCACGGCGCGCGCGCTGTGCGAGCTGGCCGAGGGGGCGGGCGCGGTCGTCGCGGGCTGCGCGTTCCTGGTCGAGCTCGCGTTCCTGGGGGGCCGCGAGAAGCTCGCCTCCTACGACGTCCACACGCTGATCGCCTACGACACGGAGTGAGCGCCGCGACCGCGTGTCTGCGGGCCGCTCCGGTTCGCGAGGCGGCGCCGTGATGCGGCGCGAGCAGGTCTTCTGGGGCTGGGGCGAGCCGGGGGCGGGGCCCTCGTTGCCCGACCACGCGGTCGCGCTCTTGCGCGAGGAGCTCGGGATCTCGGGCGCCGTCGTCTCCTCGCCCGTGGACACGCCCGTGGTGCCGCCCTCCGCGCTGCCTGCGTCCCTGCGCGAGCGGCTCGCCTCCGCGGCCGAGGTCCGCGACGACGCTGAGGCGCGCGTCCTGCGCACGCGCGGCAAGTCGTATCTCGATCTTCTGGCCCAGCGGGCGGGGGACTTCGCCTCCGCGCCCGACGCGGTCGTCGCGCCCGCGGACGCCGCCGGCGTGGCCGCGGTGCTGCAGGCGTGTACCGAGGCGGGAGTGGCGGTCGTGCCGTTCGGCGGCGGGACCAGCGTCGTCGGCGGCCTCGCGGGTGAGCGGGGGCGCTTCGACGCGCTGATCTCGCTCGACCTCGGGCGGTTGGACGCGCTCGTCTCGGTCGACCCGTCGTCGTTGTTGGCCGTCTTCGAGCCCGGCATCCGTCTCCCTGAGGCCGACGCCGCGCTGCGGACGCACGGGCTCGCGCTCGGGCATATGCCACAGAGTTACGAGTGGGCGACGGTCGGCGGGTGCGCGGCGACGCGCTCGGCGGGGCAGTCGTCGACCGGCCACGGGCGCATCGACGCGCAGGTCGCGGCGCTGGAATGCGTGACGCCGGTCGGCGCCTTGGCGACGTTGGATGCGCCCGGCACCGCGGCGGGGCCGTCGCTGCGGCAGCTTGTCTTGGGCTCCGAGGGCGCGTTCGGCGTGATCACACGGGTCGCGCTGCGGGTCCGGCCGCTGCGCTCGACGGCGTTCGACGCGTGGACCGTGGGCTCGTTCTTCGAGGGTGCGGAGCTGTTGCGGCGTTTGGAGCAGGACGGGATCGCGCCCGACATCGCCCGCTTGTCGGACGAGGAGGAGACGCGGCTGAGCGTGGCGCTGGCCGGGACGGGCACCGTGGGGCGTCGTCTGCTCGACGGCCGCTGCCTGCTCGTCTGCGGGTGGGAGGGCGCGGTCGGCCGGGCGTCGGCGGCGCGCGTGCTGGCGCGCGGCGGTGCGCGGCCGCTGGGTGGCGCGCCCGGACGAGCGTGGGAACGCTCGCGCTTCGCCGGCCCGCACCTCCGCGACGATCTGATGGACCGCGGCGTGCTCGTCGAGACGCTCGAGACGGCGACGACGTGGAGCAACCTGGAGCGTCTGTACGACGCGGTCCGCGGCGCGTTGGACGGCGTCCACGTCGGCTGCCACGTCTCACACCTCTATCCGACGGGCGCCTCGCTGTACTTCACGCTGCTCGGCGCGCAGACCGCCGACCCGGCGGGGCAGTGGAAGGCGATCAAGGACGCGGCGACGCGCGCGATCGTCGACGCGAGCGGCACGATCACCCACCACCACGCGATCGGCCGCGACCACGCGCCCTACCTCGGCGACGAGATCGGCGAGCTCGGGCTGGAGCTGCTGCGGGCGGTCAAGGAACGCTGCGACCCCGCGGGGATCATGAACCCCGGGAAGCTGCTCTAGCCGCACCCCGGCACCCGGCGAACCCCTCCGCCACGTGCTCGAACGGCCCGAGGTGCCGCGCCTTGACCGCGCGGGCAGCGGGCCCGTCCGACCACCCGCCGGTCACCACGAGGCGCGTGTGCGGGCCGGCGAGCGCGTCCATCCGCGCGAGCACACCCGCCCCGGTCCGCCCGGCGGATTCGAGGGCGGCGAGATACGCCGCGCCGGCGTTGCCGGAGGCGGCGTCGCCGCCGCGGGCGCCCGCGGCTCTCGCGCCTGCACCGCTCGCGCCCGCGCCGCCCGCGCCCGCACCGCCAAGGG
>NZ_JAPDOD010000080.1 GCF_027587205.1 Solirubrobacter ginsenosidimutans
CGGCGCGCTGCCTCGCTGGCGCGCGTCGGGGTTTGCCGCGCGGGCGGGGCGTGCGGCTCGCCGCTCACGGGTCCCGGAGCGTCGGCCGCAGCCAGCGGCTCGTTCCGCGCGACCGCGGCTCGGCGCGGGCGCGGGCGCAGGCCCCGCCGGCGGCGAGGGCCGAGGGCGAGGTTGATCATCTGCATCGCCAGCACCACGACGCCGAAGAGCGCGAGGATCCAGAGGCCCTTGATCAGCACGATCACGATGAACGCGATGCAGAGCAGACCGGCGGCGAAGCGCACGGTTTCGTGGCGGGTGCGGAACACGGGCGTCACGGACGAGCGTAGATCCGTTCAGGCAGAGCGTCCATCGATCCGGGGAATCAGCAAGCTCGGAGAACGAAGTCACCCTCGAACTCCCGATGCCCGGCATCGCCCGCCTCAGAGTGGCCTAGCGCCCCCGCAGGAACGTGGCCCGGAACGGGCGCAGCTCGCCGCTGCAGAGGCCCGCGACGATCACCGGGTCCTCGTCGAGGATGCGCTGCGCCGCGGCCTCGTCCGGCGCCTCGAAGACCACGATCCCCGTATTGACGGCACCGAGCGTCGGACCCGCGAGGATCAGCGGGCCTTCGTCCAACAGTCGTTCGAGGCGCGCCGCGTGGGCGCCGAAGACCGCCTGCTCGTCCGGCGTCATCGTCTCGGCGAAGTGCTCGCGCGGCGCGTGAAGGAACGCGATCCATTCGCTCATGTCGCGAGCCTATCCCGCGGCTCGCGCACCAGCAGGGCGGGAATGAAGGCGCAGGCGAGCAGGCCCGCGAGCACCGCCCAGACCGCGCGGTAGGTCCCTGCGACGTCCGCCACCAGGCCGAGGACCGGCGGCGTCAACGTGACGGCGGTGACGGTGAAGGTGATCGCGAACCCGGTCGTCGCGCCGACGCGGCCGGGCGGCGACAGCTCGGCGAGCATCGTGATCCACAGGCCCTGGAAGCCGACGAGCGACGAGCCGGCGAGCACGGCGACCGCGAGCAGGGCGCCTAGCGGCGCCGACCGCGGCACGGCGAACAGCAGCAGCGCGGAGACGAAGCCCGTGCTGGTCAAGACGAGCAGCATCGGCTTGCGGCGCGGGCGATCGCCGCGGTCGCTCAGCCAACCCCATCCGAGCCGCCCCGCGATCCCCGCCGCCTGCGCGGCGACCACCAGGACCGAGGCCGAGGCGAGCGAGCGACCGGTGGCATCGTGGATGTCGAGCGCGAGGAACGCCAGCAGCGCGTACTGGCCGACGACGACCAGGCTCCCCCACAGCGTCAGCAGGCGCACGTCGCGGTCGCCGCCCGGTGACGGCCCCGCGCCGGGCGTGGCCGATGAGGAATCCAGCTCCACCCGCAACAGCGGGAGCACGAACGCCACCGTCAGCACGCCCGCGAACACGAGCGCCCACCGCCAGCCCGCGGCGTGCGCGAGCGAGGGCAGCGTCGCGGTGGCGATCAGGCCGCCGAGCGGGATGCCGGTCTGCCGCGCGCCGAGCGCCAGGCCGTGCCGATGGGGCGGGAACGCGGCCAGCACCATCCGCCCACCCGCGGGCGTCGCCGCGGCGCTCGCCGCGCCCGCCAGGAAGAACAGCCCGCACAGCCCCACGACCGGTGCCGACGCCGCCAGCACCGTGAGCCCGCCGCCCACGATCCCGCCCGCCAGCAGCACCCGCCGCTCGCCGAACCGGTCCGCGGCGATCCCCGCGGCGTAGGACCCACCGATCCGCCCGAGCGGAAAGCACGCGACGATCAGCCCGGCGATCGCGGCGCTGACGCCGAGGTCGGTCTTGATGAACCCGTTCAGCGCCGGGATGCCCTGCTCGGTGATCGAGAAGCCGACCTGCGCGAGCACCGCCAACCCGAGGACGCCCCAGGTCTTCCGGCTTACTCGCATAGGACGACGCAGCCGCGCTCGACCAGCTCGCGCGGCGGCTCGAATACCTCGTTCCAGCGCAGGTCGAGCTTCTCCAGCCGAGGCAGCTCGGCGATCCACTCCGGCACGCTCGTCAAACCGTTCGCCCGTAGGTCGAGCAGCCGCAGCTCACGCATCCCGCGCACGGCCTCCGGCACAGACTTGAACCGGTTGCGGCGCAGGTGCAGCTCGCGCAAGGCAGGCAGGGGGGCGACGTCCGGGAACGCGTCCAGATCCAGGTCGAGCATCCGCAGCTCGATCAGGTTCGGCAGCGAACCGAGCTCGACGTCGCGCAGCGGGTTCTCAGAGATGTTCAGGTACGTCAGCGACGGCGGTAGCGCGGGCAGCGCCGTCAGCGCGTTCTCGTGCAGGTAGAGGATCTCGAGCTGGGTCAGCGCGCTCAGGTCCGGCACGGCCGTGAGGGCGTTGTGCCCGAGGTCGAGCGTCCGCAACCGCGTCAGCGCGCCGTAGAACTCCGGGACGCTCGAGATCCCGAGTTCACACGTGTAGAGCCGCTCCAGCTCGTAGTCGGGGGTCTCCAGGAGACCCCTCAGCCGTCGTACAACCCCTCCAGCGACAGGATCCGGCGCATGATCGCCACCGACGACGCGTAGGTCGAATCCACCCCGTAGTACGACAGCCCGCGCGCGCCGAGCGTGCGCGCCTGCGTGTACGGCGTGTCAGAGGCGTAGTGGATGATCCCGAGGTCGATCGGGAGTTTGGCGAAGTTGACGGCCTCGCCCTGCGGATAGCGGTCGGCGTCGGCGATCTCGTAGACCGCGTTGCAGAACGGCCCCGCCTCCATCTCGACCACCGTGTAGGCCTCGCGGTAGTAGAAGTCGAGGTAGTTGCGGTTCTGCAGGAAGGTCGATTTGACCGTCACCGCGCGCTGGTTGTCGAGCCCGCTTCCGAACACGAGATAGGGCGCGATGTCGTCGAAGCTGAACGCGTTGTCGAGCCAGTACGTGGACCCGGAATGCTCGTCGTGGATGACGCCGGAGATCAGGACGTCGCCCACGTCGGCGTTCAGCGTCGCCGCCTTGCCGAGCACGTAGACGCCGCGCAGCGTGTCGTTGGCGGTCGTGATCTCGCGCAGGATGTTGTAGGCGGCGAGCCCGAGCGGGTACTCGATGTTGACCACGACGCCGTCCGCGTGCGCGAGCTTCTCCGCGTCGATCGGACCGAGCCGGGAGTCCAGCACGGACGGGTCGAGCTTGGCGAGCTCCATCACCTGCGTGCTGACCCGCAACCCGGTGCGCGAGGAGAGGTGCGTGACGCCGAGCTCGCGCTCGTGCTTGCGCCGGCGCTCCCAGGCCGGGCCGTCCTCGGGCTGGGTCTCGTAGAAGAGCCGCGCGGCGTAGTAGAGGAAGTTCTCCCACGCCCCCTCGGTCCGCCCGCTACGGAAACGGTCGAGCTCGTCGACGAGGTAGTCAGGCCCGCGCGACTCGACGAAGTCGACGATCTCTCCCTCGCTCGCCCCCGCCTTCGTGGTCAGCAGGTTCACCAGCGAATGCAGGTTGGAGGAGACGAAGTACACGGGGCGGTCGGACAGTCCCTGATCGGTCAGCGTCGCGCGGATCGGCGCCCACCAGCGGCGGGTGAGGCGCGCGTAGCCCGATTGCGACCCGCTCAGCATCCGCAGCCGCAGGTTGAGCTTGCGGTTGCGGACCTCGTTGAAGAACGCGGCGAGCCCGTCCGGCCACGACTCCCGCACGCGCGTCCAGTCCTCTTCGCTGCCGCCGATCGCGTCGGCGGCGTCAAGCGGCTCCGGGTCCTCCGGCAGGTCCGCGGCGCGCAGCAGCACGTGCAGCTTGTTCCACTCGAGCTGGTAGGCCACCAGTGTCGGGATCGCGTCGTCGAGATCACTGGTCGAGGCGAGCAGCACCGCCAGCGTGCCGGTCCCGCTGTCGTACCAGCGTCGCCGGCGGGCGGGGGCCTCGACGGCCTTCCAGTCGTCGATCCGCCCCACGCCCGCGCGTGAGAACGCCTCGGCCTCCTGGCCGACGACGATCACGCTCGCCTGCCAGATCGCGGCCGGCAGGCGTCGCAACGCGTACAGGAACGCGCCGAGGTCGGGCGACTCCATGTCGTGCGCGAGCGCGTGGAGGCTGGAGTTCATCGCCGCGTGCGACGGCTCGAGCACGCGCAGCAGCGTCTCGCCCGACGACCGCAGGAGCGTCGTGTACGTCCGGTGGTAGAGCTCGACCTCGTCGGAGGCCTGGCGCAGGGTCGTACCCGAGTCGACGGGAGGAACGCGAAGGCGTGGAACTGCCATGGGTTGACGCTAGCGCACGATCGGCCAGCCGGCGCGGGTCCAGGCGGGCACGCCGCCGTCGACCACGTGGAAGACCTTGCGGGCGCCGTAGCGCTGGACCAGGCTCGCGCCGACCGCCGCGCGCTGGCCGGAGGCGCAGATCACCGCGACCGGCCGTGACGCGTCGATCCCGGCCGGCAGCGCGTGGATGTCGTGGTAGGGGGCGAACAGCGATTCTGGGATGTGTCCGGACTCCCACTCGTCGCGCTCGCGGACGTCGAGGATCTGCAGCTCGTTCGCGCGCTCGTGCAGCTCTCCGACGGTCAGGCGGGCGATCGACTCGGTCGGCAGGCGCTCCTCGCGCCAGCTCGTCATCCCGCCAGCGAGGTAGCCGGCGATGCGGCCGACGCCGACCGCCGCGGCCAGCTCGACCGCGCGCAGCGCGTCGTCGTCGTCGCGGCCGACGAGCACCACGGGCGTGTCCGGACCGGCGATCCACGCGAGCCGGGTCCCGAAGCCCGACTGCAGGACCGTGTTGGAGATGGCGCCGGGGATGTGGGCCTCGTCGTACTGCAGCGCGGTGCGGATGTCGATCACCGGCGCGTCGCTCTGCTCGACCTGACGGGGCGTGAGCGGCTCCGCGTCGAGCGGCCGGCGTTCCAAGCGGCCGCGGTTGATCGCCACGATCGACTTGAAGTTCGGCGGTTGCGGACGCAGCCCGGCGGTCGTGCGCGTGACGAAGTCCTCACGCTCGGCGACGCTCAGGAGCGCGTTGTGGCGCCGCTCGTACCCGATCGTCGACGACACCTTCAAGTCCATCGCCGGGCCGCCGCACAACGACCCGCCGAGGTGGCCGGGCCAGACCTCGACGTCGTCGCCGAGTTCGAGCAGCGTGCGCAGCGAGGCGAAGATCCCGCGCGCCCCATCCTGCTTCTCGACCGCGAGATCCGGCCGGGCGATGTCGCCCACGAAGAGCGAGTCGCCGGTCAGGACCGCCCACGGCTCGGGCCCGCGGGCGCTGTCGACGAGCACGAACGCCGTGTGCTCGGGCCGGTGCCCCGGCGTGTGCACCGCGCGGATGACGACGGAGCCCAGCGCGAGCTCCCACCCGTCCTCGAACGGCTCGTGCTCGTACTCGGCCTGCGCGAGCGCGTGGATGTGCAGGAGCGCGCCGGTCGCGGCGGCCAGGCGCCCATGGCCGGAGACGTGGTCGGCGTGGTTGTGGGTCTCGAGGATGTGCTCGATCGAGACGCCCAGATAGCGGGCGAGGCGCAGGTACTCGCCGATGTCCAGCCGCGGGTCCACGACCGCCGCGACCCCCGCGTCCTCGTCGCCCACCAGATAGGACGCGCAGCCCAGATCCTCGTGTGCGATCTGCCGGAAGATCACGACCGGAAATCTACAGTGCCCGACATCACATTGCGCGTGCAACCAGTTGCTAATCTCAGTGTCAATGACTGAGATTTTCAACACCCAACCCCAACCCTGCCAGGCCTGTGGCCTCCGGCCGGGCACGGTGCGGATGGTGTTCGCCGCGGGCGCTGACAAGCGCGCGGCGGTGCTGTGCGAGCAGTGCGCGGAAGAGGTCAAGAGCCGGTCCCCCAAGCGCGAGACCGCGCTCGAAGAGTTCGGCCGCGACCTGACGGCCGACGCCGCCAAGGGCCGGATCGATCCCGTGATCGGCCGCACCGAGGAGATCGAGCAGACCGTCGAGATCCTCGCGCGTCGCCGCAAGAACAACGCCGTGCTGATCGGCGAGGCGGGCGTGGGCAAGACCGCCATCGCCGAGGGTCTCGCACTCAAGATCCATCGCAACGAGGTGCCTGAGACGCTGGCCGAGACGCGGATCGTCGCGCTCGACCTGTCCGGCATGATCGCCGGCGCCCAGTTCCGCGGCCAGTTCGAGAAGCGCTTCAAGGAGGCGCTCGAGGAGGCCGTCGAATCCGAGGGCAAGATCGTCCTGTTCCTCGACGAGCTGCACACCGTGCTCGGCGCGGGCGCGCCCGAGGGCGCGATGGACGCCGCGAACATCCTCAAGCCGCTGCTCGCCCGCGGTGAGCTGCGCGTGATCGGCGCCACCACCCTGTCCGAGTACCGCAAGATCGAGCGCGACTCCGCGCTGGCCCGGCGCTTCTCGCCGGTGACCGTCGAGGAGCCGTCGGTGGACGACACCGTCGAGATCCTGCGCGGCCTGCGCGGCGCGTACGAGACGCACCACGGCGTCTTCATCGACGACAGCGCCCTGGTTGCCGCAGCCCGTCTGAGCGACCGCTACATCAGCGAGTACCACCTGCCCGACAAGGCGATCGACCTGGTCGACCAGGCCGCGGCGAGACTGCGCCTGAGCGGTGGGATCGACCTCCGGCCGGAGCTTGAGAAGGCGATCGCCGACGAGGACTACGAGCGCGCGGCCGGCCTGAAGAAGCAGATCGACGCGTCCGGCCCGCTGCAGGTCGGCGAGCCGCAGATCGCGGCGGTCGTGGCGACCCGCACCGGCATCCCGGTGGGTGAGCTGGTGGCCGGCGAGCTGCAGCGCCTGAACGAGCTGGAGGACGACCTGCACCAGCGGGTCATCGGCCAGGAGAACGCCGTCGAGATCGTCGCGGACACCATCCGCCGCGCCCGCGTGGGTCTCTCCGAGGGCGACCGGCCGCTCGGCTCCTTCCTGTTCCTCGGCCCCACCGGCGTCGGCAAGACCGAGCTGGTCAAGGCGCTCGCCGAGCGGCTGTTCGCGACCGAGAAGGCATTGGTCCGGATCGACATGTCCGAGTTCCGCGAGCCGCACACGGTCGCGCGGCTGATCGGCTCACCCCCCGGCTACGTCGGCTACGGCGAGGGCGGGCAGCTGACCGAGCCCGTGCGCCGCAGGCCGTACAGCGTGATCCTGCTCGACGAGATCGAGAAGGCGCACCCCGAGGTCTGGAACGTGCTGCTGCAGGTCATGGACGACGGGCGGCTGACCGACGGCGAGGGCCGCACGGTCGACTTCACCAACGCGGTGATCGTCATGACGTCCAACCTCGGCGCCGGCAAGGCCAAGCGGGGCATCGGCTTCACGGCGAGTGAGCCCGCGGCGGAGGCCGCGCGGATGGAGGACGCGGCCAAGCAGGCCTTCCTGCCCGAGTTCATCAACCGGATCGACGAGATCGTCACGTTCGAGTCGCTGACGCCGGCGCACGTCGAGCGGATCGCGGCCCAGATGGTCACCCGCGTGGGCGACCGCCTGTTCGCCGAGCGCAACGTCGCGCTGACCGTCGACCGCGAGCTGATCTCCCAGCTCGCCCGCGACGGCTTCGACGAGGCCTACGGCGCCCGCCCTCTCCAGCGCCACATCCGCCGCACTCTGGAGAAGGCGCTGACCAAGGCGATCCTGTCCGGCGACATCAACGACGGCGACCACGTCTACGCCAACGCCGACGGCTCCCTCACCGTCGACGTCCACGAGCACGCCCTCGCCGCCTAAACGCAACATAAGGGGCCAGACCCTTTAGGAAGCGGCCCGCTCTGCGGGCCGCTTTTCGCGCCTAAAGGGAACCTAAGGGGTCAGACCCCTTAGGTTGGCTTTAGGTTGCGAAGAGGGGTGAGCCGACCCAGTCGCCTGGGCGCGCGGCGCCGGGTGGGGCGTAGAAGTACCCGCCTCCGACCGGCGTGATGTAGTCGGTCATCGGCTCGCCCGCGAGCTTGCGCTGCAGGGTGGCGAACTGGCGCTCGATGTCCTGGTTGAAGGCGACGAAGATCAGGCCCTGGTCGAGCTGGCCGGCGGCGTCGAAGCCGCGGTGGTAGTTGAAGCCGCGGCGGACGATGCGGCCGTCGCCGGCGTCGTGGGCGAGTCGGATGTGGGCGTCCATCGCGATCCGTTCGCCCTTGGGGTCGTCCGCGAGCTTCGGGTCCTGGAACTCGGTCTTGCCGCCCAGCGGCGCGCCCGTGTCCCGCGCGCGGCCGATCATCGTCTCCTGCTCGCGCAGGCCCACGCGGTCCCAGAACTCGACGTGCATCCGGATCACCCGCACGACCTGGAACGTCCCGCCCTCGGGCGTCCACACGAGCTTGTTCATCAGCGCGTCGTCGCGGATGTCCGGGTTCGCGGTGCCGTCGCGGAAGCCGAACAGGTTCCGGCGCGAGCCACCGGCGCCCGGCGACCGGTCGGCGGACTGGAAGCCGTCGATCGTCCAGCGGAGCGCGAACGAGTCGCGCACCGGCCGCAGCAGCTCGCGCAGCGTGTGAACGACGGTGTCTCGCCGGTTGGCGCAGATCTGCAGCAGCACGTCGCCGTGGCAGCGCGCCGGGTCCAGGTCGTCGTCGGCGAACGCGGGCATCGTCGTCAACCCGTCGGGGCGCGCGAGCCCGTAGCGATCGTCGAACAGCGACGCGCCGAAGGAGATCGTGACCGTCAGCCGGTCGGGCGCGATCACGGTGCCGAGCGTGCCGGAGTCCGCCGGCGGGTCGTCGACCTCGCCGATGCGGGCAGTCGTGCCCTGCGAGAGGTCCCGCGCCCGCGCGCTCAAGGCCTCCAGCGCCGACGCGAGCTGGCCCCGGTTCAGCGCGATCGCGTCCAGCGACGCGAACGTCGCCTCGTTGGCCCCCGGCGTGACCACACCCGCCTGGTGCGGACCGTCGAACGGGATCTTGCCGTCCAGGTCCGGCGAAACCGCCGGCGTCGCAGCGAGCCCATCGCCGCCGGTGAGCCCGACTGCGCCGATCGCGGCCGCGGTCGAGGTGAGAAAGGAGCGGCGGGAGACGTTCATCGCAGCGCGGGGATCTTCGGCGGGAGGGTCGTTTCCAGTGCGCCCGGCACGTTGGCCAGCGCTTCCAGCGCGGCGCCGAGCTGACCCAGCAAGCGCTGATGCTCGCTGTCGCGCAGCGCGGCCGGAGCCGGCCAGGCGCCGTGCGCGTGACGGATCTCGCGCAACGTGGCCTCGAGCTGCGTCAGCCGCGTGTCGACCGTCTGCAGCGCGTCCCCGCGCCCGGCGAGGAGGTCGTGCAGCGTCCCGATGACGGTGCGCGTGGCGGCGACGCCGTCGGCCGTCGCCCGCACGCCCGCCGGATCGGCCATCCGGTCGCGCTGGACGTCCTCGAGGATCTCGTGGGCGCGGATCGCGTAGTCGACCGGAGCGAGCTCGGCCTTGCGCACCGCAGCGGGGAGCTTGCGGGCGCCGGCGGCCAGCGAACGCGCGGCGGACCGGTTGAGCGGGTCGCGCTCGAGCCTGGCGAGCGCGGAGGTGAGCGACGAGTCGAGGTCGCCGAGCGCGCCGTACGCCGCGCCCATCAGCAGCCAATGGTCGAACGCCGAGCCCCACGCCGCCCGGGCGCCGGCGCGCCTCGTCGCCGCGGCGCCACCGCGCTGCGCCCGCTGCAGCGCCGTCGCCGCGCGCCTCAGCGCCCGCGCCTCGCCCACCGCGTACACGCGGTAGCGGGCGATCGGGCCGTTGAACGCGGACTCGGGGAGCGGGACGAGATCCGGGCGCTTGCCGTCCTCGATCGCCGCGTCCGCCGCCTGCTGCGCGGTCATGCTCGTCCCCGCCACGTTCGCCCCCGCCCCCCTGCTTGTCGCGCCGGGGGCGATCGCCACGTGCGACGCGGCGGA
The DNA here is from genome assembly GCF_027587205.1 of Solirubrobacter ginsenosidimutans. The sequence continues at coordinate 9,761 of NZ_JAPDOD010000080.1, forward strand.
GGCCGTTGGCTCCGGATCGCGGTTGATGAGGACGAGCGCCGCGGTGGCCACGGCGGCGGCCACGACGACGCCGACGAGCAGGCGCGGAACGGTCATCCGGACCGACAGTAGGTGGCCCGAATACGGCACCTGTGAACGCCGCGTTATCGCCCATGAGAGCAAAAGGGCCTGCTCTCATGCGGGTATCAGGGTAACGGCGCAGTCACACGATAAGTGGGTGTGAAGGCATTGGATGGCCGAATGCGAACACGTCCGATCTTCGCCGGCGGCCTCGTCGCTGCGGCAGCCGCGGTCGCGGTGGGACTGGCAGCAGCCCACGCTGACCCGTTGCCGCTGGCCCCCGCCAGCACCCCGATCAAACACCTCGTCGTGATCTTCGACGAGAACGAATCCTTCGACCACTACTTCGGCACCTACCCGAACGCGACCAACCCGGCCGGGCAGCCGCGGTTCACCGCAAAGGACGGCACGCCGTCGGTGAACGGGCTCGACCCGACCCTGCTGACCAACAACCCGAACTCGTTCCCGCCGCAGCGCCTGGATCGTTCCGAGGCGGTGACCTGCTCGCAGAACCACGGCTACGGCGCCGAGCAGAACGCCTTCGACGGCGGCCTCATGGACAAGTTCCCGGAGTTCACCGCCGGTGGCTCGTGCGGCCCGCGCGGCAAGTCCATCGTCATGGACTACTACGACGGCAACACCGTCACCGGGCTCTGGAACCTCGCGCAGAACTTCGCGATGAGCGACAACTCGTTCGGCACGAACTTCGGCCCGTCGACGGTCGGCGCGGTCAACCTGATCAGCGGTCAGACGCACGGCACCGACGTGCCGACCTCAAGCGGCGTCGAGAACAACACGATCATCGGCGATCCGCAGCCGAAGCTCGACGATTGCGCCAACCCGGGCGGCGTGCAGCTCTCCGGCAAGAACGTCGGCGACCTGATGAACACCCACAACGTGAGCTGGGGCTGGTTCCAGGGCGGCTTCAAGCCGACGTCGGTCGACGCCACGGGCAAGGCGACCTGCAACTCGTCGCACCCGAACGTCGCCAACGCGACGATCCGCGACTACGTCCAGCACCACGAGCCGTTCCAGTACTACGCCTCCACGGCGAACATCCACCACCTGCCGCCCACCTCGACGGCGATGATCGGCTCGTCCGACCAGGCCAACCACCAGTACGACCTGAGCGACTTCGACGCAGCGCTCTCGTCCGGCCACCTGCCGTCGGTCTCGTTCCTGAAGGCGGCGGCGTTCGAGGACGGCCACCCGTCGAACTCCGACCCGCTCGACGAGCAGCACTTCGTCGCCCGCACGCTGAACGCGCTCGAGCAGTCGCCCGAGTGGGCGAGCACCGCCGTCGTCATCGCGTATGACGACTCCGACGGTTGGTACGACCACGTCATGTCGCCGATCACCAGCCCGTCGGCCGCGACCTCCGACGCGCTCAACGGCGCCGGCAAGTGCGGCAACGTCCCGGCCGGCTCGACCGCCTACCCGGACCGCTGCGGCTACGGCCCGCGCCAGCCGCTCCTCGTGGTCTCGCCCTACGCCAAGACCAACTACGTCGACCACGCGCTGACCGACCAGACGTCGGTCCTGAAGTTCATCGAGGACAACTGGCAGCTCGGCCGCGTCGGCGACCAGTCCTTCGACGCCCGCGCCGGCTCGATCGGCAACATGTTCGACTTCAATCCCGAGGCCAAGCGCGCGCCGAAGGTCTTCCTCGATCCGGAGACCGGCCTCGTCGTCAAGACCCCGCCGAACGGCTCGCCGTCCGGCAACCCGAGCGCGACGCCGACGGCGACGCCCACGTCGACCTCGACCACGGTCACCACGACCGTGGGCGGCACCGTCGACTCCGACTACGACCCGCCGGCCGACGCCAAGGACGACCCGGCCGCGGCCGCGTACACCGTCGGAGGCACGACGACCTCGGGCGCGCCGGCCAAGCTGAAGCTCAAGTGCACCACGAGCGGCTCCGGCAAGAAGTTCACGGTCAACTGCACCGCGACCGGCACCGACGCCAAGGCCAAGGGCATCGCCGTGCGCTTCCGCATCGCCAAGGGCGCGTCGATCCTCGCCACGACCCGCACGACGCTCTCGCGCGGCCGCGCGAAGGCGACCCTGAAGGCCAAGAAGGCGCTGAAGGGCAAGTACACGCTCCGCATCGCGGTCACGAGCAAGACGGGCGTGACCGGCATCGCCCAGAGCATTCGTCTCTAAGCCGTCACCTGCCAGTGTCGCGCGGCCTCGCCGCGCGACACTGGGCGGCATGGACACGTTCCCGCTCCCCGGGTCGGCGCCCGCCACGGTCGTCGCCCCCGCGCCCGGCAACGGCCCGCAGTACTGGACCGGCGCGCCCTCCGCGGTGTTCGACGAGGACGGTTCGATCGTTCTCGGCTACCGCGTCCGCAACGGCCCGGACACGATCGACGAGACGGTCGTCGCGCGGTCGGTCGACGGCGAGCGCTACGAGACCGTCTTCTCGCTCGGCCAGGACCACTTCGGCGCCCAGTGGACGGAGCGGCCGGCGCTCGTCCGGCATGACGGCGAGTGGCGGATGTACGTCAGCCTCGCCACGCCGGGCACGAAGCACTGGTGGATCGGCGTCGTCTCCGCCGGCACGCTCGAGGGCCTCGCGACCGCCGAGGTACGAACCGCCTTCGCGGGTGACCTCCACACCGCGGTGAAAGACCCGATCGTCCGCGTCCACGAGGGCGTCTGGCAGGCGTGGATCTGCTGCCACCTCCTCGATCTCCCGGGCGAGGAGGACCGGATGAACAGCGCCTACGCGACCTCCGCCGACGGCCTGTCCTGGGACTGGCACGGCACCGTGCTCGAGGGCCGGCCGGGCGAGTGGGACTCGCGCGGCGCGCGGCTGTGCACGATCCTCCCGGACGGCCGTGCCGCCTACGACGGCCGCGCCAGCGCAGAGGAGAACTGGTTCGAGCGCACCGGCATCGCGCTGCCGGACGGCGGCCACTTCGTCTCCACCGGCGAGCCGGTGGCCGACGTGCGTTACCTCGAAGCGTTGCCGCTTCCGGACGGCGGCGGGTTCCGCATCTTCTACGAAGCGCGCCTGGACGACGAGACACACGAGTTGCGGACCGAGTTGTGCGCGTCCTGATCGCCAGCACCGGCGGGCACGGGCACTTCGGCCCGCTCCTTCCCTTTGCCGACGCACTCGCCGACCGGGGCGACGACGTGCTGCTGGCGGTGCCGCCGGAGCTCGAGGCGACCGTGGCCGCGGGGCGGCACGCGTACCGGCTCGGGGCGGCGGCGCCGCGGGAGATCTGGGCGCGGGTCTCGGAGCTGTCGCTCCAGGAGCAGTCGATCCTCGGCAACCGCGAGTGGTTCGGGCGCTTGTGCGTCGAGGCGATGCTCCCGACCGTCGAAGCGCTGTGCGACGACTTCGCGCCCGACCTGGTCCTGCACGAGGCAGCGGAGTACGCCTCGGCGATCGCGGCGCACCGCCGCGGGATCGAGCACATCCAGGTCGCGGTGTCGCAGGCGGAGGTCGAGTGGGGCTCGCTCGACATCGCGGCGCCGGTCCTCCCGGCCGACGTGGTCGCCGCGCTGCGCGCCTCGCCCTACGCGTCCCACTTCCCCGCCTCGCTCGACCCGTCGCCGTACCCGCACACGCACCGCTACAACGATGCGCCGGCCGTCGCGAGCTCGCGCGAGCTCGTCTACGTGACGTTCGGGACGACGGCCGCCGGGCTCGGCTACGAACCGTACCGGGCGGCGCTGGACGCGGTCGCCGGGCTCGACGTCGAGGTCCTGATGACGACCGGCGCCGACCTCGACCTCGGCGACGTGCCGGCGAACGTCCGGGTCGAGCGGTGGGTGCCGCAGCCGGAGGCGCTCGCACGCGCCTCCCTCGTCGTGTGCCACGGCGGCTCCGGCACGGTCCTCGGCGCGCTCGCCGCCGCGATCCCGCTGATCGTCATGCCGATGTTCGACGACCAGTTCGCCAACGCCCGCGCGCTCGAAGCCGTCGGCGCAGCGGTCGTCGCCGAGCCGGCGACGCTGCGCGCCGCGATCCTCGCTCCGCCGCCGCCCGCGCACGACCTCGCACGCGAGTTGCGTGCCGCGCCGCCGCCGCTCACAGCGCTGCGTCGAGCTCGCTGAGCAGCGCGCGCAGCCGCGCGAGCTTCGCCTCCCCGAGGCGTTCGCGCAGCCGCGCCTCGGTCTCGGCCGCGAACTCGCGAACGACGGCGAAGACCTCGGTCCCGCGCGGCGTCACCCGCACGAGCTTCGCGCGGCCGTCGGCCGGGTCCGGGACCCGCTCGACGTAGCCGTGCGTCTCGAGGTGCTCGACGAGCTGGGCCATCGACTGCTTGGTCATGCCGGCCCGCTGGGCGAGGACGCTGACGCGCGTGCCGGCGTCGTCGAGGTACTGGAAGACGTTGCCGTGCGCATAGCGCACCTCGGGGTGACCGCGATCTGCGAGCCGCCCGATCGCCTGCTCGTTCATGGCGCGGAACGGCTCGCGCAGCAGGATCGCGAGGTTCTCGGGCGCATCGCGGGCGGTGGTCGAGGGCAGGCGCGGCATTGACTTGGACAGGATACCTGCCTAGTCTGATTTAGACAGTCATCCTGTCCAAAACGGAGCATCCATGGAACGCCTGAAGATCGGAAGCGACGAGATCACCCTCCACGTCAGCAGCGGGACGCTGCTCGCCGCCGAGGTCACGATCCCCGCGGGCGGCGGCCCGCCCGCGATGCACCGCCACCCCTCGGAGGAGCTCTACCGCGTGGAGGCCGGCGAGCTCGCGATCTACGTCGAGGACGAGCGGATCGTCGCCGGCCCCGGGTCCGTCACCCACATCCCGGGCGGCGCGACGCACAACGTGCGCAACGAATCCGCCGCGGACGCGCGCGCCTACGTGATCTTCTCGCCCGGCACCGAGATGGAGACATTCTTCAGGGCGGTCGCCGAGAACCCCACCGACGTCGTCGCGCTGGCCGAGGCGAACGGGATCGAGTTCGCCGGCATCGGCCGGCTGATCAAGTAGCCCTGGAGCTGGTCGCAGCCGAGCTCGAGCAGCAGTTGGGCCGCCGCCTCGTCCTCGACCCCCTCGGCCACGACGGTCAGGTCGAGGTTGTGGCCCAGGTCGATCATCGCTCGGACGATGGCGAGGTCGGCGGTCTCGGACGTCATCGTCTGCACGAAGCTCTTGTCGATCTTGAGCTCGTCGACGCGCAGCGCTCGCAGGTGCGAGAGCGACGAGAAGCCGGTGCCGAAGTCGTCGACCGCGATCTGCACGCCGAGCGCCGCCACGCGGTTGAGCGTCTGCTGCACGACGCCGCCGGTGTCGAGCATGTGCGACTCCGTGATCTCCAGCGTCAAGCGATGCGGATCGACACCTGAGGCGCGCAGCGCGTCGGCGCAGCGCTGCGGGAGCGAGGGCGAGCGGACGTCGTGGGCCGTGAGGTTGATCGAGATGCCGATGTCGGCCGGAAGGTCCGCCAGCGCGTCGATCGCCTGACCCAGCGCGACGTCCACCAGCTCGTCCGAGAAGCCCGCGAGCGCCACCAGCTGCAGGAACGCCTCGGGTACCAGCAGGCCGTCCTCCGGGTGATTCCAGCGCACCAGCGCTTCCAGGCCGCACCATGCGCGCGTGCGGGCGTCGACCTTGGGCTGGAAGTACATCTCGAACTCGCCCTCGGCGAACGCGCGGGTGAGGTCGCCCGTGAGCTCGAGGCGGCGCGTGCTCGCCTCGAGGTCGTCCGTGTAGCGCAGGCTCGGCATCCCGCCCCGCTTGGCCGTGTACATCGCCAGGTCGGCGCAGCGCAGGAGCTCGTCCGCCGTCCCGGCATCCATGGGAGCGAGCGCGATCCCGACGCTGGCACTGGAAGCGATCGCGACGCCGTGCAGCGCGACCGGCTCGCGGCAGCGCGCGACGACCGCCGCGACGACCGCGTCGATCCGCGATTCGTCGGCGCCGACGAGCAGGATCGCGAACTCGTCGCCGCCCAGCCGCGCGATCGTGTCGCGCGGTTCGGCCAGCCGGCTGAGGCGCTCGCCCACGGCCGTCAGGTAGTGGTCCCCGGCGGCGTGGCCGAGGGCGTCGTTGACGCCCTTGAAGTCGTTGAGGTCGATGACGAACAGGGCGACGTCCTCGCCCCGCTCGAGCGCCCGCACGGTCGCGGCCGCGAGCTGCGTGCGGTTCGCGAGGCCGGTCAGGTCGTCGTGGGTGGCCTGGTGGCGGACGAGCGCCAGCATCCGCTCGCGCTCGGTGACGTCGGTGAGCAGGAGGGCGATCGCACCACCGGGAAGCTCGAACGTCTCGAGCTCGACGGTGCGCAGGACCCCGGTGGCGTCGAGCAGGTCCCACGGCGTCTCGCGCGCGTCCAGGCCTGGGACGACGTCCGCGAGCGGCCGGCCGATCGCCTCGCTCCCGAGGCCCCAGCCGATCGGGTCGGCCACCTGCACGACCAGCCCCGCCTCGACGACGATGGTCATCGCCGCCATGCGCTGGACGATCTGCTCGTAGCGGCGGACGTCGAGCGCGGCGCGGCGGGACTCGGTGACGTCGAGCGACACGCCGCGCGTGGCCGCGCCCGGGCCTTCGCCGGTGCGCGTCGTCCGGTCGCGCAGCCAGACGACACTGCCGTCCGGCTTCCGGTAGCGGTACTCGAACTCGCGGTCGTCGGACAGCGTGGCCTGAAAGCCGGCGAGATAGGCGTCGCGGTCGTCCTCGTGGACGTCGGCGGCGATCCCGCGCTCGCGCAGCTCGGTCACGGTGCGCCCGAGCAGGGCGTGTGTGCGGCCGACGATCGAGCGCGTGTGCTCGCCGGTGGCGTCGGCCTCCCAGATCAGCATCGGCAATGACTCGACCGCGGCGCCGATGCGCAGGCTCGAGCGCTGGCGGGCGGCGTTCTTGCGCGTCGACCCGGCCAGCAGGACCGGCAGGAAGAGCCCGGCCACGACCAGCATCTGCAGCTCGGCCGGCCGCGGTTGCAGCACGGCCGCGACCGCCATCGAGGCGACCGAGGCGATGCCCAGGATCCGCATCCACGCGGGGTCCAGGAACGCGACCGCGCCGCACACGGTGAGCATCTGGAACAGCAGGCACGCCTGCCAGATCGAGGGCTCGAGCACCGCGCACGTCGTGCCGGACACGACCGCCAGCAGGTCGAGCCACCCGGTCGGGTTGGGCACACCGGAGATGCGGCGGATCGCGAAGTGCGCGGGTCCGACGACGGCGGCCAGGAAGACCGCGACGAGCCACCCGTGCGGCCCGACCGAAGGGACCAGCAACGCCCCGGCGGCAAGTCCGTAGACGATGGCGAGGCGAGCGCGAAACTGCGCTCGATCGAACCGCGCCGTGGCCACGGAGACGACGCGGGTCATTGTTGGCCCTATCGACACCTCTCTGAAAGAGTTGAACGAGTTGGCACGTTGCCGCTCTGCGGTACCGAGGTAAGGTCCTCGCGGGGCCTCACTCGTGACTCACACGGCGGAGCAACTCGTTGGGCGGCAAGCGGAGCTGCGCGCGCTGGAAGATGCGCTCGCGACCGGCACCGGAGCGGTCGAGATCGTCGGTGAGCCGGGGATCGGAAAGACGCGGTTGCTCGCCGAGCTCGAGACCCTCGCGGACGCCCGTGGCGCGCTCGTGCTCTCCGGCAGCGCGTCCGAGCTCGAGCGCGACCTGCCGTTCTGGGTCTTCGTCGATGCGCTCGACGAGTACGTGCGCAGCCTCCCGCCCGCGGTCCTGGAACCGCTCGACTCCGAACTGGGCCGCGTCCTCGGCCACGGCGCCGGCGGCATGGCCGACGAGCGCCACCGCGCGCACCAGGCCGTGCGCGAGCTGCTGGAGCTGCTCGGCGGCCGCCAGCCGCTGGTGCTGATGCTCGATGACCTCCATTGGGCCGACCCCGGCTCGCTCGAACTGCTCGGGACGCTGCTGCGCCGCCCGCCGCAGGCACGCGTGCTGCTGGCGCTCGCGGTGCGCCCACGGCAGGTGCCGGAGAAGCTGCTGCCCGCGCTGGAGCGAGCCCACCGCGCCGGCACCTTGACCCGCCTGGAACTCGGCGCGCTGAGCCGCGAGGACGCGGAGACCTTGCACGGCAGCGCCGCCGACACGGTCTATGAGGAGAGCGGCGGCAACCCGTTCTACCTGCAGCAGCTCGCCCGCTCGCTCGGGCGCACCGGCCACGTGCCGCGCGACGTCACGGCTGCGCTGTCGGAGGAGCTCGCACTGCTCAGCGACTCGGCCCGCCGGCTCCTGCAGGGCGCGGCCGTCGCAGGGGATCCGTTCGTGCCCGAGCTCGCCGCGGCGGCGGCCGAGGTCGACGAGCGAGAGGCGCTCGACTCGCTCGACGAGTTGCTCGCGGCTGACCTGATCCGCCCGACCGACGTCCCGCGCCGGTTCCGGTTCCGCCACCCGCTCGTGCGCCGCGCGGTCTACGACGCCGCCCCGGCAGGCTGGCGCCTCAGCGCGCACGAACGTGCCGCGCGCTCGCTGGCCGAGTCGGGCGCGAGCGCCGCCGCGCGAGCCCAGCACGTCGAGCGGTACGCCCGGCAAGGCGACATGGACGCCGTCGCGGCGCTGCAGGCCGCCGGCCTGGCCGCCGACCCGGCCGCGCCGGCGAGCGCCGCGCACTGGTTCGAGGCCGCGCTGCGCATGGTTGGAGCGGGTGACGCGCGGCTTGGGCTGCTGCTCCTTCACGCCCGCGCGCTGTCGCAGACCGGCGAGTACGCGGCAGCGCGCGACGAGCTCGTCGAGGCGCTGGCGCTCGCCCCGCCCGGGTTCCCGCTGAGAGGCCGGATGATCAGCGCCTGCGCGACGATGGACCGGCTGCTCGGGCGCCACACCCACGCGCGGGTCCGCGTCGAGCGGGCGCTCGACGCGCTGCCCGACCGCAGCGTGCCGGACGCGGTCTTCCTGATCATGGAGCTCGCCGCGGCCGCGTTCTTCGAGACGGACTTCGAGCGGATGTGGGAGTGGACCCGCAAGGGGCTCGCGATCGCGCGCGGCCTGGACGACCCGCCCGTCCTGGCCTCGATCACCGCGCTGGCCGCGAGCGCCGACGCGTTCGCGGGCATGATCGGCGACGCGCTGGAGCACTGCACCGAGGCCGCGGCGCTCTACGACGCGCTGCCCGACGAGGCGCTCGCGCAGCGGCTCGACGCGGGCGTCTTCCTGATGGGCGCCGAGCTGCACCTCGACCGGTTCGCCCGCGCGCGCGAGCACGGGATGCGTGCGGTCGAGGTGGGCCGCAAGACCGGCCAGGGCTTCCTGCTGCCCGCGCTCGTCCCCGCGCTCGGCGCCTGCAACGAGGTGCTCGGCCGGGTTACCGAGAGCGTCGACGTGATCGAGGGCGGCATCGAGGCCGCGCGGCTCTCGAACAACCCGCAGGCGCTGTCGCTCGCCCTGATGAACCGCTCGTCGACCGCGCACACGGCCGGCGAGGTCGAGCTCGCGATCGCCTGCGGCGAGGAATCGCTGCAGCTGGCGCAAGGCCTCGACAACCGCCTCGCCGAGGCCTTCGCGAGCTTCTCGCTCGGCCGCGCGCTGGTGACCGCGGGCGAACCGGCCCGCGCACTCGAGCTGCTGGTCGCGGGCGGCGGCGGCGAGGACCTGCCGCGCATGCCGAGCGCCTGGCGCTGCGGCGGCTTCGAGTTCTTCGCACTCGCCCACCTCGGGCTCGGACAGCACGATCAGGCGCGCCACGCCGCCGAGCGCTGCCTCCAGCACGCCGAGCAGGTCGGGCTCGTCTACGCCGCCGGGCAGGCCGCGCGGGCCGGCGCGGCGGTCGCGCTGGCCACCGGCGAGCCGGAGCCGTGCCGCGGAGCTCGCGCTCGCCGCCGCCACCCGCTTCGACGCCATCGAAGCGCCGATCCACGGCGCGAATGCCCGCATCCTCGCCGGCAGGGCGCTCGCCGTCACCGGCGATCGCGGCGGCGCGATCGCCCAGCTCGAGCGCGCCGCCGAGACGTTCGAGGCGTGCGAGGCGCCCAAGCGCCGCGACGAGGCCGAGCGCGAGCTGCGCAAGCTCGGCCGCACGGTCTACCGCCGCAGCGGCAGCAGCGGCCTCGACGCGCTCACGGCCCGCGAGCTCGAGATCGCCCGGTTGGTGGTCGACCGGCAGACGAACACGCAGATCGCCGCCGCGCTCTTCCTGTCCAAGAAGACGGTCGAGACGCACCTGCGCAACATCTTCGGCAAGGTCGGCGTCTCATCCCGCGTGGAGCTCGCCCGCGCGGTCGAGCGCAGCGACCGCGCGACCTGACAGGACGTCGATGATCGCCGCGTTGCGGGCGGTCATCGCCCGCGGTTCGAGGCCGACGACCTCCGCGATCTCGCGGTCCGGCGTGCCCGCCAGCCGCATCGCGAGGATCGCGCGATCGGTCCCGCCGAGCTGCGCCGCGGCGTGGCGCTGCAGGCGCGGCGTGATGATCGGCAGCCCCGTCTCGCCGCGGATCGCGGCCACCAGCTCCGCCGGGCTGCACGTCTTGTCCACCAGCGCGTGCGCACCCGCGAACGCGGCCGGGACGATCATCGCGAATCCGGCGTTGGCCAAGTGCAGCACCACCCGCGCCTGGGGCTGCCGCGCCCGCACCGCCAGGCACACCCGCAGGTCGTCGACCACGACGACGTCGGGATCGGCCCGATACAGCAGCGGCCAGAGCGCGCGACGATCGGCGGCAGCCCCGACCGGCACGACCCCGGAATGCTCGCGGAGGATCGCGTTGACGCCCGCGCAGGTCGCGGGGTGATGGTCGAGCACGACGACGCGGATCATGCGAACACCGCCTGGGGACGCAACACGCGCGGACGGGACGCGACCAGATAGCCGACGCCGGTGATCGCCAGGCCCGCGGCCACGTCGAAGACGTAGTGGTTCGCGGTCGCGACGGTGGAGAGCGCCACGAGCGGCCCCCAGCCCAGCGCGAGCGCCTTCTGCCAGCGCGACCGGAGTGCCGCCGCGACCGCCACGCCGAGCGCCATCGCGAACCCGCAGTGCAGGCTCGGCACCGCCGCGATCGGGTTGTAGAACAACGTCGAGTGACCCGCCAGCGCCACCGCCGACTGCTCCGACACCGCATCGGTCATCCCGATCCCCGCCAGCCGCGGCGGCGCGACCGGGAACAGCGCGTAGACCGGCAGCGAGAGCATCCACGTGACGATCACCGTGTCGCGCAGGCGCGGGTAGAGCGCCGGCGCCCAGCGGTACATCGCGACCAGCACGCCGGGCAGGACGACGATCTGGGCGGCCAGGTAGACGTGGCTGAGCAGGACCATCCAGACGCCGCCGAAGGCGTCCTGGACGGAGCGCTCGACCGACGCGCCGCCCTCGACGTCCAGCACCCAGCCGGCGTTCGCGATCGCGAGGTCCATGTCGCCGTTGGTCACGGCACGGCCCGCGTTGTAGAGCAGGTAGGCCGCCCCGAAGAGCAGCAGTTCGCGGCGCGCCTTCATGGCGTGAGCTCCGCGACGTCGCGGCGGAAGAACGCCGCCACGGTCCAGTCCGCGAGCACGCGAGCGCGGCGCGCGTAGAACGGCAGCGCCAGCAGGTGGTAGCCGCGGGCGGCGCTCCAGCCGAGGATCCCGCGCAGGCGCACCGCGCCGACGGTGGCGATGCCGTGCCGGCGGCCGAGCGTCGCCATCGAGCCCAGCGACTTGAAGGCGTAGGGCTTGACCCGCCCGCGCAGGTTGCGCGAGAGCCGCCGGGCCTGGCGCAGCGCGTGCTGGCAGGTCGGCGGGTCCAGCTCGCCCGAGGCCGCGTTGGGCACGGCGGCGATGTCGCCGAGCGCGTGCACGCCCTCGAGCCCTTCGACCCGGAAGTGCTCGTCGACCGGCACGCGCCCGCGGGCGTCGAGCGGCAAGCCGAGCTGCGCGGCGACCGGATTGGCCGACACGCCCGCGGTCCAGACCACGGTCTCGGTCTCGATCCGGCGGCCGTCGGAGAGCGTGACGCCGGCGCCGTCGATCGACACCAGCGCGGTGCTCGAGAGGATCTCGACGCCGCGTCGCGACAGGGTGCGCGCGGCGAAGCGCGCGAGGCTCTCGGGGACCTGGCCGAGGATCCGCGGGCCGTGGTCGACGAGCACCCACCGCGGCTGGACGCCCGCGAGCCGGGGGTGGCGCCGCAGCGCGCCCTCGGTCAGCTCCTGCAGCTCGGCGACCGCCTCGACGCCCGCGAAGCCGGCGCCGGCGAAGACGAACGTGAGCCGCCGCGCCGCGCTCGGCGGGTCGGCGTCGGCCAGCTCGAGCTGGCGCAGCACGTGGTTGCGCAGGCGGATCGCGTCGCCGATGTCCTTCAACCCGAGCGCGTGCTCGCGCAGCCCCGGGACGGCCGGCGTGCTGGTGATCGAGCCGAGCGCGATCACGAGCCGCTCGTAGCCGACGGTGAACGCGCCCGCCTCCGAGCTGACGTGCACGATCTTGCGGTCCGGCTCCAGCGCGACGGCGGCACCGAGCAGCAGGTCCGCGTGCGGGCACATCGCGCGCAGCGGCACGGTCACGTGGCGCGGCTCGATGCTCCCCGCCGCGGCCTCGGGCAGCAGCGGCGTGTAGAGCATGAAGTTCGCCGGGTTGACGATCGTCGCGCCCTGGCGGCCGAGGCCGCGGGCGACGTACGCGCCGGCGAACCCGCCGCCGAGCACGAGCGTGCCGCCGCGGGCGGTTCGGAATTCAGGATTCATGGAATGTCGACCTCGTCGACTCGTGTCGCAGTGGCGCGCTCGGCGAGGAAGAACGGCAGGAGCCCGAGCGCCTCTTCAGGGTCCGCGGCGTCGACCGTCCACCAGATCGCGTGCCCGCCGGAGAGGCACGAGGCCAGCGCCGCCTGATGGCGGAGCGGGCTCGCGTGCCCACGGAAGGCCGCGTACGCCACGCCGCAGTCGTGCGGCTCGTGGCGGTGGTGCAGGAGGAAGCGCGGCATGCATGGCAGAGTCCCGCGCGCACGCCTTTGATTCATCGGGGCGCCACCCTGATTGAGGACCCTGAGGGTCACTCGTAAGGGTCAAGAATGAGGGTTGCGCCCTGAAGTCGGGGTGCCTCGCCCTCGGCAATCTCGCTGCCAGCACCCCACCCCTGAAGGAGAGGCAATGGCAACGTATCTGTACAAGCTCGGGCGATGGTCGTATGACCGGCGCCGGCTCGTGGTCGCGCTCTGGCTGACCGTCCTGGTCGCCGTCGGCGCGTGCGCGGCGGCGTTCTCCGGCCAGACGAACAACAAGTTCGAGGTGCCGGGGACCGAGTCCCAGCAGGCGCAGCAGTTGCTCGAGCAGAAGTACCCGGCCGCGTCGGGCACCTACGCACGGGTCGTCTTCGCCGCTCCAGAGGGGCAGACCCTCAAAGACGCTGAGAACGCCAAGGCGATCGAGGCCACCATGGCCGAGGCCAAGCAGGCCGACGAGGTCTCCGGCACCAGCGAGGTGACGCTGTCCAAGGACGGCACGATCGGCTACGCCGACGTGATCTACCCGGTGCCCTCGGGTGAGATCGGCGAAGAGGCGCGCCAGGACCTGGCCGACATCGCCGCCACCGGCGAGGCCGCCGGCCTGCAGGTCGAGTTCTCCGGCGGGATCGCCGCCGAGGAGGGCCACCACGGGTCCGAGTCGCTCGGCATGTTCGTCGCGTTCTTCGTGCTGGCGATCACGCTCGGGTCGCTCCTGGCCGCCGGCATGCCGCTGATCACCGCCGCGTTCGGCGTCCTGATCGGCATCACCGGCCTGACCGCACTCTCCGGTGTGGTCGAGCTCTCCGAGACCGCCCCGATCCTCGCCACGATGCTCGGCCTCGCGGTCGGGATCGACTACGCGCTGTTCATCCTCGCGCGCCACAAGCAGAACCTCGGTGATGGCATGGACACGCGCGAGTCCGTCGCCCACGCCGTGGGTACGGCCGGCAGCGCCGTCGTGTTCGCCGGCTTGACGGTCGTGATCGCGCTCGTCGGCCTGACCGTCATCAACATCCCGTTCCTCACCGTCATGGGCCTGGCCGCCGCCGGCACCGTGTCGATCGCCGTGCTCGTCGCGATCACCCTGCTGCCCGCGATCTTCGGCTTCTCCGGGAAGCGGCTCGCGCGCGCCAACCGCCTGTTCGCTCCGCGCCGCAAGAAGCCGGGCACGCCGGTCAGCGCCCGCTGGGTCGGCTTCGTCACGCGTCACCCCGTCGCCGTCCTGCTCACCGGCCTGGTGCTGCTCGCCGGCGCCGCGATCCCCGCCACGCACATGAAGCTCGGCCTGCCGGACGGCTCCTCCGAGCCGACCACCTCGACCGAGCGCCGCTCCTACGACCTGCTCACCGAGGGCTTCGGCCCGGGCTTCAACGGCACGCTGACCGTCGTGGTCGACGCGCCGTCCGTCAAGCGCGAGCAGCAGGAGGAGTTCGGCAAGCAGGTCTCAGCCACGCTGCAGGACTTCCCGGGCGTCGCCGCTGTCTCCCCCGCGATGCCCAACGAGGCCGGCGACCTCTGGATCGTCCAGGTCACCCCGACCACCGGCCCCGCGTCGGACGAGACGCGCGACCTCGTGACCTCGCTGCGTGAGAAGGCCGACGAGCTGCCCAAGGACTCAGGCATCACAGCGTACGTGACCGGCCAGACCGCGGTCAACATCGACACCGCCGATCGCCTCACCGAGGCGCTGCCGACCTACATCATCGTCGTCGTCGGCCTGGCGCTGCTGCTGCTGATGGTCGTCTTCCGCTCGATCCTCGTCCCGCTCAAGGCCGCGGCCGGGTTCCTGCTCTCGATCGGCGCCTCGCTGGGCATCGTCGTGTGGATCTTCCAGGACGGCAATCTCAACGGGCTCTTCGACGTCGCCGCCAACGGCCCGATCACCTCGTTCCTGCCGATCCTGCTGATCGGGATCCTCTTCGGCCTGGCGATGGACTACGAGGTGTTCCTGGTCTCGCGCATGCGTGAGCAGTTCGTCCACACCGGCAACGCCCGCGAAGCGGTCAAGACCGGCTACGTCCAGAGCGGTCGCGTCGTGATCGCGGCGGCCACGATCATGTGCGTCGTCTTCGGCGCCTACGTCCTGGCCGACGACCCGATCACGAAGTCGATCGGCCTGTCACTCGCAGTGGGCGTCCTCGCCGACGCGTTCATCGTCCGCCTCACGCTGGTGCCCGCCGTGATGAGCCTGCTCGGCCGGCGCGCCTGGTGGATGCCCAAGCGCATGTCGCGCCTGGTGCCCAACCTCGACATCGAGGGGGAGAGCCTGGCCGCACACTAGAGCGACGAAAAACTTTCGGGCCGCGTGTCGATTTCGACCGCGGCCCGTTCGTCGTCGTTGTAGAACCGCAACCTACAACTCCCGAGGAGACGCGGAAATGGCCCGATTCATGCTGTTCATGTACCCCAACATCACCGACGACGAGTACGCCGAAGGCCCCTCGGTGGAAGCGGTTGAAGCGATGACCGCCTACAACGAGGCGCTGACGCAGGCCGGCGCGCTACTGGCGGCGGATGGGTTGCACGGTGAGGCCTCCCGCGTCTCCTCCTCCGGCGTCACCGACGGGCCGTTCAGCGAGGCCAAGGAGCTGGTCGGCGGCTACTGGATCATCCAGGCCAAGGACCGCGAGGAGGCCCTCGAGTGGGCCAAGCGCGTCCCGCAGGACGGCCGCTCGTTCGTCGAGGTCCGCCAGATCTTCGAGATGTCGGACTTCCCCGAGGACATCCAGGCCGCCGCCGAGCTGTCGGCCGAGCCGCCGGAGCAGACCAAGGCGTGACGGACCGGGCGGCGACGCAGCGGGCGATCGAGGCGGTCTGGCGGATCGAGTCGCCCCGCCTGATCGCCGCGCTCGCGCGGATGATGCGAGACGTCGGCGTGGCCGAGGATCTCGCGCAGGACGCGCTCGTCGCCGCCCTGGAGAAGTGGCCGCAGTCAGGCGTCCCGGACAACCCGGGCGCCTGGCTGATGACCGCGGCCAAGCACCGCGCGATCGACCTCATGCGGCGGTCGCGCAAGCGCGACGAGAAGCACGCCGAGTTCGGCTTCTTCATGGCGGTCGCGAGCTACGACGAGGTCGGCTCCGACGACCTGCTGTCGCTGATCTTCACCTGCTGCCACCCGGTGCTCTCCATGGAGGCGCGGGTGGCGTTGACGTTGCGGATGCTGGGCGGGCTCTCGACGCCCGAGATCGCCCGCGCGTTCCTCGTCCCCGAGACCACGATCGCGCAGCGGATCGTGCGGGCGAAGCGGGCACTCGCCGGCGTCGGGTTCGCGATCCCGGACGGGGACGCGCTGCCCGAGCGCATGGCGGGCGTGCTCGAGGTGATCTACCTGATCTTCAACGAGGGCTACGCCGCCACCGCCGGTCCGGACTGGATGCGGCCGGGTCTGTGCGAGGACGCGCTGCGCCTCGGCCGCGTGCTCTCGACGCTCGCGCCGCGCGACAGCGAGGTCTGGGGCCTGCTGGCGCTGATGGAGATCCAGGCGTCGCGGATGGCGGCGCGCGTCACACGTGCCGGCCGGCCGATCCTGCTGCTCGACCAGGACCGCTCGCGCTGGGACCGGCTGCTGATCCAGCGCGGGCTGCTCGCGTTGCGGCGTGCCGAAGGGCTCGGCCTCGGCGTCTACGGCCTGCAGGCCGCGATCGCCGCGTGCCACGCCCGCGCCGCTCGCGCGCAGGACACCGACTGGATCCGGATCGCGGCGCTGTACGAGACCCTCGCCCGCGTCTCCCCGTCGCCGGTCGTGGAGCTCAACCGCGCGGTCGCGCTCGGCATGGCGTTCGGCCCGCACGCCGGGCTCTCTCACCTCGACGGGCTCGAGAACGAGCTGGGCGGCTATCACCTGCTGCCGAGCGTGCGCGGCGACCTGCTGGCAAAGCTGGGCCGCACCGGCGAGGCGCGCGCGGAGTTCGAGCGGGCGGCGTCGCTGACCGCCAACGCCGCCGAGCGTGACCTCCTACTCGCCCGCGCCCGGGCGCTCGCCTGAGGTCTTGACGCGCAGCGTCCCGCCGACGCCGGAGGTGAGAATGCGCAGCCGCGGGGCATCGCCCACCGGGCCGGTGTCCGGAAGGTCGATCTCGCGGGTGCCGAAGGCGTCCGAGCCGTCGACGGAGACCTCGACGCCGCGAGGCACGAGGATCGTGATCGTGCCGAACACGTTGCGCACGCGCATCACCGTCTCGGCGCCGTGCAGGGTTGCGCGCCCGAGGTCGAGCTCGATCGTCCCGCACACCGACAGCACCTTCGAGGCGGGCGCGAGCTCCCACCGGCCGGAGCGCTGCAGGCGGGAGAACCACGCGCCGTGCTTGACGGGGAGGTCCGCCGCGCCCGTCGACGGCAGATCCGCGGTGACCGATTCGAGGTCCGCGAACGTGCGGGCGAGCTCGGCCCGCTCGACGCGGTCGGCGAACTCGTCGAGCGTCAGCCGGCCTTCGACCGTCGCGTCGCGCAGCGTGACGATGGCCTTGGAGCGATCGGCGTCTCCGGCGAGGGTCATGCGGGCAAGATAACCGCGTGATCGACGGCTACGCCGAGCTCGACACCGTCCGATTGCACTACGTGGAAGTGGGCGAGGGGCCGCTCGTGGTGCTCCTGCACGGCTTCCCGGAGTTCTGGTACGGCTGGCGGCACCAGCTCGAGCCGCTCGCGGCCGCGGGCTTTCGCGTCGTCGCGCCCGACCTGCGCGGGTACAACCGCTCGTCGAAGCCGGTGGGGCGGGCGGCGTACCGGCTCGACGCGCTGGCGGGCGACGTCCGGCAGCTGATCGAGGAGCGCGGGGAGGCGCGCGCGTGCGTCGCCGGCCACGACTGGGGCGGCGCGGTGGCGTGGGCGCTCGCGATGGCGCACCCCGAGGTCGTGCGCCGGCTCGCGATCCTCAACGCGCCCCACCCGCGGCGCTTCAGGCAGGCCGTGGTGCGCCCGCGCCAGGCCGCGCGCTCCTGGTACATGGGTCTCTTCCAGCTCCCATGGCTGCCGGAGTTCCTCGGGCCGCGGGTCTTCCCGTTCAAGGACGACCCGCGGTACCGCGAGGCGTGGGCGCAGCCGGGGGCGCTGACGGCGATGTTCAACTACTACCGGGCGATCCCGCCGCGAACGCGGATCGCGCCCGTTTCGGCCCCCACGCTGGTGATCTGGGGGCGCCACGACGCGTATCTGACGCTCGACGTCGCCGAACCGCTCCGTTCAGACGTGCCCGAACTCGACCGGGTCGTTGTGTTGAACACGTCACATTGGGTCCAACATGAGGCGCCCGAGGAGGTCTCGCGCTTGCTCGCGGAGTTCTTCGCGCTACCCTGAGTGATGTCAGATAGCGAGGGCAAACGGAGGGCTGAGACCTTCTTAGCTTCACCGAACGTCCCCCTGCCACACACGCCTGATCTTCTGATGGCCGAGGCCCGCCTAGATGCGGGTCTCCGCGTTTAACGGGCCAATGCGGGCAGCGCCGCCACTCGCGGGCGCCTGGCGAGCGCCAGCAGGACGAGTCCGGCGACGGCCCACGCGGCGAGGACGACGACGTGCCCGCCGGCCGCGGCGCCGTCGAAGTAGCCCGTGCTGCGCAGCAGGTTCCCGCCGGCACCGGGCGGGAGCAACTGGCCGAGCGAGCCCGCGCCGGCCGGCAGCAATTCCGGTGACGTGGCCGCGCCGGAGAACGGATTGCCGACGAAGATCATCGTGAGTGCGCCCGCGAGCAGGCCGGCCTTGCCGAACAGCGCCTCCAGACCGTTGACGCACGCGGCGACGGCGAACACGGTCAGGCTCAGTGCCGCGGCGTTCGCCCACCAGTCGCCGGCCACGACGCCGAGCCAGGTCTGGATGATCAGCGTCGCCGCGAGCCCGGTCCCGACCGAGCCGGCGACCAGCAGCGCCGTGCGGCGCCAGAAGCCCGCGGCGAGCACCGCGCCGCAGATCCCGGTCAGGACGCCGCCGAGCACGAGCGGGAGCACCGAAGCGCCGAGCGCGTTGCCGGCCTTGGGCGCCGCGACGACGTCCTCGACGGGCCGGCCGTCGGCGGCGTGGGTGAGCAGTTGGGCGACGGCGGGCGAGGCGGCGGAGGCCACGAGCACCTTCGCGCCGGCCAGGGCGCCGTAGATCTCGCGCGCCTCGATCGCATCGCGCGCCGCGGCCTCGGTGGCGTAGCGGTGGACGTCGAACGCGCCCGTGGGCACGGGCTGGTGCCCGACCACGCCGACGGGCAGGTCGCGCGGGCCGATGCGCGCGGCCGGCCAGGCGAAGAGGGTGAGGACGAGGGCGGCGATCAGCGGGACGACGAGGATCGCCGCGGGCGGGGGCTTGTGGGTCGTGTGCATGGCGTGCAGCGTCCCGTCGTCAGGGCGCGCGGTCATCCGGGGCAGACCCTGGTCGCGCTCCCTGAGCTGGGTTAGGCTGGGCTCAGCGATGCCTCATATCGTTGAGCCGCTGGTGGGGCGCGGTGCCGAGGTCGAGGCGCTCGAGACGGCGCTGGTCGAGGCTCGGCGCGGCTTCGTCGCCGTCGAGGTCGTGGGCGAGCCTGGAATGGGCAAGACGCGGTTGCTGGCCGAGCTCGACGCGCGCGCGGACGCGCACGGCTGCCTCGTCCTCGCCGGCAGCGCTTCCGAGCTCGAGCGCGATCTGCCCTTCGGCGTGTTCGTGGACGCCCTCGACGAGTACTTGCGCGGGCTCGACCCACGCCGCCTGACCGGACTCGACGACGTCACCCGCTCCGAGCTCGTGCACATCTTCCCGGGGCTCGACGGGGAGGCCGGCAGCGACGAGCGCTTCCGGCTGCACCGCGCCGCCCGCGCGCTGCTCGAGGAGCTCGCGGGCCCGAAGCCGCTGGTGCTGATCCTCGACGACCTGCACTGGGCGGATTCCGGCTCGCTCGAGCTGCTGGGCGCGTTGCTGCGCCGCCCGCCGGCCGCACCGCTGCTGCTCGCGCTCGCCGTGCGCCCGCGCCAGGTGCCCGAGCGGCTCGTCCCCGCGCTCGAGCGCGCACAGCGGGTCGAGCTGGCCGAGCTCAGCGCCGCCGAGGCGCGCGAGCTGGTCGGCGAGGACGCCGACACGCTGTACCCGACCGCCGGCGGCAATCCCTTCTACCTGCAGCAGCTCGCGCGCGCTCCGCACCGGCTCGCGGCGGGGCCTGCGGTGCCGCTGTCCGGCGTCGAGGTCCCGCGCGCGGTCGCGGCCGCCTTCGCGGGCGAGATCGCCCAGCTGTCCGACTGCGCGCGGCAGGTGCTCGCGGGCGCCGCGATCGCGGGCGACCCGTTCGAGCCGGAGCTGGCCGCGATCGCCGCCGGCGTCTCGGAATGGGACGCGATCGGCGCGCTCGACGAACTGCTGCAAAGCGACCTCGTCCGCCACACCGACGTCCCGCGCCGGTTCCGCTTCCGGCACCCGCTCGTCCGCTCTGCCGTCTACGCGACCGCGCTCGGCGGCTGGCGGCTCGTCGCCCATGAGCGCTGCGCGCGGGCGTTGGAGGAGCGGGGCGCGAGCGCGCTCGAGCGCGCGCACCACGTCGAGCGCTCCGCCCGCCGCGGCGACGCCGCCGCCGTGGCCGTCCTGCGCGAGGCGGGTGCCGCCGCCGCGACCCGCGCTCCGGCCTCGGCGGCGCGCCTCTACGAGGCGGCCGCGCGGCTGCTCGGCCCGGCCGCGCCCGAGCGCGCGCAGGTCCTCGCCGCGCTCGGGCAGGCACACATGGCCGCGGGCGAGTGGCAACTCGCCTACGACGCGGTCCGGGAGTGTCTCGCCGCCGGTCCGCCCAACGTTCCCATGACCGCCGCGGCGGCGGCGCTGGAGCACATGCTCGGCCGCCATCAGGACGCCCACGCGCGCCTGCAGGCCGCGCTCGCCGATCTGCCCGCCGACGCGACACGCGAGGCGGTGCTCCTGATGCTCGAGATCGGCCGCGACGGCTTCTACCGCATGGACTACGGCGCGATGCGCGAGTGGGCGGCACGCGCGCTGGACGCGGCCCGTGCCCTGGGCGACCGCCCGCTGATCGCGGCCGCGGCGGGCGAGCTCGCCCTCGCCGGCGTGTGCGGCGGCACGATCGCGGAGGCGGAGGCAGCGGCCGCCGAGGGCGCCGCGATGCTCGAGGGGATGGCCGACGAGGCGGTCGTCGGCCACCTCGATCTCGCGGTCAACGGGCTCGCGGGCTCGGAGGTCCTGCTCGACCACTACGAACGCGGCGGGGAGCGGGCCGAATGGGCGCTCGGCGTCGCCGAAGCCACCGGCCAGGGCCAGGTGCTGCCGCTGCTGTTCTGGACCGGCACCATCCGGACCATGCGCGGGCGCCTGCGCGAGGCGGCCGACATCCTCGACACCGCGATCGAGATCGCCCGCGTGGCCGGGCACGAACAGGGCACGGTCTGGAACCTCTTCGCGCGCTCGTTCACGGCCACCGCGGCGGGCGAGAACGCCCTCGCGCTCACGCTCGCGCGCGAGGCCGCGGCCACGTTGCGCGGCATGCAGCGCAGCTTCCCGTCCACGGGCGCGGGTCACGCGCTGGCCGCGGCGCTGCTGGCCGACGACGATGCCGCGGGCGCGCTGCACGCGCTGCTGCAGGCGGGCGGGGACGAGACGCTGGCGCAGATCCCCGCCGCGTGGCGGGCGGGCGCGCTCGAGCTGCAGACGCGCATCCTGCTCGCCCTGGACCGCGGCGAGGACGCGACGGCGGTCGCCGCCCACGCGCAGGCGCTCGCCGAGGAGCTCGGCCTGCGCTCCGCGGGGGCCTTCGCGGACCGCGCCGCGGCCGCGATCGCGCTGGCGGGCGGCCAGCGCGGACGCCTGGCCCAGGGCGCCCTCGCGGGCGGGAG
>NZ_JAPDOD010000007.1 GCF_027587205.1 Solirubrobacter ginsenosidimutans
ATCACCGACCGCGGCAAGCGCCGCTGCGCTCACCGCGATCTTGACTCATCGCCGGAAAGCTAGAGCGGCGGGTTCGCGTTGCGGATCAGGTCCGCGGCCTGTGCCGGGAACCACCGACCTGCGGGCGGGCCTCCGCGGCACTCGCCGTCGGACTCGCCCGGGGTCTTGATCCAGAGGTATGCGTCGAGCCTGGGGGTGTTCGTGGCCGTGGTCGGGCGCTCGCCGAGGCCCCGGCCGGGCGGGTTGCACCAGTCCTGCTCGCCGCTGTACGGCCCCTGCCCGTTGCGGCTCGTGTCGAGCACGTAATGCCAGCGGCCGAGGTGCTCCGCGTACGCGATCAGCTCGGGGTTCGTGCGGTAGTTGGAGACGTTGAGGGCGAAGCCGTCGGCCTTGGCGATGCCGGCGTTCTTGAGCCGCGTCGCCATCGTCGTCGCCGGCTGCCAATGCGAGTGGCCGGCGTCGACGTAGACGCCGGTGCGATTGAGCCTGCTCAGCCGGGTGACCGCGTACTTGATCAGGCTCGACCTGACGCAACCTGAGGCGAGCGCATCGGGCTCGACGATCACGACCGCGGTGCGGGTGCCGATGCCGCTCGCCAGGCGGTTGATCCAGCGACGGTAGGCGGTGGCCGAGCCGGCGCCCCCGTTCGAGTACCCGCCGCAATCGCGGCCCGGGACGTTGTAGGCGACGAACACCGGCACCTGTGGTGGCGCCGCGCGCGTGAGGCGGCGAGCGTCGCCGTAGGGGTCGCCGCCGGTGAGCCACGTCGCGCTCGGGATCGCGGCGAGCCGCTTCGCGTCCGCGGTCCCGACGTCTGCTGTGCTGCTGTCGGGGTCGACCCAGAGGTGTGCCATCGGGGTCAGGACCCGCTCGGCGCGGGCGGGCGGGGCGGCCGCGACGGCGAGCACGAGTGCGGCGAAGACGATCGAGCGAACCATCGTTTCATCCACAGCGTCGCACGACCGTCGAGTTTCTCGCGCTGTACACGAGAAACTCGACGCTCACCGCGCGGTGAGCGCGTCGCACGCCTCCTTGGTCGCCACGACCGACACGGCCTGCCCCGCTTGCAGTTGGTGATCGTCGGCGGGGAACCAGCGGCCGTCGAGCGCGAGCACCCGCAGCTCGCTGTGCTCGTGGAGGTCGCGGATCCGTTCGCCGTTGTGTGGCCAGTTCTGCGGGATCCGTGTCTCGAGGACCCGGAGCGGGACGTTGGAGAGCGACAGCGGTTGGGCGGGTGTGCGGCCCAGCAGCGCGGCGCTGAAGCTCGGCGCCGCGAGCGCGGAGACCGAGCGGGTGACGTCGAGCTCGATCCCCCGGTCCAGCCGCTCCGCCAGGCGCGGGTCGAAGATCCGCATCACGATCCGCACCGTCGGGTTGTGCTTGCGCGCCGACAGCGCGCATTCGAGGTTCACCAGGTCGTCGCTCGTCAGCGCCATCACCGCGCGGGCGTGGTCGATGTGCAGGCTGGCGAGCGTGCCGGGCGCGCGGCCGTCGGCGAAGACCACCGGGATCTCCAGCCGGCGGGCGAGCGAGATGCCGACCGCCTCCGGATTGCGCTCGACGCCGATGCACGGCACCCCGAGGTCGTGCAGGCCCTGCAGGACCCGCGCGCCCGCCTTCCCGAGCCCGCACACGATCACATGATCCTTGCGCGGGCGTGGAAAGCGGCCGAGGGCGCGGTCGATCCGCGAGGAGACCAGCTGATCGGTCACGAAGGCGAGCACCGATGCCAGCAGGACCGCCGACACCGCCATCAGCCCGATGTCGAACAGCTTCAGCCAGTCGGGCGCTTCGAGCAGGTTGACGTCCCCGTACCCGACGGTCGCCATCGTCGTCGCCGTGAAGTACATCGAGTCGACGACGTCGAGGTGCTTGGAAATCGCGAAGACGGACGTGCCGATGGTGAAGACGATCGCGATGATCGCGACCAGCACGTAGGCGCGGCCGGGGATGGTCGACAACGCCGCCCGTGCGCGCTCCGTGTTCGAGGGCCGGTGCGGACGCTGCGGCGCCCGCTGGTGATGACGCTGCGCGACCGACGCGGGCAGCGCCCCGCGAGCGCCCTGCACGACCTGCGCCCGATCGACGAGGCCCAGCACGTGGTTCTCCCCGAGCTGCTCGCGCGTCGGCAGCACCTCCGTCGGGTGCTCGACGTCGCACAGCGCGACCACGAGACCCGGGTCGTCCTTGTCGACCTCGGCGACCTCGAGGATCCGCCCACCCACCGTCACCCGCTGGCCCTCGTTGCCGGAGAGCGCGGCCTGGATGAGCGCCGGCGCGGAAACCTCGATCTCACTCAGCACGGTGCCGCGCGGCGCGAGCATCTGCTCGACCCCGTCCGCGAGGTCGGTGGCGAACAACCGCACGACGATCGGCAGGTCCGTCGTCTCGTCCGCCACCTGCAGCGCCGCGCTCAGGTTCGCCAGGTCGTCCTCGCCGAGGATCCCGATCGATCGCGCGTGCTCGATCCCCGCCTGCTCCCACGTCGCGGCCGTCGCCACATCCCCGATCACGACCTTCGCATTGGCCGCCACCGCCGCCCGCGCCGCCCGCACGTTCTTCGACGAACAGATCGACACCGTCGGGATGCCGGCACCGGCGAGTTCCTCGCGCACGCGCACGGGCACCCCGTCGTCTCCGGCGATGAGCACTGGCCGCTCCATCGCGCCGCGATCCTCCCAGTCTCCCGCGACAGATGCATCCGACCTGCGGTCCACGGGCAACGTCGCTAAACTGGCCGCCGCCCGGTGGGATTCCCGAGCGGTCAAAGGGGACGGGCTGTAAACCCGTTGGCTCAGCCTTCGAAGGTTCGAATCCTTCTCCCACCACTTTGAAATCCGGTGCTTATGGCGCCGGATTTCGTATTTCTGGGCTAAGCGGCGGCTTTGGGCGGCACGATCGAGCGGCCTAGCGCGGTTGCGCAACCGCGCTACGCGAGAGGATGGGCTGGTGGCGAGATCACCCGTTCCTGCACGCGCTAGCAGGCGGGAGCGTAGTCGCGCTCGGGCAGCACGTCGTTCCACTCGGTCCGGGTGAGCCGGCGGCCGGCGATCTTGCAGGCGTGACGCGCCCACGAGGACGGGCGGATGTCCCAGCGATTGCCGCGCCGGGCGTCGGTGATGACGAAGAGGTAGGCACCGTCGGGCGTGAACACCGGCGCGATCTGGCGGTCGCGAGGGCCGGGCAGCGGCGCACCGACCGGCCGCTGGGTGGCCAGGTCGAACAAGCGGGTGGTGCCGTCGGTGCTGCCGGTCGCCAGCATGCGACCATCGGGGCTGACGGACCCCGAGGTCTCCTCTCCGGTGTGGCCGGCCAGCTTGCGGGTGGCGGGCCGCCAGGTGTCGGTGGACCACAGTCTCGCCCAGCCCTTGTAGCTGCCGCCGACGAGGAAGCGGCCATCTGGCGTGAAGCGTGCCAGCCGGACGGTCTCGGTCCCGGGGAGGATCGCGCGGCGGCGCAGCGAGGCGACGTCGACGATCTCGATGCCCACGTCGGTCGCGACGGCCAGGGTCCGTCCGTCGGGGCTGAGCGACAGCCCCCAGGCACCCAGCGAGGGTGAGTAGCGCCGAGGCCGTCCCACCGGTCGTTCGGACCGCAGCGTCCACAGCAGCACAGCATCGGCGGCGCCGGCAGTCGCCATGAGCCGTCCGTCGGCGCTGAAAGCGGGCGTCAGCAGCGGGTGGCCGCTGTGGCCCTGCAGCGGCGTGAGAAGACGGCCACGGGCCGGGTCGAAGATGGCGAGGAAACCGTCGTCGCCGCCGACGATGAGCGACCGTCCGCCCGGCACGTACGCCATGCCACGGACCGGCGCGTTCGGAACCGCGCGGAACCGCGAGCGCTCCTCCAGCGTCTCGGCGTCGATCAGCGAGACGGTCCCGTCGCGTTGCCCGACGGCGAGGACCTCGCTGTCGGGGCGCAGGGCATAGGCGAGGTCGTAGTTCCAAGGGCCGGTGTACAGCTCGCGACTCAGCGCGTCGCCGTCGCCGGGCGGTCGCACGTCGAACGGGCGGCCGAGGCGGCGGTCTCCGGCGAGATCCCAGATCAGGACCGTGCCGTCCTTGGCGGCGCTGTAGAGCGTCTCGGCGCCGGAGCTGATCGCGAGTCCGGTTATCTCCCCGGCGTGACCTTCGAGCGTCTCGCGTGCCACGGCCCGCTCGACGTTCCAGACGATCACGCGCCGGTCCTCGCCGGCCGTGACCGCGGTGCGTCCGTCGGCGCTGATCGAGGCGCGCACGACCGCGCCGTCGTGCCGTCCGGAGGCGGCGCGGACCGTGCCAGTCGCCAGATCGAGAAAGCGCACGGAGCCGTCGCGGCCGCCGAGCAGCAGCGTGCGATCGTCCGGGCTCAGGGCCGTCTGGTCCTGGCCGGCGGGGAGTTGTACGAGCGGGCGCGGCATCTGCTCGAGCTCGCTGATGCGGGCCAGGGTCCGGGCGTCACGGACCGTCGTCGGGCCACCTGCGCGGCTCGTCACGACGCGCCCACCGCTCGTGAATCTCAGCGCCGAGGGAGCGATGCCGCGACCGACGAAGCGCAGCGCGCCGAGCGGCCGGCCGGTGGTCGCGTCGAAGCGCCGAACCGCCGTGCGATCCGGTGGGAGAGAGACCGCGGCGAACAGCGTGCGCCCATCCGCGGACAGCCGCAGGGATTCGATGGACCGACCGTCCATGGCGGGTAGCCGAGCCACGACGCGGTGCGTGCGAGCGTCCAGCACGACCGGCTGCGAGCCGCCGACCGCGAATCGTGAGCCGTCCTCGCTGAAACTCAGACCCTCCCAGGCGCCGTCGCGCCACATGCCGGAAACGGTCAGTGGCTGGGCCACCGGACGCCGGGTTGCGGTGTCGACGAGCCTGAGGGTGCCGTCGTTGTCGATGACGGCGAGCGTGCGGTCGTCGGGGCTGAGTGCGACGCCGGCCAGCCTGTCGCCGTCGCCCCGCAGCACGCCGACCGCCGCCGGGCTCTTGAGCAGCGCCGCCAGCAGGCTGCTGCGCGTCTGCGGCGAGTCGTGCAGCGCCACGCCCTGGCGCGCGAGGAGCAGGGCGCGGTCGAGGTCGTCCTCCGCGAGCGCCTGCGCCCCGAGTCGCTGCGCCGCGGCCACGGTCGCCTCGGCGCGCGCATTGCCGCGCTGGTCGAGCGCGACCAGACCGGCGATCACCGCGATGACGAGCAGCGAGGCCACCCCCGCGAGCACCAGGCGCAGGCGACGCTGCTCGTGCCCGCTCGCGCGCCGGCTGTCGTCCAGGAACGCGCGCTCGGTCGCGTTGAGCTCGGGCTGGTGCCCGGCGGCCCACTCGAGCGCGGACGCGAGGCGCCCGCCGCGGTAGAGCTCGCCCGGGTCGCGACCGTCAGCGTCCCAGGCGCGCGCCGCGGCGCCGAGCCGGCGATGCAGCCGGCGTCCCTGCACGTCCTCCTCGAGCCAGGAGCGCAGCCGCGGCCATTCGCGCAGCAGCGCCTCGTGCGCGACCTCGACGGCGCCGTCGCCGACCGTCAGCAGACGGCGATCGGTGAGACGGGCGACGACCTGGGCGACCTGCTCGCCCTCGAGCTCGGCCAGCGCGATCCGGCGGCGCACGATCGCGCCGCTCCGGTCCTCATCGGTGAGGCGCAGCAGCAGCCTGCGCGCCGTTGCCTGCTGGCCGGGATCGAGCTCGACGAACGCGTCCTCGGCCAGCCGCGCGACGGCTCCCTGAACGCCGCCGCTGCGCGCGTACGCGGCAAGCAGCAGGCGGCGCCCGTCGCGCCGGCGCCAGAGCTCGAGCAGCGCCGTGGACAGCAGCGGCAGCGCGCCCGGCTGGCCTTCGACGTCCGCCAGCAGCGCTTCGACCAGCTCCGGTTCGACGCTCACGCCGGCCCGTCCCGCGGGGCGCTCGATCGCGCGCGCGAGCTCGTCGCGCGACATCTCGCCGACGAGCACGTGGTTGGCGGCGAGCAGGCGCGACAGCTCGGGGTGCGCTGCGCAGCGGCCGTAGAAGTCGGCGCGCACGGCCACCACCACGACGCTGTCTTTATCGCGCGCGACACGCACGAGGGCGGCGACGAACTCGGCCCGCTCGGTCTCGTCCGGGCAGGCGGTGAACAGCTCCTCGAACTGGTCGACCACGAGGACTCGGTGCCATTCGCGCGCGAGCCGGCGGGTTGCGCGGCGAAGCTCGCGCAGCGGCTGCTCGCCTGGCGTGATGAGCGCCTGAGTCCAGCCGTCGCTCCCCGGCAAGACGCCGCCCGCGAGGGCGGGCAACAGCCCGGCCCGGAGGACGGACGACTTGCCGCTCCCCGACGGTCCGACGACCGCGAGCAGCGGTGCGCCGGCCACGCGCGCGACCAGCTCGGCGACCAGCCGCTCGCGTCCGAAGAAGTACTCGGCGTCCGCGGCGTCGAACGGCGCCAGTCCCTTGTACGGGCACACCGCCGGCGCGACGGCGACGTCGCCGCCGGCGCGGACCAGGCCGGCGCGCTCGCGAGCCGACAGCAGCTCGACGACCCTGCCGGCGAGCTCCTCCTCCAGCGCGCGGGCCTCGCCGCGGCCGGCCGCCGCGCGCCCGGCCACCGCGTCGACGCCGCGTGTGGCCTCGCCTCGCGCCCACTCCGCGGCGGCCTCGTGAACCTGGCGTGCGATCCCGCGGCTCGTGGCCAGCAACGTCTCGACGGGCGCCGCCTCCGCGCCGACCGGGGCGTAACAGGCGGCGATCGCGCGGACGCTGCCCGCGCCGAGCGGCTCGAGCACGAGCGCCTCGTCCGACTCCAGTCGTGCGAGTGCGACGGTCTCCTGCCCCGTGGCCAGCACGAGCACCGGCAGGCGATGGAGCGCTGGCGCGAGATCGCGCAGCGCCGCCCGCACCACGGCGGGCGCGCGGTCGGCATCGTCGACCACGACCAGCGCCGGCCGCCGCGGCTCGCGCGCCCGGGCGATCGCCGCCAGCGCCGCCTCCGGGGGACCGGTCCCGGCCGCGTAGAAGACGGCCGCGTCCTCGCGATGCGCCTCGCCCGCAATCTCCGCGGCCAGACGCGTCTTGCCCATCCCGTACGCGCCGGCAATGGTCACCAGCGCGCCCGCACCGGCTGCAGCGCGCTTCCAGCGCGTCCGCAGCTCCTGCAGCTCGCGGTCGCGCCCGATCAGCGGCGGCGACGCGGACGCGTCGAGCTCGTGCGGAAGCTCCGCCGCCACCGGCTCGACGTCAAGCCACAGGTCCTGGCGCAGGATCGCGTCGTGCAGGCGCCGGAGCTCCGGCGCCGGCTCGACGCCGATCTCCTCAACTAGCGTCTGCCTGGCGTGGCGATAGGCCTCTAGCGCGTCGGCCTGACGCCCGCACCGGTAGAGCGCGAGCATTTGCCGCGCGTACAGCCGCTCACGCAGCGGGTTCTCGGCCAGCAGCGCGTCGATCTCCCCGACGATCTCGTCATGCCGGCCCGCAGCCAGATCCGCGTCGATCGCCAGCTCCGCGGCGGTCAGGCGCAGCTCCTCGAGCCGATGGATCTCCGCGACCGCGAACGGCTCGTCCGCCACGTCCGCCAGCGGTTCGCCGCGAAACAGCGCCAACGCCTCGCGCGCCGCCCCGCTCCCCGGCTCGCCGATCTCGGCCGCCCGAGCCGCCTCGGAGACCAGCCGTTCGAGACGGCAAACGTCCACGAGCTCGCGGTCTATCCGCAACTCATACCCACGCCCACGCGTGACGATCTCCGCCCCGCCGACCCCGGCCAGTGACCGGCGCAGTCGCCAGACGTAGTTGTGGACCATGTTCGCGGCGCTCGGCGGTGGCTGCGCACCCCACAGCCCCTCGATCAGCCGGTCGGCCGTCACCGCACGATTCGCCTCGAGCCCCAGCATCGCCAGAACGGCGCACTGCTTCGCGTCGCCGAGCGCGACGGGGTGGCCGTCAACGCTGGCCTCGACGGGTCCAAGGATGCTGAGCCGCATGCGGCTCCCGTGTTCGGGTGCTCGTGCACAGCCAACCCAACCACATCCCCGAACCCCGGGCAAGGGTCAGCGGGCGGGGGGTCAGCGGGCCAGGGGTCCACAGCCTGGCAAAGGCCGCTCTACGACCGCTCTACGAGGCCGTCCACGGCGCCGTGAGACCAGACACATGGAGCCGGGGTAGAGCGGGCCGCTCGAGTGTGCCGGCGGTTCCGCACGACCGGCCAGGAGACCACCACGCCAAGCGGCAGCTTTGGGCAAGGTGGTCGAGGCGCCGGAGAGTCTCGAATTCGTCGAGGCCTGGCTCACCGCAGGATTGGTCTCCGGTCCTCGGTAGGCGCTGTTGAGCGCCAGCGACGTGTGTGTCTACGCCGATCTTTGCCGGACTGGCCGGGCTCGCGATTTGGGGCTTCGCCGGAATAAGCGGTCAGTAGGGGTCGGAGATGTCAAGTACGTCGGCGTACTCGCGCGAACGGCGCTCGCGCTGATCGTCGGCTTGTGGCCAGGGCTGTTGAGAGCCTCATGCCGGTTGGGTCGTGCGGTCGTGGACGAGGCTGACCAGGATGGCGAAGACGGCGACGGCGAGTGCGATGCAGACGATCAGGCCGGCGGTCG
Organism: Solirubrobacter ginsenosidimutans; assembly: GCF_027587205.1. The sequence goes on from NZ_JAPDOD010000007.1 coordinate 8,522, forward strand.
CGATGCCGGTGCGCTGTGCGATGAGCCTGTCGCCGATGACCGGCGCGGTGATGCTGCCGTACAGGGCGATGTAGTAGGCGGCGGTCATCTTCGTGAGCTGGGCCTTGGGGAGGGCGATCGCGAGTGAGACGAGGCCGGCGCCGGTGGAGATCCCGGCGGATGCTCCGATCACGATCGAGGCGGCGATCAGCCCTGGGAGGCTCGTGCGCCGCACGATCACCTGCCCCGCCGCGGTGGCGAGGAACAGGATCGTGAGGACGCCGCCGGCGAGCGTTCGACGGTGGGCGATCGTGCGTGATCAGTGGCCGTTGCGAGGCGGCTGAATCCAGATGGTGCCGCGGACCGACGGGAGCGGGTCTCCGTACGCTCGGATGAATACGGTCGCGCCGGCCAGGGGAACGCCTTGCCACGAGCCGATGACGACGGCGCCGAGGACGCTGATCTCGTCAGGTGTGGCCTTCAAGTCGTTGATGCCGAGGTGGTTCATCGTGAACGACCCGTTTCTTGCCGTGATCGTCTCGGTTGCGGAGAAGCCGATCACGCCGCTTTCGACCCACATGGGCGAGAGCGACGCGGAGACCGTCGTGGTGGGGATCGGCTTGCCTGACGGCGTGAGCAGCGTGCCGGTGCAGCTGGTGCCTAGGCATTGCTTCTCGAAGTGCAGGCGGATCGGCTCGTGCGCCGACGCCGCTGCAGGGGCGGCTGCGATCATCGCGGTGCCCGCCAGCGCGGCTACGAGTCTGCGGGTTGCGCGCGTGATGTTCGTGGGAGTGAGCGGTGACATCGAGACCTCCTGAGGCGATGTGGGCGGACGGGGAACGGTCATACGCCGTGTCGCCGCGACCGTTGGAGCCGCGGTTGTGGGCCGTAGAGCGCGCGGATGGTCATGCGCATCTCGCGCATCGCGTGTTCGCTCGACACGTGCTCGCGCGTCGTCGGCGCGGATCGGGACACCGGAGGGGAGCCGCTGGAATACTGCTTGGTCGCGTAGGCGCCGATGGCGATCACGACCGTCGCGCCGATGGCGGCGGCAGCGGCTCGGAGCGGCCGGCGGCGCGAGGCCACACCATCGTTTGCACTCAGGTTGGTGTACGGCGCGGTCATCGAAGCCTCCTCGGGCAGGTCGCAGTTCAACAGTTCATCCGGAGCGTTGTGGCCTGTGGATGGACGTCCAGGCCGCGGGTTTCGAGCAGTCGCAGAGCGCGCTCGGTGTGTCGTCTTGCGGCGTCCGAGTCGCCGGCGCGGCGGCAGACGACGCCGAGGGTGCCGAGTGTGGGAACCAACTCGACGTTCCTCCTGGTGAGCCGGCGTATAAGTGCCGGATGAGAGGCAGACGCTAAGCGGGTCGGGCCGCCGATGAAAGTCGGGGAATCCCTACAGTTCGGTCGCGCCGGCGTCGCTGTGCAGGTGGTTGGCGAGTTCGAGCCGCGAGTGGACGCCGAGCTTTCGGTAGATGCGCGAGAGCTGCGTCTCGACCGTCTTGGGCGTCACGAACAGCGCGGCCGCGGCCTGCTTGTTGGAGCGGCCTTCGGCGATGAGCGACGCGAGTCGCTGCTCGGTCGGAGTGAGCGCCGACTGGGTCCGAGGGCGGCCGCCGATGCGGGCGAGTTCCGCTCGCGCGCGGTCAGCCCATGGTGCCGCCCCGAGCTCGACAAAACCCGACTGCGCCTCGCCGAGCGTCTCTCGTGCCGCCGACCGTTGTTTGGCGCGGCGTTGGACCGTTCCGAGTACGAGCAAAGTTCGCGCGCGCTCGAATGGCATGGTGAGTCGGACGTGCTCGTCGAGGGCCGTCCTGAGCGCCCGCAGCGCGCCTTCGAGGTCTCCCGTGCGCGCTTGCAGCAGCGCGCGGCATCGCCCCGCCGTCGCGAGTGCCGATGTGCGGTCAAGCGCGTATCCCTGCGTCTCGAGCCAGTCGAGCAGTCTCGTCGCTTCCTCGATCCGGCCCAGGGCGACGAGGGCTTCGATCTCGTCGGGGATCGAGCGGATCGCGCCGGGCTCGCCGATCCCGGCGCGCAGCATGCGCTCGCGATGCGCCCCGAGCACGTGCACCGTTTCCTCCGGCTTGCCCTGGGCGAGCGCCAGCAGCCCGATCGCCCACAGGGCGTGCGTCCGAGCGGCTTCCAGACCGCGGTCCCCTGCCAGCGCCAACATCCGCGCGGCGTCGGCACTCGCCGCGGCCGCCTCGCCGCGACACGCGCGCACCAGCGCTCGCACCGCCAGCGACAACGCCTGGTGCGGAAGCTGCCCGGCCTGAACTCCCGCCTCGAGTCCGTTGGTGGCCGCCTCGATGGCCTCCGGCCAGCGTCCGGCCAGGAACTCGGACAGCGCGAGGTATCCCGCAATCAGTCCGTGTGAGGTCTCATCGCCGGTCTCGGCCGCTTCCGCGAGGCAATCACGCAGAAGCGCCGAGGCCTCTGTCACCCGATCGGTCAACAGGAAGTAGTGCCCGAGATAGAAGCGCCGGGCCGAGATGACACGCCAGTCGAACGGCGCGGCGTCCAGCTCGCGGACGGCGGCGAACGTCGCGGCCGCTTCGCGTCGTCCGAGCAGCAACTCCACCGCGCCCTTCACGCCCAGTGACGCCAGCACAAGGCCTGGGAGGCCGGCCCGCCCCGCGAGCTTGGCTGCGGTGGCGCAGCGCTCGACTGCCTCGGGAAGGTCCTGCCGAGTGAACATCAGCGTGCCCGCCAGCTCTTGCGCCGCGAGCGCCTGCACTCCCGCCTCGCACCCGGCGGCGGCCGCGACCGCCTCGCGGGCATAGTCGACGGCGCGGATCTGGTCACCCGAGTTCAACTCGACGTCGGCCAGGAACGTCAGCACCTCCGCGCGAGCGGCGTCGGAGCGCGCGAAGGTCAGCGCCTCTTCGAGCAACTCGCGGTACCGCTCGGGATCGCCCGCCATGAACCATCCTCGGGCCGCCGCAACGAGTCGGCGGTGCGCGGCGTCTGGGCGGTCGGGCGGCGTCAGCGCCCGCGCGTGCTCGCACAGCTCTGCCACAGCAGCGTGCGCGCCGCGCACGCGCGCATGCTCCGCCGCCGCCTCCAGCGCGGCCGCCACGTCCTCGTCGGGCGCGGCGGTCGCGAGCGCGAGATGGCGCGCGCGCTCCTCCTCGCTCTCGACGGTCACGGCGAGTCGCGCATGCAGCTCGCGCCGCGCAAGCGTGTCGAGGGTCGAGTAGGCCGCGGACGCCAGCAAGGGGTGCGTGAAGCGCAGCCGGTCGCCTTCGAGCTCCACGATGCGCGCCTCAAACGCCGGCCTGAGCGTCGCGGCTCCGCATGTGTCGGCCGCGACGAGCGCCAGGGTGGGACGCGCGAGCGCCGCAGCGGTCGCGAGCGCCTCGCGCGTGGCGGCGGGGAACTCGGCCAGGCGCTCGCTCAGCAGCACATGCAGCTCGCCCGGCACGGGAAGCGCACCAGGCGGAGCGCGCAGGAGGTCGCGGTGCTGCAGCACACGCCCCAGTTCGAGCGCGAAGAACGCGTTGCCGGCCGCCAGCTCATGCACCCGCCGCAGCAGCGGGCGCGACAGCCGCAGCCCAAGCCGCTCTTCGAGCAGATGATGCATCGTGGCCAGGTCCAACGGCTCGACCTGCAGGCGCGCCGCGCCGTCAAGATCGGCGAACGGCGCAGGCAGCGGCTCACCCGTCCTGCACGTCACCAGCCAGCCCACCCGCTCGTCGCGGAGGCGTCGCCACGCATACCCCAGTACCGCCGCCGACGGCGAGTCCAGCCACTGCACGTCGTCGATCGCGACGACCGTCGGCCGCTGGACCGACATTGCCCGCAACGCACTCAGCGCGGCAGCGGCGATCACCCGTTCACCCGGCGGCGACCCGCGCGGCCGCTCAAGCAACAATGCGACGCGCAGCGCGTCCGCCTGCGGTGCCGGCAGCAAGCCCAGCAGACTGTCGTCGAGCGAGCCGCCGAGCACGTCGCCCAGCGCAGCAAACGCGAATCGCGCCTCCGCCTGAACCGGTCGCGTCTCGAGCACCCGCACACCGTGCTCGGCCGCCACCCGCGTACCCGCGCTCCACAGCATCGACTTGCCGACGCCGGCCTCACCCGCGAGCACAAGCATCGTCGCGCCCGCACCTACCGACGAAACGAATCCCTCCAGCGCCGCCAACTCGCGACCACGTCCGATGATCCGATCTGGGGCCACGCGGCCCATGGCGCGAGCCTAACGGCTCGCGCGCCGGCGGTCACCGTCGTTCGTGCACATGCGCCGGGTTCGGCGCTCAGCAACGCTGAAAGGCACAGCGATGCAAGGGGACGCGCGGCGGCGGTTCGCGGGCGCGACCGGATGTAGGTTCCGTGGGATCTGTGAGGATCCGGATCAGCGACCGTCGAGGAGTGACAGATGACCCCAGCGTTGATCAGTTGGAGCGACGGTCCCGCCAGCGTCGAATTCGTGACCTCAGCCCAGTGGGATCGGTCGTTTGACAACGACGCAGCCCACGCTCCACGTTCCCTACGGCCGGGCTGGACGGTCGTGAACGTCAACAACGACTGGACCACCGTGTTCAAGAACGACGGCGCGGCATGAGCGACCTAACCGCCATCGACATCCTCGTCAACCCCGACGACAACACGATCCGGCACGCCCAACAGTGGAACGCGCGAATGCGCGAAAGCGTGCCGACCGGGTTCGCACTCGACGCCACCCACCAACCCCACATCACCACCCTGCAGCTCTTCGTGCGCACCGCGGACCTCGACAACGTCTATGCAGCCGTCGAGCAGACGCTGGCCGCCACCGACGTCGCGGCGCTCTCCTACCACGCCGTCGCACTCCGACACGCCGACTGGGGCGTTCCCGGCCAGGGACTCGCCGTCATGGTCATCCAGCCAAGCTCGCAGGTGCTCGACTTCCAGGCCGCGCTGCTGGCCGCCGTGACCCCGTATACCGACTCGGGAGGCACCGCCGCGGCGTTCGTGACCGATCCCGGAGAGCAGATCAGCCAGAGCACGATCGACTGGGTCGACCGGTTCGTCCCGGCGCAGATCGGCGCGGACAACTACATCGCTCACATCACCGTTGGGTTCGCGACGCTCCAGGACCTCGAGCGCATCGAGGCCGAACCGTTCGACGCCTTTCCCGTTCACCCGGCCAGCGTCGCGATCTACCATCTCGGCAACAGCGGCGCAGCCCGCGCGCAACTCAAGGCGTGGCCGCTGACGCCCTAGCACCACCATTGGAAGTTCCCCGCCCCGGCCGGTGACATGGCGTTGTCGACGGCGGCACCACAGTGATCTGAGTGCGGCGCGGCGACGCACCGGCGAGTGTCGAGCCACTGGCTGTCCTTGCCATCAGACTTCCGGGTCGGAGACGCGGGAGCGATCCGGCCGCGGGCTGGGTGCCCGGATCGTCTTCATCGGCGCTTGGCACAAGGGGATGGGGAGGGCCGGCGGAGCCGGCCCTCCCGTCCCTCAGTACTAGAGCTGCGCGAACAGCGGCTTGACCTTGTAGGTCACCTTCAGCTGCCGCATCAGCGGACCCATCCACTTGTTCTGGTCATGGTCGTCGCCCAGAAGGCGAGCGCCACGGATCACCAGCGTGTAACGGTCCTTGGTCGTGACGTACACGATCCGCTTGCGCAGCTTGAGCGGAAGCCGCGCCTTGGCGACCGCATTGCGCAGCGCGCGGGCGTCGTGGCGGTAGACCGTGATCCGGATGTCGTTGTCCGTCTTGACGGTGGACGCGACCGGCCGGCTCTCGATCGCGGGCAGCGCCTTCTCGGCGAGCGGTGCGGCGACCTCGGTGAGGGCCTGGAGATGCTCGGTCTGCGCCTCGACCCGCGCCGCCGCCGTCGGCTGCGCCGCACGCGCCTCGCTCAGCGAGTCCGCGGGCAACGTCGGGCCGAGCGGGTAGATCAGCGCGTTGAGCGCCTGCCGCTCGACGGACTCGTGCCAGGCCCGGAAGAACGGGTCGGACGCGAACAGGAACGCGCGACCCGCGCCGAACGGCTGATCCACGACCGCCGGGCGGCCGTCGAGCCGGCCGGGTCCGACCGAGTTGACCTCGTAGCCGTAGGACTTGCCGCCCTCCTTGTAGCGGACAGGCGCCGACGCGGCTCCAATCGCGCCGCCGCCGGCCAGCGTGGCCGGGTTGTAGACCGCGTTGCCCGAGGCATCGCGGTACACGAACCCGCCCTTGTCGAAGCCCCACGCGACCGGGTTGGTCGTGTCGAACGTGCCGTCGTACGTCGAGCCGGGCGTCGTGATCGACGGGCTCAGCGTCTGCGTGTTGAGCGCCGTCAGCCCGATGTTGCGGGCGCTCGTCGTGCCGCCTGTGTAGTAGCTGAGGAACCGCCCGCCGTTGTTGACGAACTGCTGGATGATCGGGGCGATCGCGTTGTTCGCCGCCACCGAGTACTGCTGCGGGATGATGATCGCGTTGAAGCCGTTCTCGGGCTTCGTCAGCTCCCCACTGGTGATCTGCGTCGTCGTCAGGCCGACGAGCTGCTCACGCGGGATGCGGTCCTTCTGCTCGAGCGTGAAGCGCGCCCAGCAGTAGTCGGAGGCCGACGTGCAGTGCGTGCCGTACTCCGGGTTGGCGACGGTGTTGGCGCTGCCGGTCCACATCGCGATCTTCGGCTTCGCGATCGCCTTGCGCGGGGCGACGAACCGCGGCAGGCCGTAGACCGGCGTGTCGCGGGCGAGCGCCTTCGGCGCCAGGTTGGCGAGCGAGATCGTCGCCCCGTCGACGAGGCCGGCGCCCGTGTCGTAGTGGCGGCCGCCGAAGTCGAACGCCTCGGTGGCGCGGTAGACCGTCGCCCCCGCGTTCGCCAGGTCGATCGCCAGGCCGATGCCCTGCATCGAGTCGGTGTTGAACGCGTACACCGGGCTCGCTGCGGCGGGCACGTCAGGCTGCACCGGGTCGCTGATCTTCGTCATCGCCGTGCCCGAGGGCAGGTTCTTGGTCACGAAGCCGTTGCCGGTCATGCCGCGGTTGAGCGAGTACGACCAGGTCACCACGTCGTAGAAGTACGGGAACGGGATGAATGGGTCCTCGCCCAGGATCGCCTGGATCCAGTGCTTCTGGGGCTGCGCCATCGGGATGAACAGCGTCCCGGACGGCAGCGTGTCGGTCTTGGAGCCCGCGGGCCCGAACTCGTGCACGCCGTCGGTCACCGTGACGGGCTGGTCGAGCTTGTAGACGTTGACCTCGGAGCTGATCAGGTCGCGCATCAGCTTCGCGGTATCGCCCGAGTGCAGGCCCGGCTTGTAGTAGTAGCCGCAGACGTTGCCCGAGGGCTGCTGGGTGATCTGGGTGTGCAGCGGGCTCACGAGCTTGTTCGGCTGCAGCTCGCAGCGGGCGCCCTGATCGATGGCCTCCTGCCACTGCTTGACCCAGGCCGTGAGCAGGTTGACCTTGTCGCGCGACGTGACGTTGACCGTCGTGTCGATCGCGAGGTAGTGGTTGTAGATCTGCTTGCCGTAGGCGTCGCCCGAGGGCTGCTCGAACGTCATGCCGGCCGAGCCCATCAGCAGGGCCGGGACCGTGTCGCCGTACTCCGGCGTGAAGAGGTCGTACGTGTTGTAGTTGCGGTAGGAGATGGACTGGTCGTTCATCGCCGACTGGATCGCCGGCCCGATCCGGTATTGGATGAAGTCCAGCGCGAACTGCGAGATCTCGTGGTGGACGGGATCCTCGTTGGGCGGGAAGAAGTAGCTGCCCGTGTTCTGGTGGGCGTCGATGAAGAACAGGCCGGGGTACTTGTTGATCTCCGGCATGAAGTTCCGGTTCTCGGGCTGGTTGCGCGTGCCGAAGTCGCGGTTGGGGTCAAAGCCCCACGCCGTATAGCGGCTCGTCGCGTCACGCCCGTCCGGGTTGCGTGCCGGATCGAGGAACAGCGTCAGGTTGCTCAGGCGCTGCAGGTTCGCGCAGTCCGTCCGCGCGGCCAGCTCGTAGAGCTCCTTGCTGATGGCCTCGCCCGCGGCCGGCTCGGAGCCATGCGGGGTGGCCGTGATCCATGCGAAGGCCGGGCGGGTGCGCACGGCCGCGAGGCCCTCGCTCGCCGGCACCTCGCCGCTGACCACGCCGCTCCAGAACGCGCCGTCGTTGCGGCCCGCGTCGAGGTTGGCGATGTTGTCGGGCGTGCCGATCGCGTAGTACTTCAGGCGCCGGCCGAGGACGGTCGCGCCGATGTCCTTCTCGACGATGCGCACGCGGTTGGTCAGCGCGGCGTCGGCCATGACCGCCTGCGCATACGTGTACAGGTCAGCCGTCAGGTGACGCTGACCGGAGCCGGTCGCGTTGTTGCCGGCGAGCGGACTGTTCGGGAACACCTGGCTCCACGTCCGGATCGCCGGATCGAACGTGACGTCCTGCGGGCAGCCCACGGGATCGACGTCCGCGCTGGCGGTCGCTGTCAGAGACAGCGAGGCGACAGAGAGCGCCAGCCCGAGGCCGACGCGCAGCTTGCGGCGGTTGTTACTCAGGAATTGCAACGTGGTTCCCATTACGGCGTCGTCGTGGAGAGGGTGAACGTGAGCGTCTTGCTGTACTGGCCCGTGCGCAGCGCGTCGGTCGCCCCGACCTGCTGCTGGAACTGCAGCGTCAGGCCGTCATTGGAGATCGGGCCTGCGTAGGTCAGCAGCGTCAGCGGGCTGCCCGAGATGGCCGCGTATTGCGTGGTCGGGTTGGAGGCGTTGGTCGCCCGTGCGCGCAGCGCCTGCGGAAGCGAGAAGCTGCCGTTGACGAGGCGGCCGGGTGCCACCGTGCTGGGATCGGCCACCGACAGCGCCGCGTCGCCGGCGGTCGACAGCACGTTGGCGGTCGTGCCCGCGGTGTAGGTGGCGGCGACGCCCGGGACGAACGCCCCGAACGAGGCCGGCGCGCCGAGCGTGAGCGCCAGCGTCGCGTTGACCTGGCCGGAGACCGTGCCGGTGTAGCACTTGACCGTCACGTTGACGGACGCCGAGGCGGTCTGTCCTGCCGAGTCCTCGACGACCGCCGTGAACGTGCGCGGGGCGTCGCAGGCGGCATCCGCGGGGATCGTGAACTGCGACCGGAACGGCGGCACCTGCGCCACGCCGATCAGCACGGCGCCGGAGTAGAACGAGACGCGCTTGACGCCGAAGTCGTCGCCGGCGTTGGCGGTCAGCGTGATGGTCTCGCCGCGGTAGGCCTGAGCGCGGTCGGAGGCGAGCGACGCGGTCGGAACGGCGTCGTCGACGGGCCGCGGCGCGTCGAGGATGGTGAACTGGCCCGCGTCGGGGTCGGCCTGCGCCCCGTTGCGGTACGGGAAGAAGTCGACGGTGTTGGACGTCGTGCCCGTGCCGTCGGGGGTGCCGGCGCCGTTGACCGGGTTCTCCGGGAACGCCGGGTTCGACGTCGGGGAGATCACCGGGCCGGCGTTCGGCGGTGTGACGCCGGTCGAGCGCAGGCCCCACCAGTTGTTCTCCGCCACGAACGGCACCGCCGTGTTGGGCGTCGTGCCGTTGAGCTGGACGTTGATCGCGCCGTAGGCGTTGTCGAGGATGTTGTTGCGCGTGGCGGTCGACGCGGCGGCGCCGACGAGGCGGACGCCGGCGCCGAGCGGGAGGTTGGCGTTGTTGGTCGCCGCGCCGCGCGTCGGTGCGCCGACGCCGTGCACGAGGTTCTGGCTGATCGTGTTGCCGGTCAGCGCGACGCTCGCGCCCGCGGTCACCCGCACGCCGTCCTGGCCGAAGAGCGGCCCGGTCGTCGTCAGGTTGTTGCCCGGCGAGCCGCTGGCCGAGCAGTTGCCGTCGGTCGTGAAGTTCGTGCAGACCAGGCGGCCGACGATCGCGTTGTTCGCCAGCACGCCGCGGTTGACGACGCCCGACGCGCTATACGGCGCCAGGTCGTTGGTCGCGCCGTCGATCAGGACGCCGACGCGGTTGTAGCGCTCCACGCGGGTCTGGCTGATCGTCAGCGTCCGCGTCGTCGCGCCTTGGGGGCTGCTGGTGTTCGCCGTGACCTGCGCGATGCCGTAGCCGAACTGCGGCCCGCGGTAGCCGCCGGGCTTGCCGGAATCCGCGGCGAGCTCCGACGTGGTGACGTTGGTGACCCGGCTGCGGTAGATCGTGCCCTGCGCGTCGAGGTAGACGACGCCGGCTTCGACGACCGCGCCCGCGCCGTCGACACTTACACCGGAGATGTCGACCGTGATCGGCAGGGCCGCGCCGCCGCGCACGGAGACGATGTCCCCGACGCCGTTGCGGATGTCCTGGTTGGCCTCGGCGATCTGACCCGCGCCGCTGACCTTCGGGCGGATCGACACGAGGTCGGCGCCCGCGCCCTTGAGCGTCACGCTCTTGGTGATCGTCAGCGCGTTGCTGCCGACATCGCCGGTGCCTTCGCGATACGTCCCCGGACAGATCGCGATCGTGTCGCCGGGTGCTGCGGCGTCGATCGCGGCCTGCACACCGGTGAACTGCGCGGCCGGGCAGTCACCGCGGTCGTCGTCGACCGTCCATTGGGCGGCCTGCGCCACAGGCGCGACGCCAAAGACCCCGAGCACCGCCAGCGTGGCGGTGCATGCTCGTCTGCTCTTCACCTCGGAACCCTCTCCCTTCGACCCTCACTCCTCATGAGTTCGCGAAGCTCTCATAAGTGGTGTGTAAATGCCAGTCCTGCGGTGTGGACATTGCTCAGCGCACGCGGGAGCGGAGTGCGCTGCGTTTGGCATTGCGCGTCGGCCTCTCTTGGGACGAGACTCGATTCATCCCGTCTGGATGATTGCCGGCGGCTGACGGCACACTAGGGTCGCGGCATGGATCCGGCGGACGAACGCGGAAAGCTCGGGCCGGGCGAGCCGGCGGTGGTGGTGGCGGTCGGTCGCGAATTGCACACACCGGCCGCCGCGGGCGTCGTCGGCCTGGTCTTCGCGGTCCTCTTCGTCGTCTCGCTCGCCCTGCTCTACCGGGAGCCTCCACGGGACAGTACGGCGGCGCAGATCGCCGTTTGGTATCTCCAGACACGGACGAAGACGATCGGAATCGTCGGCCTCTATCTGCTGCCCTTCGCCGGTATCGCGTTCCTCTGGTTCATCGCAGCTATCCGTAGTCGCATCGGCGGGTACGAGGACAGGTTCTTCGCGACGGTCTTCCTTGGCAGCGGCATTCTGTTCGTCGCGATGCTCTACGCCGCCGCTGCGGCCGCGGGGGCTTCGCTCGCCGCCGTCAGGTTCCAGGGAGCTCCGCCGCCCAGCCCCGACGTATTCGTGTTCGCGCGCGGTCTCGCCTACACCTTTCTGTATGTCTACGGCGTGCGCGCGGCCGCGGTCTTCATGATCGTCACCTCGACGATCGGTCTGCGCACCAAGGTGCTCCCGCGCTGGCTCGTCTTCCTCGGTTTCGCGATCGCTCTCGTCCTGCTCTTCAGCGTCTCCTACTTCAAGGGGTTCGTGTTCATCTTCCCGGCGTGGGTGGCGGTGGTGAGCGTCGAGATCCTCATCCGGGCGCGCTCTGAACGTCGCGAGCTGCCCGCTCCAACAGCCTGAACGTCCGCCTCGGACGCGGCTCTCGTTACACGGATACGTTGACCGGGAACGTCGCGATCCAGATCACGGTGCCGAGGAACAGGGTGTATCCGAGTCCGAGCACGATGGTCCGTGGCGTACGTGCGTGGAGCCGCGTGCTGATGCCGGCGAAGAACAGCGACGCGGCGAAGAGCACGCCGGCGAGCGCGTAGTTGTCGGCTCGTTGGATGAAGTCGCCGGCGCGCTGGGAGAGCGCCGCGGCCGTCGCCTCGAGGCGGTCGGCTGTCGCGCCGGCCGCGAGCTTGTATTCCGGCATGGCGAACGGCGAGAGCGGGGCACGTGGATTCGTTCGTGGCCGGGTCGCCACCCAGGCGTCGAACGCGGGCCGGAACTCCGTTCGGAAGCGCTTGCGATAGAAGTTGGCGAGCTCGGTCTCGTCGCGCGCGTACGCGTCGATCCATTGTGTGAACAGCGCGACATCGATCTGCGCCTGCCGGTTCATCAGGTTCGCTGCGCGTGTGGACTCGACGCGTGCGGCGATCGATTTGCTGCCGGCGCTCGCCTGCTGGCCGCGCCAGGTCGCCGACTGGTAGGCCGCCCACGCGGTGGCCACGGCCGCGATCGCGAGCAGCACGGTCGCCGCGAGCTCGAAGCGCCGGTCGAAGCGGTCCGGGGTTGGATCGGCCATCAGGATCGAACCGGGACGCCGCGGGCGTCGCACGGCAGTGGAGCGGCCTGCGTGACGACGGCGCGCGCGCTGTCGAGCATCCGCAGTGAACGCTCCATCGCAACCGGTTTGATCTGTCCCACACCGGTGCGGTACGGATGTCCGAGCGCGCTGATCGCCGTCAGCGTCAGCACGATCACCGTCGTCGCCGAGCCCATCAGCATGGCCTGCGAGCGTCGGGGTTCGCCGCTGTCGGCGAAGAAGAGCATGAAGACGAAGACGACGCCCGCGATCAGGAACAGGACGAGCCAGATCGAGGCCGGGACGATGCCCTCCGCGCCGTGCAGCCGGTCGCGCCGAGCCTCCTCGCGGTCCGAGGTCTCATCGAGCCACTTCCCGTACGCCGCTTGTTCAGACGCGCTCTTCGGGTCCACGAGCTTGAGGCTGCGGAACAGCGCGATCGCCCAGGGATTGATCGCGTCGCCGCCGTTTCCGTCTTCCATCTGCGGCCACTCCTGATGCACGACCGAGCGTCCGTAGCAGACGATCTCGCCGGCCATCCGGCCTTGAAGCGCGGCCGGGAAGAACTGCGCGGTCTCGAACTGCTGAATGACGGTGAGCGCTTCGGCTTCCCCGCCGCTACGCGACTGGTCGTAGGTCGAGAAGGCCAGAAAGATGATGAAGCCGGCGAAGATCGCGAACCCACCCGCCAGCACGCCGAACACGCCCGACGCGCGATCTCCGTCCTTGAAGTAGCTCCCGTCCGGCGCCCGTCGTCGGACCAGCAGGATCGCCGAGATCGACACCACGTTGGCGGCGATGAGAACGACGAATGTCCAGAAAAGACTCATGGAGCTACGGGTCGAGCGGGTAGACGGCGCCGTCGCGCACGGGCAGCATCGAACACACGCACGGCGCCCGCCTCACCCAAAGCGGATGAGCGCGTCGCTGATCCCGCGGAGGGCGATGGCAACCGTTTCGACGCGACGTGATGCGTCCCGCGACCCTGCGGCCCGGGTGCATGACTCTGGGATCGCGGCGTGCGGCGGACGCCCCGACGCCGGGCGCGACGATCACGTCGACGTCGAGCGTCGGCAGCGGCCACGCGGCGCGTCCTTTCGTCGGAGGCCGTGGAAAGCCCGACGATCGCCAGCGCCGCGTCGGTTGTGGCTCAGCGGCGGCGAGCGACTCGCCGGGAAGTACGGCGGGCGACTCTGCGCGATGCGAACATGCGGATCTCCGTTCTGCGGTGGGATTTGCGTTCGGGTTAGGCGGGCTGGCGGTTGGTCGCTAGGGCGTGGAGCTCCTCAGCCTCCTCCCGGGAGTGCAGGCCGATCTCGACCAGGTCGAGCGGGCTGATGAACCCGTCGCTGATGCGGAAGCCGCCGGCGCGCGCGACCGCGTCGCGCAGCGGCACCGCCCAGTGGTGCTCGATCAGCACCAGCGCCGCGGCGGAGTCGTTCGGGATCTCCTCGATGACGTCCCAGGCGTCCTCGTCGGAGAAGACGGTCGTTCCGTCGGCGGCAGCCTGGGCGCCGGCCTCGGCGCCCGTGGCCATGCCCGTCTCGCCCTCGATCCCGAGGCCGATCAGCGCGCCGATCTCGGTCCCGAGCTCGATCGCTTCGTCCTTCGAGAGATTGCTGAGATGCGCGACCTCGATCTCGCCCTCGGCGTCCTTGTGCACGGCGAGCGCGTCGATCACCCGTACCGTGTCGCTGCTGCGTAGGCGTTCGAGCTCGGCGATGATCTCGCCGTGGAAATTCGGGTGCTCGAATCCGAGCACGATCAGCTGAACTGGTCCGATGGCCATGACGCTCCTTCTGCCGTATCCGTTACGGCGATTGACACCCCTTTGAACCTGCCGCGGCTAGCGCCCGCGCGCATCGCCCGCATTGGATGAATGGCGGGTCAGCTGTCGACCGCAGGGTTGATCTCGTCCCGATTGGGCTGCACCGTGACCTTCGACAACGGCGCGACGGGAGCCTCTACTACGCCGGCGCCAAGACACTCGCCGCGCCCGCCGCGGAACACCGGCTGCGTGTTCCCTCAAGCGCCGCCCAGATCGACCCCTCACTCTGGACGGCGTTCGCGGAGGCCACCGTGCGAAGACGCGATCCCGACGGCGATGAGCGCGTGCAGCGCTGACGCCGGCCAGAGAAGGACGCCATCGGCGGAGCCCGCGATCCCCGCCGAGGCCAGCAGCGCCGCTGTCGACGCGTTGTAGACGACGAACGCGACGCGGATCCCTCGCTCGGGTGCGCGCGGGTCGGTCAGACCGCCACCGATGCCGAGCGCGAGCAATGCCCCGCCCAGCACCCTGCCGACGACCGACGCGTCTGCGGTGGACGATCCGATCAATGCGTCGAGGACCACCGATGGGGCCGCGACGAGGGCGACGCCGGTCGCGATCTCGAACACGGCCCCGGCGCGCACGGGAGTGCTGAGGAGAGCCGTGGCCCTCGCCTGGGTTCTCACTCGGTTCATTGGGGAGTCAGCCGGCGGGGGTGGTGATGAGCCGGGCTCCTATTCGCGGGCCATCATCGCGACGGCTTCGCGTTCCAGGTCGAGGTAGGGGTCGCCGCTGACGTCGATCGCGACCCGCTTGATCGTGCCGCCGGTGAACGCGAACGGCGCCGTGCCGGGGTAGTCCTGGGTGACCGGGTCGCTGCTGTCGCGTCCGACGCACAGTCCGTCGCCGGCGAGCGAGAACTTGCCCGGCTGGGTTCGGATGCGTCCCTCCCCGACTTTGACGTCGCCGTGGTAGAGCGACAGCGTCCCGGTCGCCACGCCGGGCGGGTCCTCGCCGTCCTTCTCGAAGGCGGCCGAGAGGACCACGTTCTCGCCGGTCGGCAGCTCGGTGTCGGCGACGATCTTCTGTTCGAGGCTGCCGACGAAGCTGTAGACGTAGTGCAGTCGGTTGTCCTTCATGTAGAGGGCGTGCCCGCCGAAGCGCGAGCCGTGCGCGAACAGCACACCGCTCACGCCGGCTGCGCCGTTGGACCCGCGTTCGGGGATGTCGACGAGCGCGCCGATCGCGTAGGAGCGGTTACGGATGTTGACCGCCTGCGACTCCGGGACGTCGGCGAGGCCGGGGTAGTAGACGTAGCGGTTGCGCGGCGGCGTGAGCATCGGCCGCGGCGTGGTGATGATCTCCAGCGCCGAGCGGTCGTCGAGCGGGAACGCGCCGTTGGCACCCGCTTCGGCGTACCAGAGGGTGATCATCTCCTGGAGGCGCTCGGGCTCCTGCTCGGCGAGGTTGTGGGTCTCGGAGCGGTCGACGTCGGTGTGGTAGAGCTCCCAGGTGTCCTGGGCGAAGGCGGACCAGCCGCTGATCGTCGGGTGGGTGGTGACGGCGGTCCAGCCGCTGTGCCAGATGCTGCGCGAGCCGAGCATCGAGTAGAACTGCGTCTCGCGCGCGCTCGGCAGCGCCGCGGCGTCGAAGCTGTAGCGCATGCTGACGCCGTCGAAGTGGCTCTGCACATGGCCGGCGATCGTCTCGGGCGCCTCGATGCCGAGGGCGTCGAGGATCGTCGGCACGAGGTCGATCGCGTGGTGGTACTGCTCGCGGATCTCCCCCTTCGCCGCGATGCCGGCCGGCCAGGAGATGATGCACGGGTCAGACGTGCCGCCGGCGAACTCGTAGCGCTTCCACATCTTGAACGGCGTGTTGAACGCCATCGCCCAGCCGTTGGGGTAGTGGTTGTAGGTCTTCGGCCCGCCGAGCTCGTCGAGCATCGCGAGGTTCTCGGCGATGTCGTCGGGGATCCCGTTGGCGAACTTCATCTCGTTGACCGACCCGTTGGGGCCGCCCTCGCCGCTGGCGCCGTTGTCGGACACCAGGATCACCATCGTGTTCTCGCGCTGGCCGGTCTCCTCGAGGTAGTCCAGCAGCCGCCCGATCTGCGCGTCGGCGTGCGCCAGGAAGCCGGCGTAGACCTCGGCCATCCGGCAGAACAGCCGCTGCTCCTCGGCAGACAGCGAGTCCCACGGGCGCGTGTAATCGAGCGCCGGGAACGGCTCGCCCTTGGGCCCGGTGCGCGTCTCCGGGGTGCCGATCGGGTTGATCGGCGGCAGTTCGGTGTCGGGCGGGACGATCCCCAGTTCCTTCTGGCGCGCGAGCGTCTGCTCACGGATCGCCTCATAGCCCATGTCAAAGCGGCCCTTGAACTTCTCGATCCATTCCTTGGGGGCGTGGTGCGGGGCGTGTGCCGCCCCGGGTGCGTAGTACAGGAAGAACGGCTTCTCGGGCGCGAGCACCTTCGCGTCCTTGATGAACTCCAGCGCCTTGTCGGTGATGTCCTCGCCGAAGTGGTAGCCCTCCTCGGGCGAACGCGGCGGATCGACCGGGTGGCTGTCGTACATCAACTCCGGATACCACATGCTGGTCTCGGCTCCCAGGAACCCGTACCAGCGCTCGAACCCGCGCCCGTTCGGCCAGTTGCGCCGGGACGAGGCCAGGTTCATCTCGGCCTCCGGGCACAGATGCCACTTGCCGACCATGTACGTATTCCAGCCACGCTCGCCCAGGATCTGCTGGATCTGACCGTTCTCGGGCGGAATCACGCCGCTGGCGTTCGGGAACCCGCTCGCCGCCTCGGTGATGCACGCCATGCTGTTGCGCGTGTGGTTGCGCCCGGTCAGCAGGCACGAGCGCGTCGGCGAGCACAGCGCCGTCGTGTGCCACTGCGTGTAGCGCACCCCGGACCCGGCGATCCGGTCGATGTTCGGCGTCTCGATCGGCCCGCCGTAGCACGACATCGCCGAGAAGCCGACGTCGTCCAGCACGGCGTACACCACGTTCGGTGCCCCCTCGGGCGCCTTCGGCGGCACGAACGGCGACCAATCCGGCACCGAATCCCGGATGTCCACGTTGATCTTGCCCTTGAACGGCACGCTCATCACGCGCTCCCTTTCAGTCGGCGCGAAGTACGGGGCTTGCTGCCCCGAACCGATCTTCGATTCCGAGACTCGACGACCACGCCGCACCACGCATCGCCCCGATTGGATGAACACCGCCGCCAACTGGGCGCGACGAGCAACCGTCTAGAGCAGCCCAACCTTGCGTGCTCGTTCGATCGCGTCGGTGCGCGACGCGACGTCGAGCTTGCGGTAGATCGAGACGGCGTGGGATTTCACGGTATGCCGGGACAGGAACAGGCGCTCGCCGATCTCCGGGTAGGAGAGGTGCGTCGTCATCAGCGGTAGGAGTCGCAACTCGGCGGCAGTCAGCGCCGAGGCGCCAAGCTCGCCGCCCGGCGAGGGAGTAAGCATCGAGCGCAGCCGTTCAGCTTGCTGGCCGAGGGCACCGAGATCTGCGACATGACGCCCGATGGCGTCGATCTCGCTCAGCACGGTCCGCGCGCCGGCGTGGTCTGCCAGGCCGACATAGGCGTGGGCCATCTCCAGCCGGGCCTGCACCGCGGGGACCGGGAACGCGTAGGTCAACCCCGCAAGACGGCGCTGCGCTTCGACGAGGAACTTCACCGCGGTGTCGGCTCGGTCCCCGTGCAGTGCGGTGCGCGCGGCGACGGCGTAAACGAGCGCATGGAGCGGCGCCTCCTGGTTTCGCGAGCGCTGAGTCGTCCAGATCGCCTGTTCGGCGTGGGTGTCAGCCTTCGCCCACAGCTCGCTCGCGATGGCGACGAGGGCACGTTCGGCCTGGGAGACGGGAACCACGACAGGCGTCGCCCGGGTGGTCGCAAAGGCACGCGCCTCGGCGGCGGCGTCGACGAACAGATCATCGGCCTCGTCGTCCTCGCCCAACAGGAGCTTGGACATTCCGAGCAGAGCCATGGCGGGCGGGCGCCACGAACTGGTCGAAGCCATCGTGGCGACAGCGAAGCCGGCGTCTTCGCGCATGGTCTCGATGCCCTGCCGGCACCGGAATGCGCGCAGCAGTGCCTGCCAGGAGCCGATCGCCGCGGTCCCGTCCGGAAGGAGTCCGTCGTGGTGACCGGATTCGGCCAGCTCGGTCCAGTGATCGGATTGCGCCGGCTGGCCATTGACGCAGCAGAAGATGGCAGCGATCACGGCGACCGCCGGGTAGCGCTCGATCCCGTCCTGTTCGCGCAGCCACCCCAGCCACTGGTTGACGGTGGCGACCCGCCCGCTATGGAAGACCGGCTGAGCCAGACGCGTCACGGCGCTCGTCACCCGATCAAGGTCATGATCGGCTTGCGCGTACGCGATGGCCGCAACATCGTCGCCGGCGGCCAGGCACCAGTCAGACGCACGTCCGAGAATCGGCGAGACCAGCTCAGGTTCCTGGCGCGGCAGCTCGGGGATCAGCAGCTCGCGCAGCAGGTGATGGCAGCGGTACCAGGTGCGGTCGCGGTCGAGGCTGATCACGAAGTGGTTCGAGCGCTCCAGCCTTTCGAGCATCTCGGCCGATCCGAGGGATCCGAGCGCCGCGTCGCAAAGCGGACCAGACAGCCGGTCGAGCACGCTGGTGCGGGTGAGGAAGCGCAACTCGTCGTCCGGCAGGCTCGCGATCAGCTCAGACCGCAGGAAGTCGTAGACAAGCGGATCGTTCCCGGTGAAGGTGGTGTGCGTGCGCGTCCCCGGGTTGGTCGCGGCGGCCGCGAGCCCGGCTAGGTACAGGCCCGCCGGCCAGCCTTCGGTCCGGTCGACGAGTGTCGTCACCTCGTCCGAGGACAACCGCGCGGCCGCGCTCTGCAACAGCGCCTCCGCCTCCGCGACGTCCATCCGCAGCGCGTCCCTGCCGACCTCCACGCTCAGCTCACGCGTCCGCCACCGACCGAGGGGAAGCCCGACGGGGTCGCGCGTCGAAAGGACCAGATGCGAGCCCTGAGCGATGTGTCCGGCCAATGCCACGATCGCATCCAGGCACTCCCGGCTCGTGATGGCGTGGACGTCGTCGAGCACGAGCACTACCGGTTCGCTCACGTGTGCGATCGCAGCCCCAAGGCGAGGTACAAGCTTCGTCTCGACCGATGCACCGGGCGAGGCCAGAGCCTCGAACACGCCGGGATCGACCGCCGTGACGGCGTCGAGTGCCGCCGTGATGTAGGTGAGGAGCACCACCGGGTCGTTGTCGTGCTCGTCGACGGAGACCCATGCGAAAGGGTGAGCGGAGTCTTCGGCCCACTGCGCCAGCGTCGTCGTCTTCCCGTAGCCGGCGCCGGCACACAACACCACGATCGAGGCATCCTCCGACTGTTCCAGCTGCGCGACGAGCGCTTCGCGCGGAACGCTGTGCCGGCTGAGCCGCGGAGGCCGCAGCTTGGACTCGAGCAGTTCGAACGGCATGTCGACGCCGGGCCGCCGACCGACTGCTGCATGGGCAGTTGTCTCGCGCGACATCATCCCGGATCGATTGAGGGGCCTCAGTGGTAGTCGTCGCACCGAGCATGGAGCTCGACGCCCGGTTCGAGTCGCATCGCACCAGCTTTGTGACGGTGGCCTGAGGACGCATCACCCCATTCGGATGATGAAGCTCACGAGTCGGGCGGCTCAGCGTCGGCGCGGCGAGAGACGTCTTGACTGGCGTTGAACGGGGATCTCGCCGGTGATCCGGACTCCGCGTCCGAGCCCAGCATCGATCTGGAGGGCGCCTCCGACGGCCGCCAGGCGGTCCGTGAGGTTGATCAGGCCGGCTCCGAGCGCGACATCGCCGGGATCGAATCCCGCCCCGTCGTCCTCGACGTTGAAGCAGACGTGTCCATCAGCTTCGCGGGTAGACACCGTGCGCGACAGCGCGCAGCTCCTCGATGGCTTCGTCGACCTCGATGCCGAGACGCTCGAGCATTGTCCGCTCCTCGGATCGACCGAGCCGCTCACCCGCCAGCGTGAGGTGGATCCGCAGCGCCACCAGCCGCTGCTGCGTGCCGTCGTGCAGGTCACGTTCGATCCGCCGCCGCTCAGCGCGAAGCCGAGTCGCTTTGGCGCGACGATCGAGCGCGATCGGGCCTCTCTCCAGGTCAGTACTGCGCAGCACTGGCGTTGGCGGCGACGGCCTTCGCCGTCTGTTGCATGAACGCGCCGACGATCCAGAGCAACATCTGCGCTTCCTTCAGTTGTTGTGGACAAGCTGCGGGCCGCTTGGGTACGCGGTCGCTGTGACAACCCTGGATCACGTTGGTGCGCAGCGCATCGCCCCGATTGGACGATCTCTCGGTTCGCATCCGAGTGACCGCGCCGCGATGCCCGTTGACCGCCTGCGCCATTCTGGCCGCTCTCGCCTCAGCCCGAGAACGGCGCGAGTCGCGGTCAAACGCCCGCGCTGTCGGACGCCTCGCGGAGAGCCGCCTCGTCGAGCTCGTGTGCCTCCGTTTCACCGCCACGGCCGACGAGGATGGACTCGACGGCGACGAGTTCGTCGGGATCCGCGAGCACACCGACGGCGGCCCTGCCGCCACGCAGTGCCGCACCGAGACGCTCCCGATCGGCGTCGTCGAGGCCCAGGTTCTTGTGGTGCAGCTTGCCCAGCAGCGCGCCACCGGCGGCCCCGACGCCGAAGCCGATCGGCCCGAGCACGCCGAGGACGGCCCCGGCCGCCAGGCCCTTGCCGCCGCTCGTCGCGCCGACCTTGTGGGTCTTGAGCTTGCCGTGCTCGTCGAGCACGAGGACGCCGATCGCGTCGTCGATGACCGCGCCGGCCTCCTGCAGAGCCGCAGCGGCCTCGTCGGCGTCCGTCTCGGCGTCGAAGATGGAGATGACCAGTCGCCGCTCGGCCATGGTGCCCGTCCTTTCCTCGCGCCGTCGCCGGCGCCCTCGAAGCGAATGCCGATCATCGGCCACGGAGAGCGCTCGCGCGTCACCCGCACCAGGTGACGCGCCTCCGGGAGGATCGGGCACCGGGCTAGTCGTCGTCGTCCTCGGCGCGCGCGTCCCTGGGGACCGGCTGCCAGTCAGGATGATGGCCGTCGAACCCCGGCCGCACCGGCTTCTGGCGGCTGCCGTCCGCGCGCATCGTGAAGAGCTCGCCGGTGTTGAAGACGATCTTGCGCCCGTCGGGCGACCAGGCAGGGTTGTAGCCCCCGGCCGTCGTGAGCCGGGTCGGCGGGGAGCCGCCATCGCGGCGCATCACGTAGACATCCCACTGCTCGTCGGGCGTCGCGACATTCCAGTGGAAGGCGATCCGCTTTCCATCAGGGGACCAGTCCAGGCCCTCCTCGTCGGTATCCGTGGCGGTCAGTGCCCGCAGGTGGGAGCCGTCCGGGCGGATCGTGGCGATGTCGTTCTCGAACCCGCTGTCGTCGCGCATGAACACGATCTCGCCCCCGTCCGGCGACCAGACCGGATAGCGATCGACGATGCCCGGGCTGCGTGTCAGGTTGCGCTCGCCCGTTCCGTTGACCCGCACGGTTATCAGGTCGGCCTGGGAGTCGCCGTCGAGCCAGCGGTGGAACACGAGCCGGTCACCGTCGGGCGACCAGGCCGGGCCACCGTCGTCGACCTTGTTTTTCGTGACCTGCCGTAGCCCGGATCCGTTGGCGTTCATCACGAAGATCTCTTGGTCGGCCCGACCCAGGGCGGGATCGATGGGGTTGTCCGGACCCGTCCGGGTGCTCCAAAAGGCGATCATGCTCCCGTCCGCGCTCCAGCTGGCGAAATCGTCGGCGGCGGGCGAGTCGGGCGTCAGGTTGAGCAGATTGCGCCCGTTCGGACTGATGGTGTAGATGTCGGCTGTGCTTTCGTCGTCGGCGTCGTCGAAGTGGGTGAACACGATCTTCCCGTTGTGGCCCGGGAACGTCGCGTGCGCCGGCGTCGCCGTCACAGCGAGCGCGCATGCGGCGCACAGCAAGGCTCTTGTGAGCATTTGGACTCTCCTGCTCGTCGACCGCCCAATGCGGTCGATCCGGTCCACGATCGAGCGCGGCGGTTGCGCGCCGCTGAACGCGGACTGAACGGCGCTTAACCCGAGAGGCTCGCCGGCACCTCGATGACGCGCTCGATGGCCGCACCCTCGAGCGAGATCGGGAGCCGCACGCTCTTCGGCGTGGCGTCGGTGACACGCAGGACGGTCACGCGCGCGGGAGCGATGTCGCCGCGGTCGAACGTGAAGCTGCCGAGGATGCCATCGGTGACGTGGAGCGCGCGCAGCGACCGCAGGACCGACGCGCGCGTCCCGTCGGAGCGCGCGATCGCGTGCAGGACGACCTCCGCCGCCGCGGCGGCGTTCATCGCAAAGCCCCGGCGCGCCGCCGGGCCGAAGCGCGCGGCGAAGCGCGCGGCGGCCGGCGTCAGCGAGCCGGCGTCGGGCAACGCTTCCGTCGTCGCCAGGTGGACGCCGTGGGCGGCGCGTCCTGCGCTGTGGAGCAGGCCGCCGACGTCGAACTGGTCGCCGACCATGATCGCGACGCGCGGACCCAGCCGCGCACGAAGCGCCTTGACCAGCGCGCCGCCCACCCAGTCGGCGCCGCCGATCACGACGCCGTCGACTCGGGCGCGGGCAACCCGGTCGGCGACGGCGGCGTACTCGCCGGTGTCGACGCCGAAGTCGTCCGACCCGGCGACGCCGACGCCGAGCCGCGCGGCAGCGCGGCGGAACGGATCACCGAGCACGCCCCGCAGGTCGTCGTCGTCGGGGTCGAGCAGGTAGACGCGCGCGAGCCGCAGCCGCTGCGCGAGCAGCGCCAGTGCAACGCCCTCGACGTCGGCGCGGCCAATGACGCGAGCGTAGTTGGGCGTGCCCGTGGGGTAGTAGCGGTCCAGCGCGACCGGGCGCCCGGGCACGATCGGTGGTCCACGCGTGAGGCTCGGGTCGGTGTTCGACGGGCTGACCAGCGCGAGCGGGCCGCCCGGAGCGCGGTTGAGGATCGGGATCTGGAGCTGGGCGCAGTAGGAGGAGAACGGGCCGATCACCGCCACGACCTGCTCGGCGCGGGCGAACGCGTTGGCGTTCGCGGCGCAGCGCCGCCTCTCGTAGCCGCCGGTCTGCGCCGTCGACTCGTCGCAGGACTGGTAGCCGACCACGTGCCGGCCCGCGCGGAAACCATGGTCCTTGAGGACCCAGCGGATTGCGTCCGCGAGCCCGCGCGCGACGTCGCCGTCGCTGCCCTGAAGCGGGAAATCGGACGCCATCAGCACGTCCGGTGTCGCGCCGCCGGACTCGACGGCGGTGCATGCCGCCGCCGGGAGCCTGCCGTCGCGGGTCCCGCCCGCGACACTGATCCAGGCCGAGCCGGCGCCCACGGCCAGGGACTGGACAGCTTCGATGCGGACCTGCTTGGTGACGGCGTTCGTGCGGCCGTCGACGCGAGTGACCACGCCGTCCTCGTAGTCGGCCGTCCACGCCGCCCCGTCGCCGTAGCTGACGAAGGAGAGCGGGCCGCCGACGTCGATCGGCCGGACGCGGGGCGGCGGTCCGGGCTCGATGCGCCAGAGCAGGCCGTCATCGGGCGACGTGACCCAGACCGCGCCGCCTCCGACGGCGATGCCGGACAGGCCGCTGGTCTTGATCGGGATCCCCTCGGCGACGCGGTTCGTGGCCGGGTCGATCCGCGTCAGGTTGTGATCCGTCCAGTTGAGAAACCA
This sequence comes from Solirubrobacter ginsenosidimutans, assembly GCF_027587205.1. Next base: position 32,134 of record NZ_JAPDOD010000007.1, read on the forward strand.
GACGCCCTCGGCGCCCGCGGCGAGCGTGCTCACCCGCGTCTGGATGGGAATCTTCGCCACGATCCGCGCGCTCCGCGGATCGATGCGATAGATGCGGTTGTCGACGCCGACCGCCCACACCGACCCGGCGCCGACCGCCATCCGCGGGAACCCGTCACTTGGCGTCGCTCCGTACGCGCTCGGCTGACGCGACAGCTCGACGGTGCCTGTGACCTTCAGGCTGACCGGATCGACGCGCGAGACGCTGGTCGTGGTCCTCACGCCGAAGCGCTCGCTGCCGGCCCCGTTGCCAACCCAGACGGCTCCGCCGCCGACCGCGAGATCGGTCGGCCGCGGGCCGGCCGAGAACCGCCTCGCGGCCTGCGTCGTGAGATCGAGCCGGGCGACGGTTTCCGCTTCGCTGTCCAGCACCCAGACCGCGCCCTCGCCCACCGCGATGTTGCTCGGCGCCGTGGCGGCCTCCGTGAAGGACCCGATGCCGCCGTCCGCGTCGAGCGCGACGACGAAGCTGCCGGGCGGCAGGGCCTCGACGTCGCTGTCGGAGAGGTACAGCGCCGCGGCGGCCGCCGCCGCGAGCGCCGCCAGCGCCGCACCGATCCAGCGCGCGCGGTGCCGCTCCGGCGTGCGCACGCGCGCCGCCGCGGTCAGCTCGCCACAGCTTCCGTAGCGATCCTTCGGGTCGCGCGCAAAGGCCCGCTTGAACACGTGCTCAAACCCTTCAACCGGCGCGTAGTGCCCCTGCATGTGCGCCCACAGCGTCTCGGCCTCGCTCTCGCGCCGGAACGCCGGCGTGCCGGTCAGGCACTCATAGAGCACGCAGGCCAGCGCGTACTGGTCGCTGCGGGCGTCGACGCGCCCACCGGCGATCTGCTCGGGGGCGAGGTAGTCGAGCGAGCCCACGAGCCGGCCGGTGTCGGTCGTGACGCCTCCGAGCTGCTTGCTGACGCCGAAGTCGGTCAGATAGGCGTGGTCGTCGTCGTCGACCAAGATGTTGGCCGGCTTGACGTCGCGGTGCACGAGCCGGCTCCGGTGCGCCGCGTCGAGCGCGCTCGCGATCTGCCCGAGCAGCGCCAGTGTCCGCTCGAGCGCCAACGGGCCGTCGCGCCGGAGCAGCGTCCTGAGATCGCTGCCCTCGACGTAACGCATGGCCAGGAAGAGCTGGCCGTCCAGCTCACCCGCCTCGTAGATCGGGACGACGCTCGCGTGGTCGAGCGAGGCCGCGAGTCGCGACTCGTCGAGGAAACGTTTGCGGAAGCGCGGGTCCTCGGCCAGCTCGGGCACGATCAGCTTGAGTGCCACCGGGCGCTGCAGCTTCACGTCCGTCGCGCGGTAGACGACGCCCATGCCGCCGTGGCCGATCAGCTCCTCGAGCTCGTAGCCGATCACGGCGCCGACCCGGTCAGCGACCACGTGAAGCGCGTCATCGCCGGCGCGTCCGCCGCCGCTCCGCGCCGCACGAACACGGTCGGCGCGGGCGGGTCGGCGACGAGCGCGTCGCGCACGCGGCCGAGCCCTTCCTCGCGCCAGCGATCTGGGAACCCAACCACCAGGAGGCCGGCGCCCCGCGCGTGCTCGAAAACGGCGCGCCGCCCGGGGCGGGCGAGCACCGGCTCCGCGACCACGCCGCTGCGGCGTTGGACGATCAGCGAGGCGTCGGCCAGTAACCGGCTGGCGTCACGTCCGCGTCGGCCGGTGACGGCGCCGATCAGGCGCAGCGGAGCTCCGGTCGCGCGCGCTACGCGCGCGGCCAGCTCGAGCGCCGCCCAGTCGTGGCGTCCGGCCCCGAAGGGGACGAGCACCGGCCCGTCACGCGGCGCGCTGGTCAGCACGCCGACATCGCAGCGCGCGGTTTCGACCACCACGCGGGCGGCGCCTTCCAGCGGCGCGCCCTGCAGCAGGATCAGCTCGCACCCCTCGCGCTCGGCGAGCCGTGCGAGGTCGGGACCGGGCTCCGGCGACGAGAACGCCGCTGCGCGCGCTTCGGGAAGCTCGCGCGCACGGGCCGCGAGTGCGCTCGTCGCTGCGCTCACCTCGTTCGCCGGCACGACGCACGCGAGCACCAGCGGCGCCGCCAGCGACGTGGCCAGCGCCAGCAGATCGTCGAGGCGTTCGATCGAGGACGGGACGACCAGCAGCGAGCCCGCCGTCGGCACCTCGGCCGGTGGATCGAGCGCCGGGTCCTGCTGCAGGATCGCGGTCTCGAGCCTTCGCAGCTCCCCGCCCGGCTCGAGCCCGAGCTCGCTCGCCAACTCGCGCCGCGCCATCCGGTAGGCCTGCAGCGCCTCGGCCTGGCGCGCCGAGCGGTAGAGCGCGAGCATCAGCTGGCCGCGTAGCCGCTCGCGCAACGGGTGTTCCGCGATCACGGCCTCGAGCTCGCCGACCAGATCCGCGTGGCCGCCGTTGGCGAGGTCGTCGTCGATGCGCTCCTCCAGCGTGACGAGCCGCAACTCGTCCAGCCGGGCGCGCTCAGCTTGCACGCACGGCTCGTAGGCGAGGTCCTCGTATGCCGGCCCGCGCCACAGCGCGAGCGCCTCGTGCGGACGGCCCTCGGCGCGCAGCCGCTTGAACTTGCCCAGGTCGAGCTCTGACGCGTCGACCCGGAGGGCGTAGCCGGGCGGGCGCGTGGTCAGCCGGTCCGGCCCGAGCTCCTTGCGCAGCCGCGAGACGTAGACCTGGATGCTGTTCTCCGCGGTGGCCGGCGGCGCGTCGCCCCACAGCTCCGCCAGCAGGTGGTCCTTCGAGACGATCCCGTTCGGGTTCTGGAGCAGGATCGCCAACAGCGAGCGTTGCTTGATCCCGCCGAGCGCGACCGCGCGCCCGCCGTCGCTGACCTCAAGGGGGCCGAGGATGCGGAAGTCCATTGGGGGGGCTCCGGCCGACAGTACCGTTCCCCGGGGCACGCCGCCAGCCTCACCGTGACGGACCTACAACGGCATCGAGCGTGCGGTGTCAATCGGCAAGCGCGCTTCGACGGTCGTGCCGGCGTCATGCGGGCTGTGTACGTGCAGTTCGCCGTCGAGGGCTTGGACGCGGTCGCGCAGGCCGCTGAGCCCGGTCTCGGCCGGGTCGGCGCCGCCGATGCCGTCATCGGCGACGCGGAGGAGCAGTTCGTCGCCGCTCGCCGAGAGGTGAAGCCCGGCGCGCGTGGCGTGCGCGTGCTTCGTGATGTTGGCGAGCGCCTCGCTCGCGACGTAGTACGCCGTCAACGCGACCGGCGGCGGCAGCGTCGCGTCGGTGAGAGTCAAATCGACGGTCACGGGGACCGGAGCGCGGGCCGCGAGGTCAGCGAGAGCGCCGGCCAGGCCGCGTGCGATCAACGCCTGCGGGTAGAGACCACGCGCGATGTCGACGAGCTCCTGGTGCGCGAGGACGAGTTCGCCGCGCAGGGGCTCGAGGACCTGATCGGGCGGCAGCTCGCGCAGAAGCCGTTCCAGGTCTTCGACGTCACGCAGCGGGCCGGAGCGGAGCTCGGCTTCGAGCTGACGGCGCTCCTCGTAGGCGGCTTCGAGCAGCCCGCGACGCAGGCGGTGGAGCTCCTCGATGCGAGCGCGGATATCGCGATCGCGGCGGGCGTTGTCGATCGCGGTGGCCGCCACCGCGACGGCCGACTCGGCCAGCGCCCGGTCCGGCATGGCCGCGGGATCGTGGATCAGCGCGACCTCGGTCCCGTCGTCGAGGACGCGGCCGGTGATCGCGCGGGACGGGCCAGGCAGCGGGTCGGGCGCCGCGCGCCCGCCCTCGTCCGTCCAGCGGCCGCCGGGAAGGCGCAGCCGCAGCTCGAGGCCGGGGTCGTGCAGCGCGCGGGACAGCCTGGCAGTGATGGGCGCGCCGGCGGGCAAGGTGCCGAGCTCGACCACCAGACCCGAGGCGGCAGCAGCCTGCCAGCGCCCGGCGCGGAGCGGCACGAGCAGCGTGAGGGCCGTCGCGAGCAGCACGATGTCGTAGGCGATCAGCGACTCGGTCGGAGATCCCACCTGGGCGGCCGCGAGCACCGCGGTGACCGCGATTGCGACGGCGGCTAGCGCGGCGGCGGCGACCGGTGCCCGCAACGCCGGGGCGGTACGTGCGGTGCGGGCCAGCATCGCGGCTGCGATGAGACACGCGACCGCGGCGGACGGCCCGCGAACGCCGGTGGCGAGGGGGGCGAGCAGGGCGGCGACGGCGAGGACGGGGGACAGCCGGCGACCTGGGTAGGCGAGGAGCAGCAGCGCGAGCGGCGCACGGTGGGAAAGGACCGCGACGGCCGCGGCGTACGCGGGAAGGTCCCCGAGGCCGGCCAGTGTGCCCGCCACCCAGGTTGCAGCGACCGCGAGCGCGAGCCATCCCACGAGTCGCGAGCTGCGCACCGCCAGTGCCCCGCCGAGCGCGAATGCGACGGCCACGAGCGCGTCCAGCACCGCGAGAGCCGGCGCTCCGGCGGGCGCCGCGAGCTCGGCGACGACCGCGGCGAGCACCACCGCCCCAGCGCCGACACGGATCAGCGCACTCTGCGCCACGGGTGAGCCGTGTAGACGACGCTCATGCCGCCATCGATGACCCGGACCTCCTTGATGCTCAGCCGCCCGCCGTAGTAGCTCCAGCGCAGAACCTCGGGCGCCGAGGCGTCGACCCGTGGATGGGTGTAGCGGAACGTCACCTCGTTGCCGCGCACCTCGTAGGTCCCGGCGCCGTCGTAGTCGCCGACCGTGCCGGGCAGCACTGGATCGACGGTTCGGGTCCACTTGCCGTCCTGCAGACGCACGGTCCACTTCAACCCTTCGCGCGGCCCGAGGTAGCCGACGCCGCCTGCGTCGTAGTCCCGGGGCATGAGCCTGGTCACGTAGGTGCCCTCCGGGAGCGCCGCGTCGTCTCGTGGCGCGGGTGCCCGCGCCGGGCGCGGAGCGCATGCGGCGGGGAACGCGAGCCTGCGGGGACCCGCGCCGTCGGTCGCCTCGAAGGCTCGCATGACCGCGGCGGTCGCGGGTGCCTGACGCAGGGCGGCGCGGACGGACTCGGTCGCGCCGGCGAACCCGCGCAGTTGCGCCACGCTCGCCTCCTTCAGGCGCATGCCGGTGGAGCACACCGACTCGACCGCCTCGGCGTCGGCGGCCGGCCTTCGCGTGTCCGCGCGCGCGGTGTCCTCCGCCGCCGCCTGGATCACCTCGCGCTGGCTCGGCGACAGGCGCTTCCACGCCGCCGACGATGCGACCAGCGTCTCGATGCCCGTGAACATCGCGTAGGCCGTGAGGTTGTGCGCCGCGCGCCAGTAGTCGTAGGAGATGACGGTCCCCGCCGCCGTCTCGAGCCCGTCGAGCCGCCCCTCCTCCAGGCGCTTGTACACCTCGCCGGTCGAGATGCCCTGGACGGGCCGCGCCCCCAGTGCCTGCACGCTCGCGGCGGTCGTGGCCTCGTCGTAGAGACGGATGCGCAGCCCGCGGAACGCCTCGGGTCCGGCGAGCGGCTTGAGGGTGAGGAAGCGCCGGGGGTCGGACGGCGCCAGGTAGAGCGGGACGACGCCGGCGTGCTCGAGATCGGCCTTGAGCAATGCATCGGCCGGGCCGGCCAGTGCGCGCCTGGCGGCATCGAAGGTCGTGAGCACGAACGGCGCCTGCAGCGCGGCGAACGCCGGCGCGCCGGCGGACGACCAGGTGCGGCCGGGCAGAACCGCGAAGTCCAGCTCGCCTGCGCGCACCATCCGAGCGACGCGTGCCTCGTTGCCCGCCTCTCCTGACGGATACCGCTGGCTGATGTAGACCGTCAGAGTGCCGCCCGACAGCTCCCCGACGCGCTTCGCGAAGTGCTCGGCATAGGGCGTCTCCCCGTTGGGCGACTCGAGCTGGATCGCGGTCGGCTGGATCGCCGCCTTCGCGCCTGACTTGTTCGGTGGCTGGCCCGCGGTGCCGCCGCAGCCTGCGGCCACGAGCATGGCGAGAAGGGGAGCTCTGGTCATGGACCGATCGTCCACCGGACTGCGTTGGTTGCGCATCGGTGCGCACACCCGTCGGTCTCGGGGCGTGCACCGATCTTCGCCGGTCGCGCTGGTGCAGCGCAAGTGCGGGTGCGAGGATCGCGAGATGGATCGCCGGCGCGTTGTGGCGCTGCTCGCAGCGGGGCTCGTGGTGCTGGCCGTCGCCGCGGCCGCGCGGCATCCCGACCTCGCACCGGGCGGTGGGTCGCGGGCGGCGCTCGGGCTCCAGCTCGCGGCCGGCCTGGCGCTGGTCGCCGCCGCCGTGCACGCCGCTCGCCGCAACGAGCCCGCCGTGGCGACAGCGCTGCTCATCGCGGTGGCCGGGCTGGCGCTCGGGGTGCTGCCCGAGCCGCCGGAGAGCGCCGTGCTGTTCACGCTGGCGCTCGTCGGCGTGGGCCTCCCGGCGGCCGCCGCTGCGCACGCCGCGCTGCTGTATCCGGGCGGGCGCCCGGCGGGGGCGCTTGACCGCGTCGCCATCGGGTCGGGCTACATCCTGACGGCCGGGCTGCTCCGGGCGCTGGTCTTCGATCCGCCGCAGGCCGGCTGCTTCGACTGCCCGGACAACCTGCTGCTCGTGTTCGCCGACCCGGACGCGAGTGCCTGGCTGGAGCGCTGGACGCCGCGTGTGGCGGCGGCGACGGAGGTCGCGCTCGCCACGCTCGTCGCCGTGCGGTGGTTGCATCGTCCCGCGGCCGCGCGCGTACTCGCGGCACCGGTCTCCGCCGCGGCCGTCGTCGTGCTGGCGCTGGCGGCGATCGGCAATGTCCGCGGCGCACCGCTGTGGCTCGCCGCTTGCGCGGCCCTGGCGGCGCTCGCGGCGGGGTTTGCCTGGCGCCCGCTGCGGGCGCGGCGAGCCCGCGCGGTCCTGACCCGCATCGCTGTCACCGCCCCGGCGGGCGCGGGTGAGGTCGTCGACGCGCTCGGCCGTGCGCTCGATGACCCGGCGGTCGCGCTGCTGGTCCCGCATCCCGAGACGCGCGCGCCGATCACACCCGACGGCGCGCCGGCGGCGACCCACGCGCCGCCGGGACGGGCGCGCACCGCGGTCGAGCGCCGGGGAGAGATCGTCGCCTGGGTCGAGCATCGCGCCACACCGGACTCGCTCGCGCGCACGGTCGCCGCGGCCGGCCTGACGCTCGAGCGCGAGTCGCTGCGCACCGCCCAGCGCCTCCAGGCGCGCCAATTGCGTGAGTCGAGCCTGCGGCTCGTGACCGCCGGCGAGGCCGAGCGCCGGCGGTTGGAGCGCGACCTGCACGACGGCGCCCAGCAACGGCTGCTGGCGCTCGGCCTCGGACTGGCGCGGGCGCGGTCGACCACGGGTCGCGCCGCGGCCGAGGCCCTCTGGCTGGCCGAGGTGCGCGTCGCGGCGATCCGCGAACAGCTCCGTGAGCTCGCCCATGGCATTCACTCCGTCACGCTCGCCGAAGGCGGGCTCGCCGAGGCGGTGCTCGCGCTCGTCCAGGCGGCCGGTGGTGGTGTGGCGGTGGACGCGCTGCCCGAGCGGCGCTTCCCGGCCGCCGCCGAGGCGGCCGTGTACCGGCTGGTCGCGGCCAGCCTCGCGCTCGAGGGCGCGGTGGGCGTGCGGATCGCGATCGAGGCCCGCCCGAGCGAGCTCGACGCCGCGATCCGCGTGTCCGGCGTCACCTCCGCCGCGCTCTCGGAGGCCGTGGCCCACGCAGGGGCGCGGGTGTTCGCGGTCGGCGGGTCGCTCGCCGTCGCGGCCGTCGCGGAGGGTGCCGCCGTGCGCGCGAGCGTTCCGGACGCGTGACGCAATCGGGGTCCACCCCGAGGGCGAGGCGCGGATCCATGGGCATGCCCCGATGCGCCGTCCGCCGCTGCCGTCGATCGTCGACGCCATGTTGCTTTCACGTTCAGCGCTCGCCGCGACCGCGCTCTCCTGCGCCCTCGCCGCGCCGGCCGCTGCTGCACCCACCGCCGTGTTCGACACCTGCCCGCCCGAGGCCGAAGGCGCGCGCTGCGGGCACGTGGACGTACCGTTCGACCGCGCCGACCCGAGCGCCGGGACGATCGCGATCGCGTTCGAGCAGTACCTGCACACCGATCCGGGAGCGGCCGAGAGCGCGATCATCATCAACTTCGGCGGGCCCGGCGTCTCCACCATCGCGCTGCGCGACTTGGCACGCGGTTGGCGGGAGGTGCGCGACCGGTTCGACCTGCTGTTGATCGATAGCCGCGGCACCGGGCGCTCCGGCCTGGTCAACTGTCCCGACTACCAATCCGGCAACGGCCCGAGCCTGATCGCGCTGGGCGCGACGTGTGCGAGGCAGCTCGGCGCCTCCGCCGTCCGCTACTCGTCCGCCGACATCGCGAAGGACTACGACGCCGTGCGCGCGGCGCTGGGGTACGAGTTGGTCGACTTCGCGGGCACCTCCTACGGCGGCGTGAACGCCAACGCGTACGCGTCGCGCTTCGGGCGGCATCTGCGCTCGGTCGTGCTCGACGGCGGCGTCGAGCCTGCGATGGATCCCTTCGCCCGCGGGTACGTCGGCGTCCAGAAGATGCTCGATCGACTGCGGGCGATCTGTGCCCGTTCGCGCAACTGCGGCCGGTCGCCGCGCGAGGCCGCCGGCGCAGTCGGCCGCGTTCTCGACCGGCTGAGGCGCGCGCCGCTGCGGGGCACCGCACTCGACGCTCATGGCGGGTCGCACGAGCTCGACCTCGCACCCGGCGATCTGCTGGTGCACGTCGTCGACAACGTCGAGGGGTTCGGGCTCACGCAGGGGGAGTTCCCTGCCGCCGCGGACGCGCTCGAGCGCGGCGACGCCAAGCCGCTGCTGCGGCTCGCCGCCGAGGGCGACTTCCCGATCCCGGGCGACAGCGGCGACGTCAATTTCTATTCGCAGGCGGCGAACTCGGCGACCTACTGTCTCGACAATCCATGGCCATGGGCGGCGAGCGCCCCGCTCGCGTTGCGCAAGCTGCAGTGGGCGGCGGCGGTGGCGGCGACTCCGGACGCGCCGTTCGCCCCGTTCCGCGCCGAGGAGGTCATGTTCAGCCTCTACGGCATGTCGGACTTCTGCCTGCCGTGGCCTGGGACAGGGACGCAACTCGCCGTCGAGCCGGGGGCTCGCTTCACCAAGGCCCCGACGCTGATCCTCGACGGCGAGTTCGACGCGAACGTCGGTCGCGCCGAGGTCGTCGCGGCGCGCTTCCCGAACGCGACGCTCGTGCACTTCGAAGGACTCAACCACACCCCCGGAGGATGGTCTCAGTGCGCGCGCGACCTGCGGGACCGGTTCCTGCGGACGCTGACCATCGGCGACGCGACGTGCGCGGACTCCGCCACGTTCGACAACCCGGCGGTCACCGCGTTCCCGCGCCGCGCCTCCGAGTCTCCGGCCGCGACGGCCGGCCCTGGCAACCGCGGCGATCTGCGGCTCGCGCGCGTCGCGGCCGACGCCACCATCGACGCGTTCAAACGCGGCATCCTCAATCGGTTCAGCGGCGGCGACGGCACGGCTCCCGGCCTGCGCGGCGGCAGCGTCCACGCCGACGGTGACGAGCACTGGACCGCGACCTTGGACGGCATCCGCTGGACCGACGACGTCGCGGTCAGCGGGACGCTGCGCTGGTCGTTCGACGGCGGCCCGTTCGAGGCCGACCTGCGGGTCGACGGCCCAGGCCGCAACGACGGCACGCTGCACTTGGCCGGTGGCTTCCTGATCCACGGCGCCCCACGCTCGATCGCGATCACCGGAACGCTGACCGGCCGGCGCGTCGTCGCGAGCGTTCCCTCCAACTAGCCCGGTCGAGCGGCCTGCAGGTAGGCGAGGACCGCCGCGACCCGGCGGTCCTCGCCCTCGGTCTCACGCAGGCCGAGCTTGAGGAAGATCTGGCCGATGTGGGTCTCGACCGTCTTCTGCGTCACCACGAGCAACTCGGAGATCGCCCGGTTCGAGCGCCCCTCGGCCACGAGCGCGAGTACCTGTCGTTCGCGATCGGTCAACTCGTCGATCCGCGCGAGCGCCGAGGCGCGCGCGACCAAACCCTCGGCGACGGCCGCGTCGATCACGCACCCACCGTCGGCGATCCGATCGAGCGCGTCGAACAGCACACGCGAGTCGGTCACGCGGTCTTTGAGCAGATACCCCGTCCGGGCCGGGTTGGCGTGCGCCACGCGCAGCGCGTAGCGAGCATCGAGGTGCTGAGACAGGACCAGCACCCCGACCTCTGGAAAGCGCGCGCGGATCCGCTCGGCGGCGACGAGCCCCTCGTCGGTGAACGTCGGCGGCATGCGGATGTCGACCAGTGCGACGTCCGGCAGGTGGCGTTCGACCTCCTCGTGCAATCCCTCCGAGTCGCTGGCCGTCCCGGCGACCTCGATGCCGTGAGCGCGCAGCAGCGCCGACACCCCGTCCCGCACGAGCGCCGCGTCGTCGGCGATCACGACTCGCAGCACGCGCCTGTGGTGATCGCCCCAGCGCACCTCGTTGATCACCATGCGGCCGGCGAGGCCCGGCAGGCTCACTTCGCGATCCTCCCCGAACCGCAGAGCCGCGTCGTCGGCGATCAGTTGCCGGACGAGCGCGGACGCCAATATCTGTCCCGGGCCTGCGAGGCGCGCCAGTCGTGCGGCCTGCTGGACCGCCGCGGCGTCCGTGCCATCGGCGCCGCGGACCTCCCCGGCATGCACCCCGAGCGCCAGCCCTGCCGCCGTCTCCTGCGCCTCCTGAACCGCCACCGCGCAGCGAACCGCCTCGGCCGCGCTCCGGAACGCGACCGCCGTACCACTCGCGGTCTCGCCCACCCGGAAGCCGCCGTGGCGCTGCACCGTCCCGGACCATGCGCGAACCGTCGCATCCCCGCTCCAGCCCGAGCGCTTGCGCTCGGCCACCAGCACGGTGTACGTGCCGTCCTGAAACGCGCCGCGCGGCATCTCAACGCGAGCCTATCCGGTGGACACGAGTCGTCCGGAGAATGCCAACGCGATGCTGCGCTCCCAGTCTTAGAAGACCGTGGCCCAGTCGTCCTTGACGCTGACCACCGTCCAGCGATCCGCGGTCGCCTGCTCGAGCGCCTGCTCGGCGCCGGTGGTGTAGGCGAATTCGCGCGCGGCGTCGTCGTGCAGGACGAGCAGACGCAGAAACGGCTTGTCGGGATGCTGGCTGAACTGCAGCATCGGGATGTCGCCGTTGGAGTTGCCGGCGGCCAGCAGCGGCCGGCGACCGACCCGGCTCCAGATGCGGATCGGCTTCTCCGGGCCGTCGTCGAGGTAGTCGGGTTCTGGCGCGTGCGTGATCGTGCCGCCCGACTCGTTGCCCGTGTAGTGCAGCACCGCGGTGCTGCCGATCACGCGCTCGCGGGGGATGCCGTACACCTCGTCGCTGATCGGCCGCATGAAGTCGCGCCCGCCTCCCGAGACGATGTAGTTGGTGAACTCGTTGGCCTCCAGATAGGCCAGCAACTCGACCATCGGGGCGTAGGCGCACTCCAGGTAGCCCCTGCCGAGCGTCGGATGCTGCGCGCTGTGCAGGAACGCGCCCGCGCTCGCCTCGAAGTCCTCGACGCTGATACCGGCGTACGCAGCGAGGATCCCGCCCGCGAGGACGCGCACGTTCGTGTCGTCGCCTGCGTAGTGCTCGGCCATCAGGGCGCCGAGCCAGTGGTAGTCGCGTTCGTAGGCGGCCTTCCAGGGCTGGCGGGCGCGCAGGGACTCATCGGCCTCCGCCATCTCCACGAGCCGGCGCAGAATGAAGTCGAGCTGGATCGGCATCGGCTGCTCGCACCAGAGGGTGCCGTCGTTGTCGAACACCGCGATGCGCTCCGGCACCGGCACCGGTTCCGAGCCGTCGGTCCCAGTGACTGCGGCGACGAACTCGAGGACTGCGTTCCGCGCCAGCCCATCGTGCCAGCTCGCCAGGGCGGTCGACGATTCAAGGGTGGACATGGCCGGACCGTACAGTCGTGCCGACGCGGCTTCGTCATCCCAACCGGATGACGCCGCGGGCGTGGTATGCGCCGGTGCCGACCTCCCGGACGAGTCGGTCGTGCGTGCCGGCGTTGCCGAGGACCAGCCACCGCAGCCTCGCTAGTCGGTGTGTGCGCCTGGCTGAAGCGAGTGCTGTTTGAGTTGGTGGCGGGATTTGATTCCGAGCTTGCGGAACGTTTTGCGGAGGTGGTAGTCGACGGTGCTGGGGCTGATGAACAGCTGCGCCGCGATTTCCTGGTTCGTGGCGCCCCCTGCTGCGAGCCGGGCGATCTGTGCTTCCTGGGGGGTCAGATCGTCGCGCGTCTCGACGGACCGTTTCCGCGCGTGCTCGCCGGTCGCCTCGAGCTCGACCCGGGCGCGCGCGGCGAACGCTTCCATGCCGAACTCCGTGAACCGCTCGTGGGCGGTGCGGAGCTGCTCACGAGCATCGAGTCGGCGGCGCTTGCGGCGCAGCCATTCGCCGTAGACGAGGTGGGCGCGGGCGAGCTCCACGCGGACGCGGGTCCGCTCGAGCCGCTGGATCGCCTCGCGGTAGAGCGACTCGGCGGCATCGCCCTCGGTCAGCAGCGCTCGCGAGCGGGCTTCGACGCCGAGCGCCCAGTCGGTGCCACTGGCGCCGGTGGTCTTGGAAAGCTGGGCGAGGGCGTCGACCGCGAGCTCGGCCTTCCCGCTTCGGGCGGCCGCCTCGATCAGCTCGACCGATCCCCAGTGACGCCACCACGAGGCGTGTGTGTCCTCGGCGGCCTGCTGCGCCGCGGCGAGCGCCTCCTCGTAGCGGCCCAGGCCGTTGTCGAGCACGGCGGTCACCCAGTGAATGAATGTCAGCCCTCCCTGTCCCTCGCCGCGACGCACGACCTCCCTTGTCGTGGCCTCGATCAGCTGGGCGGCCTCGGCTTCGCGGCCGTGGAAGGCGACATGCGCCAGCCCGACGTACGGCGCGAGGCTCGCGCCCGTCACCTCGTTGACCGCTGCCACTTCCTCGAGCAGCGAACTGGCCAGGGCGAACTCCCCTGCGAACAGATGCATCGCCGAGCGTGTCGCCAGTGCCAAGGGGAACCCGCTCAGCGCGCCGGCGTCACGCGCCAGCTGGACGAAGCGCGCCGACAGCACATCCCACGTCTCGTCGTCCCACAAGAGTGCCGCCACACGGGAAGCGAGCGACAGCCACCGACGCCCGTCGCCTCGGGAGACGTCCTCGTCTCGGAAGGCATTGACCGCCATCCGCAACGTCGGTGTTCCCGCGGCGTATCCCTCGGTGATCAGCAGCCCCAGGCCATCCAGCAACAGGTCAGACGCTTGCGGAGGCTGCGACGATCTCGGCGCCGATCTGGCTGCCCGCGCAGTCTCCAACACACTCTCGTCACTGGCGAGGATGCCGGGGAAGAACACGGCGGTAAGCGCTTCAAGATAGGTGTCACGAGCGAGCCGCTGATCGAGTGGTTCGAGCCGCTTGGCGGCCTTCAGCAACAGCGGTTGAGCATCGCCACCGCGGCCCAGCGAGAATGCGATCTGACCGCGCAGTAGGTCGACTCGGGCGCGCTGGAGCTCGTTGAGCGGTCCGGATTCGGCGATGTTGACGAGTCGCAGTGCGGAGTCAAACGCGCCGGCTTGGTGTTTTGCCTGTGCTGCCGCGAGCGCGCGTGCCGCGCGGTGCGAGGGCTCGGGTGTCAGGACGGCCGCTCGTTCTAGAAACGCGGCTGCTGCCGCCAATCCTCCGCGCGCCTGAGCACGGCCGGCTGAGCGCTCAAGCTCAGACGCGACGTCCTCGTCGAACCGCGGCGTCGCTTGGGCAAGATGCCAGGCGCGGCGATCGGGATCGACCTCGGGATCGGTGGCGTCGGCCAACGCGCGATGCGCGGCCCGTCGTTGATCCGGCGACGCCGCGCGATACACCGCGGAGCGGACCAACGGGTGACGAAAGGTCACCCGGGCGTCGATCGCGAGCAACCCATCGGTCTCCGATGCTGCCGTGACGGCGATCCCGAGCCGGTCGGCCGCCCGCCACACGAGCACCGGGTCGCCGACCGGCTCTGCCGCCGCCACCAACAACAGCCGCTGAGTATCCGCCGGGAGCCCCGCGAGCCTGCGGCGGAAGCTGTCCTCGATCCGCCCCGACAGCCCTGGCGCGTCCAGCAAACCGAACCCGCCCGCCAGCTCAGCCGGGGTCAACCCCCGCGGCAACTCCAACAACGCCAGCGGATTGCCGCGCGTCTCGGCGACGAGCCGGTCCCTCACCCCCGCATCCAACGGAACCCGGACCGCCGAGCTCAACAGCGCCCGCGCGTCACCATCCGGCAGCCCCTTGACCGCCAGCTCCTGAAATCCCTGGAGCTCATCGCCCGGCTCGCGCGTCACCAACACCAGCGCGACCGACTCCGCCAAGAGCCGCCGCGCAACGAACACGAGCGCCTGCGCCGAGGCCCGATCAAGCCACTGAGCATCGTCAATCACGCACAGAAAGGGCTGCTCCTCGGCCACCTCCGCCAGGAGGCTCAGCACCGCCAACCCCACGAGAAACCGATCCGGAGCGTCCCCCGCCCGCGACCCGAACGCAACCTGCAGCGCATCCCGCTGAGGCGCAGGAAGCCGGTCCAGCCGGTCCAGCAGCGGCGCGCACAACTGCTGCAAGGCCGCGAACGCGAGCTCCATCTCCGACTCCACACCAACCGCCCGCGCAACCCGAAACCCCGAGGCCGACCCGATCGCAGACTCCAACAGCGCCGTCTTGCCAACCCCTGGCTCGCCGCTGACTACCAACACCCGGCTCTGCCCGCGACGCACCGCTTCGAGCAGCCGCTCCAGCGCCTCGCGCTCGACGCGCCGGCCGTGCAACACCTCCGCCGGCCCCTCGCTGACCATGCAAGGCCGACGATACCGGGCCTGACCCGCACTACGAGGGAGGACTACGCGTCGCGTGATTCGATAGCCGGTCGTCACTGCGACGGTCGAGGCTCCCAAGCGAAGGAGCGATATGACACGCAGCAGAGCCCCGTTTCGTCGCGGTTACGGCCACCCGTGGCTGACGCTGGTGGCAGCTGCCTTCGGCCTGTTCATGATTGGCCTTGACGGCACGATCGTGGCGGTCGCCAACCCGACCATCGGGCATCACTTCCACGCGAGCCTGGCGGACTTGCAGTGGGTCACAAACGCGTACCTGCTGGCGCTGGCGGTCACCCTGATCAGCGGCGGCAAGCTCGGCGATCAGCTCGGACGCAAACGCATCTTCCTGATCGGAACGGCCGGGTTTGCGCTCGCGTCTTTGGCTTGCGGCCTGTCCACTTCACTTGGCGAGCTGATCGCGTTTCGTGCTGCGCAGGGTTTGTTCGGCGCGATGATGGTGCCCCAGACGCTTGCGATCCTCCGCGCGACCTTCCCGATCGAAAAGCTTGCCGTGGCAATCGGGCTGTGGACAATGAGCTCGACGATCGGGATCGCGTCGGGGCCGATCGTCGGGGGGGTGTTGATCAGCCACGCCAGCTGGCGCTGGATCTTCCTCGTCAACGTTCCCGTCGCCGTCGTGTCGATGCTTGTCGGGACCTGGGTGATCCGCGAATCCCGCGATCAAGCAGAGGGCCGGCGGTTTGACCTGCCCGGGATCGCCTTGCTCACCGGCACGCTGTTCACCCTCCTTTGGGGGCTGATCGACGCCGAGAAGCGCGGATGGGGTCACTTCACCCCGATCGCGTGGCTGATCTCCGCGGCATTGCTGCTGGTTCTGTTCGTCGTCTGGGAGATCCGCGAGGAGCGCATCCGCCAGCCGCACATCCCCCTCAGCCTGTTCCGCTCCGCGCAGTTCTCCGCCGGCGTCGTGATGGCGCTGGCCGTGCTCATGGGCTACTACTCCGTGCTGTTCTTCGTCACCCTCTACTTCCAGCGGGTGCACGGCTATACCGCCAGCCAGACCGGAGTCCGGCTGTTGGCGCTGACCGGGGTGATGGGGATCAGCGCTATCGCGGGGAGCCGCGCAGTGGCCAAGATCGGACCTCGCGTCCCGCTGCTCGTCGGCGCTCTGCTGAGCGCTGCGGGACTTCTCGGCCTCTCCCGCCTGGGCCCACACACCTCATTCAGCTCGATCTGGCCATTCCTGGCGCTCGTCGGACTCGGCTTCGGTCCCGCCCAGACCGCATTCGCGCGAGCGATCGTCGGTGGAGCACCCCCCGGTCAAGCAGGGATCGCCGGCGGCATGACGAGCACTGCGGTCCAGGTCGGCGGGATGCTCGGGCTCTCCGTGCTCGGCTCGGTCATCGTCAGCCGCGTCACCTCGACCTTGCCCGACAAGCTGACACGGGCGGGTGTTCCCAGCCAGCTGGTCGACCAGCTCCAAGGAACCGGCCGCAGCATCGCCCAAGGCATCGTCCCGATCCCAAGAGGCCTTTCGGCGAGCACCGCTCAGGCGATCACCAAGGGCGACCTGCTGGCATTCACCGCCGGGCTCGACGCCGCGATGGCGATCGCCGCCGCGATCGTCTTCGTGACCGGAATCGTGGCCTTCGTGGCTGTGGGGATCAGCGCCCGGGCGACCCGCGTCGCATCAGGCGCCCGCCGGCCGTGGCCGTTGAGAGCCTGATGCCGGCTGGGTCGTGCGGTCGTGGACGAGGCTGACCAGGATTGCGAAGACGGCGATCGCGAGTGAGACGAGGCCGGCGCCGGTCGAGATCCCGGCGGATGCTCCGATCACGATCGAGCGGCCGATCAGTTCACGTCGGTGGTGAAGTGGTCTGGAGACTGGTTCGGTAGCGGCCCGGGGTGGTCCCGATGAGGTTGGTGAACGCTGCGATGAAGCTGCTGGGGTTGGCCCATCCGCAGGCGTAGGCGGTTCGGGTGGTGTCGTGTCCTTCGCCGAGCAGCACGAGCGCGTGGTAGATGCGTAGCTGCGTGCGCCACTCGTAGAAGGTCATGCCGAGTTCGTTGCGGAACAGCCGGCTGAGGGTGCGGGTGCTGGCGCCGATCGTCTTGCCGAGTTCGGCCAGCGTGGCGTTGTCCGCCGGCGTCTCGTACAGCATCCGGGTAATGGCTTGCAGTCGGTCGTCGCGTGGGTCCGGTAGGTGCAGCGGCTGTTCGTGTGCTTCGCGGAGTTCATCGACGAGGACTCGAACGAGACGAGAGCGCGCGGCGCGGTCGTAGCCGGGCGCGGCGTCGTCGTAGTTGCGGGCCCCGGTCAGCGCGAGCAGGACCTCGCGGGCGAGGTCGGAGGCCAGGAACACGGCGGGATGGTCCGGTATGAGCCGGGCGAGCGACGGCGCGAGAAAGACGATCCGCATATCGGTGTCGCCGTGGGCGCGGTGGTAGTGCGTGAACCCGGCGGGGGTCCAGGCGACCCGGTTGGCGGGCACGATCGAGGTGCCCCGCTCGGTGTGAACTGCCAGGACGCCGCTGGCTGCATAGACCAGGTGTCCCCGTGCATGCGACTGCACGTCGCTTGCTTCGCCGGATGGCCAGAGGTGACGCCCGCCAGACGGCCAGACATGTGACGTCACAGCGCCGATCGGGCGAGATTGGCGGCGAACGGGCATCAGATGGCAACGTATCGGTAGTCAGCCACACCCTGATCCGGTGAGATTTCCGCACTCTGAGAAAGGAAGAGAAACGCATGACGACGTTCGTTCTCGTGCCCGGCGGATGGCACGGCTCCTGGTGCTTCGAGGCGGTGGTTCCGCTGCTGGAGCGTGCCGGCCACACCGTTCACGCCCTGACCCTGACCGGTCTGCGACCAGACGACGACACCACGACGGTCGCGACCGCCAACCTCGACACCCACGCCGACGACGTATTGGCGCTCTTCGATCGCGCTCACATCACCGACGCGACGCTGGTCGGCCACAGCTACGCCGGGATGGTGATCGCGGCTGCCGCCGATCGCGCTGACGGCCGGGTCTCGCGACTGGTGCATCTTGACGCCTACGTACCGCGCGACGGCGACTCGTGCTGGTCCTCGACGAGCGACGAGTACCGGGAGGTGTTCCGCGCTGGTGCCGCCGCCACCGGCTACTCCGTCGACCCGCCGTTCCGCCCAGGCCGGCCGGGCGGCGGCGATCCTCGCCGCCGTCCCCATCCCCTCGCCTCGTTGCTGCAGACGATCCGGCTCACCGGCGCCGTGGCGCAGGTTCCTCGGCGCGACTTCATCTACTGCTCCGGATGGGAGGAGGGCACGCCCTTCGCTGAGCTCCGCACCCGACTCCAAGCTGATCCCGGCTGGCAGGTCCACGACCTCCCCACCGCTCACAACGCGATGCGGGAGGCCCCGGAAGCAGTGGCCGCACTGCTGCTCGACGAAGCCATCGCGGATGCTTCGACACACAGACGACAGGCCCGCCGTTAGGGCCGCACAAGCCCAGTTCGTCCGGCCCCGATCATCCATGCCGGGATCACCGCTGGAAGTCTGCGAACGCGCCGCGCGCGAGCACGACCGTCGGCTTGGCGGCTACCGGGCGGCTTGCGGCGCCGTCCGGCTGCGGTAGGCCCAGAGCAGGAACAGCACGGCGCCGAGCGCCATGTAGCCGGCGACGCCGGCGAGGTGGGCGTCGTGCGAACCCGAGGACGCGATGAAGCTGAGGCCGGCGATCGTTGACAGCCCGCCGCTCACGATCATCGGGAGCTGGCGGCCCTCCGTGCGACGGAGGTGGACGGCGACGCCGAGCTGGATCGCGCCGGACACGGCCGCCCAGGCGCCGAAGGCTGCCAGCGTCGCGCCGGCGTCGGAGCCGAAGGCCGCTGCGCCGATCGCGGCGACCGCGAGCGCGCTGATCGCGGCGTTGATGCGAAGCACGCGTGCGGACGCGTCGGTGCGGAGCGCGCCGGCGATCGAGGCGACGACATCGATCGCGGGGTAGGAGGCCAGCAGGACGGCGGCCCCGGTCGGCACATCGGAGCTGGTGGTCGGCACCTCGTCGCCGACAGCGATCACGAGCGCTGCCGCCCACACGAGAGCGAGCAGGGCACGCACGATCGCGATCCGCCGCGGGGAATCCCGCGATCGCGAGGCGTCGGGCGCTACCGGGTCAGCGGCAGGGAAAGCAGACATGGCCACGGTCCTTCTTGGTCGTGGGTGAAGTTGGGTTGTGACGGCGCCTTGAGAAGAGAGAGCGCTCGTTCTCTCCAAGCGAAGCACAACTCTCAGAAACCGTCAAGAGCGAGCGTTCTCTCTCTTCGTCTATAGTCAGACGACGATGCGGATCGCCGACCTCCCACCAGCGAAGGACTCAGCGGCCCGCGAGCGCCTGCTGGAGGCGGCCGCGCGGATCTTCTACGCCGAGGGCATCAACACCGTCGGCGTCGCCCGGATCATCGAGGAGGCGGGCGTGACCTTGGCCACCTTCTACCGCCATTTCCCCAGCAAGCAGGACCTGGTTCTCGCCTATCTCCAACGCGTCCACGACGACTTCAGCGCCCGCGCCGCAGCCGCGCGAGAGGCCGCCAAAGATCCCGGCGACATGCTCAGGTTGATCGGGAACAACATCACCGCGCAGCTCCTCGAACCCGGCTTTCGTGGCTGTGCGTTCATCAACGCAGCCTCGGAGTTCGAGGATCCGGAAGGGCCGATCATGCGCGCCGTCCTCACCCACCGCGCGTGGTTTCATGACCTCGTCCGCAACGCGTTCGCCTCCGCCGGGCACCCACACCCGGACCTCGCGGCCGGTCGCTACGTGATGCTCCGCGACGGGGCGACGACAGCCGGACATCTCGGCGACCCCTCGCAAGCTCGCGAGACCTTCGACTGCAGCGTCGCCGAACTGTTGCGCTTCATCGACGAGCCCGCCGTTTAGCGCAGCGGCATCACGTGGGTTTGCCGGCGTCGATCCAGCGTCGGAAGGCGGCGACGTGCTCGGCGGGCCAGGCGCCGTCGCACGGCATCGTCCCGGCGTCGAGCCGGGCGAGGATGGCGTCGGCATGGGCCGAGACGTCGTCGGGCGACCAGAGGTCGAAGGCGTAGCGCATCGCGTTGCGGTCGCGCTCTCGAAACAGTGGCTTGATGTCTTCCTCGAACAGCATCGGCTTGTCCTTTGTCGTGATTGCGGCCGTCCCGTCGCCGTCGGTGGCGAAGCGGCTCGTCGCGCCCCAGTCGGCGAAGTGCCTGGAGAGTGAGTCCGCCACGGCGGTCAGCGCGCGCTCGGCCGGTCCGAGTGCGTTCGCGACGTCGGCCGGCGCGCCGTCCGCGACGGCGCTGCAGAAGCTCGCGGCCTCGCGCACGCGTTCTTCGAGCAGCACCCAGGCGGACTCGCGGTGCGGCAGGAGGTCGTCGTCCTCGTAGAAGAGCTCGAAGCTCGGCCCGGCGGTGCGGCCCGGGTGCTCCGGTCCGACCGGCAGCGTGGTGATCAGGTCGCCGAGCGGTTTGAGCACGCCGGCCATCAGGGTCACCGCCGCGTTGGCCAGCGTCCCGAGTTGCGCGTCGGTCTCTTCCGTGTGGGCGAAGTAACGCTCCAGGATCTGCAGGAGGATCTCGTAACTGACGTTGAACAGATCCGTGCAGCGCGCCGTCGTGCGATCGCCGATGAGCGGGATCGAGTCGTCGTGTTCGCTGCGGCGCACGGTCGCGAACTGCACCGGCCGGACCGGGTCGAACGCGGGATTGGCCTCGAGCATCGCGCGGTACTCCTCGAGGATCCGGACGAACTCGCCGAAGTGCGCGGCTTCCCAATGCCCGCGCGCCCCCTCGCCCTGCTCGAGGATCGTGTCGAGCGCTTGCTGGGCCGACGCGAGGTCGGTCACGGCGACGAGCTCGGGCCACTGGAAGTCCGCGCTCGTCGCCTGCGCGCGTGGCGGTCCGACGAACAGGTGGCGCTCGCCGAACTTCTCCGCGAGGCGGGCCAGCCCGTGCTCGATCGAGCGATACAGGTGCCCGACGGTCGCGAAGTCCTGCAGCTGGGGGACGATGTCGCCTTCGGCCGGTAGCGGCACGGCTTCGCGCAGGGGCGCGTCGATGCCTTGGGCGCCTTCGAGCGCCATGCCCTCGGGTCGCTCGAGGAACATGAAGTGCTGGAGCGCCGGCTCGCCGAACGGCACCAGCGCGAGGTTCACGCCGGCGGGATAGTGGCGCGCGGGCGCGGGCAGGTTCGGCCGCGTGAGATGCGGCGCGGCACCGATCGCGGCGAGGACGTTCTGCACGAGCGCGAGGTGCAGCATCTCCTCGGCGGCGACGTGCGCGATCGTGCGCCGCCAGCGGATGACCGCTTCCAGCTCCTCCGGCGTGAGCCCTTCGTCCGCGCGCTGCTTGAGCGAGAACGCCGCGAACAGGTATTGGCACATGATCCCGTGCTCGAGCTCGGCGGCCTGGCAGAGCATGTAGACGAGCGCCTCGCGATGCTCGATCACGAACGGCGCCTCGGGCTCCGCCCGCCCGCCACGCGTCGCCAGCAGCTCGGCGAGGCGACCGCGCCCGGCGTTGACGCTCGGGTCAGTCATTGAGGACCACACAACGCAAAGACCGGGCGACACGCTGGTCTGTGACACCGCTCATCCTCGCCAATCCTCAGTTGGGCACCAAAATCCTCCCGCCCGGAGGGACTTGCGAAGCCTTGACGTACTAGTACGCGTCGTCCTGAGGAGGCACCATGGCAAGAGCAAGGCTGATCGCGGCGGGTACGACGCTGCTAGTGCTGGCGGCGGTCCCGCTGGCGGGCGCAAAGCCGAATGACCGGGTGAGCGCCAACGCCGCGGCAGTGGCGGCGGGCGATCCGATCCGCGCCGAAGTGCGCAACGGCACGACGGGCAAAGAGACCGAGATCATCGGCGCGTTCAACGCGACGACGGGCAGCAAGGGCGGCTACGTGACGCGCCAGTCCAACACGCAAACCGGCTCCAAGGCCGGCGGCGGCGCGATCTACGGCTGCCGAGGCGCGGCGGGCGGCACGGCGTCTGGCTCGGCGCCCTGCCTGCGCGCGTCGAACCTGGCCGAGGGCTTCGCGTTCGAGTTCGTCGGCGCAGGCGACGTGGTCGGGCAGATCTTGGTCGGCGATGGCAAGACGGCCAACTCGAAGGCGAAGCCGTTCACAACCAACGCGACAGGCGTGGCGACCGGCCTGAACGCCGACCAGGTGGACGGCAAGAGCGCCTCGGACATCGCGGGCGGCGTCTCGGTCGGCGGAGTCCACGTCGAGGCCGACGGGCGCCTCACGGCCGCGATCAACCGCCGCGGCAGCACACCGACCGTGAGCAGGACGGGTACGGGCCAGTACACCGTTACCTTCCCGGGCTTCACCGCCTCCGGGGACGCGCTGCCGCAGGTCACGATCATCGGTGACCAGTTCGGCGTCGTGCGCGCCGATACCCAGAACGGTGCCGTCCGAGTGTTCACCGCGAATGTCGCCGGTCAACCCGAAGATCGCGGCTTCGCGCTGACGCTGTTCGACACTGTCCCCTGACACGATGCGCAAGATGACCGAGCAGGAATGGCGCGCGTTCGTCATGGACGGCACGCGTACGGCCAAGGTCGCCACCACGCGCAAGGACGGCAGGCCGCATGTTGTGCCGGTGTGGTTCGTGCTCGACGGCGAGGACGTCGTGTTCACCACCGCCGCGACCTCGGTCAAGGGCGCAACGCTCCATCGTGATCGGTACGCATGCTTGTGCGTCGATGACCAGACGCCCCCATTCAGCTTCGTCATGGTCGAGGGTCCGGTCGAGTTGAGCTCCGACCTTGAGGAACTGCGCCGCGTCGCGACCCGGATAGGCAGGCGCTACATGGGACACGAGCGAGCCGAGGAGTTCGGGGCGCGCAACGCCGCCGAGGGTGAGTTGCTGGTCCGGCTTCGGCCGACACACGTGTTGGCCGAGGCTGATCTGACCGAGTAGGGCGAGCTGCTGCGTCGCCGCTGGTGCTCGTGTGCGCCGGGCGCGCGTCAAGGGCCGTGGCGTGAATCGCCCTGGCCCGCCTCGGGCTCGAGCGCGGCGACGACCTCGCGCGCGGCCCGAACCAGACCATGTGCGTCACGGTTGACGTGCAGCGGCCCGCCGCCGTCGCCGAGCAGCACACGCACGCGCGCGACGCCGCGAGCGTCCACCGCTTCGGGCCGCTCGAGGCGCTCCGCCAGCGCAAGGAGCTCTGCGCCGGCCCGCGCGACCTGGGCGCCTGGCCATCGGGCCGGCGGCTGGGACGGCCGTCGTGCGCTTTCGACGATGCCCCGCAGCGTGCGCGCGAGCTGCCGGCGCGCGGTCGGCGAGATGAGCCGGCGCGCGTGCAGCGTCAGCGCGACATCGGACTCCGGGACGGCGCCCCCGGCCAGCGCCCGGTCGAGCGCGGCGACGCGCAGACGCGCGCTGACCCGCGCCCCGAGGGTTACTCGCTGCAGGACGCTGCCTCCACGCGGCAGGTCGACGATCACCACACTGCCTGCTCGTCGTCGCTGAACACTCGCACCAATCACGTCGACACGAGAGTCTGCCCACCCGGATGAGCGCGCGGATCGGGAATCCTGTCCCTCTTCTACGGACGCAGATACCCACGCGACGGCGCCGAGACCTTACGGGTCGACGAGTCGAGCGAGCGGCTGTGTGCTCGTAAGCAGCGAACGTGGGGTACTACCCACCTTGTGAGAGGTCGCGCGTTGCGTAGCGGTGTGAGATGACTGCGGTCCCGGCCACGCTCCGGATCAGACGCGAGGGCACTCTGCGCTTGCGCGCGGCGCGTGGGGACGGGCCCGCTTTCGCCGCGATCTACGCGCGCCATCACCAGGCGTTGTATCGCTACTGCCGCTCGATCCTGCGCCACGACGAGGACGCCCAGGACGCGCTGCAGAGCACCATGATGCGCGCGTTCGCGGCGCTTCAGGACGAGCAGAGGGACTTCGAGCTGCGCCCGTGGCTATTCCGGATCGCCCACAACGAGGCGATCACGATCCTGCGCAGGCGGCGCGAGACCGACGAGCTCGACGAGCAGCCGGCGCCCGGCGACCTGGAGGACCGTGTAGCGGACCGCGAGGAGCTGCGGCTGCTGCAGCTCGACCTCGCCGACCTACCCGAGCGCCAGCGCGCGGCACTGATACTGCGCGAGCTCAATGGCCTCAGCCACGCCGAGATCGGCGTCGTGCTCGAGCTCTCGCCCGGCGCGGTCAAGCAAGCGATCTTCGAAGCGCGCTCCGCGCTCTTCAGCTTCCGCGAGGGGCGCGAGATGGCCTGCCACGACATCCGCAGCATGCTCTCCGACGGCGATGGCCGCGTCCTGCGCGGGCGCGGCGTCCGCGGTCACTTGCGCGAATGCACGGACTGCCGGCGCTTCAAGGCCGACGTCGAGACGCGCCCGAAGGCGCTGCGCGCGCTCGCTCCGCCGCTGCCGGTCGGCGGCGCCGCGGCGCTGCTCGCCCAGATCCTCGGCGGCGGCGCCACGGCGGCCAAGCTCCTCGCGTGCATCGCGATCGCGGGCAGCGGAACGACGCTCGCCGTCGAGATGCAGCACGCGCGCGAACCCGTGCGGACGCCGACCGCCGAGACGCTCGCGCCGGCGAAGGCCAAGCCGCCCCACCGGCCGACTGCGGTCCTCCCGGTCGTGGCGAGCACCCCACAGCCGGCGAACGCAACGCCGACGGCGACCCGCGGGCCCGACGCGAAACCGGCGAAGGCCAAGGCAACGCCGGCCAGCGCGCGGTCGACGACACGCACGCCGCGCCGATCCAGGCCACGGCAGGTCGCGGTTCAAACGCCGGCGCCGGCGCCGACGAAGCCCGAGACCCAGCCCCTCGAGCCACGCGACGATGACGAACAGGTGACGCCGGCCCCCGAGAATCACGTCCAAGCTGACCGTGACGACGACCAGAAGGACGCCGCGAAGGAAGAGCGCAAGGCGTCCGAGCAGCACGACGAATCCGAAGCGACGAAGGCTCCGCCCGGGCAGCAGGACAGGGCCAACGCTTCCCCCGGGCAGGAGGAGAAAGCCAAGGTCCCGCCCGGCCAGCAGAAGAAGTCCGCCGATTCGGACGCTGAACATGGCGAGGCCGAAGACGCCGATTAGGCTCTGCCGCCGGATGGCGGCGTGCGGCGTGCGGGGTGACAGTTTGCGGAGGCCGATGTGGCCGTTGTACGCGGCCGGGTTCACCACCGCGTTCGGCGCGCACGGGATCGCCGCCAACCTCGGCGGCCTTTCCGAGGACACGGTCACCTCACTGCTCGTCCTCGGCGGGCTGCTCGCGCTCTATGACGGGGCCGAAGTGGTCCTCAAGCCCGTTTTCGGCACCCTCGCCGACCGCGTCGGCGCGAAGCCGGTTCTCCTCGGAGGACTGATCGCGTTCGCCGGTGCGTCGGCGCTGTACGCGGTGGCGGACCGCCCAGGCTGGTTGTGGGCGGCCCGGCTCGGCCAGGGCGCGGCGGCATCCGCTTTCTCGCCGTCGGCCTCTTCGATGGTCGCTCGTCTCAATCCGGCCGCCGGTCGCGGGCGAGCATTCGGCAGCTACGGCTTCTACAAGTCGATCGGCTACACGCTCGGTCCGCTGCTGGGCGGCGTGTTCGTGTGGGCGGGCGGCTTCCGCCTGCTGTTCACGGTGATGGCCATCTGCGCCGCCGCGGTCGCCGTGTCGGCGGCGTTGGTCGTGCCGGCGGTTCCGCCGCTGCCGCGCAGGCGCCAGACGCTGCTTGACCTCGCCCACCGGCTGTCGCACCGGTCCTTCCTCGTCCCGACCGCCGCGCTCGCCGCGGCCACCGCGGCGCTGTCCGTGGGCGTGGGATTCCTGCCCGTCTCCGGCGCCGCCGCCGGGCTCGGCAGCGTGGCCACGGGCGCCGCCGTCTCGGTCCTCGCCGCCAGCGCCGCGATCGTCCAGCCCAGAGCCGGCCGCGCCCTGGACGAGCGGCGCTTGAGCACCCGCACCGGCCTGCTCTCGGGCCTGCTGATCACCGCCACCGGGCTCGCGGCGGCGACGCTTCCGGGTGTGGCGGGGGTGCTGCTCGCCGCCGCGTTGATCGGCATCGGCACCGGGCTCATCACCCCACTTGGGTTCGCCGCACTGGCAGCGTCGACGCCGGAGGAGCGCATGGGACAGACGATGGGCTCCGCCGAATTGGGCCGCGAGCTCGGTGACGCCGGAGGACCGTTGCTGGTTGCCGGTGTCGCGACCGCCTCGACGCTGGCGACCGGCTACGCAGCACTCGCCGCACTGCTGGCCGCAGGCCCACTGCTCGCCCTGACCGTGCGTCCCCGCCGCAGGGCGAAGCCCGATCACCCGGAACCCGCGTGACCCGGCGAGCTCCGATTCATCCCTTCGGGATGACGAGAAAGGCGACGGGCCGCGCATAGGCTCGGCAGGTAGCTCACGATGACCGACGTTTCACGAAAGGATGCGCCGTGGCCGATCCAACCAGCGATACTCCGGTTCTCGACCTGGTCGCCAGCATGACCGCAGAATCGGTCGCTGCTTCGAGCCTGAGTCCGCAAGTGCTGATGGTGGCGCGCATCGCCGCGCTCGCCGCAGTCGACGCACCGGCGATCTCGTACGCGATGAACCTCGAGGCGGCGGGCAACGTCGGACTCGACGCCGACGTGGTGAGCGGCATTCTCGCCGCGGTCGCGCCGATCATCGGCACGCCGCGGGTGGCGTCCGCGATCGCCAAGATCGGGGAGGTGCTCGCGATCGAGCTCGAGAGCCAGCAGAGAGGCTGACGCAAAGCCTCCGCGGATCGCTTCGAGCGTCAGAACGGACAGCAGCGCGTGAAGCTGCGGCTCCTCGCGGGGTTGGCGATCGTCCTCGCGGCGGTCACGTGTGCGGCCGCCGTGTACGCGGCGGTCGCCAACTTCCCGCGCGGCCTGATCCTGGCGGTGCTGTTGATCGCCGCGGCCGGCAGCGCGTGGTTTGGGCTGCTGCGCACGGATGCTCGGCGGGTCGCGGCGCTGATCGCCGCTGGGGCGCTCGCGGTCGCGGCCGTCGTGCTGGTGATCGTCGACTCCGGTGTGCTCGAGCTGGTCTTGATCGTGGTCGCGGCGTTCGCGACCTTCGCCACCGCCAAGGCGCTCTTCTCGATTCACCTGTCGCTGCCCAGCGCACCCGACCCGGCGCGGCCGGTGCTCTTCTTCAACCCGAAGTCCGGCGGCGGCAAGGCGGAGCGGTTCAAGCTCGCCGACGAAGCTCGCGCGCGGGGCATCGAACCGATCGAGCTCGGCCCGCCGTGGGACCTCGAACAGCTTGTACGCGACGCCGTCGCCGGCGGCGCCGATGCGCTGGCGATGGCCGGCGGCGACGGGTCGCAGGCGATCGTGGCCGCGATCGCGGCTGAGTGTGGGCTGCCCTATGCGTGCATCCCGGCCGGCACTCGCAACCACTTCGCGCTCGACCTCGGCGTCGATCGCAACGATGTGGTCGGCGCGCTCGACGCGTTCGTGAGTGGCGGCGAGAGACGCGTCGACCTCGCCGAGGTCAACGGCCGCGTGTTCGTCAATAACGTCTCACTCGGCCTATACGCGGACGCCGTCCAGCGTGACGGGTATCGCGAGGCGAAGCTCAGAACCATCCTGGGCGCGCTGCCCGAGGTCCTGGGACCTGAGGGCACCGGGCTCGACCTGCGCTGGACCGGGCCGAGCGGGAGCGAGCATTCCGCCGGTGCCGCGATCCTCGTCTCCAACAACCGCTACCGGCTCGGCAGGGCGGTCGGGTCGGGCACCCGCCCGCGCATCGACGACGGCCTGCTCGGGATCACCGTTGCCGGCGCACCTCGAGGGCGCGGTGGGCGACGGCGCCTGCAGAGGCCATGGCGTGAATGGACGGCGCCGGAGTTCGAGGTCCGCTCCGACGGGCCGATCGCGGCGGGCATCGACGGTGAGGCGCTGATGCTCGAAGCCCCGCTCCGGTTCGCCATCCGCCCGGGTGTGCTCCGGGTGCGGATCGCCCGCGCGCACCCCGGTGCATCGCCCTCGACAAGGATTCCGGACAGCATGCTCGCCACTTGGCGCGAAGCGGTCGCCATCGCCGCGGGACGGGCCGGGCAGGTCCGATAGGGGCTACCAGCTCAACTCGATCTCGAACTCGCACCCGTCGTCGCCGACCTCGAGTTCGAGCTTGAGGTCGAGCTCGTCAGGGACCTTCACCTTGAAGCGCATGCCGCCGCGGTCGAACTCGATGTCGTTGTGACGCGCGAGCATGTCAGCGAGACGGTGCAGCCGCGCCGCGGCCTCCTCGCGCCCGACTCGCTCTTTCTGCTCTACCTCGAAGATCTCCATCTGTGCCCCCTTTGGTCGTGCGACCGGCTGGACTCCAACACGCCGCAGCGACCCAGGCGTCACCCGTTGGGGATGATTCGAGGCTGCGATCTCGTCCTGAGTGGGTGATGCGGGCCTGAGGGACAGCGGATAGCAATAGCGATGTCAGGAGGTTTCGCCGCAATGGCAAGGAGACGCTCGGTGAGCACCGCAACCGCAGACAGCAGCGCCAACGGCGACGCAGGTGCCGCGCGAGGTCCGTCCAGGCCGCCTCGCCGCGTGGCGCATCCTTCGAAGGCCGAGCGTGCGGCCGCGGGAAAGGCCGCGCGCGCTGAGGTCCCGCGCTCTTCGCATGCGGTGTGGGAGCCGCCGGCGGACCGGCGCGATCCGATCGAGCTGCTCTTGGAGGAGGAGCAGACCAGGGTTCGGGACCTCGTTCCGATCAGGCATGGGCGCATGCTGGTGTCGGCGTTCACGTTCTATCGCGGCACCGCCGGCCTGATGGCCGCCGACCTGGCTGGGTCGCCGCGCACGGCACTGCACACGCAGCTGTGCGGCGACGCGCATCTCTCGAACTTCGGAGCGTTCGCGGCTCCCGATCGGCGCCTGATCTTCGGCCTCAACGACTTCGACGAGACGCTGCCCGGCCCGTTCGAATGGGATGTCAAGCGCCTCGCTGCGAGCTTCGCGGTCGCCGGGCGCGACCGCGGCTTCGACGCCAAGCAACGACAGCAGTCCATCCTGGCCGCGGTGCGGTCATACCGTGTCGCGGTGCGCGAGTTCGCGGAGATGCGACGGCTGGATGTCTGGTATGCCCGGCTGGACATCGAGCAGCTGGCCGCGCGCTGGTCATCGGATGTCAGCGCGAAGCAGGTCAAGCGCTTCGAGCGCAACGTCGCCAAGGCACGCACGAAGGACAGCCTCCGAGCTTCGGACAAGCTCACCCACGTCGTGGATGGCCGCGTCCGGATCATCAGCGACCCGCCGCTGATCGTGCCGCTCGAGGAGCTCGAGGGCGAGTCCGTGGCAGTCGAGAACACGGTCCGCAGTGTGCTGCGCTCGTACCGCCGCTCGATGCAGAACGACCGCCGCCATCTGCTCGAGGGATTCGAGTACGCGCACTCCGCCCGCAAGGTCGTCGGTGTCGGCAGCGTCGGCACGCGCGCCTGGATCGTCCTCTTGCTCGGGCGCGACGAGAGCGACCCGTTGTTCTTGCAACTCAAGGAGGCCGAGGCGTCGGTGCTGGAGCCCTATCTCGGCGCCAGCAGATTCGGACACAGCGGCCAGCGCGTGGTCGAGGGACAGCGGCTGATGCAGTCGGCCAGCGACATCATGCTCGGCTGGACGCGCTCGACGGACGCTGAGGGCGTCGATCACGAGTTCTACTTCCGGCAGCTGTGGGACGGCAAGGGATCGGCGATCGTCGAGACGATGGAACCCGCCGCGCTGACGGCGTACGCGGAGATGTGCGGCTGGACGCTGGCGCACGCGCACGCACGCTCAGGCGACGCGGTCGCGATCGCCTCCTACCTCGGTGCCGCCGACACGTTCGACCGCGCACTGGCGACGTTCGCCGAGGCCTACGCCGACCAGAACGAGCGCGACTTCGCCGCGTTCAGCGCGGCCATCGCCTCTGGGCGAATCGAAGCGGTGACCGGGCTCTGACGACGGCACCGGGATGACTGAGTCGCGCCGCCGCCGTGTTGCTGGCGGCGGCGCGACTCGACTCAGATCACGGAGTCGTGGTCGACAGCGTGAACGTCAGGGTCTTGCTGTAGCTGCCGGTGCGCAGCGCGTCGTTGGCGCCGATCGACTGCTTGAACGTGACCGGGACCGACTCGTTGGAGGTCGGCGCAGACCACGACTTCAGCGCGGTCGGAGCCGCGGAGCCGCCCACGGGCGCGAACGCCCCGCCGCCGCTGGCCTGCAGCGTCTGCGGAAGCGAGTAGGTACCGTTGACGAGCTTGCCCGTCGCGGTGGCGCTCGGGTCGGCGACCGAGAGGGTCGCGTCGCCGGCGGTGGAGACCACGGTCGCCGTGGTGGCGGCCGTGTAGTCCTTGGCGACGCCGGGGGTGAACGCCCCGAACGTGGCCGGTGCGCCGAGGGTCAGCGCGAGCGTGGCCGGCACGGCGCCGCCGACGGTGCCCGGCTGGTCGTTCGTGTAGGCCGGCGCCGGCGGCGCGACCTCGTTGCCGGTCATCCAGTTGACGAGCTCGACGCCCTTGGACTGGATGTCGAGCAGGGCCTTGCCACCGTCGCTGCCGACGTTGGCCACGTTCTTGGCCTGGGCGACGAACTGCTTGGCGAACGTCGCCGCACCCGCGTCGTCACCCGCGCGGTGCGCGGCGTCGGCGCTGGCGAGCGAAGCGCTGAGCGCGGTGTTGCCGGCGGCGTTGACGCCGCCGCCCGCGACCGCGGCCGCCAGCATGTCCTTGACCTCGTTGAACGTGACGCAGTTGTCGTACGTCTGGCCGCTCGTCCACTGGATGGCGTTGAGGATCATCGACTGGAACCACTTCTCGTTGGCGTACTGCCAGTTGTGGCCGAGCACCGTGGTGTAGGAGCGGGCACCCTCGAAGTTGCGGCACCACGTCATCGGGTGCACGTCACTGTTCATCAGCGGCCCGGGGCTGTAGCCGATCTGGTTGATGACCGAGTCCTCGTTCTCGTACTGCAGCGGGTGCACGATCCCCATCTCAACCGGGTTGCGGTTGGTGTTGTAGAGCTCGTCGACGCTGAAGAACCGGTTGGGCACCTGCGCCATCGACGCGTGCGCGGGATCGGCGGTCGTGTACTCGACGCTGCCGCCGGCCCCGGTGTCCACCAGGATGCCGCCGTTGGAGTTGCTGCCGTGGTTGGTGAAGCCCGCGCCGTTGAGGTCCATGTACCACGGGTTGTTCTCCAGCGAGTCGGTCGCGCCATGGATCGACACGAAGCCGCCACCGTTGCGGATGTACTGCTGCAGGTTGGCGAACTCCGTCCCGTTGACGGTCGACGTACCGCTCAGCCCGACCGTCGAGTCGAAGACGATCGTCTTGTACTGCGCGAGCTTCGCCGGGTCCAGGAACGGGCTGGTCGTCAGCGACACGCCGGCCGGAGCGTTGCGGCCCGGTGAGGTGCCGATGGCCGGATCCCAGATGTCGATGTCGAAGCCGTTCTGGGCGCCGAGCTGCTGGATCATCCACTCGAAGTCGACGATCGACTCGTGCCGGTAGCCGCCGGCGCGGCCCGTGATGAGGACCTTGTACTTCGCGTTGGGAATGGAGACGGGCACGACCGGGTTGTAGAAGAACCGGATCGCCTGGACGCCGGGCTCGGGGGTCCCGACCGTCACGCCGGTGCCGGACGTGTCGACCGCGGTGCCCTGCAGCTGTGAACGCAGCGCGGAGCCGGCGGACGACAGGACCGCGTTGCCGCCGGCGGCCGTGACGAACGACTGCAGCGAGGTGATCGCCCCCGCGGTGTCGCCGCCGTCGGACTTGGTCTTGGCGTCAGCGAGCAGCCCTTGCAGTTCGGTCTGCTTGGCGGCAGTGATGATCGGACGCGGGTTGGAAATGGTGACGCCTGTCGCATGCGCCTTGGTGAGCGGCGTGGCGAGGATGACGTTGTTGAGGTTCGTCGCCGTCCCGGACGCGTGGTCATGGGCCAGCGGCGCGCTGAGGATGACGTTCGGCGCCGGCGCCGCGGGCAGCGGCGAGATGTGCTTGGCGACGGTGACGACCTCCTGGTTGGCGCCCGTGTCGAGCACGATCGGCTGGCCGACGACCGGGCCGTTGTTGCTCGGCGGCTGCGCGCCGCCCGGGAGCACCTCCGACGAGTAGGAGGCGATGCGGACCGCGTTCGCACCGGCGGACGCCGGCGCGGTGAGCGTCGTCGAGACGGTCGGCGGCGGGCTGAGCGCCTTGGAGACCGTCACGGTCTCCTGGTTGGCGCCCGAGTCGATCACGAGCTGCTGGCCGGGACGGAAGCCCCACGGGGTCGCCAGCCGGAGGCCGGTCGCGCCCACGGCCGTCGCGCCGTTGAGCGTGGTCGTCAGCGCGTTGTTCGCGAGCTGGTCGATCACGGTCGAGAGGTCGGCGAACGAGGTCGTGACCGCGAACGTGTTCGTGTACTTCGACGCGTTGCCGGCGCTGTCCTGGAGCGAGACCGTCTCGGTGTGCTTGCCGACGGTCAGCGTGTTCAGGGCCACCGCCTTCGGGATGACCTGCGTGCCGTCGAGCGTCATCAGCCGCGGCGCCGAGCCGCCGGCGCCGTTGGTGACGGTGTCGGTCGGGTCAGCCAGGCGCGGATCGGCGAAGGTCGGCGTCAGGGTCTGCGACTGGAGGATCTTGCCGTCCACCACCTGCGGGACGTACACCGAGACGCCGTTGAGGTGATTCTTGGTCAGCGCGCTCGTCAGCACGACGTTCGGCGCCGGAGCCGCCGGCGCGGGGCTGACGACGCTGGCGATCTTCACGGTCTCCGCGTTGGCACCGCGGTCGAGCTGGAGCGTGTCGCCGGCGGCGCGGCCCGTCAGGCTCGCGAGGCGGATCTGCGTGTCGCCGGCGGCGGCCGCCGGAGCGCCCGTCGTCGCGTTGTTCGGCTGCAGCGTGGTCGGCGTCGGGCCCCAGATCGCGATCGGGGCCTTGGTGTCGATCTGCAACGTGATCGTGTTGTAGAACGCCGTGCCGGCGACCGTGGCGTTCGCGGCGTGCGCGTTGGCCAGCGGCGCCGTCAGCGTCACGTTGGGAGCGGGGGCGGCGGGGGCGGGGGTGACGATCGTCGCGATCGTCGCGGTCTCCTGGCCGGCGCCGGTGTCGATGAGGAGCGAATCGCCCGCACCGCGGCCCGTCGTGCTCGTCAGGCGGACCGCGGTCGCGCCCGCGGTCGAGGCCTGATTCAAGGTCGTGTTCGTGGTCGCGCCGCGGGAGAGGTTGCCCGAACTGTCGACCGCGCGGTAGCGCACCGATGTGTTGCCCTCCTGCGACAGCGGCACGCTGGCCGTCGCCGCCGGACCCGCCGTGACCGGGACGTCGACATAGGTCGCGCCACCGTCGAGCGAATACTGGAACTTCGACACCGCGACGTCGTCGGTCGCCGACAGGGTCAGCGTCTGCGGCGCCGTGATGCGCCAGTTGCTATTGCCGTTCGGCGGCGCCGAGAACGCCGCCGGCGCCACGACCGGCGCCACCGTGTCGGCTGCCAGCGCGGGCGAGACGACCGCCAAGCTCAGTACGGATCCGACGACGGCAGCCGGCAACGCCGACGGCCACTGCCGACGGCTCGATTCCCTCATGGACATGGCTCTCCTCGCGACCCAGGGCGCATTGACCTGACGCATTCGTGCGTCGAGACGCCGCCGAGCCTAACTCCCGAGAATTCCAAGTGTCAAGGACTTCTCGACGTTTGTTGCTCGCCTAGATAAATGAGAGCTTCATGATTCAGCTCCAGGTTTTCCTTTGGGGAATGCCCTGTGGCGCCTGCACCGAAGCGCGGAGCGGCACGGTAAAGGTCTATTTGTTGTGTGGGACATCAAACTCCCCCGGGTGCAAGCGCTAGCGGAGCAGGGAGAGAACGCCTTGCGGGGCCTGGTTGGCCTGCGCGAGCATGCTCGTGCCGGCCTGCTGCAGGATGTTGAGCTTCGTGAACTTGGTCATCTCCTCCGCCATGTCCACGTCGCGGATACGCGACTCGGAGGCGGTGAGGTTCTCCTGGTAGGTGGCCAGGTTGTTCAGGCGATGCTCGAGGCGGTTCTGCACGGCGCCGAAGGCGGCGCGGCCGGTCGAGACGTCGTTGATGGCGGCGTCGATGTCGGAGACGCCGATGGCCGCGAGCGTCGTGGTGTCGGAGGCGGCGAGGACGACGGCGACCGCGGAGCCGCCGGCCAGGTCGACCGCGCTGGCGGCGATGGTCTCGCCGTCGTTGGCGCCGACCTGGAAGCTCAGGGCGTTCGTGGAGTTCAGCAGCTTGGTGCCGTTGAAGGCCGTGTCGGAGCTGATGGCCGTGATTTCGGTGCCGAGCTGGTTGACCTCGGCGGCGATGGCGTCCTTGTCCTCGGTCGCCAGCGTGTCGTTGAGCGACTGGACCTTCAGGTCACGGATGCGCTGCAGCATCGAGTGAACCTCGGTCAGCGCGCCTTCCGCCGTCTGGACCAGCGAGATGCCGTCCTGGGCGTTGCGCTGCGCCTGGGCGAGGCCGCCGATCTGACCACGCATCTTCTCGGAGATCGCGAGACCCGCGGCGTCATCGGCGGCGCGGTTGATGCGGTAGCCGCTGGAAAGCTTCTCCATCGACTTCGACGCGGCGGACGCCGTGGCCGTCAGCTGACGGTGGGTGTTGAACGCCTCGACGTTGTTCTGAATACGAAGGCCCATGATTCAACTCCTTGTTGATCGGGTGGGAGGGCTGACTTCGAGGCAACTCCATGTCGCCTCGGTCCCATACTCGACCGGCCCGCGCCGGGCTTTAAGGTGGATTCGCTCCCGATCTGACCTTTGTCGCGGAGGGTGACGTCGCGTTATTGGATGGCCATGGCGATGCGGAAGCGTTCCTCTGCGGTGATGAGGTGGTCGTTGTCGTTGAGGCCGGCGTCGAGCTGGACCCACTTGATCTTGCCGTTGAAGGCGCTGGTCGTTCCGGTGTAGTCCTCGCTGACCGGGGTGCCGACGTCGCGGCCCAGGTCGCAGGTCTCGTCGCCGGAGTAGAGCATCGGGACGGTCGCTTCGACGCGGCCTTCGCCGACCTTGTCTCCGTCGACGTAGAGGGTCACCAGGCCGCCTTTGGCGAGGCCGCCGCCGTCGTAGGCGAACTCCATCCGCAGTTGGTGCTCGCCGGCGGGCATGGGTGTGTCGGCTTCGACGTAGAAGCGATTGAGGCCGGCGAGGTTGTGGCAGTACTTGGGACGGCCTTCGTGCAGGTACAGCGACCAGCCGGCGAACGCGCCGCCCTGGGCGATGATCACGCCCTGGCCACCGCCATCGGGGATCTCGACCTGCGCGGAGACGGCGTGGGACTTGTTCTTGAGGTTCAAGACCGAGTTCTCGCTCAAGCGGCCCATGCCGCCATAAAGGATCTGCGTGTTGCCCTTGACCAGCACCGGGCGGCCGGCGAGGTCGGAGTTGAACCGTTCGATGCGCCGGTCGTCCAGCGGCAGCACGTTGTACTTGACGGCCTCGATCAGCCACAGGCGTTGGAGCTCGGCGAGCTTGTCCGGGCGCTCGGCGGCAAGGTCGCGCGCCTGCGTCCAGTCGGTGCTGGTGTCGTAGAGCTCCCAGACGTCGTCGTCGAGCGCGGGCAGCGCGTCGTGAAACTCCCACGGGACGCTGTGGCGCGTGACCGCGGTCCAGCCCTTGTGGTAGATGCCGCGGTTGCAGAACATCTCGAAGTACTGCGTCTCGCGCGCTTCGGGCGCAGCGGTGTCGTCGAACGCGTAGGCCATGCTCACCCCGTGCAGCGGCATCTGCTGGATGCCGTTGACGAACGTCGGTTGCGGCAGGCCGGCGACGTCGAGGACGGTCGCGGCGACGTCGATGATGTGGTGAAACTGCGAGCGGATCTCGCCGCGCGCCTGGAAGCCGTTGGGCCAGTGCACGATCGCGCCGTTGCGGGTGCCGCCGAAGTGCGAGGCGACCTGCTTGGTCCACTGGTACGGCGTGTCCATCGCGTGTGCCCAGCCGACCGCGTAATGGTTGTAGGCCGCTGGCGTTCCAAAGGCGTCGATGTGCGCCGCCATGAACTCCGTGGTCTCCAGCTGCGCGGCGCCGTTGAGCGAGATGATCTCGTTGAACGTCCCGTTCAGGGTGCCTTCCCCGCTGGCGCCGTTGTCGCCGATGATCACGTAGACGAGCGTGTCCTCGAGGATCCCGAGCTCGGCGAGCGAATCGACGAGCCGGCCGATGTGGTGATCGGTGTGCTCCATGAAGCCCGCGTAGACCTCCATCTGACGCGCCAGCACCGGCTTGAGGTCCGCGGGCAGGTCGTCCCACGCGCTGATCTCGTCCGGGCGGGCCGTCAGCTCCGCGTCCGCGGGGATCACGCCCAGTTCCTTCTGACGCGCGAACGTCTGCTCGCGGATCGCGTCCCAGCCGGCGTCGAAGCGGCCCTTGTACTTCGCGCTCCACTCCGGCGGGGCGTGATGCGGCGCGTGCGTCGCGCCCGGCGCGAAGTACATGAAGAACGGCTTGTCCGGCATCAAGGACTTCTGCTGACCGATCCAGGTGATCGCCTTGTCGGTCATGTCCTCGGTGAAGTGGTAGCCCTCCTCCGGCGTCTTCGACGGCTCCACCGGCGTCACGCCGTCATACAGTGCCGGGTAGTACTGGTTCGTCTCGGCGCCGACGAAGCCGTAGAAGTACTCGAACCCGCTCCCCAGCGGCCACTGGCGGAACGGGCCCGCGGGGCTCGTCTCCCACACCGGCACCTCGTGGCACTTGCCGAGCTGCGCGGTGCTGTAGCCGTTGAGCTTCATCGTCTCGGCCAGCGGCGACGCCGTATCGGGCAGGATCGAGCTGTAACCGGGCGCCGACGTCGCGATCTCGGTGATCCCGCCCATCCCCACCGCGTGATGATTGCGGCCGGTCAACAGCGCCTGCCGGGTCGGCGAGCACAACGCCGTCGTGTGGAAGCGATTGAACCGCAGCCCCTGGTCCGCGAGGCGCTCGAAGGTCGGCGTCTCGCACGGCCCGCCGAACGCGCTCGACGACCCGAACCCGGCGTCGTCGAGCATCACCACCAGCACGTTCGGTGCACCCGCCGGCGGCCGCAGCGGCTCGATCGGCGGGTACGACGTGTCCGGGTCCTTCGCGTCGTAAGTCGTCAACCCCACGTGGGCTCGGTGCGGGATCGGAAGGACCGAACGCGGGACGTCAGAGGCAGCCATTTGTCGATCCTTCAGTCGCGGACGCGGTCATGCCCGGATCCGCGTCAGCGCAGCGGGTCGCGAAGCGCACGGAGCGTCGCGCACACCGACTCCCGAGACATCACCCCGATCGCATGATCGGGACGCTGCCGGGGACGCCCGACGTCGTCGTCCAGGTCACCGATCCGGTGGTGATGGCCAGCGACTTCGCGTCCACATCGCCCGCGTCCACGGTCGCCAGCAGGTGCGCCTCGTGGAACTTGCGCTTGCCGAACTGCGCGTAGGCGATCACTTGCGCGGTCGAGTTCTCCACGTGCTGGAGGATCGCGACCGAGCCGTCGGGCGCGACCACGACCGCCTGCCCGGTCTCGGCGAACGGGATGTCGTGATCGGGCTGGATGCTCGCCTCGGCGGACGCGCCGGTGCGCAGGTCGACCCAGCCGGCCGTCCAGCCGAGGTTGTCGCCGCCGACCCACTCGCGGATGAACGAGAGCCTGTGCCCGTACGGCTTCCAGTCGTAGACGTCGTCCAGCGACCCGTCGTTGCCGTAGGCGAAGAGTCGCGGGCGGCGCAGGACGGCGCTGCACGCGTAGAACTCGGTCCGCTGGTACAGCGTGAAGACGCGCGTGCGGGCGTGCTCGTAGAGCGTCTTGCCCGAGTTGCACGTCACTTTCGCGTCGGCGCGGCTCGGAACCAGCAGCACCAGCGCGAGGGCGAGGACAAGGAAACGTGGCACGCAGGCGATCGTGCCGGTCCGTTCGGCGCCATGCAATCGGGGACCCACCCCGAGGTTTCGCCCAACCCGGGCGGCTACGCCCGTGGCACGGAGGTGGAAGCGCGCCGCCACGCTGCCGACCTGAGCTGCAGCATCGTCACGTAGGCGATCAGCACGAGCGTCGTCAGCCCGACGCCTTTGATCGGGCTCGCGGTCACGGCGAGACACACCACCCCGCCGAGGACCACGACCGGGAGCGTCTGGACGAGCAGCTCCTTGTAGGCGTTGGGGATGTCACCGCCGAAGCGCACCATGTAGGCCGCGCAGTACACGAGGCCGAGCGTGAGCCCGTCGAGCGCGAAGTGCGGGAGCGACGATCGGCGCTTGACGCCGGTCTGCTGGCACAGCTCCGCCGACGCGCGTTGCAGGCCGAGCGCCCATCGGAATGCGACGAGCCCCGTGAGTGCCGCGCGGTGGCCTGCCACTCCGCGGCGTAGCGGGTTCGCAGGTCCTGGGGGAGTCGCGCCAACGCCCGCGCGACGAGCCAGTCGGTCATGCGAACCTCACCTTCGCCGTGGGTTTGGGCGCTTCGCGGAAGGGCTTCAGCGCCGCCTCGGCTGCGGCGAGCCCGGTCGGCGTGATCGCGTACAGCCGCCGTGGTGGGCGCCCGACCGCCGAGCTGTCGACGTCCTCGCTCCAGCTACGCAGCCAGCCCTCGGCCTCCAGCCGGTGCAGCGCGGGGTAGATCGTCCCGCTCTTCAAACCGGTCCGCCCCATCGTGCGGCCGACCCAGCTCCTCGAGGGCTCCGGGCGCCCTCGAGGAGTGCAGAATCGCAGAGTGCAGCCGCGATTCTGTCATTCCGCGTTGGGCAGAATCGCTGTATTGCGCAGTTGTTCTGTGGATCTGCACTATGATGCACAGGTGATGGCGCCCGCACAGCGCACTGAAGCTGAGCGTGTGTACGAAGAGCTCCGTCGACGTGGAGGTACGGCTACGGTGGCCGACATCGCGTCAGCGCTCGGCGTGCACCGCAACACCGTGCGCCGCCAGCTCCAGCAACTCGCCGGCGACGGCATCGTGGTCGAGCGTGCGCGTGGCAAATACCAGCTCGCTCGCCAGCATCTCGGATTGTCCCGCTCGGCCATGAAGCTTGTCGAGATTTTGGAGACCGCGCGCCTGGCTGCGCACCTGACGGGGTTCGATCTCCTCGCGCCGGATGCCCATCAGCACATGCGCCGGCTATCGCATCTGGTCTATGCCGAACCGCTCGCGCTCGAGAGCACCGAGTTCGAGCTCGAGGCCAACGATCTCGTCGTGCTGCGAGCGGAAATCGCAGCTGGCGTAAGGGTCCCGGAGAGCGTCGAGACTGTCGTCCTTCGCGGCCAGCCGGACCCAGAGCGCTACTCGGTGTACGGTCACGTTGCGTCGCGGGAAAAGGCCTGGGTGGATGCGCTGCGCGAGTCGAGCCGGCGCGTCATCAACATCGAGCCGTTCGAGCTCGGCAGGCTGCTCCGGATCCTCGTGGACCGAGGCGCCGATATGCGCTTTCTGAGGCGGTACGCGACCCAGCTCGGCTACGCCGACCGGGTACGAGCCGCGACCGAGGGCACAACGCCGGACGACTCGCGCGAGCTCCACGCACTGCGCGCCGGGTACACCGCATGAGTGCGTTCGATCTGACGCCCCACCTAGGGCGGTTCAAACTCGACTGGCAGAGCGACCCGTCAAGGCTCCCGCGCCCGAGAGGCGCGGATCACCTCACGATCGAGACGGCGGCTTGGCTTGCCGAGATCAACGAGCAGCTCACGGACCTCGCGGGCGAGTTGGAGATCACGCTCGTACTGATGGGCGGGAACGCAGCTGCGCTCCGCATGGAGGTCACCAGCCAGCGCGGCAGCCGTGACAACGACTACCTCACGGATGCGTCGGAGGCCGAGATCGACGCGCTTATGGCGGCGTTCGCCGAACGATTCGCACCGCTTGCCCCGTACTTCGTGCCTGAGCTCTACGTGCCAGAGGGCGCGCGACCACTTCCGCTGTGCACGTACCACATGAGCGCGCCGGCGGTCTACGCAGAGACGTTCAACGGCTTGCACCAACTCAAGATCGAGTTCCACGTGGACATCAAGGAGCTGCCCCCGTCCGAGACGATCATCAGCCCGCATTTCGCTCTTCCGCAGCCAGTCCGGGCAAGGGTTCCCCGCGTCCCGTACCAAGTCGCGCTCAAGCTCCTGACGCTGGCCGACCCTCCCGTGGGGCTCGATGTCGGACGCGAGGGCGTGCTTCCGCGGCAGGTCTACGACCTCGCCGGTCTCGTGCCCCAGGTCGAGGGCGACGAAGCCTGGGCCGAGATCCAGGAGTATGCGCGTGCGCTCTACGTGAAGGAGTGCGGGGTCAACGAGATCGAGCCGGAGGATGGCGAGCCGTGGCCCGGGATCGAGCAGCGGCTGGCACATTGGGCCCGCCTTGACGAGGACCAGGAACAGGGCCACGCGGTCGAGACCTTCCAGCAGACGCAGGTTCCGAGCACTGCCCGGATCGGTCGTGCCGCGTGGCGCGCGCGGATGCGGATGATCCAGTTCGCCGCACGTTGCGCCGCGATCGGTCGCGACGGTGCGCGGGTCTGGGACCAGGCATCCGCGATCGAGGCCCGGCTTCCGGCCCGTCCCGGGCCGAAGCGCGAGATGAAACCGTTCCGCGATGCTCTCGTCAACGCGACCGGCCTGAAGACCAACGCGATGGCACCTCGGGACCACTTCTGGGAGGGCATCGTCGAGGCCGACGACCCGGCCGCGTTGCTCGACGAGATCGCATCGCAACTCCCGTAGTGGATTACGCATAGCGCTCGTCGGGCGATTGGCGCAGACGCCGTTGTTTCGAGAGCACCTTCACGTACTTCGGTTCGACCACGACAGGGCTGCAGGCGCGACATCGCAAGAAGCTCGTCGAACGACGATGGACTTCGCTGACCGACGAGGTCGCGTCTGCGTTCTCGGACGATGCGCGACGGCGGCTTCGCGGATCCGACCGGGAGTCTGAACAGCCGTCCAACGGCGTGTGGAGCCGTGCGGCTTGTTCCGGGCCGAGCGCGTTTGGCGTCGTGGAGTTGAGCGTCGATTCGGCCTAGCCCAGCTCGAGGACCACCACCGGGATCTCGCGGTCGGCGTTGGCCTGGAACTCGTCGTAGGGCGTCCCGGTCGCGTTCATGATGCGCCACAGCTCGGGCTTCTCCTCGGCCGTGGCGACCCGCGCGCGAGCGGTGTGGTGGTCGCCCTTGACCTGCACGGCCACGCTCGGATCGTCCTGAAGGTTGAGAAACCAGCCGGGGGGATCGCCGCCGCCGTTGGAGGCCACGACGAGGTAGGCGTCTCCGTGCCGCTGGTAGATCAGCGGCGTGGTCCGCTCGACACCCGAGTTGCGGCCGGTGGTGGTGAGCAGCAACACGGTGGTTCCCTGCCAGTCGTGGCCGTTCTCGCCGTCGGTTTCGCGGTATCGGTCGACGTGCTCCTGACCAAACAATGGAACACCCATCAGCTGATCTTCTCCGCCAGCTCGACGATGATCCCGGCCGGGCCGCGCACGTAGCAGAGCCAGTAGCTGTTCTCGTAGTTCACGAGCTCGCCGACCAGCTCGCCGCCATGCGCTCGCAGGGCGGCGAGGGATGCCTCGATGTCGTCGACGGCGAAGAGGAGGTGGCGCAGGCCCGGGGTGTTGGCCGGCGCCGGGCCGTCGTCGCCCTCGTATGCGGGCGAGCGGTACTTGGCCAGCTCGACCTTGCCGTTGCCATCCGGAGTCCGCAGGATCACGACATCCGCCCGCACGCCCTCGAGCCCGTTGATGCGATCCACCGAGCCGCCTTCGACGGACGCCTCGCCCTCCAGTTCGAGCCCGAGGGCGGTGAAGTACGCGGTCGCCGCCGGGAGATCGTCGACGACGATGCCGATGTGCTCCAGGCGCAGGACGGTCATGAACGGCCTCCGGTCAGCTCCTGCGGCGTGTAGTCGTCGTGCTGTAGATCGTTCGGCATCGTGGTCTCCCTGCGTCGTGGGCCGCGCGGCTCGCGGCCCTTCGCTTGGTGAGCGGAGCCGGTCAGCGCTTCTCGACATGGATTACTCAATCCGCTCAGCGCCGGCCTCGCCGTACGCTCTGGCCATGGAGCATCGCGCGCTCGGCCCGCTTTCGGTCTCGATCCTTGCCCTCGGCTCGTGGCAGACGTACGAGCGCATTCCGCGCGCCGACGGCGTCGCCGTGCTCAATGCCGCACGCGACGTCGGCATCACGTTTCTAGAGACGGCGCGCTACAACGCCTCGGGCCCGGACGCACCGCTGGCCACGGGCTATTCCGAGGTGGTCTTCGGCGAGATCTTCCGTGCGTCCGGCTGGCCGCGCGATGAGGTCGTGCTGGCCAACAAGCTGTGGTGGGAGTTCTGGCCCGAACAGTCGGTCGCCGAGGAGCTCGACGCGTCACTGCAGCGCACGGGCATCGACCACTTCGACTTCATCTACTCCGACCCGCCCCCGCCCGACGTCCCGATGCAGGAGGTCGTCGACGCGGTGGTCGGCCTGGTGCAGGCAGGCAAGGTCCGCGCCTGGGGCGTCGTGAACTGGACGCCGGAGAAGATCGCCGAGGCGCGTGCGTTGTCCCCGATCCAGCCGGTGGCGGCCCAGCTGCCGTATTCGCTGGTCTTCCGCTCGATGGTCGAGGACCCGGCGATGGTCGACGCGATGGGCCCGATGGGCGTGGTCGCCTCCGCGGTGCTGGCCGGCGGCGCGCTGACGGGCAAGTACGCGGACGGTTGTGCCGGTCGCCTCTCCGGCCAGCTTGAGGACGCGCGGTTCGCCGCCGCGTTCGCGGAGGCGGAGCGGCTGCGCGCACGCGCCGCGGATCTCGGGACGAGCCCGGTCGCGCTGGCCATTCAGTTCGCCGCGCGAGCGCCTCGCGTGACATCGGTGCTGTTGGGCGCGACATCGCCCGCGCAGGTACGTGAGAACGCCCGCGCTGTCGAGCAGTAGGGTGCGCACGTGTTCGACGCGCCGGCGCCGCCGTGGAACCCGACGCCGGTCGTCCATGTGTCGCCGGCGACGCCCCGGGCCGCGCCGCTGGATCTCGCGTCGGCCTCGCTCGGGCAGCACGGGACCAAGCTCAAGCTCGTGATCACGACGCGCGGCAGCGACAAGCCCGCCAAGCTCGTGGGTCACGGGCAACGCGTGCTGTGTCTGGACCTCGTCTACGGGCATCCGCGGGAGAAGGCCGAACTGTGCGTCGGGAGGTTCCGCGACCGTCTGGTCCTGCGCCGCGTCCCGCTCGACCGATCCGGGCCGGCCAAGCGCATCGCCGCGACGGTGACGCGGAAGAGGACAACGCTCACGGCGAAGTTCACGCCCGTCGACGCGGGCCTACCGTTCGGCCCGTTCCGGTGGTCGGTTCGCAGCCGCTGGGACGACGGCACCGACGCGCTGCCCAGCCATGGGACGATCGCGGCGCGCGCCCGGCTGCTGGCGGAACCCAAGTGCTTCGGCGCGGCCGCGCTGGACGCGCAGTCGCCGTGCACCAACTCGGCGCTGCGGACGGTCGCCACCCCGACACCGGAGGAGGCGCTGCTCATCCCGGGCGCGCCGTGCACCGTGCTCGACGCGACGCCGATCCTGGCCCCGTGCCACTTCGGTGTCGCCCCGAGCGAGACTCGCGAGTGGGTCGCGCTGGTCGGTGACAGCCACGCGGAGCACTGGCGCGCGGCCCTCGACGTCGTGGCGCAAGCCAAGCGTTGGCGCGTTGTCGCGATGACGCGCGGGGGCTGCCCGCTCACCGACACCCCGGTGCGGCACTACCCGCCGCCACAGGCCGCCGAGTGCCAGAGCTTCAACGTCGCCGCCCGAGACTGGGTCGCTGACCACCCCGAGGTGCACACGGTGTTCGTCTCGGCCAACGACATGTCGCAGTTCGCCGGCGACGCGGTCGCCGGCTACCGGTCGGCGTGGCAGTCGGTCGCCAAGAGCGTCAAGCGCATCTACGTGCTCCGCGACACGCCGAGCCGGGTCAGTCTCGACACCAGCCCGTGCGTCGAGCGGCTGCTGCGCGCGCGGCACGCGATCGGCTCTCGCTGCGCCGAGCCGCGCGCAGGCGCCCTTCCGCCCGATCCACAGGTCGAGGCCGCGCAAGCCCCCGGCGACGACCGCGTGCGACTGCTCGACCTCTCCGACTCCATGTGCACGGCGACGCTCTGCCCGCCCGTGGTCGGCGGCGCCCTCGTGCTCAAGGACGACGACCACCTCACGCGCGCGTTCTCAGAGACGCTCGGCCCGTACCTGCTGCGAGCCCTCGGCTAAGTTCGGGGTGGCTTCCCGATTGGCTCGTCCGCCCGCGTTGCGTACCGTCGCGACCATGCTCACGGAGGCCGCCACCCGCACCCTTGCCGACCTGCCCGGGCCGCGCGGGCTGCCCGGCGCCGGAAACGCCCTGCAGCTCAAGGCGGACCGCCTGCACCTCAAGCTGGAGGAGTGGGCGCAGGCGCACGGCCCGATCTTCCGCTTCGCGATCGGCCGCCGCACGATCGTCGTGTTCGGCGAGGCCGACCCGATCAACGCGATGCTGCGCGAACGCCCGGACGGCTTCCGCCGCTGGACGGAGATCGA
The DNA here is from genome assembly GCF_027587205.1 of Solirubrobacter ginsenosidimutans. The sequence continues at coordinate 76,324 of NZ_JAPDOD010000007.1, forward strand.
GAGCGTCTTCCGCGAGCTCGGCATCCACGGCGTCTTCTCCAGCGAGGGAGCCGACTGGAAGCGCCAGCGCCGGCTGGCGGTCACGGCGCTCAACACGGATCACCTGCGCCGCTACTACGAGATCATCCGCGCCTGCACGGAGCGCTTGCACGGCGTCCTGGAGACCGCCGCGCGAGCGGGCGAGCCGTACGACATCCAGTCCGCGTTCATGGCGTACACGGCCGACATCACCGCGTGGCTGGCGTTCGGCTACGACCTCAACACGCTCGAGCGCGAGACCGAACTGCAGCAGCACCTCGAGCGCGTCCTGCCGCTCGTCTCCCGCCGCATCTCCGCGCCGTTCCCGTACTGGCGGATCGTCACGCCGCCGAAGGACCGAGCAGCGCTGCGCAGCCTCGCCGAGCTGCGGGTTGCCGTGGCGCAGTTCATCGGCCAGGCGCGCGGGCGCATCGCCGCCCACCCGGACGAGCCGCCGCGCAACTTCCTCGAGTCGATGCTGCTCGCCGAGGAGTCCTACACCGACGAGGAGGTGTTCGGCAACGTCCTCACCATGCTGCTCGCGGGGGAGGACACGACGGCGCACTCGCTCGCCTGGACCTCGTGGTACATGGCCTCCTCGCCCGCCCTGCAGGAGATCCTGTTCACCGAGGCGCGCGACATCCTCGGGCAGGACACGCACGCGCGGGACCCGCAGACGGCCGACCGCTTCGAGCACGCCGACGCGACGCTGCGCGAGACGATCCGGATGAAGTCGGCGGCGCCGCTGCTGTTCCTCGAACCGCTGCACGACACGACCGTCGGCGGCGTCGAGCTGCCGAAGGGCACGCACGTGATCGGTCTCAGCCGCTACGCCGAGGCCGACGCGGCCGACGAGAAGCGCCAGCTCGCGTTCGGGGCCGGCCCGCGCTTCTGTCCCGGGCGCAATCTCGCGCTGCTCGAGGCGCGCTCAGCGCTGGCCATGCTCGCCCGCAACTTCGAGGTCAGCCTGCCTCCGAACGCCCCCGAGGTCGAGGAGCGCTTCGGCTTCACCATGTCCGCTCACGGCCTGAAGGTGCTGCTGCGCGAACGCCGATGAGACGTCGGCGCAACGACGAAGGGCCCCGGTCGCCCGGGGCCCTTCGAAGAACGGGTTCGCTTACGGGGTCGTCGTCGACAAGGTGAACGTCAGCGTCTTGCCGTAGGCGCCGGTACGGAGCGCTTCGGTACGACCGATCGTCTGCTTGAAGTTCAGCGTGACCGAATCGTTGCTCTTCGGAGCGCTGTAGCTCAGCAGCGTCGTCGGGTTGGCCGAGCCACCGACCGGTGCGAACGCCGAACCCGTGCCGCCCGTGCTGGACGCGGAGGCCTGGAGCGCCTGCGCCAGCGAGAACGCGCCGTTGACGAGCTTGCCGGTGCTGACCGCGCTCGGATCGGCGACCGAGAGGGACGCGTCGCCCGCCGTCGAGATCACGTTCGCCGTGGTCGACGCCAGGTAGTCACGGTCCACGCCCGGCGTGAACGCGCCGAACGTCGCCGGCCCGCCGAGGCTCAGCGACAGGGTCGCCGGCACGACGGCGCCGACCGTGCCCGACGCATCCGTCGTGCTCGGAAAGCTCGTCAACCTCGCCGTGTTCGCATGGCCGGCCACATCGGAGTACGGCCAGGCCGAAGTCGCGCCCCAAGGTCCGGTGCTGAACGGGGTCGTCGAGGACACGCCGTCCTGGTTGACCAGGTTGAAGACGCCGCCGACCGTGGTGCCGGTCGGCGTCGTCCCCGGAGGCGTGGATCCGAGGATCATGCCGGTGAACAGGCTGTAGAGCTTCACGCCCGGCTTCACGGGCGTCGTGATCAGGCTGGTCACGTTGCAGTAGCAGCCGTTCCCGAGCCGGCTCCAGGACTGGAAGCCGTGCAGCGTGAACCGGTTGACGTCGTTCGACACGGCCAGGGCCGGGTAACCGTCGAAGTCGGGAGCCATCTTCCACACGTGGGGCTGGACACCGATCTCACCGGGGACGTCGAACGGCACCGTCAACGGCCGTTCGTTCTGGAAGAAGAACACCTGCCCGTCCTCGCCGTTCCAGGTGACCTGCGTCTTCTTGAAGTGCTCGAGCCAGATGCCCTGCCACGTGAAGTGGTCGCCGTTGATGACCATCCCGTAGGTGCTGCTGTCCGCCGTCCAGTTGGTGGTGGTGTAGCCGTTGCCGCTGTTGTTGTTGCTCTGGATCTGGCCCTGGTTCATCACGACGTGGTCCTGGTTGATCAGGACGTCCGTCTTGGCGCCGCTGACCGAGCTGATGTCGTTCAGCGACGTCGGATCGGTCTTCGAACCGGCGCCGTGGGGCGTGTCGCCGATCACGACCTGGTTCTCCGCGAAGGGCACCGCCCCCATGTCAGTCGCGTTGAAGGCGCGGCCGTCCGCGTTGAAGCCGCCGAGCACCGTGCCCGGAGCGGAGTCCTTGACCACGATGGTCGAGGTGTTGTCGGCCCGTAGGATCGGATCGCCCAGGCCGAAGATCACCTTGTCGGACGAGGCGACGGTCAGGGGCGCGTCCAGGACGTAGGTACCCGGGTTGAGGATGATGTGCTTGCCCGCGGCGAGCTGGGCGTTGATGGTGGCCGCGGTATCCGGGGTGGCGCTCGAGGTCGGGGTCGTCGGATTCGCGATGTAGAAGCTGCTCAGCGGCAGGGAGTCGCCCTGGCCGGTCTGGTCCCAGTTCGGGCCGCGCACGTCGAACTGGGCCGACGGGCGGAACACCTGGAACTGCGTGCCGTCGTAGTAGACGTACGGCTCCTCACGGACGACCGGCACCGTGTCAACGGTGGTGATGTGACCCGGCGTGACCGCGAACGTGCCGTTGGGGCCCTCCACGCCCGGGCGGAAGTCGGTCGCTGGAGCGCCGAGGGTGCCGGCGAACACCATCTGGGACCCGAAGCCCGTGTACCCGCCGATGGAGTCCTGCTGGAAGTAGATGTCCGAATTGCCCCCGAAGCCCTCCACGCCCGGGCGGTTCAGCCCGTCCCCGTTGATGATCTTGCCGGTGACGACCGAGTTCGCCATCACGAAGCCGTTGGCGACGCCAGGGACGAGGTTGATGTCCGCGGGATTGGTGCACGGGTTCTGGCACTTCCCCGGGCTCTGGATGACGGGCGAGACGTAGAGGTTGCCCAGCAGGTTGACCCGTCGCCACGTCGCCGTCTGGGACGTGTACCAGAGCATCGAGTGATCCGGCGATCCGATCTCGATCGGGTTGATCGTCAGGTTGGACAGCTGGCTCGGCCGGATCGCCAGCCCGCCGTTCTTGATGTCCAGGGCACCGTTGATCACCACGTCACACGGACCCCGGCCGAGGCCGGAGACCTTGGTACCGCTGGCGACCTGCGCCTGGATGACGTTGTTCGCGGTCGCCGTGGCCGGGGTGATCGACGGGTCGCCGTACGTGCCTGGCAGGAAGAAGAACTGCCGACGCTGGTTCGGAGACGCCGCGTTGAGGGCGGCGTTGATCGAGGCGACCGACATCGACGGATTGAAGATCGTGACGTTCGCCCCGAACGGGCTCGACGGCACGGTCGCGACCGGCGTGGGCGTGGTCGTGCACGGGGGGCTCGCAGCAGCCGACGCCGTTGCGACGCCTCCCGCTAGCCACACGCCCACGACGGTCGCGAACGCAAACACTCTGCGCATCAGTGGTCTCCTCCAAAGATGACGGTGCGACGGACGCCGGACGCGCCGCTCACATGGCCATTGGACCGTTCTCCGGCTAGGCCCGCAAATCACTTTTCGCGATTGCGGTCATCCACGCGGCGGATGGCCGTCAAGTGACGCCGCGGCCTCCAGGACCCGCTCTCGCAGCCAGGCGTGCGCGGCGTCGTTGGCCGCTTTCGGGTGCCACCACATCGTCTCGGCGAACGTCGGGAGGTCGATGTCGGTGCTCAGGATCCGGAGCTCGGCGGCGTCGGCGAGTTGCTCCACGAGCCGCCGCTGGAGGAACGTCACGTAGTCGGTGCCGCGCAGGTAGAACGCGCCGTCGACGAACCGATCGAGCACGACCGCGGGCTGCAGATGGACGCCGAGCTCCTCGAAACGGCGTTCGACCATGGTCGGAAGCGGGCCGAGGCGATAGCTCAACAGCCGAGCGCCCGCCAACGCCTCGAAGGTCAGCGGCTCCGAGACGGCCTGGTTCTGAGCCCAGATGGTCGGGACGAAGCGCTCGTCGAAGAGTCGTTGCGAGGACAGCGCCGGGAAGCGGCTGAAGTTCGCCGGCAAGATCGCGAGGTCGATCTCGCCTGCCTCGAGGCGGGGAATCGAGCCGCCGACGTCGCTCGTCACGACGCGGACGCGTACCTGCGTGCGCATCGCGGCCAACGCAGCCTGGAAGCGCGAGAGCAGCACGAGGCTCGTGTAGTCGGTCGCGGAGAGCGTGAACGTCCGTTGTTCGCGCCGCGGATCGAAGGACGAACGGGAGAAGATGGTCCCCTCGAGTTGTGCGAGTGCCTCGCGCAGCGGGACCTGGAGCGATTCCGCAAAGGCGGTGAGCCGCATCGACTGACCCGAGCGAACCAGCAGTTCGTCGCCGAACAACCCACGCAATCGCCCGAGGGCTCCGCTCATCGCGGACTGCGTGATCGACAGGCGCTGACCGGCGCGCGTGACGCTCCGTTCGGTCAACAGCGCGTCGAGGGCGACCAGAAGGTTCAGGTCGACACCGGCCAGCGCCGACCGTTGCGAGTCTTGCGGGAGTTCGGCCATCGCGTGCGCTTGCGACGCTATCGCTCCGGCCGATCCATCTGCACGGGCGATGACCTTCATCGACGAAAGTCATTTGCGCCGGCGGGTCGTTCCGCATGCAATCGCGGGCAGTCATGACTCACTCGGACACGTCTCCCGACGAAGCGCACACCTTCGCGCCGGCGACGACGCGACGCTTCGCGCGGACGGACGTCGGATCGCCTGACCAGCCGGAAACGGTCGTCGTGCGCGACCTCGAGTACGCGCGCAGGGCCACCGGTCCGCTGCTGCTCGACTTGCATCTGCCCGCGCGAACCGTGGTAGTGCCTCCGGTCGTCGTGTGGCTGCACGGCGGCGGCTGGCGAAAGGGGGATCGCAGTTTCGCGCCAGACCTCGATCGCTACTTCGCGGCTCGCGGCTATGCGATGGCCAACGTGGAGTACCGGCTGTCAGGAGAGGCGACCTTCCCGGCGCAACTCGACGACGTCCGGGCAGCCGTGCGCTGGCTGCGCGACTCGGCCGACGACTTCGGGTTGGACGCGAGCTCGATCGGGCTGTGGGGCTCCTCGGCGGGCGGTCATCTGGCCGCGCTCGCGGCCACGACCGCCACCGACGACCGCGATCGCGTGCAGGCCGTCGTCGACGGCTACGGGCCAACCGACTTCGCGCTCGCGGACGCGCAGGCGTTGCCGGGGGGCATGCCGCACGCGCCCGCCGATTCACCCGAGAGCGAGTTGCTCGGTGTGCCGCTCGGCGAGGCGGACGTGGACCTGTTGCGTGCCGTCAACCCGATCGCGCACATCACGCCCGCGGCGCCCCCGTTCCTCATCCTGCACGGGACGGCGGACCTGCTCGTGCCTCCGGGACAGAGCGAGATCCTGCATGCCGCGCTCGCGGCGGCGGGCGTCGAAGCGACGCTGTGCCTGATCGACGGGCTCGGCCACGCGTTCCTCACCGGGCGCCAGTTCGAGTCCCGGCCGTGCCCTCCCGTCAGCATCCGGTCGTTCGTCCCGTCGCGCGGCGAGCGGATCGCCAGCGGCCCATCGGCGACGTTCGAACTGATCGAACGCTTTCTCGACCGGCACCTACGCCGAGACCCGTGGGATCGCTGACGCGAGCCAGCGAAAGCTTCTCGTCGACGTGGGAGTTTGGCGTCATCTTCGATGCCAGTCCGTCGGCGCGTGAACGGTGTACGCGCCGTAGTGCGGGTGCGCCCTCTAGCACGGTGCGAACACGTCCCGGAGCTGCTTGCGGGAGCTGATCCCGAGCTTCGGGAACAGCTTGCGCAGGTGGTACTCGACCGTGCGTGGGCTGATGAACAGCTGCGCGGCGATCTCGGTGTTCGTCTGGCCGTCTCGTGCCATCTGGGCGATCTGGGCTTCTTGTGAGGTGAGCTCGTCCAACGTCGCCGCGCTGCGCCGGCGCACGCTCTCGCCGGTCGCGGAAAGCTCGCGGCGCGTGCGCTCGGCGAACGCCTCGGCGCCCATGTCGCTGAACAGCTCGTGTGCGGCGCGCAACTGTGCGCGGGCATCCACGCGCCGGTGCTCGCGCCGCAGCCACTCGCCGTAGACGAGCCGGGCGCGAGCCAGATGGGGAGCGACGTTGCCGCCCGACAGCCGCTCGATCGCTTCCTCGTACAGCGCCTCGGCGGACGGGCCGCTGCTCAGCAGGGCGCGCGAGCGCGCCTCCAGGCCGAGCGCCCAGTCGCCACCGCTCGCGCGGGCCCGGATTGCCAGCCGATCGAGCGCAGGGACGCCCAGCGCGGGCTGATCGGCGCGCACCGCGGCCTCGACGAGCTCGGCGAGCGCTTGCCCATAGAGTCCCAGTTCGTGGTGCGCGCAGGCACGCTGCGCCGCCTCGAGCGCCTTCGTATAGCGGCCGAGGCCGTTGAGGAGCACGGCGGCCGCTCCGTCGATCATGCTCTGTGCCATTCCCGGGCCGCGCGCCGACGCATGACGGCGGGCATCCTCGATGAGCGCGAGCGCCTCCACCTCGCTGCCGCGCCAGGCGGCGAGGAGCGGCTGGGCGTGGATCATCTCCGCGATGCCGGCGACCTGCGTGATCGCATCGGACTCGTCCATCAGGACCGCCGCGGCGGAGAACGCGCCCGCGTGCATGCTCGCACCCGCGCGGTAGCTGGCGAGCAGCGGAAGCGTGCTGAGCGCCCCCGTATCGCGGGCGAGCCGCAGCCCGCGTTCAGACAGCTCGTGCCAGGACTCGTGGTCCCAGAGATCCGCGGCGACGCGGCAGGCGACCCAAAGCCAGCGGTTGGTGTCCGCTTGGTCCGCGCGGAACGCCTGCAACGCGGCCCGTAGCGCGGGCGCGCTCGCCGCGAAGCCCTCCGTGTAGCGCGTCGCAAGGCCGGCAAGGAGCAGATCGAGGGCACCGGGCGGCCCGGATGCGGCGCGCGCGTCCCTGGCCGCCGCCGTCACCTCCAGCACGTCGCGACGATCGCCGGGGCTGCCGGCGAACGTGGTCGCGGCGAGCGCCTCGAGACACGTCTCGAGCGCGAGCTCGGGATCGAGCGCAGCGAGGCGCTTGGCGGCGGCGAGCAGAAGCGACGGGGCTGCGCTGTCGCGCGCGAGCATGAACGCCGTCTGCGCGCGCAACCGCTGCTCCTGGGCACGCTGGAGATCGTTGAGCGGGCTGTGCGCGGCGGTCGCGAGCAACGCCTGCGCGGCTTCGGGGGCGGCCGCGTCGAGCTTCGCCTCCGCAGCGGCGAGCGCCCGCGCACCCCGCCGCCCGGGATCGGGCGTCAACTCGGTGGCGCGGTCGAGAAAGGCGGCCGCAGCGGCTGCGCCGCCGCGGCGCAGCGCGCGGGCGGCCGAGCGCTCCAGCTCTTCGGCGACGGCCTCGTCGAACCCTGACGCGGCGTAGGCGCGATGCCAGGCACGGCGATCGGGATCCGCGGCTGCGTCGGTCGCCGAGGCAAGCGCGCGATGCACGTCGCGGCGCTCGGACGGCGATGCGGACCAGTAGACCGCCGAACGCACGAGCGGATGCCGGAACCGCACGCGGGCCCCAACCTCGATCAACCCGGCGGACTCAGCCGGCGCATACGCCTCTACGCCGATCTCCAAGTGCTGGGCGGCACGTCGTACCAGCGCGACATCACCCACCGGTTCCGCTGCGGCGGCCAGCAGAAACAGCCGCGAGTCCGAAGGGAGCGCCTCGAACCGCCGGTGGAAACTGCGCTCGATGCGATCCGCGAGCGGACGCGAGTCGCGTATCCCGAATCCGCCTGCCAACTCGGCTGGGGTCAAGCCGCGCGGAAGCTCCAGGATCGCGAGCGGGTTGCCGCACGCCTCGCCGACGATCCGCTCGCGGACGCGCTCGTCGATCAGTCCCGGCATGGCCACGTCCAGCAGTTGCCGCGCATCGTCGTCGGCGAGCCCATCGATGATGAGCTCCGGTAGCCCGGCGAGCTCGGCGCCGCCGCTGGGCTCGCGACTCGCGAACACCATCGCGATCGGCTCGGCAAGCAGGCGTCGCGCCACGAACTGAAGCAGCTGCGCCGAGACCTCGTCGATCCACTGGACGTCGTCGATCAGGCAAACGAGCGGCTGTGTCTCGGCGACCTCGGCCAGCAGGTTCAGGACCGCGAGTCCCACAAGGAAGCGGTCGGGTGCCTCGCCGTCCTGCAGCCCGAACGCCACGCGCAGCGCGTGCTGCTGTGGACGCGGCAGCCGCGCGACGTCGTCGAGCATCGGAGCGCACAGCTGGTGCAGACCGGCGAACGCCAGCTCCATCTCCGACTGCGCGCTCGCGACACGCGCCACGCGACACCCGAACGCTTGCTCGGCGACGTACTCGAGCAGCGACGTCTTGCCGATCCCGGCCTCGCCACGGAGAACGAGCACGGCGCTTTGCCCGCGCCGCATCTGCTCGAGCTGCCGCTGAAGCCGCTCGAGCTCAGTGCGCCGGCCGTGGAGCACTCACATCACCGGGCGAGTCGAATACGTGGCGCGCAAGCCCTCCATCGTGAAAGCACCTTGCTAAGGACATGTTAACCGGGAGATCGGCTCTCGTTCGTCGCCGTCCGCGACGTCGCCGATCACCAATTCTCTGATATCCCCCGTGGATGACCGAGCTGCCCGCCATCGACACGCCACGCGAGCCAGTCTCCGACACCTACCACGGCGTCGAGGTCGTCGAGGAGTACCGGTGGCTTGAGGACAAGGGCTCCGCGGCGACGCGGGAGTGGACCGCCGCGCAGGACGCGCGAGCCCGCGCCTATCTCGATGCGCTGCCGTCTCGGGATGCGATCCGGCAGCGGTTCGAGGAGATCCTCAAGGTCGAGTCGACCGCGTACGACAGCCTGTCGCTCGGCGGCTCGACCTACTTCGCGCTCAAGACGCAGCCGCCGCTGCAGCAGGCGTTCCTCGTGGCGCTGGACGGTCTCGAGGACACGGCGGGCGAGCGAGTGGTGGTCGACCCGAACGCGCTCGACGCTTCGGGCGAGACCACGATCGACTGGTATTGCCCCTCGCCCGACGGCTCGCTCGTCGCCATCTCGCTCTCCGAGCACGGGACCGAGGACGGCACGGTGTACGTCTACGACACGGCGACCGGCGAGACCGTCGACGCACCGCTGCGGCACGTCAACTCCGGGATGGCGGGCGGTTCGCTGGCCTGGCGCGCGGACTCCGGTGGGTTCTGGTGCACGTGGACCGCCGCGCCGGGGACGGTCCCGGACAGTGATGTGGGCTTCTATCAGGAGGTCTGGTTTCACGAGCTCGGCTCCAGCGACGACCGGCGGGAGCTCGCGGGCGTCTTCGCCGAGAACCGGATCGCCGAGAACTTCCTGTCCGCGTCGCCCGACGGGCGCTGGACGATGGATCTCGTCCAGAAGGGCGATGGCGGTGAGTGGCAGATCTTCGCACGCCGGCAGCAGGGCGATGCAGGCTGGCGGATGGTCGCCGACCTCGGCGACGCGTGCATCCGCGCGGTGTTCGGCGGGGAGTCGCTGTTCGTGCTGTCGGTCCGCGACGCCCCGCGCGGGCAGGTGCTGCGCCTCGAGCTCGACGACGCGGTGACCGTCGCCGACGCGACGGTGGTCGTGCCGCAGGGCGAGCTCGCGATCGAGGAGATCGTGGCGAGCGACGCTCGGCTGTGGGCGGTGGACATCGACGGCGGGCCTTCGAGCATCCGGGTCTTCGACCACGACGGAAACGCTCTGCCGGAGCTGTCGCTGCCGGCGATCAGCTCGATCGACGGGCCGTGCAAGCTCGGGGCCGGCGCGGTCGCGTGGGCGGTGGAGACGTTCGTCTCGCCGCGCTCGTGGTGGGTCCATGCCGACGACGACGCCGAGCCTCGCCGCACCGCGCTGGGCACGACCACGCCGGTCGACTCCGCGGGCATCGAGGTCGAGCGCGTGTTCGCGACCTCCAAGGACGGCACCCAAGTCCCGATCAACCTCCTGTATCGGTCGGGCACGTCGAAGGACGGCTCGGCCCCGGCGGTGCTCTACGGCTATGGCGGCTTCGCGATCTCGCTCAAGCCGTCATTCGCGCCGTCACGGCTGCTGTGGCTCGAGCAGGGTGGCGTGTACGCCGTCGCGAACCTCCGCGGCGGCGGCGAGTACGGCCGCGAATGGCACGACGCCGGGCGGCTCGCAGCCAAGCAGAACTGCTTCGACGACTTCGCGGCCTGCGCCGACCACCTCGTGCGGACGGGCGTGACCCGTCGCGATCGCCTGGGCATCATGGGCGGCTCCAACGGCGGGCTGCTGATGGGCGCGGTCCTCACGCAGCGGCCCGAGATCGCCGCCGCCGTCGTCTGCGCCGTGCCGGTGCTCGACATGCTGCGCTCAGAGCTCACGCCGAACGGTGCGTTCAACGTGACCGAGTTCGGGACCGTCCGCGACCCCGAGCTGTTCAGGACGCTCTACGCCTACTCGCCTTACCACAACGTCCTCGACGGCACGGCGTATCCGCCGGTTCTGTTCACGGCGGGCGAGTTCGACACGCGCGTCGAGGCCCACCACGCCAAGAAGACGGTCGCCCGCCTGCAGGCGGCCACCTCCTCCGACCAGCCGATCCTGCTGCGCATGGAGTCCGGCGGCCACGGCATCGGCCAGTCGCTGGACCAGTCCGTCGCGCTGGTCACCGACTACTACACGTTCTTCTTCGACCGCCTCCACGTGCCCTACCACGCGAAGGAGGCGTAACCGGGGCTGCGAGCGCGGTGTGAGCGCCATGCGCGTGCGGTGTGAGCGGCCGTGCCGATGCTGTGGCCATGACCACGATCACCACCGCCACGAAGCCGGCCTCGCGTACCTACAGCTCTCTCCGTGCAGCCTGGATCCCGTTGGCCGCCCTCTGCCTCGCGTTCTTCGTGGAGATGGTCGACAACACGCTGCTGTCGATCGCGCTGCCGACGATCGGTCGTGATCTCGGGAGTGGCACGACCGCGCTGCAGTGGGTCACAGGCGCCTACTCGCTGACGTTCGGCGGTCTGCTGCTCACCTCCGGGTCGATCGCCGACCGGCTAGGACGCCGACGCGTGCTGTTGGTCGGACTCGCGGTATTCGGCCTGCTGAGCCTGAGCGTCGTCTTCGTCACTACGACGGGAGAGCTCATCGCCCTGCGCGCCGGGCTCGGCATCGCCGCCGCGGCGATGGCGCCGATCACCAACTCGCTGGTCTTCCGGCTCTTCGACGACAAGGCGCTTCGCATGCGCGCCGTGACGCTGATGATCACCGTCGGCATGTCCGGATTCATCCTCGGCCCGCTGCTCGGCGGCACCGCGCTGGCCCACATCCGGTGGGAGTGGCTGCTCGTCGTCAACGCCCCGATCGCGCTCATCGCATGCCTCGGCGTCCGCCTCGGCGTCGCGGCCGACCGGCCGGAGGACCTGACCGACGACCGGCTTGATCTGCCGGGCGCCGCGCTGAGCGTCACCACCATCGGCCTCGCGTGTTACTCGCTGACGAGCGGTGTCCAGCACGGGTGGCTCTCCGCGATCACGCTCGGGTCGATCTTCGGCGCCGTGGGCGCGCTCGTCGCGTTCGTGCTCCACGAGCGCCGCACCACGTCGCCCATGCTGGATCTCGGCCTCTTCTCCAACGGCACCGTCCGCGGCGCCTCCATCGCCCAGATGGGAACGTCGATCGCCATGGCCAGCGTCATGTTCGGACTGATCCTCCACTTCCAGTACGCCTACGGGTGGAGCCCGGTGCGGGCCGGCCTGGCGAACCTGCCGATCATCGTGACGATGATCGCCGCGACCCCGCTGTCCGAGTGGCTCGCGCGGCGCTTCGGCCACCGCATCGCCTGCCTCGTCGGCGCGGCCTTCCTGGGCGGCTCGCTGGCCGGGCTCGCATGGGGCGTCGACCACGGGTACCTCGCCATCGCGGTCTGCATGGTCGTGATGACCGTCGGCCTGCGCACCGTCATGACGATCTGCGCCGTCGCGCTCGTCGACGCGATGCCGAGCAACCGCACGTCGATCGGCGCGGCGCTCAACGACACCGCGCAGGAGGTCGGCACGAGCATCGGCACCGCCGTGATCGGCACGCTGATCGCCGTGCTGGTCACCACCACGCTGCCCGCCGGCACCTGGAGCAGCGACCTGGTGGCGTCGTTCTTCCACGGCGAGCGGATCACCTACGCGGTGCTCGCGGTGGTGGTCGGCCTGGTCGCGGCGGCCGGCGCGCTCACCCTCACCGACTCGCACACCACGGAGGAGCCGGAGCCGGCCTGAGGACGACGGCTGCGAAGCGACCACCGGGGCCGCCCAAATGGGCGGCCCCGTCCACTGAGGATTGACGGCGTTTTGCGCCGCCTGGGACGATCCCCGCCGCCGATGACCAGCGGGGCGCGCAGTTTCATCGTCACGCCTTCGGTGGCCTTCTAGCCCCCAGAGAAGGGAGTGGCAGATGCCACGTCGTGGACGTTTGATCGCGGCATTGACGATGCTGCTGTCGGTGCTCGCGCTGACCGGGACGGCGCAGGCCGCGGTCACCCGGTTGCAGGCGCCGAACAGCGCGTTGTTCGGCCTGTCGGTGGCCCTGAGCGCGGACGGCAGTACGGCGCTCGTGGGCGCGCCGAGCACCGATAGCGCGCAGGGGGCGGCGTTCGTGTTCGCTCGCAGCGGGGGGAATTGGGTTCTGCAGCAGAAGCTCAAGGCCGCCGTTCCGAGCCCGGTCGGCATCACCCGGTTCGGGTTCTCGGTGTCGCTGAGCGCGGACGGGCGCACCGCGTTGATCGGCGCGCAGGGCAGCAACCCGGCGGTCGGCGGCGCGGATACCGCGTACGTGTTCGCGCGGACCGCCTTCAGCGGCTTCAGCCAGCAGCAGCAGCTGCTGAACCCTGCAGGAGCGTTCTCCGGCAACCAGTTCGGCAACTCGGTGTCGCTGAGCTCGGACGGGCGCACGGCGCTCGTCGGGGCGCCCTCCCCGCCGTCGGGCAGCGGTGGCGTGGGCGGTGGTGCTGTGTACACGTTCGCTCGAGGCCTCGTCGGCTGGACGCTGCAGCAGAAGCTCGGGGTCAACAGCGCCTCGTTCGACGCGTTCGGGTACTCGGTGTCGGTGAGCTCGGACGGGCGTTCGGCGTTGATCGGCGCGCCCTCCAAGGACGGTACGGGCGCGGCGTATCTGTTCGCGCGCGGCCTCGCCGGCGGCTTCGTCCGGCAGCAGCAACTGCTCGCCGCGGGCCTCGCGGCCGGGGACGGGTTCGGGCAGTCCGTGTCGTTGAGCGGTGACGCGCGGACGGCCGTGATCGGCGCCCCTGACAAGGCCGTCGGCCCGGCGGGTGGGGCGGGTGCGGCGTACGTGTTCGCGCGCGGCGTGGTCGGTGGCTTCACCCAGCAGCAGCAGCTCCAGCCCGCGAGCCGTGCCGCGAACGATCAGTTCGGCAACGCGGTGTCGCTCGACCGCGGCGGCACGCGGGCGCTGGTGGGCGCCTCCGGCACCGACGCCGAGAAGGGCGCGGCGTACGTGTTCGGGCGAGGCTTCGCCGGCGGCTTCACCCAGCGGCAACGGCTCCAGGCCGACGACCGCGCCGACGGTGACTTCTTCGGCTGGGCGGCGGCGCTGAGCGCGGACAGCAGCGTGAGCCTGCTCGGTGCACCGCAGATCGGCGGCGACGGTCCGCGCAACGGCGCCGCCTACGCGTTCACCGGGCTCGGTTAGATGCGGGCGCGACGGCGCCGGTCCTGTCGGGCCGGCGCCCGGTCCACGGCGAGCGGTTGGCGAAATGCACCGTGCGCGATGCGTCGTCAGCGCCGCACGACCTTGACCTGCTTCCAGCGGGACGCGTTGCCCGCGCCGTCGGTGACGCGGACGGTCAGCTTCCGCGGCGAGCCCTTGAGGCGGAGCCTGCGCTTATAGGCCGCGGCGAAGATCCGCGCGTTGCGGCGTCGCACCTCGACGCGCTTGACGCCCGAGGCGTTGTCGACGGCCTTCAGCGTCAGGGTCAACGCGCCGCGGCGTCCCTTGGCCGGGCCGCGGACGGTCGGTGTGGAGAGCGTCGGCGCCGTCTCGTCGAGGATGATGTCGTCCTGGAAGGTCTGCGACGGGTCGAGGCACGGGCCGCTGAACCGCACGTAGACCGTCTTCGGCAGCCGTTCAGGCCCGGACGAGTCGAGCGCCCACGGGTAGCGGCGGCCGGGTTCGACCTGGCCGCCGAAGGGTCGCTTGAAGCCGCCGTCGTTGGAGATCGACAGCCCGGTGGCGCCGTCCGGCGGGATGATCGTCAACTGCAGCTTGGGGCGCTTGGTGTAGCGCGCGCCGGCGGCGATGCTGACCCCGATCGGCTCGCCGTCGTTGCGGCCGGCGCCGGTGCACGGCTGCGGGGCCGGCGGTGGGGTGACGACGGTGAAGGTCCGCGAGGCGGGCGTGTCGTCCGCGTTGCCGCGGGCGTCGACGGCGCGCACATTGAACGTGTACGCCCCGTCGGCGAGCGGTCCGACGACCTGCGGTGAGCCGCATGGTTGCTCGCTGCCGGACGCGGCTCCGGGCCCGTCGAGCCGGCAGCGGAAGCCGGCGCTCGCGTCGTCGGAGGTGAACGAGAACGATGGCGTCGTCGAGTCCGTCTGCCCGCTCGGGCCGTCGGTGATCGTCGTGTCCGGCGGCATCACGTCCAGCTTCATCGCGAAGGCGTCGAAGTCACCGTTGTGGGTGGTGTCGGCGGCGCCCGCGCTCGTGGGGAAGCCCGGTGAGTTCGTGCTGCCGCCGACGTAGAGGCCGCCCCGCCCGTCGAGCGCGACGCCGAAGCCGCCCTCGTTGAGCGAGGAGCCGGCGAACGTCGAGTACGCCAGCCCGGTGCCCGCCGGCGTGAGCTTGGTCACGAAGGTGTCGTCGCCGCCGTTGTAGCCGGTGTCGAACGCGCCGCCGGTGGTCGGGAACCCGGGCGAGTCGGTCACGCCGGTGACGAACGCCTCGCCTTGCCCGTCCACGGTGATCGCGTTCGCGACGTCGGACGCGGCGTCGCCGACGAAGGTCGAGTAGACGAGCCCGTTCCCGGTTGCGTCGAGCTTGGTGACGAAGGCGTCGTCGCCGCCGTTGTGGCCGGTGTCGAATGCGCCTGCGGTCGTCGGGAACCCGGGCGAATCGGTCACGCCCGCGACGAACGCGGTGCCCTGTGCGTCGACCGCGATCGCGCGGCCGTCGTCGCTGCCGGCGCCGCCGAGCAGCGTCGAGTAGCCGAGGGTCCTGCCGACAGGGTCGAGCTTGGTCACGAAGCCATCGAGATCTCCGTTGAAGCCTCTGTCGAACGCGTTCGCGCTGGTCGGGAAGGTGGGCGACTCCGTCGACCCGACGACGTACGCGCTGCCTTGGCCGTCGACCGCGATCCCGAAGCCGTCCTCCGCCTCGGAGGCGCCGAGGAACGTGGAGTAGGCGAGCCCCGAGCCGGACGCGTTGAGCTTGGTCACGAAGGCGTCGAGGCTGCCGTTGTGGGTCGAGTCGAACACGTTCGCCGTGGTCGGGAACCCCGGCGATTGCGTGTCGCCCGTGACGTACGCGTTGCGCTGGGCGTCGACGACGATCCCGTTGCTCTCGTCCGCGTTCGCGCTGCCGAGGAAGGTCGAGTACTCGAGCCCGGTGCCGGCCGGATTGAGCTTGGTCACGAAGGCGTCGAAGCTTCCGTTGTAGGTCTTGTCGAAGGCGTTGGCGGTCGTCGGGTACCCGTCCGAGGTCGTCACTCCCGTCACGTACGCGCTGCCCTGTGCGTCGACCGCGATCCCCACACCGCTGTCGACCGCGTCACCCCCGAGGAAGGTCGAGTACTCGAGCCCCGTGCCCGACGGGTTGAGCTTGGTGACGTAGACGTCGCCGCTGCCGTTGTGGAGCGAGTCGAAGACGCCGGCGGTCGTCGGGAACGCCGTCGAGAACGTCTCGCCCGTGATGTAGGCGCTGCCCTGGGCATCGACCGCGACGTCGTTGCCCGCGTCGAAGCCCGCGCCGCCGAGCAGCGTCGAGAACTCCACCGCGGACTCGATCCGCAGCGCCCGCGCGCGATCGCGACCGGGCAGGCGATCCGCCCCTTCCCACGCGAGCTTGATCTTCCTCGCGTCGGCGCCCGGAGCCACGCGGAGCCGGTACGTCAGGCGCGCGTTCGTGCCGCGGAAGGTCACGGCCACTCCGGGCCACAGTCCGCGATAGGTGATCGCCCCGTAGCTCGGGAGGCCGGCCTGCTGGGCGTCACGCCCCTTCCCGAAGTAGCTCACGACCGCGGCCGAACGCCGCGACGCGACGATCCGCGGCTTCCGGTTCGCATGCCTGAACGGCAGCTTGAGGGCCACCGCCCGCCGGGACCCGGAGACCACCATCGTCACGCCGCGGTCCGTGAAGAAGAAGGTCGTGCCACCGCTCTGCGCGATGTAGCGCACCCGCGCATCCGACTGTCCCGCGTTCGGCACGAACCCGAGTGGCAGCGCGCCGTAGCTCGTCAGCACGTGTGCGCGCGACGGCTCCCGCGCCGTTGCCGGTTCGGCGCCGGCCGCAAGGCACGCGGCCACCGCGAACAGCCCCGCCGCCTGCCACACGCGTCTCCTCCGTTCGCCCATTGGGCGAGTCTCGCCCGCCGCTATCCGCTACGGCAAAGTTGAGCGCTCAGTCATCGCGTTTATGGCATGTATGCAGCGCTTTCGAGCTGGAGGTTAGGAACGCACCACGCGTTCATAGGGTCCCGCGCCTACCCGCCGCCGCCTTTGCGGCGGCGCGGCGCGGCTGAGCGGGGCGGCGTCGAGCGCATGTGGTCGCGCACCGGCGCCAGCACGCCGGCGAGGGTCTCGACGTCGTCGCGTGAGAGCGGCTCGAAGAGCAGGTTGCTGACGATCTCGATGTGGCCGGGGAACACCTCTGCCAGTCGCGCGCGGCCTGCATCGGTGATGGTGACCGTGATGCCCCGCTCGTCGTCGGAGGCGGGGCCGCGCGTGACCAGACCTGCCTTCTCGAGCAGCCCTGCCTGGTAGGTCAGGGCGCTGCGGCTGTAGACGACCCCGTCGGCGAGGTCGGTCATGCGGTGAGACCCCGTCGGTGCGTCGCCGAGACGCGCCAGGAGCTGGAATTGGACGTAGCTGAGGTTGCCGGCCTCGCGCAGCTGCTGCTCGATCGCGTGCCGAAGCAGGCTCGTCACTTCGATCAGCGCGAAGTAGGCGCCGAGCTGGACGGCGTCGAGGGACGGCGGCGGCGGGTCGGGCATGACCGGAAGTCTACTTGCTTCAAATTCGAAGCAGTGCTACGGTGGACACCAGGTGCTTCAAATTTGAAGCACATCGGCACTTCAGCGAAAGCGAGGCTCCCAATGAAGGCAATGCGATTCCACGAGTACGGCGACTCCGGCGTCCTCCGCTACGAGGACGTGGACCTGCCCGCCCCGAGCGCCGGGGAGGTGCGGCTGCGCGTCGCCGCGACGGCGTTCAACCCCGTCGACGACGGCATCCGCGGGGGCTACCTGCGCGACGCCTTCCCGGTGACGCTGCCGCACATCCCCGGCATCGACGTCGCCGGCACGGTCGACGCGATCGGCGAGGGCGTGGATGGCTTGGAGCTCGGTGACGCGGTTATCGGGTTCCTGCCGATGACGGCGAATGGCGCGGCCGCGGAGTACGTCGTCGCGCCGGCCGAGATCCTGACGCCGGCGCCGTCGAGCATCCCGCTGGGCGACGCCGCCGCCCTGCCGTCGGTGGGCCTCACCGCACAGCAGGCGCTGTTCGAGCTCGGCAAGCTCGCGGCCGGCCAGCGGGTGCTGATCAATGGCGCGGGCGGAGCGGTCGGCGGCTACGCCGTGCAACTCGCCAAGCGGGCCGGGGCCCACGTGATCGCCACGGCCAGCCCGCGCAGCAGCGAGAGCGTCAGGACCGCGGGCGCGGACGAGGTCATCGACCACACGGCGACCGACGTGGCCGCGGCGGTGACCGAGCCGGTCGACGTGCTGCTCAACCTCGCGCCGATCGAGCCGGCCCAGCTGACGGCATTGGCCGCCCTGGTCCGCTCGGGCGGCGTCGTCGTGAACACCACCGTGTGGATGCCCGCGCCCGCCGACGAGGAGCGCGGAGTGCGCGGCATCAACGTCTACGTCCGCAGCGACGCCGAACAGCTGTCGCGGCTCGTGGCCCTGATCGACCGCGGCGAGTTGCGCGTCGCCGTCGCCCAGCGGGTGCCGCTGGCTGAGCTGCCGACGGTCCACGCCAGTGCGGCCGCGGGCGCTCTGCCCGGCAAGGTCATCGTCGTTCCGGCCGCCGCGACCTCCACACGAGGCGTCGCTACGGCCGGGCCTCGAGGATGAGGTTGAGCGGGGTCTCCGCGGCCCGGCGGACGTGCGTGAAGCCGCCGGCGCGCAGGACCTCGGTCAGGCGGGCTTCGCCGGCCTGGGTGCCGAGCGCGACGCCGCCCGGCTGTGCCAGCGCACCGGGCGTGCAGACGAGCGTCGACATCCCGTAGTAGAAGCGGCCGACGGGGTTGAGGTTTTCCTCGATGCGGTCACCCGCGTACGGTTCGACGATCAGCGCCGTGCCGTCCGCGGCGAGCGCCGCGCGCGAGTGCCGTGCAGCGCCGGCCGGGTCGCCCATGTCGTGGAGCGCGTCGAAGAAGCAGACGAGGTCGTAGTCCTCGCCCGGGTAGTCGTGGGCCGCGGCGAGCGTGAAGCGCACGCGGTCGTCCACCCCGGCTTCGGCGGCGCGCCGCCGCGCCGTGTCGATCGAGGCGGCGTGGGTGTCGAAGCCGTCGAAGGTCGACGCCGGGAACGCCTGGGCCATGAGGATCGCCGAGGCGCCGTGGCCGCAGCCGACGTCGGCGACTCGCGCGCCGCGCTCGAGCTTCTCGACGACGCCGTCGAGCGCGGGCAGCCATGCCTGCACGAGTTGCGCGCGGTAGTTGGCGGCGAACGCGCGCTCGGTGCCGCAGAACAGCCCGTCATCGTGCTCGTGCCAGCCGACGCCGCCGCCGCTGCGGAATCGCTCCTCGACCCGCGCGCGGCCGTCGATGACGGCGCCGGCGGCGTGGAACATGCCGGCCATCGCGAGGGGGCTCGACTCGTCCGCGAGCACGAACGCGTGCTCGGCGGGGAGCGTGTAGCGGTCGGTCGCCGCGTCGTAGGTCAGGTAGCCGCTGGCGGCCTGGGTGTTGAGCCATTCGCGCACGTAGCGCTCCTGCGTGCTCGTGCGCGCGGCGAGGTCGGCCGCGGAGACGGGCTGGGCGTCGGCCATCGCGCGATAGAGGCCGAGCCGGTCGCCGATGGCGACGAGCGCGGTGTTCAGGGCGGCGCCGACATCGGTGGCGATGAGGCCGACGAAGGCTTCCACGCGGGTCTCGTCAATCGTGAGGGACATGGATCCATCGTCCGGCCGCGCACGGGCCGCTTGCTGAGGAGTTCCTAAGGCCCAGATGAGGTCAGGCGAGGCGCTGGAGCCGGTAGCCGACGCCGCGCACCGTTTCCAGCGCGCCGGCGCGCTCGCCGAGCTTGCGCCGCAGCGCACTCACCACGACTTCGACGACGTTCGAGCCGCCTGTCCAGTCATAGCCCCAGACGTCTCGCAGCAGCGCTTCGCGCTCGACGGCGCGCCCCTCATGTTCCTGCAGGTAGCGCAGGACGTCGAACTCGAGCCGGGTCAGGTCGACGTCGCGGCCGTCGAGCACCAGCCGGCGACGGGCCGCGTCCAGCACGCCGTCCTCGGCCGCCTGGAGCTCGCGCCCGACCACGTCGCCGAGCCAGCCGTCGACGGACGCCGGTCCCATGTCGTTGAGCAAGATCACGACCCCGACGCCGTCGACGACCAGCGGGTCGTCGGCGAGCGGTGCGAAGCCGAGCGGCGCGAGCGCGGGCGCCAGCGTGGCGACGTCCGTCGCGGCGATGTAGACGCGCCGCAGGGCCGGGCGCAGCTCGAGGTAGTCGCGCTTGATGTCGAGCCACAACGCGGCCGACGCGACCGACGGCGACGTCCCGCTCTCGCGCGAGAGTTCGTGCCGCACGTGCAGGGCGCGCTGACCGCGCGGCATGGGAGCGAGGCGGCGGTGCTCACGCCACGCGGCCGCGACCGGGTCGCCCGTCAGCAGGGCGCCGCTGACGTCCTCGAGCTCGAAGATCGACGCGAACGCCGCGACGGCGCCGTCGGAGTCGCGGCTCACACGGAACGTGCCGGGCGCCGCGGCCCAGTAGGCGAGCAGCCGCTCCGCCGCCGCGGGCGGCAGGTGCGCGGCGGCGATCGACGCGATCGTGTCGCCGTCGTCGCCGCGAGCCGGCTCCACCACGTAGCGCTCGGCGCCCGAAGGGAAGAACGCGTCGCGCACGACCGGGTGCTCCACGAAGTGCAGCATGTCGGCCGTGTAGCGCCAGAAGTCGGCCGGCGCGGCGTCGCGCAACTCGCGGCGCAACTGCCGCCACGCGGCGACGCGATGGTGGCGATATGTCACCGGGTCGGTCGCTCGCAGCAGCGCGGCGGTCGCCTCGCGCACCGCGTCGTCGACGAGCAGGCCGTCGGGGCCGACCTCCGCGAACGGCAGCGCCTGCAGCGCCGCGAAGGCTTCGGTGGGCGGCTGGTCGGGCACCATGGCGGCGAGCAGGGGGATGGTCGCCCGCCGAACCACGCACGCGGCCTCGAGCGCTCGCCGTGTCCGCGAGTCGAGCCCCTCCAGGTAGCGGCCCGCCAACTCTTCGAGCGCGGGCGTCATCGTGCCGCCGTCCGGCTGCGCGGCGGCCGCCAGTTGCAGCGCCATCGGGTGCCCCCGGACGACGCGATCGATCGCGTCGGCGCGCGCGCCGTCCGCGATCCCGGCGCGAGCGAGCAGCTTCCGTGCCGCATCGCGCTCGAGGTTCCCAAGCCGCAGCAGCCGCACGTGATCGCCGAACTCCCGCGTCCATGCGATGGGGACGTCGCGGCCGGCGAGCACGAGGCGAACGCTGGCCGGCAGCGCGGGCACGAGCACGACGCGCATCCAGAAGTCCAGCAGCGGCAAGCGCTCGTAGGCGTCGACCAGCAGCACGACCCGCCCGGGCAGCGCCGCGAGCGCGGCCGCTGCCTCGCCCACGGAATGCAGGTGCTCGCCCAGCGCGGTCCCAAGCGCGTTCAGGAAGCCAAGCTCGGTCGGCTCGATGGCACGGCCGTCGAGCAGCACCGCCGTCGCGCCATGCGCGCGGGCATCGTGAACGGCGGCTCGCAGCAGCGCGGACTTCCCAACTCCGGCGATGCCGTGCACGATCGCCACCAGCGGCTGCTGGTCTTCCGCGAGCGCCACGAGCGCCGCCCGCTCGCGATCGCGCCCCGGCAGGTCCGCGGCGCGTGCGTCGAGCAGCGTCCGGAGCGTCGGGGTCGTGCCCTCGGACATCGCCAGCGAGCCTACGGATTCCTTCCCGGCGCGTCCACGGTCGGTCAAGCCCCGGGACGTGGTGGAGGAGATCGTCGGCTATCGGGCCGACCCGGCGAAGTCGAAGAGCATGCCGTCGGAGGCGCGGGAAATGATCACCGGCGTCGCCCACTCGCTCTCGTTCGGCATGAAGAAGATCGAACGCCGGGCATCGACGACGGCGCCATCGATCGAGCCGCGATCGGCAAGGGCGCGGTAGAAGTCGTCGGCGAAGCGAATCGCCCCGGTGTCCGTGATGGAGAACTGCATGGCGATCGCTGCCGGGAGTCCTCGGGCGACGAGCGCGGCGCCGACGTCGTCAGCGAGTCCTCCGGCGCGGCTCGCCCACCCTCACAGGCGTTGAGAATGGCCAGCCGCAACCCTGAGTGGGGAGCGAGCAACGCGCCAAGCTCGAACCCGCTCACCAGCCGGGGCGTGCCGTTGGGGCTTTCGAACACCAGGTAGGTCAGGTTGTCGCGCTCGACGTGGCGGCCATGACCGATGAAGTGCCAGACGTGGAACGGGCGGCCGGCGTTCTCGGCGGCGTAGAGCATCGCGGCGAGCGTCGAGATCCGAACGGACTCGAGGCCGCCGCACCCGGGTGGTCTCCCGATCCGCGTCGGTTCGCGCTCGAGGTCGCCGAGGCGAAGATCGCGGAGCGCGAAGACGGAGCAACCGCTCCCGCCCGCGGCACGGCGCTGGAGGGCCCGGCGCCGGCCCGGCCAACTGGTGCTACGTCCCGGCCCAGCTCACTGCGCTTGGCGAGCCCACGCGCGTGAACCCGTTCGCGCGCCGGCCACACGACTCCCGCTACGACCGACCGTCTGGGTGACGTACCGTGTCCCGCACCTGCGACATGCGCAACTCGTCGAGACCTTTCGCGAATCCCGCGAGCCCTCGAGTTCCGCCAGGCTGCTCGGCTCCCCATTCGACCTGTGGATACACCGCGGATACCGCCACTATGCGGCGGGCGACCTCCTGATCAAAGGCGGTGCCGGCGACGATCTCATAGCCGGCGTGGCGGCTGCGATGACCGCCGGGTTCATGCTCTTCGCGCTGCGGCCGCGACCGCTTTCGTAGTAGGCCATTGCCCGCACGAGAGTGAATCGCTCGCGGGACATCATCGGCTACGGGTCGTGACGTGAAAGCCGCATCTGGTACTCCGCCCGCTCGAGCGCCGACCATTGCACCTGGTTGATCAGGACGGACTCTGTCTCGCGAAGTGTCGCAATCGCCTCGCGCAGGACGTACCGCTCGCGCCTGATCTGCATTCTCCACGACCGAACGATAAATCGCTCTACGAAGTACAAAGCGAATCCGGCAGCGTATGCAATCGTTGCGCTCGAGAGCCACGCGTACCACGGCGACTGGCCGTCCAGCAAAGTCCACACCACGACCAGCGCGACGACGAGGCCCGCAACGACACCGGCCTCGGCCGCCCGAGTTAGCCCGAGCCTTCGCATCGCGAAATCACGTGAGGCCTGCAGTTCGTCCGCCAGGTCCAGGAGGCGCCGCAGAGTCGCTCCGGTCTCCGGTCCCGATCTCGATGACGGTGCGTTCCCGCTTTCGGCTTGCATCGGCAACGTCGAAGCTCAGTCATATGCCGACGCGTGAGCCTGCAGACTCCGCGACAGTTGATACACGAGCACGTCGCGCTGGCCGACGTTGAGTGTCGACGGGATCTGTTGTGATCCCCACGTGAAGGATTCCAGCCAGTTGCAGGCGGGGAGCGTCGTCCAATGAAAGTTATCCGAGCCGATGTGCTCAGTGAGTTGGTCGAGTTCTTCCCGAAATGGCGAAGACGCTGCCGTGTAGGAATCTCGGGCGGCCGCGAGCTGCTCAGGCTCGGCGAACAAGTCGACTTTGTTCACCGCAACGATCATCCACATCGGACGCCTGTGTTTCTGCCACGAGCGCCGGATCTCCACGCCGGTGCGTTGCAAGTCCTTGACTTCCTCCGCCATTTGCCAGCTTCGGAATTTGTCGAGTGTGTCCGCTCCCGCTTGCTGGAGAACTGCGGGCGACCACTCGCCGCGCGTTTTCGTGTACCCGTTGCTGACGACGTGTAGAACCCCTGCTACCGGGGTCTTACCCTCAAAGACCTTGTTCATCGCGTCGGCGCGAACCGGTGTCTGCTGGCCGGGGAAGGCGGTGACAACGAGGGTCCTGGCGCCCTTGACCTTTGCCTTCTCGGGCCTGTCGGACTTGCCAGGAGGGACGTAACCTGCGCGATACGCCTGTCCGGAAACGTGTTCCAGCAGGACGGTCTTCCCGACCGCAGGCATCCCAGTTACCGCGAGAATTGCCTTCTTGCTGCCGAAGAGCTTGAGAAACTTGCCCCAAAAATCCTTGATCTGATCCTGGTTCTTATACATCGCAAGCGATGCATTGACCGCAGGGAGTATCCAGGGCTCAAGACCAGTGGGCGTCACAGCGAGCGTCTCCTCATATCCCGGATACTAAGGGCTTGGGGCACCGCTCGCGCGGCGGCGCGCATGCTTGCAGCGAACTGCTTCGAGGCGCGTCAAATTCGGCGTCCCCCGACCACCGATGAATCGGTCGCGTGGACGACGACGGGTTCGACGCCGGATGCATTGCAGATCGTCCACTCGCCGGTGTCGGGGGAGTGGACATTGGCCGGCAGGCCCGTGGTCGAGAGGACCAGCGCACGCGCCGTCGACGTGCCGCGGTTGAGCAGCCGGCGTGCACCGGCTGGGCCTTCTGGAAGGCAGAGAAGATCGCCGGGCTCTAGCTGATCCTCGCCGTGTGGGTGGCGCAGGCCGAGCGTGCCGGCCAGGACCAGCAACCACTCCTCGCGCCCATAGACGTAGTGATACGGCTCAGAGCCTTCGCCCGCAGCCAGTTCCACCACCGTCGCCTCCAACCGCTCGGCGCCCAACACTCCTCCGAGCTGTGTCCGGGCGTTCAGGGCGAAGAGGTTCACGGCCGGCCGCGGCGGCGAACTCCTGGGCTCGCGAACGATCTCCACCGGCTCGGACGATCCCGTCGTTCCTTCGCCGTGCCAGTAGCCGACCGCGCTGCTACGGAGCAAGATGCCGCCCGGGCCGCTCACCTTGTCCGAGTCGGGATAGACGCTCAACCACGGGCCGTGGCGCTGACCGGTGGCGAAGATCACGAACCGGCCTGGCCCCATCACGGCGTGGGCCCCGAGGTGGCCGGACGGGAAGCAGATGAGGTCGCCCGGCGTCAGCGTCCGGTGCCCGGCGGGCTCGCGCAGCACCGGGGTGCCGGCGATCGCGTAGAGCCATTCCTCGACTCCGTGGTGGTAGTGGTACGGCCAGATCGGTGTGCCGGCCTCGGCGTCATAGACGGCGGCGCCGATTCGCTGAGCGCCCAGCCGCTCTCCCAGCGAGGCCGCGACATGACGGAAGCCCGCCTCGTCGAGAGCCTCGTCCAACGCGACGCTGACGATGTTCACCTGCTTGACGCCCACGCGCAGACCTTGGCACGTCAGCTCAGGCGACCTGCTCGACGACGGCGCGCAGCAGCGCCACCGCCGGCTGAGCGAGGGGAGATTAGACGGATGTTTGCTTCTCGCTGAGTGCGTCTTGATTTAGTTTGCGGCCGCCATGCGCCGACTCCTTCTCCTTGCTCTGCTCCTGCTCGCGTTCCCGGCGAGCGCGTCTGCCGCACTCGATGAGACTCCGCCGATCGAGGTCGGCGGCGCGCGCTCGGACTGCGTGCAGGTGATGGGTGCCGCGGGTGAGGTGCTTGCCGCGACGAAGACGGGTCCACGGTTGTTCGGGGCTACGCGCGAGGGCTTCAAAGCCGCGGCCGCGCCGGTGTTCAGCGGGCCGGACGTCACGGAATGCGCGGCGGCGTCGACCGCGGCGAGCGGCGCCGGCGTGATCGCGTGCTGCCAATACGGGTACGAGCCGGCGGCCGCGGTCCGCGAGCCGGGCGGGGCGTGGGGCGAGCCCTCCGAGTTGACCGACGACGATGGCGGCGACGTCCGGGCGCTCACGACGGCCGTGTCCGAGCGCGGGGACGCGATCGTCCTGTTCGCGCGGGCGCGTGGCAATCAGCTGCGCCTGTCCGCGGTGCGCCGGGCGCCCGGCGCGACGTTCGGTGCGCCGGAGCTCGTGGCCGGTCCGTTCCGACTCGGGTTCGACCTGTCCGTACCGACTCTCGAGTCCTTCCAGGCGGCCATGACCGCCGACGGTGAGACGGTCGTGCTGTACGAGTTGCCGGAGGGCGAGCACGCGGGGCCGCGGCGCAACACCGTCGACGTGATGGTCGTGACCGCTCCGCCCGGTGGGCGTTTCAGCGCGCCGCAAAAGCTGGCCGCGATGCCGCGACTCTCGCACGCCTCGCTCGCGGTCGCCCCCGACGGCCACGCGCTGATCTCACTGACCGACGCGACGTCGATTCGCGCCGCCGAGCGCGCCCCGGGTCAATCGTTCGGGGAGCCGGTGCGGGTGGCCGAGCTCACCGATCCGGTCGGCGCGGGCACGAGCGTCGCGCTGGACGCCGCTGGGCGCGCCGCGATCGCATGGAGCGGCGTCGCGTTCGGCGGAGTGACGGCAGTCACGCGCGCACCGTCGGGCGCGTTCACTTCGCCGGTCGCGCTCGCGCCCGCGGTGCGCCGCCTGCCGGTTGACGTCGCCCTCGTGATGGACGGCGGTCTCAGCTACGAGATCCCCGCGGGCGGCTGGTACTTCGGCGGCGCGGACGTCCACACCGGGCTCGACGCGGGCGGCGCCTGGGTCTCCTGGGAGTCTCCACAAACCTCCGCGGGCTTCCGCTACGACGCCGCGGCCCTCGCCACGCTCCCGTTCGACGGCTCACGCGCTACGACGCAGACGGTCGGCGGGCAGATCGCCGATGCCCGCAAGGTCACCCGCGTCACGCTGACCGACGGCGCACCGGCACTGATGTGGCTCGATGACCGGGATCGCCTGCGACTCGCCGTCGAGGGCGCCGAGACCGCCACCACGCCACTGCCGGAGGTGCAGGTCGGCCGCCCGCTGAAGACCGCGCTCACCAGCCGGGACAAGCTCCGCCTCCCGCTCCGCTGCAGCGGTCCGTGCGAGGTGCGCGGCCGGCTGCTCGGGCACTCGGACTCGGACGCGTCGCTCACGCTCGAACACGGCGGCGAGGGGACGCTCGTCATCGATGCGTACGCGTCACCGATCGCTTCCCGCCGGCCCGGACGGGTCCAGCTCGCGCTGACGTACGGACCGCCCGGCGGCGCACGGTCCGCGACACGGACGTTCTCGCTCCGCCTGTCGCAGCAACGACCGCGATCGCAGACCGTGCCGCGTGCGCACGGCTTGCGGGCGGTCCGCCACGGCAACCGGATCGATGTCTCCTGGACGACTGACGTACGGGTGATGTCCTTCTTCGACGTCTACGGCACCGGGACGCGCTCGAGGTTCGAGCTTCCCGTCGCGCAGACCCGGTTGGCCGACGACAAGCGCAGGCGGCGGTTCACCGCAACAATGCCCGCCGCGGGCGTGCACTACGTGACCCTGATCGGCTGGGCCACGGCACCACGCAAGCTGGTCGTGCCGGTGCGCTGAAGGGGGTGGCGCGCGATATGACATTGCGTGATGGCGCGCGCAGCTGAGATCCGGTTCCTGCCGTTCGGCGATCGGCGCGTCGCGTATGAGCTGAGCGGCACCGGCCCGCCGGTGGTCGCGCCGGCGTGGTGGGTGAGCCACCTGGAGCTCGAACAGCGCGATACGCGCGTCGCGCAGTTCTGGGAGGCGTTGACGGCAGGGTTCACGCTGGTTCGCTACGACCAGCTCGGGGTGGGCCTGTCGGACCGGTCGCTGCATGAGGACGACCTGACGCTCGAGCATGAGGTCGCGCTGTTGGCGGCGCTGGTCGACCACCTCGGGTTCGAGCGGGTGACGTTGCTGGGCGCCTCGGGCGGCGGCGCGGCCGCGATCGCGTTCGCGGCGCGTCAGCCCGAGCGGGTGGAGCAGTTGCTCCTGTACGGCACGTTCGCCGACGGGAACGAGATCACGACGACCGAGGTGCGCCAGGCGATCCTCGCGTCGGTGCGGGCGCATTGGGGCCTCGGCTCGCGGGTGCTCGCGGACATCTTCCTGGGCGACGCCGATCGCGAAGCGCAGGATCGGTTCGCCCGCTTTCAGCGCGAGGCCGCGACCGGGGAGACGGCGGCCGCGCTGCTGGAGCTGGTGTACCGGCTCGACGTCCGAGCCGAGCTGGAGCGCGTTCGCGTGCCGACGCTGGTCGCGCACCGGCGGGGCGATCGCGCGATCCCGTACCGGTTGGGGCGGGAGCTCGCCGCCGCGGTGCCGGACGCGACGTTCGTCCCGCTCGCCGGCAGCGCCCACTTCCCGTGGTTCGACGACGCCGCCTCGGTCGTGCGCGCGCTGCGAACTGCGCTGGCGCCGGAGCGACGGCAGCCGGTCTCGTCGCCGCAAGCCGCGTTGTTCTCTCCGCGAGAGCGGGAGGTGCTCGCGCTCGTCGCGCGCGGGCTCTCCGACAAGGAGATCGCGGAACTGCTCGTGTTGAGCCCGCACACCGTGCACCGCCATGTCGCGAACATCCGCCACAAGCTCGGACGCTCCACGCGGACCGCGGCGGTCGCCGAGGCGGCCAGGCTCGGCCTGCTGTAGCCGAAACCGGCCATGCCCGCGGGATGGCCGGTGTGGGCGATGCGCACCTGCCGTGCGCGACCTAGAGTCGTCGCCATCTCCCCAGATCTCACATCAGGCCGTTGGGCGCGGCTGTTCGCCGCGCTCTATGACCCGGTGCTCGCCCTCGGCGAGCTGACCGGGCTGCGCCGGCAGCGCCGAGCACTCCTCGCCGCCGCGCACGGCCGCGTGGTCGAGCTCGGAGCAGGCACCGGGTTGAACCTGCGCCACTATCCCGACGGGGTCGACGAGCTGCTGCTGGTCGAGCCGGACCCGGCGATGCGCCGGCAGCTGGCGCGGCGCCTGCGGCGCATGCGACGAGCGGCCGAGATCGTCGACGCTCCCGCTGAGCGGCTGCCCTTCAGCGACCACTCGGTCGACACCGTCGTGGCGACGCTGGTGCTCTGTACCGTCGACGACCCGCGGTTGGCGCTGCGGGAGATCACGCGCGTTCTGCGCCCGGGCGGCAAGCTGCTGTTCCTGGAACACGTCCGGGCGCCCACGCCGCGACTCGCCCGCTGGCAGCAACGACTCCACGAGCCGTGGCGGCACTTCGCCTGCGGCTGTCGCTGCGACCGCGCGACGGTGGAGCTGATCCGCGCCTGCGGCTTCGAGTTCGACGAGCTGGCCGGCGCGGTCTGGCGGGCGATGCCTCCGATCGTCCGCCCGCTGGCGATCGGCCACGCGCGCCCGGCCTAGAGGGCGTCCATCGGGCTCGTCGGCCGCGCCGGCCCCGGCCCGCATGCGGTTTTCGATACGCCGACGATATGCACCAGCGCGTAGCCTCGGAGCGTGCGTGTCTTGCTCGTGGAGGACGAACCCCTCATGGCGGAGGCGATCCGCGCTGGCCTCCGTCTGGAAGCGATCGCGGCAGACATCGCGCTCGACGGCGACGCGGCCTTGGAGCTGCTGAGCGTCAACGCCTACGACATCGCCGTCCTCGACCGGGACATCCCCGGGCCGTCCGGTGACGAGATCGCCAAGCGCATCGTCGCCTCCGGCAGCGGCATGCCGATCCTCATGCTGACCGCCGCCGACCGGCTCGACGACAAGGCCACGGGGTTCGGGCTCGGCGCCGACGATTACCTCACCAAGCCGTTCGAGCTCCGGGAGCTCGTGCTCCGTCTCAGGGCGCTCGATCGCCGGCGCGCCCACAACCGGCCACCCGTGCGAGAGATCGCGGGCCTGCGGCTGGATCCGTTCCGACGCGAGGTCTCTCGCGACGGCCGCTACGTCGCGCTGACCCGCAAGCAGTTCGCCGTGCTCGAAGTGCTCGTCGCTGCCGAAGGCGGCGTCGTCAGCGCTGAAGAGCTCCTCAAACAGGCGTGGGATCAGAACGCCGACCCCTTCACCAACGCCGTGCGCATCACGGTCTCGGCGCTGCGCAAACGCCTCGGCGAACCCTGGATCATCGCCACCGTCGCCGGGGCGGGGTACCGCATCGACACGGCACCCGGCGCCGGACGTGAGGGAGGCGACGGTGGATAGAGCCCCGGGGTTGAGCGTTCGCCTCAAGCTCACCCTCAGCTACGCCGGCTTCGTCATGGTCGCCAGCGCCATGCTGCTCGCCGTCGTGTGGGTGTTCCTCCTGCGCTACGTACCCGACCGCGCGATGGTCTTCGCCCCGGGCCCCTCGATTCCCACCCGCTCCGATCTCCTGCGCGCCTTCGTTCCGAAGGCGGCCATCATGTTGGTGTTCGTGCTCGTGTTCGGCCTGCTGGGTGGGTGGCTCCTCGCCGGCCAGATGCTGGCGCCGCTGACCCGCATCACCGACGCCACGCGCATGGCCGCGACCGGATCGCTCGCCCACCGAGTCCGGCTGGAAGGCCGCAGCGATGAGTTCCGCGAGCTCGCCGACGCGTTCGACGCGATGCTCGCGCGCCTCGAGGCACACGTCGCCGAACAGCAGCGGTTCGCCGCGAACGCCTCGCACGAGCTGCGCACGCCGCTGGCGATCACGCAGACCCTGCTCGACGTGGCCCGCAACGATCAGAGCCGCGGCAACGACGAACTGGTCGACCGCCTGCACTTCGTCAATAGCCGAGCGATCGACCTCACCGAGGCGTTGCTCGTGCTCAGCCGCGCCGACCAGCGATCCTTCGTCCGGGAACACGTCGACCTGTCGCTCATCGCCGAAGAAGCCACCGAAACGCTGCTCCCCATCGCAGAAGAACGCGGCATCAACATCGAGACCTCCGGCGACGTGACCCCCACCGTCGGCTCACCTGCGCTCCTGCAGCAACTGGCGACGAACCTCGTGCACAACGCGATCGTCCACAACCTGGCCGGCCAGGGCACCGTGTGGGTCACGACCAGCGTGCACGACAAGAGCGTGGTGCTCGCCGTCGAGAACACCGGCGAGAAGCTCACCCCGCAGTTGGTGTCCACGCTCGCCGAGCCGTTTCAGCGCGGCAGCAAACGCATCCGCACCGACCACGCGGGTGTCGGCCTCGGCCTGGCGATCGTCAAGAGCATCACCCAGGCACACGACGGAACGCTCACCCTCACCCCTCGGGCCACCGGGGGGCTCTGCGTCACCGTGCAACTGCCCGCCCCGTCAGGTTGATCAGAGGAGTGCGAGGAACTCCGGATCGGCCGCGAACGCCGCGAAGTAGCGATGCAGGTTCGCCCTGATCGCACCGATGAACCGCGTTCCGCGTAGGGACTCGACGAGCTCGAATGTCTCAGCGCGGCGGTCAGTCATGGCGCAAACGCAGGCCAGGTTGTACCGAATGTCGTCGCGCTCGTAGTCCCGAGTCGCCCACGACCTCGCGACTCGCAGATCCGCCTCGGCTTCCTCGAGCCGTCCGAGTCGCTTGAACATCGCGCCTCGATAGGAATACAAGCGGGCCAGCAAATTGGCGTCGAGGTCCTGCGGGCGGAGGGCAATGGCGTCGTTGTAGGAACGCAGCGCCGCTGTGTCGCCTTCGGTTCCGGAGCGCGAGTTGGCGTGCGCCACCGCGCGAGAGAACATCGCGTCCCAGTTCGTTGCGTCGACTTGGACGTACCTGTCGAAGTAGTAGGCGGCTTCAGACCACTTCCTGGCCGCCATCAACCCATGGGCTGCCTCGAGGAGCGCCGCGGCCGGCACGGTGTCGCCGCGTTTGGAGCTGGCCTGGTCGAGGCGCTCGACGCGCTCCAGGAGCGATGAGAGCAGGTGACGGATCTCGTCTGCGGCGGGCCCGTCGTCCAACGACCGGCTGGCGGTCGCGAGATCCACCAAGCCCAACCCGCTCGCCGACAGTGAACGGTTCAACCGCCGGGAATCCGCGACGGCGACCAGGGTCCGCACCTGCTGGAAGAGATGCTCGTGGAGCATGGCTTCGAACGCTTCCTGACTCTCATACTCCCAGCAGAGGCCGCCTCTGGTGGCGAGCGTTTCCTTGAAGCTGAGCACTGCCTGAAACTGCGCGAGCTCGTCCGGCTGCGGGAAGAACGGAATCCGGCTGAAGTAGAACATCAGGAGCGGCACGCCGGCCTGCTCCCACAGCGCGTACGCCCGCTCGAACTCCTCGACCGTCCCGGAGTCCGCCCTGTGAGTCGGCGTGCCGAGTCGCTTCCACATCACGCCGACGAACACGTCATACGGCTCGATCTCGACGTTGATCACGTCCTGGGCGTCAGCGCCGAACCCGGGCCAGGCATGCGTCTCCCACCGAACGAGCTCGAGCACGAGGTCCTCGGACCTGCCCAGCGTCCGGTTCAGGCGGTCGACGACGCGTGCCAAGATCTCGCGCTCGGGTGCGACATCGCCGGGCGACGCCGCGAAGACTTGGATCTTTGTGACGTGCTTGGGCAAGAAGTCCCCTCGGCGCGAGGCTACTCCACCGCCGTTCGGTTGACCGGCGAGTGATGAAAGTTCAGGGGTTGTTCCCGATTGTCTGGAGGGGAGCGGCTGCCCTACCGTCGCGGACTCCTCCCCTCGATCACCTGAAAAGGAGACATTGATGTCCCCTTCCGTACTGCGAGGCGCCGCGTTCGGCGTTGGCCTCGCAGCTGCACTGGCCTTCGCCGCTCCCGCGATGGCCTCCTACTCCGCGAACCTCGACGGAACGACGCTCCGGCTCGCCGGTGACGGCGCGTCGGACAAGGTCCTGCTCTTCGCGGACGCGAACACCGTCGTCGCCGATGTCGGCGAGGACGGCACGATCGACTTCAGCTTCGCGCGATCGGCGGTCACGGCAGTCAACGTGACCGCCGGCGGCGGCGACGACGAGGTGCGCATCCAGGGCCTGCTGGATGGCGTGACCGTCGACGGCGGCGCCGGCAACGACACCCTGCTCGGCGGCGCCGCCGCGGACACGCTCGCCGGCGGATCCGGCGACGACTTCATCGACGGCAACCAGGGCGCCGACACGGTCTCCCTCGGCACCGGCAACGACACCTTCCAGTGGGATCCCGGTGACGGGTCCGACGCCGTCGCCGGTGACAGCGGGACCGACACGCTCAACTTCAACGGCTCCAACATCGGCGAGGAGCTGTCGCTCACGGCGAACGGCACGCACGCGCGCTTCCTTCGCAACGTCGCGGCCATCAACATGGACCTGGCGGCGATCGAGCAGGTCAACGTGCGCACGCTCGGCGGCGCGGACACGATGACCGTCGGCGACCTGGCCGGCACCGGGGTGCGCGGCGTCAACACCGACCTGACCGGGTTCGACGGCAACGGCGACGCGGCGGCCGATCGCGTGATCGTCAACGGCACCGACGGTCCTGACCGCGCCACGGTCAGCACGGATGGGACGACGGGCATCGTCAGCGGCCTCTCGGTCGGAGTGCGCGCCACCGGCATGGAGCCGGCGGACACGATGACCGCCGCGCTGCTCGGCGGCGATGACACGGCCACGGCCTCCGCGGCCGCGACCGGCGCCGACCAGGTTGGCGTGGACGGCGGCGAGGGCACCGACACCGCCACGTACAACGGCACGCCCGACGACGACCAGATCGGCATCGCCCGCAACGGCACGAACGTCGCGGCGTTCGCCACCGACGCGCCGATCATGAACGTCGCCGCGGTCGAGAGCCTGCTCGTCAAGGGCAACAACGGCAACGACTCGCTCGTCGGCCAGAACGGCATCGGCACGCTCACGTCGCTTACGGTCGACGGCGGCAACGGTGACGACACCGTGCGCGGCGGCGACGGCGCGGACACGCTCCAGGGCGGGGCCGGCAATGACCTCGTGGACGGCAACATCGGCGTCGACACGGTCCACGGCGGCTCGGGCAACGACCACCTGCAGTGGGATCCGGGCGACGGCTCCGACATCGTCGAGGGCGACGGCGGCACCGACACGCTCGACTTCAACGGGTCCAACGCCGGCGAGAAGATCACGCTGGCGGCGAACGGCCCGCGCGTGACGGTCTTCCGCAACATCGCCAACATCACGCAGGATGTCGACGGCGTCGAGGCGGCCACGATCCGCGCGCTCGGCTCCGCCGATGACGTCACGGTCGGCGACCTCACCGGCACCGACATGCGCAACGTCGCCGTCGACCTCGCCGGGTTCGACGGCAACGGCGACGGCGCGGTCGACCACGTGATCGCCCAGGGCACCGACGGGCCCGACCGCGTCACGCTCGGCTCCGAGGGCGCGACGGCGGTCATCTCCGGCCTCAAGCCGGTCGTGCGGGTGACCGGCGCCGAGGCGCAGGACAGCACCACGGCGGCGCTGCTCGACGGCGACGACACGATCGTCTCCAGCGCCGTGGCCACCGGCGAGGCGCGCGTCGACGCCGACGGCGGCGCCGGCACGGACACCGCGACCTACACCGGCACCGGCGACGACGACCAGATCGGCGTCGCCCGCGACGCCAACAACGTCGTGCGCGCGTTCGCCCCGGGCGCCCCGCTCATGGGCATCACCGCGGTCGAGGAGCTCGTCGTCAAGGGCGGCGAGGCCAACGACACGATCGCCGCTCAGAACGGCATCGGCGCGCTGACGCACCTCACCGAGGACGGCGGCAACGGCGAGGACATCCTGCGCGGCGGCGACGGGGCCGACCTGTTGCTCGGCGGCAACGGCGACGATCTGATCGACGGCAACATCGGTGCCGACACCGCCCGCATGGGTGCCGGAAACGATCACTTCCAGTGGGATCCGGGCGATGGCTCGGACGTCGTGGACGGCCAGTCCGGCCTCGACGTGCAGGACTTCAACGGCTCCAACATCGGCGAGGAGATCACGGTCTCCGCCGCCGCCGACCGGCACGTCACCGTCACCCGCAACGTCGCCAACATCACGATGGACCTCGCCAACGTCGAGGCGTGGTCCGTCCGCGCGCTCGGCGGCGCTGACATCGTCACGATCAACGACCTGTCCGGCACTCCGCTGGACACCGCGACGGTCAACCTCGCCGGCTTCGACGGCGCCGGCGACGCCGCGGGCGACACCGTGATCCTCAACGGCACCGCCAAGGCCGACCACGTCAACCTCACCCGCGAGGGCGACAAGGTCGTCGAGTTCGGTCTCCCGACCGAGACGTTCATCACCGGTTCCGAGAAGGCCAACGACGTCCTCCGTCTCAATACGCTCGCCGGCAACGACGACGTGTTCGTGGCGCCCGATGTCTTCGACCTGCTCAACCCGTTCGTGGACCTCGGCGCCGACTCCTGACGCACGCGAGCTGCGGTCTGGCCCCGCTCGGGGTCAGACCGCGGCTTCCACGCCCAGCTGTCCCATCGGCGTGAGCTTCGACGGCTCGAAGTCGACGCCGCGGATGAAGCGCAGCGCCTCCTGCGCCCCGCTCTCGCGGTCCATCGCCGAGTCCTCCCACTCGATCGACAGCGGGCCTCGGTAGCCGACGCTGCCGAGCGCGCGGATCAACGCCTCGAAGTCGACGTCACCGCGCCCGGCCGAGACGAAGTCCCAACCGCGGCGCGGATCGCCGAAGTTCAGATGGGAGCCCAGGAGGGAACGGCGCCCGTCCAGGCGTCGCAGGGAGTCCTTGATGTGCACGTGGGCGATGTACTCGCCGAACTCCTCGACGAACAGCGCCGAGTCCAGAAACTGCGGGACCATGTGGCTGGGGTCGAAGTTGAGCCGGAAGCCCGGCCGGCGTCCGATGGCGTCGAGCGTGCGCTCGGTCGTGACGAAGTCGTAGGCGATCTCGGTCGGATGGACCTCGAGCGCGAACCGGACGCCCTCCTGCTCGAAGACGTCGATGATCGGGCTCCAGCGCTCGGCGAACTGCTCGTACCCGCGTTCGACGACGTCCCAGTCCGGCGGCGGGAACGCGTACAGGCGATGCCAGATCGCGGAACCGGTGAAGCCGATGACGATGTCGATGCCGAAGGCCGCGGCGGCGCGCGCCGTGTCCTTCATGCGTTCCGTTGCCCGCTCGCGCACGCCTTCGGGATCGCCGTCGCCCCAGACCTCCGCGGGCAGCGAGTTGCGGTGCCGCTCGTCGAGCGGGTCGCACACGGCCTGGCCGACGAGATGGGTCGACACGGCGTGGCACGCAAGGCCGTGGCGGTCCAGGAGCTCGCGCTTGCGTCTCAGGTAGTCGGGCTCGGCGAGCGCACGGTCGACCTCGAAGTGATCGCCCCAGCACGCGAGTTCCAGGCCGTCGAATTCCCAGCCCGCGGCCTTCTCGGCCAAGTCCGCGAGCGCAAGGTCCGCCCACTGGCCCGTGAACAGTGTGATGGGACGACGCATGCGATGCCTCCTGAATCGGCACGGCTACCTAGGAATGGCCGGATCTTGACGCAGATCGGCATCACAGCGTCGTCGCTCACTCCATGCCGCCTAGCGGCGCCGCGCGACTCGTCTCGAGGTGCGCCTGGCGACTCTGCGGGATGCGAACATCATGCCTCCAATCGTTGTGCTTGACCGTGACTCAGGCGGGTTGGTGGCTTGTCTCGAGCGCGTGGAGGTCCTGCGCCTCTTCGCGCGAGATCAGCCCGATCTCGACCAGGTCGAGCGGGCTGATGAAGCCGTCGCTGATGCGGAAGCCGTTCGCGCGGGCGATCGCGTCGCGCAACGGGACTGCCCAGTGATGCTCGAGCAGGATCAGCGCCGCGGCGGAGTCGTTGGGGATGTCCTCGAGGACATCCCACGCTTCGTCGTCGGAGAACACCTCCACCCCGTCGGCCGCCGCCGCGCCACCCGCCTCGGCACCGGCGATCAAGCCCTCCTCGCCTTCGATTCCGAGGCCGACGAGCGCACCGACCTTGGTGCCGAGCTCGATCGCCTCGTCCTTCGAGAGGTTGCTCAGATGCACGACCTCGATCTCTCCCTCTGCGCCCTTGTGCACCGCCAGCGCGTCGATGACGCGCACGGTGTCGCTTTCGCGCAGGCGTTCGAGCTCA
This sequence comes from Solirubrobacter ginsenosidimutans, assembly GCF_027587205.1. The sequence goes on from NZ_JAPDOD010000007.1 coordinate 112,752, forward strand.
GTGATGATCTCGCCATGGAACTCCGGATGGGTGAAACCAAGCACAAGGAGCTGCACTGGTCCGATGGCCATCTCTCTCCCTTCAGCCGCTCAGCCACGCCGTCGACGTGACACATCAAGCGCAGCGTGCCAGCGGATCGCGGTCGCGACGTCATCCGAACCGGATGAACTCTCGGGCGGGACGGCACGGCGGTCACCGGCACATCTCGGTGAACCCGAGACCCGCACCCTAGGTTTTGGCATTTCGCAGCAAACCCTAGGGTCCCCGTCTCGGGTCTGCCGAGATGTACGCATGGCCGCCGCACGCCATGGTCTGCCCTACCGATGAACCGACCCCTCTCGATCCTCCTCGAGGTGCGCATCGACGGCACCGCACCGACCGGGCACGCGTCCCTGGAGGGCGGAGACCCGCACACCTTCTCCGGCTGGGTCGGACTCGTCCGGGCCGTCGAGGAGCTCCTCGACGAGGACCGGGTCAAGAGCACGCCATGATCTACCGGTGCTGCTCGAACGTGACCGGGAGCTTTCCGTGCTGCGCGCGCTCGCCGGAGCGGCGGCGCAGGGCGATGCCGGACTGGCGGTGGTCGAGGGGCCGGCGGGCATCGGCAAGACGCGGCTGCTGAGCGAGGCTCGCCGCGAAGCGAGCGCGGCCGGGGTGCGCGTGCTCAGCGCGCGCGGCGGCGAGCTGGAGCAGGAGCTCGCGTTCGGGGTCGTGCGCCAGCTGTTCGAGGCGACGATCTCGGAGCCGCTGCTGGAGGGCGCCGCCGCGGCGGCGCGCGAGGTCTTCGAGGGGCCCGCGAGCGGCGTGGCGGGCGACGACGCCTCGTTCGCGATCCTTCACGCGCTGTACCGGCTGACCGTCAACCTCGCGGAGCCGGCGCCGCTGCTGCTCGCGGTCGACGACCTCCAGTGGTGCGACGAGCCGTCGCTGCGCTGGCTGAACTATCTCGTCCGCCGGCTGGATGGGTTGCGCGTGACCGTGCTGTGCGGCGTGCGCCCGTTCGAGCACCACACGCACGCGCACCTGCTGGCCGAGCTGACCGGCGATCCGCTCGCGGTCACCCTGCACCCCAAGCCGTTGAGCGAGGCCGCGACCGGGGAATTGCTCGCCGACGGCGCGGATGCGGTGTTCTCGCGAGCGTGCCACGAGGCGACGGGCGGGAATCCGTTGTGGCTCGTCGAGCTGGCGAAGGCCTTGCGCGCCGAGGGCGTGCCGCCCGACGCGGCTCATGTCTCGGCCGTCGAGGCGATCGCTCCGCGGGCGGTCTCGCGCGCCGTGCTCGTGCGGATCGGCCGGTTGAGCCGTGACGCCGCGGCGGTCGCGCGCTCGACGGCCGTCCTGGGCGACGTCGCCGCGCTGGCGCTGGTGGCCGAGCTCGCCGGCCTCGACGACGCCGCCGCCGTGCCGGCCGCAGGCGAACTGGTCGACGCCGAGGTCTTCGCCGACCAGGTGGCGATGACGTTCGTGCATCCACTGATCCGCGCGGCCGTCTACGAGGACATCCCGGTCCACGAGCGCGCGCTCGCGCACGAGCGCGCCGCTCAGCTGCTGCGCGATCGAGGCGTCGACGCGGGGACCGTGGCCACGCAGCTGGTGCTGGCGCCGCCGCGCGGCGAAGCGTGGGTCGTCGACGTGCTGGAGCGGGCGGCGCGAGCCGGCTCGCGCGCGGGCGCCCCCGCGGGCGCCGTGACGTACCTGACCCGCGCGCTCGACGAGCCGCCTCCGAGCGAGCGCCGGGCGGACGTCCTGGTGTCGCTCGGGAGCGCGGAGAACCTGCTGAACGAGACGCGGAGCGAGACGCACCTGCGCGAGGCGCTCGAGCTGACCGACGATCCGACCGCCCGCGGCGCCGCCGCGCTGCAACTGGGCCACACGCTCCTGATGACCCGCCGCGCCGAAGAGGCGGTCGCGCTGGCCCGCCGGACCGCGGACGCGCTTCCGCCTGACGCCGGCGTCCTGCTCGCCGCGCTCGAGGCGCTCCGGCTGACCGGGGCCATCTTCGGCGTCAGCGAGCCGGACACACCCGAGCGCATCGCCCGCCACCGGCGGTTGCCGCTGGCGCCGGGGATCGGGCCGAAGGTCCTCGCGGGCATCGCGGCGCACCAGTGGGCGTACAGCGGCGGCTCGGCGGATGAGTGCGCGCCGCTGGCCCTGGCCGCGCTGGACGGCGGTGACCTGATCGCGGGCGGCCACCTGCTTCCCTCGGTCGCGGCGACGATCGTCGTCGTGCTCGCCGATCGCGCCGAGGCGACCGACGTGTGGGACGCGCTGCTCACCCAGGCGCATGTGAGCGGATCGCTGGGGTTCAAATCGGCGGCGAGCATCTGCCGCGGCTACACGCTCCTGCGCTCCGGCGAGCTGGCCGAGGCCGAGGCGTCGCTGCGCGACGGGATCGAAGAGCTCACCCTCGGAGGTGCGACCAATGGCCGCGTGGAGATCGCCGCCTGGCTGGCGGCCGTCGAGCGCGAACGCGGGAACCTCGCCGCCGCGCGCCGTGAGCTCGAGGCGGTGAGCGACCCCGGCGACCCCTCGCAGGCCGCGCGCTACTGGCTCGACAGCCAGGCCGAGCAGCTGCTGGCGGAGGAGCGCTTCGAGGAGGCGCTGGCCGTCGCCCGCGACGCCGCGCAGCGCTTCGCCGCCATGCACGCGATCGACACGCCCGCGCGCTCGCACGAGGCCCTCGCGCTCCACCATCTCGGGCACCGCGACCAGGCGCTGGCGCTCGCCGCCGAGGAGGTCGCGACGGCGCGGCGCTGGGGCGCGCCGGCGATCATGGCGCGGGCGCTGCGGACCCTGGGGACCGTCGAGCAGGGCGACGGGCTCGCGCACCTGCGTGAGGCCGCGGCGTTGGCGGAACGCTCGCCGGCGCGCCTGGAGCTCGCGAAGGCGCTGGCCGCAGCGGGCGCCGCCCTGCGCGCTGACCGCCGGCCCAGCGAGGCGCGCGAACCGCTGCGCCGGGCGCTCGAACTCGCCGATGCGCTGGGTGCCGGCGCGCTCGCGACCCAGGTGCGCCAGGAGCTGTACGCCGCCGGCGGCCGCCCGCGCACGACGGCCCTCCAAGGCCCCGCCTCACTGACCCCGTCAGAGCGGCGCGTCGCCGAACGCGCCGCGGCCGGCCAGACCAACCGCGCGATCGCCGAGGCGCTGTTCGTGACGCCGAAGACGGTCGAGCTGCACCTCCGCAACGCCTACGGCAAGCTCGGAGCACGCAACCGCCGCGATCTCCCGGCGCTGCTGGAACCCGCGCCAGGCTGAACCGCTAGTCCCGTCGCAGCCGGTTACGGCCCGGGCCTCCGTAGAGGTGATCGCGGCCCGCGCCGCCCTGCAGACGGTCGTCGCCAGGGCCGCCGAGCAGCGTGTCGTCGCCCGGGCCGCCGAGCAACGTGTCGTCCCCGCCCGCGCCATCGATCAGGTCGTTGCCCCCGCCGCCTTCGATGATGTCATCGCCCGCCGTGCCGGTCAGGACGTCGTCGGCCGCGGTGCCGCGAATCACCACGGGAACGCGTGGGAGCTCGGGGCCGAGCGGCGGGGCGGGGCCGATCGGGCTCGGCGGCGCGTCAGGCCCTCCCAGCGGCGGGCCCTGAAAGACCGGCGGAGGCAGCGTGAGCGCGAGCACGACGACGGGGAACGCAGCCCGATTCATCCACCTCTCATGCACGGTCTTCGCGTTGCTCATACAGTCGGGAGGTCACCGGGAGAGGAGCCTAAAGTGCTACGCAACCGTTGTGTCACGTTCGCGGCGATCGCCGCCGCCGCATGCGTCTGTCCGGCCGCGGCGTCCGCCTGGGACGTCGGATTCCGGTTCAGCCAAGACGACGACGGCACGGCTTCGATCGTTGCCCAGGATTCCACGGGTCCGATCTTGCATCACCTCGACCTCGTGCGCAACGGCGCCGTCGTCGCCACGTCGCCGACGACCGGTTACTACGCGTCGCTGGATGTCCCGACCCTGCTCGCGGGCGACGTCGCACGGTTCTACGACGGCAACGCGGTGAGCGCGACGGCGGCCTACGACGGCCAACCGACGATCGGGTCCGACGCCTGCGCGCCGCACGTGAGCTTCACGGCCACGCGCTCGGACACCCACAGCGTCTACAACGCCGGTGCCTTCCCGGCCAACGACTACACGGCGGTCAACCGTTCGATCAACACGACGGGCAACCCGTTCACCGTGACGCTCCAGAGCCCGCTCGCGGTCGGCGACGTCGCGTTCGTGGTCACACAAGGGCTCCAGAGCAACGGCAAGGTCGGCGTCGAGTTCGTGCGCTACGCCAAGGTCGCACCGTGCCCCGCCCCTTCGACCCCCGCCGGCGACGCTCCGACCACGACCACGGCGCCGGCCGCACCGACCGACGCGCAGGTGCGGGCAAAGGTCAGGGCAGCCGTCGCGTCCACCGCGGCCAGGCTGAAGGCCCTCAAGACGCGTCAGCTCGCGAAGCGCAAGAGCGTGCGCCTGCCGTTCGCGTTCTCCGAGCCCGGCAAGGTCAAGCTGACGCTCACCGGGCCGCGCGGCAAGCCGATCGGCGCGGGCGAGAAGACCGCCACGGCGGCCGGCACGAGCACGGTCACCGTGAAGCTGTCGGCGGCCGGCCGCAAGCTGCTCAAGGCCGCGCGCAAGATCGCCGTGACCGTCAAGGCAACATTTACGCCGGCGCGCGCCGGGGCGAAGCCGCAGACGGCGAGCGCCGGCGTGAAACTGAAGCGCTAGTGTCCCGATTCGGAAGTTCGCAGGCGCCTACCGGACGCCTCGCCGCGCCCGGCGGGCGCCGGCGAGCTCGCAAGTACGCCCGGTACGAGCTAGCTCGCCGCCGCACGCCAGCCACGACGATGCGGGCCGCTATGCACGTGCGAACCTACGAATCGCGACACTAGTTGCGAACCGGCCTCCCCGTCGCCGTCGCCGTCGCCGTCGCGGTCGCGGTCGCCGTGGCGGCGCCCGCCGAGGCTCAGCCGTTCACGCGCGCGATCTCCGACGGCGGCGCGCTGCTCGGCGACCCCCGGCTGGCTGATGCCGTCCTGGCCCGGGGCGCGCGGGCCGGCGCACGCGTCGCGCGGCTGCCGCTCATCTGGTCGCGCGTCGAGTCCGGCATGTTCCTGCCACTCGACCCCACCGACCCGGCCGATCCCGCCTACGACTTCAGCGCCGTCGACACGCTCGCCCGGCTCGCGGTGCGGCACGGCCTGACACCGCTGCTGCGAGTCGGCGGCGCGCCATGGCGCTACGAGGCGCCGGAACGCTGGCGCTTCGCGGCGGGCGGGACCTGGGCACCTGACCCCGCGGCGTATCGACGGTTCGCCACCGCCGCCGCCCGCCGCTACTCCGGCCGCTTCCCAGACCCGCTGGATCCGGGCAGCACGCTGCCCCGCGTCGGGCTCTGGCAAGCCTGGAACGAGCCCAACCTGCCGCGCTTCCTGCAACCGCAATGGGTCGCGCAGGACGGCGCGTGGACGGCGTGGTCGCCGGCCCAGTACCGGGCGCTGCTGAACGCGTTCTACGACGGCGTCAAGGGCGTCGACCATGCCAACGTCGTCGCGACCGCGGGGACCGCCCCGAACGGCGACCCGCGCGACGGGGAGGGCCGGATGACGCCGGTGCGGTTCTGGCAGGAGCTGCTGTGCCTCGGTTCCGGCCCGGTGCCGCACCGTGAGCGATGCGACGATCCCGCGCGCTTCGACGTGCTCGCCCACCACCCCCTGACGGTCACCGACCCGGACGTCGCGGCACGCGACGCGGGCAACGTGAGCATCGCCGACATCTACAAGCTCAAGCGGCTGCTCGCGCTTTCGGGGCACCGCCACGCCCGGCTCTGGGTCACCGAGGTCAACTGGGACACCGGCTCCCGCGGGGCGGGCGCGAAGCAGATTCAGCGCTGGGTTCCCCGGGCACTGTTCCGGCTCTGGCGAGAGGGCGTGGACCTGGTCGCCTGGCAGTTCGTCCGCGACCCGGCCGACAAGCCCGACCACCCCGCCGGGCTGTACCGGATCGATCGCGCCGCACCGCTCGATCCCGCGCGCGACCGGCCCAAGCGCGCAGTGATCCGCGCCTTCCGCTTCCCCTTCACCGGCGTCCGGCGAGACCGCCGGCACGTCGAGGTGTGGGCGCTGCTGCCCCGCGCGGGCAGCGCCCGCGTCACGCTCCAGCGCCGCGCCGGGCGGCGCTGGCGCACGCTGCGCCACATCACCGCGAGCACCGACGGGATCGTCCACACCGTCGTCGCGCTGCGCGGGCACGCCATCCTGCGCCTCGCCCGCCCGGCGGGAGCGCCCAGCGGAGACTGGAGCGTCGGTGTCAGGTAGTCGCGCGGATCAGACGACGTCGACGAAGATGACCTCGATGGCGTTGTTGCCGTAGCCGAGCCGGTTCCACGGCGGGACCTCGGGTTGGACGTTGCCGGCGGCATCGGTGGCCCTGGCGCGCAGGGTGTGGCGGCCGCTGTCGTTGGCCTGCCATTCGAACGACCAGTCCTGCCAGTGATAGGGGCCGGAGGGCGGATCGAGTCGCGCCGCGTGCCACTCGCCCGCGCCCGTGAGGCTGACGTCGACGCGGGTCACGGGCCCGGTTCCCGACCAGGCCTTGCCGCGCACCGTGCACGTACCCGGGCTCAGCGTCGATCCGGCGGCCGGCGCGGTGATGCGCGCGCGCACGCGCATGACGTCAACGGGCTCCGCCGGCCGGTCGGCCCACTCGTACATGTAGTGCCCGGTCTGGAACTCACCGGCATACGCCTCGGTCAGGACGTCGATCCGCTTGAGCCACTTCACCGAGGCGACGGCGTACCACTGGGGGACGATGATCCGGAAGGGCGAGCCGTGATCGGAACCCAGCGGCTCGCCGTTCATCTCGTAGGCGATCAGGATCTCCGCCGCCGGATCGGCGGCATGTGCGAGCGGGAGGGCGCGGACGAAGGTGAGGTCGTCGCGGTCGGTGTCCGCGAGGACGGGGTTGAGGTGGTATGCGCCGTGGTCGGCGCCTTGGAAGCGCACGTCGACGCCTTCTGCCCTGGGACTCGCCAGTTGCAGCACCTCGTGCAGCAGGGCGCCTCTCCAGCGGGCGGTCGAGACGGCGTAGCCGCCCCATGGCTCACCGCTCGGCAGCGGCCGCAGCTCGAGCCGGCCGTTGCCCGCGCATTCGAGCGTGACCGCGCGCTCGTGCGCCGGCATGGCGCGGAGATCGTCGAGCGTCAGCGTGAGCGGGTTGTCCACCGCGCCGCCGACCTCGAGCGTGCCGTCGTGCGCCGGCAGAGGGAAGTTGCTGCGCACGTAGTGGAACTCGATCGGGGTGATCTCTCCGGCCAGTGCCTGCGGCGGCGCCTCCGCGTTGTACGGAGCCGGGTTGATCATCTGCAGCGCGGCGCGCGCGCGGGCGAGATCGTCTTCGACTGCCATGTCTCACCCTCCTGATCAGTAGTCGGCGTCGCGGAAGGACGGGTCGCGGCTGAGCGCCGGTGCGCGTTCATCATGATCGCGATCGCGTGCCCGATCGGCTGTCCCTCTCCGAGGTGAACGGCCCGTTCGGGGGCTTGAACCGCCGTCGGCGAGTTGCACGACCGGGCCTTGTGGATCGTCGAGAGCGTTCCAGTCCAATTGCGGCGCGCATCACCTGCATGGGGTGAACGCGCGTCACCGGCTAGCGTCCCGGGGGTGGAGTTCAGCCGTGAGCTGCGCGATGACGTCCTGGCCGGCGAGATCACGCTGTCGGTGCGGCTGTGGAAGCGGCCACAGGTCAAGGAGGGTGGTCGCTACCGGGTCGGCTCCGGTCTGATCGAGATCGACGCGATCGAGCTCGTCCCGTTCGCGGCGATCACCGAGGCGGACGTCCGGCGGGCGGGCGAGCCCGACCGCGAGACCTTGCGCGACCGCGCCGCGCACGCCGGGCCGATCGATGAGGAGACGCTCGTCTACCGGATCGAGCTCCATGTCGTGAGCCTCTAACGAAGCGCTCATTCCGGGCTTGATATTGATCAAGCGGACGGCCCCGTCCGGGGGGTAACCGAGACGGGCCCGGGGGTCAGACACCGGATGGCTGCCGGTGGTTCGGCGGCCTGTAGAGCGAAGGAGGGAATCAATGCAAGGAAGTGCGCGCCGCCTGACGGCGGCCGTCGCCGGCATGCTCGCCGCGGGTGCGATGGCGCCCGGCGTGGCCGGGGCCGCGACGAATGTGACCGTCGCGCTCGGTTTCAAGCCCGACGTGGTCTCCACTCCGTACTACGTGGCTCAGGACATGGGCTACTACAAGCAAGCCGGGCTGAACGTCACCCTCAACTACGACAAGCTCCCCAACCCGCCGCAGGCGGTGGCCGACGGGTCGAAGTTCCAGTTCGGTTCCGCGGGTGGCGACGCCGCGCTGCTCGGCGTGTCCAAGGGCGCGGGGGTGCAGGTCGTCGCGCAGCAGTATGAGCAGTACCCGGTGGGCGCGATGTGGCTGGCCGACGGCGGCCCCACGATCAACAAGCCGGCTGACCTGAAGGGCAAGACGATCGGCATCTCGGCGCCCGGCAGTTCGACCGACTACGGCCTCAGCGCCCTGCTGCAGGCCGGTCACCTCAAGCGCTCCGACGTCAAGGTCATCGCGGTCGGCTTCACCGAGACCGAGGCGCTGATCAACCACCAGATCGACGTCGCGATGACCTTCACCGACAACGAGCCGGTGAACGCCCGCGCGCTCAACCATCTCGTGCACGTGATGAAGGTGTCCGACTACAAGAACCTGGTGTCGACGGGCATCATCGCCGGCACCAAGCTGATCAAGAGCAACCCCGCCGAGGTCACGGCGTTCGTGAAGGCCACGATGCGCGGCGAGAAGTACACGCTGCAGCACCGGGACGCCGCCTTCAAGATGGCGCTGAAGCGCATGCCGGAGGTCATCTCCGCCAAGCAGATCGCGACCCAGAAGCTGATCCTCGACGCGCGCATGAAGTACCAGCAGCCGGTCGCCGGTCACCAGGTCGGCTGGTCGAACCCCGCGGCCTGGCCGACCACGCTGAACTTCATGCAGTCGATCGGTGCGATCGCGAAGGCCGGCGCGCCCTCCGTGAAGAACGTCTTCACGAACCGGTTCACCGACCTGGCGAACGTGAGGATGTAAGTGGCGAGCACGCCGCTGGTGGCCGACGAGGCGCGGGTCGCGAGCGCCGCGTACGGCGCTCGCTCTCGCGCGACGCGTCGGCGCAGCGGCGTGCGCCGCCGGCCGGTGGGCGCGGGCGGCCTGCGCTCGCTCGCGATCAGCACGATCTCCGTGCTCGCCGGGCTCGGTCTGTGGGCGCTCATCTACCAGCTCAACGTGGTCGCCGACTACTCGTTGCCGTCCCCGTGGTCGGTCGCGCACGAGTGGTGGCTGCTGGCCCGCAAGGGCGTGATCTGGCACCACATCTGGGCGACCCTGCGCGAGGCGTTCCTCGGCTTCCTGCTCGCACTGGTCGCATCGTCCGTGCTCGCCTACCCGCTCGCCAAGTCGCGCGTGTTCGCGAGCGTGCTGTCGCCGTACATCGCCGCCACGCAGGCGATGCCGATGCTCGCGCTCGCCCCGCTGCTCGTCGTCTGGTTCGGGCTCGGGCTCGCCTCGCACGTGCTGATCTGCGCGGTGATCGTCTTCTTCCCGATGCTCGTGAACACCGCGGTGGGGATCGCCGACGTGGATCGCACGCTCGTCGAGGCGGCGGCGACGGAAGGAGCGGGACGCTGGACCACGCTGATCCACATCGAGCTGCCGCTGGCGCTGCGGACGATCCTCGCCGGCGTGCGGATGGGCGCGACGCTCTCCCTCACCGGCGCGATCGTGGCCGAGTTCGTGGCCGCGAGCGAAGGGCTCGGCTACCTCATGGAGTTCGCGCGCGGGCAGTACGACGCGCCGCTGCTGTTCGCGGCTGCGCTGACGATGGTCCTGGTGGCGGTGATCGCCTACGTGGTGATCGGCTTGCTCGAGTACGTGCTCATCGACTGGGAGTAACGGGGCGATCCCCGCATGACGCAGGTCGAGAACAAGCCGCGCGGGCTCGCGCGGATCGCGGCGGCGCGGCGGGGGCTGCCGGAGAACGTCCGCCTCCTCGCCCTGGTCTCTCTGGCCAACGACTCGGCGAGCGAGCTGGCGTACCCGATCGTCCCGCTCTTCCTCGTGATCACGCTCGGCGCGCCGATCGCGCTGATCGGCCTGATCGAGGGCGTCGCCGAGGCGATGGCGCTCGGGTTCCGGCTCATCTCCGGCTGGCTCTCCGACCGCGCGGCGACGGAGCCGCGGCGGCGCCCGTGGATCATGGCCGGCTACGGGCTCTCGACGGTCGCGCGCGCCGGCGTGGCCGCCGCGCCGACGTGGGGGTGGGTGCTCGGCGCGAAGATCGCCGACCGCATCGGAAAGGGCACGCGCGGCGCGCCGCGCGACGCATTGATCCGCGACTCGACGCCCAAGGAGCTGATGGGCTCGGCCTTCGGTTACCACCGCTCGGCGGACACGGTGGGCGCGATCGTCGGACCGCTGCTGGCCGCCTTGCTGCTCGCCGCGGGGTGCTCGCTGCGGACGATCCTGTGGGTCGGCGTGCTGCCCGGGGCGGTGACGCTGCTGCTCATCCGGCGCATCCGTGAGGCGCCGCCGTCGGGGGTCAACGCGAAGAAGAAGCACGCGCCGGAGCTGGCGGGGGCGCGGGCATTGCCGGGCTCGTTCTGGAGCGTGCTGTTGATCTGGGTCGTGTTCTCACTCGGCAACTCGAGCGACGCGTTCCTGCTGCTGCGCGCGCATGACCTGGGGCTCGCGACGCTGCTCACCGTCCTCGCCTACGCGGGCTACAACGTCGTCTTCGCGAGCCTCTCCTGGCCGCTGGGCGCGCTGTCGGATCGCCTCCCGCGCGCGGCGATCTTCACGCTCGGCGTGATCGTGTTCGTGCTCGTCTACGTCGGGTTCGCGGTGGCTCCCGGCTCGTGGGCGGTGTGGCCGCTGTTCGCGTTCTACGGCGTCTACGTCGCGGCCACCGAGGGTGTCGGCCGCGCGTGGGTCGCCGACCACGTGACCGAGGGCCACGTCGGGACGGCCTACGGCGTCTTCTACGCCGCCACCGCGGCCGCAGCGCTGGTGGCGAGCATCGCTGCGGGCGTGTTGTGGACGTACGTGTCGCCGTCCGCCCCGTTCTGGCTGGGAGCGACCACGGCGGCGGCCGCGGCGCTCCTGCTCGGCGTGCGCGCGCTGAGCCGCGGGCTCTCCCCGCGGCTCGCCCAGGCGACGCTCACGAGCCTGCTCGTGGCGACCGTCGCCGTCGCCGCCGTCGAGCATCACCAGCTCGGCGACCTGTTCCGCCACCGCGGCGAGACCGAGGTCCCGATCGTCTCCACGCGCCCCTGCTCGGACATCGGCGACACCCGCGTGCAGCCCGACCTGCCGGAGGGCTTCCCGACCCTCCCCGGCGTGGCGTTCACCGGCAATGACGCGAAGTGGTCCACGCACGGCTACTTCAAGCGCAGCATCCGCTCAGCCCACGACGACTACGTGCGCGCGCTCGAGGCCGCCGGGTATCGGGTCACGCACTCCGAGCTCGACCCATGGGATTCCGAGCTCGCCTTCACCGGCAACGGCCACACGGGCGAGATCGACATCTTCCAGGAGTGCCGGTCACGGACGTGGATGCAGATCGCCGTCACCTGAGCGGGCCGCTGACGGCATCGCGGCCGGTTCGCGTTCGCCGACCGTGTCCGGGATCGCCATCGCCACGAGCACGGCGGTCGCCGCGGCGATGCCGGCGATCAGCGTCAGCGGCGCGGTGGCGATCGCCAGGATCGCGAGCGCGGCCAGCGCCAGCGGCCGCGAGCGCGGGACATGTCCGCGCGCCGCACGCATGAACATGGCCTGGGCGAGCACGAAGAGCGCCGGCCCGCCGAACGTCAGGACCGTGAAGCCGAGGGTCGCGTCATCGCCTGGATGGGCGATCGCCATCTCGTCGCCGACGGCGATCGCGATCAATGCGAGCACGATGAGCGTCAACGTCAGCGTGCCCCACCAGCCGATCGTGCCGGCCCGCTCGGTGGTCTCGGCGGCCTCGACCGCGATCGCTTCGGCGCGTTCGAAGTAGCACCACCACAGCGCGACCGTCCCCGCGAAGCCGATCGCGAGGGCGAGCAGGCGCTCGAGGTCGAACGGCGCGGCGGTGAACGCGGAGCCCATCGTGAGCACGGTCTCGCCGAGCGCGATGATGAAGAACAGCCGGAAGCGCTCGATCAGGTGCTCGCTCGCGATCTCGGCGTTCGCGAGGTCGATGCGCCGGCCGCGACCGGGAAGCCAGTGCACGGTCGACACGCCGGCGTATGTGATCGCGACCGCGAGCCCCCAGAGCACGAGGCGCGCGTCGCCTTCGGCGATCGCCCCGCCGACCCACCACAGGCCCGCGAGCAGCTCCCAGACGAGGACGTTCACGAAGTGCTCCCCGAGCGCCCGCCCGCGGAGAGCGACGATCAGGAACGCCGAGCGCCCGACCTGGATCAGCAGGTAGCCGACGACGAACAGCCACGCACGCTCCTCGAACGCGTCGCCGATCGCGACCGACATCAGCAGGCTCGCGAACATCAGTCCGATCAGCAGCAGCCGCACCGCCAGCCGGTCCGGATCCAGCCAGTTCGCGCCCCATGCCGTCATGTACCACGCGTGGACGACGGCGAGCGCCAGGATCACCGTCTCGGCACCGGTCCGCAGATCGACGTGCTCGACCAGGTGGTGCGCGAGCTGCCCGATCGCGAAGACGTAGACGAGGTCGAAGAAGAGCTCCAGCGGAGCGACGACGCGCTGTGCTCCGGGCGCTCGCGAGGCGGCGATCCGCATTCGGCGCGATCGTATTCAGCGGCCGCGTGTCACGCAATCCACCCGCCACGCTCATGGTCCCCTCAGTCGCCTCCGTACGGCCCGACGGTCGTCGCTTTCGGCTCGCCGAGCTTCCTACAGATATCTAGACGTACCGGTCCACATACGACGATAGGATCAAAAAAGAGAGAGTCCGGTCGCAATCGGAGTGACCGAGCCTGGGTCAGATGGAGAGGGGGACCTGTTGTACGGAGGGAACCGCACGACACGACGCGTCAAGGCGCTCACCGGAGCCTGCTTGGCGGTCGGTGCAGTGGCGCTCGGGAGCGCCGGAGCGGCGCTCGCGCAGACACCGACGCCGACACCGACGCCGCTGCCCGATACCCACAACGTCCCGACCAACGCGGTCACGGATCACGTCACGTTCCAGGACAACGTCCGCGGCGTGAGCGGGTACGCGGGAGCGAACTTCATCGACTACGGCGGCGACCTCGGCGACTTCATGTTCGCCGACGGGACCGGCGGCCTCGCGATCTGGTCGCTCAAGGACAAGGCACACCCCTCGTACGTGGCGCGCGTCACCGCGGCCCAGCTGCGCGTGGCCGGCGACACGCAGGATCGCTTCTACGAGGGCGAGAACATGACCGTCGACCCGAAGCGCAAGCTCGTGTTCCTCAGCCGTGACCCGCGCGGCTTCGGCGGGACGCTGACCACGGGCCAGACCGGCGTCTACATCATCGACGTCAAGGACCCGTACAACCCGAAGATCGTCACCTTCCACCCGGTTCCGGCCGGGCACACGAGCACCTGTATCAACGACTGCCAGTACCTCTGGTCGGTCGGCCCGTACGGCACGGGCACCCCGGGCAACAACCCGGACTGGTTCCCGCAGCCGGCGTACTCGCAGAAGCGCGGCGGCGTGCCGATCTGGGTCACCGACATCTCCGACCCGGCGCATCCGTACACGTACCCGACGCCACTGGACACCGCGCGTTTCGACGGCCAGACCGGCTACGTGCACAGCGTCGACGTCGACCGCAACGGCATCGCCTGGGCCTCCGGCGAGGGCGGCGTGCGCGGCTACTACACGGTCGGCACCCACTACGACCCGGTGAAGAAGGTCACCCGCGTCGCGACGGCGTATGACCCGATCCCCTACGCGGGCGGCACGACCCCGCTGGTCGCGACGGCGACGGACGACTTCTTCGGCTACTTCGACCACAACGCGCAGCACATCACCCAGAAGGTCGGCAACTACCCGGCGGGCGACCTGCTGTACGTCACCAACGAGAACATCGTCGCCTGCTCGGTGGCAGGCGAGCTGAAGGTCGTCTCGCTCGCGGGCAGCTACGACGGCCAGGGCTGGAACTCGACGCCGCAGAACCCGTTCCGCCTGAACCTGGTCGGCCACTGGACGCCGTGGGGCAAGCCCGGCTCGGCGACGACCGGTAGCTGCTCCGCACACTGGTTCACGACCAACGGCAACATCGTCGCCCAGGCCTGGTACGGCCAGGGCACCCGGTTCCTCGACATGTCAGACCCGGCGAACCCGACGCAGGTCGGCTACTTCCGCGTCCCGTCCGGCACGACCGGCGTCACGAGTGGCTCCGCCTCGGCGTCGTACTGGCACAACGGCTACATCTACGTCGCGGACTACAACCGCGGCATCGACGTCCTGAAGTTCGACGGCACGGTCACGGGCACGCCTGACGGCATCTGCTGGGGCGGCTGCGACGGCGCGAAGGTCACCTACACCGGGACGGCGGACGGCACCGCCGGCGGCTCGGTGCCTGCGACGCTGAGCCTGACGCTGGGCGCACCGGGCAGCTTCGGGGCCTTCACCCCGGGCGTGGACAGGACGTACGACGCCACGACGACCGCGAACGTGATCTCGACCGCGGGCGACGCGCTGCTGAGCGTGGCCGATCCGTCGGCGACCGCGACTGGGCACCTCGTCAACGGGACGTTCAGCCTGACGGATCCGCTGACGGCGAGGGCGCGCAACGCGGCCAACACGGGGACGGCGTTCAACAACGTCGGCTCCTCGGCCAGCCCGCTGAACCTGCTGACGTGGAACGGGCCGATCTCCAACGACGCCGTGTCGCTGGACTTCCGCCAGCACATCGGCTCGAGCGAGCCGCTGCGCACCGGCTCCTACAGCAAGACGCTGACGTTCACGCTGTCGACGACGACGCCGTAGTTCGCGATCGCGGGGCGGCGCCACCCGGCGCCGCCCCGCGATGGCAAGATGGGAACGGATTCATGGGCACATCAGCATCGAGAACCGTGGCGGCGATCGTCGCCGCCACTGTCGCCCTCGCGGGCTGCGGGGGCGGCTCCGGCGAGGGCTCGTCAGGCTTTACGCAGGCCTCGATCAAGACCGGGTTCGTCAAGCCCGCGGACCTCGGCAAGGGCACGATCGCGTTCGAGGACACGGGCGTCGCGGGCCACATCATCTACACGCCCGAGGACAGCGTGCCGACGTGCCCGTACGTGCAGCGCGCCGACGACGCTCCGGTCGACGCGATGACCCCCGCCGTCGAGCTACAGGGCGGCAACTCGACGGGCCGCTTCATCGTCGGCCCGCAGAATCCGAAGAGCGACTCACCGCCGGTCGTCACGCAGGGTGCGGTGGTGTTCCACAACGCGCAGCTCGCCGAGGCCGGCATGAAGAAGGTCAACGCGACGGTGTCGAAGTGCCCGGCGTCGTGGACGATCCTCGGTGGGCCGCCCCAGATCATCGGCTCCTACACCGTCAACACCCGCCCGCTCGAGCTGCACGGATGGACGGGGTTCTCCCAGCAGCTCGCGCACACCGCGCCGCGTGATGTCAACCCCGACACCTACGACGACCTGGTGACCATCGTCCTGCACAAGGACAACGCGATCCTGTATGCGGGCTTCGCGCAGATCAAGAAGACCGGCGAGCGCGCGGACTCCGGCGCGAAGGCCGAGCAGATCATGAAGCAGGCGCTCGCCCGGCTCGACTGAGTACGGGGACGACGGTGTCCACCAGGCCGGTGAGAACGTCGTAGACGTGCCCGGACACCGCGATGCGGGGCGAGATCGCGGGTGCGGAGCGGAGGCGCTCGACGTCGCGGGTGACGGTCGCCTCGGGGTCGACCACGGCGTACTCGCGCAACGACGGTTCATCCGCGCCGATCCGCTGGGCGTAGCGGTGGCGGAACGTGTCGTCGGCGAGCGCCCCGGCTCCGCACTGGTTGTGGTGGATGACGGCGACCTCGAACAGCGGGCCGTCGGGGAGAAAGCTCTCGGCGAGCTGGCCGATGAAGGCGACGTCGTCGATCACCTGGTCGGTGACGCGGCCGCCGACGTTGCGGACGACCATCGCGTCGCTGAGATCGAGACCGAGGAAGTGCGCGGGGTCGACGCGCGGGTCGAGGCACGTGATCACGAACAGGCGCAGCGTGGGGAAGACGACGGCGCCTTCGTGACCGCCGGCGGCGGCGAAGGCGCGGTTGCGCGTCAAAGGCGTTTGCATGGAGGAGTTTCTAAACGTCTTAGACAAGAAAATCAAGTGACTGAACGTGAATCTCAAGTCGCTGCTAGAGTTGTTGCGGCGATGAGGTCCTATGGCGAGTACTGCGCGATCGCGAAATCGCTCGACGTGGTCGGCGACCGGTGGACCCTGCTGATCGTCCGCGAGCTCGCGCTGCGAGGGCCGTCCCGCTACACCGATCTGCGCGGCGGACTCCCCGGGATCGCGACCAACCTGCTCGCCGACCGTCTGCGCGAGTTGGAGCACGCCGGCGTGATCACACGCGAGGACGCGCCCCCGCCGATCGCGACCACCCTCTATCGCCTCACTCCACGCGGAGAGGATCTCCGCCCGTTGCTCGACGAGCTCTTCCGCTGGGGGCTGCCCCTGATGACCGAGCAGAACCCCGAGGACGCCGTCCGCAGCCACTGGCTGGCGGGCGCGATCGGACTGATGCTGACCGACCGCACGCCCGACGCGCCGCCGGTCACCGTCGAGCTGCGAACCGGCGATCAGCCGATCGTGATCGAGACACGCGACGGCACGATCCACACCCGGCTCGGGCCCGCCGAGAGCGCGGACGCGACCCTCACGGGACCCCCCAAGCCGATCCTCGGGCTCCTCCTCGGGTTGCTCGGACCGGCCGACGCGAAAGCCGGTGGAGTCGACTTCGGAGGCGACACCACCATCATCGAACGGATCACCGCATGAGCAAGATCGCTTCGCCGCGGGCCATCGTCGTGGCCCTCTTCGCGCTGCTCGTCCTCGCGCCGGCGGCCAGGGCCGCCACGGCGTCGACCGACAGCCCGCGCGATCCCGGCCTCCCCGCGTCGCAGGACTTCAGCCACATCGATTCCACGATCGACCCGGTCACCGGCACCTGGTCGGTCGCGTACACGTTCTACGGGCCGCCGAGCGCGGACGCCTGGGGGAACCTCGGCGCGCGGCTCTTCGTCGGCGCGTCGCAGTGCGCGGACTTTCAGGCGTCCATCGCCGGGTTCCAGCAAGCGCCGACGCTTCCCGGCGACAACGACGCCTCCGGCTCGGTGACGCCTCCGCCGGATCGCGTCCTGCGCGCGGCGCAGAGCGTGACCAAGACGGTCGCGGGCAACACGATCACGCTGACGATGGTCGACACGAGCCTGATCGGCGCCGCGCCGACCTGCGTGGACGGCCAGATCTCGCACAAGCGGTTCCTCGACGAGTTCGGCCCGCTCCCGTTCCCGGATGCCCCGCCGGTGCAGCCGGTTCCGCCCGAGCCCGGGACGCCCGCACCGCCTCCGCCGCCGCCGAAGCTCGCGGTCGCCGCCAAGTCCACGCACCTGACGGCCACCGGCAAGGGCGTCGTGAAGGTGAGTCTGAAGCCCTTCAACCAAGACGCGGCCGGTGCGGTCACGCTCCGCGCAGGCGGCAAGGCGATCGCGCGGGCGAGCTATCGCGCGAAGGCGGGAAAGGCGGTGACCGTCTCGCTCAAGCTCGCCGCCAGGTCACTGCGCTCGCTCAAGCGGCATCGCTCGCTGTCCGTGACCCTCACCGCGACCGCGCAGGCGGGGACGCAGGTGGTCACGAAGGCCGTCCGCGCGCGAGTGCGAGTGTCTTAGAGATCGGACGGATCGGTGTTCGCGCCGCACAGCAGGATCGCGACGCGTTCGCCGCGCTCGGG
Source organism: Solirubrobacter ginsenosidimutans (assembly GCF_027587205.1). The sequence goes on from NZ_JAPDOD010000007.1 coordinate 130,686, forward strand.
CGTGTAAGCGCCGCTGGTCAGCGCCGCGAACGCCGCCGCGGCGCCGTGCTCGACCACGATCCGGTGCTCGTCCCACAGGCGCCGCCGGGCGTCGATCAGGTCGTCGTCGGAGACGAGCACCGACTGGACGCCGGTTCGCGTGGCGACGGCGTAGGCGATCTCGCCGATCCGCCGTGCGCCGAGCGAATCGGCGGCGACCCCGGACACACCGATGTCCACCGGGCGGCCGCTGCGCAGCGCGGTGTGCAGCGTCGGGCACCTGACGGGCTCGACCGCGACGACCTTCGCGACCCCCTCCGCGGCGGCGGCGACGCCCGCCATCAGCCCGCCGCCCCCGACGGCGACGGCGATCGTGTCGACCTCGACCTGTTCGAGCAACTCCGCTCCGCCTACGCCCGCCCCGGCGGCGACCTCGGGCTGGTCGTACGCGTGGACGTAGACCGCGCCGGCCGCCGCGGCGTGACCGACGGCGGCCTCGAACGCCTCGGCGTACTCGTTGCCGGCCTGGACGACGGTCGCTCCGTAGGCGCGCAGCCGCGCGACCTTGACCGCCGGCGCCGTGGTCGGGACGAACACCGTCGCCGGCACTCCCACCGCCGCCGCGGCATACGCATTCGCCAGCCCCGCGTTCCCACCGGAGGCGACCACGATCCCGACCCGCGGGTCGAGCTCGCCCGACTCCTGTGCTGACAGCACGCGGTTGAAGGCCCCGCGCGCCTTGAACGTTCCGGTGTGCTGAAGCAGCTCGAGCTTGAACCAGGTCGCCCCCGCATCGACCTCCACGACCGGCGTGACCCGCACCCGCCCGGAAATCCGCGCGGCGGCGGCGTCGACGTCGGCGCGCGTGATCACCCGCCGATCATCGCACGTGGCGCGGTGGCTCCCGGCTCCACCTAGGTGGGGTTGGCGGGCTCGCGGGCGAGGCCTAGCTTCAGCCGCATGCTTCGTGTATTGGCGGCCTGCGCGATCGCCGTGACGTTCGCGGCGTGCGCGGCAGAGGTGCCGCCGAAGGCCCCACCACGGACCGCCGCTCCGCTCGCCGGCTCGCTGCGGTTCGTCACGCCGCCGCTCGTGCTCTACGACGCCGAGCAGCAGACGCTCGACGTCTGGGTGCGACTCAATCGCCCGCTCAAGCACAACGTCGGGTACTCGGCCGAGTTCGCGAACTACGGCGCGTCGCTCGAGGCCGCCGGCGGCAGGCATGACATTCCTGGCATGCAGTACTGGCCCCTGCGTCCGACGTGTTACTCCGAGGACCTCTGGCTCGCCGAGTCGTCGCCCCAGCTGACTGACGGGCAGCCGATCGAGGTGTCGCTCGAGCTCAGCGACACGCAGCGCGTCACGGGGACCGGGACCGTCAGGGTGTCCGCCGACCCGGCCCCGCACGTCGAAGCGCAACTCGGCTGCCCGCGCGCACGGCACACCCGCGAGTGCCACAGCAGGGTCGACGGCGAGCACCTCACGATCGGCGTCGAGACCGCCGCACACACCTCATGCAAGGTCGCGCGGGAGGTGATGGAGCGCGTCGGCCGCTGGGCCGACTCGGGCGCCTGCTACGAGCACCTGTGCGCGAGCGCGCACCGATCGAACCGCGGGTTCCGCTGCGAGGCCGCGCTCAACGGCGAAGCCTCGTGGGACATCGTCTGTCGCAAGGGGCGCGCTGAGGTGCGCGGCTCCACCGCCGAATGAGTCGCCACCCGCGGGTCAGCGTGGCGCGATGGCATCGAGGACGAGGTCGAGGCCGCCGGCGAAGCGCGCATCGTCGTCACGAGCCGTCCTGCCGCGGGTCGCGTGCCGGAGCGCGGCGTAGGTGTCGGGCTCGGCCTCGGCGAGCGCGAGCTCGAACGATCGCCAGCGCGCAGGGGCGGTGGCCGTCGTCTGGCGCCCGGCGCTTCCGAGCACGTAGGTGAGGAAGACGTCGTAGGCGTCCTGCACGACGTCGGGATCCAGGCCGGCGTCCTGGAGCGCGTCGAGGATCGCGTCGGCGAGGCGTAGCGCCTGCGGGCCCGTGGCGCCCGAGCGCAGGAGAACATCCGCCAAGCCTCGATGCGCGAGCGCGACGCGACGGATCTCGTGCCCGAGGTCGGTCAGCCGTGCGCGCCAGTCGCCGTCCGAGTCGGTGCGGATGCCGGCCGCCAGGTGCTCGATCAGCAGCGGGAGCAGACCGTCGCGATGGCCGCCGGCGTGATGCATGACCGTGGTCGGCCACACGCCGAGCCGGTTGGCCACCTGCCGGACGCTCAGCGCCTCCAGGCCGTCGGCCGCGACGAGGTCGGCGGCCGCCTCGACGACGGCCTGCCGTGTCACGCCGCGGTGAGAGGTCGACGCCGGCCTGCGCATGGCGAGCAGCGTATCCACCTCTTGTGCAGCGCACAAGACTTCCCTAAGGTTGCTCTTGTTCGCTGCACAAGAAGGAACAGTCCGACGATGACCTTCACTTCCCGGCTGGCCCCAGATCTCGAGGGCCGCGTCATCGGCCCAGCTGACCCCGCCTACGACGGAGCGCGGACCGTCTTCGCCGCGCACATCGACCACCGCCCCGCGCTGATCGCCCGCGTCGCAGGGCCCGACGACATCGCGCGCGTCATCGCCAACGCCCGCGAAACCGGGTCCGAGCTCGCGGTCCGCGGCGGCGGCCACAGCCCCGCCGGCCACGGCGTCTCCGACGGCGGCAGCGTGATCGACCTCTCCGCGCTGCGCTCGCTCGAGTTGGACGCCGCCCGGCGAACGGTCTGGGCGGGCGCGGGCCTGACGTCCGGCGCGTTCACCGTCGCGGCGGGTGAGCACGGGCTCGCGACGGGCTTCGGCGACACGGGGTCGGTCGGGATCGGCGGCATCACGCTCGCCGGCGGCATCGGCTTCCTCGTGCGCAAGCACGGGCTGACCATCGACAACCTGCTCGCCGCGGAGATCGTCACCGCCGACGGGCGGCTGCGCCGCGTGGACGCGCAGACCGAGCCGGAGCTGTTCTGGGCGCTGCGCGGTGGCGGCGGCAACTTCGGCGTCGTCACGCGGATGAAGTACCGGCTCCACCCGGTCGACACGGTCATCGGCGGGCTGCTCGTCCTCCCGGCGACGCCTGAGGTGATCACCGGCTTCGTCGCGGAGGCCGACGCCGCCCCGGACGAGCTGAGCACGATCGCCAACGTGATGCTCGCGCCACCGCTGCCGTTCGTGTCCGAGGAGCGGCACGGCAGCCCTGTGGTGATGGCGAGGATGGTCTACGCGGGCGAGGTCGAGGCGGGAGAGCGCGCCCTCGCGCCCTTCCGCGCGCTCGCCGAGCCGGTCGCCGATCTCCTCCGGCCGCTGCGCTACCCCGAGCTGTATCCCGACGAGCAGGCCTCCCGCCTCTTCGCGGTGGCGCGCACGATGTTCGCCGGCAGGGTCGGCACCACGCAGGCCGAGACGATCCTCGAGCGGATCGGCGAGTCGTCGGCGACGCTGGCCGCCTGCGAGATCCGCGTGCTCGGCGGCGCGGTGGCCCGCGTGCCCGCGGACGCCACGGCGTTCACCCACCGGGCGAGCCGGACGATGCTCAACGTGGCGGCGATCTACGACCCGTCCACCTCCGAGCGCTCCGAACACGAGGCGTGGGTGCGCGGGCTCTCGGCCGAGCTCGACGACGGCGACCCCGGTGCGTACGCGGGCCTCCTCGACGACGAAGGCCCCCAGCGCGTCCGCGCGGCGTACCCCGGCACGACGTGGGAGCGGTTGGCCGCGGTGAAGGCCACGTACGACCCCGACAACGTGTTCCGGCTCAACCAGAACATCCCGCCCGACGCGTAGACCGCCATCTCGCGCTCCCGCCGTCCCGACGGATCGCCGGCGATGCCGACTGCACCAATGCCCCCGCCTGGACGGAACCGCCAACGTTCCGAGTGCGCCGCGCGACCAGGCGCGGCAAGCCGGGTTCGTTCCGTGCGCGGGTGCGGGTGACGTCGCGCGGCGCTACACCTGACCGACGACGTCACAGACGTCAACGCTCACGAACGTCGCGGGGGCGTCGGGCATGTCACGCAGGCGGTTGAATGTCGCCTCCGCGACGCGTGCATTCGCCTCAGTGTCGAAGAGCCAGAACGAGTGCTGCATGAGGTCTCCGTCGAGGGTTCTCGCCCAGTACGCGGAACCGGATCCGGCCATGGCCTTGATCATCGAGACGCCGCCCTCCGCGATCATCGAACGGGTCTGCTCCTCCGCTCCGGTCTTGATCCTCACGCGTCCGATGACCGCAAACATGCCGCTCCTCCTCCGGTCGCAGATCGAGCCGATGCTACGCCGAGACGATGAGACTTCCACTCCGGCCCGAAAAGTTCGGGGTCCCTCCCCGATTGCGGGCCGCGAGCGTCTCGCGGAGAGTCGGTCCATGTACCGGCTCGCGCTCGCCCTGCTCGTCCTCGCCGCGACCCCGGCCGCCGCCTCTGCGGCGCAGTTCGGCGAGCTGTCGCCGCTCACGGTCACGAGCCCCGCGCGCTGCCTGCGGGCGACGGGCGCGCCGGGGGAGGTGGTGCGCTGGGCACCGGGCGGGGCGGAGTTCATGCAGGCGACCGCGTCCGGATTCGGCGCGCCGGTGCATGTCGCGCTCGGTGACGGCTTCGGCGACTGCCCGCTCGCGATGGCGCAGCCGAGCGGGGCCGCGATCGTGGTCGAGCAGACGTATGACGGGATCGCCTTCGCGGTCCGCGACCCGGAGGGCGCCTGGGGACCCGCGCAGACGATCGCCGAGGCCGACGGCCACTCCATCGACAACCCCGTCGCGGCGGTCTCGGCCGGGGGCGACGCGGTGGTCGCGTGGACCGACACGACGCTGTCGGGCTCGGACAACGCTGCGCGCCTGCTGGTCGCGCGCCGCCCCGCGGGCGGTGCGTTCGGCACGCCGATCGAACTGCAGTCGCTGAAGACGTATTCCTTGGCGGCGCCGCACATCGCGCTGGGTATGCAGGACGATGGCACCGTCACCGCGCTCTGGAACGCCGACGGCGCCAAGGACTCGTTGCGCGAGCGGCTCTTCGGCGCCGTGGCCGCGCCCGGAGCGCCGTTCGGCCCGGCGCAGCGTCTGTCGGAGAAACTCCGCCTTCACCAGTTCTCGGTCACCGTCGCGCCGGACGGCCGCGCGCTCGCGATCGTCGACGAGGCGGAGCACACGCCCGTGCTGGAGCGCCCGCCCGGCGGCACGTTCGCGAAGGTGGCCGACCTCGGCTACACCGAGACCCTGCTCGGGGGCTCCCCGACGGCGGCGCTGCGGCCGGACGGGGCCGCGATCGTCGCGTGGCTGGACCTGTCGGACGTCCAGGCGTATGCGATCCGCCGCGACGGTCCGGGACCGTTCGGCCGGCCGGAGCGCGTCGGCGCGAGGCCGGTGCACGCGTACGCGCAGGAGCTCGCGGACTTCGACGGAGGCGCCCCTGCCGAGGACGACGGGCGCGCTCCGCGGGCCGCCTTCGCCGCCGACGGCCGACCGGTGTTCACGTGGGCGCCGGCCCACACGCTCGGCGGGCTGACCTGGACCGCGGCGACCGTCGCGACGTTCCCGGGCGGCGTCCAGGCGCTGAGCGGCCCGCTGCGCGACGCGGACTCCGTCACGCCGGTGATGCTCGCGGACGGCCGGCCCGCGATCGGGTGGTCGGACGTCTCCAGCGGCGGCGACTATCGCCTGCACCTCGCGATCGAGGGCGCTCCCGCCGCGCCGGAGCCGCCGGCGCCGGCGGTCGAGATCGGCCGCGTCGTGCAGATTCCGCACGGCCTCGCGATTCCGTTTCGCTGCTCGGCCGCCTGCGACGTGCGCGCCACGGTCCCGGACGGCATCAGCGGCCGGCACTCGCTGCGGGCGGCCGGCTCGGGCCGCCTGAAGATCCTGCCCGACTACGACCCGATCATGCTCCGGCGCCCGGACTCCGTGCCGGTCCAGGTGCTCGCCGGGGCGCCCGGCGTGCGCACGGTGGCCCGCAGGTCGGTCACCGCCAAGCTGCGCGTCCCGCGGCTGCCGCGCTTCCTCGGCCTCAAGGCGGTCCGGCGCGGGAAGAAGATCGCGGTGAGCTGGCACACCGACCGGCCGCTGCGCAACGCGCGCATCATCGCGGTCCCGTCCGACGACAAGGCGTTCGAGGATCCGTTCCTCGGGACCGTCGTGGAGGGCGAAGGCCGCAAGCGCTTTCGCGCGAACGTGGACCCGCTCCTCGGGAAGCGCTACATCCAGCTCTTCCTGTTCTACGCGCCCGCCGCCACCGAGCGCCGGATCGCGGTCGTGCCCGTCACGAGGATGACAACTACGTATCACGGTGGCTAACCGCAAGCTCTGTCTAGAGCGTTATGCCACGCACGTCACGAGGGACTTCGGGCTCACTCGTCTATCGGAGACCAGGCGTGCTGTGGTAGGCGTAGCGTCGTTCAGAAGGGTCGCTTCAGACCCGAGGGAGTGAGCACCGACGGAACCGCAATCCCGCCCAGTCCGAACCGCCGATCGCATCGCGACCCGGCGTCTCGCAGGCGTGTGGCGCCGTAGCGCCCTGCTCCTGACGGTGCTGGCCATCTCGCTGGCGCCGGCAGCGGGATCGATGACCGAGACGGCACGCGCGGGGCTCGGTCCGGGCGGCCAATGGGTCATCACGTATCCGCAGCCCCCCGCGATTCATCCGGGTACTCGGTCCGTCACCAGGACGCACGAGCACCCGACCCGGACTTGGCAGACCACAGACTTCATCCCGGGGCCGCGCGTGCGGGCCTTCAATACACGGCTGGACCGCTTGATCGCGAAGGCCGCAAGAAACCCGGATGTGAGCGCAGCCTTCAGCATGCCGCTGCGCGCTCCACTCGAGGGTCTCCGGATGCGGGAGCACACGGTCTTCCATCCTCCCTCGGTGGCGTAGACGGGGCTCGGGTCAAGGCTGTGGCTGAGCACGCCGCGCACGCCTTCGTGAGCTACACACAAGCGGATCGGGCGTGGGCAGAGTGGATCGCGTGGCAGCTCGAGGCTGCCGGCCATCCGACCAAGCTCCAGGCCTGGGACGCGCTGCCGGGCATGAACTTCGTCCAGTTCATGCACGAAGCGAGCGAACGGTGTGAGGTCACGCTCGCGGTGCTGTCGCCCGACTACCTGCGGTCGACCTTCACGATGAAGGAGCTCTACGCCGCGATTGCGGGAGGATCGCTGCGAATCGTCCGCGTCCGCGAGGTCCCGGTGACAGGCATCCTCGGCGCCGAGATCTACACCGATCTGGTGGGCCTCGACGAAGCCGTCGCGCGGGACCGTCTGTTGCGCGAATTCGCCCGCGCGCCCACGCGAATCAAGCCGCAGATCGCGCCGGGCTTCCCGGGCGCCGCGGCTCCAGTCTTCCCGGGGCGCGGCGTGCGCTTCGGCATCCCGCATCAAGCCGCGTTGTTCAGCGGACGCCTGGCGGAGCTCAGCGAGCTCGAGCGGGCGTTCGCCACCGACGACGACGCCATTGTCACGCAGACGATCACGGGGCTCGGTGGGCTCGGCAAGACGCAGCTGGCCGCTCGTTACGTGCATGAGCACCTCGGCGAGTACGACGTTGTGGCGTGGATCCGGGCCGACGATGGAGGCGTCAGTGATCTCGCGCGCCTGGCCGGCGAGTTGGGCGTCGGTGCGGATGGTCTCGCCCCAGCGGACGCCGTGGAGCGCGTGCTCGCCTGGCTGCGCGCCGCGCAGGAGCCGTGGTTGGTGGTCTACGACGACGTCGCCTCACCCGAGGTGCTGGTTGGATTGCTGCCGACCTCGGGACTGGGCCGGGTGCTCGTGACCTCCAGGCATCGGGGATTCGAGCAGTTCGGTCGCATGCTGGCGCTGGATGCGTTCGGTGACGATACGGGCGCGGAGGTCCTGGTGAACCGGGCCGGCCGGCCGGAGGACCGTGCTGGAGCACGCCGGCTCGCACACGCGCTTGGTGGCTTGCCGCTCGCGTTGGCGCACGCCGGGGCGTATTGCGCCGAAGGAGCGTCATTCGACGAGTACCGCGAGATGCTCGACGGGCTGCCGGCCCGAGAGCTGTTCGAGTCGAGTCGCGAGGTCTTTTACGAGCGAACCGTCGCGTCGACCTGGCAGGCTTCGATCGCCGCCGCCGCAGGCCATGCGACCCTGGCGCCACGCGTCCTGGACTTCGCGGCATGGCTGGCGCCGGACCTCGTCCCGGCTTCGTTGTTCGCGGGATTGCTCGCCGATCCAAGGGATGTTCGCGAAGGCCGTGTCTTACGAGAGGCCATCGGGACATTGCACCGCTTCTCCTTGGTCGACGCGGAGCCGACTGGCGTGACCGTGCACCTACTGTTGCAGAAGGTCGTGCGCGAGGACGCGATCGAACGGCGAGACCATGCCGCGGCGGCAGCGGCCCTGCGAGCGCTCGATGCGACGTTCCCGGCCGAGAGCACTGTGCCCTCGTCCTGGCCGGTGTGCGAGCCGCTCGTCGCTCACGTCCGAGCGTTCGCTCGCGCCGCCGGAGACATCCTCCCTCCGATCGGACCGGTGGCGCTGGCCTGCCGCGCCAGTGAGTACCTCCTGCACGCCGGTGACCACACACGCGCGATCGAACTGGCGGAAATCGCGGAAAGCGTGGCGAAGCGGAGGCTCGGCCCGGAGGACCCGGCCACGCTCGGGGCCGTCGCCCTGCGCGCCGCCGCGTATGGATCGGCCGGCCGAACGGCAGATGCCATCACCCTCCAAGAGACGGTGCTCGCCGGCCGTGAGCGCCTTCTCGGCACCAACGACGTCGACACGCTCGCCGCGCGAGCCGACCTCGCATACTCCTACGGGTCGGTGGGGCGGATCGCCGAGGCGATCGCACTTCAGGAAACCGTGCTTTCCAGCTTCGAGCGAGTGCTCGGTCCTGAGCACCCCGACACGCTCCGGGCGCGCGTCGACCTCGCCGGCTCCTACCGGTCGGCCGGGCGGATCGCCGATGCGGTCGCGCTGCAAGAAGCAGTGCTTGGCGACCTCGAGCGGGTGCTCGGGCCGGACCACCCCGACACCCTGCGGGCTCGCGCCGAACTGGCCGGCACCTACCGGTCGGCAGGACGCACCGCTGACGCCATCGCTCTTCAGGAAGCGCTCCTGGCCGCGCGGCACCGGCTCCTCGGTTCCGAGCACCCCGACACGTTGCGGACTCGAGGGAATCTCGCGAACGCGTACGGATCGGCCGGGCGCACTGCCGATGCCATCCCGATTCAGGAAGCCGTGCTGGCCGACCTCGGGCGGCTCCTCGGCTCCGAGCACCCCGACACGCTGAGAGCGCGCGCCAACCTCGCGGCGTCCTACTGGTCGGCGAAGCGTTTCGCCGACGCCGTCTCCCTTCAGGAGACGGTGGTCGCGGAGTACGAGCGGCTCCTCGGCTCCGAGCACCCGGACACGTTGACCGCGCGTGCCAACCTCGCCGGCGCGGCTTCCGGAGATCAGCCTGGTCGGGCTGTGTGACCCCTTGCCGGTCACCCGGTAAGCGATGTCCTCGACCTGCGCGCGCTCGATCGTCCCCGGGGCGCGGCAGTTGTCAGACTGGTGGGAGTGCCCGCCGCCGAGACGATCGCTCCCGACGCGATCCCCCTGCAGGTCACCGGGCTCGCCCGCCACTATGGCCGTCTCGTCGGCCTTGCTCACTTCGACCTCGAGCTCAAGCCCGGCCAGTGCGTGGCGCTGATCGGCGCCAACGGCTCGGGGAAGTCCACCGCGGTCCGGACGATCTCGGGGCTGTTGGAGCCGACCGAGGGCACCGTGCGGGTCTGCGGCCACGATCCGCACAGCGAGCCGGACGCCGAAGCTGCTCGCGCCGCGCTGGCGCTGGTTCCCGACGCGCCGATGCTCTACGACGACCTCACGGTCCGGCAGCACCTGTCGCTCGTCGCGCTCGCGCACGGCGTCAACGACGACGGGATCGAGGAGCGGATCGACGGGCTTCTGGAGCGTCTCGGTCTCTCGCATCGCGCCGACTTCTTGCCCGCTGAGCTGTCGCGCGGCCTCAAGCAGAAGACCGGCTTGGCGTGTGCGCTGATCCGGCCCGCGAAGCTGCTGGTCCTCGACGAGCCCGTGGTCGGTCTCGACCCGCCGTCGCAGGCGCTGCTGGTCGAGTTGCTGCTCGACGCCAAGGCGAGCGGGACCGCGATCCTGCTGACGACGCACCAGATGGCGTTCGCCGATGGCGTCGCCGATCGCGCGATCGTCCTCGGCGAGGGTGAGGTGCTCGACCACGGCCCGTGGGCCGCGGTCCGCAAGCGCGCCGCCGAGCGCGGTTGGCTCCCGGCCGATGCCTGAGCTCGTCGCCGCCGGCGGCCGGACGCGCGTCCGGGACATCCGTCGCTTCTGGCACGTCGTGCAGGCGCCGCCGTCGCTGCTGAAGCGGCTGGAGCCCGCGTACTACGTGTTCATCACGCTGGCGATCGGCGGACCGTTGGTCTATGGGACGGCGAGCGCGGCGCTTTCGGAGGTCGCGACGCCGCACGCGGTTGGCATCTGGGGACCGTCGATCGCGCTCGTCGCATTGCTGGCGGTGATGCGCTGGGGCGCGGTCCAGGGTCCGGTGGTCTTCAGCGTGGCCGATATCACCCACTTGCTCGGCGCGCCGCTACGCCGCGCGGAGCTGGTCCTGGGACGCCTGATCCGGGGGTTGCTGATGTGGACGGGCGCGGCCGCGGTCGTGGCAGGGCTCGTCGTCGTCGGTGTCGCCGGCGACCATCGCGGGGTCGACGCGGTGCGCGCGGCGGGTTTCGTGGTCGCGATCGCGATCCTCGGCCTACTCGGCGTCGTGGGCGCGGCGCTCGTGGCGGGCTCCGCGCGCGTCGACCGCGCTACGCGCCGTGCCGCCTGGCCCTCGGTCGTGGTCGCGGCCGGCTTGGTCGTGCTCGCGGACTCCTCGCCGGCGGGGCGTCACATAGCGCTGTGGTCGGGACCGTGGGGGTGGGCTGTGCAGCCGCTGGCCGGGACAGCCGCGGCGTGGCCGGTCGCCGTCGTGCTGCTGGCCGCGCTCACCGCGGCGATCACCGCGCTCGCCGTCCGCCGCCGCGGCGCGACGCCGACCGAGCGCCACCTCCTGCGCGCCGAGGCCCGCGGCGGCGCGGTCGCGGCCATGTACTCCATGAACGCCCGCTACGTCCGGCGCAGCCTCACGGCGGTGAGCGCCGGGCCCGTCGCCGCGCGCGGCGCCAACCGCCTCAAGCCGCCGCGGTCACCGCGCCTGGCCGTCGCCTGGCGTGACGCGATCGCCGCGCTGGCCGTCCCGCAACGGCTCGGCGAATCACTTGTACTGGCCGCAGGCGGGACTGCGATCTGCCTCATCAACGGCGCTCATCCCGTGGCCGTCGGCGCCGGGGCGCTGACGATCTACGCCGGCGCCTCACGGCTCCTCGAGCCGCTGCGGGCCGAGGTCGACAAGCCCGGACGCGTCCGCGTGCTCCTGCGCGCGCCGATCGGCAAGGTGCTGGTCCAGCACGCGCTCGTCCCGCTGGTGGTCGTCGTGATCGGCGCGCTGCTGGCGATCGCCGGCTGCGCCGCGGCGGGCGCGCTGCCCGACCACGGTGGCGCCGCCGCGCTTCTCGCCGTGCTCGCCACCCCCTCGATCACGCTCTGCGCCGCGCTCTCGAGCCGCCGCGGCGGGACACTCCCACCGAGCCTGCTCGCCTTCACCTACGGCGACTCGAGCGGCATGAGCGTCGGTTTCATCTTCGGCTGGATCGTGCTTTGGCCGCTGGTCGCCATGGCCACCGGCGCAGTCCCGATCGGCATCGTCGTCCACGACGGCCCGTCCGCCCTGCCGCAGTTCGTCGTCGCGCTGGTGCTCCTGCCGACCCTGCTGGCCCGCGGCCTGGCCGCCGAGATGTTCGCCCCGTAGCCGGTCACAACCGCTGCGGCAGCGGCTTGAGCGCGACGACGTTCTGTTGCTGCTGCCCGATAACCGTCGCGCGCTGCTCCAGGTTGGTCGCCTGCTGGCGCATCGTGGCCGCGGACAGGCGCAACGCAAGGATCTCGTCGACGCTGGGCGGCATCTTGCGCTTCCGGCGGCGCTCCAGGGCATCGCGTAGGCCGTCGGTCAGCGCATCGGCCGCGATCCTCAGCTGCGCGATCTCCTGCCCGAGCTGTGCCGACGCCAGCTGGTGGGCGTTAGTGGCCGCGAGGTTGATCGCCTGCGCGACGTCGAACATGCGCGCCAGCTCGGTGCCGGACCAGTCGGCGTGTGCTCCGCGCAGCGACAGTCCGGCCTCCGCGCGAATCCGGTTCTCGATCACGTCGATGTTGAAGAACTCCTCCTTGCGATCGCCCACCACCACGTTCTTGAACGCGTGGGCGAGCATCGCGTCGGTGGCCTCGTCGTCCTTGGCGGTGATGCCGTGCAGCGAGCGAAGCGCGTGCCCGAGCTCGTGACCGAGGCTGACGAACGTCGGGGCGATGATCGCGAAGTCGTTCGTCCCGAGTGCCAGGCTCGACCCCTGATCCGAGGTGTCCTGCGCGCCCGAGGGGACCGTGACGTTGGACCCGGTGCCCGTGTTGAAGCGGAAGTGCAGCGTGCCGTCGGCGGCAGTGGTCAGCGAGACGCCACGGGCGTCCGGATTGCGGACCCGGGCGTCGTTGATCGCCACCTTGCGCTGCTGCACGGACAGACCGTCCAGGACGAGGGAGACGAACTGCTCGGTCGCCTTCGGCGGAGCGCCCACGGTCAGGCCCTCGTACGCCTCGTTGACCGGCGACGCCACGAACTTCGCGCCCTTGGCCGGCGTGACCGTCAGCCGTGGCTGCTCCCCGCTGAGGCCGCCGACCACCATCCTGCCGGTCTCGGTCTCGAGCAGGCGCGAGAAGTCAGCCAGGAGGCGGATCCGGGCGGCCTTGTCGGCGCCGTCGACGGCGAGGCCCATCCTGAGGTCGATGTCACCCGACTTCTCGCGAATCAGCTCGTTCCAGATCTCCCGGACCTGCTGCTGCTCGCCGCCCTGCAACTGAGCGAAGTTGGCCAGTGGCGGATCGCCGCCATCGCTCAGTGCGAGCGCCACCAGGCCGTCGCGTTCCGTCTGGAGCTGGTTGAGGAACGCCCGCATCGGCGCCCACTCCGGATCGGCGGTCCGGTCCTGGTTCTCACGCTGACGAAACCAGCCATAGACCCAGCGCTCGACCTCTCCGAGCTTGGCCAGCGCGGCCTGTCGGGCCTCTGCCGGATTCTTCATGGCCCACTTGGGAAGGATCCCCCACAGCTCCTTCGCCCCGCGGAGGTCGTTGTACTCCTGCGCGAGCTGGTGCAACGGCGCATACCAGACCGGCTGCTGCGCGAACGCGGGCTTGAGCGCACGCTGCAGCAGCGCCGCCGTGGCGTGGTTGCCGGCCGACCGCTGGAGCCCCAGCACCGCCAGATCGGCGCGCGGCGCGTGCCGGCGCGGGCGCTGCGGGTCCATCGGGGAGTGCGCCGCACGCGGGCGGCGGACCGACTCCATCGGCCCGACTCTAGATCGGCTCGATCACAGGCGACAAACACCCGGTATCCGGCACTACGCTCTCGATCCACGCGGACGCGAAGTGTCGAGCGCGTCGCGCCCGGTGCGGATCCGGGCGCGACGGCTGATGGGCTGGTCGGGTCAGCGGGTGCGGAGGGTGCAGCGCCCGCGGCTGCGGTAGGTGCGGCCGGCGCTGTCGCGGGCCACGATCGTGACCCGCACGTTGCCGTGGCGTCCCTTCGTCAGCCGGCGTGTGAAGCGCACGCGGGCGGCGCTGCGGCCAACCTTGCCCTCACCGAGGCGCCGGCCCGCGACGGTGAGCACGACCCGTCCTGACGTGCAGCCCTCGGGACAGGCCACCGGGAGCGAGACGCTCGCGGTTGTGGTGCTCAGGCGTGCAACTTCGAATGCCTCGCAGTCGACGTTGATGGCGTCATGCGCGTCGGCGATGAGGTGGTCGCTGCCCTGGCCACAGGTCAGCGTGTGCTCTGCCTGGGAGTCTGCGGTGTCGATGCGATCCGCTCCACGGCCGCCGAGGACATCGTCGTCGCCGGGCCCGCCCGTCAGCCGGTCGTCACCGCGACCACCGTCGAGGCTGTCGTCTCCGGAACCGCCGTCGAGCGCGTCGTCGCCGTCGCCGCCGGTCAAGTTGTCGTCGCCCGAGCCGCCCTGAAGGGAGTCGTTGCCGACGCCGCCGGTGAGATTGTCATCACCGGCTCCGCCATCGACGCGATCGCCGTCGGAATCGCCGTCGCTGAGACTGTCGTTGCCGGCACCGCCGAGCACGACATCCTTGCCCGGCCCACCGTTGAGGCTGTCGCGGCCGTCACCGCCGTCGAGAAGGTCGTTTCCTGACCCGCTATAGAGCGCGTCGTCGCCGGGGCCGCCGTACGCCTGCACCGCCAGCTTCCTGTCTTCCTCGTCTCCTGAGAACCGGTCGTTCTTGTCGCCGAGGTCGAAGCGAATCTGCGTCACGCCGTCGGCCGGGCATTGCACCGAGCCTCCCTCGTCGGAAGAGCCCGGCCGTACCGTGCATCCGGCGCCGGCTTGCACCGGGTTGTCGTACTCCCGCACGATGAGGATGCCCGACGCGATGCCGTAGCTCGGCATGTTGGTCTCGCCGGCCGCGGCGACGAAGTGGATCTCGTTGCCGACGCGCTCGACCGTCGCGGCCGACGCCGACGCCGGCAGGACCACAGCCGCCAACGCGGCAAGAAGGAAAGATCTCGTCCAATTCACGACAAGCGAATCTAGCTCATTGCCTGTGAACTTCCTGAACAATGGCTCATGGCTCAACGGATGTTCGGCGTCAGCGGCACAAGCGTTATGTCGGCTAGGAGCGCGCCTGCGGGTGGGGGGACCTGGCCGATTGCTCGGTCACAAGCGCGGCTCGAACCGGAGGATCCGGGTGTGAGGGAGTTGAGCGATGAGGAGCTGCTGCGCCTGACGCCGAAGCGGCCGGCCGCGTTCGATGTGTTCTACGTGCGTCACGAGCGGCTTGTGGTCGCGTACTTCCGCCGCCGCACGACGTCGGCCGAACTCGCCGTCGACCTGACCGCCGAGACGTTCGTCGCCGCGCTTGCGTCTGCGAAGCGCTTCCGGCCCGGTGAGACGCCCGCGGTCGCCTGGCTGCTCGGGATCGCCCGCCACAAGCTGCTGCGGTCGATCGAGCGCGGCCGCGTCGAGGACCGCGCCCGCCGTCGGCTTGGCGCCCAGCGGCTCGAGTTCGACGACGAGGAGCTCGAGCGCGTCGACGCGCTCGACACCAAGCCCGCGCACGAGCTCCTCGCGGCGCTCCCCCCATCCCAGGCCGAGGCGGTCCGAGCGCGCGTCCTCGACGAAGAGCCCTACGACGTGATCGCCGCGCGGCTGCGCTGCTCGGAGCTGGTCGCGCGCAAGCGCGTCAGCCGCGGGCTCGCGACGCTGCGCGACGTCCTGGAGGAGCGATGAGCGAGCTGCTGCCCACGCTGCGCGAGAGCCTGCGCGAGACCGCGGAGCGCCGCTATCGGCGTCGCCGCCGGCCGCTCGTCCCCGCGCTGATCGCCGTCGCCGCGGTCGCCGCCGCCCTGATCCTCATCGGGCAACGCGACGGCACGCAGCCCGCCGACGAGGTCCCGGCCACGCCGACGGCGACGTTCACGCCTACGGCGACGTTCACGCCGACCGTTGCGCCGTCGCCCGCCGGGACCCCGCGCGTGATGCCCAAGCTCGACCCGAAGGACTTGCGCGCAACGCCCGTCGCGCCCGACGATTCCAGCCTGAAGGAGGCGCTCAGTCTGCTCGACGACAGCCACCGGGTCGTCCGCGCCTGGGAGGTCCGCGGCCTCGAAGGTCACGTGCTCCTGACCCGCAAGGGTGCCGAGTGGTGCCTCAGCGTCCCCGACCCGCTGACGGACCATCCCGATGCCGAACGAGGCGTCGGATGCGTGCCCGGCAGCCGGTTCCAGCGCCGTGGCGCGTACATCGGCCTGGCCCCACCCGACGGCGAAGGCGGGATCACCGTCACCGTCAAGCCGGATCTGAAGACGATCCGGATCCGGCAGCGATAGGGCGAAGACCGAATTCACGGGCCGATCATCTCTCGACGAACCGGAGACACGGCGCTCGGCTGCTCCCGCAGCCCACGATCAACACTCTCGTCGGCGGGCGCTCATCGCTTCGGCACCAGGATCTGCGCGAGGGCTCCGCTCCGGAAGCGTTCCTCCTCGACGACGTCCAGCTTCAGGTGCTCTCCCAGCTCGGCGAATGGGCTGCGCCCCGCACCGATCGCGATCGGGACCGTCGTCAGCTGGTATTCGTCGACGAGGCCCAGACGGGTCAGCGACTGGGCGAAGCCGGGGCCGCCGTGGACCAGGACCGTCCCTTCGTCGTCGCGAGCCTTCAAGTCCGCGATCGCCGCGGTCAGGTCGCCGCCGAAGATCTCGGCCGGGCCCCATTCCGCCTTCTCGAGGGTGCGGGAGAAGACCGCCTTCGGCTTCTCGTTCATCGCGCTTGCGATCGGCCCCTCGGACGCGGCCCAGTGCGGGCCCATGATCTCGTAGCTGCGGCGGCCCATCGCGTGGACGCCGGCCTCCTCGAGCGCGCGGCGGTTCCACTCGCCCGAGTCGCCGCCGAACCACTCGAACATCCATTCATGGGTCCCGTCGGGGCTGGTGACAAACCCGTCGAGGGACATGACCATCTTGAGAACCACTTTTCTATCGCTCACGTCGGTACAGACCTACCCCCTCGCGTGAACTCATCGCTCATCGGTGGATTTCGGGGGACCACTGAACCGCTCCCGCCTCGCGTTGGCTACTTCGCTCGGAAGCGCAGATGATCGAGGAGCGCGAACGTCTGGTCCTTGGTCTGCTTCGACGCCTGGGTGCCGACCCAGACGATCGCGTAGAAGGAGCGGCCGGCGTCGGCGAACTGGAAGAGGTAGCCCTCGACGTCCGCGCGGTCGGCGAGACAGCTTTCGAAAGAGTTGGGCTTCGACGGCGCGAAATGCGCGGGCCGCGGAGGAGCGCCGGCGGCGCCCTCCTGCACCGTGACGAACGCGTCGCGCGCGGTCATGCGCCGCGCGGCGCCGTCGGGCTGGTGGTTGCAGCGGCCCTGGCGGTAGGCGAGCGGGAACGTCGCGGCCGAGAACAGCTCACGCGGGGCTTTCAGATGGGGGGTCAGGCTCTTGTCCGCGAGCTCCCAGCCAGGCGGCAGGCTGATCACCGCGCCGTGACGGACGACGGCCGGCCACGGCTTGGGCGGCGTCGCGACGCGTTCGTCGTCGCGGGCGGTGAACGAGAGGGCGGTCGCGGTGGCGATCAGCGCGATCACCAGCACTGCGACCGTCGGCACCACCCGCCGCCGGGTTCGCCGGCGGCGCGCCGCGTCGCGCAGCGCGTTCTCCAGAAACGGCAGTTCGCTCATTCGGACTCCTTCGCGATCGACCGCAACGTCGCCAGCCCGCGGCTGACCCGCTGACGCACGACGCTCGGCGAGCACCGCAGCTCAGCGGCGATCGAGCCGTAGGAGCGCTCGTCGATCACGCGAGCGCGGATGGCGAGCGCCTGGTCGGGCGGGAGGTGTGTGAGCAGTTGCTGCACCCGCTCGTCGCCGCTGATCCGCTCGATCCGCTTCAGCGCTTCGTCCTCGAGCACCATCGTGGGCATCCCGAGCCGGCGTCGCGCTCGGTCCTCGACGCTGCCCTTCTCGCACGCCTTGCGGAACTGGTTGGCCGCGATCCCCAGCAGCCACCCGACCGCCGGTCCGCGCGCGGGATCGAACTTGCGCACGCTGACGAGTGCGGCGGCGAACGTCTCGGCCGTGAGGTCCGCCGCCAGCTCGGGCTGCCCGGTCCGGCGCATGAAGAACCCGAGCAGCAGTCGCTCGTGCTCGCGGTAGAACGCCGCAAACGCCTCAGGCTGGTCGAGTCGCTCGCTCACTCATCAGGGAGTTTCGGTCCCGCCCCCGAGATGTGACGAACGGCTACGAGTCAGCAGCCCATGTGGCGGATGGGGTCGCACACGCCGCCGTCGCGCATGATGATCCCTTGAGTTGTCGCCCCGGGCAGGCCGACCGTCGTCGTCGGCGCCGGTCCGGCCGTGGTCGGGATCGGCGTCGCCATCGCCGGCGCCGAGACGGCCAGTGCGGCAAGCGCGACGACCGCGGGAAGGCCGACGCGGCGCTTGGCGGCATTGGTGCTGCGGAGCGGGTTGAACATGGTGCACCTTTCGGGTCGTTGACGGATGCGAATGTCAAGACCCGCCCGATTGGAGAAAGGTTGGCCGGTTACTGGCGGAAGGCGCTCATGCCGTCACGCGGTAGTGGAGGTGTGTCACGCCGGGAGCGTCGATGACGCGGGTCAGCTCGAGCGCCTGAGGGTCGCCGAGTGCGCCGAACAGCGGGCGGCCCGCGCCAAGCAGCAGCGGAATCAGGTGGATCTCGAGGTCGTCCAGCACACCGGCCTCCAGGCACGACTGGGCCGTGCTCGCGCCGTGCACGAGCACGTTGCGGTCGCCCGCGGCCGCCTTCGCCTGGGCCATCGCGCTCTCGATCCCGTCCGTGACGTAGTGAACGCCGTCGGAGGCCGGCTCGCCCGGCGCTCCCCGCGTCGGAACGAAGATCGGGACCCCGTCGTGGTGGTCGCCGCCCCACTGGCCCGCGTGGTCGAACGTGCGCCGGCCGACGAGCACCGCGCCCGTCGCCAGCAGCTCGCCGAAGACCTGGCCGCTGGCGCCCGGGGGATGGAACATCGGACGTTCGTCGCTCTCGCCGAGCCACGCGTGCAGGCGTTCGCCGCCGCGGCCAAGGCCCTGCGAGGCGTCGTCGTCGGGCCCGGTGATGAAGCCGTCGAGCGACATCGACATGTAGAGAACGGAACGGGACATCTAGCTCCTCTCAATCGATCGGGCGAGGCGGGCGAAGGCGTTCGGCAGCCCGCGGGTGTGCTCGTCGCGCAGCGCCTCGCTCTCAAACCCGGACTGGCGCATCGTCATCAGCGTGCCGCCGTCGCGCGGCGCGAATTCGAACTCCAGCGCGGTCTGGAAGCTCGAGCCGTCGAGGCGGGTCTCGGTCGTCGTCATCACGATCCGGCGCGGGCGCTCGATCGCCTCGAACACGTGGCGGTGGTGGTAGAGCTCGCCTCGCGACGGGCCGAACGCGATCGACCAGACGCCGCCGACGCGCAGGTCGCAGCGCGACTCCACGATCCAGCCCGGGTCGTCCTGGCCGTAGAACTCACGCTGGCCGCCGGGGCTCGTGAAGGCGTCGAAGACCCGTTCGGGTGGGGCCGCGATCACACGCTCGAACTCGAGGTTCACGCCTGCTCCTCCGCGTAGCGCTGGAAGCGATCCATGCGCTGCTCCCAGACCTGCCGGTGGGTCTCGATCCAGGCGCCGGCCTCCGCCATGTCCGCCGCGCCGAGGCGGCACTGACGCGCGCGCCCCACCTTCTCCGTGGTCACGAGATCGGCACGCTCGAGGATCCCGACGTGCTTCTTGACCCCGTTCAGCGTCAGCCCGAACGGCCGCGCCAGCTCGCTGATCGTGGCCGGCCCGCGCCCGAGACGCTCGAGGATCCCACGTCGCGTGGGGTCCGAGAGGGCGAAGAACGTGCCGTCCAGTGTTGCTGATAGTGAACCGATCGGTGCACCTTAGCATGGCGCGCACCGAATGGTGCCTCCTCAATTGTTCGAGTCCCGGGCCGTGGGGCAGCGCGGCGTCGCGACCGACGGACGATTCCGCGGACGCGCTGGCGGTGCGACGCAGCATTGATCGTCCATTACCTGGTGCTACGGAGAAGGTCAGCAATAGTTAACTGCTCGACCGAATTGGATCGAACGACCCACCTGGACCTTCCATTGACACGCATTGAGCGCATCGGATAGGGGTGGGATCTACCGTGGAGTTCGCTGACGGTGTCATCGTCCGGCTCGCTGATCCGGACACCCGCTCCGCCCTCTTCGATGCGGCGGCCATGGAGTCGCTGGTGAACGCGACGTACGACACCGAGGCGATGCCTGTATCGCCTCCGTTCACGCCGCTGTTCGACGAAGTGCGGCTCGGTTACGTCGCCACCCGCCGTGCGACGGTCACCGGCGAGTGGGCGGACGCCACCGGCGCGGAGCGGCGAGAGCTGCGTGTACAGGTGCACGGGCTCGCGGACCTGTCACCGCTGCGGGTCGACGCGCTCTGGCGCGGCGCGATCGTCGTCCGCACGAGCCACGCGCTGGAAACGGTCGAATCGGTCGAGGTCGCTCTGCCCAGCCTCGACGTCGACCGGGAGATCGCCGCGGACCTCGGTGCGCTACCCGGAGACCCCGCGGCGTTGGAGAGCGAGCGTCGCGAGCGCCTCCTGACACGGGTGCGGGCAGGGCTCGACCAGCCCGACGCGTTCACAGAGCAGGCGTTCGACCGGCTCCTGGTGGGAGTGGGCGCGGCGAGTGCCGGTGACCTGGTCGAGCAGCTGCGCGAGCAGGTCCAGCCTGCGTCCGTGCAGTTGCGCTTCAGCCCACCGTCCGGTGGACCCGCGACTCCACGGGCGCTCCCGTTCGCCGGCGCGGTGCTGATCCGCGACAAGGGATTCTCAATCGCCGAGGCGCTCGCCGACAGCCGGATGGTCCGCGAGCAGGTGCAGGACCTCGGTCTCGAGCGCCCCGTGGAGCCTGACGTTCGCCGCCGTCAGCCAGTCGCGGTGGTGTGGATCGTCCCGAGGCTGGCCTTCGCGGACGACGGCTGGCCGGGCGGGACGCCCGCGATGAACGACGTGCAGCGGCGCGCGGCGCGGGCGCGTGCCGCGGCGCAATGGCTGGCCCGGGAGGGCATCGCCCTCGTGACCGTCGACTGATCTGACAACCCCTGGAGAGAGCTCATGGCCGTCGCTGCCTATCCCTACGTCGAGGTGAAGGTCGTTCCCCCACCGCCGCCGGTGGTGCAGCGCGCGCCCGGGGTCGTGGCGGTGGTGGGCAAGACGCCGGACGGCGACGGCGGCGGCACCGCGACTCCGAACCATCCGGAGCGCGTCGACACACTCGACGATGCGGCGACGCTGTTCGCCCAACGCGACGGCGACGGCGCGGTGGTCGCCACGACGCTCTACAAGTCGCTCGTCCTCGCGATGCTGCAGGACCCGCGGCCGTCGAAGATCTACGGCGTTCGCGTGCAGGGCGACGACTACGCGGCGGCGCTCGCGGGACTCGAGGCCGCGGACGACGTGACGATGGTCTCTCTCGCGAACGAGGTCGATGTCGGCACCGCCGACCCGCCCACCGGCCTGCTCGCGCTCAAGGCCCACGTCGAGACGATGTCCGCCGGCGGGCAGCGGCAGATCGGCTTCGCGATGGTCGACCCGGCAACCGCCAAGAACACGACCTACGTGGCCGACGTGCTGGCGACGTCGGAGCCGCTGAAGAGCTCGACCAACCGGATGGTCCTGCTCGCCGCCCGCGGCGCGAACGGTGACATCGCGACCGCGGGCATGGCCGCGGTCGCGAGCCTGCCGCCGCACTACAGCGTCGTGCTCAAGAAGATCAACGGCGTCACGATGCCGATCCCGCAGCAATACGCGCCGGGGGAGATTGCCAAGCTCGCCGAGGCGAAGGTGATCCCGATCATCGACCCGGCGCTGATCGCGGGCGAGTCGCTGCACTTCGGCGACGGCTACCTGTTCGGCGCCGACAACCAGTGGATCGATCTCGTGCGCACGCTCGACGACATCGAGTTCCGCCTGCGCGCCGGGCTGATCGGCCTGGTCGGTGACGCTCGCATCACCAAGCCCGGCATGACGCTACTGCGCACCCAGGTCGACGGCATCCTCGGCGTCCTGCAGCGCGCCGCGGTGATCGACGACTATCTGATCTCGATCCCGGTGCTCGACGTGCTGAGCATCCCCGAGCCCGCTCGCACCGCCACCGACAGCGCGATTCTCAAGACGGCGCGCGAGAACCGCACCGTCGATCTCGTCACGACGATCTTCTACGGCCCGGCGGTCAGCAAGCTCGTCCTCACCCTCGTCGCCAAGTTCTGAGGAGGCCATCGTGCCCGAGTGGAACACCCGGCTCGCCGTCCAATACACGCCTCAAGGCGGGCAAGCGGTCACGATCTCGCCGATCGACACGTTCAGTCCGTCGTTCTCGCTCAACGCCGAGGCGCTGCACTCGCTCGAGGCGACGCACATCGGGGCGATCTTCTCGCCGCCATCGATCAACTTCTCGATGACCGTCAAGGCGATCGGCAACGTCGTCGGTGCGCTCACGGCGCTGGCCATGAACGGGACGCTGTTCGACATCACCCTGCTCGAGTTCGACGGTGACGACTGGTCGTTCTCGTCGTTCGTGCTCCAGCAATGCCTGATCACGAGCGCTTCGCCGACGACCGCGACGATCTCCGGTGCGCCCGCGGCGACCTTCAGCGGCTTCGGCCTCGGCGCCGCGGTCGATGCGAAGTCCGCCGACCCGGTGAAGCTGCCGTAGGCATGGACGACCCACGCCCCACCCGCGTCACGCGGACCGGCATCGCGCTCGTGCACGCGGGCGAGCTGATGCTGCCCGCGAGCGGCAGCGAGGCCGAGGGCGAGCAGGTCACCGACGATACCCGTGCCGTCATCACGTACGCGTTCCCGGTGGAGATCGAGGTGCGCGCCGCCGGTGCGGTGATCGACGCGGATGCGATCGCCGACCGCGCGCTCGCTCGCCTCGCCCGCAACCTCGAAGGGCTCGCCTGAGCCATGCCCGTCTCGGTCGAGGTGCCCGTCCGCATGCGCGTCGACCGCGCCGCGGTCCTCGAGCGGCCCGACGAGGTCGTCGATGCGTTCACCGCCGCGGTCGGCCGCGCGCTGGCGGCGTCCCGCGCGGAGGTGCTCGACAGCCGCGGCGGCTACGTCACCGTCGCCCCGCGCGCGCCGGAGTTCCGGTGGAGCGGCGACCAGCTCGCCGGGATCGCGCCCGAGGCCCGCGACACCCTCGAAGCCGAGCTGCGCACCGCCCTGGACGGCCTGCTCGGCGAGCTCTCGCGGGGCGACGGCACGCACCCACCGATCCCGCTCGGCGAGCCGCCCGCCGAGCTCGCCGACCCGGAGCGCCACGACACGCTGCTGGGGACGTACGACCTGCCGAGCTATGACGGCGGAAAGCACGCGACCGTTACTGCCGGGGAGCTCGTCATCAACCCGACGATCACCGACTGGCTTGACGTCGAAGCCGGGGAGCTCACCGAGTCCCGCGGCCCAGTGTTCTTCGCGCTGACGCCCCGGTGGGGCACGGTGCCGGCCGGCACACCTCGCGGGCTGATCGCGCGGGTCGGCGGCAAGAAGAAGGAGTGGTTGATCACCGTCGAAGGGGCGAGCACGTTCCTCTCGTTCGCCGAGTTCTCGTCCTACGGGCTCGTCGGGAACGACTTTCGCAGCAAGAAGATCGACGTGCCGCCGGGTCGCGCCACCGCCGAGCACCGGGTGGTGTCCGGCAAGCTCGGACTGGAGGCCGCGATCGCCGAGCTGATGGGACCGGAGATCGACGCCCAGCTCCGTCAGCGGCGCAAGCGCGGCGCGACCACGAGCGAGACCGAGTACACCGAGCTCGTGCAGCGCGCCGTCGCGGCCGAGGTCGGGCGGCGGGTGGAAGGCCTGCTGAAAGGGGCGAAGGGACAAGATCCGACGAGCCTTCTGATCGTGCGGATGTCCGGCGCCACGGCCATCATCATGCTCACCGCGGAGCACGAGCGGTACGCGCATTGGACCGGCACCGCGCTGCTCTTGCCGGTCACGCACGAGCGCCCGTTGAAGTTCGGCGAGCTCGAGCCGCCCACGGGCAAGAGCGAGGGTGGCGCGCCGGGCGGAGGCGAAGCCGGGGCGGGTGCGACGAGCGCGGCCGGCGGCGACGGCGAAGGCGGCGAGGGTGACGGGACAGGCGAGGGTGACGGGACCGGCGGGAGCGAAGGCGAAGGTGAAGGGGCCGGGCGCGGCGGGTTCGTGTTCGTGGAGGACGAGGCCCGTGGCACGGACGAGGAAGGCTCGCTCTTCCCGCTCGTCGCGCACGACATCTTCGCCGGCACGCTCACGTGCGAGCCGCTGGAAGGCGAGCCCAGCCTCGAGCAGCTCGGTGCCGCCGGCGAGTCGCTCAAGCGGTTGATGGACGACATCGCCTACCGGCTGCAGTTGGGCACGCCGTGTCACTACCCGGCCACGTTCTGCACCCACGCGGCCGCCATGATCGCCAGCCGCGGCGCCGACATCTCCCGCTACATCGGCGTCCAGGAACGGCCCGGTTTCACCCGCCCCGCGCGCAATACCAAGGCCAACCTCGGATCGCTCGACTTCCGCCCCGTCGCCTCGCCCGCGATCCAGTTCCTACGCCACCTGGCGGGTGTCGTGCCACGCATCCGCGACCTGATGGAGAGGATCATGGTCCTCTACGCCTCGCCCGAGCATCGCGGCAAGATCACCGGCGACTACGCCGGCAACACCGCGGGCTGGCAGCTGAAGTTCTGGGAGGCGATGACGCCCGCGATGAACAAGGGCGTGATGTGGCTGTTCCTGCCCGCGTGCCAGGCCATGCTGCTGCAACTGCTCCTGGCCTCCAAGGAGGGCATCGACGCGCGCATCCGGAACTTCACGACCTACGCGCCGATCTTCGAGCGCCTGATGGCCTCGCTGCTTGCGGACTCCGTCGAGCTTCACGCGCTGCGCGATCGCCTGAAGAATCACGAGGCCGCCGACTGGGTGCAGGCGATTACGGGGAAGGTGGGCGGGAATGCGACGGCGGCGGTCGCGGTGCTCAACCCCGCGACGGCCTGGGTGAGCGCGGCGCGCGGGGTCTCCGGCCTCTTCCTCGCCGCCGAGGGGGTGACGACCAGCGCCGGCACCGCGGGCGAGATCGTCACCGAAGGCGGCGTCGCGAAGATCCGCGACAAAGCCGGTCTGCTGTGGTCGCGGCACGAGCTCGAGCAGGCGATCGTGATGCAGCGCGGTACGGCCGAGGGCATCGACCCGCTGGTCAAGCAGATGACCGACGTGCCGGAGCTGATGACGCGATTCCGGTCCGATCCGACCGCGATCCGCAACCAGCTCTGGAAGGTCCTGCTCGAGATGCGCGACAACAACACCGAGATGCTGGGCAAGGCGCGTCGGGACCCGAGCTTCGCCTTCGGAGCGAGCCGGATCGCCGAGGACATCCCTTCGGCGACCGTGCCGTACAGCCAGTACGCGCTGCAGGGCATCCATCAGCAGGCGCACCAGCAGATCGGCGAGTTCTTCCGCGGCGACCGCTTCTACGCGAGCGGTATCGACTATCTGTTCGACTCCGAGCAGGGACGCAGGGCGCTGTCGGGCGCGTTCCTGATGATCGGGATCGTCGGCCTGTCGGTGCTTTGCCCGCCGCTCGGCGTCGCAGTGGGAGTCGCCGTAGCCGTGGGCGACGTGTTCGCGGCAAAGGAGAAAGAGCGGCTGTTCGCCTCGATGATCGACCCCGAGCTGGTGCTCACGCGCGCCGAGGTCGAGATGGAGCTGTTCGCCGCCTATCTCGGGCTCGCGCTATCGCTCCTCCCGGAGGTGGGTACGGCGGCCGGTGCGGTCCGTCAGGGCACGAAGGTCGCGCTGCGCGCCGGCCTCTACGCGGGCCTGAAGTCGGCGCGCCGTTACGTGGTGCGCGCCGCCACACGCCAGATCATCGAGGCCGCGTCGCGCGACCTGCTCGAGACGTTCGTGCGCGAGCTGGCGACCAACGTGGTCATGGACCAGGTCGTCTCACACGCGCTCGAGCCGTATCTCGCCTACAAGGAGCGCGAGTACGCCCTGAGGGCGTCCGTCGGCGGTCCGCAGGGCGCCCAGATGCTCCTCGCCATTCTCGACCACGACGAGAAGCACTGATGGGCGGCACGACGCGCTTCGGGGCCGGCCGGCGCCTGGACGCCGCCGCGATCCGCGCAGCGTCGGAGCGCAACCCGCGGCTGCGCACGTTCGTCTCCAACCTCGCACGCCACAGCGAGGGCGGCGAGGCGCACGCGCGCGGGCTGCTCGAGCGGCTGATCCGGCGCGTCGTCGACGACGTCGGCGACGTGCACATGACGCACGCGATCACGCGTCTCGAGCGGATCGAGGTCCTACGCGACAACATCGCCGCGATCCTCGACCACGTGCTCGAGGGCGGTGAGCTACCACCGGGCGTGCGGCCCGAGGATCTCGGCCGCACGTTCGACCAGCTCGGTCAGGAGCTGCACGACCTGCGCCGCACGCAACGCGCGCTGTCCGGGGCCGACGAGTCGTTCAAGCTCGTCGACGACTCGCTCGACTACTACCGGTCCGTGTTGGCCGACGTCGATCCCGTGCCGGGCACCCACGCCGAGCCGGTCAACGCGCTACGCGACGCCGTCAAAGCGCTCCCGCAGGACCAGCGCGGGGCGTTGCGCCGGGCGGCCGAGCTCGAGCCGGGCACTCTCGTCCGTGCGCTCACAAGCGAGGAGCGAGGCCAGCGTCTCGGCGTCGAGGAGCTCAAGGCCAAGCTGCATGACAAGCTGAGCGCTGCCGAGCTGGCCGAACTCGAGAAAGCCATCAAGGCGGTGGGCAAGGAGCGCACCACGGCGCTGCAGGTGAGTGAGCCGCGTCTGGCCGAGGCGCTCGCCCGCATTCCCGACGCGCGGTTGCGCGCCGCCGTCACCGTCGGCAACGACGTGTGGATCGTGCAGCAACTCGCGCTGCACAACCCCCAGGCGCTCGGCGAGCTGTGGGCCGCCTTCAGGAAGCGCGGCGGCAGCGACCCGGGCGGATTCCGTGCCTACGTGCGCCACGAGATGGTCACCTACGGCCGCGGCGTCGTGGGCGAGTACACGGCGGCGTTCTCGATCAGTTCGGTCGACACGTTGCTCAAGGGCCCCGACACCAACGTCAGAACTCGAGGCACCGACCTGGTCGGGATCACCGGCGACGGGTGGCTGTGGCTGATCGACGACAAGTCGCACCGAGCCGCGAGCGTGGACAAGGTGAGCTCCCTGACCGACAACCTCGTCACCAACCTACGCGACGACGCCGCCGCGGTGCGCGGGAAGCTGGCCGAGCTCCAGCAGGCCGATCCGGCGTTCATCCCCGACCCGCAGGTGAAGGACTCGCCGCGCCGGATGGAGGACGCCGCCGCCGAGATCGAGCGCATCCAGGCCGCCGGCGACCCCGGCACGCACCCGGCACTGATCAGCAAGGCGCTCCTCGACCGCAAGGTCAAGCTGCGCGTCACGAGCGCGGCCGGCAACGTCGTCGAGCTCACGCAGGCGCTCAAGGACCTCGGCCTCGAGATCCAGCCGACCAAGAGGAAGCAGCCGTGAAGGGCTCGCGCAAGAGCTTCATGCAGTACGCCCACGTGCCGTCGGCGATCATCTCCGACGGCATCCTCCCGATCCCGCTGTGGTCCGTGACGCAGCTCTCGCTCAGTGAGACCTACCACCTGCCGCCGATCGGCTCGACCGCCCACCGGGCGATCGTGGCCACCCATGACGACACGGTGACGCTGGCCGGCGTGCTCGTGGGCGTCGAGCGCTTCGCCTGGAAGTTCGCGCTCGAGACGATGGCGGAGGCCAGCAAGCGCGGCACGGCCTTGGCGGCGATGAGCGGCGGCGCGGTCGGCGGGCTGATCCTCGTGACGTCGATGACGATTCGCACCGACATGCAGGTGCAGTCGCTGTCGTTCACGGCGTCCGCGACACGCCGCGAGGTACTCGACGTGTCGATCACGATGATCCATGTGCCACGGCCGAGCCTGCTCGGCAAGCTGCTCGACGTCGCGAGCATCGGCGTGGGCGCGCTCTCGGACGGGCTGGGCAAATGATCACCGTGCTCGCCGCCCTGCTGGTCCCCGATCCCGCGAGCGCGCTGCCGGAGGGCTTCACGCCGCTCCGTGTGCCGTTGATCGCAGGCCTGCCGCAGCGGATCGCGCTCGGCGCCGCGCACCACGCCGTGCTCGTGCTCCCGACCGGCCTCGCGCGCAGCTGGGTTGCCGCCGATCCCGCGGCGCTCGTCGGCACCTCCGATCCCGACTTCGCTCCGTTCGATCCCGGCACGCCGCTCCCCGGCCTCGGCGCCCGGGCGCCGCTGCGGCTCGTCGTGCGTGCCGGCACGGACGTGCTCGGCTCGCTGCCGGTCGTCGCCGGCCTGCGCCGCATGTGTCGCGACGATGGTGGCGCGGGGGTGCTCGAGGTGTGCGTCGGCGCGTGGCAGCTGCGTGCGGGAACGGTCCTCGGCGCGGGTGACTTCGGCTCGTTCGTCGAGCTCGGCTGGCGCCGCGCCGACCTCGCCGCGCGCGCCTTCGGGCCGCCGCCGCCGAGCCGGTTCGTCCTCAAGCGCACGCCGTTGATCGAACGCATCGAGTCCGATCTCGGGCTCGAGTGGCGCGCGCCGCACCTCGCGCGCCAGCGCGCGTTCCTGAGAAAGGCGCAGTCATGAACCCGTTCGCCGCGGGCCAGCTCGACCAGGTCAAGGTCGGAAACGACGCGGGCTGGCTGCTCTCGTTCCGCCAGCAGGACGGCAACGGCGTCAAGGGATCCTCCGAGCTCGAGCTCTCCTCGACGGACTACTACGCGTCGATCGACGCGACGTTGTCCGAGGGTCTCTCGCGCGGCGCATACCGGATCGTGATCGAGAACCTGACGGAGGCAGACCACGCGAAGATCGCCCCGAAGAAGGACCAGCGCCCGCTCGCGATCAAGCTCTACCTGTACTGGCGTGACGTAAACAGCGACCCGCTGTCGTACCTGACCAATCTGATCGGCGCCAACGCCGCACCGAAGGGGGAACAGCTCGACCAGTCGCTGGTCGCCGTGCTGTCGATCCTGTCGGTCGCGCGCCGTGCCGGCGCGCGCGCGTACGAGACGGAGATCACCGCGGTCGAGGCCGCCTTCGCGGGCTTGACCCAGCGTGTCCGGCCGGCGATGACGGCGACGAACTTCCCCGACGCGCTCAAGCAGATCCAGAAGCAGACCGGTGTCGAGTTCGCCACGTGGGGAACGATCGGCAGTCGCATGACCAAGGACGTCGGCGAGCAGCCGGGCGACGAATCCGTCGCGCTCGCCGAAGGCCTGCTCTACCGCGAGGGCGTCGAGCGGATGGCACGGGCGCTCGAGTTGAACCTCGAACAGTACGGGCGCGGCATGCTGCTGATCCGCGACGGCACGGTGCACGTGGGCAAGCGGCCGATCCCGTACCCGGACGGGGATGCGCAGACGCTGATGCTCGCGAGCGGGCTGCTGAGCGTGACGGCCTCCGGACAGGACGTGAGCGACCCGTTCGCGGTGCCCACGCTCGGTGACAAGCCGTCGCCGCGCCCGCTCACTTACACGCTCACGCTCAAGGGCCGCCCGGACCTCAAACCCGGGCACGTCG
Source organism: Solirubrobacter ginsenosidimutans (assembly GCF_027587205.1). The sequence goes on from NZ_JAPDOD010000007.1 coordinate 159,930, forward strand.
TCGCCTTCGAGCCGCCCTACCCGGAGGACGGCCCGACCACCCCGAGCTTCGGTGCCGCGCTGGCGGGTGCGTTCGCCGCACCGCTGCTGCCGGCGCTGGGCGCCGATCCGGCCAAGCTGGTCAAGGCGTACGTGACATCCGTGCGTCACACGCTCTCGCGCACCGCGGGCTTCGTCACGCTGGTCAGCGCGATCTCGGTCCCGGGGACGGGCGACGACGCCTGGGACAAGCGCGTCGACGGGTCCTCGCAGCCCGTCGTGCCCGCTCCGGCGGCCAGCAGCGATCCGGGTGTGCGCGCGGCGGAGGCGGTCCGCCTCGCCGCTCGCATGGCGCGAGGCGAGACGCGCGTGATCGAGGTCGGCGAGGTGCGGGCCGCGGTGACCGATGCGACCGGCAAGGTCGAACCGCCGGCGCAGACCGAGAAGGTCTTCGAAGGGCTGGCCGCGGGTGACGGCCGCGCGCGCGGCGCGCGCCGCCTCGAGCCACGGCGCAAGCAGCCGTCGGTGCTCGAAGGCGTGCCGTACCTCTCACCCTTCGCGTGGGGCAAGACCGGGCTCGTCGTGCCACGCTATCCGGGGATGCGGGTCGCGCTCGGCTACCGCAACGGCCAGCTCGACGACATGGTCGACCTCGGCGCGCTGTGGACGTCAGGCCGCGGGCCGATCTCAAAGGCGGGCGACTGGTGGCTCTCGCTGCCGGTCGACGTGCCCGCGGACCGGCGCGCCTCGATCCCCGATCAGGCGACGCCGGCCGAGCACACCGGCAAGGTGACCAACGACCTCACCGACGCCGAGGGCAGCCGCGTGATCGAGGTCGGCGACCTCACGGTGCGCGTCGGCAAGCCCGGCCTCAAGAACGCGGGCACGCGCCCCGAGCCCGCGGAGATGGGGACCGTGACGATCGAGCACACGGGCCAGCACGCGAAGATCGTCATGCGCCAGGACGGCACGATCCTGATCTCGGGCAAGGGCATCACGCTCGACGCCGGCGACGCGGGCACGATCACGATGAAGGCCAAGAAGGTCGACGTCCACGTCAAAGACGCGATGGAGGTGGGGGACTGACATGGGCGGCGTGTTGACGGAGGGCAGCGCCATCAAATGTGCCTCGCAGGGCAGCGTGAAGACCACCGGCCAGGCGAAGCTCAAGGTCGCCGGCAAGGCCGCGCTGCGCATCGACGGCATCGACAAGATGGAGATCTCCGGCTGCAAGCTCGAGAACGCGAGCGGGCCGCCGGTGATCGTCCAGTGCAAGACGGTGGCCTCGGCCACGGGCGAGGCGACAAAGCTCAAGGTGTCCGGCAAGCCGGTCGCGCTCGACACGCTCACCGGCGTCGGCAGCGGCTCGACCGCCAACGTCCCGGAAAAGCTCAGCGTGACCGTCAACCAGACCAAGCTCAAGGCCTCCTGACGATGGACGACCGCACCCTCGCGCAGGAGCGGGCGCTCGGCTTCACGCCGGCGCTCGAGCCGATCTTCCCGGGCCTGGACCTCGCGCGCGACCTCGTGCTCGAGCGGGGATCCGGCGGCCGCGACCTCAAGCTCGTCCGCGGCGTCGATGCGCTCGCGCAGGACCTGTCGATCGCCTTCACGACCGCCCTCGGCGTCGACGTGTTCGACACGAACCTCGGCTTCGACGGGCTCAATGCGCTCGTAGAGGCGACGCCGTCCGTGCTCACCCGCGAGCGCATCCGCGTCGCGGTCATCAAGCTGCTGCAGCGCGAGCCGCGCGTGCGGCGGATCCTCGACGTCAAGCTCGACGATGGCCGCCTGACCGCCACCGGCGCCGACACGCCGGAGGCGGCCGAGCTGCGCGCGGGACGCAAGCTCGAGGTGCAGGTGCAGATCGAGACGATCGCCGACGACCGTCTCGACGTCCGGATTGGCGAGGTGCCGAATGTCTGACGTGCAGGACGTCCTGGCGATCGACGCGGAGGCGATCCGCTCGACCGCGTCCGAGGGCTTCGGCATCACCGGCACCGGCTTCGTGCCGAAGTCGTTCGCGCGGCTGCTGACCGAGAAGCTGGCGACCGCGCGGCTGCTGTTCGGCGACGACGTGGACCTCGCGAGCGGCTCGGTGCTGCGCAAGGTGCTCGAGTTGGCCGCGCTCGAGGACGCGCGCCTGTGGGCCGCGGTGGGCTCCGTCTACGACGACGGCTACGTCGTCTCGGCGCGTGGCGCCGCGCTCAGCCGGCTCGGCGAGGATCTCGGCATCGCCCGCCCGCACGAGCCGGCGCGCGGGCACGTAACGCTCAAGCTCAAGGCCAAGCTGCCCGCGGGGCGTGACCGCCTGACGCTCACGCGCGGCGCCCGGCTCTCCACCGCCGGCGGGCACCACGTGGCGCTCGACGAGACCGTGGTGCTGACCGCCGCCGCGCCCGAGCGCACGCCCGCCGTGGTCGCGTTCCATCCCGGCCCCTCGCACAACCTCTCCCCGGCGGCGCCCAACCAGAAGATCGACCGCTTCAATCGCGCCGACGCCGCGCTGATGGAGTTGGAGGCCGCCGAGCAGGAGGCGGGCGAGGAGCTCGTCGACATCGTCCACACCGAGCCGCTCACCGGCGGCGAGCTGCAGTGGCCCGACGCGCGCTATCGCGCGCTGCTCCTGCGCGCGCCGCGCTCGCTCTGGACGGTAGCGGCGGTCGAGCAGGCGGTCGCCCTGGTGGCCGGCGTGCGCCAGGTGCAGGTCTTCGACGGCCGGGGTGGGCTCGACATCACGCAGTCGATCTACGGCAACTTCAACTTCATCGAGCGGCTGTTCAACGCCGAGCGCGACCTCGGCAACCCGTACTACTTCAGCGTGCTGGTGGCGCCGACGCCTGCCGCGATCTGGGAGGGGCCCGATGGACTGAAGGCCGCGGTCGAGACCGCGCTCGACGACCTGCGCCCAATCGGCATCTACGCTGCCGTCGAGCGCGCCGAGGAGGTCGGGGTGAGCGTCGACGCCAAGCTCGTCGTGCGCGGGCTGCCGCTGCCGACCGGCTCACGCGACGCCGTCAACGCCTCGCCCGCCGCGCGCGAGCTGCGGATGCGCCTCTACGCGCGGCTGCGCGCGTACGTCGACCAGCTCGCGGTCGGCGAGCCGGTGCGCTCGAGCGAGGTCGTGTGGGCGATCATGAACGAGCCGGGGATCGCCGACGTGCGCGACGTCCACCTCGTCCGCCACCCCGCTGAGGTCAGCTCGCTCGATCTGTCCGTCACACCCACCGGGTCGAGCCTGCAGCGGCTCGGCTGCGGCGAGAACGTCGAGCTGCAGTCCAGCGAGATCCCGGCCTTCGTCGACATGGACGACCCGCGACCGTTCGAGATCGTCTAGAGCCATGGCGTCTGTCGACCTCGCCGGTCCAGGCTCCGCCTTCGAGGCGCACCTCGCCGCGCAGCTCGCCGGTCCTTATACAGGCGCGCTGCGGCGGGTCGAGCTCTCGCGCGGAGAGGGGGGCGACTACGTCGTCGATTGGTCGCCGCGCCATCCGGTGGTGTTGGCCGCGCTGCGACGCGACCTCGGCGAGGAGACGGTGCGGATCGCGACGACGTTCCTGGACACCGGGACCGAACTCGGCAACGCGACGCTCGCGCCGTGGTCGGAGCGCGGCGGGTCGGTCCCGCTCTACTCGCCGGCGCTGGCCGACGGCGAGAGCGTCGTGCCCGGGTTCACGCTGCGGCTCGCGGTCACGCTCGACGATGCGCCGGTCGTGGACCTCGCACTCGACGCGCTGCTCGAGTTGCACGTGCTGGAGGGCAACCTGGGGCGGCTGATGTACGCGGCCGGAGCCGAGAAGCAGCGGGTCCGGCGCACGCTGCGCGAGGTCGCGGCGATGCGGCGGCTGGAGCATGCGCGCCGTGATGCGCTCGACCGCATCGGCGCCGACGCCGGCGTCGCGCGCTTCACCGACGAGCTGATCTACGACGCCGAGTCCGACCAGGTCCTGGCGCGCCAGGGCAGCGTCGAGGCGGACGCTGATTACGCGCGACGGATCGGGCTCTACCGCGGCTTCCTGATGCCGACGCGGGGAGCCGTCGAGGCGCTCGCGCCCGACACCCGCTTCCTCGAGGCCGACAACCCGTTCGCGGTCGCCGTGCATCTGCTCAACGCGGGCGACGGGCCGGAGCGCGCGAACCTGCTCGAGGTCATCCGGCGCGACCGCCTGCTGTTCCCGGCCGACGACCCGGCCGCCGACGCGCTCCATGCCGCGCGGGCGCTGCCCGCCGAGCGCCGCGAGGCGATCCTCGGCCTGCGCAACAGCGTACGCACGTCCTTCGCGTTCGCCGCCGACGCTGGCGTCGCTCCCGCGCTCGCCGCGGCGCTGGACCGCGCGGGCCGGCTGTTCCGGGCACTCGGGATCACGAAGGTGTGGGACGTCACCCGCGCGCAGGACCCGGGCGGCGGCAGCCGCTACGAGCTCGGGCTGGCGGTCGACGTCACGCCTCCCACCGAGGAGGAGGCCGCGCAGATCTTCGAGGGATGGTTCAACGACGCGCGCCAGCCGACGGAGGACGTGCCGATCGAGGCGCTGATCGCCGGGTCGGGCCCGCCCGAGGCGGACCCCGACGTGCGCTGGGCATGGCAGCTGTGCGGGCTACAGACCGTGCACCGCACGAGCAGCGACGCGCTGATGCTCTCCCATCTGCCCACGCAAGGGCTCGAGATCACCGGCGCCGACCAGGCCGAGCTGCGCACGGACACGCCGTTCGAAGCGCGCTTCCACGCGCCCGGCGACCCTGGCACCAACGCGTTGCTGGCGCAGGCGCTATCGGACGCCGCGCAGGAGTGGGCGGCGGCAGGCCACGACGAGTGGCACGTGCTGACCGACGGCCAGGCGCGCGAGATGTGGCCCGGTGCGATCACGCCCGCGCCCGGCGCGCCGCTGACCAACGTACTCGGCGCGGCCGGGTTGCCGGTCGTGGGCGATGTCGGCGCGGTGGTGAAGGCACTCGAGCTGCTGCCTGATGAGCTGGTGCAGACGCTGGCGCTCGACGCGACGCTCGCGGCGAAGCTGACCGAGGGCGATCCCGAAGCCGCACAGGCGCTGCACGAGCTCGTGGGCCTGCTGCGAGCCAACCACTTGGCGGCCGTTCTGCCGCTACCGCTCCCGGGCGATCGCCTGCTCCTGGTCGTGAGCGTGATCGGCCTCCCGCAGGCCGGTATCAATCTCAACGAGCGCCGCGCGACCGGCTTCCGCTGGTACGTCGTCCCGCTCGGTGGTGCCGCCGGCACGATCAAGGCGGTCGGCAGCCGCACCGTCCTGCGCCCGCTCAAGCCCGGCGTCGTCGCCGTCGTCGTGCTCGGCTACGTGCGCACCGGGCTGACCGATCCGTATGAGGTGCGCGTCGAGCTGGGCGACGACGCCGTGCTCTCACTCGGCGAGTACGAGTTCCTGATGAACCTGCTCGGGCACATCTGCCCGATCGGCGTCGAGATCAACACGTTCGCATTGCGCCGTGACCACGTCGATCTCGACGGCGACGGCGTCCCCGAGCCGCTGCGCCCCGCGCTGTCGCGCACGTTCAGGACCTACCAGCGGCGCCGCGCTCGCGGCACCTACGACCACATCGAGGAGTGACGGATGGCCGAGAGCATCGCCTTCGACGGCATCGACATCACGCAGCTCTACAGCACGATCGTCAAGCAGGGCGTGAGCAAATCCGAGGCGAGCGTCATCGTCGGCTCGTGGATCTTCGAGAACCTCGGCCGCACCAAGCGCGTCTTCAACTTCGCCGAGCCGTTCCCTGAGACGGAGCCCGCATGCACGCCGGCCCCGTTCGCACGCGAGTTCGAGCACCCCGACTGGGTGGACGGGGAGAACGTCGTGCAAGCCGGGCAGACCCCCGGCGAGATCGGGTTCAACGAGCGCTTCCACCAGATCGAGCGCGACCTCGACCGGCTCGGCGGCGGCCTCGGTCAGGTCTTCACCTGCATGGCCGAGATGCGCGCCAGCCTGCACGCGCTGCTGGGCGAGATCCGCACCGAGATCAACCGCCTCAACGCCGACGTCTACGAGGCCGGCCACACGAGCGGCGGCGGCGCGACCGTAGAGAAGATCCCGAGCCACGCGGGCTTGCTGGACTTCGGCAAGTACACCGGCACGACGCAGTTCTTTGACAAGAAGGTCAGCGTCTGGCAGACCGACAGCGGCACGCTGCTGCTGCCTACGCTCGACACGGTCGGCATCGACGTGCTCGTCGGTCCGAAGGTGCAGGGCGCCGCGAACCTCGATCGCTACATCGTCGAGACCGAGGACGTGCGCAAGCGGTTCCCCGAAGAGGTCTCCAGCGATGATCTCGTCAAGGAGTTCGGCGACGAGATCCTGACCGACGGACGCTCGGTCCGGGACGTCGTCAACGTCCTGCCTGCAGGCAGCAAGTACAAGAACCTCGACGCGCTCGTCGAGGACGTCTCCGAGCGCGAGGCTTCGCAGGTGCGCACGAGCGTCGGCGCCGACGTCGCGGTCACCGCCGCGCTCGGCATCGACTCCGGCGTGACCGAGATCGGCACCGCCGACGTGAACCGGCTCGAATCGATCCCGACACGCGCCCGCGCGGCCCTGATCAGGGGTGGCGTCACCGATCTGCAGACGCTCGCCAACACACCCTCGGACAAGGTCAGCGAGATCCTCAAAACCGAGGGCGTGTCGGCGAGCGCGGGCGACGCGGCGAGCTGGACGCGCTACGCGGGCACGTTGATGCGGCTCAGGACAGGGATTGGATAGGCGCCGGCCTCGACGCGGCCGGCGGCGGCGGCGCGATTCCGGACGCCGAGCTTGCGGTAGATGCTGCGCGTGTGCTGCTTGACCGTGTGCGGGGAGAGACCGAGGCGGCCGGCGATCTCGGCGTTCGTCGCGCCGGTCACGAGCACGCGCAGGACCTCGCGCTCGCGCGGCGAGACGCGGTCCTCCGCGCTCCAAGCGCGCGCCGCGACCGCGTCCGCGCAGACGGCGCGGACGGCCGCGGCGATCCGCGTGGCGTCCCAGCGCTTGAGCACGACGCTCGACGCTCGTGCGCGGCGGATGACGTCCGGCGCGGGCGGCTCGTCCTCGCGCACGAGCATCGTCCGCAACGCCGGGTTCGCGGCGGTCAGCGCGCGGCTGACCTCGACGCCGTCGTCACCGCCGAAGGCGCCCACGAGCGCGACGCCGGGGTGGGTGCGCCGCGCGGTGGCCAGCGTGTCGTCGGCGTCGCACGTGCCACGGCACTGCCCGACCCACGGCTCACGCTGGAGGGCGACCATCAACCCCGTGCGGGTCGCGTCGGCGCGGTCGGCCACGAGCACGTCGACGGCGCTCGCCGGGGGCGTGCCGTCCAGCGGCACGGGTTCCGCGCCACCGGCCGGCGAGATGATCCCCATCCGCCGCGCGGCGTGCACCGCGGCGGCGCGATTGGCGACGCCGAGCTTGGCGTAGAGCTCGCCCGTGTGCTGCTTGATCGTTCCCGACGCGAGGTGCACCTGTACGCCGATCTCGGCGTTCGTGAGCCCGGCGGCGACGAGCTCCAGGATCTCGCGATCCCACGGGAGCAAGCGGACCGGCTCCGGGTACGGGCAGGCGACGTCGACCTCGAGCCCGTCGGCGAGCGTACGCACAGCGGCGAGCAGGTCACGCCCCCGCGCCTCCTTGGACACGACGCCGAGCGCGCCGACGTCCAGCGCCAGACGGGTCGGCACGAGATCCCAGCGCGAGCTCAGCAGCGCGACGCGCATCCCGGGCGCGACGCCGCGGAGCTCCAGGCACGTCCGCAGCCCGCTCTCCTCGCCGAGCTGCACGTCCACCAGCGCGACGTCGTGGTCGAGCGAGCGGGCGAGCGCGACGGCCTCGGCCGTCGTGCCGGCGCACGCGCACGACTCCACCCACGGCGCCCGCCGCAGCAGCCATTGCATGCCGGACCGGACCACGTCGTGGTCGTCGACGACAAGAAGGCGCAGTCGCCTCATTGATCAGACCCCCCTCTGACTTCCCAGGCCCCCTCCGCACTGGATGTCAGCACACGCATCCCCCGATCGGGCATCGTCGATCAGCGCGCTGACAACTCGGGCTTAGCATCGCCGCGCAATCGGCTCTAGGGAAGCCGGCAAGAGAGAGGGAGCGAACTTGCGCAAGGGTCTGATCGGCGCGCGGTCGTTGTGCGCGATAGCGCTGGTATCGGGGGCCGCGTTCGGCGCGGCCACGGCGACGGCACATGCCGCCGCGCCACCACCGGCCGGGGCGGTGCTCTCGCCTGACGGCAAGCGGGCCGCGTGGGCGGGTGCCGACACCAAGAGTGTGTGGGACCAGACGCGCGCCAGTACGTCAGGGACGTGGCGCGACCCGGAGCGGCTGCTGTCGATCCGCGGCACCGTCGGCAAGATCGTGTACTCGCCTGACAGCAAGCAGGTCGGGTTCGAGAACCCGCGCGGCGACCACGCGTTCATCGCGGTCTACGACCTGCCGACGAACAAGATCGGCTACGTCGACCCGTCGTTCGGGATCGACAGCGGGCCGGTGTGGTCGCCGGACGGCAAGCAGATGTCGTTCACGCGCAGCTTCCCGGGGTCGGCGGACCAGCCCGTCACGGCGGACGTGCCGTCCTTCGGCCCGTGGACCGAACCGCCGGTGCGTACCAACGACACGTTCACGGTCGCGGACATCCTGCAGGCGCCGATCTCCTACGGGCCCGAGGCCTCCGGCGACGGCCGCTCCGTCGCCTACATCACGCGCGAGGCGCGCAGCCGCGCGATCTACTTCATGCGCTCCGGCACGCCGTCGCGGCGCATCGTCAACTACCCGGACGACGACGGCCGGGAGCTCTCGCAGCTCGCGCTCTCGCGCGCCGGCGGCGCCGTCGCGTACGTGCGCGACAGCTCACCCAACGGCGACGGCGAGATCCTCAACCCGGGCTCGGACGTCGACACGCCGCATCGCCTGGTCTACGTCGTCGCCTCGCGCTCGAGCGTGCCGCGGCTGCTCGGCGACGGGCTCACGCCGCTGTTCAAGCCGGACGACAGCATGCTCGTCTGGCTCAACGGCCGCAGCGTGATGAGCGTCTCGCTGACGTGGGACGCGGAGGGCCACCTCACGGACGCCGGCACCCCGGCGCCCCTGTTCACGGTGGCCAGCGGCACGCCGTCGAACCTGCGCTTCTCCCCCGACGGCTCGAAGCTGATGTACACGCGCTCGAGCGGCGTCGAGATCTTCGACATGACCACGCACACGACGGCGGCGGTCGTCCACACCGGGGCGACGGACGCCGCGCCCGTGTGGTCGCCCGACGGCACGCAGATCGCGTTCCGGCGCACGATCTCCGGGCAGCCGTGGGCGATCTGGGCCGCCGACGCGGCGACGCTGACGCCGCGCAAGGTGTGGCAGGGAACCACGGGCGCCGGCGCGAGCTACTACGCGCTCGACGAGAACCCGACGTTCGAGAGCACGCCGGGCGACCAGATCTTCTGGTCCGACGACGGGATGCTCGCGTTCACGTGGGAGGTCGACGGCTGGCGCCACATGTACTCGGTGCCCGCGGCCGGCGGCACCGCGACGCTGCTCACGCCCGGCGACGGCGAGGTCGAGACGGCCCAGGTCGCGCGCGACCACAAGTCGATCGTCATCGCCACCAACATCGGCGACATCGCGCGCCGGCACCTGTTCTCGGTCGGCTTCCACGGCGGCGCGCCGGTGGAGCTCGCGGGCGGGCACCCGAGCCAGTGGGCGCCGATGCCGCTCGCCGACGGTGAGCTCGCCTATGTCGAGGGCAGCTACAACGTCCCGCCGACGATCTACATCCGCGACGCCGCCGGCTCGCTCTCCAAGGGCGGCCCGGACCTTCCGGCGACCTATCCGGTCGACAAGCTCGTCGAGCCGACCGCGGTCACGTTCCCGTCGTCGGTCGACCACATGACCGTGCACGGGCAGCTCTTCACGCCCACCCACCCGACGGGTTGCGCGCTGATCTTCCCGCACGGCGGCCCGTCGCGGCAGATGCTGCTGGGCTACCACTACTACGACACCTACACCGTGCTGTACGAGATGAACCAGTACTTCGCCAGCCACGGCTGCGTCGTGCTGTCGGTCGACTACCGCGGCGGGATCATGTACGGCAACGCGTGGCGCACGTTCCCGGGCCGCGGCAACACCAGCGCGTCCGAGTACCAGGACATCCAGGGCGGCGCCGCGTTCCTGCTCGCCCAGGCGGGGGTCGACCCGGCCAAGGTCGGCATCTACGGTCTCTCCTACGGTGGCTATCTGACGACGCTCGGCGTGTCCCGCAACTCGAACATCTTCCACGTCGCGTGGGAGATGGCGGGCAACAACGGCAACGCGGCGGTCGCCAACCTCGCGTCATGGACGGCGCCGACGCTGCTCGAGCAGGGCGACGACGACCGCAACGTGGACTTCAGCGACAACGTCGCGGTCGTGCGTGCGATCAAGGCGCAGAAGCCGTCGCTGGAGTTCCAGACGCACGTGATGCCCAACGAGCAGCACGAGATGTACATGCGCTTCCGCGACCTCGTCGACGTCTACGACCTCGGCGGCCAGTGGATGCTCACCCACCTGTTCCCGGGGGTGGCGAACACGCCCGGCGACGTCGGCGGGTCGGTCCCGGCGACGCTCTCGCTGACGATCGGCGGGCCGGCGAGCTTCGGCCCGTTCACGCCGGGGATCGCGAAGGACTACAGCGCCGCGACGACCGCCACGGTGACCTCGACCGCGGGTGACGCGGCACTGTCGGTCGCCGACACGAGCGGGGGGGCGGCGGGCCATCTCGTCAACGGCACCTTCGCGCTCGCCCAGGCGCTGCAGGTGCGGGCGACGCGGGCCGGCGCCGACACGCCGTTCGGCGCGCTGGGCGCGACGCCGCTGTCGCTGCTCTCCTACGCGGCCCCGCTCAGCAATGACGCGGTCGCACTGGAGTTCCGCCAGCACGTGGACGCCGGGGACGCGCTGCGTACCGGCACCTACGGCAAGACGCTGACGTTCACGCTGTCGACGACGACGCCGTAACGGCAGGGGGGAGCCGGGGCCGAGAACGGCCCCGGCTCCCGCCCGCTTAGGATGGGCCTGTGCTGCTCGAGCGCCACGACGAGCTGTCGGTCCTGCGGGCGCTGGCCGGTGCGGCGTCACAAGGTCACCCGGGACTGCTGGTGATCGAGGGACCAGCGGCCATCGGCAAGAGCCGGCTGCTCGCCGAAGCGCGTCGCGAGGCCCGCGCGGCCGGCGTGACGGTGCTCAGCGCCCGCGCCGGGGAGCTCGAGCGCGGGCTCGCGTTCGGCGTCGTCCGTCAGCTGTTCGAAGGCGCCGTCTCGGAGCCGTGGTTCGCGGGCGCGGCAGCGGCGGCCCGCGAGGTCTTCGACGGACCGGCGACCGGCGTCGGGTTCGAGGACGCGTCGTTCGCGATCCTGCATGCGCTGTACCGGCTGACGATCGCGCTCGCCGAGGACGCCCCGCTGCTGCTCGTCGTCGACGACCTGCAGTGGTGCGACGAGCCGTCCCTGCGCTGGCTGTGTTACCTCGTCCGCCGGCTCGACGGCCTCCGCGGCACGCTCGTGTTGGGCGTGCGCCCGTTCGAGCGCCACCCGCACGCGCACCTGATCGGGGAGATCGCCCGCGACCCGCTCACCGTCGCCCTGCAGCCCAAGCCGCTGACCGAGCGCGCGTGCGCGGCGCTGCTCGAGGATGGTGCCGACGAGGCGTTCACCCGCGCCTGTCACCGCGCGACGGGCGGGAACCCGTTGCTTTTGGTCGAGTTGGCGAAGACCTTGCGCGCCGAGGGCGTCACGCCCGACGCGGCGCATCTCGCGGACGTCGACGCGCTCGCCCCGCGCGCGGCGTCGCGTGCGGTGCTGGTGCGGATCGGCCGCTTGAGTGCCGGTGCCGCGGCGGTCGCGCGCGCGACCGCGGTGCTCGGCGACGATGCCGCGCTGCCGCTGGTGGCCGAGCTGGCGGGCCTGGACGACGTCGCGGCGGTGGCCGCGGCCGGCGAGCTGGTGGGCGCCGAGGTGTTCGCCGACGACGTGGCGATGGCGTTCGTGCACCCGGTCATCCGGGCGGCCGTCTACGAGGACGTCCCCGTCCACCAGCGCTCGGTCGCGCACGAGCGCGCGGCGCGGTTGCTGCGGGATCGCGCGAGCTCTCCCGGGCCGGTCGCCACGCAGCTCATGCACGCGCCGGAGCGCGGCGAGGCGTGGGTCGTCGACACCCTTGCGGAGGCGGCGCGGGCCGCGCAGCGCGCGGGCTCCGCCACGAGCGCCACGTCCTATCTCACCCGCGCGCTGGCCGAGCCACCGCCGGCCGAGCGCCGCGCGCAGGTGCTGCTCGCGCTCGCGAACGTCGAGAAGGGGCACAACCTCAGCGACTCGGTCGAGCACCTGACCGCCGCGCTGGAGTTGATGGAGGACCCGCTCGCCCGCGGCGCCGCGGCGCTGCAGCTCGCGCGGGCGCTGGCGATGAGCCGGCGGGCGGATGAGGGGGTGGCGCTCGCCCGCCGCACGATGAAGGAGCTGCCACCCGACGCCGGGCTGCTGCTCGCGGCGCTTGAGGCGTTGCAGCTGACGGCGCCGTTGCTGGGGGCCAGCGAGCCGGTGCCGGCGGAGCGGTTCGAGCGCCACCGGCGCTTGCCGCTGGCGCCGGGAGCCGGGCCGAAGCTGCTCGCGGCGATCGCCGCGCACCAGTGGGCGTACGGCGGTGGCTCGGCCGCCGAGTGCGCGGCGCTGGCGCTGGCGTCGCTGGAGGGCTGGGAGCTGATCCGCGCCGAGAACCTCGTCCTGTCGGTCGCGGCGACCTTGGTCCTGGTGCTCGCCGACCGCGACGAGGCGCTCGACGCCTGGGCCGCGTTGCTGGCGGGCGCGCACGCGCGCGGCTCGCTCAGCGCCAAGGCGGCCACGAGCGTCTTCCGGGGCTACACGCTCTACCGCCATGGCGAACTGGCCGAGGCGGAGGCCTCGCTGCGCGACGCGGTCGAGGAGCTCACGCTCGGCAACCTCGGAGGCGAGGGCCGCACCGAGACCGCCGCGTGGCTGGCCGGCGTGCTTCGCGAGCGCGGCGACCTCGCCGGCGCGCGGGGCGAGCTCGAGGCGGTGAGCGACCGCGGCGACGCGTCCCACGGGACGCGCTACTGGCTCGACAGCCTCACCGAGCAGCTGCTCGCCGAAGAGCGCTACGAAGAGGCGCTGGCCCATGCCCGCGAAGCCGCGCGCCGCTTCGCCCACCTCTCAGCGGTCGACACGCCGGCGCGCGCGCACCAGGCCGTCGCGCTCCAGCAGCTCGGCCGCCGTGAGGAGGCGCTGGCGCTGGCCGCCGAGGAGGTCGAGGCGGCCCGCCGCTGGGGCGCGCCGTCGATCGTGGCTCGGGCGCTGCGGGTCCTCGGCACGCTCGAGCATGCCGAAGGGATCGGGCATCTGCAGGAGGCCGTCGCGCTCGCGCAACGCTCTCCGGCGCGGCTCGAACACGCCAAGGCACTGGCCGCGCTCGGCGGCGCGTTGCGCGCCGCCCGCCGGCCGACGGAGGCGCGTGACCCGCTGCGCCAGGCGCTCGAGCTCGCCCACGCGCGCGGTGCGAGCTCGCTGGCGTCTCGTGTGCGCAGCGAGCTCTACGCCGCGGGCGGGCGCCCGCGCACGACGGCGCTCCAGGGCCTCGCCGCGCTCACGCCGTCCGAGCGGCGGGTCGCCGAACGCGCCGCCGCCGGACAGACCAACCGCGCGATCGCCGAGGCGCTGTTCGTCACGCCCAAGACCGTGGAGCTGCATCTCCGCAACGCGTATCGCAAGCTCGGCGCCCAGAAGCGGCACGAGCTCGCGGCGCTGCTCGAGCCCACAACGGAGCTCACCGCCGGGCGCTGACGAAGCGACCTACTTGCCCCAGTTGCCCATCCAGCGGGTGCGGCGGCCGTGACGGGCCTGGTGGCGCGTCCACAACGTGGCGGCGGTGATGGTCGCGAAGAACGTCACCCCGAACGCGACGGCATTGGAGGCGGACTCGGACGAGTTGAAGACGAAGTCGCCGAACAGGAACCACACGATGGCGATGAGCACGGAGCCGACGGCGCACCAGCCGATGAGGCGCGGGAGGCCGTACCCGGCCCAGCTCTGGAGCTGCTTGGCGTCGGGGTCTGGATCGGGAGCGCCCACGACGTGACCTTAACCCGGTCGCCCGGACCGTTGGGTTTTCTCGCGGGGTAAGCTCGCGCCGTGCTCACGCTCCTGCTCGTCGCCTTCAGCCTGGCCCACGCGCCGCCCGCGACCAAGACGCTGACGATCTCCGACAGCGGGAAGACGGTCACGATCGCGGCGCACCAGAAGCTCCGGATCAGCCTGGACGAGTGCGGGAGCTGCGGGTACCGCTGGGAGACCAAGGTCAAGCCCGATCCGAAGGTGCTGACGCGGGGACCGCAGGGGCACGAGAACGCCGGCTGTGAGCCGCCGTGCGTCGGCGGCAGCGGCACGACGATCTTCCGCTACACGGGTAAGGCGTCCGGGCGGACGACGCTCCGGCTCGAGTACTTCGGGCCCGGGAAGTCGAAGCCGGCGAAGACCTTCCGGCTCACCGTGCGGGTGCGCTGAACAGGCTCGATCAGGCGCAGTACGTTCGTGCTCAGCACGCGGCGCTCGTCCGCCGGCCGGAGTCCCAGCAGCTCGATCTTGGCGAGTTCGAGGCCGGGGTGCAGCCACGGGCCGTCGCTGCCGAACAGCACCTGCCGCGGGCGCCGCCGCACGGCTTCGGCGAGCAGGTCGAACCGCCGGACCGCGGAGGTGTCGGTGTGCACGTTGCGGTGGCGGATCAGCAGCCCGATCATGGCCACCTGCGCCCGCCACTCGTCGGCGAAGCTGCCGAGGTGCGGGATGATGAACGCGACGTCGGGATACTCGCCCGCGAGCAACTCCGCCGTCTCGACCTCGCCCATCACGTCGTAGAGAACGGGGAGCCGGAACCGCCGCGCCGCCTCGCAGATCTCGCGCGTGATCCGGCCGTCGTGGCGGTGCACTTTGATGCCGCGGAAGTCGTGTTCCTCGACCGCCTCGCGCACCATCGGGTGCACGCGCCCGGCGTCGCGAACCGGGTGCACGAACGCGAACCCATAGAGCCGGCCACGCGAGCGGGCAACGATGCGCGCGACCGCTCGGTTGGCGAGCGCATAGTCGGAGTGAAAGGCCGGGAAGACGACGGTGCGCTCGATGCCCGCCCGTGCCGCTCGCGCGAGGTAGCGGCCGAGATGCGCCTCCGTGTCCCACGGGCCGGTCAGGCCGTCGCCGATCCCGGCGTGGCAGTGGCAGTCGACGATCACGTCTGGGCGCCCAGCAAGATCCGGGCCAGCTGGCCCGCATCTTGCAGCCACGGGACCGTTAGAGTCGACCTGCGGCCGCGCCGCCGCGAGGAGGTTGAGACAGTGTCGTCGTTCGCGCTCCAGATGGCCATGGCGCCCAGGGTCGCCCTGGAGGTCTCGCCCGCCCAGATCGCGTTCAGTGAGCTGCTCGCCGTGCCGTGCGCGGCGATGGAGACGCTGATCGAGCGCGAGCTGTGCGCCAACGCGGCGCTGGAGCGGCTCGACGCCGGCGAATGTCCGATCTGCCGCGGCTCGTGGCGGGTGCGCTGCCCGGTGTGCTCGGTGCCGCGGCGGCGCGAGCGCGCGACCGGCGACATCGCCGATGTCGCCGCCGCCGAGCCGGACGCCCAGGAGTTGCTGCGCGCCGCGCAGCTGGAGACGTGCGCGGCCGACGCGCCGATCGTCGAGGCCGTGGTCGACAGCCTCGACGAGCACGGGCTGCTGGATCGCTCGTGCGCGGAGATCGCCGGCGAGCTCGGCGTCGGCGAGGCCGACGTCGGGCGGGTGCTCGGGGTGATCCGCAGTGTCGGGCCGCCCGGTGTCGGCGCCGCCGACATCAGCGAGTGCCTGCTGCTGCAACTCGACGCGCTCGGTCTCGACGACGCCGATCTCGCCCGCGCGGTGATCGCCGGGCACCTCCCGGCACTGGCGCGCGGACGGTTCAGCTCGATCGCGCGAGCGCTCGGAGTCCCGCGCGCGCGGATCTGCGAAGTGCTCGAGCTGATCCGCCGCCGGCTGCGGCCGTACCCCGCCTTCGACGGCCGCGCCGCGGCGGTGACGTCCTACGTCGTCCCTGACGTGGTCGTGCGCCAGGGCGACGGCGGCTTCGCCGTCGAGCTGGTCGAGCCCGTCATGATGCGGCTGGGCGTGCGCTCCGGTGCGCCGGAGGCTTCGCGGGCGAGAGCGTTTCTCGCCCAGCTCCACGACCGCTGGAACACGCTGCGGCGGGTCGCCGAGTACACCGTCGAGCGCCAGCAGGACTTCCTGACCGACGGCCCGGCGGCGCTGCGACCGCTGACGCGCGCCGAGGTCGCCGCCGCTCTGGACCTCCACGAGTCCACCGTGAGCCGCGCGATCGCGGGTAAGCACGCGCTGGTCCCGGACGGCACGATGCTCCCGCTGTCGCGGTTCTTCGGCGTCAGCGGCGGCGTCGACGGCGAGCTGCGCCGGCTGCTCGAATCGGCCGTGGACCCGCTGTCGGACCAGCGCCTCACGGATCTCCTGCGAGACGCCGGCTATCCGATCGCTCGCCGGACGGTCGCCAAGCACCGGGCGCGACTCGGGTACAACGCCGCGTCGCTGCGCTGAGAATTGGCCCGCTTCTTGCAGCCATGCGCAGCGTGGCCACGAAACAGTACGCAGTCGTCCTCAGTGACGTTCACATCGGGAACAACACACCGACGTGCTGGTACCAGGCGTCGGTCCACGAGCCGCAGCTGTCCGCGGCGCTCGCCTGGATCCTCGCCCACCGCGAGAGCATTCGCGAGGTCGTGCTGCTCGGCGACCTGTTCGACGTCTGGACCTATCCACCGTCGATGCGGCCGCCCACGATGCACGACATCATCACGGCGAACCCCGGGATGCTCGGGGCGGGCGGACCGCTCGCAGCCGTCGTCCGCGCGTTCCCAGGCGAGGTCCGCCTGCTGCTCGGAAACCACGACGGCAGCCTGACGAGGGCCGACATCGACGAGCTCAACGCGTCGCTCGGCGGGCGGATCGAGCTGGTCGGCGGGCGCTGGCGCGCGGTCACCGGGACCAGCGGCAAGCGCACGGTGTTCACGCACGGCCACCACGAGTGCATGTTCAACGCGCCGGACTCCCGCTCGCCCTGGGCGACGATCCCGATCGGCCACTTCGTCTCGCGCGCGATCGCCTACCAGTTGTCGAGGACGCTGCCGCGGGGACGCACCGCCGCCGACCTGCCCGGTATGGGCAACCCGACCGGCGTCGATGTCGCCGCCATCCTGCGCAGCTGGAACCGGCGTGACGACCTCGCCGCGTTCCTGATCGAGTACATCTGCCGCGTCACCGGAATGCCGCAGACGCACCCGGTCGTCATGCCCGGCGGCGCGACGACCACGGCGCGCGCCGCGGCGAGTGCGTTCGCGGGGCTGTTCACGCTGTGGCTGGGTCGTCTCGGCCGCTGGGAGGATGCGCTGCGCGCGGCGAACGCGGACCGCGGCGGCGGCGACGACCTCGCGTACTTCGGACAGAAGCTGGCGATGCAGACCGCGAGCGACCTCGCCGTGATGGGCCACACGCACAGCGCCGTGGCCGGCGTCGACGTCTCGCCGGTCGACTACGTCAACAACGGCTACGCCTGCGTCGCGCGTCCGGACGCGCCCCGCACGCCGTACACGTTCACGCAGGTCGACCTCAAGAGCGCCACGGCACAGATCATGGCCGTGGTGCCGGCCGGCGCCGGCTTCGGCGTGGCGCCCGCGCGCGTGCGGCGCCTGCCGTCCGCGGTCGTGCACGGCCGCGATTACTCGTCCTACGGACGGATCTACAACCGCACCACAAGGCCACTGCAGCTCGTCACCTCCTGGAAGGACTCCGCGAACTGGTGGGCCGTGCGGCCACCCGCGCTGATCCCGCCGCAGTCGCGACTGGACATCTGGGTGCAGGACACGCCGCTGAGCCCGCGAGGCTCCGACACCCGCTTCAGCTACACCGACGGTCGCAGCGTCTACCGCTTCGCGATCACGTGCCCCACCATGCTCAGCAACGCCGTCTCTTCCTCGGTCCCGTACGAGACCAAGGTGGCGTCGGGTGCCTGGCGGCCCGGCCGGGTGGACGGGTCCGGTTACCCGGTGCAGGCGCGCTTCTACGTCGGCGCCGCAGTCCCGGCGCCGCCCGCGGTCCCCACGCCCGGCATGGGGCCGGCGGTCCCGGCGCCCGCGCCCGCCTCGGCGCCGACCGAGCCGGTGCACGTGCTCGCGGCGCGCGAGATCCTCGCCCGCGCGGGCACGCCGCCGGAGCGCGGGATCGTGCTCTGCGTCACCCGTCTGGAGGCCGGCGATGGACAGCCGCTGCTGGACACGGCGACGGACCGATCGCGCACGCGGCTCACGAACCCGCCGCGGCACCTCCTCAGTCCCGAGGTGCAGACCTCGCCGCCCGTCGCCGGGCGGCGCTACGAGTACGTCTGGATCCAGCCCAACGTGCCACCGACCGCGCCGCCGCTGACCGGCGGCATGGCGTTCCTGCCCGCTCAAGGCGAGCCGCTGACCGTCGTCACGTTCAATGTCGCCGGCCTGGACGAGCCGCGGCGGCGCTGCACCAACGGCCACCACGCGGAGATGCAGCTGGTCGGCTTCGTCAACGCGCAGCCCGCCGCGTGGCGAGCGCGGCTCGCCAAGCTCGCGCTGCACAACTACTCGCGCCGCGGACCGACGTGGGGCTACAGCGCCTGCAACGGATGCCTGCACGATCTCGCCGTCTTTCTCGAGACACTCAACCACCAGCGCCGGGCGGGGCGGATCCGGGCCAGCATCTCGTGGGAGCGCCTCTACGACAAGAACCGCGCCTGCGGGCACCCCACGGACGCGGCGAACATCCGCCGCCTGGTGGCGGCCGGCTGGGACGAGCCGATGGGCCCGCGCCCCGCGGGCACGCGCTGGCCCGTCACTGCGGCGGCGCCGGCACGGCCGCCGGCGCTCGTGGGCTGACGTGGCCCGCTTCTTGCAACGACCCGTGGCATGTACGCCCACCAGCGACACGCCGGCGAGCTGGCCGCCGAGTTGCTCGACGTCGTCAACGAGGCCGAGCTCGAGGCGTTCCTCTGCCGGCTCGTGCGGACCGCGGGCGCGAGGCTCGCCCCCGCCGCCGGTCACGAGCTCGTCGCGGTGCTCCGCGACGCCGCCGAACGCACCCTGCCGACGCTGACCACGACGGCGCTGCCGTCCGCCACGCCCGGGTCGGTGACGGCCAAGCGCGCGGCTCGTGCCTACGGCATGGAGCTCGAAGGCATCAGCGCGGAGGACCGCGACTACGAGATCGCGCGCCAGTTCGTCCGCTTCGCGCAGGCGGCCGCGGCGCGCGCGTCCACGGCCCCGGTGGGCGTGGCCCTCGGGAGGGCCGGCCGCGAGTTCGCGCCCGGGCTCCTCTCCCCGCACGCGACGTGATCAGCAGCACACCAGCACGGGAGATCCCACATGTTCGAGACAAGCATGGAGTCGGAGTACGAAGGCGGGCGCCGGCGCAGACGGTACGGACCGCCGGGCCAGTCGGAGTACGAGCGCTACGGCGAAGGCGAGGAGCAGTTCGCTCCCGGCGAGTACGAGGGCGAATCCGAGTACGAGGGCGAGGGCGAAGGCGAAGGCGAGTACAGCGGGTTCGGCCCCGGCGAGTACGAGGGGGAATACGAGGGCGAGGGCGAGGGCGAAGGCGAGGGAGAGGAGGAGCGGTTCTTCCCGCTGATCCCGATCGCCGGCAAGGTCCTCGGCGGCCTGCTCGGCGGCCTGCTCAAGGAGGGCGAGGGCGAGGGCGAATACGAGGGCGAGGGCGAAGGGGAGGGCGAGGCCGGCGAGGCCGAAGAGGAGTTGCTCGGCAAGATCCTCTCGTCCGTGCTCGGGCGCGAGACCGAATACGCCGAGGCGCCGCTGCCACCCGCGCACGAATCGCAGTTCGCCGAACGCCTGATGGAGGTCTCCTCCGAGGAGGAACTCGCGCAGGTGCTCGGCGGGATCGTCAACGCCGTTGGCCGCGCCGTTCAGGGCGTGCGCACCGCGGTCAACTCGCCACAGGGGCGCGCCGTCATCAACGCGGTCGGACCGGTGGCGCAGGCCGCGCTCACCGGCGGCGGCTCGATGCTCGAGTCCGAAGCAGGCGAGCTCAGCCACGAGCAGGGGCACTACGAAGCGGCCCGCCGCCTCGTCCAGCTGACCTCGACGGCGGCGCGCGACGCGGCCATGGCTCCGGCCGGCGCCGATCCGGAGCTGGTGGGCGAGTTCGCGCTCTTCCGCGCGGCACGCCACTTCGCGCGCCCGTTCTTCTTCCGCGGGCTGCGCGCGTTCTCCCCGTACGCGCGTCGCTACTACGGCCGCGGCTACTACGGCTACCGGCGCCCGTACGCGGGGCGCTACGGCTATGGCTACCGCTACGGCTACGGCCCGCGTCCGTGGGGCTATCGCGGCTACGCGTACCCGCCCGCGTGGGCGTACCCGCCGCCGCCACCGCCCGAGCCGATGCCGGTGCCCGAGCCGCCGCCTCCGCCCCCGCCGCCGCCTCCGCCCCCACCACCGCCGCAACCGCCGGCCGGCGCCGACGCGCAGGCCCAGGCGCCCGCCGGTGGCGGAGCCGGCGGCGGCTCGGGCGGGGCCCAGAGCGAATGGGGCTGGGGCCGGCGCCGCGGCTACGGCGGCTACCGCGGCCGGTACCGCGGATACCGCGGCTATCGCGGGGGCTGGGGCGGCCGGTACCGGGGGTGGCGCTCCGGCGGCTATGGCGGCTATGGCGGCTATGGCGGCGGCGGCGGTGGCGGGGACGAGGACGACGACGGCCAGCAGCAGGAGAGCGGCTTCGGCCCTTACGGCGGCATGGACGGCGGCGGTGCGAGCGGTCGCTGGATCCGCCGCGACGGCAAGATCATCCTGTTGGGCGTCTGAGCCGATGCGCGACGAGCCGTCCGCGACCTGGCTGCTGGAGCAGGAGACCCGCGCGCTGTTGACCCGCCTGGCAGCGGTCCAACCGTTCGTGCTCCAGGAGACCCATGTCGCGGCGGCGGCGCTCTCACCCGCCGCGCTGGCGGCGATCGAGGACTACCTGATCACCGGCCGGCGCGAGGTGCACCGGCGCGCCCGGGCCTTCCTGCGCTGGCTGCGCGGCCCGGGCGCCACGGCTCCCGCGGCCGAGCAGCAGCGGCGCTTCTGGATGCTGCGGTTGAGCTTCCAGAGCGCCCTGTCGCAGTTCGACCTGTTCTCGGAGGTGATCACGCAGCGCAGCGAGCACGACAACGGCGTCCTGCTGTCCGGCCTGGACGTGGCGGCCGCGGAGGCGCTGCTCGTGCCCGGCGACTTCTATGAAGG
This sequence comes from Solirubrobacter ginsenosidimutans, assembly GCF_027587205.1. Next base: position 181,240 of record NZ_JAPDOD010000007.1, read on the forward strand.
CCCGCCGGTGATCTGCTCGCTGCACCGCGGGCTCGGCGGATCGATCCGCCGGGTCCAGACTCGCCTGCCGGGCGGCGGCGAGACGCCCGTGGCGCTGATCCGCATCCCGCGCGAGCGGATGATCGGGTACGGCATCGCGTCCTCGCTCGTGCACGAGGTTGGCCACCAGGGTGCGGCGCTGCTGCGCCTCGTGGATTCGCTGCGCGCCCCGCTGCGCGAGATCCGCCGGCACGCGCGGCCGCGCCCGGCCTGGGACATGTGGGACCGCTGGATCTCGGAGATCGTGGCCGACTACTGGGCGATCAGCCGGATCGGCATCGGGTCGACGCTCGGCCTGATCGGCCTGGTGAGCCTGCCCCGCGGCTTCGTGTTCCGGCCCTCCGATGACGACCCGCATCCCATGCCATGGGTGCGGGTCCTGCTCAGCTGCGCGATCGGCGACCGCCTGTACCCGGACCCGCAATGGGAGCGCCTGGCTGCCACGTGGCGCGCCATGTACCCGCTCGCCGGCCTCCGCCCGGGTCTGACGGCGGTGATCGCCGATCTGCGGGCGACCATGCCGGAGTTCGTCTCGCTGCTCGTCGAGCACCGCCCGCCGCGCCTGCGTGGCTGGGCGCTCGGCGAGGTGCTCCGCAACCCGGAGCTGCAGCGCGAGTCGCTGTTGAATCGCTTCGCGTCGTGGGAGGCCGAGCCCAGCCGGATGGAGCTGACGCCGCCCACGGTCGCGTTCGCCGTCCTCGGGCAGGCCCGCGCGAGCGGGCGCCTCTCACCCGAGCGCGAGAGCCGCCTGCTGCGCCGGCTGATCTCCGCCTGGGCGGTGCGCAGCTCGCTCGCGACCGCTCGCGCCACGACCGAGACCGACATGTTCGTCGGCCAACCCACGATCTGGGCCGGCGAGCCGCGGCGCGCGGCTGCCGTCACCTGACAGGAAGGAACAAGACAATGACCACGCCCACCAAGCACTGCACCATCACCGCCCAGCCGCCCCGGATCGCCGCCGGCGGCATCGTGCTCCTGACCGCCACAGTCCCGGCATGCGAGGCGGGTGACTACACGGTCGAATGGATCGTCGAGGGCCCGACGCGGCCGCCGGATCAGGCCGCCCGCATCGCCCTCCTCGGCGCCACGACGGTGACCGGAGGCAAGGTGACCCTCGGCGATACGGGCGGGGACGAGATCCGGGCGACCCTCGACACGACCCCGCTGGAGGCAGGCTCGTGGCGCGTGTCGGCCAAGCTGACCAAGGTCGGCGGCGACGGCAGCATCGACCTGTGCTCGGAGAACATCGAGGTGACGCCGCGGCCGTTCGCGGCGGGCGACGACGTCGCCGTCACGCTCAAGCGCGCGGCGGTCCCGGCCACGCAGGATCAGCCGCTGTGGGTCGCGATCCGCAACAGCGCCAACGCGCTCCGCTTCGACCGCTACAGCCAGTTCATCGAGTCGCTGCTGTGCGCGGAGTCCGACGAGCCGCTCAGCGGCCGGGAGCGCAAACGTGCCGAGCACAAGCTGCGCAAGGTCAAGCGCCGCACCGCGTTGCCGTTTCCGAACGTCGATCGCTACCGGGTCCTGAAGGCCGCCACCGAGGTGTTCCTGATGACCCACTGCGGCGTCGACCTGCGCGACTTCCGCAACGTAGACGTCGAAGAGGAGAGCGCGCGGCTGAACCGGCAGGTGACGCGGGCCGGCCTCGAGGAAGAGATGCGCGAATACCTCCAGCGCGTCGCGGCCGGCGACGGCGAGTTCCTCGACGTGCTCCCGTACCTGGCGCTGATCCGCCGCCAGCTGGGTGACGTCGCGATCGTCGGCATCGACCGCGAGGGCGACGAGGCGGCCGAGATCTGCTTCGGCATCCTCGCGGAGAAGCTCGAGCAGCCGTGCTTCCTGGAGCTGTTGCACGAGTACTGGAACGACGAGGCCGGCGTCTTTCACACGATGAACTCGATCATCCGGCGCTTCCAGAACCGGCGCGCTCGCGGGCGCGATCCGCTGATCGGGATGGACATCAACCCCCTGCGGCCGCTGAACAACCTGCTGTGGGGGATGGTCCAGGACCAGCAGCACCGGCTCACGACCGCCCGGCGGGCGTATGAGTACGACCACCACTACGGGCTGGCGCTGGCCACGAGGCCGCGTCCGCCCGTGCGCGGCGCCGACTCGCGCTCGCGGTTCATCGGGGCCTACCACCACCTGCTGGCGCTGTGCGCGGTCTTCTACACGCAGGACGACAACACCACGGTGATCGCCGACGGCTTCCCGGTGCTCAACGCGCTCAAGGAGACGCACCTGCTGCTCACCGAGGGCGCGCACAACCAGTACGGCGACCTGCCGTGGACTGCCCGGCACGAGGCCCTGATGTACCAGTGGATCCTCGCGAGCCCGGAGATGCGCGAGTTCCTGCCGATGCGGACGATGGTCGCCTACCCCGAGCCGTGGATCGGGTCGGTCGAGGCGATGAACAAGCTCCAGGGCTGGGCGGACATGTCGGTCGTGCACTTCCGCGACCTGTCGGTGTTCGGCGAGCAGCTGCTGCTGGGGATCCGCTTCGGTGCGTGGTCGGACGTGATCGACCCCAACCAGGCGGCGAACTGGGTCCGCTATTGGCGCCCGGAGATCCAGGGCTACATCCACGCCTACCGAGCGGTGACCGGCGTCGACCTCACCCAGCGCGGGGACCGCTCGCTGCCGCCCTACGGCCCGCGCCACGGCGCGCCCGCCGGCGCTTACCGGTGACGTTCAGCCGCGCGCCGCGACGGACGCTACGTCCGCCGCGGCCGCGGCGATCTCCGCCGGCGTCGCGCCCTGCGCCACAGCGCGGCGGATGCTGTGCGCGAAGTCTCCGTCGCGCCACGGTGTGCGCTGCGGTGCGGGCGCCGGCCGCTCGCAATCGGGGATGTCGCCGACGCTCACGACGCCGGCGCCGAGGTAGCGATGGACGATGCGCAGCGCCAGGCTGCGCAGGTCGCGGACGTTGCCCGGGTACGGGCGGCTGACGAGCAGCTCGCGCACCGCGTCCTCGAGCTCGGGTGGCCGACCCTCCGGGTGGGCCTCGCGGAAGAAGTGGTGAAACAACGGGAGGATGTCCTCGCGGCGTTCGCGCAGGCTGGGCAGGTGCAGCGTGCAGCCGGCGATCCGGTAGTAGAAGTCGTTGCGGAACGCGCCCTTGGCCTGCTCGTCGGCGAGGTCGCGGTTGGTGGCGCAGATGAGCCGAAAGGAGCTCTTGCGCCAGGTGTTGCTCCCGACGCGCTTGAACGTGCCTTCCTGGATCACGCGCAGCAGCTCGGCCTGCAACGGGGCCGGAAGCTCGCCGACCTCGTCGAGGAACAGCGTGCTGCCGTGGGCGAGCTCGAAGGCGCCCTCGCGCGCGGCCGACGCGCCGGTGAACGCGCCCTTCTCGTGACCGAAGAACTCGCTGCCCGACAGCGAAGGCACCACGGTGCTGCAGTCCAGGACCACGAGCCGGCGCTTGTTCGGGCGCGGGTCGAGCTCGTGGATCAGCTGCGCGACGCGCTCCTTGCCGGTGCCGCTCTCGCCGGTGATCAGCACCGCGGCCTCGGTGAAGCGTGCGACCTCGACCGCGTCGCGCAGCACCGCCCGCCACGCCGGGCTCTCGCCGACCAGGAACTCCTGTACATGCGCGCACTCGACGAGCTCGTCGATCGTCTGCCAGCGGCGCAGCCGCTCCGCGACCTGGCGCGCCGAGCTCTCCGCATCGCACCAGCTCAAGACGTCCGACGCGCCGGCGCGCAGCAGGCCCCAGCTGTCGTCGCCGAGCTCGCCGCCGTTGGCGGCGAGCGCCAGGATCCGTTCCGAGCCGCCGTCGGCCACCGCATGGATCGAGTCGGCGGCCGCCGCGGCGCTGCCGGCGAACACGACGACCCCGTTGCGCGGCCGGTCCGCGACCGGGTCGCGGGAGCACAGCTGCACGCCGCGCTCGCCGAGGCCGCGAACGACCGGCTGGACGAGCGAGTCCGAGGCACCGACGACCTCGAACCACGCGTCGACCGGCGATTCGATCGCCGGGTTGCAGCGCGTCGCGGTGGAGGGCACCGGAGTGGGCTCAGGGACGAGAAGTGCCGCCGCCGGCCTCGTCGTCGGCCTGCGCCGCCGTGACGGCCTCGCTCTCGGCGAACTCCTCGAGGACATCGGCGGCGGCGCGTTTGGTCGCCGCGTCGGCTTCGAGCTCGGCGGCGATGGCGGACTTTTCGCTCGCCGCGCGCGCGTCCGCGTCGTCGGCCAGGGCGACGCCGCGGACCGCGTGCAGCGCCGCCTCTTCGCGCAGCGCTCCGGCGACGGCGTCCTTCACCCGTGCCACGGTCTTGAGGTCCTCGGCGATGGCGACGTGGTCCGCGGCCCGGACCTTCAGCGCGGCCGCGCGTGCGGCGGACTGCGCCTGCACGCCCGTGCGCTGCCGGCGCTTGCGGCGGGTCAGGCGCTCCCCGACGATCAGCGGATCGACGCCGTCCACGAGGTCGAATTCCGTCACCGGGAGCGCGATCGTGCGGAACTCGTCCGCGGTCGTGTCGACGACCTCGGCGTGACGCAGCGCGGAGATCGCGCGGCGCACGCGTTTGGGCGAGCGATAGGTCTCGGGGCTCTGCGCCACCTCGTTTCCATCGGCGACGAGACGCCATCGGAAACGATCGTCGTCCGCGACGATCTCGAACAGGGTGCGCTTCATCTCTCGTTTCATCGGGCCTCCCCGTACAGTCGAAGCGCGTCGGCGGCGTAGCCACGCCGGCGGCGGATCACGTCTTGGACCGCGGCGATCGCGTCGCACAGTGCAGGCTGCGCGCCTGCCGGAGCGCGTTGCTGGGTCCAATCGCCTATCGCCGCAAGTGCCGTCATGCGCTGACCTCGTGCCGAACGGGCCGTTCGGCTCAGCTGCTGCAAGATGCGGGCCAAGTCGAAAGCGGACCGCGACTGCGCAACGGAAACTCCGTGGCAACCTCCCAAGCGCCCGGCAGCGTGTCAACCACGCCGCTCACGGGCGCCTATACGTCAGGTTGAGGACACTTCGCGATGTCCGCGCGACGACAAACCGGAAACCGCGGGGATCACGCCCAGGGGCCGACGCCGCCGACGCGCTCGAGGGTGTAGCGGACGGTGTACCCCGGTCCCCGTGGGGCCGGGAACGGCGCGTCCGGGGCGATGTAGACCTTGGCCAAGCGGTCGAGCAGCTCCCACGCGTCCTCGCTCGGCCCTTCGATCGCGGCACGCGCCCGGATCACCGCGTGGGGCGCGAGCAGCACGCCCGGTTCGCGCGGCGCTTCGAGCGAGAGCACGACGCGTGGGTCGCGGTCGATGTTGCGCAGCTTGAGTTGCTCGCGGCGCATGTGGCCGCTGACGAGGGTGTCGCCGTCGATGCCGATCCAGATGACCGACACCTGTGGGCTCCCGTCGGCGTTGACCGTGCTCAAGTGGGCCAGCGGGCCGGGCTCGATGAGCGCCCGGAGCTCAGGGGAGACGTTGGGCATCGCGACCGATCTTCTCATCGTCGGTTAGGGTCGCGCCATGAAAGAGGCGGCCGAGTCGCAGGCGGGCCTTGCGCCCGCTCCTCAGGCGCCGGTGGGCGCTTCGGTCTCAGGCGGCGCGGGAGCGGTCGCGATGGTGCTGCGGATGCAGAGCACGCACGGCAACGCGCACGTGTCCCGGCTGCTCGCGCAGCAGCGGGCGGGGGTGCTGGGACGGATGCCGATCCGCCGCGGCGCCGGCCACGGATCGCTCGCCGAGGCCGAGACCGCACACGTCTACGAGCAGCCGAACGAGTCGAGCAAGGTCGTCGGCGAGCTCGCCAAGGGCAAGACGGTGGACCTGAGCTCGGACGAGGGCGATTTCTACGGCGTGGTCTTCGAGAGCACGAAGGGCTACGTCAAGAGCAGTGAGCTGGCCACGGCGATCGACGAGCTGCCGGCGGCCAAGGACGCCGAGTTCGCCGCGAAGGCCAAGACGGCGACCGACGCGATCGACGCTGCCGGCCATGTCGCGGGCAAGGCGCTGCGCGGCACCGGCACCGCGCCGGTGTCCAACGCCGGCGCCGGCCTGCCCGACTGGTTCCGCCAGCTCCAGTACAAGCTCATGATGGTCACCACGTGGGCGAAGGAGGAAGAGGACGCCCAGCAGATCCTCGACGACTACCTCAACTACTACATGGAGGCCTGGCACGGCGACCTGCCGCCGAGCCTGAAGTTCCTCTTCCAGTACGCGGGGCGCAGCTCGATCAACCAGGCCAGCGCCGCCAAGGGCGGCGAGGAGAACGTGGGGAAGTTCGGCGGCGGGCTCAACGACAAGGGCAAGCCGAAGCCGAACTGGTGCACGCAGACCAGCTCATCGGCGATCATCGCGGCGCTGCGCGACATGGGCTACGCGCCGGCGACCACGAAGATCGAGCAGTTCCTCGCCAACATCTCCTTCCAGAAGGTCGGCGGCGTGCCGAACCTCGTGTCCGCCCCGGCCGCCTACACCGCTCCGCTGATGCCGGGCGACCAGGTGATGTACCTCTTCGACGGGTGCCAGTACGGCGGCCACACCGTCACCGTGGTCGACGATCTCGGCGACTCCTTCCTGCACATCTCCGGCAACACCGGGGACGCGATCGCCGTCGGCGTCGGCGAGGCGAAGCGGCTCACGAGCGAACCGAAGGTCAAGGCCGGCGGCTCGTTCAAGCTGGGCGAATGCAACAAGACGTCCACCCAGGAAGAGCGTGACGCGTCCACGAAGTACATCGACGGGCTCGACTTCGGCGGCAAGTTCCTGACCTACTCGATCATCCGCGACAGCGCCTTCTTCGCCGAGATCGAGTCGATCCCCGGGCTCCCGCAGGACGAGCAGGACAAGCTGCTCAACAAGTACAAGCTCCGCCGCGTGACCGTCTCGACCTAGTTCTGAGCCACGAGCAGCTCGGCCTTCTTGGCGGCGAACTCGGCCTCCGTGAGGATGCCCTCCTGCTGCAGCTGCGCGAGTTGTCGCAGCTGGGTCACCAGCTCGATCTCCTCAGCCGAAGGGGTCGCGGGCGCCGGCATCGCCGGTGGCGCCGGCGGCGGGCTCGGCTCCGGCTCGTCGCGATGGCCGAGCAGACGCGGCCGTCCGTGCCGCCCCCTCATGACGCCACTCCCTCGTGCTCGCGCGCGGCCACGACGGTCGCGTGCGGGATCCGCCCGAAGTCGACGAGCACGCCGTCCGCGGCCCGGACGGCGTCGGCGATCGTGCGCGCCCACAGGTTCTCCCACACGATCATCGCCGCCGAGGAGCCCGGCTCCAACTCGGCGGCGGCGGCCAGCACGTCCTCTTCGTTGAACAGGGTCTCACCGGCGACGCCCGCCGACTCGAACCCGGCCCGGACCTCCTCCTCGATCTCGTCGAGGTCGAAGGCCGAGATCTCGCCGGCCTCGTCCTTGCGGATGAACGCGACGTCGATGATGCGGATCGTGCCGTTCTCGGTGAGCTCGGCCAGCGCCGGGGCGATCCTTCCGGTAAAGCGGCTCCCCGGGAACGCGATGATCGCGTAGTCCACGGGTCCGATGTCCTCATTCGCCATGTTCGACACCCTGGGCCGCGAGAGGGTGAGCGACCCTCATGCTCGGCGGATGATCTGGTTACAGTCCGCGCGCAAATGACCTCCGACACGTTCCCGCATGCGCAGGCCTTCGCCCTCGGCGTCTCGTTCGACATGCGCTTCGCGCCGGACGAGTCCGCGCTGTACGTCGTCGCCTCGCGCCTGCAGCGCTGGGACCTGCACACCGGCAAGCGCACCCACGCGGTCGCGTGGTCCAACGGCCACGGGATCGACGTCTCCCCCGACGGCACGCGCGTCGTCTCGGCGAACACGAGTGGCGACGTGATCATGCTCGACGCGGCGTCGATGGAGCAGCTCTGGCTCGTCCGCGGGCGCACCTTCGGCGCCGGCACCGCCGCGGTGTTCGTCGCGGGTGGCGCGGCGTTCGTCACGTGCTCGTCGCGCGGCGACCTCGTCGTGCGCGACACGGAGACCGGGAGCATCCTGCTGCACGAGCATGAGGAGGGGCGCCAGATCGTCGAGCTGGCATGTTCTCCGGACCGGGAGCGGTTCGTGTTCATCAACAACCTCGACGGTGCGCCGGCGCTCTACGTGCGGCGCTGGCCGTTCTCCGAGCACGCCGCGCGCGTGCTGCCGATCGGCGGGTCGGCCGACAAGGTCGCGCTCGACGACTCCGGCCGGCTCGCCGTGCAGCGGTATGCCGGTCTCGCGGTCTATGACGTCGAGACGGGGGCCGAGCTGGCGGCGCGCGAGTCCGAGCAGATCGGCGGCCGCGGCATCGCGTGGGCGCCCGACGGGGAGCTCGCGGCGGTCGAGAGCTCCTTCACCACCAACGCGATCGTCGGGCTTGCGGGCGATGCGCTCGAGCCGCGCTGGTCGCTCGAGCTCCCGTTCGCGTGCGCCGTGGCGTATTCGCCCTCCGGCGCGCTGCTCGCCCTCGGGTCGTGGGAGAAAGGGCTCGTCGCACGGCGCTGGGGAGCAGGCGTGGTGGTGCTCGAGGCCCCACCGGCGGATGACGAGGAGCCGGTCAGCGTCGAGCCGCGCGACGACGAGGAGCGCCAGATCATCGAGTACGTCGAGATCGAGGCGTGCGAGGGCGTCGTCAGCCTGGAGAAGGTGGACTCAGCGCGGCTCGGCAGCGTCCGCCACGACATCTGGGACGTGCAGTGCGAGAGCACCCGCTGGTGGGCGATCACCGACCCGCTCGCGGCGTACGACCAGGAGGACCATCGTCATTCCGACACCGCGTTCTCCTTCCATGTCGGGAGCGCCGCCCGGCTCGAGGACGAGGACCGGACCGGCAGCGAGGCCTGGAGCGCGTGGCATCGCGCGGCGGACGCGCTCGCCGACGCGACGTCGGCCGCGGACGCGAGCACGATCGGCGCGGCGCTCGTGACGGCGCTGGCCGCCGCCGAGGTCCCGGACGGCCCGCTCACCCCGCTCGCGAGCGGCCTCGCCGACTACGTGAGCTGGCTCGCCGCCGCCGACGGCGCAAGCCACGCCGAGTGCGAGCTCGCGGTCCATTCGGTCCGCCAGCTGCTCGAGACGCTCGCCGCCTGAGCGTCAGCCGGCGAGCACGTCGTGGGCGAAGCGCACGACGAGCGCGCCGTCGCCGACCGCTCCCGCGACCCGCTTCGACGCGCCTGAGCGCACGTCCCCGGCCGCGAACACCCCCGGCCGCACCGTCTCCAGCATGTGCGGCTCGCGGTCCTTGAGCGGCCAGTTGAGGTAGCCGTCGCAGGTTGCCGCGCCTGAGCCGCAGAGCAGGTAGCCGGCGGGGTCGACGGCGAGCATGCCCGTCGAGGCCTCGGTGCACGGTTCGGCGCCGATCATCACGAAGACCGCGCTGCAGGTCACCCGCTGCTCGGACCCGTCGCGGTTGCGCAGGGTGACCGACTCGACCGTGGCCGCTCCGTCGACGGACGCGATCTCGGTCTGGGTCATCACCTCGATCTGCGGGTGGCGCTCGATGCGGTCGACGAGGTAGTGCGACATGGTCGACTTGAGCGCGTTCCCGCGGACCACGATCCGCACGCTGCGCGCCCGCGAGGCGAGGTGGATCGCGGCCTGGCCGGCGGAGTTCCCGCCACCCACGACGATCACGTCCTCGTCGCGGCTGCGCTCGGCGTCGGTCGGCATCGCCGCGTGGTAGACGCCGGCACCGCGGAAGCGATCGACGCCGTCGGCCTTCAGCTCGCGCCACCGAGCGCCGGTCGCCATCACGACGGAGCGGGCGAGGACGTGCTGGCCGTCGTCGAGGTCGACGCGGACGAGTCCTTCCGGCCCGTCGGCGAGCTCGACGGCGCGGTGGAAGCTCGACAGCACGGCGTCGAAGCGGCGCGCCTGGAGCGTCGCCTTGCGGGTGAGCTCGGTGCCGGAGATCCCGCTCGGGAAGCCGAGGTAGTTCTCGATCCGCGTGCTCGTCCCCGCCTGCCCGCCGGGCGCCCACGCCTCGGCCACCAGCGTTCGCAGCCCCTCGGAGCCGCCGTAGACGGCGGCCGCCAGGCCGGCCGGCCCGGCACCGAGGACGACCAGGTCGAAGCGCTCGCCGTCGACCTCCGCACGCAGGCCGAGCGAGCGCGCGACCTGCGCCGCGGACGGGTTGCGCATGACGTTGGCGGCGTGGACGAGGACCGGGGTCTCCGAGCGCGGGATCTCGAGCCAGTCGAGCATCGCCGCGCTCTCCTCGTCGGTGTCGACGTCGTACCAGCGCACGGGGAGGAGGTTGCGCTCGAGCAGGTCGCGGACCTCGAAGGCGCGGCGGGAGCCGCGGGCGGCGATCAGGCGCATGATCCCGTGGCCCTCGGCCTCGTGCCACGCGCGCCGGGCCAGCAGCGTCCGGAAGATGTGCTCGCCGAACTCGGGCCAGCGGGCGAGCATGTCGCGCAGCCCGGCGCGGTCGAATGCGATCACGTCGGTCGTCTCGACCGCGACGCAGGCGCTGATCGTCGGCTCGCCCGTGAAGGCGGCGATGTCGCCGATGAAGGTCCGGCTGTCGGCCTGCGCGACGTGGACGTCCTTGCCGGGCTTGCGATCGATCAGCTCGACCAGGCCGTGCTCGATGACATAGAACGGCGCGTCGCGGACCGCGTGCTCGTACAGCACCTCGCCGGGCTCGAACGTGCGCCGCTTCCCGCGCTTGGCGAACCACTCGAGCTTGGCGTCGGAAAGCCGGGGGAACATGACCTCGTCGTCGAGGTCGGGGAATCGCTCGCTACGCATCACCCGCGTGGTCGCCATGCTGACGCAGGCTACCGCCGTCGCCGTCGTCCGCTCCAGAACATCGCCTGTCAAGGGCGCCCGGCGCGCGCCGAACAACGAGGACATGGACCGAACCCAGCGAGATGCTGCGCGCCTTGCGACCGTCGCCGCCGTGGTCAGCGTCGGTGCCGCGGTCGTGTCGGTCGCGCGCCGGGGGAAGCCTGAGCCGGCCGCGCCCGCGAGCGAGCTCGTCGGGCTGATCGAACGCGTCGCGGAGGCGACCAGCCGCGCCGCGTCGGTCGACGACGCGCTGCGCGCCTGCGTCGAGCAGGTGTGCCGCTGGACGGGCTGGCCGGTCGGGCACGTGTACTTCGCCGACGCGGAGCGGATGCTGCCCTCGCGCCTGTGGTACCTCAGCGACCCGGCGCGCTTCGCCCGCTTCCGCGAGGAGACCGAGCGCACGGCGATGCAACGTGGCGTCGGCCTGCCCGGGCGGGTGCTCGAGAGCGGTCGCGCCGAGTGGATCGTCGACGTGACCGCCGATGCGAACTTCCCGCGCCACGTGTGTGCCGGCCTGGTCGGTCTGCGCGGCGGGTTCTCGTTCCCGATCCCGATCGCGGGCGAGATGTTCGCGGTCATCGAATGCTTCTCCGTCGACGCCGTCCGGCCGGACGACCGGCTGCTCGAGGTCGCGTCGCACATCGGCAGCCAGCTCGGCCGGATGCTCGCGGGCATGCAGACCGAGCAGGCGCTGCGCGAATCCGAGAGCCGGTTCCGCTCGGTCGCCGAATCCGCCAACGACGCGATCATCGCGGCGGACTCCCAGGGGCGGATCATCTCCTTCAACCCGGCCGCGCAGCGCATGTTCGGCTTCGACGGGGACACCGTCGCCGGGCAGCCGCTCTCGTTCCTGATGCCGGAGCGCTTCCGGCCGATGCACGACGCCGGGCTCAAGCGCGTTGCCGAGCGCCCCGATTCCTCGCGCATCATCGGCAAGACCGTCGAGGTCGTCGGGCTGCGCGCCGACGGCGCCGAGTTCCCGATCGAGCTCTCGCTCTCGACCTGGCAGACCGGCGGGCGCCGCTTCTTCGGCGGGATCATCCGCGACATCGCGTCCCGCAAGGAGGCCGAGGACCAGGCCCGCGTGCTCGAGACCGCGCCCGATCCGATCGTCAAGGTCGATGCCGCGCGGCGGATCGTGCTCGCCAACGCGCGCACCGAGGAGCTGTTCGGCTACCTGCGCAGCGAGCTGATCGGGCGGCCGGTGGAGGATCTCTTCGCGGCCCATTCGAGCCGGCGCGCGGCGGACCGCTTCCACGCCGTCGGGGTCGACGCCGGCGGCGACGCGCCCGAGCAGGCGGTCGAGCTGATCGGTGTCCGCAAGGACGGCAGCGAGTTCCCGGTCGACGTCACGCTCAGCGCGGCTCGCGGGGCCGACGGCATCGTCGTGACCAGCATCCTGCGCGACGTCACCGAGCGCCGCCGCTTCGAGTCCCAGCTGCGCCACCTCGCCGACCACGACCACCTCACCGCGCTCTTCAACCGGCGCCGCTTCGAGGAGGAGCTCGCCGAGTACGCCGCCGTGCGGGGTCGCCGCGGCGCCGTCGTGCTGCTCGATCTCGACCGCTTCAAGTACGTCAACGACTTCCACGGCCACACCGCCGGCGACGAGGTCGTCCGCATGATCGGCCGCGCGCTGACGGGTGTGCTCGCCGACACCGACGTGGTCGCCCGCCTCGGCGGCGACGAGTTCGCCGTGCTCCTCAAGGGCGCCGACCGCAACGAGGCCACGCGGGTCGCGGACCTGATCCTCAACACGGTCCGCGCGCAGGAGCTGGCGATCGGCACCTTGGCGGTGACGACCACCGCAAGCATCGGCGTCGTCCCGTTCAACGACTCGGGGTCAGGCGTCGACGAGTTGCTCGCCGGCGCCGACATGGCCATGTACGCGGCCAAGGAGGCGGGCGGCGATCGCTGCCACGTCTTCGACCACGACGACGAGCATGTCGCGGACATGCAGGCCCGCCTGGCCTGGGCCGACCGGATCCGCCGCGCGCTCGACGAGGACCGCTTCGTCCTGTACTGGCAGCCGATCATCGAGCTGAGCACCGGTGCCGCGACCCACCACGAGCTGCTGCTCCGGATGATCGGCGACGACGGCGAGATCATCCCGCCCGGCGCGTTCATCGACACCGCAGAGCGCTTCGGTCTGATCGGGGAGATCGACCGCTGGGTCGTGACCCGCGCCATCCACCTGCTCGCCGACGACAACGTCGAAGACGGGCACCGGCTCGAAGTGAACCTCTCCGGCAAGTCGGTCGGCGACCGTGAGCTGCCCGAGCTGATCGAGCGCGAGATCGCGCTGACCGGCATCGATCCGGGCCGCCTGGTGTTCGAGATCACCGAGACCGCCGCGATCGCCAACATGGACCTGGCGCGCGCCTTCGCGGAGCGCCTCACCCGCCTGGGCTGCCGCTTCGCGCTGGACGACTTCGGCGCCGGCTTCTCCTCCTTCTACTACCTCAAGCACCTACCGCTCGACTACCTCAAGATCGACGGCGACTTCATCCGCAACCTCCGGGGCAGCCCGACCGATCAGCTGGTCGTGAAGTCGATGGTCGACATCGCCCGCGGCATGGGCATGAAGACGATCGCCGAGTTCGTCGAGGACGGCGAGACGGCGGCGATGCTGCGCGAGATGGGCGTCGACTACTCCCAGGGGTACTTCCACGGCCGCCCGCAGCCGGTGCTCGAGGTCGCCGAGACCTTGTAACCGGGCTCTCATCTGAGGGTCGGCACTGACGATCGGGGCACGCCGGTGCCGTGCGCAACTGACGCCGCATGACGCCACGCGGGGCACCCCAGGTCCGCACAGGGGTGCCTCGTCTAACTCTCGCCTGGCGACACTTTCCCGGGGCACCCCTTGGACATCGCCTCGCGCAGCGACTTGGGGGCCGCCCTGAGCGAAAAGATCAGGGTTCGACCTCGGTGGTGGCGCGGCGCGGCGCCTGGTTCGCTGGGAGACATGAGAACCATGCTCCTCGCTGTACTGGTGTTGATCCTGATCCGTGGTACCCCCGCTCTGGCCGCCGCGACCTACAGCCGCCCGCTCCCGGTGCGACTCGGATGACCGGCGACGTCGAGCGGCGGCTGACCGAGATCGAGGCGCAGCTCGCGCGCGTGTCCGAGCGGCTCGCGCTCGGGGGCCCGGTGGTGCCGGACGAGATCGTGGCGCTCGCCCGCTCCGGCCGCCGGCTGGAGGCCATCCAGCGCTATCGGGCCCTGACGAACGCGACGATCGAGGAGGCGCGGCTCGTCGTCATGGCCCTGTGATCGGCGTGTAGTCGAGCGCCGCGCGATCCCATCCGGCAAGGTCGGCCGCGGCCTCGTAGGTGTCCTGCAGGAACGCGAGCAGCGTCGCGTCCGGGTCCGCGGCCGTGCGAACCGCCTCATAGGGGAGCAGGAACTGGCCGCCGTCGGCGTTGTAGAACGCCTCCGGCGGGCGGATCGTGCGCTCGCGGTAGCCGTCCGGCTCCGGCCAGGCGTAGGCGTAGAAGGCGCCTTCCTCGCCGCCGCCCGCCCAGAAGCCGCAGCTCGCCAGCTCATGCGAGTAGCCCTCGACCATCACCCAATCGGCGCAGTTGGGCGCGCCGCCCGGGTGCCTGGGCGCCGAGCGGCCGGAGAAGCGCGTCACCGCGAGGTCGAGAGCACCCCAGAACAGGTGCACCGGGCTGACCTTGCCCGCGAAGCGCCCGCGGAAGATCGCCAGCACGCGGCTCGCCTGCACGAGCTGGCCGTGAAAGGCCGCGGCGTGCTCGGGCACGTAGGCGCGCGGCTCGACATCCTCCGCGAACGGCACCACATGCTCGATCTCGACCGGCACGGGCCAGATCTCGACCGCGATGCCGAGTGCCTCCAGCGCGGCCATCGTCTGCGCGTAGAAGTCCGCGATCGAGCCGGGGGCGAGCGGGACCTCCCGCTCCCGCCCGCCCTGCACTTCGATGCGCAGGACCTGCGACACGAAGTCGAAGGTCATCGAGAAGAAGCGGTTGCCGTCCGGGATCGCGCCGGTGGTGAAGCCGCGCGGCGTGATGGCGAACGTCACGTGCCACCAGTGGTTGACCATCGGCGCCTTCGCCATGCGCACCTTGCCGGCGATCTGCGTCCACAGCTGCAGCGCGTCGCGCGTGGCCTGCCAGTCGGCGACGCGCAACGCGGGCCAGGGGGATTCGGGTTCCACGCGTCACACCTTCGCTCGCGGGTCGCGCTACCGCAACCGTCACGTGACGGTACGCGATGATGCGGCGATGACCCGCCTCCCTCTCACGGGCGGTTGCAACTGCGGCGCCGTGCGCTACGAGGTGTCGGCGCCGCTTGTGGCCGCGAGCTACTGCCACTGCCGGCGCTGCCAGCGGCGAAGCGGGGCGGCGGCCTCGCCGAATGCCCACCCGGCGCCTGGCGCGTTCCGGATCGTCGCGGGTGAGGACCGGCTGCGCGCGTGGAAGCCGGAGGTGGGCGGCGAGAAGTGGTTCTGCGGCGATTGCGGCTCGTCGCTGTTCGGGCGCAACCCGAGCCACGCCGACCCGATCGGGATCCGGATGGGCACGTTCGACGAGGACCCGGGCATCCGGCCCAGCGTGCGGCAGTTCGTGAGCTCGGCGGCGCCGTGGGAGGCGATCCCGGACGACGGGCTCCCGCGCCACGCCGAGAGCCGCCACGCGGATGGCTGACGTCGCCGCGTACCTCGCCGAGCTGCGCGGTCGACTCGTCGCGCAGCTGGGCGAGGAGCTGATCGCGGCGTGGCAGGTCGGGTCCGGGGCGCTCGGGGACTTCGATCCGGCGCGCAGCGACATCGACGTCCAGGCGGTCACGTCGCACCGTCTCCCGCGGGAGCGGTTGTCGGCGCTGGCGGCCGCGCTGACCGCGGTGCCGTGCCCGGTGCGCGGCGTCGAGTTCGTGCTCTACGCGCGTGAGGATCTCGCCGGCGCCCGCTTCCAGCTCAACCTCAATACCGGGCCGGGCATGGGCCACCACGAGGGCTACGACCCGGACGCCGAGGAGCGGTTCTGGTTCGTGCTCGACCTGGCGATCGCCCGTGAGAACGCCGCGTCGTTGTTCGGTCCCGATCCGGGGACGGTCGTGCCGGAGTTGCCGCGCGCCATGCTCGTCGCCGCGCATCGCCGGTCGCTCGTCTGGTGGGCGGGTTACGACGGCTCGCAGGCGATCATCGCGGCGTGCCGGGCGTGGGCGTGGGCGCTCGAGGGCCGCTGGCTCTCCAAGGGCGACGCCGCCGCGTGGGCCGTGGCGCGGCTCGAGCATCCGGCGCCGGTGGCGAAGGCGCTCGCCCGGCGGGCGGACCCGGCCGAGCCGGCGCCGTCGGCGGCCGAGGTCGATGCCGTGGTCGAGTTGGTGCTCGCCCAAATTTAAGGGTGCGTCACCGATTGCCGGGGGGTGCAGGGTCGTCCTAGGGTCGCCGGTGCCGTGGCCGCGACGCATGAGCTCATCGAGTCCCCGCCCGTCGCGACACCCACCACGGCTCTGCCGCGGCCGGAGGCGCTGCCCCTGCTTCCGGCCGCGGCGGTCCTTTCGCTCCAGCGCTCGGTCGGCAACCAGGCGGTGGCCTCGCGACTCGCGCGCGAGCCCGCGGCGCCGAAGCTGCGCACCGCGCTCGACTCCAAGCTCGTCGTGACGCCGGCGGGTGGCGGGTACTCCGCGGCGCTGCACTTCGGCGACGACTCGGTCGCGGTCGCCACCTACGAGCCGAAGGGCGACACGCCGCTCAACCGCCTGCCGGTGTACCTCGAGGACATCGTCAGCGGCACCGAGGCCGTGGTCAACGTCCGCTACGACCCGGCGGCCGCGGACGTCAAAGCGCTGTTCGAGACGCGCGAGGTCGACGGGGTGCGGATCACGGTCCGCCTGCAGCCGCAGTCGGTCGAGGCGATGACCGTGACGAGCGCGCCCGCGGCGCACGAGGTCGGCTCCGACGGCGCGAACGTCGACGGCAAGGAGACGGTGACCAAGCACTCGGGCGCGAGCGCGACGGACAAGGTCATGGGCTCGATCGCGTCCGCCGAGGGCGGCTTCGCGTCGGTCGAGGGCTCAGACGCCGGCGTCCTGACGTGGGGGCAGGGACAGTGGACGGTCACCGCGGGCGAGCTGCAGAAGGTCCTGACGTTCATCAAGGACCGCCGCCGCGACCTCTTCGACAAGTACTGGGGCAGCGCCGACCTCGACGTCGACGGCAAGGACTTCGTCCACGACGGTAAGAAATGGGGGCCGGCGAAGCGGACGATGATGGAGCTCTTCCGGCCCAACGCGGAGACGATCACCGCGTGGGCGAACCGCTTCGGGCAGGCGGGGATGGACCCGCAGATCCAGCGGCTGCAGCGCGAGTACCTGCGCGGCGAGGTGCACGAGACGCTCGGCAAGAGCATCGGCGGGCGCACGCCGGAGTCGGTGCTCGACACGCGCGGGCAGGCGTACTTCTACTCGATGGACAAGAACCTGCCGGCGGGCGCGCGGGCGAACTTCCAGGCGGCGCTGAAGCAGGTCCCGCTCGCGGAAGGCGCGCAGGTGACCGACGAGCAGAAGACCCAGCTGTCCGACGCGCTCGGGGAGCTCTTCCGCAACAGCAGCGTGATCGCGCGCGACAACGGCAAGCACCACATCATCGCCTTCTGGGGCGAGGGCGGGCGAACGAAGGCGCTGGCGGAGGCCGACGCCGCGATCGCCGCGGGCGGCGACGCGAAGTGGTCGGTCGCTCGCTGGCAGACGCACCGCGAGCAGATGGCGGCGCGGGTCAGCCGCTACTCGAAGACCCGCGCGGACATCGACAAGGCGATCACCCACCAGGAGATCGAGCCGGACGTGCCCGACGGCGCGTTCGGTGACGATCACGCGGCCGCCCCGGCCGCCGGTCCTGGGATGGTGGGCGCGGTGTCGGAGGGCATCGGCCACCTCGTCGACGACGCCGCGGTGATGCTCGCGCTGGCCGCCACCGGCACCGGCCTCGTCGCGCTGCACATCGGCGGATCGGTCGGGCGCGGCGGCAAGAACCAGGCGGCGGACGTCGCGGCCGTATGCGCGCGGCTGGTCGGCGTCGGCCACCCGCCCGGGGCGAACCTGACCGAACTCGGCAACGCGATCGCCCGCTACCAAGCCGAGATCGTCGGAATGCCCCGCCCGGACGGCCGGATCGACCCGGGCGGCCGCACGATCGCCGCACTTCGAGGGGCGGGTGGAGCCGCGCACGGCGGGCCGGCAAGTGGCGCGGCCGGCGCCGGGCATGCCGGCGCGGCGACTGCCGACGCCGGTGGCGCTCACGGCGGGCCCGCGACCGCCGCCCACGCGGGCGCGGCGACAGCCGCC
>NZ_JAPDOD010000081.1 GCF_027587205.1 Solirubrobacter ginsenosidimutans
CACCAACCGCGGCATCAACCCCACCACCAGCACCGACCCCAACCCCACACCCACACCCACACCGACCGCGACGCCCGCCCCGACGTCCACCGCGACGCCGGCTCCGACGTCCACGCCGACCCCGGTTCCGACGGCGACGCCCGCCCCGGACGCGCCCGCGGTGAGCCGCTGGACTGCGCCGACCGGCGTCCGCGTCGGCACGGCGGCCACGCTCGACGGCACCACCTCGACTGGCGACGGCACCCTGACCTGCACCTGGAGCTTCGAGGACGCCACCGGCGCGACGGTCTGGGAGACCGCCACCGGCTGCAAGATCACCAAGACCTTCTCGATCGCCGAGACGAAGTACGTCCGCCTGACCGTCGTCGACGCCGACGGTGACACGAACGCCAGCCTGAAGTCCTTCGCGGTCGACGCTGCCGCGACGCCCTCGCCGACTCCGACGGCGACGCCTTCGCCCACGCCGACGGCCACCCCGTCCCCGACCCCGACGGCGACGCCTTCGCCCACGCCGACGGCCACCCCGTCGCCGACCGCGACGCCTACGCCTCCGGCGACCCTCGCTCCGGCGGACCTCGTCGCCTCCTACGGCTTCGACGAGGCGTCCGGCACGAGCGTCCTCGACGACTCGGGTAAGAGCAACGCCGGCTCGATCTCCGGCGGCGCCGCCCGCGTCAGCACCGGCAAGCACGGCCAGGCCATCCGCTTCGACGGCGTCAACGACCAGGTCGTGGTGAAGGACTCCGCGTCCCTGGACCTGACCACCGCGATGACGCTGGAGGCGTGGGTCAAGCCGAGCGCCCTCGGCAGCACGTGGCGGACGGCGGTCCTCAAGGAGAACGGCAACGGCCTCGCCTACGCGCTGTACGCCAATGACGATCGCGGCAAGGCCGTCGGCTACGCCCACACGTCGCTGGACTACGACGCCACCGGCTCGGCGCTTGCGCTCAACGCTTGGACGCACATCGCCGTGACCTACGACGGCAGCACGCTGCGGTACTTCGTCAACGGCGTGCAGGCCGGTTCGCGTGCGCTGTCCGGCACCATGGCGACCGGGACCGGCGCGCTCAAACTCGGCGGCAACGACGTCTGGGGCGAGTGGTTCAAGGGCGACGTCGATGACGTCCGCGTCTGGCGCAAGCCGCTCACCGCGGCGCAGATCGCGGCCGACATGAACGTCGACGCCTGATCGCGAGACCCCGCTCTCGCGGAAGGTGCGGGGCCGGCTCGGATGAGTCGGCCCCGTGCCGTTTAAGCGGCGAGGAGCAGGTCGTTGACGTGCGCGTACCGGCTGGCCTCGGTGCGGTTGGCCACGCCGAGCTTGCGGTACGTGTTCGACAGGTGGAACTTGACGGTCTGCTCGGTCACCCACAGCTCGCGGGCGATGCGTCCGTTCGTGTAGCCCTGAGCCACCAGGCGGAGGATCTCGAGCTCGCGGTCCGTCAGCGGGCAGAGATCACGCGAGGGCTTCGCCGACGCCATCCGGCGCGGAGCATGCACGACGGCATCACGCGAGATCTCACGCACGAGGGTGGCGAGGCCGACCGGGTGCACGGTCTTGGAGATCACGGCTTCCGCGCCGGCCTCGAACGCCCGCTCCAGCGACTCGTCGTCCATGCGCATCGTCAGGAACACTCGCTTGGCTTCCGGCCGCAGCTCCGCCAGCTCCTGCAGACGTGCCAGCGCGTGCTCGGGCTCCTGCGTGTCGTCGATGACGACGATGTCGGGCTCGAGCTCGATCGCCCGCGGGCTCAGCGTCGCTGAGCCGTCCAGGAATCCGATCACCTGGAACCCGGATGTCTGCCGCAGCGCCAGTCGAATGCTCTGAGCCGCGAACGAGTTGTCGGCGATGATCATGAGTCGCTTCACTTCGGCCACCTCCGTGGGCTTCCACCGTCCATTGCGTTCAGGTTCGCGCCTGAACCATCGGGGGGGAAGGTGATGTTCAACTGACCGGATTGGCGGGTTCGTGCCCTTCCCATGGGTGGGTGGACGCATGGACCACCCCCCGTGGGGCAGAAACCTCACCCGACGGTGACAGCGCGCGATCGTAGGCCGCCAGCAGGTGCCCGGTCGAGTGCTGCCAGGAGAGCTCGGTCTCGACCCGCTCGCGGCCGGCGCGGCCCATCCGCTCACGCAGGTCGGGGTCACTGAGCAGCGTGTCGATGCGCTCGGCGAAGCCCGCGATATCACCGGGCTCGGCGTACAGCGCGGCGTCGCCGGCCGACACGCGTGACTCGCGCAGGTCGTAGGAGACCAGCGGACGCCCCATCGCCATGTACTCGGGGATCTTGATCATCGTCGAGACGTCGTTGAGCGGGCTCGGCGGATCCGGCGCCAGGCAGACGTCGGCGGTGGAGAGGATCGTCCGGATGTCGTCGTCGTAGCGCCAGCCGGCGAACTCGACGTGTTCGGCGATGCCGAGCTCGCCCGCGAGCGCGCGCATCTGCTCGAGCATGTCGCCCTCGCCGATGAACACCGCGTGCCAGTCGTCGCGCCGCTGGTGAAGCTCCCCGAGCGCCTTCAGCGCGTGGTCGAGCCCGTCCTGTGGGCCCATGATCCCGAGGTAGGCGATCATGTGCGCGCGCCCGCGACGCCACGACGGGTCGGGCTCAGCGGGGCGGAAGCGCTCCAGATCTGGCCCGTTGCGGACGACGAAGACGTCCGCCGCGTCCATCCGTCCACGCCCGAGCGCGATCGCCCGGTAGGAGTCGTTGGTCGAGAGGACGACGTCGGCCGAGCGGAACGCGATCCGTTCCAGCGCCGCCGCCACGTTGGACAGCGGCCCGTCCCCGAACTTGGCCCGGTAGAGCTCGGGCACGAGGTCGTGGTGATCGAAGACGAAGCGGGCGCCCTTGCGGCGCAGGCCGCGCGCGGCCAGCAAGAGGAAGTCCGGCGGGTTGCACGCGTGCACCACGTCGAAGGGCTCGACCGCCGCGAGCTTGCGCGCGAGCTTGCGGATCCGCCACATCGCCTGCGCGTACTCCCGCGCGTAGCCGACCAGGCCGCCGGCCGCGGGAACCAGCGGGTAGCGGTGGATGTCGATGCCCTCGAGGCGCTCGAAGGGCGCCGTGTGACGTCCCTGGCCCTCGGCGCAGACGATCGTGACGTGCCATCCGGCGTCCGTCAGCGCCCGCGCCTCATTCCACACGCGCCGGTCGGACGGCACCGGGGCGTTCTCGCTGATGATCAGGGCACGGCGGCCGGCCATCACGCGGCTCGCGTATCCGGGCCGAGCGGCGCGGCCTTGGACACCAGCGTGCCTTCGCGCGAGATGACGACCGGCTCGCCGGAGCCGGCAAGCGATGCCTCGGCCGCCGCGAGCACGCGCACGATCTCCAGCCCGAGACGGGAATGCGAGCGCGGCCGCGCGCCGGTCAGGATCGAGTTGGCGAAGTCGGCCAGCTCGAGGCTCAGCGGCTCGGCCGCGTCGATCCGGGGCGCGACGATGTCGCCGGATCGGTAAGTCAGGCGGTGCTCGCCGAAGTTCGCCGGCTCCTGGACGACCTCCATGTCGAGGCCGCGGTCGTAGATCCGGACCGCGCCGTCGGGCATCGTGTCGTCGTACTGGACCATCTTTCGCGAGCCCACGATGATCATCTGGCGCACCTTGCGCGGCGCCAGCCAGGAGACCTGCACGTTGGCCGACGGCCCATCCTCGAAGCGCAGGGTGAGGAACGCCGTCTCGGCCACGTCGGGGTCGAACACGGTGCAGCCGGCGGCGCTGACGCTCGCCACGCGACGATCGAGCCAGTACAGGAGGATCGAGAGGTCGTGCGGCGCCAGGTCGCAGACCACGCCGTCGGCCTGATAGAGCCCGAGGTTCATCCGCGACGACGTGACGAAGTAGATCTCGCCCAGCTCGCCCGACGTGATCAGGTCGTGGATCTTGTTGACCGGCGGGCTATAGAGGAACGTATGGCCCGGCATGAGGACGAGCTCCTTGCGCTCGGCCAGGTCCACGAGCGCCTCGGCGTCCTCGACCGCGGTGGCCAGAGGCTTCTCCACGAGCACGTGCTTGCCCGCTTCGAGGGCCTTCCGCGCCAGCGCGTAGTGCGTGCGCGGGGGCGTGGCGATGCACACGGCATCGACGCGCGGATCGGCCAGCAAGGCGTCGAAGTCGTCGCTGGACGGCACCCCGGGGGTGCGCGCCTCGAACCGCCGGACCTGCGCCGGATCGCGCTCGCACAGGGCGATGAGCTCGAGCTCCGGCCGCTCCATGACGTTGCGGACGATGTTGGGGCCCCAATAGCCGTAGCCGACGACGACCACGCCGAGCGGTGAGGTGCGCGGCGTCATGCCGCGCCCCTGCCGAGCAGAACGACGGGGATCGTTCGTGCGAGGATCCGCACGTTCATCCAGAGCGAACGGTTCTCGACGTATTCGACGTCCAAGCGGATCATCTCCTCGAGGGTGAGTTGGGAGCGCCCGCTGACCTGCCAGAGGCCTGTGAGACCAGGCTTGACCGCGAAGCGCGCGAACCAGTGCGAGGGGTAGTGCTCGACCTCGTACGGGATGGGCGGGCGAGGGCCGACGAGCGACATGTCCCCGCGGAGGACGTTCCAGAGCTGCGGAAGCTCGTCCAAGCTGGACTTGCGCAGGAAACGCCCTATACGAGTGACGCGCGCGTCACTGGCGATCTTGAAGAACGGCTTCTCGACGGTGTCGTCGCCTTCTCCGCGCGTGATCAGCTTGGTCACGAAGGCGCGGTGCGTGTCGTGTTCGGCGTTCGCCCGCATCGTCCGGAACTTGTTCACGGTGAACGGCTTCAGGTTGCGACCGACGCGTCGTTGACGGAAGACGAACCAGCCGGGCGAGTCCAGCCGGATCGCGAGCGCGATGACGAGCAGAAGCGGCGCGAGCGCGATCAGCAGCGCGCCGGCGACGAACACGTCGAGCACCCGACAGCTGACGGCCGTCACCCGCGACTCGCGGCTAGCAGGCGCCGCGACCTCTGGGCTTATGAGGCCAACCACATCCATGCCTGTGGCTCCCAAGGGTTCCTTAGGCGGCGGCGCTCGCCAGCAGGTGGCTGCCCAGCCGCTCGATGACATAGTCCTGGGCGTCGTCGCCGAGCCCGGGGAACAGCGGGAGAAGGATCACTTCGCGCGCCGCCGCCTCGGTGTGCGGCAGTAGGACGTTCGTCCCGGCGTAGGCCTTCTCGTGGTGGATCGCCATCACGCCGCGTCGCGTCGCGACGCCGTCGCGCAGCAGCCGGCGCATGAGCTCGGTCCGGTCCAGCGGCGAGCGAGGGCTCACGCGCAGGGCGTAGGACTGCCACGTGCGGACGGCGTAGTCGGGCTCGTACGGCGCTTCCAGGTACGGGATCGACTCGACCGCCGCGTTGTAGCGCGCCGCCTGCCGATCGCGTTCGGCGAGGATCTCGTCGAGCGCCTCGAGCTGGCAGAGGCCGAGCGCGGCCTGCATGTCGGTCATGCGCGTGTTCCAACCGCGCTCGGGATAGGACTCGAAGACGATGTCGGTCGCGTTGTGGCGCGCGAGATCCGACAGGTCCATCGCGTGCTGGCGCAGCTTGCGCAGGCGGTCGGCGAGCGCGCCGTCGTTGGTCGTGATCATCCCGCCCTCGCCGGTCGTGATGACCTTGCGCGGGTGCAGCGAGAAGCAGGCCGTCGACTGCAGCGAGCCGATCGGGCGGCCCTTGTAAGTCGCGCCGATGGCGCACGCGGCGTCCTCGACGATCGCGACGCCGTGGCGCTCGCCGATCGCGTAGAACGCGTCCATGTCCGCAGGCAGCCCGATCTGGTGGACGGGCATGATCGCCTTCGTCCGCGACGTGATCGCGTGCTCGGTTGCGACGGGATCGAGATTGTACGTGAGCGGGTCGACGTCGGCGAAGACCGGCTCGGCGCCGCACTGCCAGACGGCGTTGGCGGTCGCGATGAACGACAGCGACGGCACGATGACCTCATCACCCGGCCCAACGCCCGAGGCGTACAGGGCGAGGTGCAGTGCGGTCGTGCAATTGGTCGTGGCGATCGCGTGCTCGGCGCCCACGCGGGCGGCGAACGCGTTCTCGAACGCCTGGACGCGGGGGCCCTGGGAGACCCAGCCGGAGGCGATGACCTCGGCCAGCGCTTCGGCCTCACCCCCGTAGAACTTGGGCTTGGCGAACGGGACGTTCATCAGGACACCTTCACCAGCGGCTCGAAGCGGCCACCGGAGCGGTTCGCCGACCACCACTCGACGAGTTGGGTCAGGCCGGCGTCCAGATCGGTCTCGGCGACGAAGCCGAGGTCCTCGCGGGCGGCCGTGGTGTCGGCCAGGCGACGCGTCACGCCGTTGACGGCGCGCTCGGGCCCGAACTCGACGGAGAGGTCGGAACCCATGACCCGCAGCAGCGCGTTCGCGAGGTCGAGCAGGCTGGTCTCGGTGCCGCTGGCGACGTTGTAGACCCGATCGGTCTTGTCGCTCATCGCCGCGAGGATGTTCGCCTTGGCGATGTCGGCGGTGAACACGAAGTCCATCGTCTGCAGGCCGTCGCCGAAGATCAGCGGCGGCTGCCCAGCCGCGATGCGCTCCATCCAGCGGACGAGCACTTCGGTGTAGACGCCGTGGATGTCCATCCGCGGTCCATACACGTTGAAGTAGCGCAGCGCGATGTAGTCCAGGCCCGTCATCGCGTGGAAGGACCGGAGCAGACCCTCGTTGAAGGTCTTCGCGGCGCCGTAGAGCGTGTCGTTGGCGTACGGGTGGTTGAACTCGGTCGTCGGGAAGGACTCGGCGAGGCCGTAGATCGAGGCCGACGAAGCCGCGACGAGCTTGCGCACGCCCTCCTCGGCCGCCGCTTCGACGACGTTGAACGTGCCGTTGACGAGGACGTCGACGGCCAACCGCGGCTCCTCGGCGCACTGCGTGATGCGCAGTGCCGCCTGGTGGAACACGACGTCGGCCTCGCGGACGAGCTGGCGAACGAGGTCTCGGTCGCAGATGTCGCCTTCGACGACGCGTACGTTGCCGCCGGCCTCGGCGATCGCGAGGTTGTCACGACGGCCGCGGACGAAGTTGTCGAGCACCACGATCTCGCCGGCGCCGGCCTCGACCAGCTGATCGGCGATGTTGCTCCCGATGGTTCCGGCACCACCGGTGATGAGGATGCGCTCGCCTTGGATCACGTTCAGTTCAGCTCCCGATTCTCCGACCATGCTCAGACAACGCCGCGCGGTCCGTGGATCTTCCATATGTTTGTCGTTGGTCATGCCGCTTGCTCGGTTTCTGACTCCGCGATCGGCAGGACTCCGAGTCCATAGCCGTCGACCGGGTCCAGGATCAGTGCAGCGGTCTCCGCGCGCGAGCGCGTCTCAAGCTTGTGAAACGCCGAGGACAGGTGGGTCTTGACCGTCGACTCGGCGACGAACAGCGTGTCCGCTATCTGGCGGTTCGTGTACCCACGAACGACTAGGGCGAGGATCTGTTTCTCGCGGAACGACAGCGCGCGCGGCGCGAGTTGACGGACGAGCGCCGGCGGCACCACGAGCTGCCCGGCGATGATCGCGCAGGCGGTGGGGACCAGCGCCTCGTCGAGCTGTCCGTCGATCACGATCCCGGACGCGCCCGCCCGCAGGACACGCCGCAGGTCGGCACGAGACGTGCCGACGGCGACGACGGCGATCACGGGAGCTTGTGCGGACGCTCGCCGCGCCCGCTCGACCGCGTCCACGACGTCTCCGCGGGAGAGGATCTCGACGGCGAAGCCGGCTGCCTCGAGAGCCTCGCGGATGTGACCTTCGGCACGCTGGTCCGCGCCGATCGCGACGACGACCGGTGCGGTGGTGTGCTTCAGGACTGGGGCACTCATGCTCGACTAACGCACTTCGGGCACCGTCGCTTCCGCGCATCCTGCGATCCTCCGGTGGGCGCTGCCGCGCTCCACCGTTTTTCATCCCTGCGCGAGCGATCGGCGCGGTTGTAATCGCCATCGGTGCCCGTTGGTGGGTATGGAGATTGCGAAGGCCTTGATCCTGACCGGGTGCGCTGGCGACGATCGTCCGTGGCCGACGGCGCCCAACGGGCCCAAGCACCTCTTCCCGGTCGCGAACCGCCCGATCCTGTTCCACAACCTCGAGGCGCTGCGTGCCGCGGGGGTGCTGGAGGGCGTGATGCTTGTCGATTCCGACTCCGGCGAGGCCATCGAGCGAGCCGTCGGCGATGGGCGTGATTGGGGTCTGAGCCTTCGCTACGAGACCTGGAGTCCGGCCGAGGGGATCGGCGCGGCTCTCGGCGCGGCGGAGCGCTTCGTCGCCGACGAGCCGGTGCTCGTCCAGATGGGCGACGCACTGCTGCGCGACCGGTTGCACTCGCACATCGCGACCTTCGCCCGCGAAGGTCTCGACGCGCTCGCGCTGCGCCTCACGCGTGACGGCGGTGAGCGGCTGCTCTCACCCGCGCCCGGGTACTTGCTCTCAAACCGCGCGATCTCGATCCTGCTCGACGGCGCCGATGCCACGACGAATCCGGTCGCCGACGTTCGCGCCGGCGGCGGACGCGTGCGCGTGCAGCGGGTTGACGGCTGTCTGCCTTGCCACGGCGACCAGGAGTCGCTGCTCGACAGCAACCGGCGCGTCCTCGAGGGGCTCCAGTCCTCCTACGACGCCAGCCTGCTCGACGAGTGCACGGTGCAGGGCTCCGTCGCGATCCACAAGACCGCCCGGGTTCGCCGCACGCTCTTGCGCGGCCCGGCGATCATCGGTCCTGGAGCCGAGATCTCGGACGCGTACATCGGTCCGTACACGAGCGTCGGCTCAGGCGTCGTCATCGAGGGCTCGCAGGTCGAGTACTCGATCGTGCTTCCTGACGCCGAGCTTCGCTTCATCGGGCAGCGTCTTGAGTCCAGCGTCATCGGGCGCGGGGCACGCATCGTCCGGGGGTTCGATCTCCCCGGTGCCATTCGCATGTCGGTCGGAGAAGGTGCAGAGGTGGTGTTGAGTTGATCGCTTCCAAGGTTTCGGGCGTCGTTGGCCCGTCGGCGGTCCGCCGACTCGCCCTGATCTTTGCCTTCGCGGTCGCCGCGCTGGCCGGCTCGCCTGTGCTCTCACAGGCCGCTGCCGCGTGCGGGAACCCGATCTCGTGCGAGAACGAGATCACGGGCACCGACCCGAGCGTCTGGGAGGTCGAAGGGTCCGGCGACCCGACGATCCAAGGCTTCGCGACGTCGATGAGCGTCAACAAGGGCGAGAACATCTCGTTCAAGATCAAGTCGTCGACGCAGAACATGCGCATCGACATCTATCGGCTCGGCTACTACAACAACATGGGCGCACGCCTGATGCAGGGCAACATCGCGCCGACCGCAACCGTCACCAATCAGCCGGCCTGCCAGAACGACTCGGCGTCGGCCAACCCGACGGGGCTGGTCGACTGCGGCAACTGGAGCGTCTCGTACACGTGGGCGGTGCCCAGCACCGCGGTCTCCGGGGTCTACATCGCCCATCTCGAGCGCAATGACACCAACGGGACGAGCCTGATCCCGTTCGTCGTGCGCGACGACAGCAGCCATTCCGACGTCGTGGTCCAGACCTCGGACGCGACGTGGCAGGCGTACAACACCTACGGCGGCAACAGCCTCTACACGTGCACGACCTTCTGCCCGTCGGGCAATCCCAGCACGTACAAGGCGGCCTACAAGGTCTCCTACAACCGGCCGTTCCACACCGCCGACGACGACAGCGGTCGCTCGTGGCTGTTCGCCGGCGGCGAGTACCAGATGATCCGCTTCCTCGAGCGCAACGGCTATGACACCAGCTACGTTTCCAGCCTCGACGTCGGCACCCGCGCGCCGCTGCTGAAGAACCACGAGCTGTTCATCTCCAGTGGGCACGACGAGTACTGGTCCGCGAGCCAGCGCACCGGCATGGAGCAGGCGCGCGACGCCGGGGTGAACCTCGCGTTCTTCACCGGCAACGAGGGATTCTGGAAGACCCGCTGGGAACCCAGCATGTCCGGCACAGCCAATCGCACGCTGGTCTCCTACAAGGACACCCATTTCCCGGCCCAGGTCGATCCGGTCGAATGGACCGGGACCTGGCGCGACCCACGCTTCACGACCGCGGCGCAGAACACGCCTGAGAACGCTCTCACCGGCCAAAGCTTCATCGTCAACTCCGGCACGTCCGCGATCGAGGTCCCACAGCGCTTCGGCACGTACCGCATGTGGAAGAACACCACGGTCTCCTCGGCCACGAGCACGACGCTCGCGCCCAACTCGCTCGGATACGAGTGGGACGAGGACGCCGACAACGGTTACCGCCCGGCCGGTCAGATCAAGCTGTCGGCGACCACCGTCGGCGGTCTGGAGCTGTTCACCGACTACGGTTCGACGACTGCGGTCGGCGGCACCGCCACGCACAACATGACGATGTACAAGGCCCCCAGCGGCGCGCGCGTGTTCTCGACGGGCACCGTGCAGTGGGCCTGGGGTCTGGATGACACGAACCCCAACGAGGCGCCCGTCGACAAGAACATGCAACAAGCGACGGTCAACGTCCTCGCCGATCTCGACGCGGGTCCGGCCGACACGCTGATGGCGGGACTGAGCGCGGCGACCAAGACCACGGACGCGACCCCGCCCACCGCGACCATCAACACGCCCCCGGCGACCGTCCCGGACGGCACGCGGATCACGCTCAGCGGCACCGCCACCGACGCTGGCGGCGGCGTCGTGGCGGGGGTCGAGATCTCGACCGACGGGGGCGCCAGCTGGCATCCCACCTCCGGCACGACGAGCTGGTCCTATTCGTGGATCGCGCATGGATCGCCCACGGCCAACATCAAGGTCCGGGCCACCGACGACAGCGCGAATACGCAGACCCCGGGCGCCGGCGTGAACGTCAACGTGACGTGCCCGTGCTCGATCTGGGGAGCCAACTTCACGCCCGCCGACATCGACTCCACTGACGCGACCCCGGCCGAGGTCGGCGTCAAGTTCAAGTCCGACCAGTTCGGGCAGATCTCCGGGATCCGCTTCTACAAGGTGGCCGCCAACACCGGCACGCATGTCGGCAGCCTGTGGTCGACCGACGGGACACGACTGGCTCAGGCGACGTTCTCGAGTGAGACCGCGAGCGGCTGGCAGACGGTGACGTTCTCGTCACCCGTCCAGGTGATGCCCAACACGACGTACATCGCGTCGTACTTCGCCCCCAACGGACATTTCGCGGCGACGGGCGACTACTTCTATCGCGCACCCGCCCCCGGCCCGAACGGGGGTGCCGTGACGGACGGTCCGCCTCTCCACGCGATCAAGAACACCGCCGGCGTGACCAACGGCGTCTACGTCTACAGCGGCACCAGCGTGTTCCCGAGCAATTCCTTCGGCGCGGCCAACTACTGGGTCGACGTCCTGTTCGCCGCGATCCCGGCGCCGGGCGCGATCAGCGGACTCTCCGCGACCGCGGGCGGGAAGACGTCGGCGAACCTGAGCTGGACCGCCCCGTCGACCGGTGGCGCTCCGACCTCATACAAGATCACGCCCTACATCGGCGCGACGGCGCAGACGCCGACGACGATCTCCGGCACGCCGCCGCTGACGATCGCGACGATCACCGGGCTCACCACGGGTACGGCATACACCTTCACCGTCCAGGCGATCAATCCGACAGGCTCAGGCCCGGTGTCGGCCAACTCGAACGCGGTCACTCCGCTCGTCGCGGTGCCGCCCTCGCCGCCCACCAACGTGGTCGCCAACCCGGCGTCCAACCAGGCGAGTGTCAGCTGGACGATCCCGCAGTCCGACGGCGACAGCCCGATCACCAACTACACGATCACGCCGTACATCGGCGCAACGGCACAGACCGCCACCCAGGTGACGGCGCCGGCGACCTCGGCGGTGGTGACGGGCCTGACCAACGGCGTCAGCTACACGTTCAAGGTCACCGCGACCAACGCCGCCGGCACCGGCACCGCGTCCGCCTCCTCTGCGGCCGTGACGCCGGAGGACACGATTCTCGACTTCGCGACGCCGACGACCGTCGACTCGCAGGACGGGAACGCGGTCGAGCTCGGGGTGAAGTTCAAGCCCGCGACCAGTGGTCAGGTCACCGGCATCCGGTTCTACAAGAGCGCCGCCAACACTGGCATCCACAGCGGCAGCCTCTGGAGCGCCGCCGGGACGCGCCTGGCCCAGGTCACGTTCTCCAACGAGTCCGCTTCGGGCTGGCAGGTCGCGACGTTCGCGAGCCCGGTCACGGTGACCGCCGGCACGACCTATATCGCGTCGTACTTCGCCCCAGCGGGTCGCTATTCGCATACCAACAGCGGACTCAGCGCGGCGATCGACAATCCTCCGCTGCAGGCGCTCGCGAACTCGACGAGTCCGAACGGCGTCTATTCCTACGGCTCGACGAGCACGTTCCCGACCAGTTCGTACCAGGCCGGCAACTACTTCGTCGACGTGATGTTCGCGGTCCCGGTTCCGGGGACGGTGACCGGAGTGACCGCGGTCACCGGCGGTCAGACGTCCGCGACCGTCTCCTGGACCGCCCCGTCCACCGGCGGCGGAGCCGACAACTACAAGATCACGCCGTACGTCGGCGCGACCGCCCAGACGGCGACCACGGTCCCCGCCACCAAGACGTCGACCCGCGTGACCGGGCTGACGACCGGGACGACCTATACGTTCACCGTGCAGGCGCTCAACGGCAGCGGTGGGGGCACGGCCTCGGTGCAGTCCAACTCGGTGACCCCGTCAGCGCCGATCGCGCCGAGCGCGCCGAGCGACGTCCTCGCGCGGCCCGCGTCGAACTCGGCGCAGCTCACGTGGACGGCGCCCGACAGCGATGGCGATAGTCCGATCACCGGGTACACGATCACGCCGTACATCGGCGCGACCGCGCAGACCCCGGTGACCTCCAGCGGGACCGGCACGAGCAAGACCGTGACCGGGCTCACCAACGGCGCGGGCTACACCTTCAAGGTTGCCGCGACCAACGCGATCGGCACCGGCGCGGCCTCGGACCCGTCGAACTCGATCACGCCGCAGTTCACGATCCTGGACTTCGCCACGCCGACCACGGTCGACTCGGGCGACGTCACCCCGGTGGAGCTCGGCGTGAAGTTCACGGCCGATTCCAGCGGCTCCATCACGGGCATCCGCTTCTACAAGGCGGCGGCGAACACAGGCACGCATGTCGGCAGCCTGTGGAACGCCGCCGGCACGCGCCTCGCGCAGGCCACCTTCACAAACGAGTCGGCGACGGGTTGGCAGACGGTCACGTTCGCAAGCCCGATCGCGATCACCGCCAACACGACCTACGTCGCCAGCTACCTGGCGCCGGCGGGTCACTACTCGGTGACGGCCGGTGCGTTGGCGACCGGGGTGGACAATCCGCCGCTGCACGCGGTCTCGAACGCCACCAGCCCGAACGGCGTCTACCTGTACGGCGCCGCGGGCGGGTTCCCGACCGGCTCGTTCAACGCCGGCAACTACGGCGTGGACGTCCTGTTCGTCGGCGCTCCGGCGCCCGGTGCCCCGACGGGCGTGACCGCGACCGCGGGCCAGGGTTCGGCCAACGTGTCGTGGACCGCGCCCTCTACCGGCGGTGCGCCGTCGGCGTACAAGATCACGCCGTACATCGGCGCGGCCGCGCAGACGGCCACGACGATCACCGGCACGCCGCCGGCGACGAGCACCACGATCGCGGGCCTGACGAGCGGGACGGCCCACACGTTCAAGGTCGAGGCCTCGAACCTGAGCGGCACGGGGCCGGCGTCGGCGGCATCGAACTCGGTCACGCCGACGGCCGCGACGGCTCCGGCGGCGCCCACCGGCGTCACCGCGCTGGTCGATGCAGGGTCCGCGGTCGTGTCCTGGACCGCGCCGTCCAACGGCGGGAGCCCGATCACGGGCCACACCGTGACGCCCTACATCGGCGCCACCGCGCAGACGCCGGTCACGGTCGGCGCGTCCACGACCAGCACCCGCGTGAGCGGTTTGACCAATGGGACCGCCTACACGTTCAAGGTGAAGTCGTCCAACGCCGTGGGCACCGGCCCGGACTCGGCGGCATCCGCCGCGGTCTCGCCCGCGTTCTCGCTGCTGGACTACACGACGCCCGGGACGACCGACTCCGGCGACGGCGGCTCGGTGAACCTCGGCGTGAAGTTCACGGCTGACTCCAACGGCACGATCGCCGGGATCCGGTTCTACAAGGCCACGACGAACACAGGGACCCACGTCGGCACCCTGTGGACGGCGGCGGGAGCGCAACTCGGCCAGGTGACCTTCACCGGCGAGTCGGCTTCGGGCTGGCAGACGGCGCGCTTTGCGTCGCCGATCAGCATCACGGCCGGGACGACGTACGTCGTCTCGTACCTGGCTCCCAGCGGTCACTACGCCGTGACCGGCGGGGCGTTCGGCTCGGGTCCGCTGGACAGCGGCCCGCTGCACGCGCTGGCCAACGTGACGAGCCAGAACGGCGTCTTCGCGTACGGCGCGACGTCGACCTTCCCGACCGGCAGCTTCAACGCCGCCAACTACTGGGTGGACGTCCTGTACGCCCCGACTGGGAGCTGATCCATGCGCGCCCGTCACGTCAGCATCGTCGTCGTCTTCGGACTGCTGCTGTCCGCGTGCGGCGGGGCCGGTTCCCCGGCCCCGGCGCCGGTCGGCCATCCCAGCAATCCCGCCAAGAGCCGGCTGACGCCGGAGACCAAGAGCGGACGCTCCAACGAGGGCGCGGGGAGCGCCGCGGCGCAGGCCGAGACGCAGACGGTGGTGCAGCAGGCTGCGAGCCCGTGCGCGTTCGTGAGCAAGTCCCAGGCCAGCGCGATCGTCGGTGAGGCGATCGAGAAGCCGCGCGTCGCGCCTCAGGGCCCGACGTGCATCTACACGACCAAGGGCGGGAAGCGGTTCTTCAGCCTCGCGGTGCAGTCGATGCAGTTCGAGCAGTTCCGCAAGCAGCTCGGCAAGCCCCAGAAGCTCACGGTGTCTGGCCGCAACGGACTCTGCGCCACGAACGGGCAGCCGACGCTCTATGTGCCGATCGGCGGTGGCCGTGTTCTGAGCGTCGCGGGACCCTGCGCAATCGCGAAACGCTTCGCGGCGGCGGCGCTCGCGCACCTGAAGGCCTGAGCAAACTCGAATTCGGAAGGAAACTTGAGCCGTCGTGTCGGAAGGACGCGGGAGCTCGAGACGTTAGTGGAGTGGTGCAACCCCGGATTCTCATTATCTCGCCCGTTCGGAACGAGGCGGCTCACATCGAGCGCGTCATTCGCGCCATGGCGGCTCAGCAGTTGCCGCCCACTCGCTGGATCATCATCGACGACAAGTCGACGGACGACACGCTGGCGATCCTCAAGCGCCTCGAGCCAGAGGTCCCGTTCCTTCAGGTCGCGCAGGTTTCGGACGCGCCAGAGGGCCCGGTCCGAGATCGTCTAGCGCGTGCCGCGGCGCCGCGAACGTTCAACGCGGGGCTGGCCGTCGCCGGCGACATCAGCGGCTACACGCACGTGATGAAGCTCGACGGCGACATCGAGCTGCGGCCCGACTACTTCACCGAGCTGATGGCGCGCTTCGACGCCGACCCGACGGTCGGCCTCGCCGGCGGCGTGCTCGACGAGCCGACGCCGGAGGGCGGGATGCGCCGGATCAAGATCGCCGGCAACCACGTCCATGGCGCGCTCAAGTGCTACTCGATGGCGTGCTTCGAAGCGATCGGCGGCGTGCAGGAGCGCCTTGGCTGGGACACGATCGACGAGACCTATGCGCGCATGCGCGGGTTCGGAACCGTGCACTACAGCGAGCTCGTCGGCATTCATCACCGTCCGATCGGGAGCGCTGACGGGACGCTCCGAGGCCATGCTCGTCACGGCGAGTGCGCGTACATCGCGCACCACACGTTCTGGTGGATCTCGCTGCGCGCGTTCCGCGTCGGTCGCCGGAAGCCGCGCGTGATCTCCGGCTTGGCGTTCATCTACGGATTCATCCGGGCAGCGGCCCGGCGGGTCGAGCGGGTTCCCGACCTTGAGTACCGCCGCTTCGCGCGGCGTGAGCTTCGCCAGCGCGCGGTGGGCGCGCTGGTTCCACATCACGGAGGAGTGCGATGAGCATCGGTATCGTCGGCTTGGGCTACGTCGGTCTGCCCTTGGCGATGGAGTTCGCCGAGGTCGGGATCGACGTCATCGGTGTCGACATCGACGCGGGGAAGGTAGCCGGCCTGCGCCGCGGCCACTCGCACATCGAGGACGTGCCGGATGCACGGCTGCAGGGCGTCCTGGAGCGCTGCTCGTTCAGCACCCGGTTCGTCGATTTGCACGACGCCGAGGCGATCCTCATCTGCGTCCCGACGCCGCTGAACGCCAACCGCGAGCCCGAGCTGGGCCCGCTGCTGGGCTCGGCCCGCGCCTTGGGAGGCGTGATCCGCTCCGGCCAGATCATTGTGCTCGAGTCGACCACGTTCCCCGGCACCACGCGCGACTATCTCGTGCCGCTGCTGGAGGAGTCGGGTCTGCGTGCCGGCGTCGACTTCGCGCTGGCGTTCTCGCCCGAGCGCGTCGATCCGGGCCGCACCGACTACACGATCGCGACCACCCCGAAGATCGTCGGCGGCCTCACGCCTCGCTGCACGGAGCTTGCCGCCGAGGTCTACGGCCGCGTGTGCTCCACCGTCGTCCCGGTCGGCTCTCCCGAGACCGCCGAGATGGCGAAACTGCTGGAGAACATCTTCCGCTCGGTCAACATCGCGCTGGTCAACGAGCTCGCGATGCTGGCCGACCGCATGAACGTCGACATCTGGGAGGTCATCGACGCGGCCTCGACGAAGCCGTT
The DNA here is from genome assembly GCF_027587205.1 of Solirubrobacter ginsenosidimutans. The sequence goes on from NZ_JAPDOD010000081.1 coordinate 16,781, forward strand.
CGGTTTCATGCGCTTCGAGCCAGGCCCGGGCATGGGCGGCCACTGCCTCCCGGTTGATCCGTTCTACCTCACGTGGCGTGCCCGCGAGTTCGACTTCGCCACCGAGTTCATCGAGCTCGCCGGCAAGGTCAACAAGCAGATGCCGTACTTCTGCGTCGAGAAGATCGAGCAGGCGCTCAACGATGTCAGCAAGTCCGTCCGCGGCTCTCGCGTCGTCGTCCTGGGCGTCTCGTACAAGCCGGGCGTGGGGGACATCCGCGAGTCGCCGGCCCTGAAGATCATCGAGCTGCTGCAGGCGCGAGGCGCCGAGGTCGTCTATCACGACCCGTACGTTGCGGAGCTACCCTCGATGGGACTGGTGAATTCGGACCTCGACGCGGCGATGGTCGCGGCCGATCTGGCGGTGATCGTGACAGCTCACCCTGGAGTCGACCACGAGCAGATCGTGCGGAGCGCTCCGATTGCCGTCGACCTTCGCGGCGTGACCCGCGGCCTACAGGAGCCGACGGTGCGCCAGCTCGGTCGCGCCCGGTAGCTCTCGATGAACGCTCGTATCGACGTCGTCATCGTGAGCTACAACAGCGCTGACACGCTGCGGTCATGCGTGGAGCCGCTGCTCGACCAGCCGGGGATCACCGTAACGGTCGTCGACAACGCTTCCACGGACGGCTCACTCGCCACGCTCGCCGGCCTCGGGGTGAACGCGATCGATGCGGAGCGCAACGGGGGCTTCGGGTTCGGCTGCAACCTCGGGATGACCGCGGGATCGGCGCCGCTCGTGCTGTTCCTGAACCCTGACGCTCGTGTGGAACGCGCGGACCTCGCACGACTCGAGGCGGTCTTGGAGGCCGAGCCCGAGGTCGCCCTCGTCGGCCCGCGTCTCGTCGACTCCGACGGGGAGCTCATCCCGAGCATTCGCCGGTGGCAGCGTCCGGGGACGGTCTGGTCGCAGGCGATGTTCCTGCACCGCCTGTTCCCGCGCGCCGCTTGGGCCAACGAGATCGCGTCCGCGCACGAGCGCTATGAAACCGTTGAGTATCCCGAATGGATCTCTGGCGCGTGCATGCTCGGAAGGCGCGACGCGCTCGAGGCCATCGGCGGGTTCGACGAGTCGTTCTTCCTCTACTGTGAGGACATGGACCTCTGTGCGGAGCTCGTCAAGCACGGGCACCGCATTCGCTACGAACCGGGCGCTACCGTTCACCACGTGGGCGGACATTCCGCGCCGCGCAGCAGCCTGCTGCCGGTACTGGCCACGAGCCGCGTGCTTTTCGCACGCAAGCACGCTTCGCCGTTTTCGGCGCGGATCCAACGCCTCGGGATCGCCGTCGACGCGGCAACGCATTCGTTCGCGGCCCTCCGGCGCCCCAGCTACGCCCGTGGCCATTTCGCGGCGCTCGGCTCGACGCTCCGTCGTCGCGTGGTCGGGCACAACGCCGGCTGATCACAGCGGACCCGTGTACAACCTCACGTTTCATGGCGTCGGGGAACCGCCTCGTGTGCTTGAGCCCGGCGAAGCGCATGTGTGGCTGTCCGAACAGCGGTTTCTGGCCGTTCTCGATGCGGTCGGACGGCGGGATGATGTTCGGCTGTCCTTCGATGACAGCTTCCGGTCGGACGTCGACGTCGCGCTCCCCGCGCTCCTCGATCGCGGGCTGACCGCGACGTTCTTTGTCCTCGCCGGGCGCCTGGATCATCCAGAGCACCTCGGCGCGTCTGATCTTCAGAAGCTGAACGACTCCGGGATGACGGTCGCCTCACACGGACTTCACCACCGAAACTGGCGAAACCTGGACGAGGGTGGGCTGGCGGAGGAGTTGGACCAGGCGCGAAACCTGCTCACCGAAGCCACCGGCAAGCGCGTGACCCAAGCGTCGGTGCCGTTCGGGGCTTACGATCGTCGCGTCCTGTCGCGGCTACGCGCCGCGGGCTACGACCACGTATACACGAGTGATGGTGGCCAGGCCAACGCGCGTCAGTGGCTGCAGCCCAGGACGTCCATCACGGTGACCGACAGCGTCTCAGCGATCGCGAAACAGCCCGCGTCGGGCGAAGCGATGCGTATTCACCTCAAGCGATTCGTCAAGCGGTGGAGGTGAACGATCAGCTTCGGGGCCCGATCCTGATCGGGTTCGCGGAGGCCCTCGCGGCACCCGAGACGGCGTTCAGCCTGCGCGCGGCCGGACTCCCCGTCGCGGCCTTCACGCGGCGCGGCAAGCGCCCACCGCTGCGCAAACACCCCGAGGTCCCGGTGCACGCCGTCACGGCGCCCGAACAGAGCGCCGCCGAGGCGATCAGCGAGCTCAAGGCGCTGGCCACGACACTCGGGGCGGTCGCGCTGCTCCCGCTCGACGACCCGGCCGTGTGGCTGTGCGATCGGGTCGCAGCGGAGCTCGGGCTGCCGGTCATCGGGGCGACGGGTCCGCAAGCACGGTTGGCGCTCGACAAGCGCCTCCAGTTCGACGCGGCTCGTGCCGCCGGCTTGCCGGTGCCGGAGACCGTGGTGCTCGACCAGGCGAGCGACGCGCTGAACCTCGACGAGTTCCCCTTGGTGCTCAAGCCGGCCTTCGCGGTGACGGAGATCGACGGGCGGCTGGACAAGGCCGGCGGAGCCGTGTGCGCGAATCGGGACGAGCTCGTCGCCACGGTGCAGCGGTGGCGAGCCGCCGGGCCGATTCTCGCTCAGCCATGGATCGCCGGCTCCGGCGAGGGCGTCTTCGGTATTGCGGTCGACGGGGAAGTGCGCAGCTGGAGCGCACATCGGCGACTGCGAATGGTCAACCCGCAGGGCTCGGGCTCCAGCGCGTGTATCTCGGCCGTTCCGGAAGAGGCGATCACGGCGAGCGGCGCGCGCATGATGGTCCAAGCAGGCTGGGAAGGCCTGTTCATGCTCGAGATCTTGCGCGACAAGCACGGCACCCCGTGGTTCATGGAGCTCAACGGGCGGACGTGGGGGAGCTTGGCGCTCGCCCGGCGCCTGGGCTTCGAGTACCCCGCGTGGGCAGCGTCTGAGCGCCTCGGCCTTGGGCACCCTCAAGGGCCGGAGCCAGTGGCCCGGCCCGAGGTGGTGAGCCGCCATCTCGGTCGCGAGATCCTCCACACGCTCAGCGTGCTGCGCGGGCCCAAATCGACGGCGCTCGTGGAGTGGCCCGGCCGCTGGGAGACGCTCCGGTCGGTGACTCGGCTGCGGCGCGGTGAGGGTTGGTACAACTGGTCGCGCGAGCATCCCGCGATCTTCCTCGACGACACGTTGCAGACCGTCCGCGGTGCGATGCCCCGGGGGAGGTCACGATGAAGCTGCGTGTCGCCGCGCACGTTCACTCGGCCTGGTCGTACGACGGAAAGTGGACGCTCGAGCAACTCGCGCGAGCCTTCTCAAAGCGCGGCTACGACGCCGTCCTGATGGCCGAGCACGATCGCACGTTCGATGCGGCGCGGTGGCTTGATTACCGCGACGCGTGCGCGGCGGCGAGCCAGTCCGGGGCGCTCTTGGTGCCCGGGATCGAGTACAGCGACGCCGAGAACCGGGTCCACGTACCTGTGTGGGGCGCGGACCGTTTCCTGGGGGCGAACCGGCCCACGATCGAGCTCCTGCGGGATGCGGCGGGCGAGCGAGGCTTCTCGGTGATCGCCCACCCTGGGCGGCGCGACGCCTGGACGACGCTTGCGCCCGAGTGCTTCGCGCTCGCGAGCGCGATCGAGACCTGGAACCGCAAGTACGACGGCTGGGCTCCCAGCGCGATCGCGCTACGGCTCGCGGAAGAGCATGGCCTGCGCCGGTTCGCGGGACTGGATTTCCACACGGCCAAGCAGTTCTTCCCGATGGCGATGGAGGTGCAGTCCCCGACCGCCTCCGGCGACGGGATCTTCGAGGCACTGCGCGCCGGCACCTTCGCGCCGGTTGTCCTGCGCCTGCCCGGTGATCGCTTCGCGTCGGGACCCGGGTTGGCCGGGGCGCGCACGGCCGAATTCGTCCGCCGGCGGCTCGCGCGTGCGGTCCGCCAGGTACGCGGGCGCGTCAAGCGCTCGCTTCACGCGTCGCCCTGACCGGCCGCCTACGCGGCGTTGCCGGAGCGCGCGACGCGGAACCGCGGGACCCGTGCCAGCAGTTCGAGCGCGGCGCTCGGCACGATACGTCGCAGCGCGGCACAGAGATCGCTCCAACAATCAGCGAACGTGGCGCGAACCGTGAGTAGGTACGCGACTCCGCTGAAGGCGCCGACGATCGCGATCTGCACCAGCACGGGCGCGCCGGCACGATTCATGGCCCACGCGAGCGGAACGCCGACGATCGCCATCGCGATGCAGCCGACGCTCGCCGGGGCGATGTCGCCCCAGAGCGAGCGCAACGCACGTTCGCCGAGAAGCACTTGGTAGGCAACGACCAGGAAGAGCGTGTGAATCACGGCGGCGGCGATGGCGACGGCCGTCAACCCGTGCGGGGAGACGATCACCACGGTGCCGGCGTAGACGACGAAATGCGCGATTCCGTAGCCGAGCATGGCCTTGGTCCGGCCCGCGGCCGCCATGCCCGAGCCGGCGGCGTCGATCACCAGCGTCGCGGCTCCGCCCGCCGCCAGGATCTGCGCCGGCAGTACGGCGGGCTCCCATTCCGGTCCGAACAACCACGGCACGACGACAGGGCCGAGCAGAACGAGCAGAACGAGGAACGGAAAGAGGACCACAGTGAGCAGCCGGACCATCCGCCGTCGCAACGCGTGAAGCTCATCGTGGCCGGCGGTCCGGGAGAGGATCGGCATCGCCATCTCTGTCATGACGATGCTGATCTTGCGCTGATACTCGACCGCGAGTTGATAACCACGCCAGTACAGACCGGCCTGCGCGGCCCCGAGGCGCGCGCCGATGATCGCGTAGTCACCGTTGCGAAAACCCGTCCAGGCCAGCGTCGCGAGCGAAGCCGGACCGCTGTACGGAAAGAGGTCACGCATCGCTTGGGGGCGCCAACGCGGCAACGGGATCGGTGCGAAGAACAGACCGAGCGCGATGCTGACGACCACGCTGATGGTCGTGCCGAGTACCAGCGCCGACGCGTCGAGCCCAGCGAGCGCGAGCCCGATCATGCCCGCTACGCGCGCGAAGGTCGAGGCGATCGAGATGATGCCGATGGACTTGAAATCCAGCCGCCTGCGGAGCACGGCGAGGGGAATCGCGTTGACCGCGCCGAGCAGGAACGTCGGAGCGACGATCATCAACAACGTGGCGGTCTCCGCGCCGTAGATCGGCTTCGCGAGCAACTGGGCGATCACCATGGTGACCAGAGCAAGGCCGATTCCGATCAGCAACCCGAGCGACAGCGCTCCTTGAAGGTGCTCACGTCCGACGCTGCGTCGCTGTACGAGCGCGCTCGACGTGCTCTCCATCGGCAGCGTCATCGTCAATTCCTGCACGATCGTGACGACCGCGTAGACACCGAACGCGGCCGGGGGGATCAGCCTGGCCAAGACGACCATCGAGACCAGCAGCAGCGCTTCGATGATCATGCGCGCGTACGTGATCCACCGCAGACCGGCTGCGGTCGCGGCTGTGAGTTCCTCGTTGCTGCGAGTGTCGCCCGGCTGCTCCTCGACCGGTGAGGCGCTCAAAGCTCCCGCACCACTCGCGCAGGGTTCCCGGCCGCGATGACGCCGGCCGGGATCGAAGCGGAGACGACCGCGCCCGCTCCGATGACGGAGTCTCGGCCGATCGTGACGCCCTTGAGGACCTTCACGCTCATGCCCATGAAGACGTTCTCCTCGATCTCCACCGGTGCCATGCGCGGGTTTCCGCCATGTCGACGAGCCGGATCCAGATCGTGGAAGTTCGAGTCGAAGATCTCGATGTTCGCACCGAAGAGACCGCGCGCTCCGATACGGATTCCAGCGCCTTCGCTCTTGACGAACGCGTTGTTGTTGAACTCCGTGTGATCGCCGATCTCGATGCGCGCATCGACCGACGAGACCTCGAAATGGCAGTAACCCGCGTAGAAGAGCGGAGAGCGGTACCAGCCGAGCTGCACGTCCTCGCCGAATGCGATCGCGCCCGGACCGACCAGAAGCACCGGCTGCAGCCTCCGCGGCGAGCCGGTGACCTGACGGCAGGTCGAAAGTGCCCGGTACTTCAGGATCCGAGGCTTCTGCGCCGCGGCCTCGATGGTCGGGCGCACGATGCGGCGAGCGGCCCGGCGAGCGAACCCACGCCGCTGACTCGGCATCGCGGTAGGCGTGGCGAGGATCTCGGCGAGCATTTCGGCGAGCCGCTCGTCGTGCGGCGTACGAGACGACGCGTCACGCAGAATGCGTTCCGCCTCGCCGTGGTCGCCGCTGTCGCGCAGCACGATCGCCAGGCCGTAAAGCGCGTCGACGTTGGTCGGAGCGACCGACAACACTTCACGGTAGAGGATCGCGGCAGCGTCCTGACGACCGAGGCGACGGTGCTCGGCAGCCGCGATCAAGGACCGGTCGACGACGGAAGGCGCGGTTTGGGAGGCGTGGTCGTTCATGCTCGAGTCAACAACGACGGGCCGCCAGCTCGACTTCCGCGGAAGTTTTGCGCCCCGTCAGCGGTTGGTCTGATGGATGCAGGTCCAAACCAGGAGCAGATTCCGCGCACTCGCCTTGATCGGGGTCGTGGCGGCGATCGCGAGCGCGGTCGTGCTCGTGAGATCACTGGCGCGAAACGACGCCTCGCCCAAGTCGGCGACGCTGACCGCGACACCGGCAACGCTCACGTCGGTCTTCCACGACGCTCCCGGCGGCTCGACGATCGTGCTCTCCGGTGGGACGTACGGGACGTTCCGGGGTGGGAAGAAGCAACCCCCGGTCTCGCTCGAAGCCGCGCCGGGCGCTCACGTCACGCTCGCGATCGACTTCTCGCCCGCGGTCGGCGTGCACGTGTCCGGCGTCACCGTGACGTCGGCGCAGATCGCAGGGCAGTCTCGGCATATCCGGATCTCGAACTCGCGCTTTTCCGGCGCCACGGTGATTCGCGCCGACAAACTCGTGAACGCTGACATCGTCTTGTCGAGAAATACGCACCGGGACATCAATGTCTGCGCGACGTGCTTGGAAGGACGCATTGACGTCACCGGTCAGGCGAACGGCCCCTCAGGCGTGGTGATCGAGAACTCGACGTTCGGGCCCGGCGGCAACGCCGACGGCGTCCAGACCGGCGGCTACGGCGTGCAGATCCTCAACAACGAGTTCACAGGGATCCATGAGTCGGCAGGCGTCCACACCGACGCGATCCAGCTCTATGGCTCCCGGGCGACCCGTATCGAGGGCAACTGGATTCACGACACCTCGTCCGGGATCATGGCCGCGGACGGGGCCGATCACGAGGTCATCGAGAACAACGTCATCGCTCCGGGTGGGTACCCGTTCGCGATCTCCATCCGCTCGGACAACGGATCGATCATTCGCAACAACACGCTGCCCGACGGGAAGTGCGCGTGGAATCTGGCGTGTGGCATCGTCGCGCTCGGAACGACGCCGGGGAAGTCTGAAGGCAGCGGGACGTCGGTCGTCGGCAACATCCTCAGCGAGGTGTCGCTGACTGGAGGCGCCACCGGCGAGCAGGACTACAACCTGATCGCCCATGGGCCGCTTGCCGGCGCGCACGACCGCGCCGGCGTCCCGACGTACACGGCGGGGCATCAGCCCGACACGCTGGCTGGCTACACGCTGGCTGTCGGCTCTCCTGGACGCCGGACGGCGCAGGACGGAAACGATCGCGGGAGACGCGATGCAACTCGGTAAGCACCTTCATGAACTCTGGCGGTTGAAGTTCGGCCTGGCGTCAGCGTTCCTTCTAGCCGTACTCATCTCAACCCTGAGCGTGGCCAAGATCGGGCTGTTCCCGCCCAAATTGCAGCTCCGCTCGCTCGAGATGGCCGCGGCGCAGACGCGTGTCCTCGTCGACTCGCCGAAGTCGTCGATCTTGGACCTCGCGGTCAGCACCAACGACATCCGCTCGACGACCAATCGAGCGCTGCTGATCTCCAACGTCATGGCAAGCGCTCCGGTGCGTGAGTACATCGCCCGCCGCTCCGGCGTGCCCGTCGAGCTCCTGCAGATCGCGAGCCCGGTGACCCCTGACTTCGCGCGGCCGCTAGCGATCAACGGACCGAAGCCGCACACGACGGACATCCTGCGATCGCCGAAGCAATATCGACTCAGCCTCGCCTCGAATCCGACGGTGCCGATGGTCGACGTCTATGCCGAAGCACCGGACGCCACGACCGCGCAACACCTCGCCAACGGCGCGGTCGACGGCATGCGTGACTACCTCCGCGATCTGGGCAACTCGCAGCACGTGCCGCTCGAGCAACGCGTCAACCTCGAGCAACTCGGGCGCGCCAAGGGCGGGCCGATCAATACGGGCGTCAACGTCAAGGTGGGAACGTTGACCTTTGTCCTGGTGCTCGCCGCCTCGTGTGCCGCACTTCTCTATCTGTCGCGCGTTCGCAAGGGGTGGCTGGCGGAAGCCGGCAGCACCCGACCGAACGCCGCGTCCGAACCGGCGCTCTGAGAGATCAGACCGGCGTCTGGCGCGCGGCGTTCGTCGTGACGCTGCGCACCGCGAGCTCGACCTGGCGACCCGCCGTATCCCAGGAGCGATCCTGCACGCTGGTCGAGGCGCGCTCGGCCGCCGCGGCTCGCTCAGCCGCCGAGCGTTCGATCAGCGAGGACAGGGCGTGCGCCAGTTCGAACGGTGTCGCCGGCGCGTACACGACCTCGTCGTTATCCAGGACGATCCGGTTGTGCTCTGCGTCGTTGACGACCGGGAGGCAGCCGCCGGCGAGCATCTCATGCGGCACGAGCGAGACATTGGTGGCCGAGAGCACCAGGCCGGCGACGCAACGGTTATACAGCTGATTGAGCTGCTCGGGCTTCAGCGTGCCGTGATTGGTGGCCTGGAACGGAAGCCGCGGCACCACGTCGCCGTAGAAGTGGATCTCGACGTCGGGGTGACGATCGGCAAAGAGCTCGAGCGCAGCGACACCGAGCTCATAGGCGCGCCGTGACTTGGTAAAGCGCGCGTAGTAACAGATCCCGTTGCGCTCGATCGCCGGGTCCAGCTTGTAGCGATCGATGTCCGCGCCGAAGTCAAAGTGATCGGCCCCCATGCCGTAGTCGCGCTGGAGGACCATCGACAACCAGCGGCCGGCCGTCACTCCGTGGAACCCGAAGCGGTATGTGGCCTCGGCCAGCAGGGCTTCGCTACCTGCCGCGTAGAACCACGGCTCGAAGTCCTGCACGAGGTAGAACCGGGTGCCCCTGGCGGGGGAGGCGAGCACCGTGTAGGCGGTCGGCCATCCCGTCGCGAAGATGGCGTGCGCGTCCTCGATCCCGTCCGCGACGTCGCGAACCTCGGCTCGCAGATTCGGCCACCAGTCGCGAATCGTCTCCCGGTACTGGTCGATCGACCACCCGTGGCGATTGACCAGGTACAGGATGCACCGATGACCGGCTGCCTCAAGCGCCGTGACGAGACGGAACATCGTGGTGTGGCCACCGGAATCCTGGCCGCCCGGGGCGACGCACACCCACGCGATCGTGAGCGGCTCGGTTCCGTCGGTGGGCAACGCGGCGGGCAGGTTCCAGCCGGCCGCGGCGATCTCACCGGCGCGCACGAGCTCTTCTTTGGTCACCGGAAGTTGCGTCTGGCCGGCCGGGGACAGGCGAGCTGCCAACCGAGTGCCGAGACGTGTGGCGATGCCCGAGGCCCCCTCCGTCCGCAGCAGCCGCTGCGCCTGCCGGGCGCGATCGATCGGACTCGGCCCGCTCACGCGAGGTCACCTGAGGTCGTGTCGTGGTTTGTCGTCACTCGGCTCCTGAGATGCTTCGCTGGGCTACTCGCAGTGGAGGTTAGCCTCGATCGGGTGTGACGGAAGCTGAGGACCCGTCCGCTCGTTGTCAGTGGAGATGAAACGCCGCCTGAGACCGAGCCCTTCGCCATCGACGACACGTTCCGTCAGCGTCATCGTCCCGAGTTACAACTACGGACACGTCGTCTCAGGGTGCGTGGCGTCAGTGCTGAGCCAGGAAGGCGTCGACGTCCGTGTGCTCGTGATCGACGATTGCTCATCGGATCAGACGGTCGTGGTGGGCGAGCGGCTGGCGCAGGATGACCGAGTCGAGTTTCGCCGTCACGCGGTCAACCAGGGTCTGCATGCCACCGCGAACGAGGGCCTCGCCTGGGCCGACGGAGACTACGTCGTGCTCCTGTCAGCCGACGACTTCCTGGCTCCGGGGGCGCTGCACCGAGCCGTCTCGGTGATGGAGGAGCATCCGAACGTCGGCATGGTCTACGGGCGTGCACCGTACTTCTCCGAGGACTCCGCGCCGTCGCCGGACGTCGGCGTATGGCGCGGTACCGACGTGTGGAAGGGGCGCGACTGGATCGAGCTGCGCTGCCGTTCGGCACACAACTGCATCTCGTCCCCCGAGGTCGTCGTCCGCACCAGTGTCCATCGCGAGATCGGCGTATATGACCCGGTTTGTCATCACGCGAGCGATCTCCACATGTGGCTTCGCGTCGCAGCGGTGTCGGACATCGCCTACGTTCGAGGCATCGATCAGGCGCGCTATCGCGTTCACGCCGACAGCATGCTTCGCAGCGACGCCGGGCCGATGATCGATCTCCAGCAGCGGCGGTTGGCCTTCGATCGCTTCTTCGAGATCGCCGGCGATCACGTGCCCGACGCCGCGGAGCTTCATACCTTTGCCCGACGCGCGCTTGCCCGCCAGGCGCTCTGGCGCGCGAGCCGCGCCTACGATCGCGGACTTGTCTCGGGGTCCGGCGCGTTCCCCGTCCGCGAGCTCATTGACTTCGCGCTCGACGTGTATCCGGGCGCACGCGAGCTGAGGGAATGGCAGGGACTACGGGCACGCCGGCGCCTCGGAGAAGGCCGTTCGCGGTGGTTCCCGTTGTTCGTCGCCACTGGTGCGGGCCATCGGCTCCGCGGCCACTACGAGCGCATCCGTCGAGAGCGTGCCGGCGTTTGATGCAAGTCCGAGCCCTCGAGCCCCGTTGGTGTGATTGATGGAGTTCGTGAGCATGTTGAGGATCCTGTCGCGGCACCGTGTGCTGCTCGCGGCGGGTGCGGTGATCGCGCTGCTGGCTGCCGCGGCGTACGTCTATCGAATCTCTCCCTCCTCGCCGCACTTCTCGACGCGCACGACCACGAGCGGCGTGGCGTCGGCGCGAGTCCTGATCACCGCGAAATCCACCGAGGAGTCCGTCGAGCAGTCGGACCTGGAGAGCACGCTCGGAACGCGGGCCGAATTGCTCGCCGACCTGATGGCGACCGACCAGACACGCGGCGAGATCGCGGCTGGAGCAGGGGTCAAAGCGGACGACGTCGCCGTCGTCACGCCGGCGATGGGCGGACCGATCGTCCCGGTGCCGATTGCCATGCTCTCCAGCCAGGCGGCGGCGAACCAACCCGCGCTGAACGTGATCGGCGTGAGCGCCGACGGGCAGATCCCGATCGTGACGATCCGCGGCTACGCGCCGGATGCGGCACGCGCCACGCGACTTGTCAATTCGGCAAGCGACGCGCTGCACAGGCTCCTCGGGACGCAGGCCAAGAGCGGGACCTTCGCGACTGAGGCGCTCGGAGGGGTCGTGACGGCGACCCGCGTCGAGTCGCCCTCACGGGCGGTCGGTGCGATCGTCTTCTTGTTCCTCTTCGTGATGTGGAGCGCCGCCATCGTCTTCTTCGCCGGGTTGTACGGCCACTGGAAGCGCCGTCCGAGGCGGAGTGCGATCGCCGCCCCGAGCGCCTGAGCCTGTGCCGAACCCAACCACTCCCAGTACACCAGCAGGAGATCCCAACGAGATGTCAGAGAACGCAAGCGCGATCGGCGAGCCGGGCATCGGTGCCCGTCGCATCTCGAGCGCCGGCGACGCAGTCCGCTGGTTGATCGGACGTTCGTCGCTCATTCGCTCGGTCTCGAAGAGCGACCTGGTCCAGCATCAGATCATGACCTGGCGAGCGATCCGCGTCGTCCGCGGGCGTGGGCGGTTCCTCGCCTTGCAACTCGGCAGCGATCGAGTCGGGCAATACCAGCTGCGTCATTCGGGATTGCGATTCCACGTTCGTCACAAGACGGGCGACGTGCTGATCCTGAACAAGATCTTCGCGCGCGCCGATGTCGCCAACAGCTACCCGCCGCCGCAGGCGGTGGCGGCGATGATCGAGGCAAATGGCGCTCCCAAGATCCTCGACGTGGGAGCCAACATCGGCATGTTCGGGGTCTTCGCGTTCGACACTTGGCCGAACGCGCAAGTGACCGCATTCGAGCCCGACCCGGACAATCTCCGAATCCTGCGCAAGACCGTCGCCGCAAACGACGTGGGCGATCGTTGGACGGTTGTCGACCGCGCTGTGTCAAACGCCGTCGGTGAGCTCGAGTTCGTGCCCGGTCTGCGGGCCGAGGCGCACATCGCCGGAGCCGATGAACAAGGGGCGATCTCAGTCGCCACGGTCGATCTCTTCGATCAGGTGACCGAGCCCGTCGATCTGATCAAGATGGACATCGAGGGCGGTGAGTGGGCGATCCTCGCCGACAAGCGGCTGAAGGAGCTCAGGACCTCGGCCCTGCGGCTCGAGTGGCACACGATGCTGTGCCCGGAGGCGGACGCCCGAGCGGAGGCGATCAGGCTCCTGCACGAGGGAGGGTTCACGCGCGTTCTCGACGGCTCACACGAGCACGACCACAACGGAGTGCTGTGGGCGTGGCGAGAGCCGTCGAGCGGTGCTGCCTAGCGCGGAAGCGTGAACCCGGGCCGGCGGTGCCGCCGGCCCGGGTCAGGGCTTAGCGTCGTGCGACGCTGAACGACTTGCGGCTGACGTCCGTGTCGCCGTCCGCGTCACGGACGGCGAGCTCGACGTACTTCGTGTCGGCGTTGGTGAAGGTCTTGGTGATCTTGCAGCCGTCGGCGGTCTCCCAGACGGTGGCGCCCGTCGCGTCTTCGAAGCTCCACGTGCAGGTCAGTGTGCCGTCTCCGGTCGAAGCCGTGCCATCAAGCGTCACGGGCCGGGAAACGACCACGCCGGTCGGGACGCTCCAGATGGCCTTCGCGGGCTTGTCCGGCGTCGGCGTCGGGGTGGGCGTCGGCGTCGCGGTCGGCGTCGGGGTGGGCGTCGGCGTCGCGGTCGGCGTGGGCGTAGGAGCGGCCGCCGCGCTGACGACGAAGGACTTCAGGCTGGCGTTCGTGTCACCGTCGGCGTCGACGATGGTCAGGCGGACGTACTTCGTGTCGGCGTTGGTGAAGGTCTTGGTGATCTTGCAGCCGGTGGCGGTCTCCCAGACGGTGGCGCTGGTTGCGTCTTCGAAGCTCCAGGTGCAGGTCAACGTTCCGTCACCGGTGGAGGCGCTGCCGTCGAGCGTGACGGCCTTTCCGACGACGGCGCCCGTCGGTGCGGTCCAGATGGCGGCGGCCGGCTTGTCGGGCGTCGCTGTCGCCGTGGGCGTGGGCGTGGGCGTTGGGGTGCGTGTGGGCGTCGCGGTGGCGGTGGCCGTTGGCGTGGCCGTCGCGGTCGGTGTGGGCGTCGCGGTCGGTGTGGGTGTGGGTGTGGGTGTGGGTGTGGGTGTGGGGTTGGGGTCGGTGCTGGTGGTGGGGTTGATGCCGCGGTTGGTG
>NZ_JAPDOD010000082.1 GCF_027587205.1 Solirubrobacter ginsenosidimutans
TTGGCCTCCGACTTCGAGCGCACCGGCGCCGCGCACCGCGGCCGCGACGTCGCTCGCGGCCGGCGCGCCTCGCACTCCCGCGCCGGTTCCGCGGACCAGCAAGCCCGCGGCGACGAGCGCGTCACGCGCCGGGCCGAGCTCGCCGACGCCGACCCCGGCCACCGCGGCGACGACGTGTGGCGCGGCGGTGTCGCCGACCACGGCCAGCGCCTCGAGGATCCGGCGGTCGCGCGGCGAGAGCTCGGCCACCCGCCGCCGGACCACGCCGGTCATCGGCGGGCCGTCGAAGCTCGAGGAGCAGATGGCGCTCGGGCCGTGCTCGGCGAGCAGCCGCCCGAGCTCGCCGAGCAGCCACGGGTTGCCGGCGACGACCCGCCGGCAGTCCGCGGCGATGTCGTCCGGCGTGCCGGGGGCGAGCCGCTCGATCAGCGCGCAGGCGCCCGCGTCGGTCAGCGGCTGCGGGTGCAGCACGGTCGCCGAACGGGCCGCGCCGAGCAGGCTCAGGAGATCCGCCGCCGCATCCGGGTCGTCGCCGCGGGCGGCGACGACGAGCAGGAGCGGCACGTCCTCGCTGCGCCCCGCGAGGTAGGCCAGAACCTCCAGCGAGCGCCGGTCGGCCCAGTGGGCGTCGTCGACGAACAGCGCCAGCGGGCGGCGCTCGGCGAGCGCGGAGCAGAGCCAGAGCACGCTGTGGGCGACGAGCGTCGTCGAGTCCGCGCCCGGCGTCGTCCCTTCCAGCAGCAGCTCGCCGGCGGTCGCCGCGACGCCGTCGAGCGCACGCGCGCGTTCCGCGGCGGGTGCGGCGCGGAGCGGGCCCTCGAGCAGCGTGCGGATGACCCCGAAGGAGAAGTGGCGCTCCAGCGGCCCCGGCGTGGCTCGGCGGACACGCTGTCCGGAACGCGCGGCGAGCTCGGCCGCCTGATCCAGGAGCGCCGTCTTGCCCAGCCCCGCGGGAGCGTCCAGCACGATGACCGCGCTGCGCCCGGCGGCGAGCCCGGCCACGCCGCCGGCCAGCACGTCGAGCTCGTGCGCCCGCTCGATCAGCGGCGCCGGCGCGCCCGGCGCGCCGACGACCTTCAGCAGCACGGTCACCAGCGCGGAGCGTAGGTGGGGGCGTAGGGGTCCAGGCGGCGCGCGACCGCGTGCAGCGCGAGCGCGGCGGCGCGGCGCGGCTTGCGGGGGCGCAGCGGACGCGGCTCGGGCGACGGTGCGTTCAGCCGTCGCTCCGTGGCCTCGGCGGCCAGGAACATGGCGATGGTGTTGCTCTGCACGGGGAGCCTTTCACGGGGCGGGAGCGGTTGAAGCCCGGATGACGAGCTCCGTGGGGAGGAGGACCGACGCCTCGGCGCCGGGGTCGAGCAAGAGACGGACGGCCTCGCTGCCCTTGCGGGCGTGGGGCTGGCGGACGGTGGTGAGCCCGGGGGAGGCGGCGGGGATGTCGTCGAAGCCGGCGACGGAGAGCTCGGCGGGGACGGCGATCCCGCGCTCGGCGGCGGCGTCGATCACGCCCAGCGCGAGCTCGTCGGCGAGCGCGATGATGGCGGTCGGGCGGTTCGGGCGATCGAGCAACGCGGCCGCGGCCTGCCGCCCGCTCGCGCGGTCCTTGCCCGGCCCGCTCGCGACCGGGACCTGGCTCCAGTCGATGCCCACCGCCTGCAGCCCGTCCCGCCAGCCGGTGAGCCGGGCGATGTCGACGTGGCGATAGGCCGCGGCGAGCGCGGCCGGCCCGGTGCTCCCGGCGGAGTCGTTCGGGAGGACGATCGCCACCCGGCGGTGGCCGAGCGCGGTCACGTGCTCGGCGACCGACCGCGCGGCCGCCCGGTCGTCGATGTTGACCGCCCGGCGCCCTTCGGTGGGCTCGAAGTCGACGCCGACGTAGGGCAGCCGCCGCGCCAGCACGGCCTCCAGGCGCGGGTCGCCCTCGGGCACGCAGTACAGGACGAAGCCGTCGACTAGCGCGGTGTGCACGAGCGCGGCGTCGCGGCCCGCGATCCGCGGCACGAGCGAGAGGCCCATGGTCCACGATTCGCAGCCTGCGGCGACGCCGGTCAGGAACTCGATCGTCGGCGGGTCCCGGAACGCGTCGGTGAGGGCATAGTCGAGCACGAGCCCGACCGACCCGGTCCGGCCGCGCGAGAGCGTCCGCGCGATCGGGTTCGGCCCGGCGTAGCCGAGCTCCGCCGCGGCCGCCAGCACCCGCTCACGCAGCTCGCCCGACACGAGGTCGGGCCGGTTAAACGCGTTCGACACCGTCATCCGCGACACGCCGGCGGCTTCCGCGACGGTCGCGAGGGTCACAGAGGAGGAATCGTGCCGAGGTGTCATCTGTACCGGTACATGTACCGGTACAAACTGCGACTTGTCAACCCTGAAGATCCTGAGAAGGGCAAATCTCAGGGTGGTGCCGAATAGGCTCAGGGCGTGTTCTCTCTCAAGACCTTTCGTGTCGTCGCTCTGACAGAAGCGACCACTTTCCTCCTGCTCCTCATCGCGTCGGTGCTCAAGCGCACCGCGGACGCGCCGATCGGCGTGACCATCCTGGGCCCGATCCACGGACTGCTCTTCGTCGGATACGTGCTGATAGCGCTGAATCTCAAGGAGGAACAGGGCTGGACCTCCAAAGAAACCGGTTTCATCCTGCTCGCGGCCGTGTTGCCGTTCGGCGGGTATGTGGTCGATCGCTGGTTGGCGCGTCGGGAGCTTCCAGCGGTGGCATAAGCCGTTGGCCGCCGATACGTTCGGCTCTTGCCCACGGAGTGGCGAATCTCGTACCGCCATGGGCTCTGGGTCACGATCGGGGTCGGAGTCGTGCTGTCGTTCGCGCTGCTGGCGGCGGGGCTGCGCATCGATGCGAGCCGGCAGAAGGTCCGCGACGACGCCGCGCGGGTCGCCGCGTCGAGCGCGCTGCGCGCGCAGGTCGACGCCCTCGAGAGCTCGGTCCGCGACCTGGCCGGGCTCTTTGTCGCGAGCCACAACGTCGAGCCCGACGAGTTCCAGGCGTTCGTGCGGCCGATGCTCCCGCGCTCGAACGCCAACGCGCTCGTCTTCCTGCGCGACGTCACGGAGGCCGAGCGGCCCGCGTTCGAGCGCGAGCAGGGGGCGCCGATCCGCGAGCTGGCGCCCGACGGCTCGGTGCGCGTCGCCGGCCATCGCAGTCGCTACATCGTCGTCGTGCGTGCCGCGTTCGCGTCGCGCGGCATCGATCTGATCGGCATCGACGCCCTTTCCCAGCAGGGCCGGCGGGGCACGATCGAACGGGCGGAACGGGCGGGGTCGCCCACGGCCACCGGTTCGGTCGCGCTCGCCCGCAACGGCGAGCGCGGGACGATCGTCTTCACGCCGGTCATGACCGGCAGCGGTCAGCGCGGGTTCGTCGCCGGCACCTACAGCTACCGCGTGCTCTTCAATGCCCTCCGCCACGCCCTGGCGCGCGACGTCAGCTTTCGCGTCGCGAGCGGCGCCTCCGTCGTCGGCGCGGTCGGCCACGTGCCGCGCGACGCCGAGCGCGCACACCTGTCCTTCGGGGGCCAGGCGTTCGACGTGTCGGTCGCGGCCCCGCCTGAGGGCGGCTTGCGCTTCGGGCCGCTCGGGTTCGCCGTCGGCCTGCTGCTCACGACGCTGGCGCTGATCCTCCAGAACGCGATGCGCTCGCGGCGACGCCTGGCGATCCGCGATGCCCGCCTTACGGAAGCATTCGAAGCGTCACCCGTCGGCCAGGGGCTCGCGTTCCGCGACGGGCACTTCGCGCGGGTGAATCCCGCCCTGTGCGCGGTCACCGGTCTCGACCGCGACGAGCTCTGCCGGCGCTCGGCGGTCGACCTCGTCCACCCGGCGGACCGCGACCGCGCACAGGAGCTGGTCGAACGCGCCCTGAACGAACCCGCGACCGCGGTCGGCGGCGAGGTGCGGCTGCTGGCCGCGGACGGGGTGACGCGCTGGGCACAGATGCACTTCACCCGCCTCGACGACGAGGAGCTCGGAAGCCCGCTGCTCACCCAGGTCATCGACGTCTCCGAGCGGCGCGGGCTCGAGGTCGAGTTGCGCCATCAGGCCGAGCACGACGCGCTGACCGAGTTGCTCAACCGCCGCGGGTTCCAGCGCCGGCTGGGCGCGCTGCTCGATCACGGGTCGCCCGGCGCCGTGATGCTGATCGACCTCGATCACTTCAAGGCGATCAACGACACGCTCGGCCACCACGTGGGCGACCAGGTCATCCACGCCGCCGGCGCCGCGCTGCGGCACTCACTGCGCGCGGAGGACATCGTGGCGCGCATCGGCGGCGACGAGTTCGCGGTCCTGCTGCCCGGCGCCGACCGCGAACGGGCCGAAGCGACCGCCGAGCGCCTCGTGCACGCGGTCGCCACCGAGGCGCGGGTCGAGGACATGGGCGGTGGCCACGGCGTCAGCGCGAGCGTCGGCGTGGCGATGCTCGAAGGCCAGTTCGCCACGGCCGACGACGCGCTGATGGCCGCCGACCTCGCGATGTACGACGCCAAGCACGCGGGTCGCCGGCGCACGGCGTTCTACGAGGACGGAGAGGCGTCCTCGACCCGCTCGCGGCTGCAGTGGGTGGATCGGATCCGCAGCGCGCTGGCCGAGGAGCGCCTGACGCTGCACGCGCAGCCGATCGTCGATCTCGAGTCCGGCCACGTCCACCACGAGATCCTGCTGCGCATGCTCGACACCGACGGCGAGCTGATCGCCCCCGGCTCCTTCCTGCCGATCGCCGAGCAGTTCGGGCTGATGGGCGAGATCGATCGCTGGGTCGTGACCCGCGCGATCGCCCAGATCGCTCAGCACCCCGAGCGCGACCTCGTGTTCGAGATCAACCTCTCCGGCAGCTCGCTCGGCTCACCCGAGCTGCTCGACGCGATCCGCACCGCGCTGGCGGTCGGCAACGTCGACCCGTCGCGGGTCATCTTCGAGATCACCGAAACCGCCGCCGTGACGAACTTCGAGCAGGCCGACGCGTTCGCGCGGGAGCTCTCCGGCCTCGGCTGCCGCTTCGCGCTGGACGACTTCGGCGTCGGCTTCGGCTCCTTCGCCTACGTCAAGCACCTGCCGTTCGACTACCTCAAGATCGACGGCGAGTTCGTCCGCCACAGCGCCACCAGCCCCTCGGACCGGGTGATCCTCGAGTCGTTGATCCACGCCGCGCGCGGGCTCGGCAAGCGCACGATCGCCGAGTACGTCGAGGACGCGGAGACCGTCGCGCTGCTGCGCGAACTGGGCGTCGACATGGTCCAGGGCTTCCACACCGGCGGCCCGCGCGACCTCGACGAAGTGATCGCCGAGGCGCCCCGCCTGGTCTAGAGGGACGCACGTTGGGGGAGGGGGAGTGGCTCGCCCTTCGTTGCTGGCTGCCGTCGTCCGTCTTGCGGCTCGGCTCTGTTGGCTCGGGTTGCCGTGTCGGGATACCGACAGTTACGGGCCACGGAGAAGGAAAGTGTGTCCCGCGCACGCCTT
This sequence comes from Solirubrobacter ginsenosidimutans, assembly GCF_027587205.1. The sequence continues at coordinate 5,467 of NZ_JAPDOD010000082.1, forward strand.
GCCCCAGTCGCCATGGTGGACTATGCGCGTTCGATGGACCAACCTCGGTTTTCGATCAGGTTCGCACTGTTCGAGTTGGCGCGTTGGTGGGGGTGCCGCACAAATGCTGCCTCAGAGGCAACGTTTGTTCGTCACCCCCTCGCCGCGGATGGTCGTTTGCCCCGACGGGTGATCGGCCAGCGTGAGAACGCACCTTCTATCTCCGTGGCCCGTATCCGGCCGTGGAGACCTACACGACGCCTCGAGGGTCCCGGCGAGGTCGCCACTGCCGTGGAGGTCGCCGCGAGCGTCAGGTCGGCCGTGCCGCCCTCGAGGCCACCGCGGTCGATGCAGGCGTCGTCCGTGGACGTCGCACGCGCGTCGGGGTCCAGTTGGCGGCGGCGTCCTACGCGCCGCTCTGGTAACCCGCCCAGCTGATGGTGCACCGGCCTTCGTCCACGCGGTCGCGCCGATGCACACGCCCACCGACGCCGGCAGCCATCGCGGCTTGCACCTACTCGTCGTCCTGACCCTTGCCTCTGTCGTCCTTCGTGACGGCAGCGAGCCTATCCGGAGTGCGCCGCGTTCTCTACGTCGTCTTGCCGATCGCCTGCAGCGCGGTCGGGAGGATCGTCAGCTCGGGGATGAACGCGCGCGGCGGGAGGTCGACGGCGAACACGCACGCCGCCGCGACGTCCTCCGCGTGCAGCATCTGGTCGCGCTGCTCACGCGTGGGCGGCTCGGGGCGGTTCTCGAGGATCTCGGTGTCGACGACACCCGGGAGGATCACCGTGAAGCGCACGTCGCCACCTGACTCGAAGCCCGCGCCGTGACTGAGCTTGATCGCGCCCGCCTTGGCCGCCTGGTACGCAGGGCCGGAGCGGTCGGTGTAGGCGCCGGAGACCGAGGAGACGATCACGACCGTCCCGCGCGCCGCCTTGAGCCTGGGCAGGAACGAGTGGATCGCGTAGAACGGCCCGCTGAGGTTCGTGGCCAGCATGCGGTCCCACGCGTCCGGCGTGAGCTCGTGGAGCCGGCGCTCCTTGATGTTCGTCCCGGCCGTGACGATCAGCGCGTCGACGCAGTCGAACGGCGCGGCGAACTTCGCCACCGCGTGATGGTCGGTGATGTCGAGCGTGTGGCCGGCGATGCCGGGTTCGGAGATCTCGCGGCGGGCGGCGGCGTGGACGGTGTCGCCGGCGTCGCGGAACGCCCGCGCGGCCGCGAGGCCGATGCCGGACGACGCGCCGATGACGACGACACAGCGCTTCACGGCGCCAGGAAGACCTTGAACTCGGGGGGCGGCGGGCCGCCGGCGAGGCGGGCGAACTGCTCTGGGCCGTCATGCAGCGGGCGCACCGCGGTCAGGTCGTCGCCGAGCGACGCCTGCCCGCTGACGAGCCACTCGTGGGCCTGATCGAAGTCCGGCATCGTGTACGCGTAGGAGCCCTGGATGCGGTGCTGGCTGCGAATGACGTCGTGGAAGCCGAGCGTCGTGTCGTCGGCGGCCAGGCCGATGCAGACCATGGTCCCGCCCGGGCCTAGGAGCTCGAGCCCGAGCGCGCGCGTCGCCTGCGCGCCCACGGCGTCGAGCACGAGGTCCGGCTCGCCCGCGTCGCGCGCCTCCTCGGGCGTCCCGTAGACGGCGTGGGCGCCGAGCGCGGCCGCCCGCGCGCGCCGCTCGTCCTGCGGCTCGACGACGGCGACGTGCAGGATGCCCTCCAGCAGCGCGGCCTGGAGCGTGACGAGCCCGATCGTGCCGGCGCCGAGCACCACGGCGCTCTCGACGCCGCCGGGCGCGAGCCGCACCGCGTGCACGCCGTTGGCCAGCGGCTCCATCAGCGCGCCGACGCGGGCGGAGACGCCGTCGGGCAGCACGCGGGCGTCCACGGCGCGCACGCGCACGAAGTCGGCGAACGCGCCCGGGACGTGCACGCCCACGAGGACCCGGTCCTTGCACAGGTTCGAGAACCCCGAGCGGCACAGCCGGCACTCCCCGCACCCGGAGAGCGGGTTGACCGCCACGCGGGCGCCGTCGAGCTCGCGCGCCTCGGAACCCGCCGCGACGACCGTCCCGGCGAACTCGTGCCCCATGACGAGCGGCGGGATGCGATTGCCCATGTGCCCGAGATAGCCCTCGACCTCGGACCCGCAGATCCCGACCGCCTCGGGCCGCAGGATCAGCTCGTCGGGGCCGGGATCGCCAGGGTCCGGCGCGTCGTCGACGTGCATGGCGTTCGGGCCGTCCCAGATCAGGGCTCTCATACGACCTCCACCGTGTTCACCAGCTCGCCCAGCCCGGTGATCGCGACCCGGACCTCGTCGCCGCCGCGCAGCGTGAACTCCACCGCCGGGATCACCGACGTGCCCGTCAGCAGCACGACGCCGACCGGGAAGTCCATCGCCTTGAACAGCCACGAGACGAGCTCGTCGAGCCCGCGCTTGAGTAGCGCGACCTGCGTCGAGCCCGTGAAGACATCCTCGCCGTCGCGGGCGATCGTCAGCGAGATCTCCATCTCGGAGGCCGCCCCCGCCTCGCCCACCGGCACGATCGCCGGGCCGAGCGCGCACGAGCCGCGGTAGACCTTCGCCTGCGGGAGATAGAGCGGGTTCTCGCCCTCGATCGAGCGCGACGAGACGTCGTTGCCGATCGTGTAGCCGAGGATCTCCCCGGCGGCGGAGATCACCAGCGCCAGCTCAGGTTCCGGCACGTCCCAGCCGGAGTCCTCGCGAACGCCGATCAGCCCGCCCGGCCCGCGCACCCGCCCAGGCGCGGCCTTGAAGAACAGCTCCGGCCGCTCGGCGTCGTAGACGAGGTCGTAGAAGTCGTGCGCGCCCTTGGACTCGTCGTTGCGGGCGGTGCGGCTGGCGGAGTAGGTGACGCCCGCCGCCCAGACCTCCTGCCCCGCGACCGGGGCCAGCACGACCGACCCGGCGGGCACAGGGCCGGTCGCAACCGCATCCAAAGAACCCGCCGCCAGCAGCGCGTCCAGCGTGCCCTCGAGCAGCTCGACCGGCCCGCCGTCGAGCGGCCCGCGTGCGAGCCGCTCTCCCTCAGCCGTCCGGACGCGCCACAGGGCCATGGGCGTTAGCTTGACGGACCCACCGTGATCGTGTGTGTCGACGTGTAGAGCTCGCGCGCGGCCTTGCCCTGCTCGCGCGGCCCGAACGAGGACTGCTTCTCGCCCCCGAAGGGCGCGTGGAAGTCGACACCGGAGGTCGGCATGTTCACGCGGATCATGCCCGTTTCCAGCCCTTCGACAACCGTCAGGGCCGAATCGAGGTCACGCGTGAAGACCGACGTCACCAGGCCGAAGGGCACGCCGTTGGAGATCTCGACCGCCTGCTGCGCCGAGTTGGCCTTCAGCACGGTGACGATCGGACCGAAGACCTCCTCCTGCGCGAGCTTGGCCGTCGGGTCCTGGCCGTCGATCACCGCGGGGGAGAAGAACAGGCCAGGGCCGTCCAGCGCCTTGCCGCCGGTGACCACGCGCCCGCCGTCGGCCGCGGCGCCGTCGGCGGCGCTGACGAGCTCCTCGCGCGCGGACGGGTTGATGACCGGGCCGACGACGGTCGCCGCGTCGGCCGGATCGCCGGCCGGCAGCGCCTCGACGGCCGCGGCGAGCGCGTCCGTGAAGGCCGCCGCGTCGCCGAGCACGATCACGCGCCCGGTCGCCGTGCACTTCTGGCCCGCGTAGCCCATTGCGGCGCCGGCGATGATCTTCGCGGCCGACTCCAGGTCGGCGTCGGGCAGCACGATCGACGCGTTGAGCCCGCCCATCTCCGCCTGCGAGGCGATCCCGCGCGCGGTCGCGGCCGCGGCCACCCCGAGCCCGACGGCGGTCGAGCCCGTGAAGGAGACGACGTCGGCCAGCTCGACCACGGCCTGGCCGGCGGCGCCGGGGCCGGTGATGACGTTGAACACGCCCTCGGGGAGATGCTTGTTCAGGATCTCCTCGAGCAACAGCGCGCAGGCGATCGCGTCCGACGCCGGCTTGAGCACGACCGTGTTGCCGTACGCGAGCGCCGGAGCGGCCTTCCACAGCGGGATCGCGAACGGGAAGTTCCACGGCGTGATCAGCCCGGCGACGCCGCGCGGGCGGCGGCGGGAGAACAGCAGCGTGCGCGGGTCCGACGGCGGGGCGGCGGGATAGGTGTCCCCGTCGGGGTCCATCGCGGACTGGGCCTGGTAGCGCAGGATGCGCACGGAGCGCCCCTGCTCGCCCACGGCCTCGGTCAGCGGCTTGCCGACCTCACGGACCATGAGGTCGACCATCTCGTCCTTGGCGGCGTTGAGCGCCTCGGCGGCGGCGGACAGGGCGTCGGCGCGCGCGAGCGCGTTGCGGCCCCATTCGCGCTGCGCGGCGCGCGCGCGGGAGAAAGCGGCGGCGACGGTCTCGCGGTCGGCGGACGGTGCAGAGACCACGACCTCCGCCTGGTTCTGCGGTGAACGACTCTCGATCGTCTCGGTGCTCATGACGCGCCGGACGCTAGCGCGTTGTCCGCCGCCGCTCGGCCCACGATCGTCGGAAAGCGAACGCCCGTCTTAAGCCACCGGTGACCCATCGTCCGTTCAGGTTGTGTTCGGGTGGCGCCGCTACAGTCCCGCCGCCGTGGATGCGTTTCAGGCCATCGTCCTCGGCATCGTCCAAGGACTCACCGAGTTCCTGCCCATCTCGAGCACCGCGCACCTGCGGATCGTGCCCGCGTTCGCGGGCTGGGAGGACCCCGGATCGGCGTTCACCGCGGTCGTCCAGCTCGGGACGATGCTCGCGGTGCTGATCTACTTCCGCGACGATCTGTGGCGGATCCTGACGACGTGGTTGCGCAGCCTGCGCGATCCGTCGCTGCGCGGTGAGCTCGACGCGCGAATGGGCTGGTACATCGGCCTCGGCACGATCCCGATCGCGATCTTCGGGTTCATCTTCAAGGACCAGATCGAGAGCGGCGGCCGCGACCTGTACCTGATCGGCACCGCGCTGATCGTGATGGGCCTCGTCCTGCTCTACGCCGAGCATGTCGCCAAGCTCAACCGCGACCTGTCCGAGATCACCGGCAAGGACGCGGCCCTGATGGGCTTCGCTCAGGCGCTCGCGCTCATCCCAGGGGTGTCGCGGTCCGGTTCGACGATCACCGGAGGACTGTTCGCCGGCTTCGACCGCGAGTCCGCCGCCCGTTACTCGTTCCTGCTCTCGATCCCGGCCGTCGTGCTCTCCGGCCTGTTCGAGCTGCGCAAGATCGGCGACCCCGGCGGCGCGGGCCTCGCGCCCACGGTGATCGCCACGGTCCTCGCCTTCATCGTCGGCTACGCGTCGATCGCCTGGATGCTGCGCTGGCTGACCTCGCACTCGACGCTGGTGTTCGTGATCTACCGCGTCGGATTGGGCGCGCTGGTGCTGGTTCTCACCGCCGCGGGAGCCATCTCGTAGAATTTTGGTCAGATGACCATCCGTGAGCGCGTGCGCCTGCCTCCGTCGGTCTTCCGCCTGCCGGTGGAGAAGATCCGCGAGGGCTACTACTCGGATGCCTACTTCAATCTGACCAAGCAGTTGCTGGAAGCCGACGGGCACCACCCGCGGGTGCTGATGCAGGTCTTCCAGCGCAAGGAGTCGCTGCTGGGCGGGGTGGACGAGGCGATCGCCGTGCTCAAGCAGGGCGCCGGCCACTACGAGGGCGACGTCTGGATCAACGGCTGGGAGCACCTCGAGGTCAAGGCGCTGCACGAGGGCGACGAGATCGCCCCGTGGGAGACCGTCATGACGATCGAGGGCGACTACTCGGACTTCGCCCACCTCGAGACGGTCTACCTCGGCGTGATGGCGCGGCGCACGCTGATCATGCGCAACGTGCGCGAGGTGGTCGACGCCGCCCGCGGCAAGCCGATCCTCTACTTCCCCGCCCGCCACGACCACTGGCTCGTGCAGACCGGCGACGGCTGGTCGGCGCACATCGGCGGCACGATCGGCGTCTCGACCGACGCGCAGGCGTCCTGGTGGGGCGGCCGCGGGATCGGCACCGTCCCGCACGGCCTGATCGCGGCCTACGGCGGGGACACCGCGCTCGCCGCGCGCAAGTTCGCCGACCGCTTCGGGCGCGACATGAACGTCACGGTGCTCGTCGACTTCGACAACGACTCGGTGCGTACCGCGCTCGAGGTGGCGGAGGCGCTGGGCGACGACCTGTGGGGCGTGCGGCTGGACACCTCCGACAAGGTGGCCGACGAGTCGCTGCGCCGCCTGCACGGCGACGGGGCACCCACGGGCGTGGCGGCCGAGCTGGTTGAGCTGATGCGTTCCGAGCTCGACAAGGCCGGCTACCCGGACGTCCACATCGTCGTCTCCGGCGGCTTCACCGCCGAGCGCATCCGCGCGTTCGAGGAGGCGGGCGTGCCGGTGGACTCCTACGGCGTCGGCTCGTCGCTCATCCGCGGCTCCAACGACTTCACCGCCGACGTCGTGATCAACGACGGCGTCCCGTGCGCGAAGGTCGGGCGCGAGTACCACCCGAACCCGCGCCTGGACCTCGTCAAGTAACGAGCGGGACGAAGCGCACGCGCTCGAGGCCCTTGCGCTCGAGCCCGCGCGGGGTGCGGTGGACCAGCCACAGGCGCTGATCGCCGGTCTGCACGGGCACGACGAGCCGGCCGCCGAAGCCGAGCTGCTTCTGCAGCTCCTCCGGGATGTCGTCCCCGGCCGCCGCGGCGACGTTGATGGCGTCGAACGGCGCGCACTCGGGCAAGCCGCGGGCGCCGTCGCCGATCACCAGCGTGACGTTGCGGACGCCCGCCTCGCGGAGGTTGCGCTGCGCCTGCTCCGACAGCGCGCGGTGGCGCTCGACCGACCAGACGTGCGAGCCGAGGTGGCCGAGCAGCGCGGCGTGATAGCCCGAACCGGTGCCGACGTCGAGGATCCGCTCCCCGCCGCGCAGCTGCAGCACCTCGAGCATCCGCGCGACGATCAGCGGCTGGGAGATCGTCTGGCCCGCGCCGATCGGGAGCGGGACGTTGTCCCACGCCTCCTTCGCCAGCTCGGCCGGCACGAAGCGCTCGCGCGGAACCGTGTGCATCGCCTCCAGCACCCGCTCATCGGTGATGTGCGGGCGGAGCTGATCGATCAGCCGATCGGGGCCGAACCGCCTCACGCGAGCACGCCGCCGGCGGAGCGGACTTCCGCCAGCGCCCGCTCGGAGTCACCCGCCTCGATCTCCACACCGCGGACGGCACCTGGGTCGACCGTGACGCCGTAGCCCGCCCGCAGCGCGTCCAGCGCGGTGTTCTTGACGCAGTAGTCCGTCGCCAGCCCGGCCACGGTCACGTCGGTGACGCCGCGCTCGCGCAGGATCTCGTCCAGGTCGGTGCCCGCGAAGCCGCTGTAGCCGTCGGTCGCCACGTCCTGGCCCTTGTCGACGATCACGTCGATCCGGGTCTGGTCGAGGGCCGGGTGAAGCTGAGCGCCCAGCGTGCCGGCGACGCAGTGCACCGGCCAGGGGCCGCCGTTGACCTTGAACGACGAATGGTCGGCCGGGTGCCAGTCGCGGGTGGCGATGACCAGGTCGAAGTCACCCGAGGCGGCGAGCTCGTTGAGCTTGGCGGCGATGCTGTCACCGTCCGGAACGGCCAGTTCGCCGCCCGGTGTGAAGTCGTTCTGGAAGTCGACGATTATGAGCGCTCTGGACACGAGGCCAGGAACGTAGCTGAGAGATCGGCCTCACCGTGTCCAAGTTCGACCGCTTTGCCCATCCGATCGCGGATCAGCGCCGGGAGCGGGAGGTCCAAGCCGGCCGCGGCGGCGGCCTCGGCCACGAGTCCGGCGTCCTTGGCGGCCAGCGCGAGCGGGAAGCTGGGGTCGAACGAACGGTCGATCATCGCGTTGCCCTTGAGCTTCGCGTACGGCGTGTCCATCAGCCCGCCCTCGATGATCTCCAGGAACTGCCGGGGGTCGATGTCGAGGCCCTCGGCGAGCGCGATCGTCTCCGAGAGCCCTTCGACGAGCGCGAGCACCCACGTGTTGAGCACCAGCTTCATGCGGGTGCCGGTGCCGACCTCGTCACCGAGGTCCACCACACGCGCCGAGACCGGCCCGAAGACGTCGCCGAGCCGCTCGCGCCCGGGCCCGCTGGCGAGCACGGTCAGCTTGCCCTGCTCGGCGGGCTGCTTCGTGCCGAGCACCGGCCCGTCGACGAAGCCGCCGCCGAGCCGCTCGATCCATTCCAGCCCGATCGTGCTCGCCTGCCACCACAGCTGGTCCGCGCCGAGCGTGATGCCCTCCATCACCGAGGCGACCGTGGGGCCGTCGGAGAGCATCGTGACGACGACGTCGGCACCGGCGACCGCCTCGGCCGGGGACGCGGCGACGGTCGCGCCGAGGCCCTCGGCCTTCGCGCGGGTCCGGTTGTAGGCGCGGACCTCATGGCCCGCGCCCGCGAGGTGGCGCGCCATCGGCGCGCCCATGATCCCGGTGCCGAGGACGGCGACGGTGCTCAAAAGCGCAGCACCGCGCCGATGCCGCCGAGCGGGACGAGATCGTCGTGATGGCGGACGACGAGCGCCGTCGCGGACTGCTCGATCGCCTTCTCGATCGCGGGCTCCACGATGTTCTCGACCGGCTCGCCGCCATCGGCCGTGTCGGGCAGCAGCAGCCCGGCCCCGAAGTCCACCCGCCCCGAGGCCCTGAAGTTCTCCGCGATCAGCAGCGTCTCCACCCGCGCCTGATTGAGCGCGTCGAGCACCTCGGCGATCCCGGCCGCGCCGCGCCCGCCGGTGCCGACGCCCTGGGCCAGGCGGTCCAGCGCCTCGCGCTCGCACTTGCTGGTGTGCTCGATGATCAGCGGCTTGGCCGCCGCGCAGACGTCATCCAGCGACGCGTTCTCGATGTCGACGACGATCCGCCCGGCGATCCGCTCGCGCAGGTACGGGTGCAGCGTGCCCTTGAACTCGGCCAGCAGATCGTCCGGCGCGCCGATCAGGATGCGATCGAGCCCGCGCTTCTTGTAGACGTCGAACGCGAGCTGGGCCGCGTTGGCAAGGTGGTCCTTGACCTCCTGCTCGGCCGAGCGGTCGAACTTCGACGGCGACCAGCCCTGCTTCTGGTACTCGGAGTGGACGTCGTCGACGAAGCGATCGGTCTCCTCCAGCGCGTCGCCGGGGCCGACGAACAGGCGCGCGGCCCGCCGGTTGCTGACGAGCACGAGCCAGCGCTCGTCGGTGCCGTGCAGCACGAGCGGCTCGACGAACGCGGTGCGGTCGAGCACGACCTTGTTCGTCACCGGACGGCGCAGACGGACGACCTCGAGCAGGTCGACGGGTCCGCAGGCGTACACCGCCACCGCGCGCGTGCCGTTGGCGGCGACGTCGGAGAGGAGCACCTCGCGGACGCGCTCCACGTCGTCCCGGAGCGCGGCACGCTCGTCCGAGGTCAACCCTTCGTTTGCCTCGACCTTCTGTGCCGCCGCCGTCATCACCGACGTGACGGCGGATGATCGCGCGCTGGGCGTCGCGAACTCGGTCGGGTCCAGATTCAGGAACACGGACAGCACGCGCCCCTGGTCAGGGTGCACGGCGGCGAGTGCCCGAAGGCGGGCCTGCGTGATCGGTTCGGCCATTGGTGGCGCCTACCCCACGTGTGCGGCGGCCGAACCGCGAGGCGTGAGCACACGCACGCGCGTCTCGTGACCGCCGGTCGTCTGCTTCGCCTCAGGCGGTACGCCGAGGCCTTGCCGCAGCACGAAGAAGGATGAGTCGCAGCGGCGTTCAGGGCGTGCCATCAGTTGGTCACCAGAACTCTCGAGCGCCGGACGCGCATCTTCATGCCGTTAACGACCATACCTCGCGAGCGGCGTCGGTGCGCGCTCCGGTCACAGCACCGGCCCATTGCGGCTCTTTGTGTCCGACGCAGGTCACAAAGACCGCGAGTCGGCCGTAAGGAGACCGATGGAGGACTGGTCCGACGAACAGCTGCTGGCGGCGACGCCTGATACGCCCGCGGCGTTCGCGGTCTTCTATCGGCGCCACGAGGCGGCGGTGCTCGGGTACTTCATGCGCCGCGCGGGCAACGCCGAGGTGGCCGCCGACCTCGCGGCCGAGACGTTCGCGGCCGCGCTGCTGGGCGCGCGCCGCTACCGGTCCGATCGCGGCGAGGGCCTCGCGTGGCTCTACGGGATCGCCCGGCACCGGCTGATGCGCTCGATCGAGCAGGGTCACGTGGAGGATCGCGCGCGGCGCAAGCTCGCGCTCCCGCGGCTGGCGATCGACGACGAGGTCGCGGAGCGGATCGAGCGCCTCGGTGCCGAGGAGCGCGCGCTGGAGCTGCTCGAGTCGCTCCCGCCCGACCAGGCCGACGCGGTCCGGGCGCGGGTGCTCGAGCAACGTTCCTACAAGGACATCGCCGCTTCGATCCGGGTGTCTGAGGCGGTCGTGCGCAAGCGCGTCAGCCGCGGGCTCCTGACGCTGCGCGGCATGGCGAAGGGCCGCTCATGAGTACGTTCCCGGCGCTTGAAGCCGCGCTCGACGAGGCCGCGCACCGCCACTACGGGCGGCGCCGGCGGCCGCGTTGGCGCGCCATGGTCTTGCCCGCCGCCGCGATCGGGTGCGTGCTGGGCGCGCTCGTGGTCTTGCCGAGCCCTACCGCCGGGCCCGTAGAGGAGCGGCCGGCGGCGCCGCCGGTCCCGGAGACGACACTCGCGCTCTCGCGCGCGCTCACCCAGGCGCCCGCCATCCCGGAGTTCACGGGCCGCGAACCGGTGATCGCGCACGCCGACCTCCCGGCGGTCGCGGACGGCTTCGAGGACCAGACGCCCTATCCGCCGCTGGAGCGCGACCCGTTCGACTGGCTCTCGACGGCCCCGGGCCCGACGAACATGGCGAGCGTCAACTTCGCCAAGGACGTCCAGGGCCTCGTCGAGTTCCGGGCGGCGTGCATCTGGCTGCGCTACTGGCTGGCGGTCCCGGAAGGCAGGCAGGCCGCCGCGGCGGTGCTCGCCGACGCGCCGTCGTGGCCATCGCTTCGCGACTCGCCCGGGAACTGGGCCGACGTCCCCGCTCAGCTCGCGGCGGGCGACCTCGCCGCGCTCGACGCCCAGAACCGCGCGGACTGCTCACCCTGGAGGGTCCGCCAGGGAGGCTAGGTGCGGCCCGGCCAGGTGAGCTTGCGCCCGTGGAGGTCGGCGAGCACGTAGCCCGGGTCGTGGCCCTCGGTGAAGTACATCGAGAGGCTCGGTTTCCCCTCCCCCGGGGTCGACGGCAGGCTGATCAGGACGTACTGCACGTCGCCGAGGTCCTTGACGCGCAGCAGCTTGCTCGCCGAGCGGATCATCCGCGCGGGCGCTTCGGGATCGACGGCCTCCCAGCTGACCGACGCCGTGGGAGCGCCGCTCTTGGCCCGCAGGTCGCGGCTGGTCAGTTGCGCGTCGTAGCCGTAGTCGAGCTCGAGTTCCCGGCCGCCGGCGTCGAGCGTGAATGAGACGCGGTCAGGCCGGATGTCGAAGTCCTTCACGCGGGCGTCCGCCGGCGCCTCCTTGCGCGCCGCCGCGATCACCTTGGCGAGGTTCTCGGTCTGCAGCAGGGAGTCCGGCGAGGCGCCGATCGGCTCGGGGTTCGGCTCGCCCGGGAGGCGCAGGCCGCCGCCGTCGAGGTTGGCGGTGTAGGAGTCGGGCTCGCCGCCGTCCATGTCGACCGACCACTCGCGGGTGTTGCCCTGGAGCGTCAGGCGCTCGACCAGCGAGCGGCTCTGGCGCTGCGAGCCGCGGACGATCTTGTCGATCGCGCCGGCCTCCAGACGTGAGACGGGGAGCAGTGCCGCCGGCCTCGCCGTCTCACCGACGCTTGACTGCGAGCGCCCCGACGCATCGACCTCGACGCGGACTTCGCGGTCGCCGACGCGGGCCGTGGCGCTCGCCTCGGAGCGCTCGAGGGTCATGTAGGCGATTCGGCCGTCGGGGCCGAGCTCGCGCTTGAGCGCCGCGATGACGAGCGCGAAGTTCTTCGACTCGTAGAGATCGCCACCGCCGGGGGAGGTCGTGGCGGCGTCGCCGTACCCGAAGTCGTTCGTGCGGTCGTCCGGCCCGACCGCCTGCACCGCCGCGTAGGCGCCGTAGGAGCCACCGAAGGCCGCGATCGCCGCGACCAGCATCGCCAGGAGCCGCAGCATCACAGCTCCGCCAGGATCTGGGTGCGGCGTTCCTTGTAGGCCGCCTCGTCGAGCAACCCGGAAGCGCGCAGCTGCTCGAGCTGCTTCAGCCGTGTCGCGATGTCCTGCGCGTTCGCGGTCGTGGTCGCGGCCGGCTTGGGCGCCGGCGTCTGCCACGCGATCGGCCCTTCGACGACCGGTGCCGTCGCGGGCTTGATCTTTCTCGCGGGGACGATGCCGATGGCGGGCACCGCGAAGAGCAGGAGCGGGACGACCACGGCCGCGACGATCTCAAGGCCCGGCCGAGTGTCGTCGGAGTGCAGATCGACGAACCCGAGCACGACGCCGGCGAGCACGGCGACGATCAGCGCCGCGATGAACCGCCCAACGCCGCCGAGCACCGTGACCCCGCCCCGGCTCGACCGCACGGAGGCGACCCCCGCGCCGATCAGCGCGGCGAACGTGCCGAGGATCATCAACAGGATCATCGGGCCCATCCCGCTCGGGCACGCCGGCCCGTATGACAAGCCGTTGGAACTGGATCCGCAGCTCCCGGTGGTGATCGCCTGGGCGATCCCGTAGACGAGGAACGTCAGCCCGCCGGCGAACACGACGAACCCGACGGCGATGCGCGGAAGGGTCCTCATGGGCGACGGAACAGCCCGCGCCGCCGCTTCGGCACGACGCTCGGCCGGTCGGGCTCGAGGATCTCCGTGATCCTCGCTTCGTCGAGCAGGTCGAAGAGCCGGTCGAGGCCGTCGTCGAGCTTGACCTGCATCTCGTCCTTGTGCAGCGGCCACACCGCCAGGAGGTCGATCTCGCGCCCGTCGTGGACGATCTGCTCCGCGCCCTCCTCGTTGGGCAGGACCATCGGAGCGATCAGGGCGCCGCACAGCTTCGTGTTGCGGGCGTACGGGGAGGGCGGGTCGCCGTGGGGAACGGTGTCGCCCAGCCCGATCGAGGTCCCGAACTCGTGCGGCAGGCGCGCGAGCTCCTTCAGCAGCCGGTACGGCCAGTAGCCCTCGTCCGTCTGGAATGCGGGATCGTCCATCGTCGGCCAGCTGGGCGGCAGGATGAGCATGAGCTCGGCGTATTTGCCGTTCGCCATCGGGCGTTCGCTCATGCCCGAGGTCACGACGGTGATGGCCGGCCGCTCCTTGGTGGGCACCACCACGTGAAGGTCGATGTGCGCGTGCGGCGACACGATCTCGTGGAACACCGTCGGCACCGGCCCGAAGTGGTGCTCGATGTGATCGCTGATCGCATTGATCAGCGCCTGGTCGCCGCTGACCAGCTCCGCCGGCTCCTGCTGCGTGTGGCGCAGCATGCGCACACCGGACTTCGAACGTTCCGTGCTCATCGGTCCCATCCCTAGTTGCGTTTGAAGGCGACGATCGCGTCGTCGTCGGAGCCTGCTGCGTAGACGTTGCGGCCGTCGGGTGAGACGACGACGTCGAAGGCGAAGCCGAGGCCGTCGGCGGCCCGGCATTGGAAGTTGTCGCCGATGCAGCTCGAGGCGCCGCCGAGCTGGTTCAGCACGCCGTCCGCGCCGCGCTTGAACGCCGCGACGGCGCTGTTCTGCGGGCCGGCGACGTAGACGTTCTTGCCGTCGGGCGAGACGGTGACCGAGACCGTGCCGGAGATCCCCCGCGCGACCGCGCAGTCGTCGCGGGCGCCGGTGGCGACGCAGCCCGCGCTGCCCGCGTCCTGCGTCAGGCGGCCGGTGGCGGGATCGACGTTGAGGACCGCCACGGAGTGGGTGCGGAAGGCGGAGACGTAGACGTTGCGCCCGTCGGGGCTCAGCGTCAGCTGGACGGCGGAGCCGAGCCCGTGGCCGTGGTCACACCCGCCGAAGCCCTTCTGGCTGATGCACCCGAGCTGGGTCAGCGTGCCCGTCGCCGGGTCGCGGGCGAACTCGGCGACGGCCTGGCCGCCGGTCGACGCGACCGAGTAGACGAAGCGACCGTCGCCGCTGACGACGACGCTGACGGCGCTGTGCAGCCCGAGGCCGGTGGCGCAGCCGTCCCCGCCCTGGTGGCGGACGCAGCCGGCGGGACCATCGAGTTGGTGCAGCGCGCCGTCGGCCCCGCGGGAGAGCACGAGCAGCGCGTTGCCGTTGGCGGAGGTCGCGTAGGCGAACCGGCCGTCCGGGCTGAGGGCGATGCCGCTGAGCCCGGCCATCGCGCGCCCGGGCGCGCACCGGTCACGCCCATCTGCACTGACGCAGCCGGCCAGGCCCGCGAGCTGCTTCACGGCGCCGGTCTTCCCGTCGCGGGCGAACGCCGCGATCGCGCCGCCGCGCTCGTCGTCGTCACCCGAGTAGGGCGCCGCGACGTACACGTTCGCTCCGTCGGCGCTGACGGTCACATCGATCGCGCCGGTCAGCCCGTGACCCTTCGCGCACGGCCCGCGGCCCTTCTCGCTCACGCACCCGCGCTGCTTGAGCGCGCCCGTGGACGGGTTGCGCGCGAACGTCGTCAGCGCGGAGTCCTTCCCGAGATAGGACGAGACGGCGTACAGGAAGCGCCCGTCGGGGCTGAGCGCGAGCGCCTCGACGTCGTCGAGCCCGTGGCCGCGCGCGCACACCTCGAGGTGGTTGGCGACGCAGCCGGCCTTGCCGTCGAGCTGGGTCAGCGCGCCCGGCGGCGGCGCGGCAGCGGCGGGAGCGGCGAGCGCGAGGAAGGCCAGCGGGAGGGCGAGCAGACGCACCGCGCGATCCTCGTGCCTGTGCCGCAGGTGCGCAAGTAACCCGCGCACGCGGGCTAGTGTCGCCCGATGGAGCTGACGCGCAAGCAGCTGCTGGCCGGCGGGGCGGCGGCGCTGGCGCTGGCGGGGTGCGGGAGCAAGCAGCGGCCCGCGCGCGCGGCGGTCGCCTACGGTCTCGATCCGGCTCTCCGGCATTTCGATGCCTTTCTGTTCTCGGCGCACCCCGAGCCGGTGCGCGATGCGATCGAGCGCCACCGGCGCGGGCTGGACGCCGGCGCCGCGACGTACTTGCACGAGCATCAGGCCGAGCTCGAGCGGGCGGTGGCGAGCGAGGCGGCGAAGTACCTCGGCGTGGGCGCGAGCGAGCTCGCCTTCACGGACTCGACCACGATGGGTCTCGGGCTCGTCTACCGCGGGCTGCTCGGGCCCGGCGACGAGGTCCTGACCACCGAGCACGACCATTACGCCACCCACGAGGCCCTGCGGCTCTCCGGCGCGATCGTGCGGAAGGTCCGGCTCTACGACGACCCGGCCACGGCCACCGCGGACGGCATGCTGGGCGCGCTGCGCGAAGCGATCACGCCGCGCACGAAGGTCGTCGCGCTGACCTGGGTGCATTCCGGCACCGGCGTGAAGGTGCCCGTCGAGCGGCTCGACGTGGCGCCGACCGTGGTCGTCGACGGCGTCCATGCGCTGGCCGCGGTCGAGCCGCGGCTCGCGGGAGACGTGTTCGTCGCCGGCACCCACAAGTGGCTCAGCGGCCCGCGCGGGACCGGCCTGATCTGGACGGGCGACTGGCGGGCGATCGCCGCGACGATCCCCAGCTTTGACCCCTCGAGCGACCCTGGCCCGCGCTTCACGCCCGGCGGCTGGCACTCGTTCGAGCACCGCTGGGCGCTCGCCGAGGCCTTCGCCCACCACCCGGCCGACGCACCGCGGCAGATCACCGCGCTCGCCACGCAGCTCAAGGACGGGCTCGCGAAGCTGCCCCACGTGCGCCTGATCACGCCGCGCGACCCGGCGGTCTCGGCCGGGATCGTCTGCTTCGAGGTCGACGGGATGGACGCGGAGACGGTCGTCTCCCGCCTGCTCGAGCACCGGATCCGCGCCTCGGTCACGCCCTATGCGCAGCAGTACGCGCGGCTTGGCACCTCGCTTCACGTGGACGCCGCCGACGTCGATGCGGCGATCGAGACAATTTCCACGTTCAGCTAGAGCCCGCGGCGGCGGACGATCGTGGCCACGTCGGCGGCGAGCCGGTCGAGCGCGGGGCCGTCGGCCTGCCAGCCGCGGCGCGGGCGCCACGCGGTCAGCACGCCGTCGGCGATCGCGACGCGCACGTCGCCTTCCACCTCGCCCTCCGGCGCCGTCGCCGGGGTCGCGGCGGCGACCTCGAGGACGGCGACGTCGCAGCCCCCGCTCCCGCCCGGGTGCGAGAGGAGTGGCGCGAGCTCTTCGGGCATGTGCAGCGGGCGCTCGGCGCAGCACAGCAGCCGGCCGGTCAGCTCGGTGCCGGGCAGCCGGCCGCGGAGGACGGCGAACGCCTCGCCCGGGACGTTGATCGCCGGGAAGGCGGTGTGGAACGCGCGCGCGTCCTCGACCGTCAGGTCGCGCTCGTCGGCCAGTGCGACGACGCGGTCGACCCGTGCGCGGGTCGGCATCGAGAGGTGCGCGTCCTCCGGATGGCGCCGCACGCTGGGCAGCCAGCGGGGCGGCGGCAGCGGGCGGTCGAACGTGGCGAGGGCGCGCGGCGGCGCGCAGAGCCGCCGGACCGCGTCGGCGAGGCCTTCGGCGACGTCGACCAGGGCGTCGAGGTCCGCGTCGGTCGTGAGGAACGTCTGGCGGGAGACGATCACCTGCCCGTACTCGACGCGCAGGTCGAAGCCGAGCGCGTGCTGGCCCTCGAGCAGCTCGGCGATCGGGCCGTGCAGGAGCGCATCGACGACGCGCGGGTCGGAGTGACGGCGGACGGCCGCGACCCAGTCGCAGGACAGCTCCAGCACCTGCTCGCGCCAGGCGCCGTCCGGGCCGGCGGAGTGCTCGGAGCGGCGGGCGACGTAGAGGCCGGTGAGCGTGCCGAGGTGGGGGACGCGCAGGCCGGCCGACGTGTACGGGGTGCTGTAGGTGCCGCTGAAGCGGACCTCGTGGCAGACGACGCCCTCCGCCCCGGCCGGGAATGGGCCGCGCGCGACGCTGTAGAGCACGTCGTCGCTCCATGGGCACGTGACGCTCAGAAAGCCCGGCTGAGGGCGATGACCGCACGGGGTCAGGCCGCGGAGCAGTGCCCAGCCGTCGAGGCCGTCGGCTGGCCGTGCGCGAGGGCGAGGCGTCGTTTTGAGCACGGCAGGAGACTGCCGTGACGACCCTGCGCGCGTGGTGGTGCTGGCCTGCGGAACACATGGCGGGCAACCGCCGTAATGCCGGGGCTCAGCGAAACCGCTTCGGGGGTAGGCTCAGAGGCACTTAATCCACTCCGTCACCGGAGCTGAAATCAGTGTCTGAAAATTCCTTTGGCGCCCGTGCCGACCTCGAAGTCGGCGGGCGTTCGTATGAGATCTACCGGCTGGACGCCCTCCAGGAGAAGTTCGACGTCGCGCGGCTGCCGTTCTCGTTGAAGATCCTGCTCGAGAACCTGCTGCGCAACGAGGACGGCGTCGCCGTCCGCAAGCAGGACATCGAGGCGCTGGCCACCTGGGACCACAACGCCGAGCCGAGTAAAGAGATCGGCTTCACCCCCGCGCGCGTCGTGATGCAGGACTTCACGGGCGTGCCCGCGGTCGTCGACCTGGCGGCGATGCGCGACGCGATGGCCGAGCTGGGCGGTGACCCCGCGAAGATCAACCCGCTGGTGCCGGCCGAGCTGGTCATCGACCACTCGGTGCAGGTCGACGCGTTCGGGACCCGCGATGCCTTCCGCATCAACGCCGAGCGCGAGTTCGAGCGCAACGAGGAGCGCTACGGCTTCCTGCGCTGGGGCCAGACGGCGTTCGAGGGCTTCGTCGTCGTCCCGCCCGACGTCGGCATCGTCCACCAGGTCAACCTCGAGTACCTCGCCCGCGTGGTCTTCGAGAATGACGGCGTCCTGTACCCGGACACGCTCGTCGGCACCGACTCGCACACGACGATGATCAACGGCGTCGGCGTGCTGGGCTGGGGCGTGGGCGGCATCGAGGCCGAGGCCGCGATGCTCGGCCAGGCGATGTCGATGCTGATCCCGCGCGTGGTCGGCTTCAAGCTCGGCGGCGAGCTGCCCGAGGGCGCGACGGCGACCGATCTCGTCCTGACCGTCACGCAGCGCCTGCGCGAGCACGGCGTGGTCGGCAAGTTCGTCGAGTTCTACGGCCCGGGCATTCCGAACCTGCCGCTGGCCGACCGCGCGACGATCGGCAACATGAGCCCCGAGTTCGGCTCGACCTGCGCGATCTTCCCGATCGACCAGGAGACGCTGCGCTATCTCGAGTTCACGGGCCGCACGGCGGAGCAGATCGAGATCGTCGAGGCCTACGCCCGCGCCCAGGGCCTGTGGCACGACGCCGACACCGAGGAGAAGACCTACTCGGAGACGCTCGAGCTCGACCTCGGCGACGTCGTGCCGAGCCTGGCCGGGCCGAAGCGCCCGCAGGACCGCGTCTCGCTGACCGAGTCGAAGTCCGCCTTCCGCGGCGCGCTCGAAGACCTCCTGCCCGAGCCGGAGGAGAACATGGGCGTCGACGAGGAGGTCGCGGAGTCCTTCCCGGCCTCCGACCCGCCCGCCCACAACGGCAACGGCTCGGGCCACGACGACTCCGCGCCCGGCACTGACGGCACGCGCGTGCAGGTCGCCGAGCGCGTCACCCACGCGGTCCCGCTGACGATGGCGGACGGCCGCGAGACCGAGCTCGACCACGGCCACGTCGTGATCGCCGCGATCACCTCGTGCACCAACACGTCGAACCCGTCGGTGATGATCGCCGCCGGCCTGCTCGCCCGCAACGCGGTCGCGCGCGGCCTGACGTCGAAGCCATGGGTGAAGACGTCGCTGGCGCCCGGCTCGAAGGTCGTCATGGAGTACTACGACAAGGCGAACCTCGTCGACTCGCTCGAGTCCCTCGGCTTCCACCTCGTCGGCTACGGCTGCACGACGTGCATCGGCAACTCCGGCCCGCTGCCGGAGGAGGTTTCGAGCATCGTCAACGCCGAGGACCTCGCGGTCGTGTCGGTGCTCTCCGGCAACCGCAACTTCGAGGGCCGGATCAACCCGGACGTGAAGATGAACTACCTGGCGTCGCCGCCGCTGGTGGTCGCCTACGCGCTGGCCGGGACGATGGACATCGACCTCACCGATGACCCGCTCGGGCAGGACGCCGACGGCGCCGACGTCTACCTCAAGGACATCTGGCCCTCCGCCGAGGAGGTCGCGCGGGTGGTCGAGGCGTCCGTGCACGAGGAGATGTTCCGCTCCTCCTACGACGGCGTCTTCGACGGCGACGACCGCTGGAAGAGCCTCGAGATCCCTGAGGGCGACCGCTTCGCGTGGGACGAGCGCTCGACCTACGTGCGCCGCCCCTCGTTCCTCGAGAACGTCCCGAAGGAGCCGCTCGCCCCGGAGGACATCGAGGGCGCGCGCGTGCTCGCCAAGCTCGGCGACTCGGTCACGACCGACCACATCTCCCCGGCGGGCGCGATCAAGAAGGGCACGCCGGCCGCGCTCTACCTCAACGAGAACCGCGTCGAGCAGCGGGACTTCAACTCCTACGGCTCGCGCCGCGGCAACCACGAGGTGATGGTGCGCGGGACGTTCGCCAACATCCGCCTGCGCAACCAGATGGCGCCCGGTACCGAAGGCGGCTTCACCCGCCACATGCCCGACGGCGAGGAGATGTCGATCTACGACGCCTCGATCAAATACGCCGAGGACGAGGTGCCGCTGATCGTGCTCGCGGGCAAGGAGTACGGCTCCGGCTCGTCACGCGACTGGGCCGCCAAGGGCACGAAGCTGCTGGGCGTGCGCGCGGTGATCGCCGAGTCCTACGAGCGCATCCACCGCTCCAACCTCGTCGGGATGGGCGTGCTGCCGCTGCAGTACCTCGACGGGGAGAACGCCGCCTCGCTCGGGCTGACCGGCGAGGAGGAGTACTCGATCACCGGCATCGAGGCGGGCGAGGCCAAGGAGGTGACGGTGCGCGCGGACGGCAAGGAGTTCAAGGCGCGCGTCCGCATCGACACCCCCAAGGAGGTCCACTACTACCAGCACGGCGGCATCCTGCCGTTCGTGCTGCGCTCGCTGCTCTAGGAAGCGTTGGGCCGGCCGGGTGCTTCGCGCCCGGCCGGTTGCAGGCGGGCTCGCCGTGACCAGTTACTTGATGCGAGCCCACCCGATCCCGCCCGCTTCGAGGCGATCTACCGCGCCAACTACGGCCCGGTCCTGGCCTACGCCCGCCGCCGCACCTCGCCGTCCGACGCGGAGGAGATCGCCGCCGAGGTGTTCACCGTCGCGCTGCGCCGGCTCGCCGAGCTCGAGGACCCGGTCCTCCCGTGGTTGCTGGGCGTCGCGCGACACGCGCTCGCCAACCGCGCCCGAGCCGGCGCCCGCGCCCGCGTCAAGACCGCAGAAGCGGCCTACCTCGCGCCTGAGCATGCCCGCGACCCCGCCGACGCGCTCGCGAGCGCGACGTGTTCTGGCGCGCGTTCGCGACGCTCAGCCCCGACGACCGCGAGGCGCCGCGGCTCGTCGCGTGGGACGGGCTGCCGCTCGCGCAGGCCGCCCGGGTCGCCGGCACCAACGCGGGCGGAGAAGCCCGACGGCAGCCCGCTCACCGACCACCACGTCTCGACGACCGAGAGCTGGCTGCACGGCGAGCGCGCCCGCCTGTACGCGGACTTCGGCACCGAGGGCTGGAGCGATTCGGAGCTGCGCGCCGACGGATCGTTGCGGTTCCGCAACGGCTTCGGGCAGGACATCGTCCTTCACGACAGCGACGGGCCCGACGCCGTCGCGCAGAAGAAGCAGCTGAGCGAGAACTTCGTCGCCGAGTTCCGGCGCGAATACCAGCAGGGCACGCTCGACGCGGCGGGGACGACGACGTTCGCCGGCAAGCCCGCGCAGCGCTACGTGGTCGACACCAGCGGCGTGCAACCCGGCGACGGCCGGCGCACCCCGGCGGTCACCTGGTCCGAGCATCGCGAGTTCTTCGTCGACGCCACCGACGGCACGCCGCTGGGCTCGATCAGCACCTCGAACTCGACCGTGAACGGCCGCACGAGGGTCGTGCGCACGACCGAGACCGTCGAAGCGATCGAGCACCGCCCGCCCACGCCGGAGAACCTCGCGCAGCTCGAATTCCACCGGTGAGCCGGGAGGTCGCGGGCCGTCTAACCCCGTATGACCTTCTCACCCACCGCGATCGTCACCGGCGCCAGCCGCGGGCTGGGGCGCGGCATCGCGCTCCAGCTCGTCGCCGCCGGCTACACGGTGATCGCCGCCGCTCGCACCGCGCCGGAGATCGACGGCGCCGTCAACGTCGCCGCCGACGTGACCACCGAGGCCGGCATCGCCGCGCTGCTGCGCGAGCGCTCCGCCGGCATCGCCCTGCTCGTCAACAACGCTGCCGCCCCACCCGTCCTGGACTCGCTCGAGGACCTGACCCCCGAGCGCTTCCGGCTCGGCTTCGAGGTCGACGTGTTCGGGGCGCTCGCGCTCACCCAGGCCGCGGCGCCCTACCTGGACGGCGGCACGGTCGTCAACGTGATCTCCGCGAAGGGCGGGACACCGGCCGGGCCGGCGCATCTCTCCGTCTCTCCCTCACAGTCGGCGCTCACGGCCCTGACGCGCAACCTGGCGGTGATCATGGCGCCGCAGGTGACCGTCCACGGACTGATGCCCGCGCTCACCCCGGCGGGCGGAACCGGTGTGATCGCCGCGCCGGCGCTGGGCGTGACGTTCGGCGACGTGACCCTCACCGCCGAGCAGGTCGGCGACGCCGTGCTCGCGCTCACCGAGGAGCGCGAGCCGGGGATCTGGTTCGTCGACGCGAATCAGCTCTCGATGGTGACGAGCGTGCCGATCGGCGTGTAGGGATAGATCTTGGCCGCCGAGGCGAGCGGGAGCTCGACGCAGCCGACGCTCTGCGGCGTGCCGAAGGAGGCGCGATCGAAGGCGTGCAGGGCGTCGCCGCCGTTGAAGTAGCTGACCCACTTGATGCCCGGGTCGTTGTAGTGCGAGCCGTCCGGGTTGGTGCCGCTCATCGTGGTCTCGGGGAGATGCTCGAAGACCGGGAACGTGCCCAGCTCGGTCGGCGCGGCCGCCACGCCGGTGTTGCCGGGCGTGCTGAAGATGTTCTTGCCGTTGTGCCAGAGCGTCGCCACCTGCGGGAGGTGGTCGCGGTGCACGTAGACGTAGTTGTAACTCGAGTGCTCGACCTTGTCGTCGACGGCGCTCTTGAGCAGGCCCTTCCACAGCTCGGGCCCGGGCAGGCCGTCGACGGCCAGATGGTGCTCGTCCTGGTACATCATGATCGCGCCACGCACGATCACGTTGCCGGTCTCGGGCGCCCACTGCTTCTTGAGCTCGGACGGCGTGTTCGAGAACCGCCAGGGGAAGGTGCCGTCCGGCGGGTGCGCGGCGGCGCTGGACTGGGCGCGCACGGTGTGCGCCACCGGCGCGCCGGCCGCCTTGAACTCGACCGGCAGGTAGCCGTCCTCGGCCAGCAGCTGGATGAGGCGCAGCGGCGAGGCGGGCGGGACCTTCCAGTCGATCTCGCGGCCGGTGTTCAGGCCGCGCCCGGTGGCGTCGGCGAGCGCGACGGTGTGCGGGAGCGTGACCTTGACGTCAGACCCGAGCGACGGCCCGGTGCCGCTGGGCGTGAAGACGAGCGTGTGGTCGTTGGTGCGCTTCCAATGGCCGGCGACGGCGAGCTCGGGCAGCGACTTGCCGAACACCTTCTGGACCGACGCCGACAGCGTGAGGCGCAGCTGGTCGCCGGGATCGAGCCGGCCGCCGGGCGCCGGGCTGACCAGCGCGACGGGCCGCTTGGCGGGCGGGAAGTAGTGGACCGTGACCGCCGGGGCGAGCCGCTCCCACGGGCGGGCGGCGACCGCGACCTTGACGGTGCCGGCCTTGGCCTTCTCGGGCAGCTTGAGCGACGTACCGGTGCCGCGCGCGGTGTGGCCGGCGTAGGAGACGCGGGCGATCGGCTCGCTGAAGGTGACCGGCACGGCGCCGCCGACCGGCCGCGTGACCCACTTCGACGTCACCTCGGCGAACGGCGCCATGACCGTCAGCTTCTGCTGCTTCGTCTTGCCCACCAGCCACGCGTTCCAGCCCGGCCGGCGGGTGACGACGTCGATCGTGATCTTCGCGCCGGGCGCGACCTTCTTGACCGGCGTGAGCTTGCCGTCGTTATCGGTCAGCGCGATCGCGCGGCCCTCGGAGTCCTTGGCGGTCGCGCTCTGGAGCGTCCCGCCGAAGGTCTGGATGTCGACGCGGGCGAGCGCCGCCGGGTCCTTGGCCAAGGTCGCGCCGGACCATTCGAGGACGGCGGTGACGGCCAGGGCCGCCACGGCGATCAGGCCGAAGCCGACGAAGATCGGCCAGCGCAGGCGGCGGGGGGACTGCTGCGGCTGGCGGTTGGTCCGCCGTTTCCGGGCAGCCGGAGATGGTGCGAGTCCGAGGGCCACATAGCAAAAGGTAGGCGGGTCAGATGAGAGGGCCTCTCATAGAGAGGAAAGTTGCGAGCGGGCGATCGCGGCGAGCCCGTCGTCGGCATCCGCCTGCAGCGCGGCGATGCGCGTGCGGGCCTGCGGGTCTCCCGCGTCGGCCAGGAACAACAGTTGCTTGGCCGCGATCGTGCGCAGCACGCGGTTGTCGGAGTCCAGCGCGGCGTAGACCGTCGGGGCGGCCGAGGGATCGCCGAGCCGTGCCAGCTCGCCCGCGGCCTGGATCGCGCCCGGCGCGCCCTGCCAGGGCAGCGCGGACACGCGCTTGAGCTCCTCCCTCCCGGCGTCCGGGTCCAGCCGGGCCAGGCCTGCAGCAGCGTGCACGGCGAGCAGGTCGTCGGGGGAGGCCGCCAGCTCGCGCAGGCGCGGGAGACCGTCTTTCAGCTGACGCGCACCTACCAGCCGGGCCGCGGCCCCCGCCAGCAGTTCGGACGTCGAGTCGAGCAGCTCGATTACCGCGGCGTCGTCGTCCGGGCGCCCGTTGAGCGTCAGCAGGTTGTTCGCCCAGGCGTCCTCGCGGTCGCGGTACGGAACGTCCCCTGGGGTCTCGGGGATCTCGAGCTCGTCCATCAGTGGTAGGTGCCCGCGTCGCCCTTGGTCTTGATCGAGTTGGCGCGAGCGCGGTAGGAGCCGGCGCCGTCGCCGTACGCGCGGACCTCGGCGGGCTCGCCCATCCCGGCGACGATCGTCCGGACCACGCGGTTGGGGATCTGGTCCACGAGCGCCTGCACGCCGGCCACGTCGGTCGCCGTCTGCGAGGAGACCCACGAGACCGCCGCGGTCGCCGCGCCCGGGCCCTGGCCGCGGACGTCGTTGGCGTGGAAGAGCTCGTGGCGCTGCGTGAGGTCGTCGGCCCAGAACTGCGTGCGCGGCGGCCGGCCGCCGCTGGAGGCCATGTTCGGCGTGAGGTCGCTGGACACGGTCGCGTAGTTGGCCGCCGTGATGTCGGCGTCGGTATCGCCCGCGATGTCGGTGCGCCCGAGCGACTGAACGCCCCACTTGATGCGGTTCTCGATCGTGCCGCGCACCTGGTAGACGTGCGCGGTCAGCGTGATCGTGATGCCGGTCACGCGCACGTCGCCGAAGCGGCAGATGCCGAACGCGTTGCCGGGCGGTGTCTCCCCACCGACCACCGTGCCGTTGTAGGGGATGATCCCGGCGATCGAGTCGCACGCGTGGATGTGCTCGAGCTCGGGCTTGACGATGTCCGGGATCGTGATCGTGGTGCTCTCCGCGGGGCCCTGGCCGGCGGCTTCGGGAGCGGCGGGCGCGGCCGCGGGCGCGGGCGCGCCTTCCGCGGCAGGCGCGGCTCCGGCGGCG
>NZ_JAPDOD010000083.1 GCF_027587205.1 Solirubrobacter ginsenosidimutans
GGAT
This sequence comes from Solirubrobacter ginsenosidimutans, assembly GCF_027587205.1. Next base: position 5 of record NZ_JAPDOD010000083.1, read on the forward strand.
CCGCTCGCGGACTTCGTGTTGCGCTCCGAGCTGACGCCCGGCGCGACCGTCATGGTCGAACCGGCGCCCGAAGGCTCCGACGAGGCGATCTCGCTCACGATCGTCACGCCGCCCGTGCCGAAGCCCGCGCCGGTGGGCGTCGGCGGACGCAAGGAAGGCGACGACGGCGAGTCCGTCGACGACACGGGGGCGCTCGACACGCCGCCGGTCGAGCCATCCGACGAGGCCTGACACGAGTTCTGAGAGGGCGCCTTCGGGCGCCCTCTCTGCTTCTGCTGCTGGTGCTGGCCGGGTGCGGAGGAGCGCCGATGGGTGATCTGATCGAGGCCGCTGGGCGTGGCGATGCCGCCGAGGTGCGGCAGTTGCTGCACGAAGGTGCCGACGTGAACGCGCTATCTGCCTCCGGGCGCACCGCGGTGACCGCCGCCGCACTGGGCGATCACGTCGAGGCCGCGCGCGTCCTGATCTCCGCCGGGGCCGACGTTGACCTCCAGGACGCCGACCGAAACAACCCGCTGCTGGTGACGGGCGAGACCGGGTCGGTGGCGATGCTGCGCGAGGTGCTGAAGGCCTCGCCGAACCTCGGCGCGACGAACCGCTACGGCGGCGTCGCGGTCATCCCCGCCTCCGACCGCGGCCACGTGGACTACGTGCGCGAGATCCTCAAGACCGGCATCGACGTCGACCACGTCAACCACCTCGGCTGGACGGCGCTGCTCGAGGCCGTGATCCTCGGCGACGGTGGGCCGGCTCACGTGGAGATCGTGCGGCTGCTGCTCGCCGCGGGCGCGGATCGCTCGATCGCCGACCGCGACGGCGTCACCGCGCTGCAGCACGCCCGCGATCGCGGTTACGACGACATGGTCGCCCTGCTCAGCTGAAACAGTCGTTCCCGCAGCGCTCAAGCGCCAGCGTGACCAGCGTCACGAAGCCGATCCCGAGGACGATCGCGCTGACGATCACGGCCGCCAGCGCGCAGACGAGTCGATCCTCGCGGACCTTGTAGGCGCGGCGGATCAGCCACCCGTCGCCGAACAGGGCGAGGGCGAGCACGAGGAACTCGACGACGAGCAGCGGCATCGGCTACACCGGGCACTCGTAGCCGAAGACGGCGGGAACGAGGAACGAGCTGGCTTGACTCCAGGTGGCAAACAGCATGGACGGAGTGTCCGCCGTAGTTGACCGTCGGTCAACACGGAGCTAACAGGCGTTAATGACCGTCGGTCAACAAGCGCCGCAAGGCGCGGCGATCCGACCCTCGAGGGATAGGTCGCCCAACCCTAGGGTCAATAGGCCGCAGGGAGCCGATCGGTGCAGAGTGAGCCATGGCCCGCCGCTTCGCACCGTTCGGTCCGCGCCGCGTGCGGCGTCCGGCGCTGATGCTCGCGGTGGCGCTGCTGGCGGCGGCAGGCTGGACCGTCGTGTGGGCGACCGACGGCCTGCACACGTGGGAGGTCGGGACCGTGGACGCGCGCTTCCGGCTGCGCGGGGCGCGGCCGGCGCAGAACTTCGCGGTCATCGAGCTCGACGACGCCACGATCGGGGAGCTCGGAGAGCGGCCGCCGCTGCGACGCTCTCGCTACGCGACCGCCATCGACAAGCTGCGGCGGGCGGGCGCGCGGCTGATCGTCTTCGACATCCAGTTCACCGAGCCGACCAGGATGCGCGAGGACAATGCGCTCATCGAAGCCCTCGGCCGGGCGCGCCCGACGGTGCTGTCCACGACCGAGACCGATGGCCACGGCCACACGGCCGTCCTCGGCGGTGAAGACACGCAGCGAGCGTTCGGCGTGCGCGTCGGGAGCACGCTGTTGCCGAATGACTCAGGCGGCGTGATTCGCCGGATGGACTATTCGGTCGATGGGCTCAAGGGCTTGTGGGTCGTTGCCGCGGAGACGCTGTGGCGCCGACCTGTGAGGCAGTTCGGCTCAGCCTTGATCGACTATGCCGGCCCTCCGGGGACCATCCAGGCCTACTCGCTGATCGACGTGCTGCGCGATCGGCTCCCGGCGGGCGCCGTCGCGGGGCGGATCGTCGTGGTCGGTGCCGCCGCGCCGTCGCTGGGGGACGTGCATCCGACCCCCACCTCGCCGAACGGGGCTATGAACGGTCCTGAGGTGATCGCCAACACGATCTCGACCGTGCTGCGCGACAGGCCGTTGCGTGATCCGTCCTGGCCCGTCGCGGTGCTGGCGATCGTGCTCTGCGCGGCGCTGGTCCCGCTCGCCGGGCTCAGGCTCACGCCGCTGCGCAGCCAGGCGCTCGGGCTCGCCTTCGCCGCGTGCTTCGTGGTGGCAGCCCAGGCGCTCTTCGACCATGGCCTCGTGCTGCCGGTGATCGCCCCGGCCGGGGCGTTGCTCTGCGCGGCGATCGGCGCCCTCGCGGTCCACTACGCGCTCTCCGCGTCCGAGCAGCGCCGCACCCACGAGCTGTTCGCCCGCTTCGTCGGCGAGCCGGTCGTGCGCGAGTTGCTCACGCGTCAGGACGGCGGGCTGCTCGGCGGCGTCCGCCGCGACGGGACGGTGCTGTTCGCCGACCTGCACGGGTTCACCGCGCTGGCCGAGCGGCTCGAGCCGGAAGCCACGATCGAGGTCATGAACCGCTACCTCGGAGAGATGAGCGACGCCGTGATGGCGCAGCGGGGCACGCTGGTCAGCTTCCTGGGCGACGGGGTCATGGCGGTCTTCGGCGCACCGCTCGAGCAGCCCGACCATGCCGATCGCGCGCTCGCCGCCGCGCGCGAGATGCTCGACATCCGGCTCCCGCGCGTCAACGACTGGCTCCGCGCGCAAGCGCTGAGCGAGCCGCTGCGGATGGGGATCGGGATGAGCTCGGGCGACGTGATGTCGGGGCACGTCGGCTCGGCGCGTCGCGTGGAGTACGCCGCGGTCGGGGATACCACGAATGTCGCGTCCCGGCTCGAGACGCTGACGCGTGACCTCGGCGCCGCGCTGTTGATCTCCGACGCGACCCGGAGCCGCCTGTCGGCGCCGCCCGAGGATCTGCTCTCGCTGGGTGAGCTCAAGCTCCGCGGCCGGGACGGGCGGATCGTCGTCTGGGCGCTCGATCGGGCCTCCCACCGGATCGAGGAGCACACCTCCTAACCCGTCGTGCGGGTCTCCGGCTCGGCGTCGCGGCCGGCGAGCAACGCGTCCAGCGCCAGCCGCGCGAACAGCCGCGCGCGACCGAGGTCCTCGACGTCGTACGGGCGTCCGTCGCGCCGGTCCAGCATCGAGAGCACTCCGAGCGGCCCGTCCGGGCCCTCTAGGGGGACGAGCATCATCGAGCTCGGCACGAAGCCCGTTCGCTGGGCGAATCCCGCGTCCCAGTCGGGGTCGTCGTGGACGTCGGCGACGAGCTGCGGACGCCCGTTCTCGATCACCCGGGAAGCGATGCCGCGGCCGGGGTCGAGCTCGCGGCCGACGATCTCCTCCGCACCGGCGCCCCACGCCGCGTAATAGAGCAGGCTCCCACCGGGACGCACCAGCGCGAGCGAGCTGGCCGCGGCGTCGAACACCCCGGCGACCGTGCGGACGACCGACTCGAGCAACGGTCGCCGCGAGGGGTCGATGTCGATCACGACCGCCATGTCGCGTCCGTCCCCGCCGCGCAGGCGGCCGCCCAGCGCTTCGGCGAAGGCCGCCATCGACGGCGTGCGCTCACGCGGGTCGACCGCCAGCGCGGCCCGCAGCGCCTGGGTGAGCGCGGGGGTCGCGCCCGCCAGCGGACCCGGCGCGCCGAGCGGCGGCGGGTGGCCGGCGATCAGCGTCCACGCGCTGGAGGCCAGGCCGTAGACGTCGGTGCGGGCGGTGACCGCGCCTCCGGCGTAGGTCTCGGGCGCCATGTAGCCGGGCGTGCCGATCTCCATCGTGCCTTCGTGGGTGAACGTCCGGGCGATGCCGAAGTCGACGACGACGATGCCGCGATCCGGTGAGAGCATCAGGTTCTGCGGCTTGACGTCGCGGTGGACCGTCTGCTGCTCGTGGACGTACGCCAGTCCCTCGGCGGCCTGCAGCGTCCAGTTCAGGACATGGTCGGGCGGAAGGCCGGGATCGCCGTCGCGCGCCAGCACGCGGGCGAGCGTCACGCCGTCGACCCACTCCATGATCAGGTAGCGCCCAGCCGGGTCCTCGACGAGGTCCAGGACCTTGACCACGCGCGGGTGGTCAAGGCTGCGCAGGACGCGCGCCTCGATCCTCTGCCGCTCGGCGTGGCGTTCGTCGAGGAGTCGCTTGGCGGCGACGCGCCGGCCGCTGACGTCGCGCGCGCGGTGCAGGCTGGCCATCGCGCCACGCTCGGCCTCGGGCCCGAGGACGTACCCGCCCGCGAGGAGCGTCCCCGACTTCATCGCTCGCGCTCGCCGACGACGCCGGAGCGCAGCAGCAGCTCGACGAGCCGCACCCGCTTCTCGTTCTGCGGCAGGTCCTCGATGCCGAAGCGCCGGAACAGGGCGCGGAGGTGGGTCTTGACCGCCGCGACGGAGATCATCAGCTCGCCGGCGATGTCCTGGTTCGTCATCGGCGTGGCGAAGGTGTCCGCGCCGGCGAACGGCCGGCAGAGCAATACCGCGACACGCAGTTCCGCCTCCGAGATCGGCGGGCGCTCGTCCGCGCCGGCCGGCGTCACGGTTGGAGCCGAGGTTGCCTCGCTGCCGGGTGGGCTGCGGAACGCGAGCCGGGTCGCGCCGACCACGAGCGCATCCCCGTCCTGGAGTCGCTTGCGGCCCTTGACCCGTGCGCCATTGAGGAAGGTGCCATTGCGCGAGAGACCGTTGTCGGACAGCGTCCAGTGACCGTCGAGGCAATCGAGCTCCGCGTGCAGGCGCGAGACTTCGTGGTCCCAGGGGAGCCGGATGCCCGCGGTCGAGGCGCGGCCGATCGTGACCGGCGCTTGGCCGGGGTCGAGGGGCACGATCCGCTGTGCCCCGGATCCGTCGCGGAGGATCAGGAAGGCGGATTCGGAACGCTCAGCCTCGAGACGTGCCTTGAGCTCGGCGGGCGTTGCCTGGTGCAGAGGCCACTGCACGGGCGCGACACTACCGGGCGCTCATCTGTCGCGACAACGTGATGATGAGAGTCGACTAGACGGTTGGGTAGTTCTTGTCGTTCGTTCATGTGACGCACGACAATGCGGTGCGGCGTAGCGTGCCGCGGATGTCCAGGATCGCCGCGCTCGCCGCGGCGGCATTCGCCCTTTCCGCGGCCCCGGCCGCGGCTGACGACTACGCCGCCACCGCGCGCAACATCATCCCCTCCGGCCAGTACGGGTCGGTCCCGCCCGCTCCAGGCGCCGACGCGCAGGCCCTGATGTACGACGGGCTGACGCCGCTGTTCGACCAGGTCACCGACGCGGACCTGCTGTCGAAGTTCAAGTCGGAGCAGTTCGGGCTCGGCGAGGACGGGCCGGGGACGGTGGAGGCGATACCGCGCGCGGGCGTGACGGTCGTGCGCGACCGGTTCAACGTGCCGCACATCACCGGCGGCTCGCGTGACGACGTGACCTGGGCGATGGGCTGGATCCTCGGCGAGGATCGCGGGCTGCTGCTCGCCCAGGCGCGCGATGCCGCGCGCCTGGCCGCCATCGACGCGCCCAACATCGACGCGTTCGGGCTGGTCGTGGACCTCAAGCAGTTCACGCCCACCAAGCAGGTCGACGCGATCATCCAGCGCGACGGCGACGCCGCCCTCAAGAGCGCGGGTGCAGCGGGTGCGGCCGTGCGCCACGACATCGACGTCTACCTGGAGGGTCTGAACGCCAAGCTCAAGGCCGATGGCGGCACGCGCCCGTGGACGCGGGTGGACATCTACGCCGCCAACGCCATCACCGGGCAGATCTTCGGCCAGGGCGGCGGCGACGAGGCGCGGCGCTCGGAGTTCCTCTCCAGCCTGCGCAAGCGGTATGGCGCGACGAAGGGGCAAGGCATCTTCGACGACCTCTCCGAGTTCGACGATCCGGACTCGCCGGCCACGATGAGCAAGGCGTTCCCGTACGGCAAGGCGATCGGGATCGGCAAGGGCAACGCCGTGCTCGACGCGGGCTCGTTCAAGCCCGTCGGCCCGAAGGGCCTCGCCCGCGCGGCGAGCGCTCACCCACGCTGGACGAGCAACTTCCTGCTGGTCGGCGCGTCGCGCTCGGCTACCGGCCACCCGCTGTTCGTCGGCGGGCCCCAGATCGGCTACACGTACCCCGGGCTCACGCTCGAGGCCGACATCAGCTACCCGGGCGTCCAGGCGCGCGGGGCGACCGCGCCCGGCTTCGCGGGCAACATCCTGATCGGCCGCGGCCAGGACTACGCGTGGAGCCTGACCTCGGCGGGCAGCGACCTGATCGACAACTACGTGGAGACCCTCTGCGGCGGCTCGAAGACCAAGTACGTCTTCAAGGGCAAGTGCCTGAAGATGGGCACGCTCGACGCGGGCACGATCAAGGGCTCCGGCCGCGTGAAGTTCAATACGACCGTCCACGGGCCGGTGACCGGCTACGCCAAGGTGGGCGGCAAGACGGTGGCCGTCTCGCGCAAGCGCGCCAGCTACGGCAAGGACATCCTGTGGCAGCTCGGGTTCCGCGACCTGACCACCGGCAAGGTGAACTCGGCGACGGCGCTGCGCGACGCGATGTCGACCTCGCCGTTCACGTTCAACGTCGGCTACGCGGACGACCGCGACATCGCCATGTACTCCGCCGGCAAGCTCCCCAAGCGCGACCCGCGGGTCGATCCGCGGCTCCCCACCAAGGGCACCGGCCAGTACGAGTGGAAGGGCTTCCTGAGCAAGGCCCAGCACCCGTTCCAGGTCAACCCGCCGTCCGGGACGCTCGTGAACTGGAACAACCGGCCCGCCCCGAAGTGGGGCGCGGCCGACGACAACTGGTCCTACGGCTCGGTCCAGCGCGTGCGGATGCTCAACGACGGCCTCGCCAAGACGCCGACCCACACGCTCGCGACCGTGACCTCGGCCATGAACGCGGCCGCGACGCAGGACCTGCGCAGCGTCGCGCTGACGCCGGTCATCACCGAGCTGCTGAAGGCCGCCCCGTCCCCGTCGCCGCGGGCGACCCGCATGCTCGCGATCCTGAACGAGTGGCGCGCGGGCGGCTCGTCGCGGCTGGACCGTGACCTCGACGGCGTGATCGACGCCGGCCCCGGCCCGGCGATCTGGGACGCGTTCTACCCGCGCCTGGCCAAGGTCGCGTTGCCGATCAAGGGCCTGGACGCCCTGATCGGCAAGGACTCGGGCACCGCGAGCGACTTCACCGACGGCGGCTTCTGGTACATCGAGAAGGATCTCGAACGACTCAACGGCGCCAAGCTCAAGCAGCCGTTCAACATGCGTTACTGCGGAAACGGCCAAAAGGCCAAGTGCGCCGCCGCGGTGTGGAAGGCGCTCGACGCAGTGCCCGGCGACCCCGACGCCCTGCGGGTCGACGCGACCAAGGAGCGGATCGCGTTCCGGCCGGGCCTGCTCCCGACCACGATCCGCTTCACGAACCGCCCGAGCGGGATCCAGCAGGTGATCTCGTTCAGCGGCCACCGGCCCCGCTGAGGCAGCGGGGCCGTCAGCACCTGGCTAGGGGAGGATCTCCTCCACCACACCGAAGACACCGCAGCTGGCCGTGGCCGTGCCGCGCCCGTCCTGGCGCACGCCGCCGGTGATGATCGAGTTCCGGCCGGACAGCTCGACATGGAAGACGAACGTGTTGGAGCCGCCGATCGCGACCGACGTCGCGGTCTGGTTGGCGACGACGCCGAGCGCCCCGTCACCGTTGCCGACACGACGGGCGAGGTTGACCGGCACGCCGCTCTGGTTGAGGAACGTGATCGTCGAGATCGGGTCCTCGTTGCCGGCGGCGTTGTTCTGGTCGTTGCACGTCGCGGTCAACGTGCCGAGCCCGCTCATGGAGGCGACCGCCTGCGGCGCGCCCGGCGCGTTGTCGGCGACCTCGAAGGACCGGCTGAACGTCTGCGTCTTGGGGACGTCGGCGACGAACTTGCCCGGTAGCCGGCCCTTGTCGGTGCCGGACCGGTTGGTGGCGACGAGCTTGCCGGCGGCCTGCGACAGCGAAGCTCCGGCAAAGACCGCGCTCTTGCCGTCGACCGAGCCCGCGCGCGTGGCGTAGCTGACGGCCGCCATCGACGTGCCGCCCAGCGACACGAACAGCGCGATGCCCGCGATCACCATCGACGGTGACGGGCGGGAGATCTTCATGTGGCCCCTCCTCTGAGGTTGAATCGGTTGACGCTTCCCCTGCATTCCCCGAAACCCTGCTCAGGAGTCGAAGGTGCGGCCTTAAAGCCTGAGAGGCCCGCCGCCGGGCGGGCCTCTCAAGTTGATTGGGCGGGAAGCCGGGGGTCAGTCGGCGGCCGCCTCAGGGCACCGGAGGAGGGAAGTCCGGTGTTCTTTGGAGGAGGGATTCGCGGGTCAGACGATCCCTATGCATGACGGGAGAACAACTGAGCCATAGTCGACTCTCCGTTATGTGGAAATCGACGTCCGTGTCGGCTTCGGCGGTGCTCGGAGGGGTCCATTCCGTGCGCCGCTGAAGTAATGATGCGCTTCTTGGGTTGCCGAAACCTTGGAGAAACCTTGGCGCTCCGATAGCGTCTTACGTTAGAGGTGGGCGAGGGCTGGGACATCCGGTTGTGCGGCCCGGTCATGGTCGACGTTTCCGGACGTCGATTGGATGCGGGACTGCCAGGGCGGCAGGGCCGTCTGCTCTTCGCGTACCTGGTCCTGAATCGTACCCGCGGCTGCCCCCGCGACGAGCTCATCGACGTGCTCTGGCCCGAGGGCCCGCCCGCCGCGGCGGACTCCGCGCTCAGCGCGCTGCTCTCCAAGCTCCGCCGCGCGCTGGGTGACGGCGTCCTCACCGGGCGCGGCGAACTGCGCCTGCACCTCGAGGGCACGGCGCGGGTGGACATCGAGGCGTCCGCGGCCGCGATCCTCGAGGCCGAGGCCGCGATGGAGGCCGGCGACCACACGCTGGCCGCCGAGCGCGCCCGCGAGGCGCTCTCGACCGACCTGCAGACGTTCCTCCCCGACGCCGAAGGCGGGTGGGCGGCCGAGCAGCGCCGCGAGCTGGAGACGATCCGCCTGCGCGCGCTGGAGACGCTGGCCGAGGCGGGCCTGCGCCAGGGCGGGCGGGAGCTGGGCGCCGCCGAGCAGGCCGCCCGGGCCGCGATCGCCGCCGCGCCCTTCCGCGAGTCCGCCCACCGGCTGCTGATGGAGGTCCACGAAGCCGCGGGCAACCCGGCCGAGGCGCTGCGCGCCTTCGAGGAGCTGCGCTCGCTCCTGCGCGAGGAGCTCGGGACCACACCCGGCCCGGCGGCCATGACCGTGTTCGAGCGCGTGCTGCGCGGCGAGCCGCCGCCCGTGCACCGCTCAGCTCCGCCGGCGGCGGTGGGCTCGGGCGCAGTTCTGACCGTCGCGTCGTGGCCGGCCCCGCTGGCGGCGGCGGTCGACCGGCACGCGCTCGTCGGGCGCGGCGTCGAGCTCGCCTACCTCGAGCGCTGCTGGCGCGAGGCGATCGAGGGGCAGCGGGCGCTCGTACTGCTCACCGGCGACGCCGGCATCGGCAAGACCCGCACGGCCGCGGAGCTGGCCGCGATCGCGCACGCCGGCGGCGGCGTCGTCCTCTACGGGCGCTTCGACGAGGAGACGCTGACGCCCTATCAGCCCGTCGTGGAGATGCTGCGCGGGTGGTCGGCGGGCGCGCCGCTGGACTCGCTGCGCGAGCACCTCGGCCCGCGCGCGGCCGAGCTCGCGATCCTGCTGCCGGAGTTCGGCCCGCCGCCGAGCGATCACCTCACCCCGGGCTCGATCACCGGCCCCGAGGCGGACGCGCAGCGCTACCGCTTCTTCGACGCGGTGTCCGCGCTGATCGGCCAGGTCGGCGCCGACGTGCCGGTGCTGCTCGTCTTCGACGACCTGCACTGGGCGGACCGACCGACGCTCCAGCTCCTGCGCCATCTCGTCCGCTCGCCCACGCCGCGCCGGGTGCTCTTCGTCGGCACCTATCGCGAGAGCGAGATCTCCGACCGCCACCCGCTGCACGAGCTGATCGGCGACCTGCGGCGCGAGGGGACGCTGCGCCGGCTCGAGCTGACCGGCCTCGCCGAGGCCGAGGTGGGCGAGCTCGTCGCCGAGCTGGCGTCCGCGCCGGCGACGAAGCCGTTCGTGCACGCGCTCGCCGGCGAGACGGACGGCAACCCGTTCTTCATCGAGGAGGTCGTGCGCCACATCCGCGACACGGCAGGCGCGCTGACCGAAGAGGTCACGCTGGAAGAGGCGGGTGTGCCGGACGGGGTGCGCGAGGTCACCGCGCGGCGGCTGCGGCGGCTCAGCGAGCCCACACGCGCCGTCCTGCTGGTCGCCTCGGTGATCGGGCGCGAGTTCGACTACGACGTTCTCGCCGCCGTGGTCTCCCAGACCGGCGACGAGCTGGTCGACGCGCTGGAGGAGGGCGTGGAGGCGCGGGTGCTGCGCGAGGCGGGGCACGTCGGGCGCTACGCGTTCACCCACACGCTCGTGCGGGCGACGCTGTACGACAGCATCAGTCAATTGCGGCGTGCGCGCCTGCACGGCCGCGTGGGCGAGACGCTGGTGCGCCTGCGGGGCGGCGACCTGGACCCGCACCTGGCGATGCTCGCCCACCACTTCGCGCAGGCGGCGCCCGTGGAGCGGCCGGATCGCGCGATCGACTTCGCTTTGGCCGCGGCGCGGCGCGCCGATCGCATGCTCGCCTGGGAGGAGGCCGCGCAGCATTACCGCGCGGCGCTGCGGGCGCGTGAGCTGGCGGGTGCGGTCGACGATCACGTGCGGGCCGAGCTGCTGCTCGCCCTGGGCGCCTCTGAGGATCGCGCGGGCCTGGAGGAGGAGGCGCGGGCGACGTTCCAGACGGCGATCCGCACCGCGCGCCAGCTGGGGGACGCGGTGCTGATCACGCGGGCCGCTTTGGGCGTCGCGGGGCCGTGGTCGGCGCTGTCGCGCTCGGACGCGGCGCGAGTGGCGCTGCTGGACGAGGCTTTGGAGGTGCTGCCGGAGGAGGACTCGCCGCTGCGTGCGCGGCTCTTGGCGCGGATGTCGCTTGAGCTCTACTACGCGGGTGAGCCGGAGCTGCGGCTGTCGTTGAGCGAGGAGGCCGTCGCGATCGCGCGCCGCACGGGCGACCTGCGGACGCTGGCCACGTGTCTGGACGCGCGTCACTACGCGCTCTGGCTGCCCGAGAACGTCGAGGAGCGCCTCGAGGTCGCGGCCGAGCTGCGGCGGGTGGCGGAGGAGACCGGCGATCCCGAGCTCGAGCTGCAGGGCGCGGGCTGGACGATCATCGACCTGATGGAGCTCGGCGACATCGAGGGCGTCGACATCCAGATCGCGGCCGCCTCCAAGCTCGCCGAGGCGCTGCACCGGCCCGTCTGGCTGTGGTGGACGTCGCTCTTCCGGGGTGCCCGCGCGCTGCTGGCGGGGCGGCTGGACGAGGCCGAGCAACTCGCGCAGGAGACGCTCGCGATCGGCCAGCGCGGCCAGGCCGAGAACGCCCTGCACTACTACGCGCAGACGATGTTCAACATCCGCCGCGAGCAGGGGCGCCTGGCGGAGGTCGAGGGCGCGGTGCGCGGCTTCATCGAGCTCTACCCGGCGATCCCGGCGTGGCGCGGCGCGCTCGCGCTGCTGCTGATCGAGCTCGGCCGCCCCGACGAAGCCCGCGCGGAGTTCGAGGAGGCCTCCGAGGGCGGCTTCGCGGCCTTCCCCCGCGACGCGAACTGGCTGATCGCGATCACGTTGCTCGCCGAGGTGTGCGGCGCGCTGGGCGACGCGGTGCGCGCGGAGGAGCTCTATCGGCTTTTGGAGCCCTACGCGGGCAACAACGTCGTCGTGGGGCGCAACGCGACCAACTACGGCAGCGCGTCACGTCTGCTCGGCCTCTTGGCGGCGACGCGCGGGTCGTATGAGCTCGCGGAGCGTCATTACGACAAGGCCCAGGAGATGCACGCGTCGATGGGGGCGAAGCCGATGTACGCGCGGACCCAGGTGTCGTACGCGGAGCTGTTGTTGACTCGGCGGGTGGGTGATGACGTGGAGCGGGCGCGGGAGATGCTTGCTGACGCGATCCTTGTCGCTGACGCTCTGGGGATGGTGGTTTTGGGGGATCGGGCTCGGCGGTTGGTCCCCTTGCCGGTCTGAAAGTCAGCTGCGCCGGGTGGGGGAGGGGGAGTGGCGAGCCACCCGTCCCGGGTTGCCGTGTGCTGGCTCGGCACGCGGCTCTGTGGTCCCGAATCGCCGTGCTGGGATACCGACAGTTACGGGCGTGGTGCTGACACCCCCGTCCGCTCCCGGCCTTCCGGTGATCGGTTTCGGCGAGCAACGAAGTCATGCGCGTGGGGGGTGACGAACAAATGCGTCCTGTGAGGACGCAAATGTTCCTCACCCCCACCAGCGCGCCAACTCGACCAGTGCGAACCTGATCGAAACCCGCGATCTGGTCCGTAAACGCGCACGGTCGACCACGGCGACCGGCAGAGGGTGCGGGACACACTGGCCAGCCCACGCCCGTAACTGTGGGGCGAACTTGTCCGACCCCCCGCCTACCGTCAACAGACCCATGGCCCGTCCCACCACCGTCTTCGTCTGTTCCGCGTGCGCCGCCGAAACCCCGCGCTGGATGGGCCAATGCCCCGGCTGCGGGGAGTGGAACACGCTCAACGAGGAGACCCGCGCGAAGTCACCGGCCGGCAAGGCCGGCGCGCCCACGCCCCGCGCCGCGTCCAAGCCGCTTCGCCTCGCCGACGTCCAGGCGCAGCGCTACGAGCGGCTGCAGACCGGGATCGGCGAGCTGGACCGGATCCTCGGCGGCGGCCTCGTGCCCGGCTCGCTCGTGCTGATCGGCGGGTCGCCCGGCATCGGCAAGTCGACGCTCACCTCGATGGCGCTCGGCAACCTCGAGGGCGCCGGTCGCCGGACGCTCTACGTCTCCGGGGAGGAGTCGGCGGCGCAGATCCGGCTGCGGGCCGAGCGGCTCCCGGGGGCGGCGCTGCAGGTGCCGGTGCTGGCCGAGACCGACCTCGACACGGTGCTGGCCACGATGGAGGCCGAGCGGCCCGAGGTGTGCGTGATCGACTCGGTGCAGACGCTGCACGCGGCCGACCTCACCGGGGCGTCGGGCAGCGTCGGCCAGGTGCGCGAGGTCGCGGACCGGATCACGCGGCTGGCCAAGGCGCGGGGGATCGCGGTGCTGCTCGTGGGTCACGTGACCAAGGAGGGCGCGCTGGCCGGCCCGCGGGTGCTCGAGCACCTCGTCGACTGCGTGCTGCAGTTCGAGGGCGAGCGCGAGCGGACGTACCGGACGCTGCGGGCCTTGAAGAACCGGTTCGGCTCGACCAACGACGTCGGCGTGTTCGAGATGAAGTCCGGCGGCCTGGTGGAGGTCCAGGACGCGAGCGCTCGCTTCGTCAGCGAGGCCACGCGGGCGCCGGGGAGCGTCGTGCTGGCCGCGATGGAGGGCTCGCGCCCGCTGCTGGTCGAGGTCCAGGCGCTCGTGTCGCCGAGTGAGCTGGTCCCGCCGCGGCGGGTGTGCAACGGGATCGACCGCAATCGCCTGGCGCTGGTGCTCGCCGTCCTCGCCCGCCACGCCGGAATCGGTGCGGGATCCGCCGATGTCTTCGTCAACGTCGCGGGCGGGGTGCGGGTGGACGAGCCGGGGGCCGACCTCGCGGTCGCGCTGGCCGTCGCGAGTGCCGTGCGCGGGATCACGGTCGGCTCAGAGCAGACGCCGCTGGCGTGCTTCGGGGAGGTCGGGCTGACCGGAGAGCTGCGGTCGGTGGGTCATCCCGACCGGCGCTTGGCCGAAGCGAAGAAGTTCGGACTCGGACCTGTTGTCCAGCCCGGTCCAGAAACCCCGACATTGCGGGCCGCCGTGCGGGCCGCGTTGGGTGCACCGGCTTCCCGCGTAGCAGCCTGATCGCGTTTCGTCAAGGCGTGGTTTTGGCTCTATACCAGGGAAAACCTGGGCTAAATGCCGCTTAAGCAACTGCTAGAATCAACACGTGATGCAGCCGCGATCAGGGGAAGAGCTCAATGAGCTCGAAGCGCGGCAGGAGCCCCGGTTGGTGAAGGCATTGGAGATGGTCGCCCCCGGTACCGCGGTGCGCGAGGGGATCGACAACATCGTCCACGCCCGCACCGGCGGCCTGATCGTCATCGGTGACACGGACGAGCTGGCGTTCCTCTTCTCCGGCGGCATCCGGCTGGACATCGACTACACCCCAGCACTGGTCTATCAGCTCGCGAAGATGGACGGCGCGATCGCGCTGAACGCCAACGCGACGAAGATCGCGTGGTGCAACGTCCAACTGATGCCTGACCCGACGATTCTCACGTCGGAGACCGGCACGCGCCACCGCACCGCCGAGCGCATCTCCAAGCAGACCGACGCGCTGGTGATCGCGGTTTCGCAGCGCCGCGACGTCGTCTCGCTCTATGTCGACGGCGCGAAGTACATCCTCGAGGAGATCCCGGCGGTGCTCGCCAAGGCCAACCAGGCCCTCGCGACGCTGGACAAGTACCGCACCCGCCTGGACCAGGTCTCCACCCGCCTGACCGCGCTCGAGTTCGAGGGCGGCGTCACGCTCCACGACGTGCTGACGGTGCTCCAGCGCGCGGAGCTGGTGACCCGCATGGCCGTGGAGATCGAGCGCTACATCGTCGAGCTCGGCACCGAAGGCCGGCTGATCGAGATGCAGCTCGAGGAGACGATGGTGGGCGTCGCGGGCGACAAGGCCGCGCTGCTGCACGACTACATCGCCGATCCGGTCGACGACGCGTTCGCCGTCGCGCTGGACGGCATCTCAAGACTTCCCCACCAGGACCTGTTGGACTTCGGCCGTCTCGCCGAGTTGCTCGGCTACGACCGCAAGGTCAACACCCTGGACTATCCCGTCTCGCCCCGCGGCTACCGCATCCTGGGCCGCATCCCCCGGCTTCCCAAGCTGGTGGTGCAGAACATCGTGCGCGAGTTCCGCGGGTTGGACGAGATCCTCGCCGCGACGGACCCCGAGCTGGAATCGGTCGAGGGTGTGGGAGAGATCCGGGCGAAGGACATCCGCGAGGGTCTTCGCCGTCTACAGGAGATCAATCTCGTGGACCGGTACCTGCAAACTTGAACCACGTAGCACGGCCCGTAAACGGGTCATGACGAAGGAGGACACGATTCCCGAGACAGCCCTGGAGATCGAAGATCTCGAGATCGAGCGCGAAATCGTCAATATCGATTTCGAGATCGGCGACAACGTGGTCTACCCCCATCATGGGGCCGGCCAGGTGGTCAAGAAGGAAGAGAAGAACATCCTCGGCGAGGTACGCGAGTACCTCACGATCAAGATCCTCCACAACGACATGACCGTCATGGTCCCGTGCCAGAACGCCGGCAAGGCCGGCCTGCGTCGCGTGATCGACGAGGACACCGTCAAGAAGGTCCTGGCCGTTCTTGCCGACGACGTGTCTGAAATGCCGAAGAACTGGAACCGGCGCTTCAAGCACAACCGGGACAAGATCAAGACCGGCGACATCTATGAACTCGCCGAGGTCGTCCGTAATCTCGCCGTGCGCGAGCAGGACAAGGGCCTCTCGACGGGCGAGAAGCAGATGTACACGCGGGCCAAGAAGATCCTGGCCTCGGAGATGATGTACGCCCTCGAGAAGTCAGAGGAAGAGGCCGAGGCCTACCTCGACGAGATCCTCCTGCGCACCGCTGAGCAGCTCGCGGCCGCGGGTACGACGCTCGACTAACGCATTCCGGCCCCGATTCACTCGCCTTACGGTGTGTCGGGGCCCGTTGGACTCCTCGTCGCCGCCGGCAGCGGCTCGCGGCTCGGCGCATCGATCCCGAAGGCCTTCGTAGAGGTCGCGGGCCGCCCGATGCTCGAGTGGTCGCTCGAAGCGCTGCGGGCGGCGGGGATCGGCGACATCGTGGTCGCGCTGCCTGACGGCGCGGTCGCGCCCGCGGGCGTGATCGGCGTGCGCGGCGGCGCGACGCGCAGCGAGTCCGTGGGCGCCGCCTTGGCGGCGGCTCCCGGCTCGGGCCCGATCGTGGTCCACGACGCGGCCCGGCCGCTGGTCCCGCCGTCGCTGTTCGCGGACGTGCTGGCCGCGCTGGAGCACGCGGACTGCGCGATCGCCGCCGCGCGGGTCACCGACACGGTCAAGGAGGCGGACCCCGACGGCGCCGTCGTCGCCACGCTCGACCGTTCGAAGCTGTGGGCGGTCCAGACGCCCCAGGCCTTCCGCCGCGAGGCGTTGCAGGCGGCCCTGTCCGTCGACGCCGCGATCCTCGCCCGCGCCACCGACGACGCCTGGCTCGTCGAGCGCGCCGGAGGCACCGTGCGGGTCGTCGAGTCATCGCCCGCGAACTTCAAGATCACGACGCCGCACGACCTGCAGGTGGCCGAGCTGCTCCTGCGCCAGCGCGGCTGAAGCGGCGCGTGCGATCCTGACGCACGCGCATGTTGACTGACTATCACGTTCATCTCCGCCCAGATGACCCCGGCACCTTCGCCGCCAACTACTTCACGCCGGGCAATGCCGAGCGCTACCGCGAGACCGCTGCCGAGCGGGGAGTAGAGGAGCTCGGCGTCTCCGAGCACATCCACCGCTTCACGGCGGCCCTCGACGTCTGGCAGCACCCGTTCTGGCGCCAGAGCGCCATCGACGACCTCGATCGTTACGTCGGGTTCGTCCGCGAGGAGACCGACCTCCGGCTCGGCATCGAAGCGGACTACATCCGCGGCACCGAGGACCGGATGGGGAACCTGCTCGAGCGCTACGAGTGGGACTACATCCTCGGCTCGGTGCACTTCCTCGGCGAGTACGCCGTCGACTTCGACGACGAGACCGACATCTGGCGCCACGAGTCCACCGCCGAGCGGATCTGGCAGCGCTACTTCGACGCGCTCGCCGAGTCCGCGCTGACCGGTCTCTTCGACGTCATCACCCACCCGGATCTCGTCAAGATCTGGGGCTCCGCCCGGCCGGCTCCATCGAAGGACCCGCGGTTCTACTACGAGCCGGCGATCGAGGCGATGCTCGACGCGAACGTCGCGATGGAGCTCTCCACCGCCGGGTTGCGCAAGCCGGTGGGCGAGATCTACCCGGCGCGGGGGATGCTCGAGATGGCGGTCGACGCGGGCATCCCGATCGCGCTGTCGTCGGACGCGCACCGGCCTGAGCACCTGGCGTTCGGGTACGAGGAAGCCGTGAAGCTGCTGTCGGAGTGCGGTGTGACCGAGATCGCGGTGTTCGAGAAGCGCGTGCGGCGGATGGAGCCGCTGGGGTGAGGACCGGGCTGGGGATCGACTCGCATCGGTTCGCGGCCGGGCGCCCGCTGATCCTTGGAGGCGTCGAGATCCCGCACGACCGCGGGCTCGACGGCCACTCCGACGCCGACGTGCTCGCCCACGCGATCACCGACGCGATCCTCGGCGCGGCCTCGATGGGGGACATCGGCACCCACTTCCCCGACACCGACGAGCAGTGGCGGGGCGCGGATTCGATCGCACTGCTGCGGGAGATCGTGCGCCGCGTCGCGGCCGAGGGCTGGCGGGTCGAGCACGTCGACGCGACCGTGATGCTCGAGCGCCCGAAGCTCGCCCCACACCGGGTCACGATGATGGAGCGGTTGTCCGCGGCCGTCGGCGGCTCGGTGCACGTGAAGGCGACGACCGGCGAGAAGATGGGCTTCGTCGGCCGCGAGGAGGGCGTGGCCGCGCTGGCCGTGGCGACGCTGGAGCGCGCCGGCGCCTAGCTCGTGGTGTGGTCGGCGGAGACGGTCGAGGGGCTCGCGCCGGACGGGGCGTCCGTCACCGCCGCGCGCAAGCTCGCCCGGCCCGGCCCGTGGTCGGAGGTCGGGTTCGACGAGCGGGCGGTCTGGGGGCTGTGCAAGGGCTCCGGCTCGCGGCCCTACCAGGCGCAAGTCGATCTCTCCGGTCCGGCGTTCAAGTGCTCCTGCCCGTCGCGGAAGTTCCCCTGCAAGCACGCGCTGGCGCTGCTGCTGCTGTGGGTGGGCGGGGACGCGGCGGCGGGGCCGGAGCCTCCGTGGGTGGCCGAGTGGCTCGCGTCCCGCGAGGAACGGGTCGAGCGCGCGGCGTCACGGCCCGCTCCGGGAGAGCCGCCGCGCGACCCGGAGGCGGCCGCTCGGCGGGCGCTTGAGCGCGAGGCGCGGGTGGCGGCCGGGGTCGAGGATCTCCAGCGCTGGCTGCGCGACGCCGTCCGCGGCGGGCTCGGCGCTGGGCGGCTGCGCGCGTGGGACGAGTGGGACGCGTTCGCCGCTCGGCTGGTCGACGCGCAGGCGCCCGGCGCGGCCTCCCGGCTCCGGTCGCTGGGCGGGGTCGCGGCGGGGCGGCCGGACGGCTGGCCGGAGCGCCTGCTGAGCGGACTGGGGCTGCTGCACCTGCTGTGTGAGGCGTTCGCCCGGGCCGACGGACCGGTGCGGGAGGACGTGCGGGCGTTGCTGGGCTGGAACGTCGGCCGCGAAGAGGTCCTCGCCGGCCCGCGGGTCTCCGACCGGTGGGTGGTGCTCGCGCGCGTGGTGATCGAACAGGAGCGGCTGCGGGTCCAGCGCACGTGGCTGTGGGGCCTGTCGACCGGCCGGCCTGCGCTGCTGCTGGATTTCGCGCCGCCGGGCGCGCCGCTTGAGCCACGGCCGGCGCCGGGGATGGCGTTCGAGGCGGCGCTGGCGTTTCACCCGAGCGCGACGCCGCTGCGGGCGCTGCTGGACTCGCCGGGCGAGGTCTCTGGCGCGCCGGGGACGTTCGGCTCGGGCGGGGCGGGTGAGGCGCTGCGCTCCGTGGCTTCTGCGGTCGCGTTGAACCCCTGGCTCGAGGAATGGCCGGTCGTGCTGGCGTCCGCCGTGATCGACGGGCGCGAGGGCGGCGCGTGGACCGCCGCGGCGGAGGACGGCGCGCTGCCCCTGGGCGGCTCGAGCGCCTCACGGTGGCGGTTGCTGGCGATGTCCGGCGGGCGCCCGGTGTCGCTGTTCGGCCTCTGGGACGGCGCCGCCTTGACGCCGTTGGCGGCGGGCGACGGCGTGCGGACGGTGGCGCTGTGAGGACGTCGCGGGGAGGGGTGCCCCGAGAAACCCTCGCCGGGCGAAACCGAGCCGGGGCACCCCCCGCGCGGTGCGTGGTGCGATGAGCGGGTGGGACGAGCTCGTGGCCGCGGCGCTGATCGGCACCGATCGGCGGCCGGTCGAGGCGGGCGTGCCTGAGGGGTCGCCCGACGGGTTGGAGGTCGCGTTGCGCGAGCGCGGGGCCGAGGATCGGCTGCTGGGCGCGGCGGCGGCGTGGACCGTCGCCCGGCGGGCGGGTGCGGTCGCGGGCGAGCGGGTCGAGGTCGACCCGGCCGACGATGATCCACGCCCGGTCGCGCCCGGCACTTCGCTGCGCGACCGTCTCGAAGGCGTGCACCCGTCGCTGCTCGGGGAGTGGCTGGCGCTGGCCGCCGAACGCGGGCTGCGGCCGCCGCCGGAGCTCGTTCCGGCTCTGCTCAACCACGCCGCGCTCAATCCGGCGCTGCACGCCGCCGTTGGGGAGGCCGGCGGCCCGCTGGGTCGCTGGCTGGCCGAGCGCAACCCGAGCTGGGCGTTCGTCCGCGGCGCCGGAGACGACGTCGACGAGGTCTGGGCGCAGGGCGCGAGTGAGGAGCGACGCGCGCTGCTGGAACGTCTGCGCCGTGCCGACCCGGCGGTGGGTCGCGACCTCCTCGCGCACACGTTTGCCGAGGAGACCTGGGAGGACCGCGCGGCGTTCGTCGCCGCACTCGCGCACGGCCTCTCCGACGAGGACGAACCGCTCCTCGAGGCGGCGCTGGACGACCGCCGCAAGCCGGTCCGCGACGCCGCCGCGTTCCTCCTCGCCGGCCTGCCGCGGTCCCGCTTCGGCGCCCGCATGGCCGCCCGCGCCGCTCCGCTCCTGCACGTCGAGGGAGGTCGCCTGCGCGGCCGCCGGATCGTCGTCGAACTGCCGTCAGAGCCCGACGCGGCGGCCAAACGCGATGGGGTGCCGTCGGGCGGGCGCCGTTCCGAACGTCTGCACGCCCTCCTCGCGGCGACGCCGCTGAACACGTGGGAGCTCGAGCTGGCGGAGCTCCCCGTGGGCGACGATCTCGCCGGCGTCGTGCGCGGTGGGTGGGCGGCCGCCGCGGTCGCGCAGCGCGACGCCGAGTGGGCGCGGGCGCTGTGGGCCGTGCATCCCGACCCGGCGCTGCTCGTCGCCCTCCCGCGGGACGAGGGCGAGGCGCTCGCGGCCAGGGCCGATCAGCCCGACGTGGCCGCCACGGCGCTCACCGGGCAATGGGGCGCGACGCTCTCCAAGGCGGTCATCGACGCGATCCACCAGCGGCGCACCGCGGGCGAGCGGGGGGCGGACGCCGAGTTCGCCGGGTACCGGCTCGATCCGGCCTTCTCCACCGAGGCCGAGGAGCGGCTGCGCGACCTCGGTGGGCGCGACCTGCGGCGGCTGTGCGACATCCTGACTGCCCGGGCTGCCATGCTGCGCGAGCTGTCGTGACCGCCGAGACGCCACTCCTGCGGCCCCACGCCGAGCAGCTCTACCAAGAGGAGCTGGCGGCGCTCGAGCGGGTCGATGAACGGCCCCGCCCGCCGCGCTGGCGGCTGTCGCCGTGGGCGGTGACCACCTACCTGCTCGGCGGCGAGGCCGACGGCGTCACGATCACGCCGAAGTACGTCGGCAAGCGCCGCCTGGTCGAGCTGGCGGTCGCCACGCTCGCCACCGACCGCGCGCTCCTGCTCCTCGGCGTCCCCGGCACGGCCAAGACGTGGATGTCCGAGCACCTCTCGGCGGCCGTCTCCGGCGACAGCACGCTGGTGGTGCAGGGCACCGCGGGAACGCCGGAGGAGGCGCTGCGCTATGGCTGGAACTACGCCCGCCTGCTCGCCGACGGGCCGTCCCGGGACGCGCTCGTCCCTGGCCCGGTGTTCCGCGCGATGCAGGCCGGGAAGATCGCCCGCGTCGAGGAGCTGACGCGCATCCCGTCCGACGTCCAGGACGCGCTGATCACGATCCTGTCCGAGAAGACGCTGCCGATCCCCGAGCTCGACGAAGAGGTCCAGGCCGTCCAGGGCTTCAACGTGATCGCGACCGCCAACGATCGTGACCGCGGCGTCAACGACCTGTCGAGCGCCATGCGCCGGCGGTTCAACACCGTCGTGCTCCCGCTGCCCGACAGCGCCGACGAGGAGGTCGAGATCGTCAAGCTGCGGCTCGACGCCGTCGGCGCGACGCTCGAGCTCCCACCCGCGACCTCCGCCCTCGAGGAGATCAGACGGGTCGTGACGATCTTCCGGGAGCTGCGCTCGGGCGTCACCGAGGACGGGCGCACGAAGCTCAAGTCGCCGTCGGGCACCCTGAGCACCGCCGAGGCGATCAGCGTCGTCACCAACGGGCTCGCGCTCGCCACCCACTTCGGCGACGGCTCGCTGTCGCCTGAGGACCTCGCGGGCGGCCTGACCGGCGCGGTGGTCCAGGACCCCGTCCAGGACAGGGTGATCTGGCAGGAGTACCTCGAGGCGGTCGTGCGCGAGCGCGACGGCTGGGGCGCGCTGTACCGAGCCTGCCGCGCGCTGTGACACAGCACACCGTCTTCGGGATCCGCCATCACGGACCCGGGTCGGCCCGCTCGCTGGAACGAGCGCTTGTCCAGCTGCAGCCCGACACGGTCCTGATCGAGGGTCCGCCGGAGGCCGACGCGCTGATCGAGCTCGCCGCGCGGGAGGACATGGCGCCGCCCGTCGCGCTGCTCACCTACGTCCCCGACGAACCCGCCCGCGCCGCGTTCTACCCGTTCGCCCGCTTCTCGCCCGAGTGGCGGGCGATCCGGCACGCGCTCGCGCATGACGTCCCCGTCCGCTTCATGGACCTGCCGGCGGCGAACAAGATGGCCGACCGCGGCGAGCGCGAACCGCGCGCCCGCATCCGGACCGACCCGCTCGCCGCCCTCGCCGAGGTCGCGGGCCACGGCGACCCCGAGCGCTGGTGGGAGGACGTCGTCGAGTCCCGCCGCGAGGGCGACGCGTTCGAGGCCGTCACCGAAGCGATGGCCGCTTTGCGCGAGGCCTTCCCCGAGCACGACCCGTCCGAGGAGCGCCGCGAGGCGTTCATGCGGCAGTCGATCCGCGCCGCGACCAAGAGCGCCGAGAACGTCGCGATCGTCTGCGGCGCCTGGCACGCGCCCGCGCTCACCGACCTCGGCCCCGCCGCGCCGGACCAACGAACCCTGAAGGGCCTCCCGAAGGTCAAGGTCGCAGCCACCTGGGTCCCGTGGACGTACGGCCTCCTCGCCCGCGAGTCCGGCTACGGCGCCGGCGTCGACTCGCCCGCCTGGTACGACCAGCTCTTCGACGAGGCCGACGATCCGATCCCGCGCTGGCTCAGCCGCGCCGCGCAGCTGCTGCGTGCCGAGGGTCTCGATGCCTCAGCCGCGCAGGTGGTGGACGCCGCGCGCCTCGCGATGTCACTCGCCGGCATCCGTGATCGCCCGTTGGCCGGCCTGGACGAGCTGCTCGATGCCACACGCGCCGTGTTGTGTCATGGCAGCGACGTGCCACTCGCGCTCGTTAGAGCCGAGCTGGTCGTCGGTCACCGCTTGGGCGAGGTCCCCGAGGACACGCCGATGGTCCCGCTCCAGCAGGACGTCTCCCGGCTGCAAAGACGGCTCCGCCTGAAGCCCGAGGCGCAGGTCAAGGAGGTCACGCTCGACCTGCGGCGCGCCAACGACCGCGAGCGCTCCCGGCTGCTGCACCGGCTCAACCTGCTCGGGGTGCCGTGGGGTTCGCCGACCGCGAGCCGTGGGCAGGGCACGTTCAAGGAGGCCTTCCGGCTGGAGTGGTACCCGGAGCTGGCGCTGGAGCTGATCCACGCTGGCCGCTGGGGCACCACCGTTCACGCCGCCGCGGCCGCACGGGTCAAAGCACGCGCGACGGAGGAGGACAGTGTCGGCGCCCTCGCCACGCTCGCCGACGCCGTCCTGCTCGCCGACCTCCCGGACGCCCTCGAAGCGGTCCTGCAGGCTCTCGCCGACCGCGCCGCACTGGACCGTGACACGGCCGACCTGATGGCCGCCGTCCCGCCGCTGGCGGGCATCCTGCGCTACGGCGACGTCCGCGGGTCGGACACCTCCTCCGTCGCGCGGGTTCTCAGAGGCATCGTCCTGCGGGTCGCGATCGGGCTCCCCGGAGCGGGTGTGGGCGCGGACGAGGAGACCGGCGCGCGATTGGCGAGCGCCGTCGACGGCGTCAACGCCGCGCTCGCGCTCCTGCAGGACGAGGAGCTCACCCGAGCGTGGCGCGAGGCGCTCAGACGCGTCTCCGAGGGCGACCGGCTCCCGGGCACGCTCGCCGGCCGCGCCACCCGCCTCCTGCACGACGCGGGCGTGCTCGAACCGTCCAAACCGATGTCCCGCGCGCTCAGCCCCGGCGAGGACCCCGAGCGCGGCGCGAGCTGGATCGAAGGCTTCATCGGCACCTCCGGCCTCGTGCTCGTCCACGACGCCGAGTTGCTCACCATCCTCGACAGCTGGATCGCCACCGTCGCCCCCGACGCGTTCACCAACGTTCTCCCGCTGCTGAGAAGAGCCTTCTCCGCCCTCCCCGCGGGCGAGCGCCGCCGCCTCGGCGAACGCCTCCGCCAACCTAAAGGGGACAGTCCCCTTTATTTTCAGGACCTCGACGTGGAGGCCGCGCGGCCCGCCCTGGAGACGGTCGCGAGGTTGCTCGGTGGAACCTAAAGGGGACAGGCCCCTTTATGTTGGCGACGAGCGGCTGCGGCGCTGGCGGCTCGTGCTCGGCGGCGAGGAGGCCGAGGGGACAGGTCTTGAGCTCAGCGGCGACGACCGGGCGGTGGACGGCGCGCTGGCCGCGGTCTATGGCGAACGCGCCGGCGACCTGGGCAAGTCCGCGCCGGTGGTCGCCCGCTGGCTCGGGGAGCTGCGCGCGCACTTCCCGTCCGGCGTCGTGCGGGTGGTCCAGCAGGACGCGATCGACCGGCTCGGCATCCACCGGCTCCTGCTCGAGCCCGAGGTGCTCGAGAACGTCACGCCCGACGTGCACCTCGCCGCCACGCTGATGAGCCTGCGCGACGCGCTGCCCGAGGCGAGCCGGCAGGTGGCGCGCAACATCGTCCGCGAGGTCGTGCGTGACATCGAGCGGCGGCTCGCGGACCGCACGCGCGCGGCGGCGCGCGGCGCGCTGGACCGCAGCAGCCGCACGACCCGCCCCCGCCACAGCGAGATCGACTGGGACCGCACGATCCGGGCCAACCTGCGCCACTACCAGCCCGAGCACCGCACGGTCATCCCCGAGCGGCTCGTCGGTCACGGCCGGAGACGCAGATCGTTGGCGGCGGAGCTGATCCTCTGCCTCGACCAGAGCGGGAGCATGGCCGCGTCCGTGGTCCACGCGGGCGTGCTCGGCGCCTCGCTCGCCTCGCTGCCGACGCTGCAGACCAAGGTGATCGCCTTCGACACGGCGGTGGTCGACCTGACCGACGAGCTCGGCGACCCGGTCGACGTCCTCTTCGGCATCCAGCTCGGCGGCGGGACCGACATCGACCAGGCGCTCGGCTACTGCCAGACCCTCGTCACCCACCCCGCGAAGACCGTCCTGATCCTGATCACCGACCTCTACGAAGGCGGCGATCAGGACTCGATGCTGCGTCGCGCGGCGAGCCTGATCCGCTCCGGCGTGCGGTTGATCGTCCTGCTGGCGCTCTCCGACGACGGCGCGCCCGGCTACGACCACGAGCTCGCGGCCCAGGTCGCCTCGCTCGGCGCGCCCGTCTTCGCCTGCACCCCGGATCGCTTCCCCGACATGCTGGCCGCGGCGCTCGAAGGCCGCGACGTCAACGCGTGGGCGGCGGACGAGGGGATCAGCGTTACTTAGCGGCTGCCCTGCGGCGGGCCGCTTCGGCCCGCACCCGCTCGTGCTCGACCGCGCGCTTGAGCTGCGAGAGCGTCCGTCGCACGTTCCCGCGCACGATCGGCGCCGCGAACTGCTCCGAGACCCAGCCCCAGAGGCCCCCGGGCGCGCCGAACTGGATCCGCAGCTCGACCCGCGTGCACTCCCCGCGAGATCGCACCCGCCAGCGCCCGCGCTGGTCGATCCCGGTCACCGAGTGCCAGGCCAGGTCGCGCTCGGGCGAGAACTCGACCACCTCGATCAGCCCGCCCACCTCGGCCGACCCGACCCGCATCAGCATCCGGTAGCGGGCGCCCAGGCCGGAGCGCGGCCCGCCGACGCTCTCCCAGCGGGTCACGCCGGCGAAGAAGTCCAGCACCCGCGACGGGTCGCTCACCTGCTCCCAGACGATCGCGGGCGGGGCGAGGACGTCGACGTGCTCGGCGATCCTCATCCGATCACCGGGAAGCGCCGCTCGGCGGCCAGCGCCTCGAGTGTCTCCTGCATCACCCGCACGACGTGCTCGTAGACCTCGTCGACGTCCGGCTCCGGGCCGAACTCCTCCCGCAGGTGGATCGGCGGCAGCGCCTCGACGGTGATCTTCGCGGGCAGCGGGATATGACCCAGCAGGTCGCCCACGTTCAGGCCCCACGGGATCGCGATCGACAGCGGGAGGACCTTCAGGCGCAGCAGCCGGTCCAGCCTGAACGCGCTCGCGAGGTGCTCGCCGCGCGAGAGGAACAGCGCCGTCTCCTGCCCGCCGATCCCGACCACGGGGACGATCGGCACGTCCTGCTCGATCGCGAGCCGGATGAAGCCCTTGCGGCCGCCGAAGTCGACCCGGTTGCGCTCCCACGACGGGCGGTGGACCTCGTAGTCGCCGCCGGGGTACACGAGCACGGCGGCGCCGGCGTCGAGCGCGCGCTTGGCGTTCTCCATCGACGCCGCGACCGTCCCGTACTTGCGCAGGAAGGACAAGGCGGGGTGCGCGAGCACGAGGTTGTGGGCGAGCTGGTGGAAGGTCCGCTCGACCCCGAAGTAGGTGCTGAAGGCGAGCGTGAAGACGGTCGTGTCGGGCGTCAGGTTGCCGCCGGAGTGGTTGCCCACCAGCAGCACGGGACCGTCCTCGGGCACGTTGCCGAGCCCGCGCACCTCGCCGCGGAACCACAGCGAGGAGAGCAGCCACAGGCGCGGGAGCGTCTCGCGAATGTAGTCCGGGTCGCGCTCGTCGAGGTCGGCGACCGGCACGTGGCCGCTCGCGAAGCGCTTGAGGGCGCCGAAGATCCCACCCGAGGCGGCTTCACGCACGGCCTCGGGGTCGCCATGGCCGTTGCGGGACGCGGTCGCGGTCATCTGAAGTGTCGTGTACCCCGGTCAGGCCGCGCGCAGGCGTGACCCGCCGAGCGGGTCGACGCGCGCGAAGAACCGCTCGAGCAGTCCGTTGGTCCGCTCCGGGCGCTCGACCTGCGGCACGTGGCCGCAGCCGTCGAGCACGACGTGGTCCGCGCTGGGCAGCCAGCGCTCGACGTGGTGGCGGAACGCGACCGGGATCAGCCGGTCGTGCGAGGCCCAGACGAACAGCGCCGGCGGCTCCAGCGTCGAGAGCCGCGGGTAGAAGCCCTTGCGGCCGAACGGCGGCTCGAGGTAGATGGCGCGGGCGGAGGACAGGAACGCCAGCCGCGCGCCCGGCGAGCGGTAGATGCGCTCGAACTCGTCGACGACGATGTCGGCGACGCTCGGGTCGACGAGGTCGCGATCGGCGAACAGCGCCCAGAAGGTCTGCTCGATCCGCTGGCGCCCGAGCGAGTGGGGGAGCATGCCGAGCTCCGGCCGGACGAAGCGCACGAGCCACTGCCAGTCGCGGCGCACGAAGGCCACAGCGGGGCTGAGCAGCGCGATCCCGCCGACGCGGTCCGGCCGCTCCAAACCGACCTCGATCGCCACCCGCCCGCCCATGCTGTTGCCGACGAGGTGGGCGCGCTCGATGCCCAGCGCGTCCATCGTGCCGATCACGGCCTTGGCCGCGTACGGGGCGCCGTAGGGCGCGGTGGACGGCTTGGAGCTGCCGCCGAAGCCGGGAAGGTCGAGCGCGTGGACCGTGTAGCGGCGGCTCAGCGCGGCGGCGGTGTCGAAGAAGCTCGACTTCGTCGCGCCGAGGCCGTGCAGGAGCAGCATGTGCGGGCCTTCGCCCATCGTGAGCGTGCTGATCTTCAGGTGGCCGACGGGGACCTTGTGAACGCGCAGGAGCGGCGGGCGGCCGCTGGGGAGGCGGAAGAGGCCTTCGAAGCCCACGGCGAGGTCGAGGTCGCCGCGCGCGTACAGGCGGCGCTGCGAGAAGGCCTCGACGCCGGAGATCTCGCCTTCCCTGAGCTGGAGCCAGGTGTGCGCGTCGGTGCCGATCACCACGTCGGGCTCGCGCTTGCTCGCGCCCGCGCGGACGCGGGCGCCGATCGCGGTGCAGCGGACCTCCCAGCTGCGCCCGATGTCGCCGAGCCGGACGTGGTAGGTGGCGTCGAAGCCCGGCTCCGCCCCGAGATACCGGGACGGAAGCGACCGGAACGCCTCTGCCACACGCGCCGAAAGCTCGTGCATCCGCGCACCCTACCTACAGGCGGGTGGATACGCTCAGCTACGTGCCCGACGTCACGTTGTACGACACCCGAACCCGGTCCCTGCAGCCGTTTAACCCCCGCGACCCGCAAAAAGTGGGGATCTACGCCTGCGGGCCCACGGTCTATGCGCGGGTGCACGTCGGCAACGCGCGCCCGTTCATCGTCTTCTCCCAGCTCAAGCGCTTCCTCGAGCACGAGGGCTACGGGGTCACGTTCGTCGGGAACATCACCGACATCAACGACAAGATCTACGACGCGGCACGCAAGGCGGGCAAGCCCTCCGGCGAGCTGGCGGAGGAGATGGCCGAGCACTACAAGCGCGACACCGGCCGGCTCGGGCTGGGCCGGCCGGACGCCGAGCCGCTGGCGACGGACTACGTCGGCCAGATCGTCGCGCTGATCTCGACGTTGCTGGAGAACGGCAGCGCGTACGCGTGCGAGGGCGATGTCTACTTCCGCGTGCGCGGGGTGGACGGGTATGGCGAGCTCTCGCGCCGCGATCTCGACCAGATGGACCAGGGCGAGGGCGTCGAAGGCGCGGATCTGAAGGAGGATCCGCTGGATTTCGCGCTCTGGAAGGCGTGGAAGGAGGGCGAGGACACCTCCTGGGACGCGCCGTGGGGCCGTGGCCGGCCGGGGTGGCACATCGAGTGCTCCGCGATGGCCGAGGCGCTGCTGGGCGTGAGCTTCGACATCCACGGCGGTGGCATCGACCTCGTCTTCCCGCACCACGAGAACGAGGCCGCGCAGACGCTGGCGGCGCGGGGCGAGCCGCTGGCGCGGATCTGGATGCACAACGGGATGCTCGAGCTCGACAACGAGAAGATGGCGAAGTCGGTCGGCAACATCCGCGGGCTGGCCGAGGTGCTCGACGACGTCGGCCCCGAGGTCCTGGTGCTGTTCATGAGCACCGGGCACTACCGGCAGCCGCTGACGTTCTCCGACGACGCGCTGGACGCCGCCCGCGCCGCCGCGGCCCGCATTCGCGAGGCCGGCCGGCGCTTGCTGGCGGGCCCGTCGCCCGAGGCGCTGGCCCCGCACCGCGACGCCTTCTTCGCCGCGCTGCGCAATGACTTCAACACCGCCGAGGCACTGGCGTCGCTGTATGGATGGATCCGCGAGGCCAATCGGTCGGAGGAAGCAGTGGGCAACGCACATCTCGTCGAGATGCTCGACGTACTCGGCCTGGCGGGCCTGATCGCCGCCGAGGAAGGCGCACCACCGGAGGCCGCCGAGCTGGCTGAGGCGCGAGAAGCGGCACGTGCCGCGCGCGACTGGTCCGAGGCGGATCGTCTCCGCGACGAGCTGCGCGCCATGGGCTGGGAAGTCCGCGACGGAGGCACCGGGCCCGAACTGGTCCGATCGTCATGAGCCCTGCCGGCGGCGGCGGGCGCGGAGGCGGCGGCAAGGGCGGAAAGAGCGGCGGCGGAGCACGCGGCGGCAGCGGGTCGCGCGGTGGTTCCGGCGGCGGCTCGCGCGGCGGTTCCAGCGGCGGGTCGCGAGGCGGCGGGTCCGGGTCGCGCGGCAGCGGCGGCTCCCGCGGCGGCAGCGGCGGCGGTTCGCGCGGTGGCGGC
>NZ_JAPDOD010000084.1 GCF_027587205.1 Solirubrobacter ginsenosidimutans
GCCCACCCCCAAAACCGGGAGCAGGCCTCAACTCAACACGGTGCCCCGTGATCTATCAGCGCAGGATCACCTGCTCGGTCGCGGGATCGAACAGGTGCACCCGCGAGAGGTCGACCCGCAACCGCACGATCGTGCCCGGCGCCGGTCGCACCGACGGCGGCACCCGCGCGATGAAACGCGACGCGTCCTCCACGAGGTCCTCCCCCGCGTCGAGCATGTCGGCGGTCAGCGCGGACGGCGTCGGCGCGTCGAGGTGCAGCAGCACGTCGCTGCCCAGCATCTCGCTCAGCACCACCGGCATCGAGATCACGTCGTCGCCCTCCTCACCCGCCGGGGACAATGCCTCCGGACGGATGCCGAGCACGACGTCTCCGCGGTGCGTCGTCTTCACCGGCAACCGCTGCTCGCCGAGCCACAACCCGCGGTCGTCCACCCGCGCCCGCAGCAGGTTCATCGCGGGCGAGCCGATGAAGCCGGCGACGAACATGTTCTGCGGCTGCTCGTAGAGCCGTTGCGGCGTGTCGACCTGCTCGAGTCGCCCGTCGCGCATGACCGCGACGCGATCGCCCATCGTCATCGCCTCGGTCTGGTCGTGGGTGACGTACAACGTCGTCGTCCCGAGCTCCTGATGGAGCCGAGCGATATACGCGCGCATCTCGACCCGGAGCTTGGCGTCGAGGTTCGAGAGCGGCTCATCCATCAGGAACGCCTGCGGGGAGCGCACGATCGCGCGCCCCAGCGCCACCCGCTGACGCTGGCCACCGGACAGCGCCTTCGGTCGCCGCGCCATCAGCTCGCCGATCCCGAGCCGCGCACCCGCCCGCCCCACCCGCGAGGCGATCGACTCCTTCGGGACCTTCTGCATCTTCAGCGCGAAGCCCATGTTCGCGTCGACCGTCATGTGCGGGTACAGCGCGTAGGACTGGAAGACCATCGCGATGTCACGGTCACGCGGGGCGATGTCGTTCACCACGCGCGAACCGATCGTGATCGACCCGCCGGAGGAGTCCTCCAGCCCCGCGACCATCCGCAGCGCCGTCGACTTCCCAGAACCCGACGGCCCGACGAGGATCGTGAACTCGCCGTCGGCGATCTCGAGGTCGAGCTCGTCCACGGCACGCGTCCCGTCGGGGAACACCTTGCTGACCCCTTCGAAGGCGATCGACGCCATCAGATCCTCCCTCCGCGCTCGGCGGCGATGTGGTCCCGGTACCAGAGCGCGCTCCGCTTCAGGATCCGCTCCTGCGTCGCGTAGTCGACGCGTACGATCCCGAAACGCTTGTCGTAGCCGTGCTCCCACTCGAAGTTGTCCAGCAGCGACCACGCGTGGTAGCGAGCGACGTTGACGCCGTCGGCCACCGCGCGCCGCAGCGCGTCGAGATGCTCGGAGAGATACGCGACCCGCGAGGCGTCCTCGACGACCCCGTCGACCAACCGCTCGTCGTCGAACGCCGCCCCGTTCTCCGTGATCCAGATCTCGAGGTCGCCGTAGTCGGCGCGCAACCGCAGCAGCAGGTCGTACAGCCCGCCCGCGTCGACCTCCCAGCCCATCGCGGTCACCCGGCCCCGCGCCGCGACCGCCGAGGCCTGCAGTGGGGGTTCGGCCGAAGCCCGGACAACGGTCGGCGAGTAGTAGTTGACGCCGAGGAAGTCGATCGGCCGCGAGATCACGTCGAGGTCCTCGGGGTTCAGCGACGGCAGCGGCCCGAAGGTCCGCTGGTAGTGCTCGAGCAGCTCGACGGGATACGTCCCGCGCAGCACGGGATCGAGGAACCAGCGGTTCTGATGCGCGTCCATCCGCGCGACCGCCCCGGTGTCGTCACCGCGCATCGGGTTGAGGTTCAACGTGATCCCGATCGGCGCCGACCCGACCCGTGACCGCAGCGCATCGACCGCCAAGCCGTGCGAGAGCAGCAGGTGATGCGCGACCGTGAGCGCCGTCGGCCAGTCGCGCACGCCCGGCGCCTTGCGCCCCAGCGCGTGCCCGAGGATCGCCACCACCCACGGCTCGTTGTGGGTGATCCAGCCCTGCACGACGTCCCCGAGGGCGTCGCCCATGTGCGCCGCGTACTCGGCGAAGCGCAGCGCGGTGTCGCGCACCGCCCACCCGCCGGCTTCCTGCCGCGCCTGCGGCAGATCCCAGTGGTAGAGCGTCGCGACGGGCTCGATCCCACGCTCGAGACACCCCTCGACCAAGCGGCGATAGAACGCGACCCCACGCGGGTTCAGCGCACCCCGGCCGTCCGGCTGCACGCGCGGCCAAGCGATCGAGAAGCGATAGGACTCAAGCCCCAACCCGGCCATCAGGTCGAGGTCGGACTCCCAGCGGTGGTAGTGATCGCAGGCGACGTCGCCCGTGTCCCCGCCCATGCGGTGCGAGAAGCGATCCCAGATCGACTCACCGCGGCCGTCCTCACGCACGGCGCCCTCGATCTGGTACGCCGCCGTGGCGGCGCCGAAGCGGAAGCCCTCGGGCAGCCCGCCGGTCACAGCCGGCAGCGGAGCGGTCGCGGTCATCCCTTCACCGCCCCGGCGGTGATGCCCTTCACGAGCCAGCGCTGGGTCGCGAAGAAGGCGATGAGCACGGGGAGGGTCGAGATCACGCCGGCCGCCATCAACTGTGCCGTCCTTTCCTGGTAGTTGCCGATGAAGTTGCGGATGCCGATCGGGATCGTCTCGGCGTTGCTCTGCGTCAGGGCGGCGACGAACAGCAACTCGTCCCAGGCGAACAGGAACGCGTAGACGAACGTCGCGACCAGCCCCGGCGCGGCGGCCGGGAGGACGATCTTCAGGAACGCCGTCAGGCGCGTGCAGCCGTCGACCATCGCGGCCTCCTCGAGGTCCCGCGGGATCGCGGCGAAGAAGTACCGCATGAAGTAGATCGCCACCGGCGTGAAGAACGCCGTGTAGACGAGGATCATGCCCGCGTGGGTGTCGAACAGGTGGATCGGCGTGTGCTGCTTGAGCCAGATGAAGCCCATGAACACGGGCAGCAGGAACAGCGATCCGGGGATCAGCTGTGTGCCCACGACGCCCAGCGACAGCGCGGCGCTGCCGCGGAACTTGAAGCGCGCGAGCGCGTAGCCGGCCAGCGACGCGAACGCGGTCGCCAGCAGCGCGGCGGTCGTGCAGATGATCAGCGAGTTGATCAGGTAGCGCTCGAAGTCCACGCTCTGCCACATCCGCGAGAACGCCGTGAGCGTCGGGTGCAGCAGGTCGTAGGCACCGGACGAGAGCTGACCGTCCGTCTGCAGCGACGAGGCCAGCAGCCAGAGGATCGGCGAGAGCATCACGAGCAGCACGAGCCACGTCAGGACGTCGAGGCCGCGATTCACCCAGCGAGCGGTCATGTGACCTCCAGATCGCGTTTGAAGGCGCGGTACCAGATGAACACCCACACGCCCATGGCGAGCATGAGCAGCGTGGACGCCGCGGCACCGAAGCCGAAGAGGTTGTTCGAGAACGACTGCCGGTAGATGAGGGTCATCATCAGGTCGGCGTCGGGGCCCGGGTTGGAGCCGAGCATGATGTACGGGATCGCGAACTGGTACGCCGCGTAGATCACGCCGAAGAGCAGCTGCACGGCGATCAGCGGCCGCAGCAGCGGCAGCGTGATGTGGCGGAAGCGGCGCAGCGGGCCGGCGCCGTCGATGGCCGCCGCCTCGTGCAGCTCGTTCGGGATCGCCTGCAGCCCGGCGAGGAAGAAGATCATCGCGAACGGCAGGCCGCGCCAGACCGACGGGATGATGATCGCCCACATCGTCTTGGGCCCGAGCAGCCAGATCGGCCGGTCACCCAGGATGTGCGTGTAGTCCACGAGGACCTTGTTCACGATCCCCACGTCGCTCTGGAACATGAACTGAAAGAGCACGGCGACGACGAAGCTGGGCACGATCCACGGCGCCAGCATCAGCGTGCGCACGAGCCGCATCCCGCGCATCTCGCGGTTGAGCAGCAACGCCACCGCGAGGCCGCCGCCGAGCGTCAGCCCGACCGTCCAGAACGTGTACACCGCCGTGTTCTGCACGGCACCCAAGAAGCCCGAGTGCAGCGGGTTCGCGTCGTCGAAGAGGATGCCGCGGTAGTTCTCAAGGCCGGCCCAGGGCGCGTCGAAGAGCCGGCTGAAGGTGAAGGTGTTGAGGCGCTTGAAGGAGAGGACGAAGCCGCCGATCGTCGGCAGCAGGTGCACGAGCACCATGAAGACGACGGCGGGCGCAATCAGCCAGTAGGCGAAGCGCGTGCGGGAGCGCTCGGCCGAGCGCTTGCGGCCGCGGCGGGGCCGCCCCGCCCGGGAGGGGAGTTGCTCCCGGGCGGGGCCTGCCTCGGGGGGCGGCTTGAGGGTTGTCTGAGCCACTACCCCGTCGCCGACTGAGCCAGAAGCCCGTCGGCCTCCTTCGCCGCGGCGTCGAGCTGCGACTTAACGGTCGCCTCGCTATAGCCCGCTCCGACGCCGGCCGCACTGTCGAGAATGTTCCCGAAGCGCGTCTTGTACGCGTTCTCGATCTGCCCCCACTGCGGGATCGGGGCGTAGGTGCGCCCGGTCTGGATGGCCTCGAAGAACGCCTTGTGGTTCTCGCTGGATGCGCCCACCTGCTGCTGCGGCTCCAGGCGCGCGGGGAACATCCCGAGCAGCGACGCGTAGTCCTTCTGCGTCTGGTCCTGCGAGAGGAACTTCATCAGCGCCCACGCCTCGTTGGGGTGCTTGCTCGACTTCAGGAGCATCAGGTCCGAGCCGCCCACGAACGTGAACGCCTTGCCGCCGGGACCGGTCGGCATCGGGGCGACGCCGACGTTCTTGCGCGCGACGTCGGACCAGGTGTCGTCGTCGGCGCGGCCGATCGAGCCGAGCACCCACGGGCCGCCGATCCACACGGCCAGTCGCCCGCCCTTGAACTGGTTCTCGACCTGCGTGCCGTCGCGTTCGAGCTGGCTCTTGTCGAACAGCCCGGCGGTGATCAGGCCGGCCATGAACTCCACGCCCTGCTGGGCTTCGGTCGAGTTGATGGTCGACGTCTTCGCGTCGCCGGAGAGCTCCGCGCCGCCGTTGTCCCACACGAACGGCATGACCTGGTGCACGAGGTCGTAGGCCTTCTTGCCGGGCGCGCCGAACGGCTGGATGTCCGGGTCCTTGTCCTTGATGGCCTGCAGCGTCGCCTTGAAGGAGGCGAGGTCCTTGAACGCGGTCGCCGGGTCGACGCCCGCCTTCTCGAGCACGTCCTTGCGGTAGTAGATCGAGCGCGCCTCGGTGAACCACGGCACCGCCCACGTGCCCTGCTGGCCTTCGACCTGGGTCGTGTTCCAGATGCCCGGCGCGTACGCGGCCTTGCCGCCGATGTCGTTGACCCGGTCGCTGAGGTCGGTGAAGCCGCCCAGCGCGGCGAAGAACGGCACCTGCGTCGTGCCCGCCTGCGTGATGTCCGGGCCTTCGCCGGACACGGCGGCATTGCGGATGCGGTCGAACTGGACGTCCCAGCCGACCTCCTGCACGTCGACCTTCACGCCGGTCTTGGCCGTGAAGGGCTCGACCATCTTCTGCAGGTCCTCCTTCGGCTTGGGCGAGTTGGGCATCGTCCACAGCGTCAGCGTCACGCCCTTCTCGAGCGCGGGCTCGCCGCCGGTGGCGGCCTTCTTGGTGGTGGAACTGCTGCCGCCGTCGTCGCCACCACAGGCGACCAAGGCGGTGGGGGCCAGCACGAGTGCGGTCAGGGCAGCGACGACCGCGAGCCTCTTGGGCACGGGTAACTCCTCCTCGTAGAAACAACAAAAACGTTTTTGGAACTGAGCGAAAGCAACGACCAGGTGGTTCTGTGGGGAGCAGAACCTCCTAGGCCGGTGGGGCGGTGGAGCCGCGGACGATCAGCTCGACGGGGAGCGTCCGCAGGGGGGAGCGATCGGCGTCGCCGGCGACGCGCGCGATCAGGGCTTCGCCGGCAGCGCCGCCCAGGCCGAGCTTGTCCTGGCGCATCGTGGTGAGGGGCGGATTGACGTGGGGGGAAAGCTGGATGTCGTCGAAGCCGATGATCGAGAGGTCCTCGGGCACGCGCAGGCCGACTTCGGCGGCCGCGCGGATCGCACCGATCGCCATCAGGTCCGAGGCGGCGAAGATCGCCGTCGGCGGCTCGGCCAGCGCGAGCAACCGCTCGCAGGCCTCCCGCCCGCTCTCGGCGTAGAAGTCGCCGTAGACCACGTAGTCGTCGCGATACGCCAGCCCGGCAGCCTGCACCGCGGCGCGGTAGCCGCGCAGGCGATCGGCGCCCGGGCGCGAGTCCAGCATCCCCGTGATCGTCGCGATCCGGCGGTGGCCGAGCGCGTGCAAATGGCCCACGGCCTGGGCCGCGCCGCCCTCGTTGTCGGACATCACGACCTCGACGGCGGGTCCGTCGAGGTCCATGTCGATCGCCACCAGGGGGATGTCGGCGCGCGCGAGCCGGCGCACCTCGGGGTCGTCGGGCTCGAGGCCGATCAGCGCGCAGCCGTCAACGCTGTGATGGCGGGCGCGCTTGAGGTAGGAGTGCGGGCCGTAGCCGTTCCCGGGCCGCTCGGAGGCGAACAGCAGCAGGTCGAAGCCGCCAGAGCCCACCTGCTGCTTGAGCCCGCCGAGCACCTCATGGAAGAACGGGTGCTGCAGGTCGGGATGACCCTCGCCCGTCTCCATGAACACACCGATGATGTGGCTGCGTTGGGTGACCAGCGAGCGGGCCGCGGCGGCGGGCGTGTAGTCGAGCTCGCGGGCGAGGCGCATGATGCGCTCGCGCGTCTCAGGACGCACGTCCGTGTAGCCGTTCAGCGCCCGTGAGACGGTGCCGACCGACACGCCGCTGGCCTTGGCCAGCGCTTTGATGGTTGTTCTCTCCTCCATGCTCCGAAAACGGTTTTGGAACCGTGTCGCGGCAGTATGCACGGAGTCTGGCAGAACGTCAAGCGTTAAACGGCGAAGGCCGCTCGACGCGGCCTTCGCTCAACTGCATCGGGCGGTGGCGTCAGCCGGTGAAGTGCGGCGCGGCCTGCTGCTTCTTCGCCTTCGGCAGCACGATGGTGACCTGCTGGTGCGTGGTGACCTTCTGCCCGCCGCCCAGCGTCGTGACGATCGTCAGGGTGCCCTTGACGCGGCGGAGCCCCTGTTTGCTCGCCTTGCGCACGAACGCCGGGTCCAGCCGCAGCTTGAGCTTCTTGACCTTGCCGCCCGCGATGTGGACGCGCGAGAAGCGGGCGACCGTCGCGGTGGGGGCGGCCTGCACCGCGCGGGCGGCGCGGGGCTTGATCGAGGTCGAGACCGTGACGGTGCCCTCGACCTCGCACGCGTCGCCGGCCGGGCAGCGCACCGGGACCGTGACGGTCGGGGTGCTCGCGGCGCTCGCGGGCAGTGTGGTCGGCTGGCCGGGGGCGAAGACCGCACCGGTCGGCGGCGCGACGGGCGACGTCACCGGCGGGGTCGGTGGCGTCGGCGGGGCCGGCGGGGTCGGGTCCGCCGGCAGGTTGAGCTTGAACGGGCTCTCCCCTGCCGAGGCGACGTAGAACGTGCCGCCGGAGTAGCTCGCCTTGACGACGTGGTCGAGCCCGTCGGCGGGCGCGGTGGTGGCGCAGGATGCGAGGCCGGAAGTCGTGTCGACGGCCCGCGTGGCGCACGCGGCGATCGCGGTGCCATCGACGCTGAAGGCGACCGTGCCCGTGTTGGCGTGGGCCAGCGCGGAGACGAAGCCCGCGTTCGGCGCCGGCGTGACCTTGGCGGTGTAGACGATCGCGGCGCTCGGGTCGAACGGACCCTCGACGCTCGTGCCCGCGGCCGTGGCGGTCACGGCCTTGGCGCTGAAGTGCACCGATCCGGTGCTCGTCTCAAACGGCGAGTCGCCGGAGTACGTCGCACCGATGAAGTGGTTGCCCGCGACTCCGGCGAGCGTCGTCGTGCAGGAGGCCTCGCCGGCCGTGACGGGCACCGACTGGCACCCCGTGATCGGCGTGCCACCGTCGGTGAGCGACACCGTGCCGCCGATCACCGACCGGTCGCTCCCGGTCTGGCGATCGACGTGCACCGCGTAGGTGGACTGACCGCCGATGGTGGTGCTGCTCGGCGCGTCGACGTCGACCGTGGTGGCGACCGGCGCCACGAGCTGCGCGTTGTACATCAGCGCGAAGTCCGCGTAGTGGTCGTTGAAGGTGACCGTCGGCGCAGAGCCGATCGTCGCCTCGAGGTCGCTGTTCGTCGCTCCCGCCTGTACGGCGATGCTGACGCTCCCGCCATCCCATTCGAGCGCGAGCGTGTCGCCCTGGAGGACGTCGAGGTCGGTGGTGAAGGTGTTGATCCCGGCGACGGCGACCGCCGGCGACGACGCGGCGATCACCTGATAGGACGGCGCGACCGTCTCACGGAGCACGAGCAACCGGACATGGCACCCGCTGCACACGACCATACGCGCCTTTGAACGACGTGATCTTGCCGTCGAACGGCACGGCGTAGCTGGTCGTGCCGTCCGCGGTCAGGTTCGCCCAGATCGCGGGGACCACGATCGTGGTGTTGGTGAAGACCGTCAGGTCCGGCACGCCCACCGTCGTCGGCGGAACACCCGCCGACGCCGTCGACGTCGCCATGCCCAGCGTCACCAGCGCGGTCGCCAAGGCGGCGCCGAGTTTCCTCATCGGAGAAGCTCCTCAATCGGGGTTGTCCCCGATTCGTCGGAGCCGCCATCGCGAACTTGAACGGTTCAGTCGCATCTCCCCGAGGGTCGCGGCGACGACCGCCGCCCCGAGCGCCCACACGGTGCTGACGAGGTACGCGTCGTCGGCCGCGGCGAGCGTCACCGGCGCGCCGACGGCGAACAGGACCGCGGTGCCGAGGACGCCGCCGAACTGGCGCGCCGCCGACGAGACCGCGCTGGCCGAGCCGAAGCGCTCCGGCGGGACGTCCTTCAGCGCCGCGGCGGCCAGCGCCGGGAACGCCATGCCGAGCCCCGCGCCGTTGAGCACCATCGCGGGCAGCCAGGTCTCCAAGAAGGCGGGCTCGGCCCCGGCGCCGCGCACGATCGCCATGCCCGCGACGTAGAGCAGGCAGCCCGGGACGATCACGGCGCGGTGGCCGTGACGGTCGGCGAACCTGCCGGCGGGAATCGCCGCGACGGCCGTCGCGATCGCGCCCGGGACCACGGCGAAGCCGGCCCGCAGCAGGCTGTAGTGCCAGACGCCCGTGAGGAACAGGACGTTGGCGAGGATGGTCGAGAAGAACGCCATCCCGAGCAGCAGGATCCCGAGGTTCGCGCGGGCGAAGCTCTCGACGCGCAACAGCTCCGGATCGATCACCGGGCGCGGGTGGCTGAGGCAGCGCAGCGCGGTCAGCGCGAGCAGGACGGTCGCCGCCGCGAACGTGACGACGACCCGCGGGCTCGCCCACCCCCAGCTCCCGCCCTCGAGGATGGCGAGGGCCAGCGCGCCGAGACCGAGCATCGCGAGCGCGGCGCCGAGCAGGTCGGGCAGGCCGGTGGCCCGCGCGTCGGCGCTCTCCGTGAGCGCGCCGCGCCCGACGGCGTAGACGAGCACGCCGAGCGGGAGGTTGACGACGAACACGATCCGCCAGTCGCTCTGGACCAGCAGGCCGCCGAGCGGTGGCCCGGAGGCGGCGGCGAGCGCGGCGGAGGCGCCCCAGAGCGAGACCGCCCCCGCACGTCGTGCGAGCGGGTACTCGGGCAGGATCAGCGCGAGCGAGACGGCCATGATCACGGCCGCTCCCGCGCCCTGCAGCGCACGGGCGGCGACCAGCGTCTCCCAGCCCGGCGCCGCGGCGCACGCCGCCGACGCGAGCGTGAACAGCGCGACGCCCGCCAGGAAGACGCGCTTGCGCCCGACCCGATCGGCGATCCCGCCCGCGGGCACGAGCAGCGCCGCGATCACGATGAAGTACGCGTCGAGCACCCAGGAGAGCTGCGTCGGCGTCGCATGCCCGAACGACGCCGCGATGCCGGGGAACGCGGTGTTGACGATCGTCGTGTCCAGGAACGCGAGGAAGCCGCCCCCGCAGGCGGTCGCGATCGCGAGTGCGCGCCGGGTCATGCCGCGCGGGCCTGGAGGCAGACGCTCTCGACGCCCGGGAGCGCGCCGAACACGGCGGGGACGTCCGGGTCGGCGTCGTCCTCCGGCGGCCGCGTGGCGAGCACGAGCAGCAGCGGCAGGTTGCGGGTGCGGCGGGCCAGCTGGGCCAGCACCTTCAGCGAGGCGCGATCGGCCCACTGGGCGTCGTCGACGAACAGCGCGATGGGACGCTGGCGAGCGAGCCCCGCGCAGTGCCAGTAGAGGCTGAGCGCGGTCTCGGCGATCGGGCGCGTCGCGACGTCCAGGAGCGCCGGCGCCGGGTCGAACAGCGCTCGCACGGCGGCGTAGGGGACGTAGCGCTCGGTCGCGTCGCGCGACGCGCGGTGCGTGCGCCAGCCGGCCGCGGCGGCGCGGCGTTCGAGGTTGGCGAGCACCGCGGACTTGCCGGCCCCGGAGGGCCCGTGGATCACGGCGGCCGCGCCTTCGTGGGAGACGATCGCGGCGAAGAGACGTGCTGGGGAGGTGGACACCGACCGACCGTACGGCTGCCGTCGCCTCCGCGAAATTCCCCGGATCCGGGATCTTTAGGAGTCCGTTGAAGAATGGTCGGTCCGACCGATGTGGTGTAGCCGCCAGTGCCTCGGACCGCCCGCGCTCGCGATGCGTGCCTCTGGCACGTGAGCAGCGTGGGTGGCGCGAGGCGCCGCGGATGCGCCGCAGCGGGCGCACCGGGATTCTTCAACGGGCTCTTAGGGCGCCGGGAGCCGCTGCGAGAGCTGGGCTCGCGAGCGCACGCCGAGCTTCGCGTACGTGCTCGAGAGGTGCGCCTCGACCGTGTGCACGGTGACGAACAGCGCGTGGGCGATCTCCTTGTTGGTGCGCCCCGCGGCCGCCAGCTGGGCGACCTGCGCCTCGGTCCGCGTCAGCTCGCCCTCCGCGCGCGGTTTGCGTCCGCCGACCCGCGCGATCTCGGCCCGGGTGAGCGCCGCCCAGCCGGGAGAACCGAGCGCGTCGAACCGCTCCGCCGCCTCCCCGAGCGCCTCTCTCGCCGCCCGCCACTGCCGCTGCCGCCGCTGCCCGCGACCGAGCGCGAGGAACGCCCGGGCGGCGTCGAACCGCAATCCGCGCCGCGCGTATTCGGCCGCGACCTCCGTGAGGACGGCTGCCGAGGCGGGATCGTCGCCCACCGCGAGGCTGATGACGGCTGCGCTCCGGCACGCGGTCAACCACGCCCAGGGGTGCGCCTCACCGGGCTCGGCCAGTCGTCGCGTGACCGCGCGCGCCTCGTCCAGCTCGCCCAGCTCGACCAGCGCCTCCACCAGGTCGGGCGCGACCGGGAACGCCCCCGGCTCGTCGATGCCCTCGCGCGCGCAGTACCCCCACACCCACCGCAGCTGCTCTGCCGCCTCGTCCGGATCACCCGCCAGCAGCGCGGCGGAACCGAGCGCCCGGCGGGACTCGAGCACCTGCCACCGGTAGTCGCGCGTCTCGGCCTCGGCGAGTGCCGTTCGGCCCCAGCGCCGCGCGTCCTCCGCGTCGCCCCGCCCGACGGCGAGCAGCGCGCGGCAGCGCTGATAGGTCGGCGTGATCAGCAACTGGCCCGCGTCGGACTCCGCCCACTCGTCGAGCAGCCGCTCGGCCGCGTCCCACTCGCCCGCGCGCAGCTCGAGCTCGGTCAGGTTCAGCCGCAGCCACGCGTAGCTGACCTCCTCGCCGCGTTCGGCGGCGTCGGCGAGGAACGCGGTGGTCGCCGACCGGGCGGCTGCGAGCTCGCCGCGCCACGACGACCGCAACGCCGCGACCGGCTCCGGAGCATCGACCAGCTGGGCGCCGGGACCGGCCGCGTCGCGGAACCGCGCGGCGAGCCCGTCGAGCTCGAGCCCGCGCAGCGCCCGCGCCCAGCCCAGCGCGCGCATGGCGTCGAGCTCCGGCAGGGCCTCCAGCGCCCAGCGCTCCGCCTCGGCGATCCGCTCGACTCCCTCGGCGGCGGTCGACAGCGCCTTGAAGGCGAGCACGCGGGCTCGCAGGGCGGGATCGTCCCCCGCTTCGGCCAGCGCGCGCTCGACCCGCGCCGCGTTCTCGTCGCGGGTCACGATCCCGGAGTCCGCGAGGAGCAGCCAGGCGCGCACGCGCTGCTCGCCCGGCGCCAGCGTGTCGATCGCTCCGAGCAGGAGATCGCTCAGGCGCAGGCGCTCGCCGGCGACCTCCAGCGCCTCGCCCAGGCGCAGCAGCCGCTCGCCGCGCCGCCCGTCGTCCGGCGGCGTCAGTCGCAGCGCCTGCTCGGCCAGCGCCACCGCCTCGGGGCGAGCGCCACGCGCCGCGGCGTTCGCCGCCGCCGCCGCGATCTCCGCCGCGAGCGCCGCATCGGGCCGCTCGGCCGCAAGCGCGAGGTGCAGCGCGCGCTGCTCCGGCTCGCGAACCGTGCGCGCCAGCACCGCGTGCAGCGCCCGCTGTTCGCCAGGGCGCGCCTGGGTCCGCGCGGCGGCGGCCAGGAGCGGGTGGGAGGCGCGGACGCGATCGCCGTCGGCGAGCAGCAGCCCGGCGTCGAGCGCGTCGTAGACCCCGTCGCCGACCGCCCGCAGCTCGTCGACGTGCAGGTCGGCGCTCAACGCCACCGCCAGCAGCAGGCGCCGCTCGGGCGCGGGCAGCGCCGCGACGCGCGTGCCCAGCAGGTCCTCGACCGACACCGGGACCGGCAGCTCCTCACCCGCTTCCGGCAGACCGCGCGCCGCCAGCAGGCGACCGACCTCCAGCGCGAACAAGGGGTTGCCGAGCGTCGCGTCGACGATCCGCCGCAGCAGCGGCAGATCCACGCGGAGGCCGAGCCGCTCGAGCAGCAGGCGGCGCGTCTCGCGCACCCCGAACGGCCCGATCTCGACGCGCTCCAGGCGGCGGCGCTCGAGCACCTGCTCCAGACGTGAGGGCTCGCCGGGCCGGCGGGCGAGCAGGAAGGTGACGGGCTCGCCCTCCAGCCGCCGGGCGGCGAACGCCAGCGCCTGCGCCGAGGGGGCGTCCAGCCATTGGATGTCGTCGATCGCGACGAGCAGCGGGGCGTGTGCGGAGAGCACGGCGCGCAGGCCGAGGCCGATCGCGTGCGGCTCCGGCGGCGCGCCCGCCGGCGACCGGCGCAGCAGCGCCACCTCCAGGGCGTCGCGCTGCGGGGCCGGCAGGGCGCCGGCGTCGATGCCCTCGCACAGGTCGATCAGCGCGGCGAAGGAGAGCTGCGCCTCGGCACCGTTCGGCCGCGCGACGAGCGCGCGGACGCCGCGCGAGCGCGCGCCGTCGATCCCCGCCTCCCACAGCGTCGTCTTCCCGATGCCCGGCTCACCCTCGAGCACGAGCGCCCCGGCCTCCAAGCCCGACACCCGCTCCAGCTCCAGCTCGCGGCCGACGATCTCACCCATGTCTCATGCAATTACAGAGCAGGACGCGACGGTCGTGGTAGAGAATCTCTGCGACGTGATCGGCGTTCTCCGCGAAGGTCCGCTGCACCGGGACCTCAAAGCGCTGCTCGCGGCGCCCGGCGACGCCTTCGAAGTGAAGGTCGATGGCTACGTGATCGACCTCGTGCGCTCAGGCGGCGAGCTCGTCGAGATCCAGACCGGGAGCTTCTCGCCGCTGCGCAAGAAGCTCGACGCGCTGCTGGACCGCCACCCGATCCGGATCGTGCACCCGGTTCCCGCCCGCCGCCGGATCGTGCGCGTCGACGAGGACGGCGAGGTCCTGTCGGTCAAGGCCTCCCCCAAGAAGCCGACCGCGGCGACGATCTTCGAGGGCCTCGTCTCCTTCCCCACGCTGCTCGACCACCCGAACCTGACGATCGAGGTCCTGCTCTGCTCGGAGGACCACATCCGCAAGCCCGCGCCCGTCCGCGGCCGGCGGTATCTCCGGGACCCGGGCGAACGGCGCCTGACCGGAGTGCTGGAG
Source organism: Solirubrobacter ginsenosidimutans (assembly GCF_027587205.1). The sequence continues at coordinate 13,945 of NZ_JAPDOD010000084.1, forward strand.
CGCATCGAACTCGCCGGCGCCGGCGACGCGGCCGCGCTGATCCCGAGCTTCGACGAGCCCTTCACCACCAAGGAGCTCGCGAAGGCGATGCGCGTCCCACTCCCGCTCGCTCAGAAGGCCGCGCACTGCCTGCGCGCGCTCGAGGTGCTCGAGCCCGCCGGAAAGCGCGGCCAGGCGCCGCTGCACCTCAAGGCTCAGGCACCCAGTCGCGGGTGAGCGCCAGCCAGAACGCCAGCCCGGCGTACTCGCGGTAGCGTCGGAACGCCTTCTCGATCCCCTTGTCGGTCACGCGTGGGCGGCCGGTCAGCTTCCGGTACGTCGGGCGCGTCCAAGAGTCGAGGATCAGCCGCCGGTAGCGACCGAGCAGCATCATCATGTGCGCGCAGGCGTATGGCCCGACACCGGGCAGCGCGAGCAGCCGCTCGGCGACCTCCTCGTCGGGGAGCCGCGGGTCCGCCAGCGCCTCGAGGTCGAGCCGGCCTTCCGCGACGTCGGTGGCGATCGTCCGCAGGTACGGCCCGCGGTAGCCGGTCTTGGCCACGCCCGCGTAGAAGTCGTCACCCGCCTCAGCCATCGCCGCCGGCGACGGGAACGCGCCGTCCACCCCCAGTTCGTTCGCCAGCGCCGTGACCATCCGCACCGTTGCCGACCACGTGCAGTTGGTCGTGCAGATCGTCTTGACCAGGTCCTCGAACACGGTCGGGCTGCGCAGCATCCGCCCGGCCCCGAGCGCGACCCAGGCGAGCTCCGCGTCCGCCCCGGCGACCGCGTAGAAGGCGCTCAGGTCGTCATCGAGGCGCAGCATGTGCCGGACGACGGCGGTGAGCTCGTCAACCGGCGCCCCGTCGGCGACCTCCATCCGCGCGAAGCCCGGCTGGTCGGGCACCACCCGCACCGCCCACGCCCGCCCGCCCGCGAGCAACACCGTCTCCAGAGCGGACCCGTCGTCCGCGACGGCGTTCGGCGGCAGATCCGCGACACCGTGCGACAGCACCGTCCGGACGAAGTCGACCGGCTCCCCGCCGGCACCACGAAGCTCGATCACGGACACATGATCCCAACTGCCCTGGCCGCTCCGTCCATATACTGGCAAAACGTGAAGTGGGCCGTTTTCTCTGCGCTGGTGTGCCTCGTCGTCGCGGGCTGGTTCCTCGCGATCCGCTCACCGGAGGAGACCGCCCCCTTCCATTTCATCGAGTCCGCGACGAGCGGCGGGAACGTGCGCGAGGGCGGCGGCACGATGCCGCCCGCGTTCCGCAGCAACCCCAGATCGATTCGCGTGAAGGGCAACGTCGTTTCCGTGCTCGTGCATTGCAACCGCGTCGCGACCTGCGACGGCTACGCGGAGTTGGATTCCATCCGCACGGGCGCGCTGCTCGGCATCCGGGACTATCACCTGAAGGCGGGAGCGGACACGCGCGTCCGCATCCCTGTCCTGCCGGGCATGCGTGAGAAGCGCGTACGGCTCAGTTGGCAGCAGGACGTGAGCGGTTGGAGCGGTGGGTGGTACGACCTCACGCTCCACAGGCGCTGAAAACAAGTCGTTAACACGCGGGCCGGTGTGCCAAACTCGCCGCCGCATGGCGGTTGTTACCCACCTGTTACCCGAAGGCATGGACCTCGCCGGCGCACGGGCGCTGATTGAACAGCACGCCGACGTCACCGCCGGTCGCGTGCGTGCGGGCAACAGCACGTTCTACGACACGTTCGACGGCCGCCTGCACGCCGACGGCGTGATCCTTCGCCACGGCGCGGGCCGCCTCACGTTGCTCGACCGAGAGACCGGCGAGACGCTGGCGACGGCGCCGGCGCCGGCACGCGCGGAGCCGCGGCTGTTCGACCGCGACCTGGCCGAACCGGTTCTCGCGCGGCTCGCGGACGTCATCGAGATGCGCGCGCTGGTCCCGGTCGCTCGCGTGCGCACGCGCGAGATCACGCTCGGCGTCCTGAACGGCGATCAGAAGACGGTCGTCCGCCTCAACGTCGAGACCCACGAGGGGCTGCGAGGCCGCGTGTCGGCGACCGCCGTGCGCGGCTACGAGAAGGACCTCGAGCGCATCGACGCGCTGCTGAGCGAGACATTGAGCCTGCCCCCGGTGACGGTCCCGCTCGTCGACGAGGCGATCGGCGCCACGGGCAAGCCGGCCGCGGGCACGAGCGCCAAGCTCAACCTCGAGCTCGACCCTGAGGAGCCCGCCAGCCGGGCCGCGGCGAAGGTCTTCGCCCGTCTGCTGGAAGTGATCGACGACAACTTCCCCGGCACGCTCGAGGACGTCGACTCCGAGTTCCTGCACGACCTGCGCGTCGCCGTCCGCCGCACGCGCTCGCTCCAGCGCCAGTTCAAGGCGATCTACCCCGCCGCGGGCCTCGCTCACTTCCGCGAGGAGTTCAAGCGGATCCAGGGCATCACCGGCGACCTGCGCGACCTCGACGTCTACCTCCTCGACCTCCCCGCCCTGAAGGCGTCGCTGCCCGCACAGATGCAGGACGATCTCGATCCCCTGAAGCGCCTCCTCGAGCTCCGCCGGGCGAAGGCGCTCACCGCCACCCGGCGAGCCCTGAAGGCGCAGCGCACCACCCAGGCGCTGCAGGAGTGGGCGACGTTCACCCGCAGCGCGCCGAAAAGCGATCGCAGCGTGCAGTCGCTCGCCTCGCACCGCATCCGCTCGGTCTACCAGCGGATGGTCAAGATGGGACAGGCGATCGACGACGACAGCCCGGCCGAGGAACTGCACGAGCTGCGCAAGGTGGGCAAGGAGCTGCGCTACCTGCTCGAGTTCTTCGCCAGCCTCTACCCGCCCGAGGTCGGCAAGCCGTTCGTGAAGACCCTCAAGGGCCTGCAGGATCAGCTCGGCCGCTTCCAGGACCATGAGGTCCAGGCCACGGCCCTGCGCACGATGGCGCCGGACGTGGACAACCCGATGACGTTGATGGCGATGGGTGTGCTCGTCGACCGCTTCATCAAGGACGAGGCGCTCGCGCGCACCGAGTTCGCGGAGCGCTTCGAGGCGTTCGCGTCCCCGGAGCAGCGCGCGCTCGTGAAGGAGCACTTCGGATGAGCCGCATCCTCGCGACCTACAACATCAAGGGCGGCGTCGGCAAGACGTCGGCGGCGGTGAACCTGGCGACCCTCGCCGCCAAGTCGGGCGCGCCGACGCTGTTGTGGGATCTCGACCCGCAGGGCGCCAGCACGTACCTCTTCCGCGTGCGCCCGAAGGTCAAGGGCGGCGGGACGAAGCTCGTCGCCGGCAAGAGCGACGTCGACGCGCTGCTCAAGGGCACCGACCAGGAGGGCCTGGATCTGCTGCCGGCGGACTTCTCCTACCGGCACATGGACCTCGCTCTCGGGGACGCCAAGCGCCCGGAGCGGCGCCTCGCCCGCGTGCTCGAGCCGCTCAAGGACGACTACGAGTACACGTTCCTGGACTGCCCGCCGAGCATCTCGCTGGTCAGCGAGTCCGTGTTCGAGGCCGCCGACGCGCTGCTCGTCCCGATCATCCCGGCGACGCTCTCCAGCCGCACGCTCGAGCAGCTGCACAGCGTGCTCGCGCAGGACAAGAACGGCCCGAAGGTCCTCGGGTTCTTCTCGATGGCCGACCGGCGCAAGAAGCTGCACCGCGAGCTGATGGACAGCCTCAGCCGGGAGTACGACATCCTCGACACCGTGATCCCGAACTCGGCCGAGGTCGAGCGGATGGGCGCCAAGCGCGCCGCGCTCGTGGACTTCGCGCCCAACAGCCGCGCGGCCCGCGCGTATGCGGACCTCTGGGAAGAGGTCCGCGCGCGCGTTGGCTAAACGCTCTAAGTCGCGTCGCGGAGGCGTTGAGCCTCCGGAAGCGACTCGAGCTTCTTCAGTGTGTGATTCTCGATCTGCCGGATCCGCTCGCGCGTGACGTTGAACGCCCGCCCGACCTCTTCCAGCGTGTAGGGACGCGCGCCGGTCAGGCCGAAGCGCATCTCGATGACTTCACGTTCGCGCTGCGGAAGCGCGTCCAGCGCCCGCCGCACGTTCTCCTTGCGCAGGTTCTCCGAGGCCACCTCGAACGGTGACTCGGCCGCCTCGTCCTCGACGAAGTCGCCCAGCTCGGATTCCTCTTCCTCACCGATCGGCTTCTCGAGGGAGACCGGCTGCTGGGCCATGCGCAGGATGTCGCGTACCTCGCGCACCGAGCACTCGAGCTCGGTGGCGATCTCCTCGGGCAGCGGCTCACGGCCGAGCTGCTGCACGAGCTGACGCTCGACGTGAACAACCTTGTTCAGCTTCTCGACCATGTGCACGGGGATGCGAATGGTCCGGCCCTTGTCCGCGATCGCGCGCGTGACGGCCTGGCGAATCCACCACGTCGCGTAGGTCGAGAACTTGTACCCGCGGCGGTAGTCGAACTTCTCCACCGCGCGGATGAGGCCGAGCGAACCCTCCTGGATCAGGTCCAGGAACGACAGGCCGCGGCCCAGATACCCCTTCGCGATCGAGACGACGAGTCGCAGGTTGGCTTCCACCATCTCCTGCTTGGCGACGAGGTCGCCACGCTCGATGCGACGGGCCAGCTCGACCTCACGGTCGGCTGTGAGCAACTGCACCTTGCCGATCGAGCGCAGGTAGAGCCGCAGCGAGTCCAGGCTGGGCTCGACCGTCAGGTCGATCTCGGGCTTGCGCGCGTCCGGCGAGTCCTTCGCCGAGCGGGCCTCGGGCTCCGAGGCGGTCACCGGCTTGCCCTCAGCGGTGACGATCTCGATTCCCTGGTCCAGCAGATACGCGTGAAGCTCCGTGATCTGCTCCTTCGTGACCTCCGCCTCTTCCAGTGAAGCAGCGATCCGCTCGACGGTCAGGATCCCCCGTTCCTGGCCCTCGGCGATGAGGGGGCGAAGCTCGTCGATCTCATAGATCGGCGCTTCGTCCGCCAGCAGTGCATCCGTCTTGGTCGCCAACCGCTCAATCCTTCGGGACGATTCTCAGGCGGGACCCCGCCCCCGGGGCCGCCCCTTCCGTGCCTATCCGTCTCTTCGCGACGTCCGCCGCTCGGCAACTTTTGGTTTCGCCCGAGGTGCTTCGGGGAATTGATGCTGCCGTCCCGGCTTTGTAGCACGGGATACGTGGTCTGTCCTTGGTGAAACCTTGGTCTATTCGTTTAGTTCGGGCCCCTGAACTACGCTGGGTGTCATGACTCTGTCTTTGGAGGACGTCCAGAGCCGGGTTCCGACGCTCTCCCTGTCCCTCTCGCGCGTGGGTGTGACCAACGTCGAGAAGGTCATCCGGATCCAGGTGAACGGGACGGAACAGCTGTTCTCAGCTCGACTGGATTGCTTCGTCGACCTCGGCCCGCACCAAAAGGGCGCGCATATGAGCCGCTTCGAGGAGGTCGTGAACGAAGCGATCGGCGAAGTCGTGCTCGGGGAAAGCGCTTTCCGCGCCGAGACCCTGGCGCAGCACATCGCCGAGAAGGTCCGCGACCGCCAAGGTGCGCGGCGCGCCGAGGTCCATATCGAGGCCCGCTATCCGGAGTACAAGCCGGCGCCGGTCAGCGGGATCGAGACCCAGGAGATCTATTCGCTGCTGGGCGCCGCGGTGGCCAGCGAAGCGGGAACGCGCCGGCTCATCGGCATCCGCGTCCAGGGCCTGACCGCCTGCCCGTGCGCGCAGACGATCATCCAGACGAGCTCGCACGAGCGCCTGCGTGCCGATGGCTTCACCGAGGACGAGATCGAGCGCATCTTCGAGGCTGTTCCGGTGGCGACGCACAACCAGCGGGGCCTGGCGACGCTGCACATCGGCTGCCCGGAGACCTGCGACACCGACATCGACGCCGAGTGGCTGGTGCGGATCGCCGAGGACTCGATGTCCTCGGAGATCTATGAGCTGATGAAGCGCTCCGACGAGGCCGCCGTGGTCGAGAAGGCACATCGTCGGCCGCGCTTCGTCGAGGACTGCGTGCGCGAGATGGTCCGCGGCGTCGTCGAGGAGCTCCCCATGCTCACCGACCAGCACTTCGTCTCCGCCCGCCAGGAGAACCTGGAGACGATCCACCAGCACAACGTGCAGGCGGAGCGCTTCGGGCTGCTGGGCGAGATTCGGCGCGAGATCGCGACCGGGGACCAGACCCCGAACCATCTCTCGCTGCGTGAGTGGCTCGACGGCGCGAACTGAGCTCGTAGGCACGGACCTGTCGCTGGAGACGGCGACGTGGAACACCGACGACCCGTGGGCGCCGCCGCGCCCCGGGTTCGTGGGGCGGCTGCACCTGGGTCACGAGACCGATGTGATCGATCCCGTGCCGGTGAGCTTCGTCGTCGACGGAGTGACGGTTGCGCCGCGGGTTCTCTCGCACCGCTGGGACCCGGACTTCACCGAGACCGTCTACGGGCTCACCGACTCGTTGCGGGTGGCCGAGCGCAAGGGCGTGCGCGGCAGGGTGCTGTGCGCGGACTGGCACTTCCTCGGCTCCGGGAACGTGCGCGTCATCGCCACCGTCCCGCCGATGCTTCGCGCGCGTGTGACCACGATCTCGCTCTATGCGGAGCTCTCCGCGGACATCCCGGTGCGGGCGACACGGCTGGAGCCGGTCGAGGCGCCAGGAGTCCTGCGCTTCCGCTTCGCCCTCGGTGACGGAGAGCCGGTCGGCGACCTCGACGCACTCCCGTTCCGAGACTGGTTCGCACGCCACGCGCCGCGGCTGCATACGGGCAGCAAGGAACTGGCCGAGGTCTACGAGTACCGCTGGTTCGTCGTCTACCGCAACCTGCGCCGGCCGTTTCTGTGGTTCCAGGACCATCCGATGCCGGGCGAGCTGTTCTTCGAAGGGCCGGTGTCGAACTGGTTCACGGCGCCGATCGGGCTGTCGTTCCCGCTGCAGTTGCGCGAGGCACGCTGGATGCGCTCGCCGCGCGGCGTGCAGGACACGCTGAACGCCTGGACGGCGAACGCCGGCGCCCTGCGCTCCTACGCCGCCGACCCGCTCACCCCCGCGATCGAGTTCGCCGAGCACCACCCGCTGGACCTCGGCGCGGCGCGCGATGCCGCCCTGGAATACGTCCTCGGCCGCGGCCGCAGCGCGCGGATCGCAGGCGGGGGCATGGACGCGTTCCCGGTCACGGTGGGTTCGTGGGTGAACGGGACCGAGTACGCGCCGGACTTCTTCGCCGAGGTCGGCTGGGACCACAAGCGCTCGGAGATGTTCATCGCGCCGCCGCAGCTCCCGCGCGCCGGCGAGCCCGACAGCCGGCAGGCGGACGTCCTGACGCGCCTCTCGCGCGTGGACACCAACGTCTGGCACTGGGCGATCGTCAAGGCGCTGGGCGGCCCTGACCTGCGCACGGACCTGGCGCGACTGCACCTCCACGACGGCGTCTTCCGCTCGGTCGGCACCGCGCCCGTCACGAACGTCCTGAACTTCGAGGCCGCCCTCCCGTTCCTCTACGCCGACTTCGGGCCGCGCGAACGCGCCGCCCTCGCCCGGGCGATCGACGACTGGACGGCGCCCAAAGGCCTCTATTCGACCTCCCCGGACTGCCCCGCGTTCTCGACCGAGAACGCATTCCGCGGCTATCAGTACCCGTGCTGCTGGAACGGCCCGGTCTGGAACTACGCCACCTCGTGGGTGCTGCACGCGCTCGGCGCGGTCGCGTCACGCACGAAGGAGGAGCCGCTGCGCGCCCGCTTCGCGCGCGCGTGGACGCAATGGACGGCGTCGCACCTCACGCTCGGCTACCCGATGGTCATCGAGCACTTCCACCCCGAGACCGGCCGTCCGTACCGCCTCCTGCCCGACTACTTCCACTCCGCCTGGCTGGACACGTTCTTCCGCCACGTCGTCATGGAGCCGCTGGTGGACACCGGTCCGCTGCTGCTCGAGGGCGTCCCGTGGAAGGAGAGCGAGATCAGTGTGGAGCGCGGCGTGACTGGCGCGCTTGGATGAGGTTGCGAAAACCGAAGAAGTAGTCGGCGCCGCTGATGACGGTGATCGCCACCGTCACCCACACGAGCGCGTCGACCCAGGCCGGCGAGTTCTCGACCAGGATCAGCACGAGCACCATCGCGACCTGCGCGACCGTCTTGATCTTCCCCCACACGCTGGCGGGGATGACCTCGCCGTGCTCCATCGCGAGCTGACGCAGGCCGGTGACCGCGAACTCGCGGGCGATGATCACCATCGCGACCCACGCCGAGACGCGGTCGAGGCTGACGAGGCTGACCAGCGCGGCCGTCACGAGCAGCTTGTCGGCCAACGGATCCATCAGCTTCCCGAAGGTCGAGACGCTCTTCTGGCGCCGCGCGATCCACCCGTCGAGGGCGTCCGTGATCGACGCCAGGACGAACACCACGGCGGCAAGAGTGTCCCCGCCGCCGCCCTCCTGCACGAGCGCCGCCACCAGGACGGGGACGAGCAAGATGCGCAGGAGCGTCAGGACGTTCGGCAGGTTGAGCTCGAACACCCGGGCCTGAACGTTAGCCTCAAACCGTGGACGACCTCTTTCGCGCGCTCGCGCTGTTCGCCCTGATCGCCGCAAATGCGTTCTTCGTGATCGGGGAGTACTCGATCGTGACGGCCCGCCGGGGACCGCTCCGGGCGCGCGGCGGGAAGGGCGCGGAGGCCGCGCTGCGGCTGATGGAGGACCCCGTGCGGGTGATCTCCACGGTGCAGGTCGGGATCACCGGCGTCGGCATCCTCACCGGCGCCGTGGGCGAGCCCGTGGTGCGCGACCTGCTCGGCGACTGGCTGCCGCACTGGGCGAGCTTCATCATCGCCTTCGCGGTCGTGACGTACCTCTCGGTGGTCTTCGGCGAGCTGGTGCCGAAGGCGCTGACCCTGGATCGCGCGGAGCGCCTCGCGGCCCGCGTCGCCCGTCCCGTCGAGTGGATGGCGAAGGTGCTGCGGCCGGTCGTGTGGGTGCTGCAGGGCTCGGGCGCGCTGCTGCTGCGGCCGTTCGGCATCACCGAGGTGATGGCGGGCGAGTCGGTGCGCACGCCGGAGGAGCTGCGCGAGATCGTCGACGAGGCCGAAGGCTCGGGCGTGATCCCGCGCGCGCAGGAGGAGCTCCTGCACAACGTGTTCGACTTCGCCACCCGCGAGGTGCGCGACGTGATGGTGCCGTCGCCTGACGTGACGTGGCTGGAGGCGTCGGTGACGGGTCAGGAGGCGCTGCAGGTGGTGATCGACACCTCGCACCAGCGCTACCCGGTCGGGACCGAGTCGCTCGACCACCTGGTCGGGATCGTGCACATCCGCGATCTGATCGCCTCCCCCGAGGAGCCGGTGGGCGAGCTGTCGCGGCCCGCGATGGTGGTGCCGATGACCAAGGACCTCGGCGCGCTCCTGCGCGAGCTGCGCGAGGCGCGCCAGGTGATGGCCGTGGTCGTCGACGAGTACGGCGGCACCGCGGGGATCGTGACGCTGCACGACGTGCTCGAGGAGCTCGTGGGTGAGATCGAGAGCGAGTTCGACCTGCCCAACAACGAGCTGGTCTGGGTCGACGAGCACTCCGTCGCGGTCTCGGGCTCGATGACGATCGACGACTTCAACGAGGCGGTCGGGAGCCGGCTGCCCCAGCGTGGCCCGCGCACCCTGGCGGGTCTCGCGTTCGACGCGCTCGGGCGGCGCCCCGAGCCGGGGGACGTGGCGCGCGTCGACGGCGCGGTGCTGCACATCGAAGCGGTCGAGGACCTGCGGATCACCAAGCTCCGCATCGATCTTTCACCTAGCCTTTAGTACGAGTTCAGGGGCGTCGAGAAAGGTGTGGCCCATGACGCGAGTCGTGGTCATCGACCCTCAGCCGGCGATTCGCGCCGGCCTCGCCATGCTGTTGCGTACCGAACCCGGGCTCGTCCCGGTCGGTTCCGCCGTAGGTGCCCGCGACGGCCTCGAGCTGGTCTCCGTCCAGCGCCCGGACGTCGTCATCCTCGATCCGCACCTGCTGGACGCGGACGGCCTCGGGACGTGCCGTCGCATCCGGGCGCTCGACCCCGCCCCCAGGGTCGTGCTCTACAGCGCGGACGACGACCCCAGCCTGCCGGTCACGGCGCGCGTCGCCGGTGCCGACGGGTTGGTGGAGAAGTCCGCGCCGGAGGAAGAGCTGTTCGAGGCGATCCGCGTGGTCGCCGGCGGCCAGACGGCGCTGCCCGCGCTGGACCGCGAGCAGCTCGACGCCGCCGCGCATCGCGTCGACGCAGAGGACCTCGCGCTGCTGGCGATGCTGATGGATCGCACCGAACCGTCGGACGTCGCGGCGACGCTGCGGCTCGATCGGCGCAAGGTCGCGCGGCGCGTCGAGAAGCTGCTCGGACGGTTGCGATCGCAGCCGCCGCGCTCGATCCCGACCTGAGGGATATCTTGATGGGGACATGCCTCTCGTCCCCATGGTCATTGAGCGCACCGCCCGCGGCGAGCGCGAATTCGACATCTTCTCGCGGCTGCTGAACGAGCGGATCATTTTTCTCGGTTCCGCGGTCGACGACCAGGTCGCGAACCTGGTGGTCGCGCAGCTGTTGCACCTGGAGTCCCAGGACCCCGACAAGGACATCTCGATCTACATCAACTCGCCGGGTGGCTCGATCTACGCCGGTCTGGCGATCTACGACACGATGCACTTCATCAAGCCCGACGTGGCGACGATGTGCGTCGGCATCGCGATGTCGATGGGCTCACTGCTGCTGGCGGGTGGCGCCCCCGGCAAGCGCATGGCGCTGCCCAACTCGCGGATCCTGATCCACCAGCCCTCAGCCGGCTTCGAGGGCCAGTCCTCGGACATCGAGATCCACGCCAACGAGATCCTCAAGACGCGTAAGCGGATCGACGAGATCTACGCCAAGCACACGAAGCAGCCGGAAGAGCAGGTTCACCGCGACATGGAGCGCGACCGGTTCTTCAAGGCCGACCAGGCCGCCGAGTACGGCCTGATCGACCGCGTGATCCACACGCACTAAGTCGTGATCGAGTGTTCGAGGGCCCCCAGGCCCTCGACCTCGACCTTGACCACGTCTCCGTCCTGCAGGTACTTCGGGGGCTTGAAGGCCTCGCCCACGCCGCTGGGCGTGCCGGTGAGGATGATCGCGCCGGGCTCGAGCGTGCAGGCCTCGGCGATGAAGTCGACGAGCTCCTGCGGCTTGAAGATCAGGTCGCTCGTGCTGCCGTCCTGCCTGAGTTCCCCGTTGACGTGGGTGGTGAGGCGCAGGTTGGCTGCGTCGATCTCGTCCGTGGTGGTGATCCACGGTCCCCATGGGCAGGACGAGTCGAAGCCCTTCGCGCGTGACCACTGCGCCTCTGAGCGCTGCAGGTCGCGGGCGGAGACGTCGTTGGCGACCGCGTAGCCGGCGATCGTGTTGTCGGGCCCCATCACGAGGACCAGCTCGACTTCGTAGTCGAGCGCGTTTGAGGCCTTCGGGCGTTTGACTGGACCGCTTGGGGGGACGCTCGAGAGCGGCAGCTTGAGGAAGACGAGTGGCTTCTCGGGCTTCTCGGAGCCCAGCTCGGCGATGTGGGCAGCGTAGTTGCGCCCGATGCAGAAGATCGCGGGCGGCCTCGGAACGGGCTCGAGCAGGGTCACGGCGGCCAGCTCGTGGGTGGCGCCGCCGGCGGGTGTGCGGTCGCCGCTCTGCAGGCGTTCGAGCACGGTTCCGCTGCTAAACGCGACGATCTCGTCGCCGCGGACTTCCCCGGCCTGGGGGTCGCTTTCGCCGGGGGCGATGAAGGTCGCGAACTTCATAGGGCGGCGACCCTATCGAGACTCAACGGATGACCGGCTTTAGAACCGCGGCCGAATTGTCGATGATTGTCCGCGAATGGATGTCAGCGCGATTCAGGCGGCCGCGGCCGCGACGACGGCAACGTATCGATCGTTCGCCGACGCGACCCGCTCCGTGCTCGACCTGCTCGAGCGCTACAAGCCCGGGTGCGCGGTCTACATGGCCCACCTCGACCGTGGGCAGTTCATCCACCGCATCGTCGACGTCCGCGGTGGCGGCGACTTCAATCTTCGCTCCAACCAGGCGCTGCCGCTCGGCGACGCGTTCTGCTCGCACATGTCCGAGGGCCGCGGGCCGCGTCTGTGCGGTGACGTCGCGCGCCACGAGGTCTACGGGAGGCTCGCGATGCAGCAGCGGGTCGGGGCGCGTTCCTACCTGGGCGTGCCGCTGGAGCTCTCCGACGGGACGCGGGTCGGCTCCCTCGCCGGGCTGTCACGCACCAAGAACGCCTTCACCGCCGCCGACGAACAGCTATTCGTCATGCTCGCGCGCGTCCTCGCGTCCGAGCTTGAACGAGAATCCAACGCACGAGATTTGCGCAGGTTCAACGACATGCTTCGAGATCAGGCCAAGGGAATGGGAGCGATCGGCCGGGTGGCCAAGGCGCTCGCCGCGGGTGATGACGCCCGCCTGTCGATCTGCGAGGCCGCCTGCGAGGTCATGGACGCCCCCGTGGCGTTCCTGCTCGAGCCCAAGGGCCGCGACTTCTCCTCCACGGCCATGGCGGGCGTCTCCGTCCAGCCGGTGACGATCCAGCCGCGCGGCGACGGTCCGGGAGGCGGCAAGGCGTTCACGGCCAAGGAGGCGTACTTCGTCGCCGACGCTCGCAACCACCCCGCCCTGGCGGCGCCTTTGGTGGAAGCGACGTCGGCACGCTCGGCGGTCTTCGAGCCGATCCTGCGCGACGGCGACGTCTGCGGCGTGCTGATCGTCATCTGGCAGCGTCCGCTGGACACCCTGCCGGAGGCGTCGGCGGGTGTGCTCCGGCTGGTCGCGGCGCAGGCGGCGATCGCGATCGAGCACGCCGGCCTGCGGGCCCGCGTCGAGGCGCTCGCGCTGACCGATTCGCTGACCGGCCTCGTCACGCGCCGGGTGTTCGACGAGGAGTTGCCGCGCGAGATCGCGCGCGCCCGCCGGTCGGACTCGCCTTTGAGCATCGCCTGGCTCGACCTCGACCACATGAGCGCCTTCAACATGTTGCGTGGCGAGGGCGAGGGCGACCGGCTGGTCAAGGAGACCGCCGCGCGCTGGCGCGGTGAGCTGCGCGACGTGGACTCCGTCGCCCGCATGGACGGCGTCGAATTCGCGCTGATCCTCCCGAACTGCGGTCTCGGCGAGGCCGTCGAGGTGCTCGACCGTGTTCGTGCGGCGACACCCCGCGGGCAGACCGCTTCGGCGGGCGTCGCGCGCTGGAACGGCGAGGAGCCCGCCGAGCTGTTGATGCTCCGGGCCCAGGACGCGCTGGCGGCGGCGAAGTCGTCCGGGCGCAACGTCACGATTCCCGCAGAGTGACTTTTCCTGCGGGGGCAGGAGTCCCCGCAGGTTTACAGAAGTCCGCTCTGGCGTCGTGTACTCTCCACCGCCAGTACAGAGCACAGCCGAGTCTTGCCGCCTCAGGGCGGTGGGAACGGGGGACCCAAACGGCCGAGGTCAGGCCGATGGGGCGAATCGCCGCTTCGATGGTGGCGTAGCGCAGGCCTGCGCGAGTCCGACAGCTAACCCCGTAGGCGCGAGGCCGAAGGAGTTGTGAGTTGTCTGCTCACGCATGGTCGTTCCCGAACGACGAACCGTATAACCGCGATCTGAGCGATCACGAGCTGTGGGAGCGTTCGCTCCGGCGTTCGCAGCACCGGCGCGAGATCACCGAGGCCGCTCGAAGGGGTGCCGCGCGGCGCAAGGGCGCGGCGGTCGCCGTGAGCGCGTCAATGGCCGTCGGGCCCGCGGCGGCACCGTTCGCCGCGCTGGCTTCAGTGGGCGGAGGCAAGTCGGTGGCGGCGGCGCCGCCGGGCTCCTCCGGGACGTCGGCCATATCCATGCCGTCGTCCTCGCTGGTCGCGTTCGGTGACACCGGCGCGGCCGTGGCGGCGGTGCAGCGCCAGGTGGGTGTGGACGACGACGGCATCTTCGGGCCGATCACCGAGGGAGCGGTATCGCGCTTCCAGAAGCGCTACGGGCTGCCGGCCACGGGTCGCGTGGACGCCAAGACCTGGCAGGCGCTGTTCAAGTCCAATGTGACCTACGTGGGTGGGGGCGGGAGGACGGTCATGACCGTCTACGGCGGTGGCGGTGGCGGCGCGGCCGCGCCGGCCGTCGACGGGTCCGCTCCCTCGTCCTCGGCCCCGGGCGGGGGCACGGCGAAGACGGTGAAGACCTCGGCCCCGACGTCGAAGAAGGTCACCGCGGCGGCGCCGAAGACCTCGACGCCCGCGACCTCGACGGACCCGGCGACGAACCGGGCCGCGACGACGACCCCGAAGAGCGTGCCGGCGACGACGCCCGCGCCCGCGTCGACGGCGGGTGGGTGCGGCTCCGGGCCGATCGCCACCCCGGTCAGCGGGACGGTCACGGGCGCGTTCGGCGAGTCGCGCCCCGGGCACCTGCACGCCGGCGAGGATCTCGCGGCTCCCGCCGGCACCGCGGTCCGCGCGGCCCAGTGCGGCACGGTCACGCAGGCGGGCTACGACGGCAGCGGCTACGGCAACCTCATCTGCATCCAGCACGAGGGCGGCGTCTCCACCTGTTACGCCCACCTCTCCGAGATCGACACCACCAAGGGCGCCTACGTCCACGTCGGCGACGTGATCGGCAAGGTCGGCTGCACGGGCAACTGCACCGGCCCCCACCTCCACTTCGAGGTCCGCGAGAACGGCAAGGCCACCAACCCGGCCCCGTACCTCGCGGGCACCAAGACGATCCAGGGCAAGACGACGGCCACGGCCTCGAGCCCGAAGGCCACCACGGCCCTGGCGAGCGCGACGAAGGCGGGCGTGGCCGCGGCCGCGACAGCGGCAGGGACGAACGCGGCGACCGCCCAAGCGGCAGCGGCAGCAGACCCGGCCGCGGCAGCGCAAGCGGCGGCGACAGCAGACCCGGCCGCGGCCGCCCAGACGGCACCGGCGACCGACCCGGCCGCTGCCGCTGCGCCCACGGAGGCCGCTGCCGCGCCGGCCGAAACGGCCCCAGCCGCGGACCCGGCGGCCTCGGCGGCCCCCGCCGCGGGCCCTGCCGCGAGCGCCCCCGCTCCCCCTGCCGAGGCCCCGGCCGGGTCTGCTCCGGCTCCCGCCGCCAAGTCGGGGGCCAA
>NZ_JAPDOD010000085.1 GCF_027587205.1 Solirubrobacter ginsenosidimutans
CTAGCTTCGCGACAGGAACGCGAGGGTGCTCTGACGCGCGGCCGCCATTGCGAGCAGCCGCAAATTCGCGCAACGCAATAACGGAGTCGACGCTAACCGCGCCGACGGCTAGCGTCCGTGGCGTGCACGCAACAGACGGCGACGTTGACATCATCGCCGACGCGGCGAGGGCGCTGATTGCCGACGACGACCACGCGGCACGAGCCGCGTTGGCTCCGATCGCCGGTCAGACGATCGTCACGCATCCGGTCGTCGCGGCGTCCCAGCGTCCGGGCCGGTATCCGGTGGGCGCTGGCGTTCAGACGCGAAGCCCGTCGAGGTCGGTCATGGGAGCCGTCTACCGCCGCGACCGCTTCACGTGCGTCTACTGCGCTAGGCGCACGGTTGTGCTGCCCGTGCTCGGTCTCGTGTCCGAGCTGCTGCCCGCCGAGTTTCCCTGGCATCCCAACTGGAGGCGCGACGTCACTCACCGCTTCTACTGGGACCTCTCCACGACGCTCGAACACGTGGAGGCGGTCTCGACCGGCGGCGACTGGCAGGCGGAGCGGAACCTGGTCACCGCCTGCGCGCGCTGTCAGTACCAGAAGGGCAACCGCAGCGTTGCTGACCCGGGCTGGCAGATTCGGCGCACGACAGCCTCGTGGGACGGCCTGACGGCGCTGCTGCCGGAACTCTGGCAACGCGCCGGCCGCCCGGCACGTATGGCGGCCTGGGTCGCTGAGTACCAGCGCCGCCCGCACTAGCGCTTTCGCCTGAACGGAGCACCAGCTCGACGACCTCGGCCGAGCGTTGGGAACCGTCGGAGCGCAGTGCGGTTTCTTCGACAAGCACCACTTTCGCGTCTGCCTCGAAGGAGGAGCACATGAGGCGGGCAGTAGCGCTCGACGCGCTCCACTGATTCGCGCGAACTGGTGTCCGCGTTGCCGCGCCCGCTGGAGCAGCCCCGGACGAGGAACGAGTGAACGGGTCCTACAGCTACCAGAGGCCCTGGACCACCGTGCCGCTGTGCAGCGTGCCGACCTTCACCCTGCCACTCCAGTCCATGAAGGCGGGAAGGTCCTGCCAGGTCTCCATCGCCTGCCTCCAGTGTTCGTCCACACCGGCCGGCGTCTCGTAGACCTCGCTGAGTACGAAGATCGTGTTGCCCGTTGGCTCCGAGTTCGGGTCGACCGGATTCGATAGTTTTGGGCCCTTGGAGATCTTGTAGGACAGCAGGGCGGTGTCGCCACTTCGCGGGTGCCCTTCCATCCAAGCGACGTGGCTTTCGAAGATCCGATCGCCCTCGGCGACGTCATCCGGACCCATCGTCCACATGACGACGATGTTCGTCTTCCCAACGTCAGACATGGTCCTCCTTCACTGCTACGCGGCGGAGCGCCCGCCGCTGATTCGCTACCCGACCGTACCGCTGGGCCAGCGTCGAGTCCAGTCCGCGCGACGCGTGCGACGTCGACCGGGCTCTCGCTAAGTCGGGGCCTTCACCACTCCGGTCAGATTCCCCAGATCACATCCTGTGGGAACCTCGAGAACCAGCACGTCGTCCGGGCGCGACGACGCGAGCCACGAACCGATCCACCTTTCGCATCGTCTGCCTCGCGCCGTGACGCCATCCGCGACCATGGAGTGATGTCCCTCGATTCGGTCCGCACAAACAACCCTGTGGTCCTCGTGTCTCGCCAGAGCACGTCTTGGCTCACGGACGCGCACCCCTGTTCGTCGGCTGCTCACCTCCGATCCTGCATCGCGCGATGAGCACAGGCGCTCCTGTCACCACCAGCGGAACGACCGTCCACCCGGGAGACAGCGCGGTTCAACGTGAAGCCGAGCCATTGATGATCGCGGCGGTGGCTGACGCGATCGGCGTGCCACTGAGCAAGCAGCGCGTCGACCTCGCCAACGGCACGTGGTGCGAGGTCGACGGCGTCTCCGCCGACGGCAACGTCCTGGTCGAGGCCTTCGCCCATCAGGGCAAGATGATCGGCAGTCAGCCGAAGAAGGTCTCCGAGGACGCGTTCAAACTTGTCACGATTGCCAAGACGCGCACCGCCGCCCGACTGATGATCGCCTTCGCCGACGACGTCGCCGCCCAGAGCTTCATGGGCAAGTCCTGGAAGGCGGAGGCACTGCGCGCCTGGGGGATTGAAGTCGTCGTCGTCGAGCTTCACGGCGACATCCGCGCCGGTATCAGCAGCGCCCAGGTGCGGCAGTTCCGCTGACCGCAGCTCGCCTGCGTCGGAGATGCCAACCCTTGGACTGGCGGCGAGTGGCCAGCTGCAACCGTCCGAGCCGCGCGATTCGCGGCGCGCGCGGGAAGGTCTGCCGGCTTCCACACACGTCCCCGGCCGACCACGATCTCGTCGCCCAACCGTTCGCGCGGCGTCGCGCGCAGTCAACCACGCTCGTCGTCAGGCGCGTGCATCTTCTCGCCGCGGTGCACTTGCCGCTGGATCATCGTGTGGCTCGGACGGGAGAAGATGATGCGGGGCCTCGGTGGGGGCGTATCGGACGAGCGCGAATCCATCGTCTGGACCATCCGCACTCGTACGCTCAGTTCCCAGCCATACTCCGGGTACGTTCCGGTACGGCCTAGTTGTCAACGTCCACTTACCGACACGTACTACTAAGTCGCGGTCGCCAGCCTTCCAGGTGCCGGGCCTTGATCTCGTGTCGGCACGGAAGAGATGGCGCTCATCGAGAGCGCCCCCTTCCCAGCAAACCAAGCTGCGGCGAACGCCGCGCTCGCCGAGCTTCATGGCCATCCAAGCCTCGGCCGTAGGAAGTGGACGAGGGTCGACCAACACAGCGGCGAACGTTTCGCGCCTCACGGTGACCCGACCGAGGATCAACGCCTCGACTCCGCGATGGAGCCCGGAAGGATCTGCGCTCAGGTGGAGCCAGTAATTGCCGACCACGATCTGTAGCCGGCCCTCTTCGACGACCGACCAACCGCCGTCCCTGACCTCCCCGTCGGTCGCCGCGTCATCCGGGGAGAGAGGGAGCCAGCGCTCGAGCAGGCTGCCGTCGCCGTGGAGGGTGCAGAGCGCTACCTTGCCGCTGTCTTTTGCCACCTTTAGCACGCGCGCGCCGGCGAGCTCCTCGCGCCGGAAGATGGGGCGTGCTCCGGAATTGGCCGGTAGTGGCCGCGCGGTGATCCCCAGGGTCGCGAGCTTCTCGGCCACCATGACGGCAAACTGCTGCGGGGTCCGGCGGCGCAGATCGATCGCGACCATGTCCGACAGGAGCCCCGGGAGGGGTGTGTCGTCAAAGGCAGCAGGCAGCACGTACTCTCGCCGCTCGCGCACCGCCCGATTGAGTGCGGCCCGGCGCTCGTGTCGCGTCCAATCCCGGGCGGCGTAGTCGGCGGAGACGAACACCACGACTGTCGCCGCTCGCTCGCTGTAGATGGCAGGCAGCTCCTCGGCGAGGTACTTCCCCCACATGTCGATCTGCTCGTCGGCGTCGTAGAAGCAGCTGACCCCCGTCGCCTTCAGCGCCGCGGCGACCTGCTCGACGTACTCCCGCTGCGAGCCCGCGAACGACAGCGCAACATCCCACTGCCATGCGCCGACAGCAGCGGAACCACCCTCGGTCTCGCCCGTCACACCACGAAGCCTTCCAGACCACCGGCTACCGAGTCAACGCCTGTTCGGCGACGTGCCGCTTCGGCCCGCAGGGGAGAGGCCAGCCGAAGTACGTCTACGTGCTCGACCGCCGCGGCTTCGACCTCGCCCGCGACACGCCCGGCCCGCGCGGCCCCTACATCTCCAACCAGGCGCGCTTCGTCGAGCGCCGCTTCGAGTCCGTGCTCAAACCGCTGCACGCCCTGCACGCCAACGCGCTGGTGTTCGCGCTGATGCGCCAGACGCCAGACGCCACACGCCGCGCGCGGCTAGCGCGGCGCGGGGGAGAGCGTCATCGTCCCGCCCCCGCGGCGAGCCCGAGCGCCCGAGGTACCGCTGGAGTCGCCGCTACGGATCAGCGGCCTGCAGATCGACCGCTTCGAGCAAATCAAGCCCGACCTCACGCTCGAAGTTGCCCTCACCGGCGCCGATCGCCGCCGCCGGCGCTTCGACCTGCTGGTCGAGCTCGACCGGTCCGGCAACCCGCGCTCGGACTCAAACCAGCGCAAGCTGCTGCGCTACGACGCCTTGCTGGTCGGCTGGCACACGATGGTCGAGCGCTACCGCACTCTCGGGCACTCGCCGATCGTGGTCGTGGCGTGCGCCGACGAGCCGACCGCGCGCCGCTGGGCCACCGCCGCCGACGAGCTGCTGACCGGCCGCGTGAGCCGCCTCGGCGACGCCGACAGCGAGGCCGCCTTCCACGCCCGCAAGCGGATCTTCTTCGCCACCGAGCTCGACCTGCCCGACCTGCGCCGCCGCCTTGACGGCGCCGGCCCCGCGCGTCGACCCGCGATCGAGCAGGTCACGTTCATCCCGGAGCGCTACCTGCGCTGAAGCGTCACCGGGTCACTGATAGCCGTGTCGCCGTGTTTGAAATGCCTCGGCGTGACCGGGGACATCTCAAAGGCCCGACCGACGGCGGGTCTGACGGCCCTCCGCCCACCGCCGAGTTCAAAGGACGGGACGCACGACGAGCATCCCTCGGCTCGAGACGAGATGCGCCAAGTCGTCCGCCAACCGTTGGACGTGTTCGCTCGCTTCTTGTTCGAAGCGTTCCACTTCGACGATCTCCGCGATCAGCACGTAATCGGCTTGACCGATGGACTGTCCGGGTACGTCCGCCGGCCGGGTAAGTCGCCAATCCGAGATCGTGTCCAGCGACCCGCGGACGATGTCGCGGTCCGCCGTCATAAGACGCTCAAAGTCCTCGGCCAGCTCCGGCGAACGCAGCTGGAACCAAATCAGAAGGGTCGCCGCGGAACCCACTCACGAAGCGTAGTGGACGATCGCAACATGACCAACGGCGACACGACAGGCGCGGTCGCCTACGTCAATCGGAGCCTGACCTCGATCCGGCCGTCGCTCTCGCGCGTGTCGAACACGGGTTGGCGCACAGTCGCCGGGCCGCGTTCGATCGACCCGTCGCGAAGGCTGAAGCGGGAGCCATGGCAGGGGCAGGTGACCGACTCGCCCTCGACCTGACCGTGGCTGAGCTCGCAACCGCGGTGCGAGCAGCGATCGTGCAGCGCGTGCAGATGCCCGTCGTGCCTCAGGAGCAGAACGGGTGTGTCGCCCGCCATCCCGCTGGTCGGTTTGCCCTCCTCCAACTCCCCGGTGTCGACCGTCATCCAGTCGCGCGGCCCCTCGTCGAAGGCCGTCTCGTTGACGCCGACTCCGCGCGTGAACGCGAGGTGTCCGCCGAGGAGGCCACCCACCGAGAGCGCCGCGCCGCCCGTGAGGCTGAGCAACCTGGCGCGCCCGGGGGCGCCGCGGCGCCGTGCGGCGAGCGAGGCCGCGTACAACGCGGTCGCCGTGAGGTTGGCGCTCGCGTGGACGAGCCCGACCGGGCGAGCGCGGCGGTCGCCGTCGACGGTCAGGGCCCAATCGCTCAGACCGCTGGCGACCGTCGGCGCCGCGGTCACGAGGCCGACCGCGATGAGGCGCTCGCTCGCGCGGCCGGTGTCGTCGCCGCCGAGCAGGTCGAGCAGCGTCGCGCTGAGGAACGACCCGATGACGACATCCGTCAGCAACGGATGAAGCGCGTGCCCGAGCCATGTGCCGGAAAGCGCGTCTCGCAGCACCCCGACGGGAACGGCATTGCCCACCGCCCCGGCCAGCTTCAGTGCGGTCCGGTCGAGCGCCTCGACCGACTCGAGCGCATCGACTGCGCGGTTCGCGGCGTTTTCGCCAAGGGTCATCTCGACCTCACAGATTCGGGTTCCCATCGTGACCACTGTCTTGCCGTGGCCGTGGCTGATTCGTGCGTAGGCGTCCGGTGCCTGGTCGAGCAGCTCACGCGACGCCGTTGCCCGGTGATTGAGCTATTCAGCAAACGGCGCATTCATCAGCAGGTCCACGGTCGACACGGGTTGGTAACCGGGCACGAAACGCTCGCCGAAATCGCGCAAGAAGTTGTCCGAGCTTGTCTCCGGCCTCGCTTCGACGAGATGGCGGCACGTCTCCGCAAAGCTTTGCTTCATCTTCAGCCGCGGGAACGCTTCGAGAATCGCGGCCATGTCCTCGGGCGGGATCAGTGCTTCGAAGCCGAAGCCGCCATAGTCGAGGCCGATGCCCATCGTGCCGAGGGCAACTTCCGGCTCTTTGTGAAGCGCGATCGAGGCCGTCGAATTGAGCGCAACGAGATCCCAGACGAGTTGCGCCCGGCGATCCGACAGGCCGCGCTCGCCGATGAACGCCCGGGCCGCGTTCGCGCCGTTGACCTCAAAGCGATTGTCGCCACCCACGCCGTCCGTAAGCCCGATGTCGTGCAGAATGGCGCCGACGGCCACGACCTCCTCGTCGCACTCGATCGCCTGCACCTGCCCGATCTTTGCGGCGAAGAGCCAGGACCGCATGGCGTGGTTGAAGAGATACGGCTCGGACAGCCCTTGCGCATAACCGATTGCCTCTGCGATCAGGGGCGAGTCAGGCACACGTACCCCGGCAATTGATCGCATCGATTGCGTTGTCATCGCACGCTCCTGTTCGTGGCTCCGCGTCGCTCAGGCGGCTTGGTCAAGGACCTCGCCGCGGTGGTGCATCAGCGAAGACCGGACAGAGGGGTGAGTTCGTGACAGCCATAACCAGGCGCTGGACTGCCGCGCCGTCGAGGCGTTCTCCTTCGACCCGGGCGTCGACCCGGTGCACGCGTGGTGAGCGGAAGAGCGGGCCCGCCGCCCGAGATCCCGTTCGCGGCGCTCGTGCGGGTCGGTCACGAGGTCGCCATCAGCGCGCTGACCCTCGACGCGCAGGAGCTCTCGGTCCAGATTCCCGGCGTGCACGAGCGATTGTGGTTCAGCTACGTCCACGGCCGTGTCGACGTCTGCGGACGGGGCTGGGAGCTCGAGCTCTCGGCGCTGGATGAGTGGGAGCGCGAACGCCCGCCCGGACTCTGAAGGCCCGGCGCGATGTCACAGCTCGCGCCCTGCGACGGACCGCGTCGTGGACGTCAATGGACTTCTCGCTTGGGCCTGTTCGGCGGCCACTAACTTCAGGGTGCCGCTCCGATTGATCCGGCGATGCGTCGCGCATAGCGTGGCAGTTCTCGCCCGAACGATCATCGGAGTCGTCATGAACCTGTCGCATCCTCGCCGTGTGCTGGCCGCGGTCGCCGTCCTTTTCGCGGTTTGCTGCGCCGGCCCGGCAGCATCAGCTGTCTACGCCGAAGGCGACACCCCAGTCATCCACGGCTCCAAGCCGTGAGACATCGAGAAGCCCTGGCAGCACGCTGCGCGCCACCTTTGGTGTTTGAGCACCTGCCGGGACCTTGCGCCGCACCGTGATCGAGCGCTGTGTTCTCGCGGTGGTCAGTTGAGCTTGAGCGTGATGACGCCGGTGCGACTGACCTTGAGTCGCTTGGGCAGGCCGGCGAACGCGAGCCGCCCGACGGGGTGGGCCTTGTGCGTCGGCGGCGCGATTACGGGCGGCGCGAAGTTGGCAGCCGGTGGGAGAGGGTCGGGTTCCGGCGTCGGCGTGGCGGTCGGCGCCGTCGAGGGTGTGGGCGGTAGACCGGGCCAGGCATCAGTCGCTCCGCTTCGGCACGACCGCCGCCCGCGACGAGCAGCGATCCGTCGAGGAGACCGACGACGACATGGCCGCTATGCCGGCCGCGGCTGTGATGTCGACCGACGCCTGTCCGCCAACGAGCAGGACGCGGCCGTCCGCGAGCCGGACCGCGACAGGCTGGCTGCGCGCAAGCTCCAATCGGCCCGCTGGCGTCCAGCCTTTGAAGTGCGCCGCCTGGCGGCAGTCGCGCTCGTCGAGATGTAGGTTCTGACCAGTGTGAGCGCCGCGAAACCCGACAGAGGACGACTTCCTCCCCGGTGGTTCATCCAGCTCGCTTGGGTCATCCATCGTTGCCTGTACCGCTGGACCGGCGGCCGACGTGGTCTGTGGCGACCGAAGCCCCAGGGTTGGGGTGGCATGCGCCTCACAACGATCGGACGGCGGACGGGACAGGAACGCGCCGTCATGCTCGGCTACTTCGAGGACGGTCCGAACCTCGTCACCATGGCGATGAACGGCTGGGGCGACGCCGAGCCGGCTTGGTGGCTCAATCTCCAGGCCCATCCCGATGCGATGGTCGACCTCGTCGACGGTCCTCGGCAGGTCACCGGCCGGGCGGCACAGGGCGAAGAGCGCGAGCGCCTGTGGAGCCGATGGCAACAGACGAACAAGCACCTCGATGCCTACGCCTCGCGCCGCTCGATGGAGACCGCCGTCGTGATCCTCGAGCCGAAGCGCCAGTCCTAGGCAGCGCGTGCTGCCCTGCGTCGCGCAACCGTGTCGGCGTACGAGCCGGCCGCAGAATCGCCGCAATGGACGATTGGCAGCGGTGACGCGGGCCGTGCGCGATGTGGCCAGTTTCGACGCCGGCGGCAGTTCTTCCCCTGGCGCCCGCGTTGGGCGCCAAGGCGAGCATTCGTCCGGAAGCCGCCGGCGTCGCTGAGGTGGCACCGACTGGTCGAGGCGGTCATGCGGTTAGGCTTCGCGCCGAGATGAGAGCCATGGGAGTACGTCGGTCGTGATCTGCCTGCGCAGGCAGGAAGACCGCTGATGAGTGCGGGACTCGCGGCGTTGCTCGATGACGTCGCGGCGATCGCGCGCGCGGCCGCGGCCTCGGTCGACGACGTCGCCGCCGGAGCGAGCCGCGCGAGCGTGAAGGCGGCCGGCGTGATCATTGATGACACCGCGGTCACCCCGCGCTATGTCCAGGGCTTCCGGCCCGAGCGCGAGCTGCCGATGATCAAGCGGATCGCCGTCGGCTCGTTGCGCAACAAGATCCTGCTGATCCTGCCAGTCGCGCTGGTGCTCAGTGAGTTGCTGCCGTGGCTGCTGAACCCGATCCTGATGATCGGTGGCGTCTACCTGTGCTTCGAAGGCGCCGAGAAGCTGTGGGAGCTGTTCAGCCCGCACGCCCACGAGGAGGACTCGCCGGCCGCCGCTCAGGGACCCGAGCACGAGGACGCGTTGGTGGCCAGCGCGATCCGCACGGACTTCATCCTCTCGGCGGAGATCATGGTCATATCGCTCAACGAGGTCGCCGACGAGCCGCTGCTCTCCCGGGCGCTGATCCTGGTGTTCGTCGCCTTGGCGATCACCGTTGGGGTCTATGGGGTCGTCGCCCTGATCGTGAAGATGGACGATGTCGGGCTGCACCTGGCCACGACTCGGGACGGGGCGGCCGCGGCGTGCGGTCGCGCCCTCCTGAAGGCGATGCCGGTCGTGTTGTCGGTGCTCGCGAACGTCGGGATCGCCGCGATGCTCTGGGTCGGTGGGCACATCCTCCTGGTGGGTTTCGACGAGCTCGGCCTTTCGGCGCCCTATGACCTCGTCCATCACCTCGAAGAGGACGTCCACGAAGCGCTCGGCGGTGTTGCAGCCTGGCTGACCAACACCGCCGCCTCGGCACTGCTCGGAGTCCTCGTCGGCGCGATCGCGGTCGCGATCATGCACCGCTGGGGACCGAAGCGCCGGCACTGAACTGGCGCCCGAAGCGTCGCTACGCGCTGCGTGCGTCAGTCCTCGTCTCGCTCCTCACCGAACTCGATCGTGGTGAACGCGAGGGACACTTCGGCTGTGCCGTCCGGCGCCTTGACGATCAGCGTGGCGCGATGCTCGCCGGGTTTGGGCGCGGTGATGAACGCGTCAAGGCCCTGGGCGACCTCGTCGCCGTCGAGAAGCCAGCGCGCCGCATCGCTGGGCATGGTGCTCGTCGTGGCCGCGCCCCACAGGCGCATCGGACTGGCAGCCGCCAGCGTCTGCCCGTCGCGCGGGGCGAGGATGCTGACCTCGGGATCATCAGCCTATCCGCACCAAAACCGGTGCGACGTGTCGCACCGCGCGATCCGTGCTCGACCCGCCACGCATGACACGCCACAGCCGCGCGATCGAGACCTCCGAGCGCCGCCGGAATCACTCCGATCCTCCGCCACGTGTCCTTGAAGAGGATGTGGGATCCGCACCCTAGGAGGCCTGCGACGGCGATCCCCTGCGGCGGATGCTCAAACACATCGCCGTCGGTGCCATTCCCGGCGCCAAACGGCACGCTGACGATGCGGGCAACCATGACGGCCTCACCCGCCAGCTCATGATCAGTGTCATCTGCGCGTCGCCGTAGACGCAGCCTGCCCGTCAAGGCGCTCCACACGCTGGTCCGCCCCACGCGGTGAGACTTTGCGGCGGGTCTTCGATCGCGTTAGTGTCGACGTGTGGAACGCGCGTTATGGCCGCGCTGGGTGCTCCATCGACGGTGTCGTTGGCACGGCATCGGGAAATGCGGCGCGGCCACGGGATGCGACGCAGCGGGGCGTGCCCCGGAATCTCCAGTATCCCGCCGCAGTCGGCGATCGCGAGCCGACCGGGTTGCTCGTCGCTTGGGTCACATCATCGGCAGCGCTGCCCTAGCGCTGGCGCTGTGCACGCCGGCGTTCCTGGTGCCGACCAGCGCGCAGGCCTATCGACTGGTGCGCACGGCTGTGCCACTGGTTCCCAGCGAGCAGACGAGTTGCTTGGCGATCGCCGATGTCACGGGTGATGGTCACGCTGATGTCGTGGTCGGTGTGGAGTCGTTCGCGGGGGACAGCGGACGGCTGCTCGTCTTCGCCGGTGACGGGCACGGTGGGCTGGGGTCGCCGACGAGTCTTGACGTCGGAGCTGGGGTGCAGGCTGCCGCGACGGCGGATCTCACCGGCGACGGCACTGACGATGTGGTGCTGATCGTGGGCGACGCGACCGTGGTCGTTGACGTGGCGGGCGGGGTGCCTCGGATCCATGCGCTGCTCGCGTCGTCGGTCAGCGGTCCTCGGGTCCGCGTCTTCGATGTCGATGGCGACCACGCGCTGGATATCGTTGCCCGGGCCGTGGGGGAGGGCTGGAAAGTGTTCCGCGGCGACGGTCACGGCAACGTCCGGCCGTCGCGGCTCCGCTTGCCCGTCGAGGTCGCAGACATGCTGTCGAACGGGGATTTCAATGGCGATGCCCGGCAAGACCTTGTCGCGCTCGTTAGCAACCGCCTCGACGGTCCTCTCGGTGTCCTGCTGGCCCGCGGCAGGGGACGGTTCTCTCCCGCGCTCACGATTGCATCCCCGCCGCACGACGGCTATTTCAACTACCTGTTCGCTGCCGCGGACATGGATCGCGATGGCGACTCCGATGTCGTGTCGACGAGCGTCGTGGGCACGGGATCGCCGTGGACGCTCGGGTTCAATCGCGGGCTCGGGAACGGGCGTTTTGCCGCGCGCAAGCTCGCGTGGGCCGACGATGACCTGCTGAACGGCCTCGAGATCGGGGATGTCGACGGTGACAGTCGCCCAGATGCGGCGATCGGCGCACAACACGGTTCCGTCTCTCCGAATCTCTTTCGGCACGCCGTCGGATGGCTGCAGGGCGATGGGCAGGGCGGGTTCGTTGCGCGCTCGGAGGTCTGGTTCCGTCCCTCTCTTGGCGCCGACCATTCACGGGCCGGAGATCTCGACGAGGACGGCCGCCTCGACGTCGTGTCGCTGAGCCGCGAGCTCGTGGTTGCCACCGGCCTCGCGCAGCTGCCGCTCGTGGTGGCTGCCCACGCACCTCGACGAGCGCGGGCGGGTGCCACCTACCACCTCTCGGTCACGTTGCGGACGGCGGCCAGGGTCACGATAAGGCTGATCGACAGCGACCAGGCTTTCGACACGCTCGCACGTGCGACCTTGGCTGCCGGCGACAGGACGCTGGACGTTCGTTTTCCCGAACGTGGCGGCCTCGGACCAGGCCCGTACATCTTGGAGATTCACGCCTACCGGAATCCGGTCACCACGAGCCGCGAGCTGCCGATCCGCGTTCAATGACAGGTCCGCGCGTGGGGCCGTGCGGGGCAGCCATACGGAGCGGTCCGGACTCGATCGTCACGGCCCGTGGAACGGCGACCGGCAGGCGCGTGCTAATGCTGGAACCACTGGAATGGACGGGCGAGCGTCATCGCGGCGGCTACGGCGTAAGCCAACCAGGTCCGTGACCAACTCGCTCGGGCTGATCTTCGGGCCATGGGCCTCCCGACTGCGGGAGGATCAACGGACCAGTCTCGAGGGTGGCGACCCGGAGCGCATCGCGTCGCTGCAGGTTCGGCCGGGTTCTGGTTGACCGTCGCCCTACTCGTCTCGATTCGTCCCGACGCGGCGCACCACGAAGCGAAGTACCTGGAGGACGACGATCACCGTCACGGCCCCGATGACGAACCCCTGCGCAGACGCGCCGTCGGCACCGAATACGAGGGCTCCCAGGGCGGCGCCGACGAGGATGCACACGGCCAGCAGCACGTCGTCGACCAGCGTGCGTTCCATAAATGGCGGCAACTTGCGCCAAGGCGATCTCATGACGTCGTGGATCGACCGGGAGGATGTGTCATTACGAATCCCGCACGCTACCTCGGCGCCTGGCATGAGAGCAATCGGGACTTCACCCTGATCTTTTCGACCGCTTCGCTCATTCGGGGCACCGTGGACCAGGGCTGTAGATCTCGGCCTTCGCAACCACCAAGCCAAGAGCGTCGGCGATGCGGCGCCAAGTCGGCGGGGGCGGCCATTGACGGAAACGATCACGCCAACCTGTGTGCAGAGTGCTGCAAATCGACGGATCGGTGTCGCTCCCCGACACGCGTCCGCAGAGGGGGACTTGGAGAGTCGGTTACGGGCGCGCGACCAAACCTGTCGCTAGCCAGATCAGGGTCTGTCAGGTCCGTTCGGAGGGAAGTCCCGAAATGCGGATCGGCTAGAAGGATTGAGGCGGCGCGAATCGGTAGTACAGGAGTCCTTGGTCGAGGTCGCGGACGATGTTCACGAGCATGAGGGCGAATGTCTCCGCTGCGGAGGCGAGTTCGAGTGGGCCGGCGTGGAGCGGCTCCATGCCGATGTCACGAGTGAGTTGCTCGACAGCGACGCGAGCGCCCTCATCGCCCACCCAGATATTGCCGGGCTTTGGCGCGGTTTCAGCTGCCTGCTCGAGCAGCGCTCCAAAGTTCAGGTTGAAGACCTTCGCTGTCGGCCCGCCTGTCTGCGCCTTTATGTATTCGGCGATTGACGCATAGCCGGCGGGCGGCGCGGCAGCCATTCGGTTGGTGGCGTCGAGAACGATTTTGCCTTCGAGTCCGGTTACCCGGCCAAGCGCGTCGGGCACCGCCTCGCTCAGCACGGCTACCAAGACGACCTCAGCGTCGCTGACGTCGCCGCCGTCACGCCCGAACGTCGTTACGTCGTGCCCCGCTTGTGCCCAGAGTCGCGCGAGCGTTCCGCCAATGGTCCCGCGGCCTAGCGTTGCGATTTTCATGGTGCTCTTCCTTCTGAATTCGTTGGTCATGTTGTCGAGCGGTGATCGCGGTGCTGACGACCGCCGGCGAGGCGCTCAGATAACCGTGGTGCCGCCGTCGACGACCAGTTCCTGGCCGTTGACGTAGCTCGAGTCGTCCGAGGCGAGGAACAACGCGACGGACGCGATCTCCTCAGGGCGGCCCATCTTTCCCCGTGGGATCAGGGACTCGAACTGCGCCTTGATCTCGTCGGTCATCACTGCCTGCATCATCGGCGTTTCGACCTGGCCGGGGGTGAGCACGTTCACCCGGATCTTCCTGTCCCTCAGCTCGGCCACCCACGCCCGCGCGAAGACGGCCAGCACGGCCTTGCTCGCTGCGTATGCACTCCAGTTGGGGTAGCCCCTGAGTGAGGCGTTTGACCCGGTCATGAAGATCGAGCCTCCGTCGTTGAACAGTCCCAGCGCCTTCTGGACCGTGAACAGCGTGCCGCGCGCGTTCAGCGAGAAGGCGGCATCGAAGTGCTCCTCGGTGATCTCGGCAAGGCTGCTCGCATGGCCCACGCCGGCACTTGCCCACAGCACGTCGATCGTGCCCTTCTCCTGCTTGACCGTGTCGAACAGACGGTCCAGATCGTCGAGGTCGGCCGAATCGGCCTGCACGCCGGTCACGTTGCGGCCGATCAGCTCGACGGCTTCGTCCAGCGCGTCCTTGTGTCGGCCCGAGATGAAGACGTGCGCTCCTTCGTCCACGAACAACTTGGCACCGGCCAGGGCCATGCCACTTGTCGCACCTGTGATCACCGCGACCTTGCCATCGAGCTTTCCCATATCACTCCATTCGATTGGTCGTCCCGATGCTAAGTACACCGATCCGAGTGCTTAACGTAACAGGTGGTCGCGACTATGCACACCGGTCGGTACCATCAGGGCTATGACGGAGTTGGAGAAAGGGCCGCGAGGCCTGCGCCGCGGAAGGGGCGCACGAGAACGCATCCTCAGCGCTTCACAACAACTGTTCCGCGATCAAGGCATCAACTCCACCGGCATAGACCAGCTCTGCGCGGTGGCAGAGGTGTCCAAACGCACGCTCTACCAGCACTTCCCGGGCAAGGACGAGTTGATCGCCGAACACCTCCGGCGATTCGATCCCGACATCCTGCCCGAGGTCTTCGACCGCACCGACCTCACACCCCGCGAACGACTCCTCGCCGCCTTCGACGTCCACGCGCCGCTGTGTCCGTTCATCGCGGCGGCCGTCGAGATCCACGACCCGGGCCACCCGGCACGCGTCTACGCCCGCGACTACAAGCAGGCCTTTGCGGCACGGCTCACCGAAACCGCCCGCGAGGCCGGCGCCACCGACCCCGAGCAACTCGGCGAGCAACTGGCACTGCTCCTGGATGGCGCCTCGGCCCGCAGCCGAGTCCTCGACACCGACACCTTCGCCACCGCCGCCGCCATCGCGGTCGTCCTCATCGACAACGCCATCCCCACGGCGGCGGCGCCGCACGGCGCAGGTGTATAGCTGTCGCTGTCGGCCGGAACGGGCGCGTGGGTGGGGGAGGCGCTAAGCCGCATCATCGTCCACACCCTTCCGGCGTAGCGGCGCCGTACGACTAGGTGGCGAACCCTGCGCGTCGGCGTCCCCGCACTCCGTGTCGCCGGCCACGCGATCAGCGTCAGTCGCTCCAGCACGCCCCGAAAATGCGCCTGCACGGACTGCGGGGCGTACAGCAACGTGGAGCCAGCAGCCTTCAATCAACTCCGTCACCCGGCTACCGGGCGTGACAATCATGCGATCGACGTCTCTTGGGCCGCCACTTCGAGCACGACTCGAGGCTGCGGACGTCCACCTCCAAGCTCCGTGAGATCGTGGCGACGACGGGAGTCGAGTCACGTCTCGGCAATCTCATCGCAGCAATACTCCGCTCCCTGACCTCCGAGGATGGTCGGGATGGCGAATAGGTGTGGGCGTTGTCCGGCCGGGCTATTCGCGTGGCTGGAGGCGTGCGGTGGCCTGGACGGCGAGCTGAGAGCGGTTGTGCACGCTGAGCTTCGCGTAGACGTGCGCGAGGTGGGTCTTGACCGTCGCGCGGGCGATGAACAGTCGTTCGGCGATCTCGGGATTGGTCAGACCGGCGGCGGCTTGGCGGACGACCTCGACCTCGGTGGGCGTCAGGCTTTCCCATCCGCGTTTGGGACGTTTGCGCGGCCCGCGGGCGCGCCGGAGCCAGGTGATCGCGTCGTCGAGGTCAAGCGCGGCACCCTGGGACCGCGCTCGCTCGAATGCCTCCGGGCCAAGCGCTTCACTGACGCGCGCCGTGAGCTGGGCGTGCGCCGCGCGCTGGGCGGGCCACACGACGAACCCGAGCTCGCGGCGGGCGCGCTCCGCGGCTCCGAGGACCCGTGCCGCTTCGGTATGGCACTGGCTCCCTGCCGCCAGCCCAGCCAGCGCGTGCAGCGCGGGCTGCAGCTCGAGCCGGTAGCCATGCTCCTGGATTGTGGCGAGCGCGTCGTGGCAGAGCTCGTAGGCCTCGGCGGTATCCCCGCGCCCCGCCGCCAGTTGGCCGAGCGTCACCTGCGCCTTCGCGGTGAGCCATGGGTTGCGGAGCCGGCGGGCGTGCTCGAGCGCGCGGGCGCCGTGGCGGGTCGCCTCGTCGTTCTTGCCAAGAAGCCTTAGGACTTCCGACAGCTCGGCGGCTGCCCATGCCAGCGCGTGCGCAGCGCCCCGGGCCTCGATCTGCACCAGGGTCGCCAACCGTGCGCCAGCGGCCTCGAGCCGATCGCAACCGGCCTCGGCCTGCGCCACCAGCAGCTCGATCCAAGGAAGCGCGAAGCTGCCGCCATGCAGCAGCGCGCGCGCATGGATTGCCAGCAGCGCGTCGAGCGCGCGATCGGCACGACCGGCCGCGAGGTCGATCAGGGCGAGGTAGCTGCTGGCGGCGCGATCGGCGATCGCCTCGCCGGTCTCGCCCGCTACGGAGACGGCTCGGGTTAGGAGGCCGACCGCTTCCTCGTGCTCGCCCACGGGGTAGCGCACCGCGGCCTGCTCGAACCAGAACCAGGCGAGCGTCTCGCGATCCCCGAGCTGCTCGAGCCGGAAGCGCAGCTCGTCGCACCCCGCGTGGCATGCGCCCGCGTCTTGCTGAAACCACGCCGCGCCGCGCAGCATCTCGTCCGCGCGCGCCGAGATGTACTCGTCCCCGACGGTAGATGCGAGGTCACGGCAGCGCTGCAACAGTTCCACGGCCGCGATCGGGTCCGTGAAGAAACGCTGGTTGGCGAGTACGAGCAGCGTGGCGGCAACCGCGCCCTGGTCTCCCGTGTCCTCCGCGGCGGCCGCGGCCTCCGCCGCCAGCGCGTTCGCGCGCCCGAAGTCGCCCGCGCTACCCACGATCCACGCCCACGCGGCGAGTGCCTTTGCCCGCAGTAGCGGCGGCGGGTCACTCGCTCCGAGGGCGCGCGCATACGCGTTGTCGGCCTCGCGGAAACGGGCTCGCGCGCGAAACCAGAAGTCGAGCGCGAGACACATCCGCAACGCCCTCACACCATCGGTCTCGAGTGCCCGCTCGAGCGCCACGGCAAGGTTCGCCGCCTCCGCGTCGAGCGCAGCGAACGCCTCCGGTTGGCGCGGCGTCAGCACCTCGCGGCGCGCGCGCTCGGCCAGGGCCAAGAACGCGTCACGATGGCCATCCAGGATCAGACCGGACTCGTCCGCGTCCTCCAGGCGGCCCAGCGCGTACTGGCGCACCGTCTCCAGCAATCGGTAACGCACGGTCGTCCCGTGCCGCTCGACGCGAACCAGCGAGTGCGCGACGAGCGTGTCCAGCACCGGCAGGATCTGGCCTTCTGCGAGCCCGCCGGCAGCGCACACCTCGCGGGCGAGTTCGAGTGACGCGCCGCCGCTGAACACCCCGAGCCGTCGCAGCACGCAGCGCGCGTCCTCCGGCAGCAGCCGGTAACTCCAGTCGAGCGACGCCCGCAACGACTGCTGGCGCGCCTCCGCGACGCACGATCTCGCGCTGAGGAGGCTCAGGGCATCATCGAGCCCACGTGCGATCGCCTCGGGGGCGAGCACGGCCACGCGGGCCGCGGCAAGCTCTAAGGCCAGCGGTATCCCTTCAAGCCGCCGGCAGATCTCCGTGATCGCCCGCGCGTTCTCATCAGCCAGCCGCCAGCCGCGATCGACGCGCCCCGCCCGCTCGATGAAGAGTCGAGCGGCCGCCGAGTCCTGCAGCCCAGCCACGCCATCCTCGGACGGCAGCGCGAGCGGCGGTACTTCCCAGCACATCTCCCCCGGAATCGCCAGCGGCACCCGGCTGGTCGCGAGCACCGAAAGCGACGGGCACGCTCGCAACAGCGCCGACGACACACGAGCAACCTCCTCGGCCAGATGCTCGCAGTTGTCGATGACGAGGAGCGCACGCCGCTCGCGCATGAACGCGACCACAACATCCAGCTCGCCCCGACCGGGAAGCGGACGCAATCCCAACGTCTGCACCAACGTCGACGCCACGGCACCGGCGTCGTCGAGACCCGCTAGCGCGATCCACCACACCCCGTCAGGAAAGCCGGCAACGCCACGCGCGGCGGCCTCGACGGCAAGACGCGTCTTGCCGACACCTCCCGCCCCGGTCAGCGTCAGCAATCGCGCGGACGACAACCTCGCCGCCACGGCCTTCAGATCCCCCTCACGGCCAATCAACGTCGTCAGCTGCCCGGGCAACTCATGCTCCGTCCCGCGCTGCCGAGACGGCAACTCCACCGCCTTCACCCCACCCAGGATCCCGGCGTGCCGGGCGCAAGTCGATCGCGTTCACTCACTGGCGCGTCTCTCCTCTTGAACTCATGGGTCCAACTCGACCCTAATGACGCCGCGAGCTGCCGACTCATTCCGCGCCGAGCGACGACGCTTGGGCCGTCGCACGGTCCTCGGAGACCGCAATGCCGCGCTGCCCGGCGCCGCAAATCGGCGCCGCCGTGAAACAGCGCGTCGTGTCACACCATCCGCGACTCGCGCACGCGATCGGCCCGCCCCGCGAGCGCGACGCCGGGCAAACGCCGTGCAGAAGCGGCCACCACTGACGTCCGGCCGGCCGAGTGCTGCCCGGCGCGGAAATAGCCCCACGGCGGCCTCAATATCAACCAGGTGGCCGATGTAGCTGGGCCTCCCCGCGCATACGGTCGTCCCCACCCGAACTCCTTCGCCAGGACCGCCGGTTCCCGGCGCTGGCCGCACGGAGCGCCGCACGAAGCGGCTACCCACAACCACGGAGGTAACGATGAGACTCGTCTCACGCCTCGCCCCACCCGCCGCGATCGCGACGCTCGCGGCCACCGCCCTGGCGATCACCGCCGCCTCGGCCAGCGCCGAGATCAACTGCGCCAACGCGAACGCGAAGGCGTCCTTTCAGAAGCACATGAACGAAGCCCGCTTCTTCATCGGGCTCGCGGACACTCTGGCCTTCTTCGGGCAGCGGGACCTGTCCGAGGCCGCGACCCGGGACGCGGACCGCGCGATGGACGCCGCCAATGTCGACCTCTCCGCCTGTTGAGGCGGCACGCACGAACATCGCCGTGATCAGTCCGACTGACACGCCAGAACGCTTCTGGGCGATGTCACGCGCCGAATTGATCGAGACGCACCTCAGGCGGCGTTCCGCCGCCGCCGGCTGCCTCAATCCCTGAACCCGGACGTTCAGATCAACCCCCCACAAGGAATGCACCATGTCGATCCTCACTCCCCGCCTCGGCCGCTGGCTCGCGGCCGTCCTCACGGGTGTCATCGTCTGCGGCGCAGTGGCTACGGCCGCCGCATCCGCGGACCCCTCAGAACCAACGACACCCGTCGTACGTCCACTGCCGTGCGACAAGTTGTCCCCGCTGCCGCTGTGCCTGCCCCCGGTGCCGACCTCCACTGCGCGTTGCCACGACTGGACGGTCGAGCGGGTCCGCGCTGTCGGTGGCGGTCCGCACCTGCTCGTGGGCGCGGTGTGCGCGGTGCGAACCGGGGAACGTCTGCAACTGCGCCGACACAACCCGCAGGGCATCAACCCGGCGATCCTGCTCCTCGAGCTCGTCGTCCAGCGCAGCCCGTTCCCGGACGGCCCCGCAACGCACGAGGAACGCATCATCGACGTCGAACCCGACTCGGGCTATACGACCGTCACGATCCTCCCGGACGGTCCTAGCGTGCCGGTCGACGCTCCGGCCTGACCGGCATACCGCGGCGCGCGCTGTCGCCTTCGGGCAGGTGACGGCGCGCGGTCGAGGCGGTCCTCGCAGCCCGGTCGCGCAGAGTGTTGCCCGACGCTCTCGAACGCTCGGCCGGGTGAGCACTGCTCCTTTGAAGCACCAGCGAAAGTGATTGTTGTCGACGATCTGAGGACATTCGATCGTTCTTGCTGAGGCTCTCGGCGCGCTGGGTCAGCGGCGGTCGAGGCGCGCGATCACGTCGTCGATCAACTCGCTGACCTTCTGCACGGAGGGATGCTGGCGGCCCTCGGCGATCCGGTCGGCGAGCTCTTCACGGATGTCGCCGAGGATCTTGCCGACGCTGTCCTCTGTCGTTACCGGAGGCGGCTCGCTGCCAACGTCGCGGGCGGCTTCGCGCGCGTCGCGCCGGGCGCGCTCGCGTGCCGCTTGCGCTTCACGCAGCTCACGCTCGAGCGTCGCCATACGCTCCTTGACGGACTCGGCGGCCTTCGCCGCCCGATGCGCTCGAGGTCGCGGGCGCGTGCGCACCTCCTCGTATGCCTCCTGGATCTCCGCGAAGCGCCGCGCGGACTCTTCCGAACCGCCGTTGCGGTCCGGATGGTGCAGCTTGACCAGTCGCCGGTAGGCGTCATGCAGTTCCTCGGACGACGCTCCCGGCGACACCTCGAGGACCTGGTACGGATCGCGACGCATTCGCTCAACCTAACCGAGTGCGGCGGACGCCCGCCCGGAGCGCCGGACCAGCGTCGCAGCGCAAGCCCGCCGTTCAACGCGACAGCCGCGGTTGGGTGAACCACGCTTGTGCCCACGCCTGCATCTGCATCCCCATCGCCACCGCCGCCGTTCTGTCGGTAGCCGCTCGGAAGCAATCAGCGACCGGCAGCCGCACGGGCAACGGGTTCGCCGGCCTGCTCGACCACGTCCGCTCCGGCCGCATCGGCTCGGGCAGCAACGTCGCCTTCCTCCACACCGGCGATACCGGCAACCTGTTCGAGATCGCCGCAGTCGTCGGCGAAGTCGCCCCTCCGATCCCCCGCCCATGGGCTGGGCGTGGTTCTGCTGCCCGAGCTCGCACTCACACGGGCACCTGCAGCCGTCGTCTACCGCCCGCTGACCGGCCAGCGCTCGGGCCGCTCGATCTACCTGTGCCGAATCGAGAGCACCCGACAGACGGTCCCACTGACGCGCCTCGAAGCGTGTCTAACAGCAGCGATCACGTCAGAACCAGAACGCGACACACGGGCGTGATGACCGCAACGACGGCGAGCGCGACGGGCCGCTTACGCGCGTGCGGCGCGGGTACTCAATGGCGCGTGCGCGGGCGGCCGGACACCGCCGCGCCGCCGATTCCATCGGTTCCCGCTCGCCGCCGCACGTTCACGCTGATGCAGTTGCTCGAGTGAGAATCCGCTGTTCATCTACAGCTGGACAGCAGCGCGGACTTCTCCTGGTCGTTTGCGACGACAACTTGCGAGATTCCGTAGCGTTGGACCCATGCAGGGCTTTGGTGACGATCCAACTCAATGGCGCGCGGTCGTCGCCGACGCCAGGGGTCCTGCGCGCCATGCGTTGACTAGCGCACTGCGGCGCGCCGGCGTCATCGTCGTGGCGGAGGCCTTCGACGGCACGGAGGCCGTCGAGCTCGCCGACTACCACGAGCCGGACCTGGTCGTCATCGACATGGAAGTGTCGCGCCTGGACGCGATTGCCGCTACGCGGCGCATCAAGCATGCGAATCCTGGCGTGGTTGTGATCCTCCTCACCAGAGGGGAAAGCGACGATCTCGGTGTCCTCGGATTGCAAGTCGGCGCCGCCGGTTGCCTTCAGAGTGATCTGCCTCCGATGTCGATGGCACGGGCGATCGTCGGCGCATTGAGAGGAGAGGCCGCCATCCCGCGGAGAATGGCGATGCGACTGGTCGAGCAACTGCGCGCCGAAACCGCATCGGGGGAGCATCTGAGACCAGTGGGCGGCCCTCTGACGGCGCGGCAGTGGCAGGTGCTCGACCTGGTCTGCGAAGGAAGAAGCACCGAGGAGATCGCGCGCACGCTGAGTGTCTCTCCGGAGACTGTTCGCTCGCACGTGAAGGGCGTCTTTCGCCGGCTCAACGTTCGGTCGCGGGAGGAAGCGGCGGCGGCCGCCTGTCGGCTTCGCGGGCTCGCGCCATGAGACGCGCTTGAGCTGCTCTAGCGGCGTCCCGGCGTGGGTGCGGGGTCAAATTACAGGGCCGATTCCGGATCCGCCTCCCAATTTGTCGCCACCGGCGCGCTCATACCTGTCGGGGCGTCCACGCTTGTTGAGGCTGTCAATCCTGCGCGCCCGTTCAACCTTCGCACGCCGCCGCCGCTCGCGCCATCGCTGCAATCGGCCGGTCTCGGACTGTTGGCGCTTCGCCATGCAGGCC
Source organism: Solirubrobacter ginsenosidimutans (assembly GCF_027587205.1). The sequence continues at coordinate 22,027 of NZ_JAPDOD010000085.1, forward strand.
TCCGATGCTCGGGCCTGTAACGCTACGCCGATGGTGCCGGGCAGTCCAGCGAGCGATCCCGTTGATCGCCGGCGGCGGCGAGGCCGGCCGCGGCGCGTCTCAGGGGCGTCGGGCTGCGATGATTCGCCGGTGTCCGTGACTGCCCTCACGTCTGCGGAGATTTCGCTGCCGGCCGAGGCCGATGGCCAGCGGGTGAGTGATCGCATCGCTGTTCTGGCTGACACCGTCGATGTCGTCGGGTAGACCGACAACCACGCCGGCCAGCCGCGAACGTCGCCGTTGGCGGCTGTGGCGGACATGACCGCGACCGAGCTGATCGCGAGGGCGCCGGGGTGGAGCGTCCCGCGTTCGCTGGCTGTCGAGGCGGTCGTCAATCCGTTCGCCGAAGACCTGGATCGGGAGCTGCGGCTGCTGCAGCGAAAGGTCGCCGCGGGAGCAACCTTCGTGCAGTCGCAGATGGTCTTCGATCTCCCGAGGCTCGAAGCGTTCCTCGCGCGCGAACTGGCGGCCGGGCTCGCCCGTGTCTCGCGCGTGGACGCCCTGCACGCCTTCCCGCTCGGGGCGGAAGCGGCCACGCGCGAGGTCGCCGCCGAGTTTCGGGTGACACGAGGCATCAACTCGCGACGTCGATAGCGCCGTGACAAACAACAGTCCGATTCTCGCCGAGCAACTCGCCTACTATCGGGCTCGCGCTCGCGAGTACGACAAGTGGTTCCGTCGCGAGGGGCTCCATGACTTGGGCGAAGAGCGCAATGCCAGATGGCGTCTTGAGCTCAATCGAGTGTATTCAGCACTCGATGCGTTTGCGCCTCGTGGAGACGTCCTCGAGCTTGCCTACGGCACGGGTGAGTGGACGATCCGTCTCGCGGAGGTGGCGACCCGTGTCGTCGGAGTCGATGCAGCGCCGGAGATGCGCGAACTCGCTCTGGCGAAGCTGCAGGATGCCGGTAAGAGCAATGTCGAGCTCTGGGTTGGCGATCTCTTCAGCTGGCAGCCAGATCAGGACTATGACGTCGTCTTCTTTGCGTTCTGGCTTTCGCACGTGCCCGAGAGCCATGCCGACCGGTTCTGGCGCAGCGTCCACGACGCGCTTCGCCCCGGAGGCCGCTTCTTCCTCGTGGATGCCGCAGGCGCGGTCTTGGACAGGAACGTCATTCACGGTTCGCGACTGCCCGATCGCGAGAGCGCGACTGAGCTCAGGCGACTCGAGGACGGTCGGGAGTTTCGGATTTTCAAGCGTTCGTTCGATCCCGACCGGCTCGCGCGAGATCTTCGTGACCACGGCCTTGACGCGAGCTTTGTCGAGACGGGCGAGTTCTTCGTCTACGGACTCGGCCGACGTGCCTAGCCCGACGTGGGACTACTCACGCGGAGCCCGTGTGCAAGCAAGACATACGACCGGCCTCGACAGTCGTCCCGCCCGGTAAATCGTCGGTAGCGGTCCTGGCTCTGCGATATGTGACTTTTCCAGAGGCACCGGGTTGCATGGCCGCCTCGTCGGCGTCGTCGGATCCCGTTCGTCACGGATCGGGGTGAGCAGCGCGGCCTGGGCAGTGGGCAGGTTGCGGGTGCCCGCTGCCCCTTGAGCAAGCGCTCCGTTGGCCTCGTAGGGCCCCTTGTCAGCTCGTCGTGCAGGGCGCGGTCGATGACGACCGCCTGCAATTCCGGCAATTCCTCGTAGCCATTGCTCTCCTGAGCGTTGCCGGTCTCAGCGTCGTCACAGTCGTCCTCCGCGTTCGGATCGATCGCGTTGCTACTAGTCGCAGAATTCAGCGCCGCCATCTTCGTCGTGGCCGCAGCCATCCGCCTCGACGTCGCGACCTCCTGCTACTGACTTGACGCGACGCGGCGGTGAGCTCATCCGCCCGGCGACGGCTGATGCTTTCCATATCCGCCTGAGCTCGGTCGCGCCTCGGGGTTCGACGCGACGAGGGACGCCGCCGCGTTGATGCGCCCGCGCAAAGTTCTGGCGGTATGCGGGAGGAGGGTCCGCATCCCATGCTCGGGGAGCTTCACGCGGGCGCAGTGAGGAAGCTACTGACGGCCACTCGGTGGCCTCTGGACCGTTCGTCGTGTGGTAGCCGTTCAATCGACCATCGGCCAGACCGGATTCGTGTGCGTCAGCCCGGCGAGTCATCGCCGGGGGCACCGTGTGTCGTTATCGACGAACTCGAGACCTTGGCGCTGCTGCCTTCCACCCCAGGTAGCGGCGGCAGGGCCGCGAGTCGGTCCAGGCACGCCGCCTGCGCTTTCGCATGCGAAGCGGCGGCGGTGACCAGTGCCGCAGCCGTCGACGATTCCACTACGGCGAGGGACCACCGGGGACAGCTGCCTGCCGGCGCGGCTGGATCGAACGGCATTTCCGGTCGCGGACGGTACGGCCTCCCAGCGGGGGTCTTCGCCGCACGCGGTCCGCTAGGGACCGGCGCCGTGGCGGGCGACGAAGTCGGCGAATCTGCGGGCGGCAGGGGACTGGTAGCGGGTGCGGTGCCACGCGATGCCGATCGTTCTCGCGCAGTCGCGGTCGGCGACGGCGAGCAGCGGTGTCGCGGAGGAGCCGTCGGGCCGAGCGGGCAGCAGTGAGACGCCGAGGCCGGCGGCGACGAGGCCGCGCAGGGTCTCGACGTCTTCGCCCTCGAACGCGACGTGGGGCGTGAATCCGGCCTGGTCGCAGAGAGCGTCGGTGATCCCGCGCAGGCCGTAGCCCGCTTTGACGAGCACGAACGGCTCGTCGGCGACCTCGGCGAGGCGGACGCGCCGGCGTTGCGCGAGATGGTGGTCGGGGGGCACGGCGAGTCGTAGCGGCTCGCGGTACAGCGCGCGCCAGTGCAGTTGGTCGTCGGCCGGGTCCACGCCGGTGAGCACGATGTCGTGGCGGCCCGCGTGCAGCCCTTCGATGAGGTCGCCGGAGCCGTCCTGGTTGAGGCGGAAACGCGCGCCGGGGTGTTCGGCTCTGTAGGCGCGGATGAGTTCGGGGACCAGCGAGACGCCGAGGGTGTGCAGGAAGGCCAGGCGGATCTCGCCGGCCTCGGGGTCGGCCGCACGGCGGACCGCGCTGGTGCCGGTCTCGATCTCGGCCAGCGCCCGGCCTACGTGCTCAGCCAGCACGCGCCCATGCTGGTTCGGGATCAGCGATCGGCCGACGCGGTCGAAGAGTTGGACGCCGACGGACGCTTCCAACCGTCGCAGCGAGCGCGACAACGCCGGCTGGGAGATGTGCAGTCGCCCGGCGCTACGGGTGACGTTGGGGTCCTCGACGAGGGCGACGAACCACTGGAGCTCCTGCAGTTGCATGTCGCTCTGAATGATGCCGCATGTGCATGGAAACGCTGCCAATGATGCATTTTGCGACGCGAAGGTCTTGACCTAGGCTCGGGGAAGTGGAGATCCGAGCACAGCGTCTTCGTCGCGGTGACCCGGGATTCCGGCGAGCGTCGCTGGCGATCTTTGCCGCGGGGGTCGCCACGTTCATGCTGCTCTACGCGCCACAGCCGATGCTCGCTGCGATGGCGCGGGATTTCGGCGTGTCGCCGGCGAGCTCGACGCTGACGGTGGCCGTGAGCACCACGATGCTCGCACTCGCGCTGCTTCCGGCGGGGTGGCTGTCGAACGCGTGCGGTCGCACGCAGGTGATCGGGCTCGGGCTGTTCGCGGCAGCTGTGCTCGGGCTGGCCGCCTCCGCTGCGCCCACGTTCGAGGCGCTGCTGGTCCTGCGCGCGTTGCAGGGCGTCGCGTCGGCCGGGGTTCCGGCGGTCGCCATGGCGTACCTGGCCGAGGAAATCGACCCGTCATCGCTCGGCAGCTCGATCGGCCTGTACATCGGCGGCAACGCGCTGGGCGGCATGTCCGGTCGGCTGCTGAGCGGATGGCTCGCCGAGATCGGGGACTGGCGCCTCGCGCTCGTCGGCGTCGGCGTCGTCAGCCTTGCGTGCGCGGTCGTGTTCTGGCGCCTGGCCCCGCCGTCGCGCCATCACACGCGCACCCGCTTCACACCCGCCGCGGCGCTCGCGGCGGTGACCGTGCACCTCCAGGACCGCGGCCAGCGACTGCTCGCCGTGATGGCGGCGCTGCTGAGCGGCACGTTCGTCGCGGTCTACAACGCCCTCGGCTTTCGCTTGGTCGAGGCGCCGTACCGGCTCAGCGCGGTCGCGATCGGCGCGATCTTCCTCGTGTACCCGATCGGGTCGGTCTCCTCGGCCGTGGCCGGGCGCATGGCGGACGTCGTCGGCCGGCGCCGTCTGCTGCCCGCCGGTGTCCTGGTCACGTTCGCCGGGATCGCGCTGACGACCCTGAGCCCGTTGCCGGTCATCGTGCTCGGTGTCGCGCTGTTCACGCTCGGGTTCTTCGCCGCGCACTCGATCGCGTCGAGCTGGGTCGGCCGACGCGCGCACACCTCGCACGCTCAGGCGTCGGCGCTCTACCTGATCGGCTACTACGCCGGGTCCTCGGTGTTCGGGCCGCTGGGCGGGCTCGCCTGGAGCGCGGGTCGCTGGCCGGCGGTGACCGCGCTCGCGACGCTCCTGCTCACCATCGCGTTCGCCATCTCGCTGCGCCTGCGCGCCACGCCACCCCTCGCACGTCCTTGCTCGACGACCAGCGCCGCTGCCCATGCCCTCACCGCCTGACCAGCTCGAGCCTTCGTGTGACCCGACGACCCGCGCGCTGATCGCCGCCGCGCGGCCATGAGCCACGGCAAGCGGCAACGCGTCGAAAGGCTCGGCGGAACGCGCCGCTGCGACCGCTAGCCTCGGGCGCGTCATGCGATGGGGGAGGGTCGGTGTCTGAGCTACTGGAGCGCATCCATGGCGAGATCCGCGCGCGCCTCGCGGCGAGTGCGGCCGCGGTGCGCGAGTCCGAGCGCCTGGAAGCTGCCCTGGCGGCGCTGGACGGGGTGGAGCCCGACGTGCAGCGGCGACGGCCCGCGGCGTTGCGCGGCGCGCGCTCGCGCTCCGAGCCCAAGGCCATTGCGCAGCGAGCGCCGCGCGGTGCCAATCGTGAGGCGGCGCTGCGCGTGATCGGTGAGCGTCCCGGGATCGGCGCCGGCGACCTCGCGGCCGCCACGGGGATCAAGCGCGCGGTCCTGTACGCGCTGCTGACCCGGTTGGTCGAGCAGGGCGAGCTCGTCAAGCACGTCCCCGTCGACGGGCCGGCCGGCTACGCGTTGGCGACCATCGACCCGACCGTCACGCCGGTCTCGTCCGACGCGCCCGCCAAGGCCGACGCGGACCTCGAGACACAGCCTGCCGACGGCCACGCGCAACCGCGGCCCGACGGCGGCACGGCCGGTGAGACATCGCCTCCGGACATTGCCGCGGTGCCGGCCGCGGCCACGCCGGACGAGAAGCCTGTGACACCGGCGCCGCGGACACGTCGGCGTGCGAAGGCCAAGCCGGCTGCAGTCGCGGCGCCCGAGGCGGACGTCGCGTCGGCGCCGCCCGGGAGCGAGCGCCCGGCGGACGCGGAGGTCTCGACGCCGGCCGACGGCACGTCTCCGCCCGACCACGATCCTGGCGCCCGCGCCACACCCGTCACGAGTGCCCCGGCGGCGACGCGGCGCGCGGCCAAGCCGCGATCCGCCACACGCGCACCTCGTCGCGCGAAGCCGAAACCGGCGGCCTGAACCATCCAGCGTCCGTAATCGCGGTTCTCGACGGACGTCACGGTGGCCTTTCGGGCCCGCACGTGCCCAAGGGCTGCCTCGCCCGTCCATTCTGCGGGGTTCTGAAGTACCGTTGGACGTGACTATGCCCACCATTTCACCAACCTCATCTAGTCATGGACATCGTCCTTCGGGGGAGACCTCGGAGGCTCGGATTGCCAAGGCCTTGGCGCATCCGC
>NZ_JAPDOD010000086.1 GCF_027587205.1 Solirubrobacter ginsenosidimutans
AGCTCGCGCTCGCGCTCGGCTACGACGTCGAGGCCGCCCTCGAGTTGCGCGACCCGTGACCTGGACGCGCCGCCGATCTCGGGCACCAAGAGCGTGCGCAACCGGGATTCCATGCCAACAGGGTGATGCCAGCGCGTGGTGACCCGCAGATGATCGCTGACCACAAATCAGCGACGGACGGACAGGAGGGTTGATCGATGGCGCCGGAGCGCAACATCCAGGCTTCCGCTCCTGGAGGGCCCAGGAATCTCGGTTTCGGGTCGTGGCTGCTGGTCGGCCTCGTGCCGCACGCGCCGCTGTTTGACCGCCAGAACGGACGCCCCCGGTGACGTGGGCTCTGGCCATCGTGGCGCTCACGCTGCTCGCCGTCGCGGCCGTCTCGCGCCGGCTGACCGGGACGCCGGTGACGCCGGCGATCGTGTTCGTGGCGGTCGGGCTCCTCGTCGGCCCCGAGGTGCTCGGCGGGATCGATCTCGAGAGCTCGAGCGCGACCGTGCGCGCGCTGGCGGAGGCGACGTTGGCGCTCGTCCTGTTCTGCGATGCCTCCCGGATCGATCTCGGGCAGCTCAGGCGCGAGATCCGAGTGCCGGAGCGTCTGCTCGGGATCGGCTTGCCGTTGACCATCGCGCTCGGCACGCTGGCCGCGCTCGCGATCTTCGACCAGCTGACCGTCGAAGAAGCCGTGATCCTGGCCGTGGTACTGGCACCGACCGACGCCGCGCTCGGGCAGGCAGTCGTGACCGAGCCGCGCATCCCGGGAAGGATCCGCCAGGGACTCAACGTCGAGAGCGGGCTCAACGACGGCATCTGCGTCCCACTGCTGTTCGCGGCCGTGGCTGTCGCAGACGTGGAATCGGAGATCTCCGAGGGCCGCAGCGCCGGCACACTGCTGCTCGAGGAGATCGGCTACGGCGTGATCGGCGGCGTAGTGGGCGGGCTCGTGGTCGCGGCGATCATCATCCACGCCGGACGCCGCGAGCTGATCGCAGACGCGTGGCGGCAGGTGATCCCGGCGTCGGGAGCGGCGCTGGCGTATGGCACCGCCAGCGCGCTGGGCGGATCGGGATTCATCGCCGCGTTCGTCGCCGGCATGACCTTCCGGCTTGTGCTCGGACGCGACCCGGGCCACACCAATGAGCTCAGCGAGCAGCTCGGCAACGTCCTCAACGGCGTCACCTTCGTGCTCTTCGGCGCCATCCTGCTCGGCCCCGCACTCGGTGAGCTGAGCTGGGAGCTCGCGCTGTACGCAGTTCTCAGCCTCACGCTGGTCCGGATGCTCCCGGTCGCCATCGCCATGCTGGGAACAAAGGCCAGGACGCCGACGCTCGGCTTCCTCGGCTGGTTCGGCCCCCGCGGCCTGGCATCGATCGTGTTCGCCGTGATCGTCGTCGAGGAGTCAAATCTTCCCCACGAGCACCTGATCGTCCTCGCGATCTACCTGACCGTCGGCCTGTCGGTCTTCGCCCATGGCCTCACCGCGGCCCCTCTCGCCAACCGCTACGCCCGCTGGTACGAGCAGCACCCGCGCGATCAGGCCCCGCCGATGGAGAGCGCCCCGACCGACGTCACACGCGCCCGCGGACCTGCACCGCAGGGCGCCGACCCGACCGACTCCGCGGCTCGGCGATATCCCCCTAATCGGATCTCAAGGAGATAGAGCGATGGCGATTGGACCCGTTCAGCTGCTCGAGGTCGGCGCGCATGCCCGGGAGAGGCCGCCGATGACTCCCAACACCACGCCGGTGCAGCCGAGAACCGCACCGGAGCTGCGCGCCCAACGACTCGGGTCAGCGCTGCGCAGCCTCGCCGCCGACCTCGTCGACGAGCGCCGAAACGTGGCCCGACTTCGGCGCGAGATCGCAGACCTGACGCAGGAGATCGCCGATCTGACAGCGCGGCTCGAGTGCCGCGCGCCGACGCCATCGGCCGATCCCACACGGCCTCGGTAGGCCCTTCCAAGCACGCACAGGCCAACAGCGAGGGCGCCGGAACCGGCGGACCGCTCGTTCTCGTCATCCGCGCGTCTCGGCTCGTTGCTTGGCGGTCGGCGCCCGGTCGTTGAGTCGTCGTGTCTCGCGATCCGCCCGGACGATCCAGAGCGTCGCGCCGAGTTGTGTGAAGAGCGCGCGGGCCTGGGCGAGGGCGTGTTCCGCGTCGCGGCGTTGGCCTGCCTGTCCGAGGATCGCGCCTCGTGCAAGCAGCGTCCGGCCGCGTGCGAATGGGTCTGCGAGCTGCCGGTGTGCCTGGATGGCGGCGTTCGCGGCGGCGATCGCGCGTTCGTGGTCGCCCGTGGCGGACGCGAGCAGCGCACGGCAGCGGAGCGCCGAGGCGATCGCCCAGCGACGATTCAGGCGTTCGCCGGTCGCGTGCAGCTCATGCAACATCGTCCGTGCGGCGGCGAACTCTCCGAGGGCGATGAGGGCCTCGATCGCATCCGGGGCCGCGCCTGGGAGCGCCGGTTCGACGAACCCGTGGCCGTGTAGGGCGTTGACGACGGGACCGAGATGCCGATGTGCGGTGAGCGGGTCCTGCAGCGAAAGGGCGATGAAGCCGAGCACGGCTTCGTGCAGCCAGACGAACAGCTGCTCGCCCCCGGCACGGGCGACCTCTAGGCCGATCGTGGCCGCGTCGCGGGCGTGCTCGACGCGGCCCCGGTGTGCGTCCACGAGCGCGCGCGCCAGCAGCGTCGACGCCTGGAGGTTGGCGCTGCGCGAGGCGTCCGCGGCGGCCGCGGCCTCGGCGTGCTGATCGGCGAGGGACCAGCGACCGGCGCGCAACTCCAGTTCGGTGAGCAGGTAGGAGGACCAACTGGCCTCCGCGGTGAGGGCGGACTGTGCGACGGCGTCCCCTTCACGGGGACGGTCGCGGCGCGCGTAGATCAGCGCGCGCGCCTCGTCGAGCTCGCCGGCGATCAACAGCTGGATCGCGAGGTTGAATTGCGCGTCCAGCAGCGGTGTGGTGATCGACTCGCCGTCACGGGCCGCACGCGCGAGCGTTACGGCACGCTTCCCGAGCTCGCGTTGGATGCCGCCGCCGCGTAGGAAGCGCACGAGCGCGCATTCCGACATCGCGCCCGCCGCAAGCGACGGGCTGTTCGCATCGGCCAACCGCGCGGCGAGCGTGACGTGCTGTTCCCATCGGTCGAGGTCGCCCGTCATCCCGAACGCGCTCCCAAGCAGTTGGTGAATCGAGGCCAGAAGCGTCCGTTCGGTGCCGGCCTCGGCGAGTGCGCGCTCCGCGAGGGAGATCGCACGCGTCGTCTGCTCGGAGATCGCGGCGAGATCGAGCAGGCTGCGCGCTCGTTCCGGTCCGGGCGCCTGCTCGTCGATCACTGCGCTCAACAGCGTGCGCGCGCGGGGGCCGTCTCCCGCATGCACGTGATAGAGGGCGGCCGTCCGCCCACGCGCGCGGCGCTTCCCGTCTTGCGTGGGCGGCGTGAGCCGTGCGGCCTGTTCGGCCAGCTCGGCGGCGGCGGCCGGAGCGCCTCGTCGGTGCGCCTGTGCGGCGGCGTGATCGAGTGCGTCCGAGACCTCCGCGTCGGGGTGCTCGGCGCCGAGCGCGAGCTGTGCGGCACGTTGCTCGGGATCGTCGGCAAGCTCTGCGAGCCGTCGGTGGATCGCGCGACGGTGGACATCGTCGACCAGTCCGTGGGCCGCGGCGGCGAGCAGCGGGTGGGTGAATCGCAGCTGGCCGCGCCGGTCGGTCTCGAGGATCCCGGCCGCGAGCGCGTCGCCAAGATGCACCTCGAGTCGCTCACTCAGTGCCGGGCTCGGACGTGGCGAGACCGCCAGCGCGGCGAGCCAGGCGTGCGCCGATTCCGGCAGGATGCTCAGTCGCCGTTCGAGCAAGCCGGCCAGGGTTTCCGGGACCGTCAAGGGCTCGCCCGGTGCGAGCCGCGCGTCGGCTGGCAGCGCACGCGCCAGTTCCAGTGCGTGCAGCGGATTGCCTCCCACGAGCTCGACCAGACGGCGAAGCACCGGGGGCGTGAACCGGCGGCCTAGCCGCGCCGCGAGCAACGCATCGATCGCCGCCGGGCCGAGCCCCTCGACCGTGAGCCGCTCGACCGAGAGGCCTTCGAGCACCACCAGCCCCGGACCGTTCGCGCCTGCGCGCGCCGCGGCCAGTAGCCCGACGGGTGCGTTGACCCGGCGCAGCGCGTAGGCCAGCACCCGAGCCGTGGCCTCATCCAGCCATTGGATGTCATCCACCGCCACCACCAACGGTCCCATGGCGCTCATGCCTCGAAACACCTCGAGCACGGCCAGGCTGACGGCGAGCTCGTCCGCGACGGGCTGTTCCTGGCCCGGGGCTGAGAGCGCCGCGGCGAGCGCACCGCGCTGATGTGCCGGCAGGCCGGCCACCACCCGGCCGGAGAATCCGTCCGCCAGGTCCACGAGCCCGGCGAACGGCCGCTCGCGCGCTGCCGCGCTCGCGCTGGCGCTCAGCACCCGTGCCCCCGCCGCACGCGCAAGCTCGACGCCGCGGCTCCACAGGACCGTCTTCCCGATTCCGCCCTCACCCTCGAGCACGACCCGCGCGGGGGCGCCCCACGCCATCCGGCCCGCCAACTCCGTCAGCCGAGCCGTTTCTGCGCGGCGACCAACCACCGCGACCTCTCCGGCCACATCCATCCAGCACGACCCTAACCCCGCCGCGCCACCCGCCGCAACCGTCCCGTCACAGCGCGCGAGCGCCGAAGGTCCGCGCGCGGACGGCCAGGGGCAGCGGTCGAGCGTTGTTGCGCAGTCGGCGGTGGGTGATCTAGGGTCGGCGTGAAAGGGGAACGCATCAGCAACCCGACGCAAACTTCGACCGCCTCGACGGACACCGGGATCATGCATGCCGAGGGCTTGCAGGGGTGGCTGCGCGAAACGCTCGAGGAGATCATCGCCCAGGTACGCGGGCTGATCGACGTCAGCGGTGTGGCGTTCGAGGTCGTCGAGAAGCCGGGCGACGAGATCCGCCCCGCCGCCGCCTGGTTTGCGTCGGTCGAGGTCTGGCGGGCATTCGGGCCACTGCTGGCCCGGCCGTACGATCCCCACCGGGCCGGCGTCACCGAGGCCGCCATCGAGCGCGGCAGCGCGCTCCTGATCGAGCGCATGGAGGTCTGGCCGGGTGCCGACGCGCTGCGTGAGCGCTTGGCCGATCGGCTCGACGCCGAGCACGCCGCGTACGCCTGGGAGTGGTACCGCAGCGGCTCGTTCATCTCCTGCCCGGTTCGCACGGCCGGGCAGCGAACCCTCGGTGTCTTGGTGATCTCCTCGCACCCACCCAGCGAGCCGCTGGGCGAGACGCACCTTCGAGCGGTCGAGGTGTTCGCGCGGCTGGCGGGGCTCGCGCTCGAGCGCTCGGAACTGCTGGAGCGCGAATCCCTGCGCACCCAGGAGGAGCAGTTGCTCAACCGGGCGTCCAAGGCCGTCGCGGCGTCGCTGGAACCCAGCACGGTCAATCGCGCCATCGTGGAGCACGCCGGCGCATTGACCGGCGCGACGAAGGTCCTGCTCCTACGCCTCGACCCGACCGTCGGCGAGTTGCGTGGCGTCGCCAACGTGGGGTGCTCCGCTCGCGAGGCGCGCGCCCGCGTGCCGGTCGGCGAGGGCACGGCCGGCCTCGTCGCCCTGACCGGCGAGCCCTGCCTCAGCGGCGAGCAAGACGCAGAGTGGGGCATCGAGCACGAGCCTGTCGGGTCCTTCGCGCACGTTCCCGTCGCGCTCGCGGGCCGCATCTTCGGCGTGCTCAGCACCGCGCACGAGGCGCCCGGCCACTTCGGCGCGGACGAGCTGCGGCGGTTGACCGCGCTCGCGCTCAGCGCCGCCGGGGCGATCGCCAACGCGCTCGACTTCCAGCGCGAGCGACGGATCGTCAACGCCCTCACACGCGGGTTCGTGCCCGAGCCGCCGCGGGCGCTGACGGGCGTCGAGGTCGGCCTTGTCTACGAGCCCGTCGGCCACGACGTCGGTGGCGGCGACCTCTTCGGGGTCTGGCAGCTCCCCAGCGGCGCGCTCGCGATCCTGATCGGCGACGTCAGTGGCAAAGGCTTGGAGGTCGCCGCGATGAGCGCCATGGTGCGCTTCTTCGTCGAGGCCCGCGCCTGGGATACCCACGATCCGGCCGGGGTGCTCGCACAGACCAACCGGATCCTTCATCGTCGGCTCCCTGCCTCGAGCTTTGCCACCGCGTTCCTCGGCATCGCGTGCGACGGCACGCTCCGCTTCTGCAATGCCGGCCATCCGCCACCGCGGATCCTGCGCGCGGACGGGAGCCAGGAGGAACTCGCAGCCACCGGCATCCCGCTCGGTATCGAGGAGGACGGACGCCACACCGACCAAAGCGTTCGCTTCGCCGCCGGCGACACCCTCTTCGCCGCCACCGACGGACTGCTCGAGGCGCGCCACGACGGGCAATTCTTCGGCGACGCCCGGCTCCCGTCGCTGCTCGCCGAGCACGCCCGCGTCCTCGCCCCGCAGTCGCTCGCCGAGCTGGTCCATGCCGACGCCGAACGCTGGGCGAACAAGCGCCACGACGACGTCGCCGTCCTCGTCGTGCGTCCCTCTCCCGCGCTCCTGCGCCGCGAGTCTGCCGGCAGCCCGGCGGCACGCGCCCTGTTCGAGGAGTACCTCGAACTCGTGCGCGAGCGGCTCGGCCCAGCGTTTGCACCGACCGAGGCGATCTTCGCCAGCGAGCGCAGCTTCGATGAGCCCGGCGCGGCGTTCTTGGTCGTCTACGCCGACGAGCGCCCCGTCGGCTGCGGCGGCATGCGCCCGCTCGGCCCCCGAGTGGTCGAGATCAAGCGGATGTTCGTGACCGCCGAAGCTCGGCGCCATGGCCACGGACGCCACCTCCTGGCCGAACTGGAGGCGCTCGCGGCCGCCGGAGGCGCGCGCCACGTACGCCTCCTGACCACCGAGGCGCTCGCGGAAGCGCGCCGCCTCTACGCGTCCGCCGGGTACCGCGAAATCGAGGCGCACGTGGTCGACGGCCATCGCGACGCCTGGCTCGAAAAGGACCTCTAAGCGGCGCAGTCCGCAACCACGGGCCCGGTCGAAGTCCATCTCTAGCGGCGCAAACTCGCATGACGAATCGCAGCGAGGCCCTCAAGTCGGCAGGGCATCGTGCAGGGCACGGCGCGAGCTGATGCCGAGCTTGCCGAACACCTTCTTCAGATGCCATTCGACGGTGCGCGGGCTGAGGAACAGCTGCCCGCCGATCTCCGCGTTCGTCAGGCCGCCGCGGGCGAGCTGTGCGATGTGCTCCTCCTGCGGCGTGAGCTCGTCGCGGAATTCGGGCGCCCGCTTGCGAACCGTCTCGCCGGTGGCGATCAGCTCGCGCCGAGCGCGCTCAGCGAACGCCTCCATCCCCATCTCGGTGAACATCCGGCGCGCCGCCCGCAACTGCTCGCGGGCGTCCACCCGGCGAGCCTGGCGGCGCAGCCACTCGCCGTAGAGCAGGTGCGCCCGGGCGAGCTCCGCGCGCAAACGCGTGCGCCCGAGGCGGTCCAGCGCGTCCTGATAGAGCGCCTCGGCGTCGCCGTCCTCGCTGACCAGCGCGCGAGAGCGGGCCACGATCCCCGGCGCCCAGTCGGTGCCGTCCGCGCCGGCACTCCGCGCGAGCCGCTGCATCGCGTCCTCGGCAAGCTCGGGTTGATCGCTGCGCACGGCAGACTCGATGAGCTCGGGCAGTGACCAGGTCGAGAGCGCGAGCTCGTGCGGATGTGCTGCGCCCCGCCGTGCCGCTTCGCACGCCTTCCGATAGTGACCGAGCCCGTTGTAGAGGACGCCCTCGGCGTGGTCGACAAGCGTCAGGGCGTAGCCGTCGCCACGCGCGCCCGCTTCCGCGCGGACCGCGCGTATCAACTCCGCGGCTTCGGCTTCGTCGCCGCGGAAAGCGGCGAGCGCGACCGCGCTGTACGGCGGGAGCCCCCGACCTATCGCCGCGGCGATCGCGGCGATCTCGTCGACGAGCGACGCCGCCGCCCCGAGCTCGCCGGAGAAGAGGTGCAGGCGCACCTTGAAGCCGAGCGTGATCGGCAGCGCGCGAAGCGCGCCGGTCTGGCGAGCGAGCGCGATGCACCGGCGCGACAGCTCGAGCATGCCGTCCTCGTCCCACAGAGCCTCAGCGGCGTAGATGGCCACCCCGAGCAGGCGGAGCACCTGCGCGTCGGGCATCTCGACGGTCCGGAACGCACCGACGGCTTCCTTCAGGAGCGGGGCGGCGACGCCCTGCCCATCCGTGATCGCCACCGCCAAGGCCTGGAGCAGGAGATCTTGCGGCCGCGGCCGGAGCGGGGAGGCGGCGCGCACGGCCTGAGCGACCGCCTGGATGTCCACCTCATCGGCCATGCGACCCACGAGCAGCGCCGCCAACAGCGCGACGAGGTACGTGTCCCACGCCAGCTCCGGATCGAGCGCCTCGAGCTCACGCGCGGCCGCGAGCAGCAGGGGCGGAGCCTCGCGGCCACGCCTGGAGCCGAACGCGATCCGCCCGCGCAACTGGCGCCCATGTGCGCGCGCCAGCGGCGTCAGCGGTCCGGCCTCGGCTTGCCCGAGCAGGCGAAGCGCCGCGTCTGAGTCCTCTGACAGCAGCTTGGTGTCGGCGGCCGCCAGCGCGCGCTGCGCCCGGCTCGCGGGATCGGGCGTCAACTCCACCGCCCGCTCAAGCAGCGTCGCGGCAGCGGCAAAGCCACCGCGTACGTGCGCGCGACCCGCCGAGCGCTCCAGCTCAGCGGCCACCTCCTCGTCGGGCTCGCTCGCCGCCAGGGCGCGATGCCACGCCCGGCGATCGGCGGCGCGGATCGGATCGCTGGCCTCCGCCAGCGCGGCATGGACGATGCGGCGCTCCTCCGGTGAGCCGGTCCGGTACGCCGCCGAGCGCACCAGCGGGTGGCGGAACCGCATGCCGCCTTCCACCAGCGCCTCCTCCTCCGCCGGGGCGGCATCGCCGGCTCCGATGCCGAGGATCTCGGCCGCGCGCCAGAGCAGCGTGGCATCCCCGGCCGGCTCGGCCGCCGCCAGCAGCAGCAACCGCTGCGTCGGTGCGGGCAGCCCGCGGACGCGCTCCATGTACTGCTGCTCGAGGCAATCTGGGAGATCGGTCCCCGCGGGCAGGCTGAAGCCGCCCGCGAGCGTGCGCTGCGGCAGCTCCAGCAGGGCGAGCGGGTTGCCACGCATCTCGGCGATGATCCGGTCACGCACCTCATCGTCGAGGCGCCCCGGGACGCTCGCCAGCAACGCGCGCGCGTCGTCCTCGCCCAGCCCCGTGAGCAGCAACGCGGGCAGCCCTTCCAGCTCGGGCGTGCCGGCCGGCTCGCGGACGGCGAAGACGAGCGCGACCGACTCCGCCAGCAACCGTCGTGCCACGAAGCCGAGGATCTGTCCCGAGGCGCGATCCAGCCACTGGGCGTCATCCACGACGCAGAGCAGCGGCCGTTCCTCCGCCGTCGCGCTCAAGAGCGACAGCACCGCCAGGGCGACCAGAAAGCGGTCCGGGGAAGGCCCGGGCGACAGGCCCAGCGCAACGCTCAGCGCGTCGCGCTGCGGCTCTGGAAGCACGTCGAGCCGGTCCAGCATGCGGGCGCAGAGCTGATGCACCGCCGCGAAGGGGAACTCCATCTCGGCCTCCACGCCGGCGACCCGCGCGACCCGAAAGGCGGACGCATGGGCCGCGTAGCGATCGACGAGAGCAGTCTTGCCGACCCCGGCCTCGCCCCGGATCACCAGTACCGCGCTCTGGCCGCCGTGCACATTGCGCAGCATCCGCTCGAGCAGCTCGAGCTCGGCGGCTCGGCCCAGCAACACCGGCGGAGGGCGCGCGGTCATGGCGCGACGAAACCTACACTCGGGCCCGTCGCGCGGCGAGGACCCGGGGAGCCCCGCCGCAACAATTCCGGCTCATTCGCTGCGTTTCAGCCCGATTCGGTGTGGCGTTCTTCGAAGAGGCGTCGTCTGCGGGGGTTAGCCTCGAGCGATGATCGCATCGGTTCCTCAGGCCGATCCGCCGCATCTGGGCCGGCGGATCCTGCGTCTGTTTCGGCCCCATCGGGGTGTGCTGGCGCTGATCGTGGCGATGATCCTGGTGACGTCGGTGTTGAGCGTCATCAGCGCGCTCTTGGTCCGTCGCGTGTTCGACCACGCCTTGTTCGTCGAGGGCGGTCCGGATCTCGAGATGCTGTATCCGCTGGTCGCTGCGTTGATCGCGATCCCGATCGTCAACGGCGTGTTGAACGTCGCCCAGACGTATCTGACCGAGGTAGTGGGCAACCGGGTGCTGGAGGAGCTTCGCAACCGCCTGTTCGAGCATCTGGAGCGGCTCTCGCTCGCGTTCTATACGGCAACTCGTGGCGGGGAGGTCCAGTCGAGGCTCGCCAACGACGTCGGCGGGGTTCAGACGACGATCACCTCGACTGCGTCCTCGGTGGTCAGCAACGTTGTCGCGGTGGTGTCCTCGGTGGCGGCGATGCTTCTGCTCTCGCCGCTGCTGACGGCCATCTCGCTGGCCGCGACGCCGGTGTTCGTGCTGTTCAGCCGGCGGGTCGGGCGGGCCCGGCGAAAGGCTCGTCGCGATGCTCAGGCTTCGCTGGCGGCCATGGGTTCGATCACCCAAGAGACACTGTCGGTGTCCGGGATCCTGTTGGCCAAGGTGTTCGGGCGACAAGCGCACGAGGTTGACCGCTATCGCGCCGAGAATGCCAAGCAGGCCAACCTGCAGATCCGGCAGGCGATCGTCGGGCGATCGTTCTTCGCGGTCACCCAGGCGTTCTTCGGAATCAGTCCGGCGCTGGTCTATCTGGTCGCCGGGCTCCAGGGCACCCACGGTGACCTCTCGGCCGGGACGCTGGTTGCCTTCACGACCCTGCAGACCCGGCTGCTGTTCCCGATCAATCAGTTGCTGCAGGTCTCGGTCGACGTTCAATCTTCGCTGGCGCTGTTCGGGAGGATCTTCGAACTGCTCGACCTGCAGCCACGAATCACCGACCGAGGCGACGCGCTCGACATCGACGTCGGCGAGATTCGAGGCGAGGTCGCCCTCGAGCACGTCGGGTTTCGATACGGCGGCGGCGAGGGCGGGGGAGCACCCGCACCGCATGAGGCGCTGCGCGACGTCTCGATATTGGTCAGGCCTGGGCAGCTTGCGGCGCTGATCGGCCCCTCCGGGCAAGACGACGATCTCGTATCTGATTCCGAGGCTCTACGACGTCGAGCGAGGAGCGGTCACCATCGACGGTCACGACGTGCGCGACCTCACAGCGGCGACGATCGCCCGCGCGGTAGGGGTCGTCACGCAAGAGAGCTATCTGTTCGGCGGGACGGTGCGTGAGAACATCAGCTACGGGCGACCGACCGCCACCGACGGTGAGATCGTGGCGGCCGCGAAGGCCGCCTTCATCCACGAACGGATCACCGAGCTCGAACATGGCTACGACACGATCGTCGGCGAGCGCGGCTACCGGTTCTCCGGGGGAGAGCGCCAGCGGCTGGCGATCGCGCGCGTGATCCTCGAAGACCCGCCCATCCTCGTCCTCGACGAAGCCACCTCCGCGTTGGACTCCGAAAGCGAACGCGCCGTTCAGCAGGCACTCGAGTCGCTCATCCAACGCCGGACCACGATCGCCATCGCGCACCGCCTCTCGACGATCCGAAACGCCGATGTCATCTTCGCCGTCGAGGACGGCACGATCGTCGAGCGCGGCACCCACGACGAGCTTCTTGCGCGTGGCGGCCTGTACGCGCGGCTGTACGAGGAACAGTTCGGCAACGGGGTCGTCGAAGCGCATTGCAGCGACGGCGTCATTCTGGCCAACGGGAACCCTTGCCGGCCCTCGAGCCAGCGAGCGCGTCCAGACACACATGTCCCGATCCTCCAGGCTTCCGAACCGCCCTGGGTAGGCGACGTCCCGACCGAACTTCGCAGCGTCCTCACCACCTAGAGCCAGGCTCCCGCTCAGTGCTTCTCTGCGCGAGGAGCGGTGCGCAAACCCGGGGGACTCTGGCAGCGGACGCTTGTTGAGCATGGGTCGTTCGACGCGCGCGGCGGGATCGCTGACCGCTCGGCGCGCGCTCTCCTCGCGGCGAGCGCGGGCTCGTCGGCACGACAGGCGGACCCGATCGACCGTCGGCCCGAGCGGACGATGCGTGAGCCCGGCGGAGGGGATGCCGAGCCCACGCACCGCAACCACGGAAGCGGGTCAAACTTCCGTGTGGCGTCTTGCCGGGGTCCATGTCCGAACGCCCGGCACAAACGTAACCGCGACGCTCAGGCAACGTTGAGCGAACTGACCGGAAGGCCAGCCCAACGAGTCGATTCCATGACATCGGTTGCGGGTTTCCACGTGGACCGCCGCCGACCATGCGTCGGCCTATTTGTGGGTGATGGCGTAGATCCCGAGGACCACCGCCGAGCCGCTCGAGGGCGAGCGCGCCGGCACTGAAGACGCTGCTGGAGTTCCCGTATGCGCCTCCGGGGATGACTTCGCGTATCGCGGGCGTCGAGCGCCTCGTGGCGTACTTCGACGGCCCGCGCCGGTGGCACGACTGGAGCTTCGAGGCGCGGTGGTCATCGACGACGTCACGCGAGATCTGTATGTCGCCGAGGTGCACGCCGAAGCTCGCTGGGTCGAGACGGGCAAGCCGTATGTGCAGGACTACGTGATCTGGATGACCCTCGGCGAGGATGGCCGTATTCGATCCTGGCGCGAATACTGGGACAAGGACCGGCTCTGGCCTCCGACGAGCGTGCGCTTGGCATTGGCGCCGTTCGAGACTGCACGCCTCGTTCTCGAGCGCGAGCCATGACCCGCCGACGCCCGCCGAAGGCGTGGCACGATTCCGCGGGTCTGGCTCTTGCTCGACGGTTGTCTCCCTTCCGTCCGCCCGCAGTGTCCACGGTTGCGACGCTGGGCGGTCGGGCCACAACGTCCACGGCCATCCAGGCAGGACGCTCGATTTGACCCGATCTACTGGCGGTCGTGTCGCGGATTCGTGCCGTTCATCCTGCAGGTCCGCGACCCCGAATCAGCGTGCCACAGCACAACAGCGGTGCCGTTCACCCATTCGGCGGTCGTCGCGTACGTGGGCGTGCGCCGAACGGCCTCGGCGATCTGCTGGTTGGTGAGCACTCGGCCATAGCGGCGCAGCATCATCAGGTCAGCTCGGCTGGAGCGGAGTGACATGATGATTCCTCGCCCGCCACCAGTGCGGGCCGATGAGCGCGGGCCGCGGCCCGTGGAGCGGGAGCTCCAGGACCGCGTCGAGGACGATCTGCGCACGCGTGAGATCGTCTGTGGCCAGCCCGAGATCGCCGGCCAATGTGGCGTCGTCCCAGCCGGGTTCGGCTCGCGACAGGAAGTGGCGTTGCAGCACCGCCATCAAGACGACCGAGTCGACCAGCGCGCCGCCGTCCCCGAGGTCGGCGGGGTGTCCCGGTCGCTCGGGGGCGGTGTAGCGACCGCGCGTGTTCACCGTCGCCAGAAGCCATACGCGGGCGACGATCGGCGGCGCGTCGGCCGGCGTCACCGGCACGAGTTGCCACCCGCGCAGCGAGTAGCTCATCATGACGAGATCGCCGTGCGAGAGCCGACCATGGTCGATGCCCAGCGAGGCCAGATGCTCGCGGGCGTTCGTGGGCGTGGGTCCCATCGCGCTAGGCGGCCGCAATCAGCCCCAGCTGCTGCAGGACCGTGACACCGTCGTCGAGCCCGACCTCCTCGGCGATCATGCCGTCGACGACCTTGATCACGGTCGTGCCGGTGAACTGCATCGTCTTGCCAGAGCCCGCCGGCAACGACCCGATCGGAAGGTCGTCGAACGCGGGGCCGGCGTGCGTCCCGCCGCCCTTCCACTGGCCGACGACGTAGTCGCCCTCGGCGATCAGCTCCGCGGTCGCGCCGAAGCCGAGATCCGGGAACGCCTCACGGAACCGCAACGCGAACTCGCGCACCGCGTCGCGACCGCGCAGCGGCTGGTGCAACGAGTACTCGAAGCGGATGTCGGGCGCGGCGAGCTCGTCGATGATCGCCGGGTCGAAGTCAGCGCCCCAGAAGTGCGTGAACCAGCGCACGACGACCGCCTTGTTGTCCTCGACAGACATGAAGAAACCTCCTGGTAAGGGAATGGGCGAGGCACCGGCGACGGCGTTCGGGTCGCATCGCGGCCTCAGGTGGGTCAACGCCGCGGCGATGCCGTTTGTGAGGTCGCGGGCCTGAATCGCCGTTCAGGCCCGCCCGGGTGCAGCGCCTGCGCGCTGGCAGCCATGACGCGTATGGGTCAGCGTTCCGCGGATCGCACGCCCTACGCGGCTGACTCGACGGAAGCGGTGCCTGAGCTGTGCGTTCGAGAGCGGAATTGGGCATACGCCCACGACGCGAGCCCATAAGCAACCACGTTCGCTTGACGTTTCCTCCAAACTGTGCACAATTCGTGATGTTGTGTCCATAAGTGGTGGACTGCGATTCGCCGCCGCACACGAGGGGGAGAGATGAACCGACGACGCCTCGGCCTAGCCGCGTTGGCCGGACTTGTGTTGAGCTCGGCCGCGCCGGCGGCAGCGCCTGCGCACGGATTCGACGTACCCGCCAGCCGCGCGAGCGGCGCGATGTTCCGCTGGTGGTGGCCCGGGGCCGACGTCGACGAGGGCGAGCTCACGTCCGAGATCGACCAGATCGCCGCGGCCGGTTACAAGGGCGTGGAGATCGCCGACGTCATGGACTCGGTCACCTACCCGGTCGATCCAGACAAGTACGGCTACGGCACACCGCGCTGGAACCGCGCCGTGGAGACGGTGCTGCGGCGCGCGGCGCAGCGAGGGCTTCAGGTCGACGTCACGCTGGGCGCGCACTGGCCGGCGGCAGTCCCGGGACTCGACGTCAACGGTCCCGCGGCTTCCAAGGAGCTGACCTACGGGCTGCAGGTGGTCACGGGCGGGTTCTCCGGCGCGGTGCCGGCGCCCGCCCCGCGCACGTATGAGGACCGGACCTCGACGGCCGGCGTGATCACCACGGTGACCAAGACGTCGCGGCCCGACTTCGTCGGCGTGACCGCGGTTCGCTGCCTGCAGGACGATTGCTCGGCGAAGCCGCTCCAGATCGATCTCGCCTCGCGCGTTGACCTCACATCGCGCGTGCACGACGGCAGACTCGACTGGACGCCGCCGGACGCGCACGCCTGGGTTCTCGTCGGCTCGTGGGAACGCGGGACCGCGCAGCGCAACGACGCGCCGTTCGGCACGAGCGCGATGCTCATCACCGACCCGGAGGCGCGCGTCGTCGATCACTTCGGCGCCCAGGGCGCGCAGACGATGACCGCGTACTTCGCCGGTCTGCTGTCCCCCGAGAGCCGGCGGCTGCTGCGCGAGACCGGCGGGTCGATCTTCGAAGACTCGCTCGAGCTCAAGCACGCCCAGGCGTGGACGCCCGGGTTCCTGCAGGAGTTCGCGCGCCGCCGCGGCTATGACCTGCGGCCCTTCCTGGCGGTGCTCGCCGCCGACGAGAACCCGAACCCGTTCGCCGGCCCGATCCCCGCGTTCGGGGTCGCCGGCGCCGACGTCGCCGTCGCCGGGCGTGTGCGCCGCGACGTGGATCAGACGCTCAACGATCTGTATCTCGAGAACCACGTGGCGCCGCTGCAACGCTTCGCGCACTCGCTCGGACTCGGCTATCGCGCCCAGCCCTACGGCGAGCCGATCGACATCGGCCAGGCCGCGGCGTCGGTGGACACGGTCGAATGCGAGACGCTCGGCTGCCCCAACGACGACGACTGGCGCGCCATGGCCGCAGGTAGCGACCTCGCCGGCCACCGGGTCGTGTCCGACGAGATGCTCCCAGGCGGCTTCGGCACCGTGTACGGCAACACGCAGCAGGACGTCGCGCGCGAGGTCAACGGCGAGTACGCCGCGGGCGCGAACCAGATGGTCTTTCACGGATTCCCCTACGCCACCTGGCCGGAGTCGGCTGACGGAGCGACGACCGACGACTGGACGCGCTGGCCCGGCTTCCATGCGTTCGGCGCGGGCATCCCTGAGGCGTTCGGTCCGCGCCAGCCGACCTGGACGATGGCCACGGACACGTCCGGCTACTACGCGCGCATGCAGGCCGCGCTCCAGGCCGGCACTCGCCGCACCGACGTCGCGGTCTACAACCAGAGCCTGGACCACGTGACCGGCGGCTGGACCGATCCCGCCCTCGCCGCCGCCGGCTACACATACGGCTACATCACCCCGGGCTCGCTCGCGCTGCCATCGATTCGGGTGAGCGGCGGTCGGCTGGCTCCGGACGGTCCGGACTTCGGCGCGGTCATCCTCGACAACCAGGCGAGCATGCCGCTCGCCACTGCGCAGAAGCTCTCCGCGCTCGCCCGCGCCGGCCTACCGGTGATCGTCGTCGGCGATCCGCCGTCGAGCATCCCGGGCTACGCCGCCGACCCGGCCGCTGCGGATGCCCAGTTGCGCGCCGCGATCGGCCAACTGCTCGCGCAGCCCTCCGTCCGGCGCGTCACCGCCGAGGCCGACGTGCCCGGCGCCCTGGCCGCAGCAGGACTGCCCCCCGCGGCGGCGTCGTCGTCGGCAGCGGTCCGCTCCCAGCACCGCGTCGACCGCGGGCGCGACGTCTACGTGCTGTACAACGACTCCAGCGCGCCGGTCGACGGCACCGCGACCCTCTCGGGTGGTAGCCGCCCGTTCGCGCTGAACGCCTGGGACGGCGAGCTGACCGCGCTGGCCCGTTACGCCAGCACACGCAAGACGGTGACCGTGCCACTGACGCTCGCGCCACACGCGGCGATCGTGCTGGCCGTCGGCGACGACGACGCAGCGCACGTCGTGAGCACCACCGCCGATGACGCGCGCTACGAGCAGGGCAAGCTCGTGCTCCGCGCCACGACGGGCGGAAGGTACAGGGCCCGGATGAGCGACGGGCGCGTGCTCAGCGCGACGATCCCGGCCCTGCCGGATCCCATCGGCCTGTCGCGCTGGCAGCTCTCAGTCGACGACTACCAGCCGGCCGGCCCGGGACAGCCGTCGAACGCCACCAAGCACGTGCAGTGGCATCTCAACGACGTGGCCCCCGGCCCGTGGAGCGCCATCGCGTCAATCAGCGACGCCTCTGGCATCGGCACCTACACGACCACGCTGAAACTGCCATCACGCTGGCGCGGCGGGACGCTCGACCTCGGCCAGGTCGGCGGCTCCTTCCGCGTGACCGTCAACGGCCGCTGGATCGGACCCGTGGACCAACTCGACACGCGCATCGACCTCGGCCGCTACCTGCACCCCGGCACGAACACACTCGCAGTCACGGTCGCCACGACACTGCTCAACCGCCTGCGCGTGACCCGGCCCGCGGAGTTCGCGGCCCGGCCCAAGCAGGACTACGGCCTGATCGGGCCCGTCCGCCTCCTGCCGTACGGCGAGGCGAAGCTTCCCGCCCGCGGGTAGCCACGCGAGACCGGTGGGCACACGCCTCGAGCGTGCGCCCGCCGGACGCGGGGCGACAGCGCGTTCAAGGCGCACCGCGGACGCGTTCGAGCTCGCCGCGGACCAACGTGCCGTCGATGTCCAGGACCGCGGTCGCCATCTAGGAGACGCTTGCGGCTTGGCCGGCGTGCTTGCCCTCGGCGAACTCCTCGACGATCTTCGCGCAGAAGGCCGGCAGGTCGTCCGGGTTGCGAGAGCTGGTGAGGCCCTCGTCGACGTGGACCTCCTCGTCGACCCAGGTCGCGCCCGCGTTCTCGAGGTCGGTCTTCAGCGACGGCCACGAGGTGAGCGTCCGCCCGCGGACGACGTCGGCCTCGATCAGCGTCCACGCCCCGTGGCAGATGACGCCGACCGGCTTGGCCTGCTCGAAGAACGCGCGGATGAAGCCCACCGCGTCCGCGTCGGTGCGCAGGAGGTCCGGGTTCGCGACGCCGCCCGGAAGCACCAGGCCGTCGTAGTCACCGGCCGAGGCGTCCGCGACGGTCCGGTCGACGGGGAACGTGTCGGCCTTGTCGAGGTGGTTGAACGCCTGGACCTCGCCGGACTCGACCGAGATCAGCTCGGGCGTTGCGCCCGCCGCCTCGACGGCCTTCCACGGCTCCGTCAGCTCCACCTGCTCGACGCCTTCGGCGGCGAGGAACGCGATCTTCTTGCCCTTCAATTCATGTGCCATAGGCAGGCCCTACCCACCGTTTCCCCCGACGCCACACCGCGTAGCCCAACAGGTATGGGAAATGTCATCGCGGCCGTCATCGTCGATACGCGACGGTCAAGTGCGCCGTCCTCGAGACCAACGGGAGTCAGCTTCCTCTCTGCGCCAGCCCGCCGTCTCAACGACCGAAGTCGACTCGCCGTGGACCCGCTCGGTGCTCGGCTCTGTTGCCTTTCCTGTCCGAGACCAAGCCCGACGGCTCTCCGATCGCGCAGGACCGGGGCGCGGGCGTCGTCGTAGCTGACCGTCTCTGATTCAAACGAGCGGCGACGGCGGGCGAGCCGTCCACGCCGCCCACGTCGCCGGCCGGCACAAGGATCGGGTGGCGATCAGTTCCACTCGTCCGTGTTCGGTCGGTGCGATCTGGCATCGTCGCCGTTCATGCCGATCGACGTCGTCGCCGCTGCGATCGTGGAAGACCGCCGCCTCCTGCTCGTCTCCAAACGCCAGGCGCCAGAGATCTTCTACCTCCCGGGCGGCAAGCGTGAAGCCGGCGAGGACGATCTCGCGTGCCTGCACCGCGAGCTCGACGAGGAGCTCGGCGTCGCTGCAGTCGATGCGGTGCCTTGGTGCGACGTCGTCGCGCCCGCTGCACTGGAGCCCGGGCAGCAGCTGCGGATGCGCGTCTTTCTCGCCCGGCTCGAGGGCCGCCCTTCGCCCGCCGGCGAGCTCGCGCGCCTGCACTGGTGGCAGCGCACCGACTCCCTACGACTTGCGCCGGCGATCGAGCACCACGTCATCCCCGCCCTGACGGCCGCCGGCCTGATCGGCTGAGTCATCGTTCTCCGACGATCAGATGCGGGCCTGGCCGGGATCCTCCGATGTCTGCGTATGCCGACGGTGGTCGAGCCGGCTAATTCGTGGGCGCCTATCTCAGCTTGCCCACCATCTTGCCGTCGCTGTTCGGCTCTTGCCACTCTCGCCACGAGTAACGCAGGTTCTCTGGGTCGAGTGCGTCACCGAGGGTGAGCAGCATGTTGAACAGATCGGTGAGCCTACGTCGAGGTGGGTCGGCGTCGGACAGGCTTGCGCCGAAGTTTTTGAACCATCGCTCGAACTTCGAGTCGAACTGCTCCATGAAATCCGCGAACCCGAGACAGGCCGTGACGTCGCTCCTTGTGACGATCATGAGGTCCGCAATGGCGCGTTGCTCCTCGACCCACAACATGAAGTCCGTCCCGTACCCTTCGTCATCGGTTGCGAGCGTGCGCGAGATGTCGCCCGTCAGTTGCTGAACGCGGCGATTTTCACCCTTGTCCTCAAACGGCAAGAACTGAATCTCGCGGCGAACAATCTCCCGCCACGTGAGGTATTCGCCGAAGCGGTACAGCGTGCTTCGTACCGCGAGCTCCTGGCGGGCGCCGCCGCGAAGGTACGGGCCATAGCCCCTGCCGTCATCGCGCAGAATCTGAAACAGACGTTGCTGAAGAAAGAACGTCGCGTGAATGAGTGGATCGCCATAGCGTGCGAGAACCGCTGCGGAATCGAGTTTTTGGTGACGCTCCTCACGTTCTCTGGCGAGCTGGTCATCGAGCTTCGCGAGTTCGCTCTTCGCGACGAAGTCCCGTTCCGCGAGGTCGGTCTTTGAGACGAACTCGCGACGGGCCTGCTGCCGGGCCCCGAACAAGGCAAGCGCGCTCGTGAGCGCTGCCGACACAACGCCGATGATCGCTACCCAGATCTTGATGTCCATGTTGCGCTCGACTCCTAGGCAGAGGGTGGTTACCCGAGACGGTCGTGCGCGGATTCGCCGCCTCAGCGGGTCTCCGCGTGGGACCGGCTAACCCTCGCAGCGACGATCGGCGCGCGACAACCGGTCCCCTCAACGGCCCGTTGCGTTCTGCCCTCCCCCATCGAGGTGGGATCGGCCTTCGCGCCTGGCGCGTTCGTCCCGGGTACCCAACGATCGAGCGGTTCTCGGAGTTGCGGAACGGCGAGTTCGCGTGCGGGGAGTCGTCGTCTGTCCCATGTCCGTACGCGAACACCCGCCTTCTTGTAGCTCCTTTGATCAAGAGACCCTGAGCTTCGGCGGTGGCTTCGGAAGGTGCGGAACCGCCGGCCAGGTCACTCCGCCGCCCGCTCAGAGGCCCTGGCTACCAGTGCCGCCACGACGGCGCCGATCGACAACGAAATCGGTTCAACCATGCGGGCAATCTCAACCGATCCCTCCCGTAACGCGACCTCGATTGGAACTGGTCCGACGTCGGCTGACCTCGGGCCGCGCGAGCTCGCACAATCTCAAGGCCTCGCGGCGCTGAAGGGGAGCCGGTGTTCGCGCTTTGTCGGTTCTGGCGTTGTCGAGCCGGTCGCGCTCGCGTAAGGACACGTCGAACGACCGGCTACGCGGCGTGCGCAGCCTCGCGAGATCGTGCGCGCGAGTAATCGACCGTCACTGTATGGTCTGGCTTGACCCACCGCGTGGGCGATGGCCCGGTTCGCAGTCTGCCATCAAGGTGGGGTCGATCGCAATGGGAATGCTGGACCATCGCCGCACCTGGGAGTACGACGTCCCGGGGCCACGGGCTCAATGCCTGGACGCATTCGGCCGCGCGTTCTCCGGCTCTGGCGGTCTGGTCGCGAAAGCCAAGTGGACGGTCAGGTAACGAAGCGGCGGCACCGTGGCCACCTACGAGGGCCGCAAGGGGCTCGGCGCGCTTGGGACGATGTCCAAGACTTCCGTGCACGACGCTGATTCCGCGATCGGCTCGGAAGTGACCTTCCAGACTTCTGGCAACGGCAACGGTCGCACCGAGTGCTCGATGTCGCTGAGTTCGTTCGGGCGTGCGGGGATCGGCGGCCTCTTGGGAGCCACGTCCGATGCCCGGTTCATCCGGCCGTACATGCAGGCCGTTGAAAAGGAGATCCGCGCGCTCGATCCCGGAGCGCGGATCGCCAGCAGGTAACCACCGATGCGCTCAGGGTCGGGTCGGCAGCTCCCATGCGAGGCGATAACGACGCAGAAGCGAAGGATTTTCGACGACCAGGCTCATCTCAATGCCCGCCTGCCCATCGCGTTCGCTCGGCGCGACGGTGTACGCCCCGGACCTCTGCAGGTCTGCGCTGAGTGCGGCGTCGACCGTCACCGCCGAGCGGCCGACCAACGGGCCGAACGGTGTGGCATCGAGCTCGGCCGACAGAAATGCCCGCATCTCCAACCGACGGGTCGGAAATGCGATCCGACGTGAGATCCACTCATAGTTCCTCGCGCCCCCGCGCGCATCTGCAGTGGCCTCGAGTATCTGTTCGCGGTACCGGAACTTGTAGGAACGAAATTGTCCGGCCAGCGTAAAGTCGGACATCTCGCCGGCACTGAGCGGAGGCCGGAAGACAATATCCTGAACGAACGTCGAGCCCTCGGTCTTCCGTGGTCGATCCAGTCGCGTTGCTCCGTTGCCCGTTCGCTCGTCGTTGCGCAGCGTCAAGCGGGGCGTTGAGTACTCGTCGAACGGCAAATGACGCTGATTGCCACGCGTGAAGTCGACCGCGCAGTATCCGAGCCCGTTGACGTCGTTGCAGAGGAGTCGACGGCGACCAACGTAGTCCCCATCGACGGTGTCGGGACGAGTCGCCGACGGCCGAAAGCTCCAATCGATCCCCAGCAGCTCATAGACGCGATCAAAGTCCGGCTCTTCGGCGGGAACTGCATCCGAGCCGCGGCGGATCCAGCCCGGAACCGCCGCCTGGTCGCGGATGGTGCGGATCGATGCAGTGACCGCTTCGACGAGGTCAGCCTGGTCTCGGTAGTACCTGCACACAGTGTGCGCTTCCAACTCGGCACGGAACTCTCCGAGGAGATGGCGTGCCTCTGCCGTCGGCTCGCTGAGATCGAACGGTAGTGAACCTGGATCGGCGTGCAGCATCGCCGCGATCGGTTTGCCGCGCGCCGACGCCTCGCGGAACTCACGGCGCGTCCAGGACAGCGGTGGCTGGTCGCTAATCGAGCCGTAGCGGCCGCCGACGACGAAGATGCAGAAATCGGCCGCTTCGATCGACTCCTGGATGATCGGCCATTGGCTACGACCCGCCGATGGGAAGAACTCCATTCCGAGGGGAACGCACTCGTTGGAGAGCAGTACGCGGACAAGTCTCTGCCGCTCCTCGCGAAGATCGAGGAACGTCGATGAGACGAAGCACGTAAAGAGCCGGTCCAATGGTTGCTTGTCCTGTATTGTTGAGTGGACTCGAAGTGAAAATACAACTCTGAATAAGGAAGAGGCTGCATGATAGGGCCTTAGGCGCCTGACCAGCAACCACGACCGAGCGACGATCGTCCCTTCACCACGTCGCGTTACATGGCGAGGCCGTGTCCCCCATCACCCAACAATCCGGTCCGCTCGATCGCCGGCCGGCGCCGGTTCACAGGCGAACCAGCGCGTCAAGAACGCAATCTCGCTCTCGGCCTTCAGTCCCCCCGGTCGCCCGAACGGCCCACGATTCTGGAGCCTGCAAACGAGCTCAATGCCGCGATCATCTGCCTCGCCTCCCGGCGCGTGTCGTTAGCGGTGAGACGGGTCAGCGTCGTCCGAGTGCGCGGAGGGCGTCGTCTGCCTTCGAGCGCACCCGCTCGCTCTCGTCCGCGGACGCGCGACGGCCGAGAGCTTCTACGAGATCCGGATCGGCAATGCCGAGATGCCACGCCGCAAGTGCCGCTTCTCGCCGATTCTCCGCATACGGGTCATCGAGCGCTCGAATGATGCCGTCGACAGCCCGAGCGTGGTCGACCGTCACCAAACCCAGGCTCTGGATACAGCACCCTCGAACGTTTCGTCGTTCTCGTCGAGCCCGCTCAGCAGGGCATTCACGCCCTCGGGGAACCGTCCAAGCGCCGCATGCGCAGCGACAACGTACTGCTTGAACGATGACATCAGAGGCCCAACCGCTCGAGGGTCACCGATGTCGCCGAGCACCTCAGCAATGTCGTTTGCTACGCCGTCGTCGATCTGTCCCGCTGCCGTGTCAGTACTCGCACGCGGAGCGTTGAGTGCCTCCGACAGGGCCGGAACGGCTTCAGAGCCCATGACTACCAGATCCCGTTTCGCGCGCTGGTACTTCGGCATGTTCACCAGCCCGACGGCACGTTGACTGTTCTCCCGATGTTGTTGCTCGAGCACGTCGAGAATGTCACGAACGCGATCCGCAGGGTCTTTGGCCTGGCGTCTGAAGATCACCTTGCCCCCTCGTGTGTCGGCTTCGGTCTGGATGCTCGGCGTCCAAGCGCAATCATGCGTCTCCTCAATGACTCCCGGCGCCAGCTATTCAAGAGTAAGGATGAGTAGGTCGGCGTCATCCGGCGGGATGTGACCACCGAGACGTTCGCACACGCCTGGGGCCAAGCGCCCAGCGAGAGCGCCCAGCTTTCCCGTCATGCGCAACAGCGTGCTCAGCGATGGATTGCCGACCATGTCCTGACAAAAGATCATCTCCTGCATCACGACTGCGCCACGACCGGTTCCTTCGAACTCTTTGACGAACATGCGCCCCACTGTCAACTGCGAGGCGTTCAAGTGGTTGACGTAGTGGGAGGTCTCCATGCTGAACGGCACGTCGAGCGCGAGACCCGCCGTTATTGCCAGTGCCACGTTCTTGTGAATCCTCATGACCACGAGTGCTGGTGCGAACCGCATTCGCCACACCCCACGAGAGTCGTGCCCAGGCACGCTCAGGACAGCGAAGTCTGTGGCTCCGTCGATGTACTCCGGCATCTGCGGAACAAATGCGGCGAGTTGCTGCTCGTCCATCAGTCCGTCCTTGTCGCTGTGGATTGGTTGGGAGGT
The DNA here is from genome assembly GCF_027587205.1 of Solirubrobacter ginsenosidimutans. The sequence goes on from NZ_JAPDOD010000086.1 coordinate 23,947, forward strand.
GTTCATCGATCCGACGCGCCCACCGATTGCAGCCGTCGCAACGCGCGCGCCGGTCAGTCGTTGCTGACCGTATAGCGCAGCTGGTCAGACCCCTCGGCCGGGTCCGTCTATGGGCGCTTCAGGACGCCCGTTAGCGAGGCGAGGCCAACGGCTGCCAGGCCCCACCCGGCAAATTTGATGGCGAGGAACAAGGCCAGCCACGCGGTCTCGTCCGCCGTCGTTGGGTCCGCGTACCAACGCTTGGAGACTCCGAGACCAGCAAAGGGCAAAACATGATCCATCGCAATCGCCGCTGCAGTTGCAACTGAGTCCACTCCGCGACGGGCTGGGAGGGCGCCATCGGTTTGCCGCACAAGGAAGTCCCCACCCAACATCGCCAAGGCCATCGTGGCCAAGGACCGCGCGCTGGGCGGCGTGATGTCAGGACCGAGACGCACAACACGCCGCAGAGAACGAGCCAGCCGATCGCCCTGCCGGGTCGATAGCCGTACTCCACTGCCCACTGCCACACGCGACGCCTTATGCGCTCCCCGGAATGCCGAGGGAGTTCTGCGGTGAGACGTCGCTGCAGCGCGATCAGCACACAACGTTGCCAGTCGGTACGACCAAGCTCGCAGCAAAGGCCAGCCAAGCGCACATACGGCTGACTCGAAACGTCGTCTGTACGCTCAAGGACAGCAAGCCACTCAAGTGGAGATATCCCTGCGAGACGGCCGTAGCTCAGGTGGTCGACTTTGAGAGGGATCCCTTCGAGGTCTGCTTGACGGACGCGGAGGGTGACACACGACGTGCGCGTCAGGACGACCGGACCTTCGATCCGCCACGAAGCGGCGTCGGGCTCCTTGCGCGACAAATAGAGAGCACTGTGAAGCGACGCTCCCGCCAAGCCGACCGCCTTTTCGGCACTGTCCGGGCCTGTTTCCCACCTCAGAGCCTCGCGGGAGACGACGTGCGCCTCCTGCAACCTGAAGTTCCTGTCGACCGTCACGCCGTTCGCGTACAAACCGCCGAACAAGCGCGTGCGGGTGAGAAAAACGTCGCCGAGATGTGCCCGAAACAACTCGATTGCGTTTCGATTCGGCTTGTCCTCGGGCGCCCAGACCTCAGTGCGATTGAGGTTGAGGGACCCTGTGATGCGGGCCCCCAGGGCGTAGAGACCCGCGTCGAGGTAGCCACCGCGAAGGTGGAGCGAACCTTCGATGTCGGCCTCGGCCGCGTCGATCTGACGGATCCATGCGCCGTCGAGCAAAATTCGGCCTTTGACCGTCGCGTGTCGCAGCTTTAGTGCGCCGTCGATGCGGCAATGGCTGAGGTCGAGTTCGCCTCGCCATTCGCGATAGGACAAGTCGATGTCCCCGTCAATGGTGAGGCCGTGCAAGTGAAGCCCAGATCGAGGCAACTCTCCGTGCGCGCCGGACACCAGCTCCGCCACGAGACGCCCCGGGATCACGAGGCCGACTTCGACACGGTCGGGCCGCACCGGCGTTCCGAACGTGCCAGATCCAACCGCGGCCGCGATGAGCCGGCGTTCAGGTACAAGGTCGCCCGCCGCGTGTCGAGCGCAGCTCATCTCGGTGACGCTACCTCCTCGACGCTGCGAGGGCCGATTCGGTCGACGGGTCAGCCAAGATTCTCAGTGGGACGTGACGTGAGCGCTGGCGTCCAGGGCCAACAACTGTGACCGCACCGCCTGCATGTACGGGCGGATGAAGCGGGCATCCGACGTCGCTCCCATCAGACCGCCGATACCCGACCTCCCGGAGCCGCTCAACCACATCGAACAGACCGTTCGGCCACCCGTGGATCCATTGATCTGGAACGTGACCGTCGATCCAATCGCAGTGTCCTGCTCCTGCGCGGCCGTCTTGGACAGCACGCCGCCGAGAGCCCCGATCCCCTTCCTTCCCTTGTACGTCGCCACGGCGCCCTTGCCTGTGCGATTCACGGCCCAGCTCGCCCTGATCAAGCCTCCACCACCGCTGAATGCCCGCCCAAACGCCTCGATACATGCGTCTGGCGTGGCGGCGACGTCGTACTCCCATGTACGCCTGTGATCCAGCATGCCCATGCTTGGTCTCCGTCCGTGGTTGCTTGCGCCGATGGCGACTCCGAGACGTGCGATCACGTCGAGGGAACGAGACCACACAGGATCACCCGAGTGCGCGCGCAGCATCGCAGGCGGTTTCGGGAGTGTCAAACACGCCGTGGACCAGCGCAACGGCTTCGCCGGATGAATCTCAATCGAACTGGGCGCTTACCGAGATCGCCGGGCTCGGCGAGCAGGCGCTCGCGATCGTCGGCGCCCGTGCGCACGACCCCACCCCGATCGGGGTCACCGAGCTGGAGGCGTGCCTGCGCGAGGCGCGTACGCCGGCGGAGATCCGGATGGTCAAGCAGCAGGCGGGAGGAGTGCTGGAGCGCATCGACGGCGTGCTGCTGCGCGACGCGCACGAGAAGATCGGCACGCTCACCGGAGCGCTCGTCCAGGCCTACAGCCTGCCACCTCAGGGGGAGATCTTCTTCTGATCCCGCCGGCGCTGCCGTTCCGTGCAGTGCGTCATGCGCCCTACGGGACCGCGGCATCTCGAGGAACCGCCAGATGAAGAACTGCCCCGATCGTGTGCGCAGCCGGTCGAGGCGGTGGCCTTCGACGGTGACGGAGACGACGTTCGGCGTCTCACCCGTGACCGAGGTGACCCGCAGTCGGTGACGCTAGGAGCGCTACGCCGGGAGCCCGAGGTGGAACACGACCACGACCGCGATGTCATAGATCACCTACCAATGGGCCTGCGCGAGCACGGAGTTACATGAGACGGCTCTCATGAGTGGCCGAACCGTCGCGTCGTCATCGCCGTAACCCAGCGCGGCGGCGGAGACCGTCCTGGTCTTTGCCGACTCGGCGCTGATCGGCCGAAGGAGGACCCATGTCTGCACGTGCCCCATCCCGCCGGCTGCTCGGAGCGGCGGTGATCCTCGCAGCACTCGTAGTGGCCGCTCCGGCCTCGGCTCGGCCCCCAGCGGGGCAATATCAGGTGCACAACCTGGTCTCAAACGTCACCGGCGTAGCCGACAACGTCGATCCGAACCTCGTCAACGCGTGGGGGCTGGCCGCCGGCCCGACCTCTCCG
>NZ_JAPDOD010000087.1 GCF_027587205.1 Solirubrobacter ginsenosidimutans
GCCACGGGCGAGGTCTTTCCGACCGAGCTCGGCCTGTTGCACTTCAAGCGCGCCGAGAACTAACCGGCAAAGGCGCGGATCCGCGGATCAGCCGCGCGCACCGAGCCAGCGGCGCAGCGCTCTCGCGTAGGCGTCGACCGCGTCCTCTGCCAGGGCCGGTTCGCGACTGGAGATCCCGGCGAGGATCTGCTTGTGCGCCCGGACCGCGGCCTGGTCGCGGTCGGGGGCCCGCCGGCGGCGCAGGTCGGCCAGCACGCCGTGCAGCGGCTCGTTGAGCATGGCCAGCACGGGGTTCTCCGAGAGCCGTCCGAGCGTGGTGTGAAACCAGGCTTCGGCGTGCGCGAAGGCGTCGAGCGCAGGGCCGGGCTCGAGCAGGCCGGCCGCCGCCAGTTCGATCGCGTCGGCGTAGCCCGCGAGCAGGCCGAGGTCGCCGTCGGTGGCGTGCAGGCACGCGTGGGCGGCAGCGCCCCGCTCGATCGCCGCGCGCGCGTCGACGGCGTGTCCGAGCAGGTCAGGCTGCAGGTCGTACGCGCTCGAGGCGACGAGCACTTCCGGCGCGCGCAGATCCCAGTGCTCGTACTCGTTGACGACGGAGTTCGGGCCGCTGTCATCGGCGATCACGCCACGCAGCCGCAAGATCAACAGCGCCTCGCGCAGCACCCCACGGCTCGCGCCGAGGCTGTCGGCCAGCTCCGGCACGCTGGGCAGCCGGGTACCCGGTGGATAGCGTCCGCCGGCGACGGCGTCGAGCAGGTCGAGCATCACGTCGAGATAGCGAGGCCGTCGCATCGGCGCTCATCGAAGCAGCCGGCCTGCGGCCGGTCAACGCGACGATCGGGCCGCGGTCAGCCCGACCCCGGCTCGGCCCCCGCGGGCGCGAAGGCCAGCATCACGACCTCGTAGGGCTGCCGTTCACCGTCGTGATCGCGTTCGCGGCTGGCGGCGACGATCGCCTCGAGGTCGGCGAGCGCCTCACGCAGGCACGCCGCCACCGCCGCGCGCCCCTGCTCGTCGAGCTCCAGCGGCGAGCGCGACAGGTGCGCCTGTGCGGCATCGAAGCCGCCGTCGATCGCCGCTCGCCGCGCCTCGCCCGTTGCCTGTTCGAGCGTGCCGGTCGCCAGCGCGCGCCGCAGCTCGTCGGTGAGCCCGGCCCATTCGTCGCTCTCGATGATCGTGGCGACGGTGGTCCGGTAGAACCGCGCCAACGCGCCGCGACGGCGTTCCGAGCCGACCAGTTCGACGTAGCCGTGCCGGGACAGGATGCCGGTGTGGTAGCTGACCAGGTTCAGCGGCTCGCCGAGCGTTCGCGCGACCTGGGCCGGGTTGCGCGGCCCGAGCGAGTATTCGAGCAGCAGTCGATGGCGGAGCGGATGGGCCAGAAGGCGAGCCAGTGCGTCCGGCATGCGCGAAGGTTGACAGCAGCACCGCCGGCGCGCGGGCCGGCGGACCAGCCCGCATTCCGTCCGCGGCCGTCTCGCCGGAACTCGGCGCTGCCGGACGAAACCGTCCCTGGCCGGAGACCGGCCAACGTGATCCAATCACCGGACATCCTGCGAGGTACACGGTGAGAGGAGGTGAGCGCGGATGACCATCGAGACGAGCGAACGCCCCGTCGTCGCGGAGTCGGGCTACTGGAAGGGCAACTGACGGGCGGCCGGATCCTGCCCGGCACCCCACGTCGGCCCGCCCGCACGGGCCGGCGGCCCTTGACACGATACGGCGCATGTCCGACCGGATTGCCGCGATCGCTCACCCGTTGCGCGATCGTGTGCTCTTCGAGTACCAGCGCGGGCCGGTGTCCCCGAGCGAGGTCGCTCGGCGCACCGGCCTGCCGCTGAACGTCGTCGGCTATCACACGGGTGTGCTCGAGCGTCACGATTGCGTCGAGCTCGTGCGCAGCGAGCGCCGCGGCGGAGCGCTCACGCGCTACTACCGTGCGACCGTGGCCCAGGACATCGAGGACGAGCGCTGGGCGGAGGTGCCGGCGCCGCTGCGGCGCCGGTTCGTGCTCGAGACGCTGGCCCGGGCGAGCGACGAGGCCCGGCGTGCCGCGCTCGCCGGCGGGTTCGACGGGCCGCACGGACACCTCGCGCGCTTTCCCGCCGCGCTCGATCACGACGCCGTGCTCGCCGCGGGCGAGCTGCTGCGCCGGACCGCGGAACGGCTGGTCGCGATCGAGGCCGACGCGCGCCGCCGCTCGCAGCCGCGCGACGGCTACCGCGTCGTGCTGATGGGGTTCGCGCCGGTCGAGCGGGCGGGACCCGCGGCCACCGACCGCTGAGAGGCCGGTCAGGAATCGGATCGCCCGGTGCCCGGAATCCGCGCTCGCGGGCGGTTCGCGCCGGTCAGGCGAGACGTCGTGGGGGACACGCCTCGCGGCGCCCCGTACGGTCGCGGGTGTGATCGCCGTCCTGGTCGCCGACCCACACCCCTTGTTTCGTGACGCGCTCGCCCGCCTGGTGCACCAGGACCGCGACCTGCGACTCGTGGCCGAGCTCGGATCGGGTCGCGAGACGCTCGCGGCCATCCGCGAGCGCCGTCCCGTGGTCGCCCTCGTCGCGCGCGAGCTCCCGGGCCTCGACGGCGAGGCGGTGCTGGCGGCGGTCGTCTACGACGCGCTCCCGACGCGGGTGGTGCTGCTGGACCCGGCGCCCGGCCCGGATGCGTGGGCGCTGCTCGGCGCCGGAGCGGCCGGTGTGCTCTCGCGCCGCGTGACCCCCGACGCGCTGCGAGCCGCGGTGCACCGCGTGGCCGCCGGCGGCACGGCACTGTGCGAGGAGGCCCAGGCGGCCCTCGCGGGGGAGATCCGGGCGCGCCATGCGGCGGAACGCCCGCTGCTGAGCCCGCGCGAGCGCGAGGTGCTGGCGCTGGTCGCGCAGAGCCTGTCGCTCCCCGAGGTCGCCGGGCGCCTGCAGATCGCCACCTCGACGGTGCGCACGCACTATCAGCACCTGCTGGCCAAGCTCGACGCGCGCGATCGCGTGCAGCTCGTCCTGCACGCGGAGCGCAGAAAACTGCTGGCCTAGGCGACTCGAGGTATCAACGATGTCGCCGACGAGCTCTTTTCAGTCATGTCGACTCCCGATGCAGCAACGCTCCGGTCCGCCGATCCGAAGGTGGTCGTCGGGGCGTTCGGAACGCTCTCGCTGGCCACGATCACCCTGCTCACGGTGTTCACAGTCGTCGAATGGACGGCCGCACAGACTGCGCTGCTGACCGCAGAGGTGGCCGCGGTCGGCGCGCTGTTCGCCGCCGCGCTCGCGCATCTCAAGAAGGGCACCGCCAAGGAGCACGTCGCGCTCGCGGCGACGTTCACCGCGAGCGTCTCGGCGACGCTTGCACTGGGCTCCGGTTTCGCCTGGTGGTCTCTCACCGAGGCCCAGACCGGCGCCCTGCTCGGGATCGTCACCGCAGTCATCGGCGTCGCCTCCGGCCTCTTCGCGCGCGGCAAGGTCGAGGCTCCGACGACCGCTCGCGTGAAGTAGCGGCTCGCGGCAGATCGGTCGATCGATTCAAGTAGTCGCTTGTGCTAAGTATGACCAAAGCGCTTAGCGTTTGTATGCTGACATTCCGTTAAGTGGGCTGTTGCGCTCTGGCGGGGTTCAGCTCACCGCGTACGCTCCACTGAAGTCGCTCGGGTTAGCGTTGCGTCGGTTTGGCCACGCCTGCGCAGCCAGCGGTCAACGAAAAGCTCAAGCCGGCGATGTTGAGCGTGTACTACCACGCGCTCGGTGACCAGCTCCAAACGCGCGGGTCAGCCGCGGCGCTGGTGCGCCCCGAAGTGGAACCGATGCCGCTCGACGAGGCACTCGACTGTCTGGCCCGGGATGCGATCAGGCGCGACGACTGGAGCCGGGTGCGGGAGGCACTCTGGGCGCTGATCCGCAGCGTGTCGCCTCCTCGAGGAGAGGACGACTGCAAGGAGAAGATGATCCTGGAGCGCTACGGCACCGAGCTCCCGGCCTTCGTCGCGGATCACCGCCTGTTCAACCTCGGGCAGTTCGACAGCGACCGCATGAGTTGCCGGCGCGACGCGCGGCTGTTCTCGGCCGCGCTGGTCGCGTATCCGCAGCAGCTCAGCGCGCCGATCGGGCTCTACAACCAAGAGGTCGCCACGAAGTCGAGCAAGTTCGAATCGGCCACGCGCAACACGAGCGTGCTCGGCAAGGGCGTCTCGGCCGCGGACTTCCTGGCCCAGATCGACGGGCTGCCGAGCGTTCCGCCGGAGATCAAGGACGGCCGTCGGACACCGGTGCCGAACACGCGTGAGGCCGTGTCGCAGGCGCTGAACCGGCTGGAGGACGAGGTCGGCGTCACGATCGACGGCTACATCGCCGCTTTCGCCGACACCGTCATGTTCATGGATCTGTGGCGAGAGACGAACCACTGGGACCCGTCCCAGCCCGTCACGATCTTCCCTTCCTTCAGCGTCACCACGCAGGACGCGGCGACGCTGACGACCTCGGTGACGGCCACGGCGCTCGTGACACCCGCCGAATTCCTGTGCATCACGAGGGCCATCGATCCGCGGCGGTGGCAGAAGCTCAGCGACCAGTTTCACCGCGTGCGGTTCGTGATGGACGAGTTCGCCACCCAGGCGGAGGAGATCGAGACGCCGATCGGGGAAGGCCTGCGGGCCCGAACGCGTCCGTACCTCGTCGAGGAGAAGGTCGGGGTGGCCTCCGACGTCGTCGGCGCCGAGGTCGGCTACTTCCACAACGTCCTGCAGATCGACACGTTCGACGTGCAAGTGGGAGCAGCACCCGAGAACTGCTTCGCCGACCTCGAGTTCTCCCTGTATCGCAGCCTCGACAGCAAGGTGCTCTGGGACGTCCGCCCCGGCGGGCTGCTGATCGACAGCGGCTGGACCAAGGTCCGGCACGTCTCCGATAACACGTGGCGCCTGACCGCGAACAAGACGTTGCGCTTCGCCGACCGCACGCCGCGCACCGGCTGGGACGGGCCGCTCGACTTCGGCCAGATGCTCAACTACCTCGCGCCCGCGGCGCTCACCGCATGGCTCAACAACGACCTCTACAGCAGCGAGGCCGAAGAGGTACACGGGACACACGACACGGGGGACTACTGACATGGCCGGCGACGACGACGACCGCGACGACGACGCTCGCGAGCGCTCCGGTGCGGGGCCCGAGGTCTGGGATCGCTTCGGCAGCTATCTGGGCTACGCCGGCGCGATCGGCACGACCGTGTCCAAGCGCACGATCGGCAGTTGGAATCAGATCTCACGCAACCTCCGCAGCTCCGACGGATACAAGGCCGACGACATGGCCGGAGACGCCGCACTGCTGATGGCCACGGCGATGGACAACCTGCAGGACTTCTGGGGCCTGTTCACCACGAACCCCGACGACCGCGTGATCGCCGGCCCGGTGCCGACGGCGTTCCTGGTCTTCCAGCGCGGCGTCAAGGCGGGCGAGTACGCACTGGCGGACGTTCGCTACGTCCTCGTCCCGCCGGACATCGACTCGCCACCGCGGCACGCGCGCTTCGCGCTCAACGGCCCGACGAAGGACGACGCGGACAACCTGAGCGGGGCGCTCACCGCCACGCTGGACGCCAAGCAGCGCGCCTACGAGATCACCGCGCGCAAGGCCGACAAAGCGCTCACGCCCGGCGCCTACAGCGGCTTGGTCTATCTCCGCATGGGATCGCGCGACGTGCCGCTGGCGGATTTGCGCATCCTGGTTGAAGAGCCACCACGCGCGCGAAGCGGACGCTGAGACGGCGCGACGATGGCGAGCGAGCGGATCGCGCGACAGGTCGAGAGCCTGCTGGAGAACGCCCGCTGGGCGGTCGACGCCGGCGACCACGAGCAGTCGCGCGCGTTCGCCACCGCCGTGCTGGCCCTCGACCCTGGCAACGCGCAGGCGCAAGCGCTGCTCGAAGGCTCCGCTCGCCGCTGCCAGATGACGATGATGTTCTGTGACATGGTCGGGTCGACGGCGCTCAGCCAGGAGCTCGACCCCGAGGACCTGACCGAGGTGCTGCGCGAGTACCGGTCGATCTGCGCCGGCGCGGTCGAGCACTACGGCGGCTTCATCGAGGACCGCCAAGGGGACGGCCTGCTCGTGCGCTTCGGCTATCCCAACCCGCACGAGGACGACGCCCGCCGTGGCGTGCTCAGCGGGCTGGAGATCGTGCGCGAGATCCGGCGCCGCGGTCCCGCGCTACGACGCGCGCTCGGCGTCGACCTGCACGTGCGCATCGCCCTGCACACGGGCATGGTCGTCATCGACGACGGCGGCATCGTCGGCGCCGCACCCAACGAGGCCGCGCGGCTGCAGTCGCTGGCCGACCCGGACGTCGTCTTGATCAGCGAGACGACGCAGGCGCTCGTCGAGGGGTATTTCGACGTCGAGGCGCGAGGGCGCGCGGAGCTGCGTGGCGTGCCCGTGCCCGTTGGCACCTACGTGGTCACGCGCGAGCGCGCGAGCGCCCGCCTGAGCGCGGCCGCCTCGCTCACCCCGTTCACCGGCCGCGAGCCCGAGCTGGACGTGATGGCGGCGGCCTGGCGCGACGCGGGCGAGGGCGCGGCGGCGGCCGCGATCATGCTCAGCGGCGGCGCCGGGATCGGCAAGTCGCGCTTGATCATGGAGGCGGCACAGCGGTTGCGGGCCGAGTGCCTGCTGTGTCCCTGCTCCGGCTACCACCAGACGACGAGCCTGCACGCCTTCCGCGGCGTGCTCGAGCGCGTCTGCGGCATCGAGCATGAGGACGGGCCGGCCGAGCGGCTCGCCAAGCTGCGCGCGGCCGCAGGCGACGGCGGCGACCTGCCGCTGCTGGCCACCGCACTGTCGATCCCGCTCGACGCGATCGAGCCGCCGGCCGAGATGGAGCCGGGAAAGCTCCGCGAGCTCGCCCTGCAGGCGGCTGTGGGGCTCGTGCAGTCGCACGTCGCCGCCGGGGCGGCGATGCTCGTGATCGAGGACCTGCACTGGGCCGATGAGACGACGCTCGACCTCATCGGGGTGCTGCTGCGCCGGCCGCGCCGCGGGCTGCTCGTGGTGCTCACCGCGCGCGAGCAGTTCCAGCCGCCATGGCCGGACGAGCTGGTGCGTCGAGTCGAGCTGAACCCACTCTCGCGCCCGGAGCTCGAGACGATGGCCGAAGGCGTGCAGGACTGCGGGCTGGCCGGCGAGCGCCTCGCCGAGCTGATCGACCGCAGCGACGGCATCCCGCTCTACCTCGAGGAGCTCATCCGCAGCTTCGACGCCCGCGACCCGCGCGCCCTCTCGCGCTCCATCCACGAGCCCGACCCGCGCATTCCGGCCGCGCTGCGGGACTCGCTGCTCGCGCGGCTTGCGTCGCCGGGCGTGGACCTCCCGCTGGCACAGATCGCGGCGACCATCGGCCGCGACGTCGACCGTGGGCTGCTGCAGCGCGTGGCCGGCCTGCCCGACGAGGCCTTCCAGGCGAAGCTCGCCAACCTGCTGGCCGCCCGCCTGTTCGAGCACTCCGGTGCGCGCACCGTGCGCTTCCGCCACGAGCTCATCCGCGTGGTCGCCTACGAGACGCAGCGACGCTCCGCGGCCGGCGAGCGCCACAGCCGGATCGCCGATCTGCTCGGCACCGTCGACCTGCCGGCCTCGCGCGACGCCGGCCGGGCGGCCTTCCACCTCGAGAAGGCCCACCGCTACGACGAGGCCATCGCCGCTTACATCGCCGCCGCCCGCGCCGGCCAGGAGCTTGGCGCCCACAAGGAGGCGACCACCGACCTCACCCATGCGCTCGCGCTCGTCGAGCACCTGCCGGAGGGACCGCGGCGGCTGGTCACCGAGCTCACGGTGCGCCAGCTGCGCAGCTTCAGCGCCGTCATGGCCGGCGGCTTCTCGGCTCCCGAGTCCAAGGAGGACCACGCGCGCTCGGCGACGCTCTGCGCGGCGCTCGGCTCCGGCCCGGAGATGCTCCCGAGCCTGCTCGTCGGCTGGACGTACTACTGCTCAGCGGGTGACCTGGCGGGCGCCGACGAGGTCAGCGACTCGGTGGAGGAGGTCGTCGCGACGAGCGGCCTCGACATCCCCGCGCGCGAGATCTGCAAGGGCGTCAGCCGCTTCTTCCAAGGGCGTTTCGAGGAGGCGCGGGAGCTGATGGAGCGCTTCCTCGAGCACCCCTGGGCGATCCCGGAGGGACGTCTGCCGGCCGAATGGCCGATGCCGAACGACCCCTACGTCTCGATCGCCGCCCATCTGCTGGCCACCGAGTGGATCGTGGGCCGCCCAGAGGCGGCCCTCGCCATCGCCGAGCCCGCGCTACGGCGCTGCGCGGGCCTGAGCTTCCCCTTCGGCGCGTTCAGCAGCGGCTATATCCACAGCCAGCTCGTGCTCCTGTACCGGCTCGACGGCGACCACGACGCGGCGCAGAAGCACGTGCGCGAGATGCTGACGCTGGGCGAGCGGCATGGCTTCTCGCTGTGGCTGCTCGTCGGCTCGATCCAGGATCTGATGACCCGGGTGCATCGGGGCGATCGCCTGGCACTCGACGGCGCGGTGCAGGGTCTGCGGGTGTGGCGGCAGCAGCTCGCGTCGGAAGCCTGGTCGCCGTACTTTCTCACCGAGCTCGCGATCGCCCAGACACGCGCCGGTGAACGTGCCGCCGCCGTCGCGACGCTCGACGAGGCGCTCGAGGTCGCTGCCCAGACCGGCTCGCAGTTCTTCACCGCCGAGACGCTGCGCCTGCGCGGCACGCTGCGCCACGAGCTCGGCCACCCGGGCGGCCTCGCAGACCTGCAGCAGGCCGTCCGGACCGCCCAGCACCAGGGAGCCACCGCCTTCCACGCGCGGGCACTGGACGCGCTTGGCGCCGCGAGGCCGCTCGTCGCCCCATGACGGCGAGGCGCCCGCGACGCGTGGCGATCCTCGGCGGCGGTATCGCCGGGCTCACGACGGCGTGGGAGCTCAGCCGCCCGGAGCTGCGCGACCGCTTCGCGATCACGGTCTACGAGCGCGACTGGCGGCTGGGCGGCAAGGGCGCGAGCAGCCGCGGTCTGCACGGCCGCATCGAGGAGCACGGACTGCATGTCTGGCTCGGCTACTACGACAACGCCTTCCGCGTGATCCGTGAGGTCTACGCGGAGCTCGACCGCGAGCGCACCGACCCTGGCAGCCCGATCGCCGGCTGGCGCGACGCGTTCTTTCCGGCGGGCAGCGTCGGCGCCGCCGATCGGGCGGGTGGGGGATGGGAGCACTGGGTGGCGGATTTCGCGCCCAACGACCGTGAGCCCGGCGTCGCGGGCGCGCCCGCCGGACCGCTGTCGATGGCGACGTTCGTCGTCCGCGGGCTGCGCCTGCTGGCCGATGCCGGCTCGTCGCTGCGCGAGGAGCCGCTCGCGCCGGCGGGGGTGCTGCTGAGCGCCTCGCCGCAGCCGCCGCGGCGGTCGGCGCCGGACGACTTCGCTCGCGCCGTGCGCCAGGCCGAGATCGCGACGATGATCGGGGCCGTCGAGTCGCTGCGCGTCCTGGAGGCCGGCGTGCCCGCGGGCAGCAACGTCGGCGGGCGCCTGGTCGCGTTCCTGGAGAGCACGCGCGACGACCTGCACGAACGCATCGCCCGCGATGACGACGCGCGCCGCTCGTGGCAGCTCGCGGATCTGCTGCTGGCCTGCCTGCGCGGCATCGTCGCCGGCGGGCTGATCGGCGACCGGACGGCGCTGAACGCGCTCGACGACCTCGACTTCCGCGACTGGCTGCGGCTGCACGGGGCGAGCGCGGAGACGCGCGACTCGCCGCTGGTGCGGGTCATGTACGACTTCGTCTTCGGCTACGAGAACGGCGACCCCGAGCGCCCGCGGTTCTCGGCCGGGCTGGGGCTCGCCCTCTCCTATCGCCTCTTCTTCGACTACAAGGGCTCGATCTTCTGGAAGATGCGCGCCGGGATGGGCGACGTGGTGTTCGCTCCGTTCTACGAGGCGCTGCGGGCGCGCGGCGTGCGGTTCGCGTTCGCGCACCGCGCGCAGCGGCTCCACGTCGACCGCCGGCGCGGTCGCATCGGCTCCGTCACGCTCGCGCGCCACGCGGCAGGCCTGGACCTCGCGCCGCTCGCGCGCGTCAAGAACCTGCCGTGCTTTCCCGCCCGCCCGCTGCCTCGCCCCCGCGAGCCGGCGCGGCTCATGGCGGGCGAGGACTTCGACACGCTCGTGCTGGCCACGCCGCTCGGCGTGCTCGAGGACGTCTGCGAGGAGCTGATCGCGGACTCAACGCCGTGGCGGGCGATGACCATGCTCGTGGCGACGGTCCCCACCCGCTCGCTGCAGGTCTGGACCACCGCCGACGAGCGGCGGCTCGGCTGGCCGCACCCGGGCGCGACGGTCGCCGGCTATGGGAGCCCGTTCGAGGCGTACGCGTCGATGACACACACGCTCGCCTTCGAGGACTGGCCGGCCGAGCGGCGCCCCGCCGCCGTCGGCTACTTCTGCGGGGCGCTCGACGGCCACGCCGGACCTGGCGGTGCGCGCCGGCTGGCCGAGCAGGGCGCTGACACGTTCTTGAGCGGGCCGGTCGCCCGCTACTGGCCGGGCTTTCGCCAGGACCTCGTGGCGTCGCGCTTCACGCGCGTCAACGTCGATGGCTCCGAGCGCTACGTCCAGTCGCTGCCCGGCACCGGCCGCTGGCGCCTGCGCGCCGACGCGTCGGGCTATGGCAACCTCGTGCTCGCCGGCGACTGGACCGAGAACGGCAACAACTCCGGCTGCATCGAGGGCGCCGTCCTGTCCGGGATACAGGCCGCCAACGCCGTGCGCGGGCGGCCGCTGATGGACGGCGTGCTCGGCTCCTGGAGCGTCGGTTGAGCGAGACCTGGCACGCCGACGAGCCCGATGTGGCCGCCGAGGTGTTCGCTCGCGTGCTGGCGAGCCTCGAGGGCGCCGCACCCGCGCCGGAAACCAACGGGCACGCGCCGAAGGCCAGTCGCGTGCGGCTGACGCAGGTGCGCTCGGCCGCCGCCCGTACGCTCGATCTCTACGGCGAGCTCTTCCAGCGCGCGTTCGAGACCTACGCCGACCTTGCCCAGGCCGCGCTGCAGCCGGGGAGCGACTCCGCCCCGGAGACGCCGGTCACGCTCGTCGGGCCACCCGGGGGCGAGGCCGGCTCGCCGCTATGGATCCACAACCTGACCGGGTCGGCGGTGATCGACGTGGCGCTGTTCGTCAGCGACCTCACGGCCGGCCACGGCGGGCGCATCCCGGGCGCGGCGGCCACGATCGCGCCCGGTCGCCTGCGCGCCGATCCGGGCGGGAGCGCGGGCGCGGCCTTGCGCGTGGCCATCCCGGCCGATGCGGCGGTCGGCGTGTATCACGGGCACGTGCTCTCGCCCACGCTGCCGGCGCTCGCGCTCGGCGTGCGCTTGGAGGTGGAGCCGTGAGTGCGACGATCGCCCCCGTCGAGGAGACGCTCGCGGACTACGCCCGAGTGACGGGCGAGGCGATCGAGGAGCTGCTCGGGCAGCGGCCGCGCTCGCCCTACCTGCACGCACTGTTGCGCGAGTACCCGAGCCGCGGCGGTAAGGGCATGCGGCCGGCGCTGCTGATCGCCACCTGCCGCGCGTTCGGCGGTACGACGCGCGAGGCGCTCGGGGCGGCCGCGGCCATCGAACTGCTGCACAACGCGTTCCTGATCCACGACGACCTCCAGGACGCCAGCCTGCGCCGGCGCGGGCGGCCGACGCTGCATGCGCTGCACGGCGCGCCGCTGGCCATCAACGCCGGCGACGCGCTCGCCGCACTCGCACTGGAGCCGTTGCGCGACACCACGCGGCTCGGCGGGCGCATCACCCGCCGCGTCCTCGACGAGGTGCTGGCGATGATCGTGCAGACCACGGAGGGCCAAGCGCTCGAGCTCGGCTGGCGGCGCGACAACGTGGTCGACCTCGAGCCCGCCGACTACCTCGAGCTCGTGGCCAAGAAGACCTGCTGCTACACGACGGTCGCGCCGCTGCGCCTCGGGGCGCTGATCGGCGCGCGCGGGACGGTAGCGCCGGCGGCGCTCTCGCGCTTCGGCTTCTACCTGGGGGCTGCCTTCCAGATCCGCGACGACCACCTGAGCGTGGCCGGCGCGGACGCCACCCACGGCAAGGACCCGCTCGGCGACATCCGCGAGGGCAAGCGGACGCTGATGCTGCTTCACCTGCTGCGCGCCGTCACGCCGGCGCGGCGCGGGTGGCTCGTGGGCTTCCTCGCCGCACCGGAAAACGAGCGCGGTGACGCCGACGTCGCCCGCGTGCACGGGTGGATGACCGAACACGGCAGCCTCCGCTTCGCGCGCGCATATGGGGAGTGCCTCGGGGCGGCGGCCGCGACGGCGTTCGAGGACGCGTTCGCCGACGTGCCGGAGTCCTCGCACCTGGCGTTCATCCGCGCGCTCGTCCCGTACATGCTGGAGCGCACCGGATGAGCCCGGCGGTGGTAGGTTCAGCCACGGGCACGCACGTGCACGATTTCGCGACAGCGATCGGCCCCGAGGCCGCGCAGGCGCTGCGAGAGCGCGGGCAGCGCTGCTCGTTTCCGCGCGGGCGCCCGCTGGTCTACGAGGGCCAGGTGCCCGACCGCGTGCTCTGGATCCAGCGGGGCTCCGTGAAGGTCGGGGTGTTCACGGTCTCCGGCCGTGAGGCGCTGCTGGCCTTCCGTGGTCCGGGCGAACTGGTCGGCGAGCAGTCGGCGATCGACGGCGAGCCGCGCTCGGCCACCGTCGTGACGGTCGCGCCGGTCGAGGCGCTCGCCTTCACGCACACCGCGTTCCGTTCCTTCCTGCTCGCCCGTCCTGACGTCGCGCTCGAACTGGCGGCGTTGCTGAGTCGCCGTTTGCGCGAGGCGGATGCGCGCCGGCTCGAGTTCGCCGGGCTCTCCAGCACCGGTCGAGTGGCAGCCATGCTCGTCGAGTTCAGCGCCCGCTTCGGTCGTGAGGACAACAGCGGGATCCGGATCGCCCTGCCGCTCTCCCAGGAGGAGTTGGCGAGCTGCACGGCCACGTCGCTGGAGTCGGTGGGGCGCGCGCTGCAGATCATGCGCGGGCTCAACTACATCGAGACCGGTCGGCGTGAGATCCACGTGGTCGATCTCCCGGCGCTCGAGCGCCTGGGCCGCGGGGAAGTGCCTGCCGCGCGCCCCCGGGTCGGCTCCTAAACGCCCTCTCAAGCCTGCCCGTCAAATGACGGCAACGAGGCATCGCAGATGGCCTACGCACGGCAAAAGCCCGCCGGTAGTTTCGATTGGTGAAGGAAGCCCCAATCTAAGGCCCTCGGAGACGAGCCCATGCTCCAGCACTCCCATCACGACCGCAACTACATCAAAGCGCTCGAAGCCGAGCGCCCGCGGCCCCACGACTCGCATGCGCTCGCCGGCATGGTCGCTGCGGCAGGGCGCGGCGACCAGTCCGCCTGGACGGCCCTCATCGCGCGCTTCCGCGGGCACGTCCAGCGCGTCGCCCGCGCGCATGGCCTCAACACCCACCAGGCCGACGATGTCGCCCAGGAGACCTGGCTGCGGCTCTACCGGAATCTCGAGCGCGTCCGCGACCCGCTCGCGCTGGGCGCCTGGGTCGATACGACGGCCCGGCGCGAGGCACTGCGGGCGCTCAACGACCGGCGCCGCGAGAGTCTCACCGACCAGGACATCGGCACCGAGGCCGTCGCGGACGACGACCCAGCCGACGAGCTCCTCGAGGAGCGCCGCGCCGCTCTGGCGCGCGAGGTCGCGCTGCTGCCCCCGCGCCAGCGCGAGTTGATCGCGTCGCTGATGAGCGAGCCGGCCCTGAGCTACGCCGAGATCTCGGCACGCCTCGGGATGCCGGTCGGCAGCATCGGCCCGACCCGCCAGCGCTGCGTCGAGCGCCTCCGGGAGGAGCTCGCCCCCGGGGCACGGTGAGCCGCCGGTTCGAGGACGCGAGGCCTGTTCTCGGAGTCGGGTCAGTCGCAGCTGTTCGTGTCGATCGCGCAAGCGGCGAGCACGAGCGCCACGAACAGGGCGGCGAAGAGCAGCGCCGCGGCAGCCGCCGACGCGAGCGCCCACCCGCCGGCCACCGCCGGCGCACGGGCACGCCCGCGAGCCAGCGCGAACGTCGCCAGCGCGCTCACGAGGCTTGGAGCGCCGAACAGGATCACCGCTGAGTCGTCGACCGCGTCGCCTGCCGGGATCGCTGCCAACAGCATCGCAGCCGCCGCTGCGGCAGGGACGAGCAGGAGAGCCACGACGCCGAACCGCATCGTGGCCGGGATACCCGAAGTCGCGCGAGCGCACTCGAACGCGACGCCACCTGGTTCGGGCCGCCCGCTGCGGCGTAACTCACCGCTTCACTGCGCATTCAGTCTGGAAGCGCGGCGCGCTGGGTATGTGGTGAGCATGTGCCGATTGGTGGCAGCCGTCGTGGGTGTGTGTGCGTTCGCGGCCGCTCCGGCGGGTGCCGCGACGGTCGGTGTCTACGACGGTCCGGAGCTCTCCGCGGTGGCGCTGGCCGGGCCGGATGCGGTCGTCCTGCGTCAGGCGAGCGGTGAACGGAGCCAGCTCGTGGCGGTCCCGCGTGGCGGGGGGACAGCGCAGACCGTGCTGACCGTGGATCGCATGAACTTCGTCTTCGAGGGCGAGTCGCGGCGGCTTGCGGCTCCGCGGCGCGCGTCGCGTTGATCGCGGAGATCGAAGATGCGCAGGACCGCACGGCCGAGTGGCGCGTCTACAGCGGCCCGCCGCGCGGGCCGATCGAGGTCGTGCGCGTCTTGCCGACGCGCGAGGCATGGGTGCCCGCGCTGGTCGACGTCGACGGGGATCGCGTCCTGATCGTTGAGGCGCGACCCGAGTCCGACGGCCCGATCCGCGCCTTCCTGTTCGACTCGGTTGCGGGGCTTGTGCCGATCCCGTGGGCCAAGGCGTCGGCGCTGCCGGTCGAGATCTCCGGTGGCTTCGCGGCCGCGGCGATGGCGGGACCGAACCGAGTGGCGGTGCTCGACCTGGCGACGGGCGCGGAGCTTGCCACGGTCTCGCTGTCAGACCGCGAGCGCGGTGCGGACCTGAGCCTTGCGCCGGACGGTCGCGTCGCCGTCGCGACGCGGGCGGGTGTCACGATCGCCGGCCCAGGGTCGGCGGCCCGTCTCGTGCCCGGGACGAAGGGGCTCAAGCGCGTGCATCTCGCGGGTGGGACGCTCAGCGGCATCGACAAGACCGGCCGCGCGGTCGCGCTGCCCACGGGCGGCGGCCGGATCACGATGCTGGGTCCGCCGACCGGCGTCTTCGTCGACGCCGCGGGCGACGCGTCGGGCTACGCGTGGGTCGCCAACGGCTGCGCTCACGTCGCCGCGATCCCCGTCGCGACCGCCCCGACGCGTCCGGGCGACCCCTGCCCGACCACCGAGATCGCGTACGCGTACATCGCCAGCACCCGGCTTCGCGGCCGCACCATCACCGTCCCGGTCGCCTGCGTCACCGCACCGCGCGGCGTGTGCCGCGGCACCGCGATCGCCCGCATCTACGAGGGCGACGGCAAGGCCGCCGCCAGCGGCCGATTCGCGATCGGAGTGGGCAAGAGCCGCGAGGTGAAGCTGCGCGTGACCCGAGCGGCGCTGGCGGAGTTCCGCCGTGAGGGCTTTGGGAATCTCGTGATGGACGCGCGCATCCCGCACGGGCGCATCGGCGTGGGCGGGGACGGCAGCGCCGAGTTGACCGTTTATCTGCCACGCCGCGACTAGGAGTCACATGCCCATCAAACTGCTCGCGATCGCCCCGGCCGCCCTGTTCGCGTTGGCCGCTCAGGCCCCGGAGACGCTGACGCCGGCGGGTCCGGCGACGCTCTACAGCGACTGGCACGGTGGGGTGACGCTCGAGGGCGAGCACCCCGAGTTGCTCACGGGGTTCCGTGTGGTGGTCCAGCCCGGCGGCCAGGCGGGCACGATCCGCTTGCTCGTGCATACGAGTCCCGCGTTCGATGAGGAAGGGACGCCCGCGGTCTACGTCGGCGAGCCCGTGACGCTGCCGGCCGAGCCGGGCACCTACACCTTCCCGGCGCCGCACGTCTTCGCCGACTACCGCAGCGTGATCTACGGGATCGAGCAGGAGACCGGCGGCCACGCGATCACGGCCCAGGTCCGCTGCTCGCCGGAGGACGGCGAGGGCGACTTCTGCGCGTCGCAGTCCGTCGACGTGTACCGCCCACCGCTCGGTGCGGCGCTCCCCGACCGCCGCACCGCGACCGAGGTCCAGCGCGGCCGCGAGCTGACGATCGAGCCGATCACCGAGTCCGACGTCGACCGCGACGGCGCCGGCGACGAGAGCGAGGACCGCACGAACCTGCGTGCCTCCGCGACCACACAGCGCCTGAGCGGGCACCGGCGCGCCTTCGACGTCACCATCGAGAACGCCGGGCCGCGCACCGCCGACCGCCCGCAGATAGAGGCGTACTTCCTCCCGAGCCCGGGCCTCGGGTCCTGGAGCCCGGCTTGCGTCGGGGAGCCGCGCCTCTTCAGCTCGGGTGGCCAGCAGGACGACCCGCGGCGGCAGTTCTGCTCGCTGGCGCCGCTGGCCGTCGGCGAGCGGCGCACCGTGCGGCTCGTGGTCCCGGATCTGGGGTTCGGCGACGCGTACTTCTCCGTCTCCGCCGAGGGCCGCGACCTTGCGGGCGGGGACGAGGACGCGGGACCGGAGGTCCGCGGCCCGCGGCCGCCGCTGTCGCTGGAGGTCGATGCCCGCCCGAAGTCGATCCTGACCGTTCGCGCCACGGTGCGGACGACACGAAAGGGCAGCGTCCGGCTCCAGCTGCGCCGCGGCGGCGAGTCGATGACGCGTACGGTCACGTTCCGGCGCGCGGGCAAGCGCGACGTGGTGCTCCGATCCCCGCGGCGCCTGGCCGAGGAGGACGGGCTGGTCACGCTCACGGCCCGGTCGGTCGGAGCGACCGCGCGAGCCCGGCTGCAGCCGACCTACTGAAGGCGCGAAGTGGGGCTCGGCCTGGCGACCGGATCGGCACCGCGCAATACTCATCGTCGTGCCGCTTCTTGACTCGGGCTTGGCGGTCGCGCTGTTGGCCGCTTCGCTCGCTTTCCCCTCGAGCGCGATCGAGACCGTTGCGCCGGCGCGTGCCTCGGGCGTCGTCGTCTACGCGAAGCCGGGCGGGCGCGCGCTCGTCCGGCTGCGGAACCGGACGCCGTATGGGAGCCTGCGGCGGCTGTGGGTTCGCGAGCGACGCGACGCGTGGATCAAGGTCGCCGTCGAGGACGGGCCGCACGGCGTGGGCTGGCTGCGGAGCCGAGACGTGCGCCCGGCGTCCGAACTCGAGTACCGGATCGAGATCGATCGCTCCAAGAAACGGCTGAGTGTGATCGGCGGCGGGTCGCGCTGGAGCACCAAGGTGGTGATCGGCGGCGACGCGACCCCGACGCCGGACGGGACGTTCCAGATCACCGACCGGATCGACGGCGCCCGCTACAGCGGGGTCTACGGCGCCCGCATCCTCGTGCTCTCCGCGTACGGCGACCACGCGCACACCTCCCGGGTGGCGATCCACGGCGTGCCGCCCGCCGCGCATTCCAAGGCGTTCAGTGCCGGATGCATCCGCGTCTCACGCCCAGCCCTGCTGCGTCTCTATCGGCAGGTACGGCCCGGCACGCCCGTGCGCGTCCGCGGCTGATGAGCAGCGATTCAGCCTTTGCGCCGCAGCCCCAGAGCGAGTTGGGTGACGTCTTCGATCTCGCGCACGACCTGATCGTCATCGTCGGGTTCGACGGCCGCTTCGAGCGGGTGAACCCGGCGTTCGAGCGCACGCTCGGCTATCCCTTCTCGGAGCTGCTTTCCCGGTCCTTCCTGGAGCTCATCCATCCGGACGACATCCCATGGCTGCGCCACTTGTTCGACGAGTTCGTTCGTGGCGACCGTGATGACATGATCGGCATCGAGCACCGGGTCGTCTGTCGCGACGGTTCTGTGCGCTGGCTTCAGTCGAACTCGCGGGTGATTCCCGAGCGAGGTCTCGTCTTCGCCGTTGCCCGGGACGTGACCGACCGGCGGCTGGCCGACGCGGAGCTTGCTGCCTCGCGTGCACGGATCGTGGCCGCTGCCGATGACGAGCGCCGGCGGGTGGTGCGCGATCTGCACGACGGGGCTCAGGCGCGCCTCGTCCACACGATCATCACGCTCAAGTTGGCGCGCCGGGCCGTGGAGAACGGGGCCGATGACGCTCCCGACCTGCTGAGGGAGGCCCTCGACAACGCGGAACGCGCGAAGGCCGAGCTGCGCGAGCTCGCGCACGGAATCCTCCCGGCGGCGCTCACCCGCGGCGGGCTCCACGCGGCCGTTGAAATGCTCGCTTCGAGAACGCCGGTGCCGGTGGAGAACGACGTGTCCGTGGGCCGGCTCTCCGCCGCCGTCGAGGCGACCGCCTATTTCGTGGTCGCCGAGGCGCTGACCAACATCGCAAAACACGCGGGTGCCCGGCACGCCGAAGTCATGGCGCGAATCACGGACGGCACACTGTCCATCCACGTCCGCGACGACGGCATCGGCGGCGCCGCACCCGACGGGAGCGGTCTCATCGGGCTCGCGGACCGTCTCGCCGCACTCGGCGGCCGGCTCCGCGTCGAGAGCCGTGCTGGCGGCGGCACGCTGATCGCGGCCGACATCCCGGTGCCGGCTTAGCCTGGATCCAGGCTTAGTCGAGATCGCCGAACACGTCGTCGGCACGCGCCGACGCCCAGCCGGTGCGGCTCAGCACCCAATGGCTCCTGGTCTCGCTCACCAGTCCGTCCTCGGCCAGTGCCGTCAGGGCGTCATGGACAGCCTCGGCGGGCATGCCGAGGAGTCGTGCGATGCGGTCGACCGTGTCGTCGTGCGGGTGGTCGCGAAGGCATCCGAGCACACGGCGAAGCAGGTCCGAGCGCGGAACCGAGATCACCACGTGATTTTCGCCACGTCGACCGGTCGTTGCACCGATCGCTCCGCGCCAGGTCACGGCCATGACGGTGAGCGGGCCGACCAGGCGCGACGCATCACGCCGCACGCGGATCGCCGGACTCGCGGTCCTGACGCAGCGTGACGGCGCGGTACCCACCACCGCAAGCGTCCAACGCTACGAGGGGAGCGGCAGATCCAATGCCAGGACGGTGCCGGCTCCGCGTGGGCTGTTGATGTACAGGCGGCCGCCCAGGGCCGCGGCGCGGTCGCTCAGCCCGAGCAGCCCGTGACCCGTCGGGTCGGCTCCGCCGATGCCGTCGTCGCGCACCTCGACGTGTAGCGTGTCTTGGTCGAGGCGGGCGGTCAACGCGGCCCTCGTGGCCTGGGCGTGCTTGACCGCGTTGGTCAGCGCCTCGGCCACGAAGAAGTACGCGCTGGCCTCGATCTCGGGCGAGAGGCGCGGGATCGCGATGTCAGCGTCCACCGGAATGTCGAGGCGTGAGACGACGGCCTTCACCCCGGCCGGGAGGCCGCCGCGCGTCAGCGCCGAGGGGAGGATCCCGTGGGCCAGTTCGCGCAGCTCGGCGTGGCTCTCCTCCGCGTGCGCGCATGCCTCGGCGAGCAGCGCGTCCACTTGCGTGCTGTCTTCAACGAGCGCTTTGCGCGCGAGCTTAAGCGTGATGATCGTGTGCACGAGACGCTGTTGTGCGCCGTCGTGGAGGTCGCGGACGACCTGGCGACGCGCCTCGTCGCCCGCGGTGAGCACGCGGGCGCGGGACGCGGTGAGCTGGTCGCGGCTGTCGGCGTTGGCGATCGCACTGCCGGCGAGCTGGGCGAACTCGACCAGCCGGTCTTCCGCGTCGAACGGCGCGTGGTCGGTGTCGATCCAGCTCGCTGTGATCGCGCCCCACAGCGCGCCGTCGACGACGATCGGAGCGCCGACCGACACGCGGATGTTCCCGCGGCGGGCGATCGCGGCGATGCTGCCGGCCTGGCCGTCCGTGAAGTTCAGACGCGTCGAGCGGCCGGTATGCACGACCCGGCGCGTGACGCTGTCGCCGTCGAGGGGCACGCGCGCTCCAGGCCGAACGATCTCGGGGTCGGTTCCGCGAAGGGCGAGGATCGTGATCTCATGAGCGCTCGTGGCGCGCACGAGACTGACCTGGTCGGCTCCGAGCAGCTGGGTCGCCTCCTTGAGCACGGCGTCGAAGACCTCAGCCGGCGCGGCCCCTTGGGCGACGAACGTCGCGACCCGCCGAAGCGCGGCCTGCTGCTCGGCCAGGCGTCCGACTTCGGCGCGCGCGTTCGCGTTGGCGATCGCCGTGGCAACGAGGTTCGTGAACTGCGACACACGATGCTCCGTCTCGGGCGGAAACGGCTCGGAGTCGTACTTGGCGACGACGAGTGCCCCCCAGAGCCGGCCCTGGACGAGGATCGGCCCGCCGACGGCCGAGCGGATGCCATGCTGCGCCACATGGCCGGCGATCGTGCCGGCGGCCCCTGCGTAGTCGTCCACGCGCACCGGCATTCGCTCGCGCAACACCCGCGCGATCACGCCGCTGCCATCGACGGGCAGTTTCGCGTGGAGCCGGATCCCGGCTGGGGGCTGCTCGCCGGACACGGCCATCACCGTCGCTGCGTCGGGCGCGTCGTAGCTCACGATCGCGGAGTCGATGTGGTGCCCAAGGAGGCTCGTCACCTCTTGGGTGATCCTCACGAAGAGCTGCGCGGGCGGCGTCCCTTCGGCGACCAGCGTCGCCACGCGCCGCAACGCGGCCTGGTCGTCGGCAAGGCGCGCGATCTCACTTCGCGCGGCGGTGTTGGCGATCGCGGTACCGATCATCTCGGTGAACGCACCAATCCGGGCCTCCGCGTCCGACGGCAGCGAACTGCCGTCGACGACCGCTGCCGTCATCGCGCCCCAGAGCCGCCCGTCCACCGTGATCGGCGTCCCCACGCCCGCGCTGATGTCGGCTTGCCGGAGCCGTTCGGCGAGCGGTCCGCTCGCCCGTGAGTAGTCATCGAGCCGCGCCGGACGGCGCGTCCGGAACACGAGACCCGTCACGTTGTCGCCGTCGAGCGGCTGACGGTCTCCGATCGGCAGCACGTCGTCTCGCCGGGAACCCCAGTTGCCCACGACCACCGCCGTGGGAGTAGGGCCGGCGTCGTAGCGGAACATGCGAATCTCGTGCACGCCGAGCACCTCGCCGAGTTCCTCGGCGATGCCCGCGAACACGTCGGCCTGCGACGCCTGCCGCGCCACGAGCGTCGCGACGCGCCGAAGCGCCGCCTGCTCGTCGGCGAGCCGCGTGAGCTCCGACGAGATGTCACGATCGGGAGCTTCCACGGCCGGCGCCCGGGATACGGGCTCAGCCATGCGGCTCAACTTACACGACGCGCGGCTATCGCATGAGGCGCGCGACGATCCACAGGAACCAGAGGTCGAGGAGGGCGCCGACGGCCACCGGCAGCCACTCCCAGCCGCTCACCGAGTTCGAGTTGATCGCCCACATCCACGCGTAGAGCAGCGTGGTCCAGGGGGCCACGACGAAGCCGACCGCAGGGATGATCCAGCTGCTGTACGCGTCGTCGAGCCCGTAGCTGAAGATCCAGAACCCGAGGATCCACAGGCGCGGGAAGAGCGCGAACATGAAGAGCACCGCCGCGGCGATCAACCCATCCGTGTTCGCCGTTTTCTCTGAACGCTTGGGAGGCCGCGGAAGCTGGCGGAAGGTCTCGGTCATCGCGTCAGCGATCCTCGGCGCGGTGCGGCGCGGGTTCATCATTCGATGTGGGTGATTCCATCGGACGGCGGAGCGCGGACGATCCGCCGATGAGCCGTGAACGCTGGATGGCGCTGTTGTTCGTCCTCGGCTCGTCCTGCTTCCTGATCGGCCCGTTCCCGGGCTACGTCGAGCTCGTCGGGCCGGGCGCCGACGCGGTGACCTTCTTCGTCGGGTCGATCCTGTTCACCGCGGGCGGGGCGATGCAGGTGTGGCTCTCGCTGGACGGGCCGCGCTCGGCGCAGTGGGTCGCCGGCGTGCAGTCCGCGGGCACGTTGTTCTTCAACGCGACGACGTTCCGGGCGATGGACACGTTGCTCACGAATCCCGATTACGACCGGCTGGTCTGGCGTCCCGACGCGCTCGGGTCGATCTGCTTCCTCGTCTCGGGCGTGATCGGGTATGTCGCCTCGCCGCGGCGTGGGTGGCGGCCGCTGCGCGGCGGGCACGCATGGTGGGAGCCGTCCGTGAACCTCCTCGGCTGCGTGTTCTTCGGCATCTCCGCCGTGGCGGGGTACGTGGTGCCGGACCACGGGTCGATGCTCGACTTGGCCGCCGCGAACTGGAACACGGCGCTCGGCGCGGCCTGCTTCTTGGCCTGTGGGGTCGCGACGCTGCGGACCGGCCACTCCTCCAAGTCGCATCGGCGACGCCCGCTGCGCGCGCTGGAACGAAAGATTCTCACCCCAAAGGGATGACGACGTAAGCCCGGGAATCCGGGAGTCTCACGCGAGTCTGTCGTCACAAGGGAGAAGCCATGTCGGTCGGTCAGCACCCCACCACACCGCCCGCGCCAACGAACGGGGCGAGCAGCTACGGCAACGAGTTCCTGCTCACTGACGCGCCAGATCACCGCCTGCCGCAGCGCGGGATGGCGGCCGACGACGCGATGCGGCTCGTCGGGGAGGAACTCGTGCTCGACGGGATCCCGTTCCGCAACCTCGCCACGTTCGTGACCACGTGGATGGAGCCGCAGGCGCAGCGCGTGATCGCCGACAACCTGCATCGCAACTACATCGACCACGCCGAGTATCCGCAGACGGCGGAGATCGAGCAGCGCTGCATCCGGATGCTCGCCGACCTCTTCCACGCTCCCGGCGAGACGACCGGTACGCGCACGCAGGGCTCGTCGGAGGCGATCATGCTCGGCGCGCTGTCGCTGAAGTGGAAGTGGCGTGCGCGCCGCGAGGCCGCCGGAAAGGCGACGGACCGGCCGAACCTCGTGTTCGGCGGTGACGTCCATGTGGTGTGGGAGAAGTTCTGCCGCTACTTCGACGTCGAGCCGCGGATCATCCCGCTGCAGCCGCACAAGTTCACGATCGGGCCCGAGGACGTCGAGCCGCACGTGGACGAGAACACGATCGGCGTCGCGGCCGTCCTGGGCACGACGTTCACGGGCCACGCCGACGACATCGTCGGCATCGACGCGCTGCTGCGGCGCCTGCGCGACGAGCGCGGCCTCGAGGTCCCGATGCACGTCGACGGCGCCAGCGGCGCCTTCGTGTGGCCCTTCCTCTATCCCGACTCCGAGTGGGACTTCCGCCTGGAGACGGTGCACTCCATCAACGTCTCGGGCCACAAGTACGGGCTCGTCTATCCGGGGCTCGGCTGGCTGATCTTCCGCGAGCCGGCCGACCTGCCGGAGGATCTCGTGTTCTACGAGAACTACCTCGGCAAGCGCGACGCGACCTTCACGCTGAACTTCTCCACCGGCTCGAGCATGGTGCTCGCGCAGTACTACAACTTCGTCCGCTACGGGCACGAGGGCTACCGCTACATCATGGAGTCGATGCAGCGCAACGCCCGCGCGCTGGCCGAGGAGATCGTCGCCATCGGCGAGTTCGAGCTGGTCGGGGAGCCGGGCGCCGAGCAGCTGCCGCTGGTCGCGTTCAAGCTCACCGAGAACCCTGACCGCGGCTATGACGAGTTCGACATCGCATCCCAGCTCGCCGCCGAGCGCGGCTGGATGCTGCCCGCGTACACGCTGCCGCCGAACGCCGAGCACGTGACGATCATGCGCGCCCTCGTCAAACGCGCGCTCGGCCACTCGCTCGCGACCACGCTCGCGCACGACATCTCCGACGCCTGCGCGACGCTCGCCGTCAAGGGCGGGCTCCACGAGCTCGATCGCCGGCGAGTGAAGACCGCCACCGGGTACTAAGCCGCGACGGCGACCTGCGCGGCGGGTGGCTCCTCGACCGGGGCATCGCCGCGCAGGCGCAGTCCGAGCATCGGGAACACGAGCGTCGAGAGGACCGCGGCGCCGACGAGCGACGCCGCCGTCGACGAACGCATATGCCCGGTCTCGCGGGCGAGCGTCGTGATCGCGAGCACGAGCGGCAGCTGCGTCGACGTGAACAGCGCGAGCGCGAATCGGTCGCGCCGGTTGAGCACGTCGCCATAGAGCAGCATCGCCGGCGTGCCGCGGACCACGAGGAACAGCCCGAAGAAGAGGAACATCTTCAGCACGCTGCCGATGCTGGAGAACAGCGCGGCGACGTCGAGCTGCATCCCGCTGACCACGAAGAAGAACGGGATGAACACCCCGAAGGCGACGGCGGTGAGCTTCGAGTCGAAGCCGGTGACCTCGCGCTCCTTGAGCACCTGGCGCGTGATCATCCCCGCCGCGAAGCCGCCGAGCAGCAGGTCCAGCCCGAGCTCCGACGCCAGCAGCGCGAGCGCGAACACGAGGACCACGATCCAGCGCACCGCGAGCTGGGAGCTCTTCTCGATCGTCTGTTCGAACAGCGCCACCGTCCGCGACTTCGAGCGCACGGCCATCACCGCCACCACGACGGCGAGCACGACGAACGCGAGCAGGATCAGCGCGTTGTGCACCGTGCCGCCCGACGAGAGGATCAGCGTGAGCAGCAGGATCGGCCCGAACTCACCGACCGCGCCCGCCGCGAGCAGGTAGCCGCCGAACCGCGTGCGCAGCTCACCCGAGTCCGACAGCACCGGGAGCAGGGTCCCGATCGCGGTCGTCGCCAGTGCGGAACCCGTATACAGGAGTGACACGACGATCCCGGCCGCCGCGAGCATCCCGCCGATCCCGTAGGCCAGGGCCAGCGACAGGAACCAGCCGGCCACCCCGAGGCGCAGGGGCAGCCCGGCGATCCGGTGCAGGTCGATCTCGTAGCCGGCGAAGAAGAACAGCATGCCCAGCCCGAGGCTGGCGAAGAAGGTCATGAACTCGCTCACCTCCAGCCCGAGCACCTGCGGACCGATCACGACCCCCAGGAGCAACTCGGCGACCACCGTCGGGACGAGCAGCCCGCGCCCGGTGAGCATGGCCGCCAGCGTGCCCGCGACCGCAGCCGTGCCGACGACCGCCAGGAACGCCGCGGGGTCGACCAGCGGGTAGGCACCGATCACCAACACCCGCGCGAGACTCGCAGCGCCGCGAGCCGGCGCCATCACCCCGGTCGGGTGATTGCATCGACCTCAGTGGTGGAAGCCCGCGCGCGTGTCGGCGGTGGGCACCGGGAGGTGGCCCGCCAGGGCCTCGACCTTGGAGACGGCGTGCCGGAGGTCGTCCAGCAACAGCGACGCGAGGTCGTGCGAGAAGCCGTTGCGCACGCAGACGCGCAGGACGGCGAGGTCCTCGATCGCGGGTGGCATCGGATAGGCGGGCACGATCCATCCCCTGAAGCGCAGCGCCTCGGAGACGTCGTAGACCGTGTAGCCCGCGACGTCGGGACGCAGGGCGAAGGCGAAGACCGGGAGCTCGCTTCCGTCCGAGAGCAGCCGGAAGGGCTCGAGCGTCGCGATCTCGCCGGCGAGCCACGTGGCCGTGTCCCGGGACTCCTGTTGCACGCGCCGGAAGCCTTCGCGACCGAGCCGGATGAGCTCGTAGTACTGCGCGACAACCGGTGCGCCGCCGCGTGAGAAGTTCAGCGCGAAGGTCGGCATCCGCCCGCCGAGGTAGTCGACCTCGAAGATCAGGTCTTCGGGCAGCGCGGCCTTGTCGCGCCAGACGGCCCAGCCGACGCCGGGGTAGACGAGGCCGTACTTGTGTCCTGAGGAGTTGATCGACTGGACACGTGGCAGGCGGAAGTCCCATACGAGCTCGGGGTCGAGGAACGGCGCGACGAAGCCTCCCGAGGCGGCGTCGACGTGGATCTGCACGTCGAGTCCTGAGGTCGCCTGGAGCTGGTCGAGCGCGGCGGCGATCTCGGCGACGGGTTCGAAGCTGCCGTCGTAGGTCGAGCCGAGTACGGCGACGACGCCGATCGTGTGCTCGTCGCAGTGCTCGACCGCCGCGGCGGCGGTGAGGTGGGGGACGTCGGCGCTAACGGGCACGAGGCGTGGTTCGACGTCCCAGTAGCGGCAGAACTTCTCCCAGCAGACCTGGACGTTGGCGCCCATCACGAGATTCGGGCGCTCGGCGGACAGGCCGGCGGCGCGGCGCCGCTCGCGCCAGCGCCACTTGAGCGCGAGCCCGCCGAGCATGCAGGCCTCGCTGGAGCCCGTCGTCGAGCAACCGGTCGCGCCGTCCTCGTGCTCGGCGCCCCACAGCGAGGCCAGGATGTTCACGCAGCGCCGCTCGAGCTCCGCGGTCTGCGGGTACTCGTCCTTGTCGATCATGTTCTTGTCGAGGCACTCGTCCATCAGCTTGCGGGCGTGTGGCTCCATCCACGTCGTCACGAACGTGGCCAGGTTGAGCCTCGCCTGCCCGTCGAGCAACAGCTCGTCGTGCACGAGCTGGTAGGCCGCGTCCGCCGGGAGCTCGCCGTCGGGGAGCCGGAGCCGCGGCACGGTCGACTCAGCACCGGGCCTCGCGAGCTGCGGGCGGATCGTCAGCGGGAGGTCGGTGTCGGGTGTGGCGCGGTGCAGTGGCAAGGTGGCCTCCTGGTGATGGGGGTGCGCCGATCTTCCTGCTTCGCCTCCACGAACGTCCGCCGCCCCGAGCGGGGGCTCGGGGCGGCGGGGGCGACGCGGGGAGGCGGAGGCGATCAGGCGGTCGGCACCGCAGCCATGGCCTGTGCGCGGGCCTCCTCGCGATTCTGCTCCGGGACCAGGGCGCGGAACGTGAGAACCGCGAAGCCGAGCCCGGCGAGCAGCAGCGCGATGCCCATGACGATGGCGAAGGTCGCGACCTGCTCGGCGAAGTAGGAGGTGTTCAGGGCGGTGGTCAGTGCGGTCTCGGTGACCCAGATGTTGCGCTGGGCGTTCGCGACG
>NZ_JAPDOD010000088.1 GCF_027587205.1 Solirubrobacter ginsenosidimutans
GGCCGCGCCGCGCATCGTCGGCCGCGTTCGAGCCCCGGCCGCCGTCGCCCGCGCCCCGGCCGTCGACGTCGTCGTCGCGCTCGTCCTGCCGGGCACGCCGAGCGGCGATCTCGCCGCCCGCCCACGTCGCCGGAGGCGCGGCCGCGGCACCCTTGGCGCCCCGCCCGAGCCGGCGGGTCGGTTTCGTCGGCTCGCGGGTCGCGAGCGTGCGCTCCAGCGCATTCACGAATTCCTCGGCCGACTTCCAGCGATCCGCGGGCGCCTTCGCGAGTCCGCGTTCGAGCACCGCGTCAACGGCCGGTGACAGGTCCGCAACCGCGCGTGACGAGGCGGGCGGGACCGGGTCCTCGACGTGGGCGCGGGCCTGCGCGGCGAAGTGCTCGGCCTCGAAGGGGCGCGTGCCGGTCAAGAGCTCGTAGGCGACGACGGCGAGCGCGTAGCGGTCCGAAGCGGCTGAGGCGGCCTCGCCCATCGCCTGCTCGGGCGAGAGGTAGGCGGCGGTGCCGAGGACCTGGCCGGTCGCGGTGAGCTGGTCCTCCCAGGCGAGGCGGGCGATGCCGAAGTCGGCGACCGCGAGCCGCTCGCGGCCGTCGAGCAGGAGGTTGCCGGGCTTGATGTCGCGGTGCACGACGCCCGCGGCGTGCGCGGTGTCGAGTGCGGCCGCGGCCTCGTGCAACCAGCGCAGCGCCTTCTCATGAGAGACGTCCTCACGACTCTTAAGACGGTCGCCGAGCGTCCCGCCGCGCATGATCTCCATGACCATGAAGACGCGGCCCGAGTGCTCGCCGACGTCGTAGATCGTGACCACGTTCGGGTGGTGCGAAAGGCCCGCCGCGGCCCGCGCCTCACGCTGGAAACGCCGCCTGGCGCGCTCGTCCTCGCCCAAATGGGTCGCCAGTAGCTTCACGGCTACGTCGCGATCCAAAAGCTCGTCGTGCGCCTCCCAAACGCTGGCCATCCCGCCGTTGGCGAGATGCCGCACGACCCGGTAACGGTCGGGCAGGGAGATGCGATCCGGACTGACCGGGGGCATCGCACACACGGTACCCACCGGCGCGGGTCCTATACTCTCCGCCCCGATGGCTCGAATCTGTCACTCCTGCGGCAAGCGACCGGCTTTTGGCCAAAGCCGCTCTCACTCCATGGTCGCCACCAAGCGTCGTTTTGACGTCAACGTCCAGAAGGTCCGGATCGTTGAGGCGGGCGCGCCAAAGCGCGTGTATGTCTGCACGCGCTGCCTGAAGGCTGGCAAGGTCACCAAGGCGTAACTGGCGGCCGCGGGGTAACCGTTGGCCGACCCGAGCCTTCTCCGCTTCCGCCTCGTCATCGAGGCGGCCCTTGCGCAACTTGAGTCGCGGCGCGAGGAAGTCAACGACCTGAACGTCTTCCCGGTCGCCGACGGCGACACGGGCGACAACATGGCGCTGACGCTGCGCGCCGTGCTGCAGGAGCTGGACAACCTCTCCACGCAGGGCGAGATCGACGAGATCGGCCGCGAGCAGATCGTCGACTCCGTCGCCCGCGCGGCGCTGCTCGGCGCGCGCGGCAACTCGGGCGTGATCCTCTCGCAGCTGATCCGCGGCGCCGCCGAGGAGCTGATCTCGCGCCCCGGCGAGCTGGTGGACCCGGTGCTCGTCGCCGCCGCCATGGCCCGCGCGGCCGATCGCGCGTACGGCTCGGTGCGTGACCCCGCCGAGGGCACGATCCTCACGGTCGTGCGCGAGATGGCCGCCCGTGCCGCGAGTGAGATCGCGCACATGGCCGAGCCGCGCCTCCAGCACCGCGTCGACGACGCGACGCAGAACGAGATGCTGGCCTACGTGCTCGAGCACGCGCTCGACGCCGGCCAGGCGTCGGTCAAGCGCGGTCCGGAGCTGCTGCCGATCCTGCGCGACGCGGGCGTCGTCGACGCCGGCGGGTACGGCCTGACGATCATCTTCGCGGGCGTGATCGCCGCGCTGCGCGGCAACGAGCCGCCGCCGCTCGAGCACTACACCCCGGCGCGCGTCACGCAGCCCGAGCACAACTCCTCGACCTACCGCTACTGCACGAACTTCGCCGTCACGGGGACGAACCTCGAGGCCGGCCCGTGGATCGCGCGCCTGGAGCGGATGGGTGACTCCGTGCTGGTGGTCGGCGACGCGCACACGCTCAAGATCCACGTCCACACCGACTCGCCCGAGCGCGCCACGTCGTTGTTCGACGGCGTCGGCGCCGTGTCGCGGCTCGACGTGGCCGACATGCAGGAGCAGGTCGAGCAGCGCACGCAACGCGTCCGCGAGGTCCTCGATGAGTGCGGTGTGCTCGCGGTCGTCAACGGCGACGGCATGCGCGTCCTCTTCGAAGGCATGGGCGCGCGGGTGCTCGACGGCGGCGCGACGCTGAACCCCTCGACCTATGAGCTGCTGGCCGGCATCCACGAGGTGCCCGCCGAAGAGGTCGTCGTGCTGCCGAACTCCTCCAACGTCCGCATGGCCGCCGAGCGCGCCGCGGAGCTCTCGGAGAAGGTCGTCCACGTCGTCCCGACGCGCTCGATGGCCGCCGGCCTCGCAGCCGCGGTCTCCCTTGATCCGACCCACGACGCCGCGACCAACGCCGCCGTGATGGAGGAGACGATCCAGCGCGTCCGCACCGGCGGCGTCACCGAGGCCGCGCGCGACGACACGCAGGGCCGCTTCCGGCGCGGGGACTCCGTCGGCTTCATCGACGAGGAGCTCGTCGCGTGGGGCGAACCGGGCGAGACCCTCGAGGTCGTGCTCGGCGAGCTCGGCCGCGAGGCCGAGCTGATCACCGTCATCGAAGGCGACGGCGCCCCGCTGAACGGGGACGTCGTCGCGGGCCTCGCGCCGACCGGCGCCGAACTCGAACTCGAGCGCGGCGGCCAGCCGGCCTGGTGGTGGCTCGTAAGCGCCGAGTAGCCGCGAGCGTCGACTTTCTCGCGCTGTGCTCGAGCAACTCGACGCTCGCTGCCTACGCGGCTCCTCTCGGCACCACGACGACGGGACAGGCTGCCCGGCGGACGAGCTTGCGCAGCACCCCGCCCAGCAGCACGCGGCGCACCGGCCCGTAGCCGCGCGAGCCGCAGACCAGGAGGTCGATCTCGTGTTCGTCGAGCGCCGCGAGCGCGTCGACGGTGTCGCCCTCGAGCAGCTCCTCGGTCGCCTCGACCCCCTCCGGCAGCGCGGCGAGCGCCTTGTCCTGCGCCGCGTGGACGTCCTCGCGCACCGTCGCCAGGAAGGCCTCCTCCGCGTCGCGGCCGATCACCGGCGAGAACACCTCGGCGCGGCGCGCGATCACGGTGTAGAGCGTCAGCTTCGCGCTGGTCTCCTTGGCCAGCTCCGCCGCGAAGCGCAGCGCCTCGTGGGCCTCCGGCGTGTCCACGAACGACACGCCGATCCGCTCCACCGGGGAGTCCGTCGGCCGTTCGCGGAAGCCGCGCGGCGCGATCGCGACGGGGCAGATCGCACCGTGCAGCAGGCGCTCGCCGGTCGAGCCGGGGGAGATGCGCCGGCGCGCGCCGTGGCGCTCGGAGCCGACGACGATCAGCGAGGCGTGCTCGGCCTCGGCGACGTCGTCGAGTCCGTGCGCGGCCGATCCGGAGCCCACGAGGCGCAGCTCCGCCGCGATGGCGCGCTCGTCGAGGAAGCGCTTCGCACAGTCGCTCACCTCCCGGGCGTGCTCACGCATCGCCTCGACCCATTCCGCGTCGACCCGGCCGATCCCGATCGGGTTCTCCTCCGGATAGACGGTGACGACGAGCAGACCCTCGCCCTTCGCGCGTGCCAGGCGCGCGCCGAGGACGGCGGCGTCGTCGCCGGAGTCAGAGCCGTCGTGGCCGACGACGACGGTCACTCCCGCTCACCCCGCTGCGCGGCGAGCTGCAGCAGCGAATGCTTGCGCCCGTAGACGAAGTAGATGACCAGGCCGATCACGAGCCAGATCACGAACCGCCACCAGGTCTCGCCCGGCAGCTTGTACATCAGATAGAGGATCAGACAGCACCCGATGATCGGGAAGACCGGCACGAACGGGACGCGGAACGGCCGCTCCATCTCCGGGTGGGTGCTGCGCAGGATGATCACGCCGACGTTGACCAGGAAGAACGCGAACAGCGTGCCGATGTTGACGAGCTTCACGATCTGATTCAGCGGGGCGATCGCGGCGAGGGTCGCGATCGCGATGCCCATCCCGAACGTCAGGAGCACCGGCGTGCCGGTCCGCGGGTCGACCTTGGCGATCCCGCGCGGCATCAGCCCGTCGCGGGCCATCGCGAAGAAGATGCGCGTCTGGCCGTAGAAGACGGTCAGCAGCACGCTGGTGATGGCGATCAGCGCGCCGAAGGCGAGCAGGCTCGCCGCCCAGCTGATGCCGGCGCCCTCGTCGAGGGCCTGCGCGAGCGGCGCATCGGACTCCGCCAGCGCGGCGGCGTCCAGCGAGCCGACCGCGGCGATCGAGACGAGGATGTAGATGACGGTGCAGATCACGAGTGAGCCGACGATCGCGATCGGCAGGTCGCGGCTGGGCCGCTTGGCCTCCTCCGCGCCGGTCGACACCGCGTCGAACCCGATGTAGGCGAAGAAGATCACCGAGGCCGCGGTCACCACACCGTCGAAGCCCTGCGGCGCGAACGGCTTCAGATTGTCCAAGTTGAACGCCGCCACGAAGGCGACGACGATGAAGAACGCCAGGATCGCCAGTTTGATGCCGACCATGATCAGATTGACCCGCGCGGTCTCCCGCACGCCGCGGGTGAGCAGGAACATGACGGCGATGACGATTGCCACCGCGGGCAGGTTGAGGATCCCGCCGTCCTCGCGAGCGGTCGAGATCGATTTCGGCAGCTCGTAGCCGAAGGCGTTCTGCAGGAACTCGTTGAGGTTGCCGCCCCAGCCGACGGCCACCGCCGCGACCGACACGCCGTACTCGAGGATCAGGTCCCAGCCGATGATCCACGCGACCAGCTCGCCGAGCGTCGCGTAGGCGTAGGTGTAGGCGCTGCCGGACACCGGGATCGACGACGACAGCTCCGCGTAGGAGAGCGCGGAGAACAGACAGGTCAGCGCCGCGAGCGCGAATGACAGGATCACCGCCGGTCCCGCGTCACCGATGCCCTCGCCGATCACGACGAAGATGCCGGTGCCGATGACGGCACCGATGCCGAGCGCCGTCAGGTCCACCGCGCCCACCGCGCGCTTGAGACCACCCTCCTCGACGCCCGACTGCGTCTCCTTGACCAGACGTGTGTGGTCCTTGACCGCCCACGGCCCCGTCGTCGTGTTGCGACCCCCGGCCATACGCCACCTCCCCTTAGGTCTTCTTTACAAACCTTAAACCACGTTGCGGTCGTCACGTGTTCTGGCGCAGGCGCGCTCGGGACCGTCGGTCCGGTCGGGCGGTCAGAATCATGGGTAGTGGCGCCCACCGAGTTCGCCAGCCGCGATTCCCTTCCGGAAGCAGCGGCCTTCGCCCCGCGCTACCCGAAACCGTCGCGCCTGGATCTCGAAGTCACGTTTCCCGGCGAGAAGGCCGAGAAGGCGGCGGAGAAACTGGGGATCCAGACGGTCGGGCAGTTGCTCGACCACATCCCCCGCGACCGGCGGGCGGCGCGGCTGATCGGCGACCTCGAGCTCGACGAGGTCGCGACGGTCGTCGTCCAGGTCCTCTCGATCGTGTCCCGGCCGGTGCGCCGGCGGGGGATGAAGCCGCTGGTCTCGGCACGGGTCTCCGACGAGACGGGCACGATGACCGTGACGTTCTTCAACCAGCCGTGGCTGGAGCGCCGCTATCGCCCCGGCACCCGGCTCCTGTTGACCGGCAAGTACCAAGGGCCGCGCGGGTTCCGCGTCAACGAGCACGCCGAGACCGGCGAGGTCGCCGCCGTGGGGGAGGATATGGCGACCTATCCGGCCTCCGAAGGCCTGTCCTCGGTCCAGATCGCGGCGCTGGTCCACGAGCACCGGCAGACCGCGCGGGACGCGTTGGAGCCGCTGCCGGCGCGGATCCGGGTGATCGAGGGGCTGCCCGACCGCTGGGCCGCGCTCGATGCCGCCCACTTCGGCGATCAGGAGGGCGGCCGGCGCCGGCTCGCCTTCGACGAGTTCCTCTTGCTGCAGATCGCGCTGCTGCGCCGGCGCGCGCGGCGCCACGAGGCCGCGCGGGCGGACGCGCTGGAGCCGGCAGGCGCGCTGACGACCCGCTGGCTGGCGGACTCCCTGCCCTTCACGCCCACGGACGACCAGCGCTCCGCGATGGCGGCGATCGACGAGGACCTCGGCACCGTGAAGCCGATGCAGCGGCTGCTGATGGGCGAGGTCGGCTCGGGCAAGACCGTCGTCGCCCTCTACGCGATGCTGCGGGCGGTCGAGTCGGGCGCGCAGGCGGCGCTGATGGCGCCGACCGAGACGCTCGCCGAACAGCACTTCGCGACGCTGCAGAAGCTGATGCCGGGCGAGCTGGTGCAGGCCGCGCTGCTCACCGGCTCGACGCCCGCGGGGCGCCGCGCCGACCTGCTGGGCAAGCTGGGGTCCGGCGAGCTCAAGCTGCTGGTCGGCACCCACGCGCTGATCGAGGACCCGGTGGAGTTCGACCGGCTGGCGGTCGCGGTGGTCGACGAGCAGCACCGCTTCGGCGTCAACCAGCGCCGGGCGCTGGACCGCAAGGCGCCGGCAGGCCTCGCTCCGCATGTCCTGCATATGACCGCGACGCCGATCCCGCGCACGCTTGCGCTGACCGCCTACGGCGACCTCGACGTGACCGT
Source organism: Solirubrobacter ginsenosidimutans (assembly GCF_027587205.1). The sequence goes on from NZ_JAPDOD010000088.1 coordinate 6,758, forward strand.
CCTGCGCGAGCTGCCCGCGGGGCGGCGCCCGATCGTCACCCACGTCGCCGCGACCGACCACGAGCGCGCCCGTGCCTACGAGCGCATCCGCGAGGAGCTCGACGCCGGCCGCCAGGCGTTCGTCGTCTGCCCGCTGGTGGAGGAGTCCGAGGTGCTGCAGGCGCGCGCCGCGACCGCCGAGTTCGAGCGCCTGCGCGGCGGCGAGCTCAAGGACTACCGCGTCGTGCTGATGCACGGCCAGATGCGCCCGAAGGCCAAGCAGGAGGCGATGGTGGAGTTCGCCGCCGGCGGCGCCGACGTGCTCGTGGCGACGACGGTGATCGAGGTGGGCATCGACGTCCCCAACGCGACGGTGATGCTGGTCGAGGACGCCGAGCGCTACGGCATCTCCCAGCTGCACCAGCTGCGCGGGCGGATCGGGCGCGGCGCCCACGAGTCGACCTGCCTGCTCTTCGGGCCCAAGGACTCACGCCGCCTGAAGGCGCTGGCCGACTACCGCGACGGCTTCCGGCTGGCCGAGATCGACCTCGAGCTGCGCGGCGAGGGCGAGATGCTCGGCGTCCGCCAGTCCGGCATGCAGGCGTTCAAGTTCGCCCGCCTGCCGGAGGACGTCGAGCTGCTCGAACGCGCCCGGCGCTGGGCGCGCGAGATCCTCGACCACGACCCGGAGCTGCTCGAGCACCCGCTCCTCGCCGACGCGCTCCTGCGCGCCTACGGCCCCGACGCCGTCGCCCCGATCCCGGCCTGACGCCGCCCCGCGGCGAGCGTCGACTTTCTCGCGCTCTACTCGCGAAAGTCGACGGTCGCGTCTGCGCGGCTTAGCCGACCGCTTCGAGCGGGGACGGCTCGCCGCGGGCGCGGCGGTGGGCGCCGGTCACGGTCTCGGCGGTGATCACTGCGACGAGGATCGCCACGACCAGGGCGCCGAGCGCGAGCGCGGAGACGGTGGTGCCGACGAACCCGGCGACGATGCAGCCGGCGGCGCCGAGCGTGCGCTTGACGCTCAGCGTCCCCGCCATCCGCAGCCGGAACAGCACCAGCGCGAGCAGGTAGATCGCCGGGCCGGCGACCACCGCGACGACCTCGGCGCCGTGCAGGACCTCGCCCGGGTGGGCGATCACGAGCTCGTCGCCGACGGCGGAGACGATGATCCCCGCGACCATCAGGACGTGCAGGTACGTGTAGCCGTCGCGGGCGAGCGTGGTGCGGTTGGTGGCCAGTTCGAGCCGGCGCTGCGCGACCGCCGCGGCGGCGTTGAAGTACACCCACCACATCGCGGCCGTCCCCAGGAACGCCACCGCGAACGAGGCGAGCCGCTCGGCGGACAGGTCCTCCTTGGACGCGGTCGCGCCGGTGACGACGATCGACTCGCCCAGCGCCAGGATCACGAACAGCTGGAAGCGCTCGGCGAAGTGGGAGACCTCGAGCTCCCACGCCGAGGGCGGGATCCGCTTCATCCCCGGCACCCAGAACGTGCACAGCGGGCCGCCGTAGTCGATCGCCAGGCCGATCAGCCACAGCGCCGTCCGCAGCGAGCCGTCGGCAAGGCCGCCCGCGATCCAGAACACGGCCGCGACGACGAACCAGATCAGGATCCGCTTGGAGCGCTCGCGCTCGACGGTGCCCGGCCCGGCCGCGACGAACGTCAGGAACGTGTGCCGGCCGATCTGGATCGTCACGTACGCCCCCGCGAACAGCAGCGCGCGGTCCCCGAAGGCCTCCGGGATCGCGATCGCCATCAGGAAGCTCGCCAGCATCAGCCCGATCAGCAGCAGCCGCACCGCGATCGCCTCGGGGTCGAGCTCGTTGGTGACCCAGGTCGTGTAGTTCCAGGACCACCAGACCACGAGCAGGACGAGCGCCGCCTGCCCGGCGCCCTGCCACGTCAGGTGCTCTAGCAGGAAGTGCGAGACCTGCGTGATGGCGAAGACGAAGACGAGGTCGTAGAAGAGCTCGAGCGTCGTCGTCTTCTGTTCTGACCCGTCGTGGGTGCGCTGATACCGGCTCATTGGAAATGAGAGCGTGACATTTCGCGCGGCGGGCGTGTCCCGACAGCATGGCCCCACTGAAAACCGCCCTCGTGGGCGGCGCGCTCGTCGCCGCCCTCTTGGCTCCCACCACCGCGTCCGCCGCGTCCTCCAAGGGCTGCGACGGCGGCGGCTTCACGCTGCGCCTCGCCGACGGTTCGCAGGTCAAGCCCGGCTTCAAGGGCTCGGTCGCCGCGTCGCGTCTGCCGGCCGGCACCCGCGTCCAGGTCGTCGGCAAGTACGTGACCTTCGCCGTGGACCCCGTGACGTTCGGCGTCTACGACTACGCCTTCACCGGCGCGCCCAACCCGCTCGACCAGACCGGCGGGCGGCGGATCGTCCTCTATGCCGGCAAGGTGCCCGACCACCGTGGGCTCACGCTGACCTCGGGCGCCACGCTGGAGACCGACAAGGAGAACCTCGAGCTCGGTCGCACCGGAACCGGCCTGAGCATGAAGATCACGGCCAAGGACTGCGCCAACGGCGGCATCTTCCAGGTCGAGCCGGAGCGCGGCGACGGCACCACCACCCGCTTCACCCACACACTCGGCCCGGACGCCTTCTACTACGACAACCCGAACTTCCGCGCCCGCGAGGGCGACCTGCTGCCGTTCAAGGACGGCACCCAGGCGGTCACCGCGCGCATCAACATCGGCTCCGATCTGGCGCCCAAGCTCGTCGCCCGCGACAGTCCGCAGGTCGCGACGCGGGTCCTGCAAGGCTGTGTGAACGCCATCCCGGCGCCGCGCCGGCCGGGCGGCGTCCAGAACGTCGACCACTGCGGCGGCGTGTCCGTGTGGGACGTCGCCTCAGGCGGCCGCATGGGCGGCGTGACCGGCGAGGACGCGGTCGAGGTCGCCCCGCCGGCCACGACCTGCACCCACCAGTGCGGCGCGCAGAACCAGGTCAAGGAGCAGGCGGTCGTGCTCGGCTTCCCGTTCCCGGTCCCGGCGGCGAATCGCCTCAACCCCCGCTTCCGGGCGGCCTGATCGGCTCCTAGAAACAGGTGAGAGCGCGGCGCCGGTACTTTCCGGCGCCGTGATGCTCACGCTCGACCACCTGATCCTTCGCGCCGCCGATCCCGCGGCGACCCTCGCCGAGCTCGCGGACCGCCTCGGAGCTCCCGTGCTCGCGCCCGTCGCGGAGGTCTCGGGCCTCACGAGCGGCATCGTGCGGGCGGGCGCGCTCGACCTCGAGGTCCTGCGCGTCGGAGCGACGCCGCCCGCCCGGGTGGGCGGGTACGGCCTCGGGTTCACCGCCGATGTCCCGTTGCCCGACGCGAGCGCCGCGCTGCGCTCCGCGGGCTACCCGACCTCGGTGGCCGCCAAGGCGACCGCTGCAGGGCGCAGCTGGCGCGCCCTGCAGGTCCACGGACTCCTCCCGGATCCGTTCCCGGTGCCGGCGACGACCAGGCACCCGGGCTTGATGGCCCGCGCGACCGAGGCCGCCGCTGGCGTGATGACCAAGATCCCCGCCGTCGCCAAGGCCGCGACCCGCAAATCCGGTCGCTCGATGGTCGTCGTCACCGAGTACGACTTCGACGCGTCGGCCTGGCGCGCGGCGGCCGGCCACGGCCCGGACGTCCTGGCCGTCGAGGTGGGGACAGGCGGGTGCGACTGGTCGCACCTCCCGCTCGAACCCGGCCCACTCGAACTCCGCGCCAGCGGCCAGACCGGCATCACCCGCATCATCTTCGAGGGCGACGGCGACTCGTTCACCCTCGGAGACGTCGACTTCGAGTTCAGCTCGGCGGCATAATCGGCGACGACTCGGCCTCGCGTCGCTGAGAGGCGTCGCCCTGCGGGCTCCGCCTCTCGCCGCTCAGGCAGGCGGAGCGATTGCTAGCGCGCTCGGTTCGCCTGAGCGCAAGCGCGCCACGTGCTCGACGAGGTTCGTCATCTCGATCAGCGACTCGCCGCGCAAGATTCCGGCCAGGACGGCGGCCTCGACCCGCTCGATCTCGGCCGCCCGCTCCAGGCACGCCTCCAGCTGCGCCCGCGGCGCGATCACGAGGCCGTCGTCGTCGCCCAGGACCATGTCGCCGGGTGACACGCGCAGGCCGCCGAACGCCACCGGCCCGCCCACGCGCGGCGCGATGTCGCTGCGGCCCGCCATCGGGACCGTCCCGCGCGCCCACATCGGCAGCGCGGGCGGCAGACCCGTCCGGTCGCGCACGTAGCCGTCGACGATGATCCCGCCGAGACCGCGGCGGTGCGCCTCCGTCGCGAGCAGTTCGCCGAGGGCGGCCAGCGGCGCCCCACCCGCCTGCACGACGAGCACGTCGCCCGGCGCTGCCTCGGCGATCGCCCACAACACCGAGAGGAACTCTCCCGCCGCGACCACGGTGTAGGCGGGCCCGCAGAGCCGGGCGGTCGTCAACGGCCGGATCGCCGGATCGGCCACCGGAAGGGACTTGTCGACGTCGCAGAGCGTGCTGACCGGCACGGCGGCAAGAGGGTCCATGGCGCGAGAGCCTAGTCTCGACGCTGCAATGCGCGTGATCGCCGGCACCTACGGAGGCCGCACCCTCAAAGCCCCGCCGGGGGCCAACACCCGCCCGACGTCGGATCGGGTGCGCGAGTCGCTGTTCTCGATCCTGGGCGACCGGATCGACGAGGCGCGGGTGCTCGACCTCTTCGCCGGCTCGGGCGCGCTCGGCCTCGAAGCCCTCTCGCGGGGCGCCACCGACGTCACCTTCGTCGACGACAACCGCGGCGCGATCACGGCCATCAAAGGCAACCTCGCGGCGCTCAAAGCCACTGCCCAGGTGCGACAGACCGACGCACTGAAATTCCTGCACGCCGCATCCGCGGGCGGCGCCCAATACGATCTTGTCTTCCTCGACCCCCCATACCGGCTTGCGGAGCGCCTGGCGCCGCCGCTGTCGGAGGCCCTCCCCGCCGTGCTGGCGCCCGGGGCGGTGGCCGTGGCCGAGAGCGACCGACGGGCGCCTCTAGCGCTCGACCTGCCCCTGAAAGACGAACGCCGCTACGGCGACACCCTCATTCGCATCTATGGCCCCTGACCCGCGCATCGCCGTCTGCCCCGGATCGTACGATCCGATCACGAACGGCCATATAGACATCATCTCACGCGCCTCGGGCATGTTCGACGAGGTGATCGTCGCCGTCGTCAATGCCTCTGTGCGCAAGAGCAAATCGCTGTTCAACGCCGAGGAGCGGATCGGCTTCATCGAGCACGCGACGGGCCATCTCCCCAACATCCGCGTGGTGCCGTTCGACAAGCTCGTGGTCGACTTCGCCCGCGAGCAGGGAGCGAAGGCGATCGTCAAAGGCCTGCGTGCGATCTCGGACTTCGAGTACGAGCTGGAGATGAATCAGCTCAACCGTTCGTTGGCGTCAGATGTGGAGTCGGTCTACCTGATGGCCGGTCCGCAGTACAGTTTTCTCTCCTCCAGCGGAGTCAAGGAGATCGCCACCTTCGGGGGCGATGTCTCGGGGCTCGTTCCGGAGGAGGTCGCCCGCCGCTTGCAGGAAGCGCTGGGGCGGTAGCGAAACGGGGAATCACCATGGACGTCCTGGTATTGATCGACAAGCTGGACGACCTCGTCCACAACGCGAAGGCTGTCCCGCTGACGGACACCGTCCGCGTGGACAAAGAGGAGATCTACGACATCCTCGACCAGATGCGCGCAACGATCCCTGAGGAGATCAAGCAAGCGCGCTGGATCGTCAAGGAGCGCCAGGAGATGCTCGCGGAGGCCAAGCGCGAGGCCGAGCGCATCGTCAAGGAAGCGCGCGAGCGCCAGGAACAGCTGGTTTCGCAGCAGGAGGTCACCCGCCAGGCCGAGCGCGCGGCGGAGGACATCATCGAGGACGCTCGCGCTCGCGAGCGGGAGATCCGCCTCGGCGCCGAGGACTACGCCGACGAGATCCTCAACACCCTCGAAGTCAACCTCTCGAAGTTCATCGCCGCCGTTCAGCGTGGCCGGGAGCGGCTCCAGGGCCGCGACGAGCCGGCCGAAGTCGGCTGATCAGCGGCCTCGAGGTCATCGAGCTGGCCCGGCGCTACGGCGACCGGGTCGCCCTCGACGGGGTCAGCTTCTCCGTCGAGCCCGGCCAGACCTTCGGTTTCGTCGGCCCCAACGGGGCCGGCAAGACCACCACGATGCGGATCATCCTCGGCGTGCTCAGCGCCGATGCGGGCGAGGTCCGCTGGAACGGCTCGCCCGTCGACGCGGGCACGCGGCGGCGCTTCGGCTACATGCCGGAGGAGCGCGGGCTGTACCCGAAGATGCGGGTGCGGACCCAGCTCGTCTACCTCGCGTCGCTGCATGGCGTTGTTGCGGCCGAGGCGGCCGCTGACCGCTGGATCGAGCGGCTCGGTCTTGGCGATCGTGCCGAGGATCGCGTCGAGGCGCTCTCGCTCGGCAACCAGCAGCGGGTGCAGCTGGCGGCCGCGCTGGTCCATGAGCCTGAGCTGCTGGTGCTCGACGAGCCGTTCTCGGGCCTCGACCCGGTCGGCGTCGATGTGTTGAGCGGCGTGCTCGCCGAATACGCGGCGACGGGCGTGCCGGTGGTCTTCTCCAGCCATCAGCTCGAGCTCGTCGAGCGGATCTGCGAGGCCGTGGCGATCATCAAGGACGGCCGGCTCGTCGCTTCCGGGACCGTCGAGGCGCTGCGCGGGACCGGCACGGGGGCGATCCGCGTGATCGTCGAGGGGGACCCGGAGATCGACGTGCCGGGCGCGCGGGTGCTCGACCGCGGGCCCAACGGCTGGGTGTTCGAGGGCGCCGGGTCCGACGCCATCCTCGACGCCGCCCGCGCCGCCGGCCGGGTTTCGTACTTCGCCGTCGAGCGGCCGACGTTGGCCGACCTGTTCCGCGAGGCCGTGAAGTGAACGGCGCGATCCGTCTCGTCGCCCGCCGCGAGCTCACCGAGCGCATCCGGGAGCGCTCGTTCCTGATCTCGACCGGCATCACGCTCGCGATCGTGATCGTCGTGCTGGTCCTGCCCACGCTGCTGGGCTTCGGCGGCCCGAACGAGTACACGATCGCCGCGGGCGACGCGCGCGGGCAGGCCGTCGCCGAGCGGGCGGTCGCGATCTCCAAGGAATTCGACGCCAAGGTCTCGATCGTGCGCTCCGACGCCGACGCGACCGTCGCCGGCGGCAAGGTCCACGCCGAGGACACCCCCGACGACAAGCTCCTGAGCATCCTCCAAGTCGCCAACCAGCAGGTGCAGTCCTCGGCGCCGCCTCCGCTGGTGGTGGTGACCACCAAGCCGGAGGATCCCGATCGCGACGCCAAGGCCGGCTTGGCCTTCTTCACGATCCTGATCCTGTACGGCCAGCTGCTGACCTACGGGTTCTGGGTCGCGACCGGCGTGGTGGAGGAGAAGTCCTCGCGGGTGATCGAGATCCTCCTGGCCGCCATCCGCCCCAAGGATCTGCTGGCGGGCAAGGTGCTCGGGCTCGGCCTGCTCGGCCTCGGCCAGCTCTTGATCGTCGCGGCGTTCGGGCTCGTCGTGGCCGGCGCGAGCGGGTCGCTGACGATCGACGGCAACCTGCTCGTGGCGATCGCGCTCTCGCTCGTCTGGTTCGTCTTGGGCTATGCGTTCTACGCGTCGGCCTACGCGGTCGCGGGTGCGCTCGTGCCGCGCCAGGAGGAGATCCAGAGCTCCACGACGCCGTTGACGATGCTGATCCTCGTCTCGCTCTTCGCCGGCTTCGCGGTCAACGAGAACCCGGATGGGACGCTCGGCCACGTGACCGCGTTCATCCCGCCGATGGCGCCGGTGACGATGCCGTCGCGGATCATCCTCGGTGCCGCGCCCGCGTGGGAGATCGCCGCCTCGGTGGCGCTGATGATCGCGTCCACGCTGCTGCTGATCCCGTTCGCCGGGCGTATCTACGCCGCGGTCGTGCTGCGAACGGGATCCGCGGTGAAGCTGCGCGACGCGATCGCCCTAGCGCGCGCCCAGAAGTAGCGCGACCGCGACCTTCTCGAGGCGGGTGTACTTGAAGTTGGTCGAGGCGCGCTCGTCGGGATCGGGCGTGTTCTCGCCGTCGTGGGTGACGAGCAGGCCGAGCGGGAAGCCGGGCAGCGGCTCCGCGACGACCTGCGCCCCGTCGGAGTGCTGGACGCCGTCGATCGTGCCGGCGTCGTCGATCGTGAAGTCGCCGAGGAAGCGGCCGAGCCCGCCGTCGCCGTAGGCCACGTAGCGGCTGTCGCCCTGGCTGGAGACGAGCAGGACGTCGCGCACGAACGGGATCTGCCAGAGCGTCAGGCCCTCGATGTCCGCCGCGACGTGCTTGCCGCCGAAGCCGGGGTCGGCGCCGGCGACGCACTCCTCGGTCTCGGGGTCGAACGTGCCGGGAATGCCGTACTCCTTGACCTTCTCCAGCAGCGTGGGCGTGGTCGTGAAGCCGGTCCGCCCGACCTTGGCGACCCACAGCCCGACGTCCTCCTGGGCCGCGAACAGCAGGCCGCGGGCGGGATCGAACGTCATGCCCTCGACCTGCGGGCCGTCGCCCGGGTCCTCGCACGGCGTCCAGTCGGCGCCGTTCGGCAGCCGGAACGTGCTCGGCAGCGTGAAGCCGTCGACGCGAGCGTAGGAGACGCGCCCGGACCCGGCGTCGATCAGGCGGTAGAGGGCGACGGCGGTGCGGCTGCGGCGGCTGACGGCGATCAAGCCGTCCCCGTGGTCGACCAGGCCGGCCAGGCCGTACGCGTTGGCCTGCGCCTGCGCCTCGGCGGGGGAGGCGCTGAACACCAGCGGGGCGTTGGCGACGGTGACGTCGGTCAGCGGCGGGCGACCCCGCAGGGCGGCGTCGGCGTCGATCGCGAAGACCCGCAACCGGTCGAGGCCGCGATCGCTGGCGACCACGAAATCCCGCGTCTTGCCGCCGAGCTTGACGCCGCTGAGCACATCGACGTTGTTGAACCGCCCCGGGCTCGCGGGAATCGACTGCAGCGTGCGCCCGCCGAGGTCATAGACGTCCAGACCCGCGTTCTTCTTGGTGCCGATCACCAGCGTCCCGCGACGATCCTTCGGATTGATCCAGACCGCGGGATCGTCGGCGTCCGCATCCCCACCCGCCTCGTCGTCGAACAGCGGCGCCGTCTCCACCGACGGCTTGATCTGGGCGTGTGCAGCCGCGGGAGCGGCCAGGAGGGCGATGAAGGCGAGCAGCAGCGCGAGCCGGGACATGCCCGCGAAGCTACGACTCCTCACCCGCCCCTCAGGTGAACGACTCGTTGCCGACCCGCATGCATACCGCACGTATCCCGGGGTCAGACCCCTGTATACAACTTGCATACGACGTGTACACCGGGGTCAGACCCCGGTATACGACTGGGATGCAAAGGCGTGGCGGTTAGGATCGGGGCATGTTCGGACGTGGGCGGATCAAGGGCGGGGTGCGGGGTTCGGCGAAGGTGCTCGCGCTCGGCCCGACCGCCAAGGGCGCGCGGCAGACCGAGAAGCGCGACGTCGAGTACGGCTTCACGCTCGAGGTCTCCGGGCGGGTGGTGGAGCACGTCGAGGAGATGCCGGCGCTGAAGGCGCCGCTCGTGGGCGACGTGCTGCCGGTGACGGTGGGTGGGGAACGGCTGCGGATCGAGTGGGACGAGGTCCCGGATATCGCCGATCGCGCTCGTGCCTCTGCCGCCGCCGCTCAGGCCGGCGACGCGGCGGGTGCCGCCGCGGCGCTCGGGTTCACGCTGCGCGACGAACCGAAGTGATCGACGCACTGCTGCAACGGATCGGCCTCGACGCGAGGCCGGATGCGAGCGTCGACGGCCTGCACGAGCTGCACCGGGCCTACCTCGCTCGCGTCCCGTACGAGGACATCGCGGTGCAGTTGGGGGAGACCGGCCCGCTCGACGAAGCGGCGCTGGCGGCGCGGCTGCTCGCGAACGGCCGCGGCGGCTACTGCTTCGAGCTCAACACCATGCTGGCCGCGCTGCTGCGCGGGTGCGGGTTCGTCGTCACCCACCATCAGGCCGTCGTGGGCGGCGAGGGGCCGACCAACCACATGGCGCTGCTCGTCGAGGTCGACGGTTCACGCTGGCTCGCCGATGCGGGCCTGGGCGAGGGCTTCATCGACCCGCTGCCGTTCCGCGAGGGCGCGACGGAGATCGGCCCGTTCACCTACACGCTCACCCGCGAGGCCGGCGGGTCGTGGTGGATGGGCCAGCACGAGTGGGGCTCGGTCAGCGGGTTCCGCATGACCGAGGAGGAGTCGCGGGTGGCGGATTTCGAGGTGCACCATCAGCGGCTGGCGACCGATCCCGGTTCCTCCTTCGTGCAGACGCTGGTCGTGCAGAGCCCGCGCGAGGACCGGATCGTGACGTTGCGGGCGCGGACGCTGTCCGCCGTCGGGCCGACCGTCAACGACAAGCGGGTGCTCGAGCGGGCGGAATTCGCTGACGTGCTGCTCGCGGAGTTCGGGATCACGCTCGGCGGCGAGCGGCTAGAGCGCCTCTGGACGCAGGCCGTCGCCCAGCACGAAGCCTTCCTGGCGCGAGCGTAGATGCAGGTCGCGACCCACCCCGGCAACTTCCACGCCGACGACGTCTTCGCCGTCGCGGTACTCGGCCTCGCCCACGGATCGATCGACGTCGTGCGCACGCGCGACGACGCCGCGCTCGCCGCAGCCGACATCCGCGTCGACATCGGCGGCCGCAGCGACCCCGCGACCGGCGACTTCGACCACCACCAGCGCGGCGGCGCGGGGGAGCGCCCCAATGGCATCCGCTACGCGAGCTTCGGCCTCGTCTGGCGCGAGTTCGGCGCGGGGTTGGCGGGCGGGGAGGAGTCGGCCGCGGCGATCGACGAGCGCCTGGTCCAGGGCGTCGACGCCAACGACACCGGCCAGAACATCAGCACCGCGCTCTTCGAGGGCATCCGGCCGATGTCCGTGAGCGGCGTGATCGCGGGCTTCAATCCGCCGTGGGACGTCGAGCTCTCAGCGGCGGAGGAGGACACGCTGTTCGCCGAGGCGGTCGCGCTGGCCACGGGCATCCTCGAGCGCGAGCTGCGCGGCGCCAAGGCCTACCGGCGCGGGCTTGACCTGGTGCGCGCGGCGATCGAGCGCTCCGCCGATCCCCGCGTCGTCGAGCTGGACCGCAAGCTCCCCTGGCACGAGACCGTGGTGACGACCGCGCCCGAGGCCCTCTATGTCGTCTACCCCAAGTCCGACGGCTGGGGCATGCAGGCGGTTCCGCGCGCACTCGGCGAGTTCGCGAACCGCAAGGACCTCCCCGAGGCTTGGGCGGGGCTGTCCGACGCCGACCTGGCCGCGGTCACCGGCGTCCCGGACGCGATGTTCGCCCACGCCAAGCGCTTCTACGCCTCCGCCCGCTCTCGCGAAGGCATCCTCGCCCTCGCCCGCCAGGCGCTCGACGGCGCGTAGCTACTCGGCGGTGTCGGCGCTCGCGACCAGGTCGTCGATCGCGGCCAGGTGGCCGCGCACGCGCTCGACCATGCCCTCCAAGACGCCACGCGCGGACTCGATCCCACCCGCCGCGTTGGTGAGGTGCAGCTTGATCTTGCGGACGTCCTCCATCGCGCCCAGCGCCCGCTCGACCTCCGCTCGCAACGCCGGTGCGTCCAGACCCTCGACGCCGCCCTTGGCCATCAGCACCCGCGCGCGAGCCAGCGAGTACGCGACCTCCAACGCCAACCGCGAGCCGTCCTCCGGGTCGTAGACGACGAACAGCTTGTCCCCGCCCACCTCGCGCAGCGCCGTGGCCCGCGCGGGGAGCCGGTCCTCCGACGGCACCACCCACACGCCGAAGTCGGCCGACCGCTGGGTCATCGCGTCCTCGAGCTCCGACAGCGCCTCCTTGCGCGACTTGCGCGAGTGCTTGGCCTCGAAGACGATGCGTCCGCTCGCCGCGCCGGTGCAGCCGTCGATGTCCACGACGACGTCGCCCTTGCGCCCGCCGGCGCCGCCGAAGTCGCCGACCGCCTCGGCGTCGTCGCCCATCCCGCGCGCGATCGCGTCGACCGCCTCGGCCACGGCCTCCTCGTACGGGCGGCCCTTGGCCGTTCCTCGCGCCGCCTCGGCTGCGACCTCCTGCAGCTTCTCGCGCTCCGAGCGCAGCGACTGCAGCTCGAGCTTCAAGGCGACCATCTGCTCGCGCATGCCCTCGAGCTGCGTCTCCTGGCGGGTCGCCGCGTCGCGCGCCGCGCGCAGGTGGGCAGCCTTGAAGTCGGCCAGCGGGTTGGAGCCGTCGGCGGAGGAGAACTGGCGCAGCAGGTCCTCGCGCATGCGGGCGGACTGCTCGAGCATGATCGTCCGCAACTGTTGTTGCACGGCGGCCGAGGAGCCGTCTCCGAACAGCCGCGCCAATTCCTTCGCCAGGTGCCCGTTCTCGGGCCCGAAGACCTCGTCGACCTTGGTGCCGAAGAACTCGGCCACGACCCGCGCCTTGTCGGTGAACGCGGTCTCGACCTCGCGCGACACCTTCTCGAACTCGTTGCGGACGAACTCGGCGTCGACCGCGCTCTGCTCGCGCTCCAGCACCCGCGCGCCGATCTCGATCGCGTCCACGACGACGCTGGTCGCGTCGTCACCCGCCTCGATGCGCCGGCTCAGGAACGCGGCGGTCGCGGGGTCGTCGACGACGACGTTGTCGACGATCACGCGCCCCATCAGGACGTGGACGCGGGGAACTCTGAGCGGTGTGGCGGCTTCCATGACGGACAAGCCACGGTACGCACCGCTCCGGACGTCAGGAAACGCGGAACCCAGAGAGGCCTTCGGGCTCCTCCGCAACGACATCGACCCCCGTCACCGACGCGTGCCCGGGCCCACCGCGGACGAACGCGACCATCGCCTCGACCGCGTCGACCGGACCCTCGAAGACACACTCGACGGTGCCGTCGGCCCTATTGCGAGCGCTGCCGGCCACACCCAGCCGCGACGCCTCGCGCCGGGTCGCGTCGCGGAAGAAGACGCCCTGCACATGACCGTGCGCGACCACCCGGCGGCGGACGGAACCCATGCCGATACGGTAGAGCGATGACGGCGCTGAAGGTCGAGCTCGACGCTTGCGGTGGCGCCGATGCGCCCGCCACCGCCGTCGCGCGGCTGCGCGAGGTCCTCAACGAGGCCTTGCGGATCGGCCGCGCCGAGCTCGCCAAGCCCCGCTCGGGCAAGGACGACCCGGTGGAGATCGCGATCGCCGCGCACGACGATCACCTGCTCGCCGCCCTCCCGGTCGCCGCCGCGGTACGAGCCGATCCCGACATCGTCTCCGAGCGAGAGTGGCTGCTGACGGCCGCCGTCGTCGGCACGCTGGTCGAGCTCGCCGAGCCCGGCCAGCTCCTGCGCGCCGACGATCTCCGCCTGCGCGCCGGCGAGCTGCCCGGCGGGTTCCTCGTGCTCGCCTATCCGACGACCGCCTTCGAAGCCGATTTCGTCGAGCTGGCCTTCGACGAGCAGGCCCACGGCATCGATCGGCTGCGGGCGACGGCGCGAGCGCTGCCGTCCGGGGTGCTCGACGACGTGGCCCACAAGGAGCCGATCGGCGCCCGGCACCCGCTGCGGATCGCCGAGGCGGTCGCGCGCCTGGGCGGCCACCCCGCGCAGGCGATCGACGGGCACCTCGAGGACGCGGTGCTCACGCTGCTCGGCGCGGGCGGCGCCGTCCCGATCCCGCACCACGACCCGGATCCGAGCCTGCGGGCCGCCCGCCGGATCCTCAAGCGCCTCGACGGCATGGGGAAGTGGGGCGGATATCACACCGAGTTCGCCCATCTCGCGCGAGGCTTCGCCGGCAACGACCGCGCCCTCGCCCAGGAGGTGGGGGAGGCCTTGCTGGAAGCGGGGCTGCTGGAGGAGAAGCCCTCCGTCGGCCAGCGCCACGTCTACCTCAATCCCCGGCGAGCGGCAGAGATCCGGAAGCTGATCGAGACGGGCGAGGTCCCAGCGGGTATGCGGCTTCCGTCCAAATAGGAGAACCCTTGCTTCCCACGCCCGGTGCATTCGCCTCGCAGGCCCAGACGAAGCTCCACACCCTCGTCACGCTCACACGCGCGGGGATCGTGCACCCGGAGCGCCCCGACCGCCTGTGGAACACCGCGCGTGCGCTGCTGCGCTTCGGCACCACGCCCGCCGCGGGCTACACGGCCGCCGCGAAGAACTTCCCGGACGAGCCGGCGATCATCGACGAGCTCGGCACGCTGACCTTCAAGGAGGTCGACGAGCGCACGAACGCGCTGGCGAACGCGCTGGCCGCGGACGGCATCGAGGCGGGCGACGGCGTCGCGATCATGTGCCGCAACCACCGCGGCTGGATCGACGCCGTCCTCGCGTGCAGCAAGCTCGGCGCCAACGCGCTGTTCCTGAACACCGCGTTCTCCGGTCCGCAGCTGGCCGACGTGGCCAAGCGGGAGAAGCCCAAGGCGGTCATCTACGACCAGGAGTTCGCCGAGGTCCTCAAGGGTGCGAGCGCCCGCCGCAAGCGCTACGTGGCCTGGGCCGAGGGCAAGACCAAGGACCCGAAGGTCGAGGACCTGATCGCCGCCGGCGACCGCTCGTCTCCCGGTGCGCCGGCACAGCAGGGCCGCGCGATCATCCTCACCTCGGGCACGACCGGGACGCCGAAAGGCGCCTCGCGCTCGATGCCGAAGTCGATCGACCCGATCGCCGCGCTGCTGTCCGTGATTCCCCTACGCGCGCGCGAGAAGACGATGATCGCGGCGCCCCTGTTTCACGCGTGGGGGTTCGCGCAGTGGGCGCTCGGCATCAGCCTGGCGACCACCGTCGTCCTCAACCGCAAGTTCGACGAGGAGGCGACGCTCAGCCTCACCGCCCAGCACGAGTGCGACGCGCTCGTCGTCGTCCCGGTGATGATCCAGCGCATCCTCGAGCTCGACGACGCGGTGCTCGATCGCTACGACCTGAGCAGCGTGCGCGCCGTGCCGGTCTCCGGTTCCGCCCTCCCGGGGTCGATCAGCGACCGCTGGATGGACCACTTCGGCGAGAACCTCTACAACCTCTACGGCTCGACCGAGGTCGCGTGGGCGACGATCGCCACCCCCAAGGACCTGCGCGAGGCGCCCGGGACCGTCGGCAAGCCGCCGCGGGGCAGCGTCGTGAAGCTCTTCGACTCCGACGGCCGGCCGGTGCCGCGCGGGGACTCGGGCCGGATCTTCGTCGGCAACGACGTCCAGTTCGAGGGCTACACCGGTGGCGGCAACAAGGACGAGATCGACGGCCTGCTCTCCTCCGGCGACGTCGGCCACTTCGACGCCAAGGGCCGCCTGTTCATCGACGGCCGCGACGATGACATGATCGTCTCCGGCGGCGAGAACGTGTTCCCCGGCGAGGTCGAGGAGCTGCTGCACTCGCACGAGCACGTCGCCGACGTCGCGGTCTTCGGGGTCTCCGACGAGAAGTTCGGCCAGCGCCTGAAGGCCGTGATCGTAAAGAAGGGCGCGCTGAGCGAGAAGGACGTCAAGGACTACGTCAAGGCCAACCTGGCCGGATACAAGGCGCCGCGCGACGTCGTGTTCGTCGACGAGCTCCCGCGCACGTCCACGGGCAAGGTGCTCAAGCGAGAGCTGCGAGACGCGTCCTAACCTTTATGGGGCCATGCCTCAGCGCTCGGACAGCTACGAAATCGGTCGCCTCGGACTCACCTCCGGGCAGGGTCGGCGCGTCGACCTGTTCGTCCACATCGAGCCGTTCGAGTACGCGGGCTCGAACTACACGGTGCCGGAGGAGCTCGTGCCGGTGCGGCTCGACATCTCCCGCACCACCGGGGACGGCTGGGCCCTGCGCCTGCGCTTCAGCGCGCGCGTCGACGGCCCTTGCATGCGCTGCCTGGAGCTCGCGACGCCGGAGTTCGACGTCGACTCCTACGAGGTCCATCAGCCGGGCGCCGGCGTCGACCTGATCTCGCCCTACCTCGACGACGGCGATCTCGACCTCCAGGGCTGGGCTCGCGACGCGCTGGCGCTCGCTTTGCCGACCCAGATCATCTGCCGCCCCGACTGCGCGGGGCTGTGCCCGAAGTGCGGCGCCAACCTCAACGAGGAGCCGGATCACGCCCACGAGGCGGACCCAGACCCCCGCTGGGGCAAGCTCTCCGAGCTGAAATTCGACTGAGCGCGCGCCGCGTCGCTATCCTTCCCGCCCGACTATGGCCGTTCCTAAGCAGAAGCAGTCGCACGCGCGTACCGCGCAGCGACGCGCGCAGCACAAGATCACCGCTCCCGCGGTGAATGGCTGCCCGCAGTGCCGCCGGCCGCGGCGTCCGCATCGCGTGTGCCCGCATTGCGGGTTCTACGGCGGTCGCGAGGTCGTGCACGTGCACGACCACGACCACGATCACGATCACTGATCCAGTCACTGTCGCGGTAGACGTCAACGGGGCCGACCACGGTCCCGCTGAAGTCGCTCGCGGTGCCGCTCGCGCTGCCGCGGGTGGCGTCCGCGTGCTCCTTTTCGGGCCCGCGGCAGAGATCGGACCGGTCGCGGAGGGCGTGTCGGTGATCGACGCGCCCGTGTCGATCGCCAAGGACCCCGACCCGGCGCGCGCCGTGCGGCGCACGCCGGAGGCGTCGATCGTGCGCGCCGTCGCGGCGGTCGCGGCGGGTGAGGCGGACGCGCTCGTGAGCGGCGGCTCGACCGGGGCGGCGCTCGCGTCCTCACTGTTCACCTTCAAGCGCGCGCGGGGCGTCCATCGCCCCGCGCTGGCGTTGATGATCCCCGTTCCCGGCCATCCGTTCCTCCTGCTGGACGCCGGCGCCAACGTCGAGGTCCGGCCCGAGCACCTCGTCCAGTTCGCGCACATGGGCGCGGCGTTCATGGAGGCCGTGGGCGGCGTCGCTTCGCCGCGCGTGGCGCTTTTGTCGAATGGCACCGAGGCGACGAAGGGGACCGAGAACGTGGTCATCGCGCACGCCTCGCTGGTCGACGCGCCCGGCCTGAACTTCGTCGGCAACGTCGAGGGCTTCGCGATCGGCACCGGCGCCGCGGATGTGATCGTCGCCGACGGCTTCACGGGCAATGTGGCCCTGAAGGTCATGGAGGGCTCGTCGGCGGCGCTCCTGGGTGCGGTGCGAAGCGCTGCCATGTCGTCCTGGCGATCGAAGCTCGGCGGGATGCTGCTGCGGCCCGCGCTGCGCGGCCTGCGGAACGAGCTCTCGCCGGAGGAGCAGGGCGGCGCGGTGCTGCTCGGGCTGCGCAAGCTGGCGGTCGTCCCGCACGGGTCCTTCGGCGCGCTCGGCTTCCAGCGGGCGATCGAAGTGGCCGCGCGCGGCGTGCGCGAGGACGTCGCCGGGCGCACGCATGCGCGCCTGCAGGCCGCGGGGGCGCTGCGGAGGGCGTCCGATCCGGCCGCTAGCGTGCCCGACGAATCATGACGCGCGAAGAAGTCCTCGAACTGATCCGTGAGCATCTGGCCGACGAGCTGGAGCTCGATCCCGCTCGCATCCAGGAATCCACGCACTTCCGCGACGACCTGTCGGCGGACTCGCTGGACCTCTACACGCTCGTGCAGGAGCTGGAAGACCAGTACGGCGTGAAGATGTCCGACGAAGAGGCCGCGCGCATCCACACGGTGCACGAGGCGATCGACTTCGTGCTGGCCAACGTTCCGTCGGGGTCTTAGCGCTGCGCAAGCTGCACGACTTGCTCGAACGGCTGCCGGACGATCTCGCCCGGCAGGCGGTCACGCACTCGTCCTGGACGGACCGGCGGTCGGACTCCTATGAGCGCCTCGCGTTCCTGGGGGACTCCGTGCTGTCGCTGGCCGTCACGACGCACCTGTACCCGCGCCTCGAGGCCGATGCGTATGGCGCTGGACGGCTGACGAAGATCCGCGCGCAGGCGGTCTCCGGCCGCTCGTGCCGCGAGGTGGCGGAGCGGCTGGGGATTCCCGAGCGCCTGCGGCTGGCCGCGCCCGAGTCGGTGGCCGGGCCGGCGACGGAGCAGCTGGCCCGCACCGAGCGGGTGCTGGCCTCGGTGATCGAGGCGGTGATCGGCGCGGTCTACCTCGAGTTCGGCTACCTGGAGACCGCCGACGCGGTGGTTGAGGCGTTCACGCCGGAGATCGAGCGCTCCCTCGTCAGCCCGGCGGACTTCAAGTCGGCCCTGCAGGAGCGCCTGGCGCGGCGCGGGACGATCGTGACGTACGAGATCGCCGCCGAGGAAGGCCCGCCGCACGAGCGGACCTTCGAGGTCGTGGCGATGGTCGAGGGCGAGCCGCTGGCGCGCGGGTCGGGCCGCTCCAAGAAGGACGCCGAGCAGGCGGCAGCCGAGGCGGCGCTGGAGTCCTTGAGCGCCTGATGCACCTGAGCTCGATCACCTTGAAGGGCTTCAAGTCCTTCCCTGATCGCACACGGCTCACGTTCTCGCCCGGCGTCTCGGTGATCGTCGGCCCCAACGGCTCAGGCAAGTCCAACATCACCGACGCCGTGCTGTGGGCGATGGGGGAGCAATCCCCGGTGGCCGTGCGTGGCGCCTCGATGCAGGACGTGATCTTCGCGGGCGCCCACGGCGTGCAGGCGCGTGCCGAGGCCGAGGTCGAGGTCGTGCTCGACAACGCGTCCGGCGCGTTGGACCTGCCGGTGGGCGAGGTCGCGATCACCCGCAAGCTCAACCGCGCGGGGGAGGGCGAATACCGCATCAACGGCGCCAAGTGCCGGTTGACCGACGTGATCGAGATCCTCTCGGACACCGGCCTCGGCAAGGAGATGCACTCGGTCGTCTCGCAGGGGCGCGTGTCGGAGATCGTCACCTCAAAGCCGCGCGACCGCCGGATGCTGATCGAGGAGGCCGCCGGCCTCGGCAAGCACCGCAAGCGCCGCCGTCGCGCGCAATTGAAATTGGAGCGCACGCAGGACAATCTCGATCGGGCGCTAGACGTCGAGCGCGAGGCGCGCACGCGGCTGAAGCCGTTGAAGCGCCAAGCGGAGGCCGCCGAGCTGCACGCGCGGATCGAGCGCCAGGTCGACGAGGCGCGCTGGACGCTGGCCCGCGACAGCGCCCGCGAGGCCCGCGCTGCGCTGGCGGGCGCCGAGGAAGCGGTGACCTTGGCGCGCGCCGCGGCCGAGGCCGCGGAATCCGAGCTGTCCACGGTCGGCAAGCGCCGCGAGGCGGCCGAGGAGGCGTTGTCGTCGCGCTCCTCCGAGCGCGAGCGCCTGTCCTCGCGCTTCCATTCGGCCCGTTCCTCCGCCGAGCGCATCGCGATGCGGCTGGAGGCCGCGCAGCGCACCGTGTCCGATCTGGCCGACCGCGCCGCCCGCCGCCGGTCGTCGATCGAGCGCCTGGAGGCCGAAGCCGAGTCCGACACCGGTGACGAGGGAGCGAGCGAGCGCGTCGCCGCCCTGCAGGCCGAGCTCGCCGACCTCGCCGAGGACTACAAGAGCCGGCTCGAGCGCGAGCTGGTCGAGTTGGAGGCGCGGCGCGAGGCCGCGACCGCGCTGGTGGCCGAACGTGCCGCCCTGGCAGGTGCCGCCGCCGCACGCCGCGGGGCGGGCGAAGCCGCCGCCGAAGCCGCCCGCAAGGCCCGCCGCGACCTGGACAAGGCGGCGGAGCTCGCCCGCCGCGAGTCCGCCCGCATCGGCGCCGAGCTCGCCAAGGCCAACCAGTTCCTGCGTGCCAACGCCGGCGCCCCGGGCGGAGCCAAGGCCCTCGCGGACCTCCTCGCCGCGTCCCCGGGCTACGAACTGGCGCTCACCGCCGCCCTCGGCCCCCGCATGCGCGCGGCCGTCGCGACCGACCTGGCCGCGGGCGCCGCACTGCTGTCCAAGGCGGGCAAGGACGGCGCCGCCGCGCTGATCGTGCCGGAGGCGGCCCCCGCGGGGTCGGCCGCTGCGCCGCCCGAGGGCGCTGCGGCGCCGGCGTCTGCCGCGGCGGGCGCCGCCGCCGCGCCGCCCGCCCCGGCCAAGTCCGC
>NZ_JAPDOD010000089.1 GCF_027587205.1 Solirubrobacter ginsenosidimutans
GGTGGGCCGCGACCGCGAATCCGCGCCCGCGGCGGCGGCACGGCCCGACGGCGAATCCGCGCCCGCGGCGGCGGCCCGGCCCCACGGCGAATCCGCGCCCGCGGCGGCGGCACGGCCCGACGGCGAATCCGCGCCCGCGGCGGTCAGCAGCACCTGTCCGTGTTCCGCGCGCAGCGTTCCCGTCTCGTCGACCCTCGCGTCGAGGAGGCCTGTGGCTTCCAGCGCGCGTTCCAGTCCCGCTCGTGCTGCGTCGTCGAGGTGCGGCGCGAAGTCGCACAAGCGCCAGAGCGGTGTCCCCGCCTGCGAGGCGTCGCGCCAGGGCGCGAACGGCGGTGGGGTGTCCTTCGCCGCGCTCAGGTCGCGGCGTTCGCCGGCCAAGACCGTCAACCGCTCAGAGAGCTCGGCGCGCTGGGCGCGGGCTTGCTCCTCAGCGACGGCGAGCTCCCGCGTGGCGCGCAGGACCGGGCCCTCGAGGGCGGAGGCCAGGTCGCGGCGGCGGTCGTTGAGGTCCTCGGCGCGGCGCAAGAGCGCCGTGCGCTCGTCCCGGTCCAGGCGCAGCTCGGAGAGCTCGTCCACCCACGACGAGACCGCCGCGGTCAACGAGGCTTGGACGCCCTCGCGCGCGAGTTCGAGCTCGTCGCGACGCCCGCGCAGGTCGCGCTCGGACGCTTCCGCCGCCTCCAACGCGCCTCGCGCGCGGTCCGAGACCTCGCGCGCACGCGTCGCGGCCGTCTCCAACTCCACGAGGCCGCGCACCGCGCCACGGCGCGCGCGGCGCGCGCCGTCGAGCACTTCGACGCCCGAGACGGTCAGCGGCAGCTCCACCAGATCCGCGAAGCCCGCCCGCGCGCACGCGTCGCGCAGCGTCTCCCCCACGTCCGCGACGGACACCTCCGCCGAGGCCAGCTCACGCGCGGCCGCCGCCAACGACGAAGCGCTCTCTGTCACCTCAGAAAGCAGCTCCGCGGCGCGCGCCTCCGCGCGCTTCGCCCGCTCCTGCTGGTCGGACGCCTGCTTGCGGGCCACATCGACCTGCTCGACGGCCTGCCAGCGCTCCGATGCGCGCAGTGCCTCGAGCTCGCCCTGCGTGCGGGCGGTGTCCTCGCCCAGCGCGACCAGATCGCGCTCGGCACGGGCGACGGCATCCTCGGCCAGGTGCCGCAAACCGTCGAGCTCGAGCTCCTTCTTCGCCGCCCGCCGCGCGGCGCGCACCACGTCCTCCGCGGCGCCGAGCTCGCGCGCCAGGACGCCGCGCGCGAAGTCCCGATAGCGCGCCACGAAGGCAGAAGCCGCGCCGTCGGCCTCGCGCAGCGCCGCCAATTCCACCCGCAGCGACTCGAGCTCGTCGAGCTTGCCGCCGACGCCGCCGAGCAGCTCGGCGTCGATCTCCGGCAGCGCGAGCTCGAGCAGCTGGGTCGTCTGCCCCACGTCGATCGACTTGCCCAGCTGCGCCGACCGCAGCCGGCGCATCAGCTTGATCATCGCCAGGTAGCGCCGCTCGGAGAAGCCGAACAGCAGCCCGTTGACCCGCGCGCGGTACTCCTCGGCGGAGTCGAACACCTCGACGTCGGGCAGCTTGGCCGCGTCCTTGCGCCCCAGCGGCGCGCTGTCGTCGCGGACCAGCATCACGTGCGGGTCGATCATCACCGGCGTGTCCCAGACCAGGAACCACGGGTCATGCCGGGTGTCCGCCGACATCTTCACGCCCAGCGCCAGAGTGACCCAGCGCTCGGAGCCGTCCGCATCCAACTGCGCGAACTGCACCCACGAATAGCCGAGCCGCCGCGTGTACAGGCCGTCCAAGAGCAGGTGGTAGGCGATCGACCGCTGGCCGTCGGACGTCGAGAGGTTCGAGGCGCTCAGGTTGCCGTCGAGCAGCAGCGGCATCACCAGCTCCATCGCCGTCGACTTGCCCGAGCCGTTGGAGCCGCGCAGCAGCAGGTGCCCGTCTTCGGCGTCGAAGACCTGGTTGGCGTAATGGAACAGGCTGATCAGCCCGCAGCGCATCAGCTTGAAGCGTTCGGTCACAGGTCCTCCAGAGCGAACGTCAGTTCATCGTCGAGCCGCTGCTGCGCCTCGGTCATATCCACGTAGTTGAGGCGAGCGATCGCCGGCAACGGCACCACCTCGGAACCGGTCACGCGCACGAGCCGCATCGCCGCCAGGATCTCGACCGCCCGCGCGGCCATCTCCTCCGGCTCCTCCCCGCACAGCGCGTCGCCCCACCGCGCGTGCAGCGCCGAGCAATCCGCGACCAGGTCTGAGAGCGTCATCCGCGACTGACCGCCCCGCACCCGCCCGCAGATCGCCTCCGCGAGCAGCAGCGTGACCTGCCGCGTCCACGGCCGGGCAGCCGGAAAGCGCACGTCGGTCAGCGGCTCGGCCGAGCCGTCGATCAGCGCCGTGCCCTCGCGCCGGCGCTCGGCCTCGAGCCCGAGCCACGCCGCCAACCCCGTATCCCGCGAGCCGCGGACCTTCAGGTAGTGCGCACGATCGGCGTCCGAGAGCTCCGCCAGATACAGCACCGGGTCCTCGACCAGCCGCCGCGACACGCGGTGGCTGCGCCGCAACGCATCGCCCTCCTCGCCGCCCGGGTAGACGCCGCCGTACACGAGATCCCGCGCCTCCCGCGCCCCGACCACCCGCGGCGCGACGATCAGGTCGTCCAGCGGCGAGTGCATGACGTCGAACAGCGTCTCGTCCTCCTCCGAGCCGGTTCGCACCCACCCGTCGGCGTGACCCGCGATCGCCACCAACACGCCGAGGCCGCTCAGGAACTGAAAGACGTCGGCGAGGCAGCGGCGGTCCTCCAGGCGCTCGAGGTCCAGCGCGATCCCGTCCTCGGCCGCGAGCGACCGCACCTCCTCCGCCAGCAGGCCGATCGTCGTCTGCGCCCGCGCCCGCTCGCACGCGGCCAGCGCCAGCGCGAAGAGCACGTAGTGCCGGCGGGTGAACGGCTGCCAGGTGTCGGGATGGCCGCTGCGCGCGATCCGGGCAGGACGATCGGTGCGCAGCTCGTGCGAGCGCTTGCGCAGGCGGGCGTGCCCCGCGCGGACGACCAGCTCGTAGCCGAGCTCGCGCTGGAACTCCGAACGCAGCCGCTCGGCGTGCGCGCGAACCGTCCCGAACACCGGATCTCCCGCCAAAAGCAGCGGGCGGGACAACAGGGCGCGCCGCGCGTCGCGCAGCCGCTCCTCGAGCTCCTCGGCGTCGAGCGCGGTCACGAACCGACCCCCGCGCGACCGACCTGGATCAGCAGGTCCGGGCTCTCGAGCACGCCGCCGTCGCCGATCCGCACCGCCGCGACCGGCAGCGCCTCGCCCATGTCGAGCACCGTCAGCTGCAGTGTGCCGTCGTCGGAGTAGCCGACGGACCCGGTCGACATCGCCATCCCGAGCGCGTCGAGCAGGACGTCGAACGAAGACTCGTCCAGGACCGGCAGCGCAGACAAGCGGGCGGGCTCGGAGGGAAGCCGGTCCAGCAGCTCGGACACCAGCGCGCGCCGGCGGAGCTCCTCGTCCAGCGCCATCGCGTGGGCCTCGCGCGAGTCCGCGATCGGCGCCATCCGGCCCACGGCGACCTCGCCGCGGCCGGGCCGGCGCAGGAAGCCCTGGACGGGTGCGAACGGCGCGTCCCACCACGACTCGCCCGGGGACACGGAATCCGGGTCCAGCTCGGGCACCGACAGGTGACGCACGCCGTGCAGCCCGAACGCGGCGGCGTGGATGGCGTGGCAGGTCTCTTCGTCGGGCGCGGCCGCGAACAGCGCCGCCAACGCGCGATATTCGGACGAGCGGTTCACCCGCTGGACGCGCCGCTCGCGCAGGCGGCGGACGCCGCGCAGGATCCAGTCGATCGCCGCGTGCAGGTGGGTGTCCAGCGAATGCAGCTGCGAGTCCCGGCCGCCGAACCAGGTCGAGATCTCCGCCCACTGGCGGCGCAGAATCGCGATCCGCCGCGCCAGGATCTCCTCCTCGGTCAGCGTCGGATGCGGCGCGACCGCGAGCGACGCGACCGTGCGCAGCATCGCCGCCTCGCCCTCCGGGTCGGCGTGCAGCGCCGCGACGTGGGCGCCGATCGCGTCCGCGTGCTGACCGAGCTCCCGCCAGAAGCCGCTCAAGTAGTCCGCGACCTTGCGCTTGTAGTCGGCGAACGTCGCCTCGTCGATCGCGTCGTTGGAGGCCATCGTCGCCGACAGCTCGCGCATGAACTGGGCCGCGCCCGCGCGGAGATCCTCGAACTGGGCGTGCAGCTCGGTGAAGGTGCTCTGCAGCTCGTGCGGGGAGAGCTCCGCGTGCCGCACGAGCTGCGCCAGGAGCGCGCGGATCCGCGCGAGCCGGTTCGCATCCAGGCTCCCGACTGCCTCGACCAGGCCGCCGAGCTCGTCGAAGAACTGCTCGATCCGCTCGCCCAGCCCGGTCGCGTCGTAGGAGAAGTGGTTGTGGCGCAGCTCCGCGGCGGTCCTGACCCGCTCGAAGCTCTGCATCGAGTCCACGACCTTGAGCTCCTCGAGCTCACGCAAGGAGCCCGCCACTTGCTCAGGGGTGACGTCGAGGGCCAGCCGGGCCGTGATCTCGGTCAGGCTCAGCCGCAGCTTCGCCCCTCGCGCGCGGTTGTCGATCAGCACCCGCATGACCGCGCGGTGCAGCGCGACGTTCGGGTAATTGGCGTAGGCGACCGCCCTGATCGATCCGGATTCCACGCCCCCGAACGTACGAGGCGCGGCGGACGGCTCCACCGTGACGCGGGCCCGATCGGCCCGGTGCTGTTCGGCGTCAAGCCCGGCGGCGCGCCGTGGGTCATCAGCAAGGGCGAGGCCGAGGCGCGCGGCGACGGCAGCGTCAAGGTCGCTGCTCAACCCGGCACCCAACGGCACCGTGGCCGCGGCCTATATCGCCGCGACCGGCGCGTAGCGACCCACGTCCTGCCCGGCCGCGGCGCGGCCGGGCAGAATGCCGTGTGTGCTGTTCTCGCCGGAGTTCCATGAGCCACTGACCGCGCGCGGGTGGGACGAGGCGTGGGTAGGCGCGCAGATCGAGCGGATCGCCGACGATGCGGTCGCCGCCGTCGGGGACGACGGGCTGTGGCCGATGCATCCCTCCGACTACGACCAGGGCGACGAGGACTACGTCCGCCACGGCCTCTACATGGGCGCGGCGGGGATGGTCTGGGGGCTGCGCACGCTCGGCTTCGAGCCGCCGAGCCACGACCTCTACGCGCACTACCTCGCCGAGCCCGACTGGCCAGGCGTCGTGCCGGGCTACCTCATAGGCGAGTCGGGGATCCTGCTCGCCTCCCGGCAGATCGACGACCGCCTCCATGACGCGATCCTGCGCAACGTCGGCAACCCGACCAACGAGCTTATGTGGGGCGCGCCGGGGACGATGCTCGCCGCGCTGTACGCCTACGAAGCGACCGGCGAGCAACGTTGGGCGGATGCGTGGCGCGCGAGCGCCGAGGAGCTCTGGGCACGCTGGCCGGCCGGCGAGCTGTGGACGCAGGACATGTACGAGACGATCAGCGTTTACATCGGCCCGGCACACGGCTTCGCGGGCAACGTGCGCTCGCTCTGGCTCGGGCGCGACCTGCTGGACGACACGCGAGCCGCCGAGCTGGAACGCCGCGCGATCGAGACCACGACGGCGCTGGCCTTCCGCGCGGACGGGCTCGCCAACTGGGCCCCGAACCCCGGTCCCCTCGCCCACCGCGACCGGATCCGGGTCCAGTGGTGCCACGGGGCGCCGGGCATGGTGGCCTCGCTCGCGTCGCTCGGGCGCGAGGACGAGGCGTTCGGCGCGCTGTTGAGCGAGGCGGGCGAGCTGACCTGGCGCGCCGGCTCGCTCGCCACGGGCCTCGGCCTCTGTCACGGCACCGCGGGGAACGCCGTCGCCTTCCTCGCGCTGCTGGACCGCACGGGCGATGAGCGCTGGCTGGACCGGGCGCGGCGCTTCGCGGTCCACGCGCTCGAGCAGGTGCAGCGCGAGCGAGCGCGCCATGGGTTCGGTCGCTACACGCTCTGGACGGGCGACCTCGGCGCGGCCGTGGTGGCGAAGAGCTGCCTCGACGGCCGTCCCGGGATGCCGTCGCTGGATTGGCTCTGACTCCCAGGTTGCTGCCAGGAACCAGCGTCATGGTGAGTGGATGCTGAAGAAACGGCGCACGTTGCTGTACGTGCTGAGCGGGTTCGTCGTCCTTGCGGTGGGCGCGTTCGCGTTCGCCTACTTCGTGCTCTTCCCGACCGACTCGCCGGACAAGTTCACACTCAGCGACACCGCGGCTACACCCGCCGCGACGGCGACCGCCACGGCCTCCGCCGCCGCCGGCACGACGACGTGGGCGATCGCCGACGGCTCGGAGGCGGGCTATCGCGTGCGCGAGAAGCTCGCGTTCCTGCCCGCCAAGAACGACGCGGTCGGTCGCACGTCGGCGATCACCGGCGAAGCCGAGTCCACGGGCGACGGCGACGCCCTGAAGATCACGAAGGCGTCCTTCAAGATCGAGGTCTCGACGCTCACCAGCGACCAGGACCGCCGCGATCAGCGCATCCGGTCGATCGGCATCGAGAGCGACCGGTTCCCGACCGCGACGTTCGTCCTCGCCGAGCCGATCGCGCTGACCAAGAAGGAGGTCGACGCGACCGGCGATCTGACGCTGCACGGCGTCAAGCAGCGGGTGACGATCCCGCTCCAGGTCCGCCGATCCGGCTCGACGCTGGAAGCCGTCGGCTCACTCAGCTTCCCCTGGGGCGACTTCGGCATGACCGCTCCGAGCGTGGCCGGCTTCGTCAGCGTCGAGGACACGGCCACGCTCGAGTTCGATCTCAAGCTGGCTCAGGGCTGACGGTCACTTCTTCCAGATGTAGCTCACCCGCTGGTCGACGTGGAACTCGTCCAGGCTGAAGTTCTTCGGGTCGGAGTTGCACTTGAAGAACTGCTTCACGTCGCCGATCTTCGTCTTCGGACCGATGTCCTTCAGCACGTCGACGTACACCGTGTGACCCTTGATGTCGAAGATGTAGGCGCCCGGCGTCAGCACCACGCGGCCTGGAAGCTCGGTCCACCTGCTGCGGCCGGCGAACACCATCTGATAGCCCCAGTCGTTCATGACGGCGCGGCGGGCGGACGAGTCGTCGTACTGGAGCGGCACGTTCAGGCCCATGTAGTGGTCGTGCATGACCTGCACGCCCGCCAGCAGCGATGTCGGGGGCTGGGCCGCCAGCGCGGCGACCTTCGCGCAGGCGAAGCCCTCGATCTTCAGCAGCGCGATCAACACGCACATGAACTCCCAGTAGGTCTTCACCGGGTTGGCGGATTCCTTGGGCTTGTTGCGTTTGCCGCCCTTGTTGCCGCGGCTCGCTTCGCGCTCCTGTCTCGCCCGCTCCTGGGCGGCCTTCGTCTCCTCACCCTTTCTCGGCGAATTGACGGCTACATGGGCATCCGGCAGATCGGGCGCCTCCGGCAGATAGTCCTCGGGGTCCATCACCAGGTCGATGGTGGCCTCCGCGGCCGTCTTGATCTGGTTGTCCGCGTAGTGGTGCAGAAGCTTGTGGGTGTCGATCGCGGCCGCCTTGAACGTGCCACCCAACCCCTTGTCGCCCTTGTTGTCCCACACCTTCGCGCCCCGGACGCCCAGCTCGGCGTCAGCGACCGTGGTGACCTGCGACAGCAGCGGATAGTTGAGGCCGGTCTTGAAGTGCTCGCGGCCGCCGCCACCGGTGATGATGTCGAAGACGCGCTGCTCCGGCGCGTCCTCGTTCTGATAGGTGCCGTCCCAGTGGAGCCTGCGATCGGCGTACGACTGCGGGATCTTGACCTCGTTGATCGCGTCGTCGGCCAGCAACCGCGAGATCACGGCGCGATTGCCGGCACTGCGCTGGAGCGCCAGCAGGGCGGCGACGTTGGGCGGGCGCCGCGACGACCCGGGGTGCTGCGCCTGCTCGGACTCCGGTGGAGCCGCGCGCCGCCGGAGGCGTTCATGAGAGGACACGAACGGGTCCTACCACACGCTTGGGGCCGGCACTAAGACACCGGATGCCGGATTATCCGTGCCGGTCATCGCGTGAGGGTCACGGTCATCGTGATGGGTTGCCCGAGCGCCTTGCCACGGCCGTCCTCCGGTCGCATGGTCACGGTGACCGCGGCCGTCTTATAGGTGCGCAGGCGCTTGGCGACACTGCGCTGGATCTGCGCCGGGAACTTCAACCGGACAGACCGTTTGGCGCCGACGCGGGCGAGCGAGCCCTTCCGCTCCGAGAATGAGTACCGCATGGAGTATCCGAGCGTGCAGCGCGGGCGACAGGACGCGGTGACGGCCACGCCGGACTTCGAGAAGCGCTCGCGCCCGGGCGCCGAGACGTTCAACACCGCGGCCGGACCGCCCGGCGCGATGGCGTAGATCGCTCCGGCCGCGTCGGCCGCGACGCCGTTGACCCCGTTGAGGTTCCCGCCGGCGGCGACCACGGACTGCTTGCCGCGCGAGATCCGCAGCACGCCGCTCGTGAGGTCGGCGACGATCACGTCGCCCGACGGCGTCACGGCGAGGTCCACCGGGTCGCGCAGCAGGCCGCCCTTGGCGATCGTCGCGCTCGCCCCGCCGGCCGGCGTGATCCGGACGATCGTGGCCGGGTACCGGTCCCCGGCCGGGAAGGCGATCAGCAGGTTCCCGTCCTGAGTCGCCGCGACCGGACCGGGATCGTTGCACCCGAGATCGGAGGGGAACGTCCGGTCGCCGGTCGCCGTGTCGATGGCGACCACGCCGGCGTAGCTGCTCTCCCCCGCGGAGTCCTCGCCGAGGCAATCGGAGGGCGAGACCCCATACAGCGTCGCGCCCGAGAGCGTGAACGAGTACGGATTCAGCGGGCCGCCCTCATCGACCGGTTGAAAGGGCGAGAGGATCTTCTGCGCGAAGGGTGCCGCGGCGTCGATGCTCACCACGCCGGCCTGGCCGTCGAGCGAGTAGACCGTCGTGTCCGTGGCGGCCAGGTCCACCGGGTTCTCGGTCGGGACCGTCGTCGCGAAGGGCGTGATCGCGAACCCGGGGGCGGTGAGCGAGTAGATGCCGGAGGCGTTCGGGCGGTCGTCGGCGACGTAGACCGTGCCGGACGGCGCGACCGCGACGGCGGTGAGCCGGCCCCAGGGCGCGCCGGCGGCGAGGACGGTCTGCGCGCCCGTCGACGGATCGATCCGGATCACTCTCGGGCTGGCGGGATCCGCGCCCAGTGCCGTGGCCGGGAAACCGACCGCGGCCGCGGCCACCAGGGCCGTTGCGAACCGCCGTGTCTGGACGAACATCACGTGTCCTTTCGAAGGCATCAGCGGGCGAGGACCACGGTGAGGTTGACTTCCTTGCCGATGGTCTGGTGGTTGCCGTCCAGCGGCACCAGCTTGACTCTGACCTTCATCGACCGCTTGCGGCGCAGCGTCTTGGAGAGCAGGCGCTTGGTCTCCGCACCCATCTTCAGCCGCAACGTCCACTTGGTGCCGGGGCGGTCGATGAGCTCGAAGCCGGTGCCGGCGTAGGACTGGCCGGGAAACGTCATGCGGTAGGCGAGACCGCAGCGCGGGCGGCAGGTGACGCTGACGCGGATGCCTGAGGAGAAGCGCTGGCGGGCCTTCGCCGTCGCCTTCAACGTCGCCGTGCCGGACGCGGTGACGTAGATGTTCCCGCTCGGGTCGAGCGCGACCGAGCCGGACTGCGTGAAGTCGCCACCGGACGCGATCGTGGTCTGCTTGCCGGTCGCGGTCGAGATCCGCAGCACGCCGCTCGTGGCGTCGGCGACGATGAGGTCGCCCGACGAGGTGATGGCGATACCCGCCGGCGCGCGCAGCTTGCCGCCCGTGGCTACCGGCGTGACCGTGCCGCTGACCGGGTTGAGCCGGACGATCCCGCTCGACGAGCCGTTGACATCCACCCGGCCGACGAACAGGGTCCCATTCGGCGCGGCGACGATCGCTGACGGATAGCCGCAGCCGAGGTCACCGACCGTCTGTCGGCTCCCGGTCGTGGTGTCGATGGCGACCACCGCGGCGTTGTGGCCGTCGGGAGCACATGCCGGGTCCGTCGTCGTATACAGGGTCGAGCCGACGACCGCGAACCCACGGACGTGCTCGGGCGAGAAGAGCGTCTGCGTGAACGGCGGGTTGGCGTCGATGCTCGAAACCCCGGTGCTCCCACCCGCGTACAGGGTCGACCCGGAAATCAGCAGGCTGCTCGCACCGGCCTTTGCGAGCGGCGTGACGGCGAAGCCCGGGGCGCTGAGCGAGTAGATGCCGCCCTGGTCGGCGACGTAGACGGTTCCGGACGGCCCGACCGCGACGGCGTTCAGCGTCGTCCACGGACCGCCGCCGGCGAGCACGGTCTTGGCGCCCGTCGCAGCGTCGATCCGAATCACCCGCGGGCCCGGGGTCTGCGCGCCGAGCGCCGTGGCCGGGAAGGCGACCGCGACCGCGACGACGGTCCCGAGACTTCGCAACCGGCGTGTGCTGGGCAGCGTGGGCGTCATGGCGCCATCCTCACGACGTGAGACCCCGGGCACAAGCGGGTGAGCCCTAGACGGGTACCCGAGGGTTTTAGGGCGTCGGCGCCAAGGCCTAGAATCGGGCGCTGACGTGAGGGTCGCCGACCTGCTTCCGCCCGACACCCTTGCGACGCACGCCGCTCGCGAGGTCGTCACGCATTACAGCTCCGCCGCGCTGGTCAACCACTGCGAGCGCGCGTACCTGTGGTCCGCGGCCCTGGGCGAGCTGACCGGCGCCGCCTACGACCGCGAACTGCTCTACGTCGCCTCGATGCTGCACGACCTCGGTCTCGTGCCCGCGTTCGACAACTACCGCGCGCCGTTCGAGGATGCGGGCGGGGACGTCGGATGGGTGTTCGCCGCCGGCGCGGGTTGGCCGCCGGAGCGCCGCACCCGCGTCAAGGACATCATCGTCCGCCACATGTGGGCTGAGGTCGATCCCTCGCTCGACATCGAGGGCCATCTCCTGTGCGAGGGGACCGGGCTCGACATCGCCGGCCGCAATGCCGACACCTGGCCCGCGGCGTTCCGGGCCGAGGTCGTCGAGCGCTTCCCGCGGCTGGACCTCGCCGCTGAGTTCCTTGCGGCGTTCCAGGACCAGGCCGGCCGGAAGCCCGGGTGCGCGGCCGCGGCCGCCATCACTGCCGGCCTCGCCGATCGCATCGCCGCGAACTCCCTCGACGCTTAGCGGCCTTGCGCGCGGCGTTCGCAGTCGGGTGGGCCGAGGGGCACCCGTTCGAGGTCTGGGCGCTGTACACGAGCCGGCGCGAAGCACAGCGGCACGCTGCTGCTGCCGCGTACGTGTTCCAGGTCTTCGCGCTTCCGGTCTATGAGGACTACGGCGAGGTCCCGCGATGGCTGCGACCGCCGTGGCGGTTTGGAACGCGTTTCCGGGAGCGGGTGGCGGATGAGGTGGAGCTGACCGCCGACGCGCTGATGGAGGGCGAGCTCGAAGCTGTGGAGGCGGGGCCTGTCGTCGCGGTCATCGACTTCGACCCGCCCGAACCTCAGGAGGTGCGGCTGCTGTTCACGCACACCTCGGCTGCCGCTCCCTATCTCCAGGATCGGGCTGACTGGGCGGAGCCGCAGCGGTCGGACACGATGCCCGTCTATGGCAGCTACGAGGCCTGCCCGCCGGGGCAGCGCTACACCGCGCCCGGACCGCCACTTTCTCAGCTTGTGCTTCCGCGATAGCCCGGGAATGGCGCCGGCCATACGATGAACAGTTCATGTCTCGGATCCCAGTGGTCATCGGGCAGTACCAGTTCGCCACGAAGACGGACGCGCGGGCATATGTCTCGGACATGCTCGACCGCTACGTCGACGGCCAGCGAATCGAGAGCGACGACGAGCAGTTCTTGTGCGACCTGCTCGACCTGCACCCCGAGGCCGTGACAAAGATCGGCTGCGGTGTGTCGCACTTCACGCGCGAGGCGGATCGACGTGGCGGCCGATGCTTCTGGCTGTGGCGCACCGATGGCACACACAACGACTGGTCGACCGCTAAGGCGCTCAGGCTCACTGGCCCCCGGCACGATCTGCTCGGCGCGATGCGCTGTGAGGTCGAGGATCAACGCAACGACTTCGTGCGCGAGCAGTTCGCTGATAGAACTACCGTCATCTGCGCCATCACGGGTGTCCCGCTGACGAAGGAAGCGGCCCACGCCGACCATGCCGACCCGACATTCGGACAGATGGCACGAAACTTCCTCGCCGAAGAGGGAATCGGGACCCGATTGCCGCCTCCGCAGATCACGGACGCCGGTACCCGCCGTTACTTCAGCGACCGCGATCTCGCCCGGCGATGGAAGAGTTACCATCGCGATCATGCGGTCCTGCGCCTGACCACGGCGCACGCCAACCTCGCTCGAAAGCGCGGCCCACGGGCGCCGACGCCGTGAGCGCCGGCGACACGGTGCTCACACTAGGCGCGGCCGACGTCTCCGAAGCCACGAATCATGACGAACTACGGCCCGGTGGTGAGCGCGGCCGGGGTCCATGCGGGCCATGCGGATGTGCCGACTGGGCGTCCGAGTTCGTAGATGGCCACCGGCGAGAACGCTGAGCTGCGGGAGTTGTCGTAAAACCGTGAGCGGTGTGCAATCTGCCGCGCCTGGGCGATGAGCTCCCACAGGCGTCGGTAGCGTTGCCGAACCTTGTCCTCCGGCACCGTGTGTCCGCCATCGGTGACGCGGTAGGCGACACGCGCCACGGCCAGGTCCTCAGGCACGAGCATCACGTGCAATTCGACGAAGTAGCCAGCCTGGACGGCCTGAGCGACCAGGTCGAGTTTGCTGCGGTGGCTGAACACCGTCTCGGTGATGAACGACTCGCGACGGCTGAAGGCCTCATCGCGGGCGGCCGCCGCTGCCGAGGAGGCCTCATAGGCGTGTTGCTCTTCACGACCGGGCCACCGTTGCGCGGCGATCTCATCGGCGTTGATGAACGGCAGGTGCGTGACCGGCTGCAGTACTTCACGGGCGAACGTGGACTTGCCCGACCCGTTCGGGCCGGCCAGCACGTACAGGACCGGGCTGCTCACGCACCGCGGCCGGAGGGCCCAGCGTCGCGCATGACGACGTTGCCGTCGGCGTCAGCCTCGGGCCAGGGGCGGCCGCCGGTCCGCAGCCGATCCTCGAAGTCCAGCCCGCCGATGCGCTCGGTGAGCTGCTGATCCCACGCCGCGCGCACCATCGCCTGTTCGCGGTCGCCGAGAGCGTCGTACGGCGACTGCCCGGCTAGGACGCGAGCGATCGCGTCATGGGTCACCGCCGGTGAGGACTCCAGCTCACGACCGATCCGCGCCCAGTGGTCAAGCTGCTGAGCGGCGCTTCGGCTCTGAAGTTCGCCGGCCGCCTTGGCGGCGTCGAACAACGCCTGATCGATCCGTGTGGGAATCGTCGCCACAGCCTCAGCGTAGCACTCTGCTACAGCCGATCAACCGGTCGCGGGCTCGATGATGACCACGCGGCTACTTGATCGCGTCGTAGACCTTGAACATCGGCATGTACATGGCGATGACGATGAAGCCCACGATGCCACCCACGAGGATGATCATCACCGGCTCGAGGATCGAGGTGAGCGCCTTGACGGCGGCCGCGACCTCGGCCTCGTAGAAGTCGGCGACCTTGGTGAGCATCGCGTCCAGGTTGCCGGTCTCCTCGCCCACGGCGATCATCTGGACGACCATCGAGGGGAAGATCGAGGCTTCTTTGAGCGGATCGGTGAGCGAGCCGCCGGACTTGACGGACTCGATGACGTCGGCCATCGCCTTCTCGACGACCCAGTTGCCCGAGGTCTGGCCGGTGATCTCGATCGCCTGCATGATCGGCACGCCGGCGGAGTAGAGCGCGGCGAAGGTGCGCGACCAGCGGGCCAGGGAGATCTTTTGGACGGTCTGGCCGATCTTGAAGGGGAACTTCAGCCGGACGTGGTCCCACTGCTTGCGGCCGCTCTCGGACTTGCGCCACTTCTTGAAGGCGATCGGGCCGCCGATTGCGACGGCGATCAGCAGATACCACCGGCCGGTGACCAGGTTCGACATCTGGACCGTGACCTTGGTGATCATCGGCAGGTCGCCGCCGAAGTCGGCGAAGACCTTGACGAAGACGGGCACGATGAACGCGATCAGGCCGATCAGGACGCACATCGCGAAGGTGAGGACCACGATCGGGTAGGCCATCGCGCCCTTGACCTGGCGGCGCAGCTCGTCGTCCTTCTCGAGCTGGTCGGAGATCCGGTCCAGCGAGGCCTCCAGGACGCCGCCGGTCTCACCGGCGCGCACCATGGCGACGTACAGCGGCGAGAAGATCTTCGGGTGCTTGGCGAGCGCGTCCGAGAACGCGAGGCCGGCCTCGATGTCCTCGCGGACGGCGCCGACGGTCTCCTTGAGCTTCTTGTTCTCGAGCTGGTCCTCGAGCACGTAGAAGGCACGTAGCAGCGTCATGCCCGAGCTGATCATGGTGGCCAACTGGCGGGTCATGACCGTCAGCTCGGCGGCCTTGACGCGACCGAAGGAGAGATCGGCCTGAAGGACGTTCTTCTTCTCGCTGAGCTCCATGACCTTCAGGCCCTGCGAACGCAGCTCCTCGGTCACGGCGTCCTTGGTCGGGCCGGAGACCTGGCCCTTTGACGGGACGCCCGCCCCGTCGACGGCCTTGTAGGTCCAGACTGCGGCGCCCATCAGACACCCACCATGCTGCCGTTGGTGGTGTTCAGGCCCTGCACGAGGCGGCGCATCTCGACCGGCTGCGACGAGCGCGACTCGGCCGTGGCCATCGTGATCTTGCCGGCGCGGACGAGCGCTGCGAGCGAGGAGTCCATCGTCTGCATGCCTTCGGCGGCACCGGTCTGGATGAGCGAGTAGATCTGGTGCGTCTTGCCCTCGCGGATCAGGTTGCGCACGCCCGGGGTCGGGACGAGCACCTCGGCCGCGACGCAGCGGCCCTGGCCGTCGGCGGTCGGCAGCAGCGTCTGCGTGACGATTCCCTGGAGGCCGATCGCGAGCTGCGCGCGGATCTGGCCCTGCTGGGCGGGCGGGAAGACGTCGATGATGCGGTCGACCGTCTGCGGCGCGTCCTGGGTGTGGAGCGTCGCGAAGACGAGGTGGCCGGTCTCGGCCGCGGTCAGGGCCGTGCCGATCGTCTCCATATCGCGCATCTCGCCGACGAGGATCACGTCGGGGTCCTGGCGCAGCGCGGCCTTCAGGGCGGTGGCGAAGGACGGAGCGTCCTGGCCGATCTCGCGCTGATTGACGAGGCAGCGCTTGTGCTTGTGCAGGAACTCGATCGGGTCCTCGATAGTGAGGATGTGATCGTCGCGGGTCTCGTTGATCTCGTTGATCAGCGATGCCAGCGAGGTCGACTTGCCGGAGCCCGTCGGTCCGGTCACGAGCACGATCCCGCGCGGCTTCTTGGCGAACTCGCGCACGACCGACGGCAGGCCGAGCTTCTCGATCGGCACCGTCTCGGACGGGATCAGGCGGAAGGCGGCGCCGAGCGTGCCGCGCTGGAAGAACGTGTTGACGCGGAAGCGGCCGACGCCCGGGACGCTGTAGGCGAAGTCGAGCTGCCAGTCGGTCTCCAGCGTCTGGCGCTGGGAGGAGCTCAGGATCGCGTAGACGATCTCGCGCGTGTCGGTCGGCGTCATGTTCGGCATGCCCTCGAGCGGGACGAGCGAGCCTCGGACGCGAATCGTGGGCGGGGCGCCCGAAGTGATGTGGAGGTCGGATGCCTTGTGCTCAACGACCTTGAGCAGGATGTCCGCGAAATCGAAGTTCATGCCACCCTTGTCATCGGCATCCGAGCCGATGGACTGAAGTGGGGTGAAAGCCCTAGGCGCGCTTAGCGCGTGCCGGCGACGCGGGCGATCTCGGCGATCGACGTCATGCCGCGGCGGACCTTCTCTAGGCCGTCCTCGCGCAGGCGCATCATGCCCTCGTGCACAGCGGCGTGCATGATCGTCTCCGCGGGCTCGCGGGAGACGGCGAGGGAGCGGATCGCGTCGCTCACCCACATCACCTCGTAGAGCCCGATCCGGCCCTTGTAGCCCGAGCCGCCGCAGCGGGCGCAGCCGACGGGCTCGTAGGCCTCGAGGTCGAGGCCGACGTTGAAGCCGTTGGCGCGCATGACCTCGCTCGTGATCGTCGTGCGCTGCTTGCACTCCTCGCAGAGCAGCCGCGCGAGGCGCTGGGCGACGACGCAGTCCACCGCGGAGCCGACGAGGAAGGGCTCGACGCCCATCTCGATCAGGCGGGTGATGGCGCCCGGGGCGTCGTTGGTGTGCAGCGTGCTCAAGACCAAGTGGCCGGTGAGCGCGGCCTCGATGGCGATCTGCGCCGTCTCGCGGTCGCGGATCTCGCCGACCATGATGATGTCTGGGTCGGCACGCATCATGGAGCGCAGGCCCGAGGCGAACGTCAGGCCCGCCTTGTTGTTGACCTGCACCTGCGTGATGCCCTGGAGCTGGTACTCGACCGGGTCCTCGATCGTGATGATGTGCTTCTCGATCGTGTTGAGCTGGTTGAGCGCGCCGTAGAGCGAGGTCGACTTGCCGGAGCCGGTCGGGCCGGTGACGAGCACCGCGCCGTGCGCCTGGCCGAACGCCTTGGTGAACCGCTCGAGCGCCTGCGGGAGCATGCCCAGCTGCTCGAGCTGGATCATGACCTTGCTCTGGTCCAGGATGCGCATGACGACCTTCTCGCCGTAGCTGGCGGGAAGCGTCGCGACGCGGAGGTCGATGGGCTTCTCGGAGACCTCGATTGAGATGCGGCCGTCCTGCGGGACGCGCCGCTCGGCGATGTCGAGGTCGGAGAGGATCTTGATGCGCGAGGTGACCGCCGGGATGGCGCTGGACGGGACGGTCGCGGCCTCCTGGAGCACGCCGTCGATGCGATACCGGACGCGCATCTCGTCTTCCTGCGGCTCGAAGTGGATGTCGGAGGCGCCGCGCTCGACGGCCTCCTTGATCACCCGGTGCACGAGCTGGATGACCGACGCGTCCTCGCCGCCGACGCCGAAGTTGATCGGCGCGTTCTCGCGCATGTCGTAGATCGGCGCGGGCGGGCGCTCCGCGGCGGCGGGCGACTGATCGGCCTCGGGGTCGTCGTCGAAGTCCTCGGGGGCGGTCGCGCCGACGCCGAAGTCCGGGTCCTCGAGGCGCTCCAGCAGCCATTCGACGTCGGCCAGCGAGGCGACGGCGGGGCGCACCTCGTAGCCCGTCATGACGGCGATGTCGTCGATCGCGAGCACGTTCGCGGGATCGACCATGGCCACGAGCAGCGTGCGATCGCCCACGAAGGAGACCGGCACCGCCTGGTAGCGGCGGACCGCGTTGGGGGCGACGAGCTTGGCGGCGTCGGGATCGACGCGGTAGAGCTTCAGGTCGACGTGGTCGAGGCCGAAGCGCTCAGCGGTCGCGCGGGAGAGATGGTCGTCGGAGAGCTGGCCGTCGGCGACCAGGATGCGTTCGGGCGCGCCGCCGCTCTCCGTGGCGCGGTCGACCGCCTCATCCATCGTCCCGCGATCGATGAAACCGAGGTCGACGATGACGTCCGCGAGCACGCGTCCGGAACCGCCACGCCTGGATGGTGTGGTGATGCCGTTGCCACGTCGTGGCTTGGTCGCGGTGTCGAAAGTTGAGCTCATCGGGCGATGTCTGTGACGGCCTCCCGCATCGCCTTGTCGGGAGCCGTCCGGCCGGTCCAGCGTTCCAATGACGCTGCGCCTTGGGCGACCAGGATCTCCAGTCCGTCGACTACGTCCGCGCCGTTCGCCTTAGCGGTGTTCAGCAGGAGCGTGCCGCCGTTCCGGTAGACCATGTCCACCACCGTGCATCCGGCACCCAGTTCATCGGCCACGATGGGGAGCGCCTTGAACGTCTCCTCAGGGTCGCGGAGCCCGACGGAGGTGGTGTTGACGACGATGTCGGCGGTTGCGACGCCCAGCGAGGCGCCGAATTCCTCCGCCAGCGCCTGCGCGCGGGCGGGTGTGCGGTTCCAGAGGTGGATCTCCTTGGCGCCCGCCTGCTTGAGCGCGTACAGCACGGCGCGGGCGGAGCCGCCGGCGCCCAGTACGAGCGCGGTCTTGTCGTAGGCGGAGCGGTTGAGCGCGGCGAGGAAGCCCGGCGCGTCGGTGTTATCGGCGTGGATGGTGCCGTCGTCGTTGAACGTCAGCGTGTTCGCGGCGCCGATCGCCCTCGCGGTCTCGGTCGCCTCGTCGGCGAGTGCGAGGGCCTGCTCCTTGTGCGGGATCGTGACGTTGACGCCCCTGAAGCCGAGCGGCTTGAGCGCCTTGACGGTCTCCGTGAAGAGGTGCGGCGGGAGCGGCAGGAGCTGGTAGTGCCAGTCATCCAGGCCCAGCTGGGCCAGCGCGGCGTTGTGCATCCGCGGCGAGCGTGAGTGGGCGACCGGCCAGCCGCACACCCCCAGGCGGATCATCAGCCGTTGGCGGCCTTGTACTTCGCGACGTCCTTCTCGAACTGGGCGTCGGTGCTGGAGAAGGCGTGTTCGCCCGACTTGCCGGGCTTGCGGACGTAGAACAGGTACTTCTTGTTCGACGGCTTGGCGGCGGCCTTGATCGACGCGAGCCCGGGGTTGCCGATCGGCGTCGGCGGCAGCCCGCGGTTGAGCCGCGTGTTGTACGGCTCGTCCTTGTCGAGCTCGGACTGTTTGATCTTGCGGGTCCAATTGTTCGTCGAATAGCGCGTCGTGGCGTCGATCCCTAGGGGGATACCCTGCTTGAGCCGGTTGTAGATGACCGCGGACACGAGCGGGCGCTCCCGCGCCAGTTGCGCCTCGCGCTCGATCATCGACGCGATGATCAGCACGTCGTAGCGCGTGAGCTTCTTGCTCTTGGCGTACTTCATGTCGACCTTCTTGAAGTTCTCCTCGAAGGCGTCGAGCTGCTCGTTCACGAGCTCACTGGCGGGCGCGCCGACCTTGAGCGTGTAGGTCGCCGGGAACAGGAAGCCTTCGGCGGTCTTGGTGCCCTTGGGCGCGCCGAGCTCACGGATCCGCTTGAGCACGGCGGGCGAGTCCGCGGCCTTCGCGTAACTGCCCTCGACCTTCTTGGACTTGTCGACGACGGGCGCGTTCTCCTTGATCGACGGGCCTTCGATGATCGTCGCGCTGACGGTCGGCGCGGCCTTCGGGTTCTCCGGGACCTTGGTCAACGCCGCGATGACCGCGCCGTTGGTCATGTCCTTCTTGAGCACGTAGTGGCCCGGGCGCAGGTTGCCGCGTTCACCGCCGAGCGTGGCCCGCAGCTCGAAGAAGCGGGCCGAGTCGACGACGCCCTGCTGCTCCAGCAGCTTCGCGATCTCGCCGGCGTCGGTGTTCTGCGGGATGTTGACGATCGCCGAGCCGCTGCCGTCGGAGTGGAACGGCTGGAAGGTCTGGTTGAACGCGTAGAGCACCGCCGCGAACACGAGGACGACCACGAGCGTGAAGATCCGCCGGCCCCAGTGCGCAGCGCCCTTCGGCCGCGGGCCCTTCGGCGCCTTGGGCGGACGGGAGCGGCCCTTCGGAGCGTTCGGGGCGGCGCGCCGGCGCGCCGGTTCGGCCGGGCGCTCAGGCGCCTTTCGCAGTGGCACGGGCGGCCGAACCTCGGTCTCCTCAGGCGGATGATGCTCGCCGGTCTCGAACGCCGAGTCGTGCTCGGCGGTCTCCGGCCGCGACGTGGCGAACGCGTGCACCTCATCGTGGTCGCCCGGGAAGCCGCGGGCCGCGACCAGCCGCGGCTCGTCGTCGCTCGGTTCGCCGAGTGGCGCGGGGATCGCGTGCTCCTCGGTCTGGAACGGCGTGTACTCGACCGTGGGCTGATGGACGACTTCGTCGCGCGGTGCCTCGTCGCGCGGGTTGGCGCTGCCGGCGTTCTCGCGCAGGGCACGAGCCTCGGCAGCCGCGGCGGCGCGGGCGGCATCGTCGACGGCGGAGCCGTTCGCTGCAACGTCTGCTTCGTGACTCTCGGTGTGAGGTTCGGCGGCCGGTTCGGGGACTTCGTCCGCGATCGCGTCGGCGACGGGCAGCGGCGCTGCGGCGAGGTCGTCGCGCGGCGCGTCGTCGTCGTCGCGTGGCGCGTCGTCGTCGTCGCGTGGCGCGTCGTCGTCGGTGCGTGGCGCGTCGTCGTCGGCGCGCACGACGTTGGCACGTGGCACGGCGTCGTCGGCCCGCGGCGTTGCGGCGTCAAACGGCGCGTCGTCGTCGGCGCGCACGGCGTCGGCACGTGGCACGGCGTCGTCGGCGCGCGGCGTTGCGGCGTCAAACGGCGCATCGTCGCCGGCGCGCACGGCGTCGGCATGTGGCGAGGCGTCGGCGCGCGGCGCGATGGCGGCCTCGTCGGCGCCCGCGGCCTCGGCGGGCGGCGGAGCGGCCTCGGACGGCGGCTCCTCCCACGCGACCGGTTCCGGTTCCTCCTCGTGCAGCGGTTCGTGCGGCTCGACGTCCGGCGGGCGGACGGTGTATTCGAACGCCTCTGGCGGCAGGGGCTTACCCGCGCGGCGAGCAGCGCGATTGGCCGCGGCGCGGGCGCGGTCCTCAGCTGTGCGGGGTTGGTCCGAGCGTTTGCCGAACACGGATAAACCGGCGGAGTGCTGCCCTGGCGCGCCGGGCGGATTCCCGAGGGGCGACAGGGTCAGCGACCGCCGGGCATCCTAGCGAGCGTTCCTGACAGAGCCGCGTTCGGCAGGGGACCTCCGGCTCGGTGGTTGGCGCGATAGGTGACCTTGAGAGCGCTGATGCGGCCCTTCTCGAGCCGCCGAAGCACGTCTCGCGCGCGCCCCGCAACCCCGTGGTCGACCATGCGCGTTCAGCTCGTCTGAGTGCGGGCCTGTCGCGCGTATTCGACTGTTCGACGTGGCGCGTTGATGGGGGTGATGCACAAATGCGTCCCCTGAGGAAACGTTTGTGCAGCACCCCCTCGCCCCTCGGCTGATCGTTGCCGGTGCCGAGTCGTCGATCCCTAGGTCGTGTGCCGGTCCTCGGCCACGAGCAGGAGGTGCTGCGGGGTCCCGTCCTCGGCGCTGGCGACCGACAGGCGGCCGACGACCGGGACCATCAGGCCCTGGCCGTGCATGTAGGTGCTCTGAACCTCGGCCTCGCGCAGTTCGCCGATGCCCATCTGCCGGAGCTGCTCGAGCTGCTCCTTGTAGTCGCGACGGTCGTGCGGGGACGGCCAGGCGGCCTTCGTGAACTCGTGCTCCTTGTACCCCACGAGCTTGGTGAAGGCGGGGTTGAGCTCCTTGAACTTGCCGTCGAGGGCGAGGATCGCCATCGGCTGGACGGCGTCGTCGAAGCCGTGGCGCGGCTCGCGCTTGACGGGCTCGGGCTTGGTGGCGGGGCTGGAGACGGTCGCCTGACGGCGCGCCGGCTGGTTGCGCGCGGCGGCCAGCCCGAGGATCTGCTGGAAGACCTCGGTGACGCGCTCGGTCGAGCCGTCGCCGACGTGCTGCGCGGCCTTGCGTGCCGACTCGGCCTCGCGACGCGCGATGACCGCGGCCTGGCCGGCGGAGCTGAGACCCTGCTTGAGCTCGTCGATGCCCTTGAGCGCGAACGTCAACTCGGATTGCAGCGCGATGATCCGCTCGTCGCCCTGGTTCGCG
Source organism: Solirubrobacter ginsenosidimutans (assembly GCF_027587205.1). Next base: position 21,614 of record NZ_JAPDOD010000089.1, read on the forward strand.
GCAGCGCGGGCGGCTTCGGCGGCCTCGCGGGCGCCCGCGAGCTCCGCCCGCAGGAACTCGATGCCGCGCGCGGCGGTCTCGGCGACGTGGCGGACTTCGCTCAGCTCGGCGCGCAGCGCGGCCGTGCGCTGCTCGCCGGCACGGCGCTCGGTGTCGACGAGCGCGCTGGTCTCACTGACGGTGGTCCCCAGGCGCTCGACGTGCGAGCCGACGGCGTCGAGGCGCTCGCGGCTCGCGCCGAGCTCGGACTTGAGCGCGCCCGCCAGATGATCGGCGGCGGCGAGGCGCTCGACGAGCCCCTCCCCCACATTGCGCGCCTCGGCCCGGACGGCTTCCAGCTGCACCGCCGTGCGCTCGCTGTGCGCGTCGAGGTCGCGCCGCGTGGACGCGCTCTCTTCGCGGGCGCGGGCGGCGTCGTCGCGGGCGGCGGTCGCCGCGTCGCCGGCGGCGGCGGCGACCTGACGCGCTCCGAGCGCCTCAGTCTCGGCACCGTGCGCCTGGCTCTTTGAGACCTCGAGCTCGCCGCCGAGGCGCGCGATCAGGCCGCGCAGCTCCTCGGAGTCCTGGCGACCGCTCTCCTGCGCGCCCTGGGCGAGCGAGATCGCCTCGTCGACGGTCGAGCGCAGCGCGCGCACGTCGGCGAGCACGGAACCGGCGCCGCGATCGACGAGCGCGATGCGATCCAGCGCATCCTCGGCCGCCGTGAGCGCCTGCTGGGCGAGGCCGACGTCCTCGCGGGCGTTGAGCCGGTCGCGCAGTGCGGCGAGGTCTTCGGCGCTGGCGAGCCCGTCGAGGCGCGCGGTCAGCTCGTCGCGGGTGACCGCGCCGTCGGAACCGGTGAAGCCGTCGAGGCGGGCGCGCAGCTCGGCGATGTCGTCGCGGGCGGCGAGCGACTCGAGGCGCGCGGCCAGCTCGACGACCTCGTCGTGGTCGGCGAGCGTCGCCAGGTCCTCGCGGGTCGCGAGGCCGTCGAGGCGCGCGGCCAGGTCGGCGACCTCGTCGCGGGCGGCGAGGCCGTCGACGCGGGCGCGGAGCTCGTCGAGGTCGCTGCGCCCGGCGACGTCGTCACGCGAGGCGAGACCGTCGACGAAGGAGCGAAGCTCGGCGACGTCGTCACCTGAGGCGAGGCCGTCGACGCGGGCGCGGAGTTCGTCGAGCTCGCCGCGGCCGGCGACGTCGTCACGCGACGGAAGACCGTCGACGCGGGCGCGGAGTTCGTCGAGCTCGCCGCGGCCGGCGACGTCGTCACGCGACGGA
>NZ_JAPDOD010000090.1 GCF_027587205.1 Solirubrobacter ginsenosidimutans
GTGCTCTGATCGGCACCACGCTGGGACAACTCACGACCCACCTGCGCCTGCGCTAGCGCACCGTTAGCCGATTCGTCCATACGCGCATCCTGCGATCGCGTCCATGGGCGGTCATCGACCCGATGGGATGAAGTTCGCGCCCAACCACGAACGCCACTCGAGACTTCATGCCATCTGGTGGATGACACGCCGGCTCAGCCGCGGTTGATTGGGCACGCGCTGCATTCGCAGCTCGGCAGAAGGAGCGACCACCATGACGGACGTCAAGCAGGCCCCTGTGGGGAATGGCGCAGTCGGGACTGGGGACAATGGACACAACGGAGAGCCGGCGGTATCGCTTGGCGCGCGCCCGCGCCGACCAAAACCGACGGCGGTCGTCCATCTCACCGTCGCCGAGCGGGCCGCGAAGGGCAAGGCGGCGAGGGTTGCGGCGCCGCGCGACGCGCACGGCGACTGGCAGCCGGCCGCCGATCGGCGTGACCCGGTTGACCTCCTGGAGGAGCAGGCTGCATCCAGGGTCCGGGAGCTCGTCCCGATCCGCTACGGACGCATGCTCGTCTCGCCGTTCACGTTCTTCCGCGGCGCCGCCTACCCGATGGCGGCCGACCTCGCCGACGCGCCTCGGACCGGGCTCGATGTGCAGCTCTGCGGTGATGCGCACCTGTCCAACTTCGGGGCCTTCGGGGCGCCGGACCGGCGGTTGGTGTTCAGCATCAACGACTTCGACGAGACGCTGCCGGGCCCGTTTGAGTGGGACGTCAAGCGGTTGGTGGCCAGCTTCGCGGTGGCCGGCCGTGATCGCGGGTTTGACGCCAAGCAGCGGCGTTCGATCAATCGGACGGTGAGCAGGGCGTACCGGGAGGCAATCAGGGAGTTCGCCGGGATGTCGAATCTCGACCTCTGGTATTCGCGGATCGACGTGGACGAGATCGCCGAGTTGGCGGCGTCGCAGGCGTCCGGAAAGCAGCGCAAGACGTTTGAGCGCAACGTGGCGAAGGCGCGTTCGAAGGACAGCATGAAGGCGCTGTCGAAGCTCACGCAGGTCGTCGACGGCGAGCCGCGGATCGCCAGTGACCCGCCGCTGATCGTGCCGATCGAGGAGGTCGCGGCCGGCGCGGAGGGGTTCGACCACGCGGAGTTCGTACGGGGAGTCATCCGTTCCTATCGGCGCACCCTGACCCCTGACCGTCGCGAGCTGCTTGAGCGCTTCCGGTACGTGCACGCGGCGCGCAAGGTGGTCGGTGTCGGCAGCGTCGGCGCGCGTGCGTGGATCGTGCTGATGCTCGGCCGCGACGAGCACGATCCGCTGTTCCTGCAGGTCAAGGAAGCGCAGGCGTCGGTGCTCGAGCCGTTCGTCGGCAAGAGCAAGTTCAACCACCACGGCCAGCGCGTCGTCGAGGGCCAGCGATTGACGCAGGCGGCCGGCGACATCATGCTCGGCTGGATTCGGGTCGCGGACCTCGAGGGCGTGAACCGCGATTTCTACATCCGTCAGCTCTGGGACGGCAAGGGCTCCGCGCTCGTCGAGTTGATGGATCCGTCGGCGATGTCGCTGTACGCGGGGCTCTGCGGCCACGCGCTCGCGAAGGCGCACGCCCGCTCAGGAGACGCGATCGCGATCTCCAGCTACCTCGGTGGGGGCGACAGCTTCGACCGCGCGTTGGCGACGTTCGCCGAGGCCTACGCCGATCAGAACGAGCGCGACTACAAGGCGCTGCAGGACGCGGTCGCGTCCGGTCGCGTCACAGCCGAGTCAGGCCTCTAAATCACCGAAGGGAAGGGAGCATCACCATGGCAGATCAGAGCCAAGCCCCGGTCGACCTCTACATCGCGGCGTACAGCGATCCCAACGCCGCCCAGGAGGATTGGGACACCATCAAGCAACTCGCAAAGGACGACGTCATCACCGTCGAGGCGCTCGTGCTCGTGACCCGAGACAGCGCCGGCAAGATCGACGTCAAGGACAACTTCCACACGGTCGGCGTCACCGCGGGGCTCGGGGCGGCCGGCGGCCTGCTCATCGGGCTGATCTTCCCGCCCGCCTTCCTCGCCTCCGGAGTGGTCGGCGCCGGCATCGGCGCGGGCGTCGGAGGCCTGGTCTCGCACGCCCAGAAGAAGGACATCAAGGAAGAGGTCGCCGACTCGCTTCCGAACAACAGCTCGGGCATCGTCGCCCTCTTCGACGAACAATGGGTCGCCGAGGTCGAGAAGGCCACAGCCAAAGCCGACAAGGTCTCAAAGCACGAGGTCGACAAGGACAGCGCCGAGGAGGCCAAGAAGGCCGCAGCCACGGCGTAGACCCGTCCGCTTGTCTCCGGCCTACGGGGAGTGGGTGCGACGTGACCCGAGGTCGGAGACGAGCAGCGCGACGACGGTGACGAGATAGATCTGCCCCACGAGCGCCTCGGTGACCGCGAAGGTGTGGCCGAGGTCGGAGCGCGTGAGCACGTCGCCGTAGCCGACCGTGGTGAGCGTCGTGAAACTGAAGTACAGGCAGTGGGCGGTCGTCGCGGCGACGTCGTTGGCAAAGACGGGAGCGCTGCCGAGGTTGTCGATCGTGCCGTAGGCGAACGCGCAGAACATGCCGAACGTCAGGTAGAGGCACAGGACGCCGAGCACTGCCTGGACCGTTGTATGCCCACGGGCGCGCAGGCCGCGGAGCACGCCCATCGCGATGGCCGGCGGCGCGACGGCGACCAGCAGGCCGCTCGCGATCCGCGCGGGACCAGTGTTCGCGGTGCCCATAAGTGCGAGTGCGGCGACCGCGGCGACGAGGATCGCCCCGGCGGCGATGGCCAGCGGCACGATCGGCCCGTTCACCTCGCCGGCTCGCAGCGCGAGCACGAGCGTGGTCGCGCTAAGGGCAGTGATCAGGACCTCCTGCCACGGGCCGCCGGGTGCGATGCCCTGCACGAGAAACAGCACCACCAGCGAACCGAACAGCAGCCCATAGCGTTCCTGCAGCCGGGCCTCGCGTCGCTTCGCGCGGGTCTCTTCTTCGGAGCGTCCGGACTGGGCGGTAACCACGCACGCAGCATCCGCGCGTCACGCCGCGCGCGCGTCATCCCGACTGGATGAAGCGCGACCCCGGCTGGATTTCATCCCATCGGCACGATGAGATCCAGCCGCCGCAGGCTTAGCTTCGGCACGCAACCGACGAAGGGAGCCACCATGGCCGCATCGGCAGACACCCCGGTCCTCGACCTGCTCAGCAGCATGACCGCGGAATCGGTCGTCGTGTCGGGCCTCGATCCGCAGTCGCTGATGGTCGCTCGGATCGCCGCGCTGGTCGCGACCGATGCCCCGGCGATCTCGTATGTGCTCAACCTCGAGGCGGCGGTCGAGGCCGGCATCGACGCCACGCAGGTTCAGGGCGTGCTGACGGCGGTCGCGCCGATCGTCGGGACCGTGCGAGTCGCCTCGGCCCTGGGCAAAATCGCCGACGCGCTCGAGATCGAACTCGAGATCGCAGAGCTCCAAGCGCAGAGCGAGGAATAGCCACGCAATCTTGATCCGCGGGGCTCATCCGACATTCATCCCATCAGCACGATGCGTGTCGATCCCGGCTGCGGTTGGATCGCGGTTAATTGCTATGGATGACTACACGGATCGCCTTCGCAAGCTCGCCCTCGGGGACGAGGTGTTGGTCGCCGCGGTCCTCGCGGGCGAGCCGAATCGAGAGACGTCAGGCCTCGAGGACAAGATCCACGCCCTCGTGCGCCTCAGTACGACGTTCGCCGTCGACGCCGGCCAGACGTCGTATCAACTAGCGGTCGAGCGCGCACTGGCCGCTGGAGCCACCCCGGACGAGATTGCCGGCACGCTGCTCGCGGTCGTAGGCCTGACCGGGGTTCCACGAGCTGTCGCGGCGGCCCCGATGCTCGCGCTCGCGCTCGGCTATGACGTCGACGCCGCGCTCGAAGGCCTCGACGCATGAAACCGGTGTCATCTTTTCGCTCGTCAACCATTCCGGGTGATGCAGCAGCAGGCAACTCTGCGAGGCTCGGCGAGTGTCCAGGCAGCCATCCGCGAGCGCTACGCATTTTCTGACGATCGCCGCGGGCGAGGTGAACCATGACCCCGGTCGATCTCCCGTATGAGTTGATCGAGGCGAAACTCGCGCCACCGGCGCTGCACCTCGACACGGTCGTAAAGACGGAGCTGGTCGATCGGCTCGGCGCGTCGAAAGCACGCGCGGTGAGCGTGGTGGCGCCAGCCGGTTTCGGTAAGACGACGTTGCTCGCGTACCTGGCCGAGCGTGATGGCCGGTCGTTCGCGACGGTGGCGCTCGACGAGCGCGACAACGATCCGGTGGTCCTGCTGCGCTACGTGACGGCCGCACTGAATCGCGTCGAGCCTGTCCCGGCGCCGGTGTTCGAGGCGCTCTCGACGCCGGGTCTGTCGGTCCGGACAACCTGTCTTCCCCGGGTCTGCGCCGCGTTTTCGGCGGTGGCGAGCCCGGTCGTGGTGGTACTGGACGATGTGCACCTCGTGACCGATCCAACCTGCATGGACGTGATCGCCGCACTCATCGACCACGCTCCGGAACGATCGCGCATCGTGTTGTCGAGCCGGGAGGAGCCGGCGCTACCGCTTAACGTGCTGCGGTCGCAGGGCCGGGTGTTGGAGATCGGCGCCGGCGATCTGCGCCTGAATACGGACGAGGCGGCAACGCTGCTGCACAATGCGGGCGTCGATCTCGATGACGTCGCCGTCTCCGAGCTCGTGGAGCGGACCGAGGGCTGGCCCGCGGGCCTGTATCTCGCCGCGCTGTCGCTCAAGGCGGGGAGCAGCGGCCCGCAAGGGGTCAAGGCGTTCGGCGGAGATGACCGGTTCGTGACCGACTATCTGCGCTCCGAGCTGCTGGCGCACCTCACGGACGACGAGGTGCGGTTTTTGACCCGCACGTCGGTGCTCGATCGGATGTGCGGTGGGCTGTGCGACGCGGTCGTCGAACGACACGACTCCGCGCGCGTACTCGTGACCTTGGAGCGTCGCAACCGTTTCGTCGTCCCGCTCGAGCGCAGCCGGACGTGGTACCGCTATCACCACCTGTTCCGAGATCTGCTGCGCAGCGAGCTCGGACTCCGGGAACCGGAGATCGCATGCGAGCTCAACCGCCGGGCAATGGCATGGTGTGAGACGAACGGCATGGCCGAACCGGCGCTCCACTATGCCCACGAGGCCGGAGACACCGACGGCGTCACCCGCTTGATCGAGCAGCTCTTTCTGCCGGCGTGGTACTCCGGCCGCGTGGCCACCGTCGAGTCATGGCTCGGCTGGTACGACGACGCGTTGCTCCGGCGCTATCCGACGATCGCCGTGCTCGGCGCCTGGGTCTACTTCCTCACGGGGCGGCCGGCCGAAGCCGCTCGCTGCGAGCGCGCCGCAGAACTGAGTACGGCATCGCCTGTAGTCCCGGACGGGAGCGTGTCGATCGAGCCGTGGATCGCGGCACTGCGCACCTCCACGTGCCCCGACGGAATCGAGCGGATGCTCGCGGACGCCGAACTCACCATCGAGCTCAGCCCCCACGGATGGTTTCGACCGGCCGCGCAGCTGGCCGCCGGCGTTGCGCACATGCTCCTCGGCGACCCGGAGCGTAGTCGCGAAGCGCTCACGCTCGCCGCTGGGATCGCCGCGTCGGTCGGTGCCTCCGAGGACGCAACCGCCGCCCTCGCAGAGCTCGCCTTCGTCGCGATGGAGGCCGGAGCGTGGGAGGAGGCCGCGATCCACGCGGCGCGGGCGGTGGCGACGGTCGAGAAGGCGGGGCTCGACGACTACATCGTGAGCGGGCTCGCGTTTGCCGCCACGGCCCGGGTCGCCATTCATCACGGCGACGTCAAGCAGGCCCGCGAGGACGTGGCCCGGATCCATCGCGTGCGGCCGCTGCTGAATCATGGGTTCCCGTGGATGTCGGTCCAAGCCGGGCTTGAGCTCACGCGCCTGCACCTCCAGCTCGGAGAGGCCGGCGTCGCGGGCACGGTGCTAGGTGAGGCCGAGGCCATCCTGCGAGTCCGCCCGCGGCTCGGCGCACTCGCCGAACTGGCGCGCGAGCTGCGACAACGCGTCGCGGCGACGACAATGCCGAGCGGCCAATGGGCGCTGAGCCTCACGACAGCGGAACTCCGGCTCCTACCGCTGCTGACGACGCATCTCGCCTTCCCGCAAATCGGCGAGCGGCTCTTCCTCTCGCGCACCACGATCAAGACGCAGGCGAGCTCGATCTACCGCAAGTTCGGCGTGGCGTCACGAGACGAAGCGATCGAGCGCGCCGTCGAACTCGGCCTGCTCGAGGACTCACGCCTCCCGGCCTGGGCCGAGTCGCCTGCGCAGCTCGAGCGCCAGCATGACGGCAAGGCGCTGCTCGCCCGGCCGGTAGCCGAGCAGCTCGGTCGCGCGGGCCACTCGCTGCAGGACGGTGTTGCGGTGGGTGTGCAGCCGCGCGGCGGAGCGCGGCGCGTGCTCAGCCTCGTCGAGAAAGACGCGCAGCGTCTCCCGTAGCCGCCCGGCGGCCGGGTTGTCCTCGGCCAGCGGTCCGAGCGTGCTCACGACGAACTCGGCCGCTCGTTGATCGTCGTGCGCGGCGAGCGCGGTCACCTCGAGCTCGTCGTAGGTGGCCACCTGACCGCCTTCGCGGTTGCGGGACACGAGCCGCTGCACGCTGATCGCCGCTTCGTGACTGCGCCTGAAGCCGACGATCCCGCGGAGCGTCGGACCGATGGCGGCGCGCAGGTCGGTCTCCTGTAGGGCGGCCCGGAACGCGGCCGGGGCGACGCCGGCGTCGGTGCCGATCCACGCCCACAGGGTCGTCGTGCCGGCCGAAAGGGTCAGCGGCCGGCGCGCGCCGACGCTGCGGGCGAGCGCGACGGCCCCCGACTCGAGCGCGCCCTGCGGCACGTCCGGCGGCTCGGCCCAGAGCACGATCGCGGTGTGGTGGCGGCCGAGGTCGTAGCCCAGCCGGCGGCTGGCCGCCTCGCTGTCGAGCGGGGCGCCGTCGAGAATTAGCCGGACGGTCTCGGTGCGGCGGGCGAGGGCGCCGCCGAGGATCTCCTCGCGTTCGCGCTGCATCTCGGCGATCACGCGCCCCAGCACCTGGTCGACGTAGTCGAACAGCAGCCGCAGCGACGCGTCAAGGACCGAGAAGAGTTCCTCCCCAGGCCCCACGACCGCTTCAGCGCACGCGAGCCAGCGCTGCCAGGCGACTTGTTGCCCGCGCCGGTAGCCCTTGTAGATCACGTCCGACTCGATGCCGCGACGCACGAGCGTGCGGGCGAGGTCGAGTGCCTCAGGTGCGACGTCGGCCGGTGGCGGATCCACGGCGCGCCGGGCGACATTGACCAAGCGGCGGAGGTTGCCGCGCGTGCTCGCACTCACCTCTGCCGCGATCGCCGGATCGGCGCCGAGCGCCGGTATCGCCCCGATGATCACCGCGTCCGCTTCGGCGACGATCGCGTCGAGATCGGCCTCGAACCGGTCGGCGATGGCACCCATCAGTTCCAACATGCGCTCCGAGGTCACCTCACTAGTGTGCCACGGCACATAACACCGGTGAAAGAGTAGGCCCAGTGCCATAGCTGTCGACGGGGTCGGTTCCTACCTTCGATCGTATGTCGGAGCGACGAGCAGCGGTGACCGAGAAGCGTGCCGTGCCACATGTGCGCGCGGCCGTGATCGGCGCTGGACTGACGGGTGTGTCCGCCGGGGTCGCCTTGAAGTCGCAGGGGATCGATGAATTCGTGATCCTCGAGCCTGCGCGCGATCTCGGCAGCGCCTACCCGATCGCGGCCGAGAACGGCCTCAACGACCGGTTGCGCGTCGGGCAGGAGCTGCGCGGTGCGACCTGGGACGAGGCGCACCAGCGCTGGTCAGTCTCGACGACCGAGCTCACGCTCACCGCCGACATCCTGATCGACGCAGCGGGGCCGCTGACCGAGTCGCAACTGCCCCCGTTCCCCGGGTTCGCAGGCTTTCCGGGCCTGATCTTCCATGCCGGCCGCTGGGACTACGATCACGCGCTCGACGGCGAGCGCGTCGCCGTGATCGGCACGGACGTGTCCGCGGTCCAGCGCGTGCCCGAGATCCAGCCGCGGGTCGGACGCCTGATCGTGGTCCAACGCACACCCGGCTTCGAGGTCGCCTGCAAGCGCGCGCCGATCGCCGACGACTGGTACCGCGCGCTGGCCAGGCCCAACGTCGATGTCGTGGCCGGCGGCGTGCGCTCCACGCGCGGGCGCACGCTCATCGCGCAGGACGGGAGCAAGCACGACGTCGACACGATCATCCTCGGCACGGGCTTCGCGGTGCTGCCGCCGCCGCTCTCCGGGCGCATCCGCGGCCGCGGCGACCGGGTCCTGGCCGACGTTTGGCACGACACGCGACAGCACTACCGCGCGGTCGAAATCGCCGGCTTTCCGAACTACTTCCGCCTGTCGAGGTTCATGATCGGGCCCCAAACCGCGTACCTGCGCGACGTGCTACGAGCCATGGACCAGCTCGGCCTGGCGAGCGTGGAAGTCTCCGAGCGCGCCCAGGACGACTACATGGCCTCCGAGTGCCGCGAGACCGCCCGCACCGCCGGGGCGCTCGACGGCTGGTACCGCCGCCTGATGCGCCGCTTCGCGCCGAGCGATCATCGCCTCGTCGCGGCGCGGGTGCACGCGTGACGCGGGAGCTCAGGTTCGGCAGCAGTGGACAACTGTACTTCCTGCGTGGGCACCTCGCCGGCCGGGCGACCAACGACGACGAAAGCGTGGATGGCTAATGGGCTCGTTCGACATAGGGGGCAAGGTGGCGCTCGTCACGGGTGCCGCCCGGGGGATCGGATTCGCAACTGCGGGCGCGCTGCACCAGCGTGGCGCTGCCGTGGTCATCGTCGACCTCGACGCGCGCGACGCCCAGCGCGCCGCGCAGGCCATCGGACCGCGCGCGATCGGCTTCGGCGCAGACGTGAGCGATCTGGCCGCGATGCAACGCGTCGTGACACAAACGGTCGAGCGACACGGGGCGCTGGACATCGTCGTCGCGAACGCCGGCATCGCGCCGAAGCCGAGCAGCGTACGCACGATGCACCCAGGGCTCTTCGACCGCGTGATCGAGGTCAACCTGCTCGGCGTGCACCGCACGGTCAGCGCGGCGCTCCCCCAGGTCGTAGCCGGGGGCGGGCACGTGGTCGTGACGTCGTCGGTGTACGCATTCATCAACGGCGTGCTGCTCGCCCCCTACGCGATGTCTAAGGCAGCGGTCGAGCAGTTCGGTCGCGCGCTGCGCGCCGAGCTCGTGCACCACGGCGCGTCGGCGAGCGTCGCGTACTTCGGGTACATCGACACCGCGATCGTGCGGGGCGGCGTTGCCGAACCGCCCGGTAGAAGCTTGAAGGCGCGCTTCCCGCGCGGGCTGTTGGCGCCGATCGGGCCCGACGTCGCTGCCGCCGCGATCGTGCGCGGCATCGAGCGCCGGGCGCCGCGTATCGTCGCCCCGCGCCGCTGGATTCCAATGTCGATCCTGCGCGGGCTCGTGAACCCGCTGCTCGATCACCGGACCGAGCGCAACGCGATGATCCAGGCGATCGTGCGCGACGCCGACCAGGTCGATCCAGACGTCGTTTCGCGCGTGTGACACAAGCAGCTGACCGTGCGGATCATGCCGCTCGGGCGCGCTGCCCGACCCGCCGAGCGCGCGCCCGAACGATGCTCACCGCCGTCACACACTCGGGGGAGATGAAAATGAACCCTTGAAGTAGGAGACGCTGAAGCGCGCCTCGGGAACGAGGACCGCCCAGACGGTCAGGCCGGCGAGGACGTGATAGCCGCTGTCTGAGGGCCGGGAGCCGGTCGGCAAAGGGGTCCCGGGTCTCGCGGCGGTGTGGCGGCGCGGAGTCCGCGCGAGACGGTTCCGTCACGATCGGCGGTTAGGGTTTCCTGTGTGCTCGCTCGCGTCCGAATCCTTCTTCCGTATCTCCTCCACGTGGCAACGCCGGCTGTGCCCGCTTCCGTGGAGTTCGAGCGCGACGGGGTGACCGTGCTCGTGCGGTGGCCGTATCAGTCGGCGGCCGACCGTTCGATCTACACGATCGAATCTGTAGCTCCTCCCTCTGACATTGCCGATTCACTAGGTCCTCTTGATCCGGTTCGAATCAGCCCGAACGTCCGAATAGACGGCGGTGAGACGTTCGCCGCCGACGCGATTCAGGTCGAGCTACGCGCCCCGGCATTTGCGCGCACGAGCGAGGATTCGCATCGATTGGCAGCGCTCGCCGTGGATTCTGCGCAAGGTGCGCTAGAGCGAATTCGATCCGTGACCCGTGCGGCGCATGTTCGACGCCTGACCCGTGACGAGACCGTCTGGCGGTTGGACTATCTGAATGAGGACGGGTCTGAGCTTGCCCCGGCTCCGCCCCTGTTACGTGCGAGCATTAGCCCCGGCGCGATCGACCTCACTGCGGTCGCGGTCACGAATGAGATTTGGGAGGCTGCACGGAGCCTGCCGAAGGACTTCCGAACTCCGCCGTGGGAGACACTGTTTCTAGACGCTGTCTCGACGCGGTGGAATATCGGGCCAGCGCTCGTGCTGATGTACGCGGCACTCGAAGCGAGGATCACAAACGCCATCGAGGTGCTGATCGACAGCACCGATGCCGACCCGGAACTGTGGTCGTGGATTACCGACCGCGACGAGAAGTTCCACTTGCAGCCGTCGATGAAGGACAAGTACAGCGTCGTGATCAAGGCGCTGTCCGGCGAGAGCCTGAAGGTGCGCGACGCGAAGCTATGGCAATCGTTCGTCCAGATTGGAAAAGGGCGAAACAGCTTCGCTCACGGCGAGCCAGCAACGATTGATCGCAAGCCTGTGACGGACCTCGACATGATCCGACTGCTCGATCACTGCGGCCGCATCTTGAATTGGGTCGACTCTCTGCTTCCGTCCGAGCATCGACGGCCACAACGCGAGATCGCGTCGCAAATCGAAGTGACTCGCTTTCTCGCACGCTGAGGACCGCCGGTCGCCTACGCCTACGGCCCACACTGAGCGCAACTCGGCAGATCTAGGATCGGCGAAACGGCTGTAGAGCCCAAGCCGCACTAGGCGCAACCCCATGGTCGGGTTGTGGTCCCGGCAGCCGTGTCGGTTGGCGCCCGGCCGGATGCGGTCCGAGAACAGGGCCAGCGCAATCACTGAGGCGCGTTCGGCGGGGGCCGGCGGCTCGACACGGCCGCCATGCGCCCGCCCCGGCCCAGGTGGGTCGATAGCCGGTACACGCTTGTAGGCGACGCCGACGAGAATTCGTCCCTATAAGCGCGAGACGTGCCGACCTGAGGTGCAGTGCAGTACACCGAGCATGGCGCCCCGGAGGTCTGACCGCTCGATCGATCGCTCGAAGCGGCAGGTTGCTTACGCAGACGTGCGGACCACGGCACGCGGGTCGCGCGGGTAAACCGCCAGTGCGTCTGCGCCGTCGAAGCGTTCGGCCCAATCGAGCGCCTCGACAACCTCGTCCTGAGTGACTTCGACCCGCGCGCGTCCAGCGACAATCGGAAACAGCGCCTTTGGAACGTCGCGACGCCAGCGGACGGTCGTCCACCAAGCGTCGGCGGTGGCGCCGGGACGGCGCCGGAGTGCGTAGTAGGAAGCGTGCTCGACCATGCGTCGGACTCTGTTCAAGCTGTGAAAGCCCTGTGAAACGCCGAGACTACACAAGGTTCGTTCGGAGCTTGTGAAAACTCGTCGCGCGGAGCGCGCCGAGGGCCGCTAGCGGCCGAAGCGGCTGGCCGTTCCCGGCGAGCTGCTGGGCCTCGTGCCTCTCAAGCCAAGCCCGCCCGCGATGCGCCCGCACGCCGAGTTGCAACTCGGTTGGCCTTTCCGCCGACCCGGCGGGCTCTAGGGGTGTGACGAGCCGGGCCGACACGATCGACGAATACTTCGCGAGGCTGGCGCGCGGCTATTTGCCCGCCGTAAACGCGCAGGATTCACCGGACGGCACTGCGAGTCGCGCGCGATCTCATAGGGACTGCCGCCGCGCGCAGACCAAACGCGCAACGTCTGGAGGGCGCACCCGACTCCGGTGGTCGGCGGCACTCGTCGTCTTGATCGCCACTGGCGCCGCGCTTGCGATCGCCGTAGCGGCGCTGAACAAGACGCCGCAACAGGCGCCGAGGATTGCTGATCGGAGGAGCTCCGAATCCGGGATCGCGCCGCCGGCCCCATCGAGGCTCCGCGTGGATGAGCGCTCACCCCGCGTCGTTCCGCGCTCGGGCGACAGGCGCACGAGTCGAACTGGGTCTCGCGTTCGCGAACGCCGTGGCAGGCCGCGCAAACGGTTGTCGCGGAGCCGGCCAGCGGTCGCCAGTCGTCGGACTCCACAGCGGCCAGCGCAACCGCCGCAACGGTCCGTGTCGACGTCGCCCGTCCCGCCGTCGCCCGTCCCGACGTCGCCCGTCACGCCGACGGTTTCAAGCTCCGCAGATCAAGCCTGTGTCGAGTTCCCCCCTTGCTGATGTCAATCAATCGGAGGCGATCGTGATCCCAAACCCGTTGTTGCTCATCCGTGCCGCCGCGTGCTGTTCGGCTGCCGCCTACGCCTCACTCGCAATCGCACACGCGCATGCGTTGCGCGCGGCGGGCGTCACCGGCAAGGCGCCGGCCAACGCCGCGGCGATCGAGAAATTCGTCTCGACGATCACCGACAACGCGTTGTGGGTGATCGGCACGACCTCGGGCCTCGCGGGTGTCGTCATCGGCGGCCTGTTCTTCTTCGGCCACAGCCGCGCCGCGGATTACGCCCTGAAGATCCTCATCGGCGCCGTCGTGATCGTCTCGTCCGGCGGGCTGGCGGCGTAGCGAGCAATGCGTGGGCCGGTCGCAGCGCGTCGACTCAGACGCTGCACGAGAGCGGCGGTCCCGTTGGCCTGCGTGCTGCTAGCCGTTCGTGCGGCAGTGCCAGCGAGCGCGCACGCCGCGGATCTCTTCCCCGTCGACGACTGGCTCGGCTCCGGGATCAAGAAGGCCGGCGAGGTCGCGCTCGGGCCGCTGAAGGTCGGCGCCGAGGAAATCGCCCGTCTGCTGGCGACGATCGTCGGCGCCCTGGCGGACTTGCTGATTCCGAAGAGCCTCGTGCGCGCGGGGATCGACGGGATTCGCTGGCTCGTCGAGCTGCCGACGGTTGGCAACGAGGTCTCCGCGACGGGAGCCGTCGGCGCCGTGCGGATGCCGCATCTGGCCGAGCTGCGCGGCGTGCTGACGTGGATCGGGATCACGCTGTTGCCGCTCGGCGTCGTGATCAGTGCGGGACGTGCGTTCCTGATGCCGGGTGTCGACACGGATTCGCCCGCGGAGATCCTGCAGCGGGCGTTTACCGCTGGGTTCGGGTTGTTGACCTACGACTGGGCGTGGGGTGTGTTGACCCGCCTCTCGCGGCTGCTGACGGACGCGCTGCTCGGCCTTCCGTGGGTCGCTGACGGCGTCGAGCGGATGCTCGAGACGCTGCTGATCGGCGGGGCCGCTGGCACGGCCGTGGCGTCGGAGTTCGTGATCCCGCTACTGATCGCCTGCGCGGGTGCCGCGCTGCTCGGACTGCTGGCGATTCGCGTTGGCCTTGAAGTCGTCACGGCACTGGTCTACGTGCTCGGCGGTCTCGCGCTCGGCGCATCCGTGACCCCCTTCGGCCGTAGGCTGCTGTCGGCCTGGATGCTGGCGGCCGGCGCCATTTTGCTGCTGCCGCTGCTGTGGACGGCGGTCTTCGTCACGGGTGCCGCGTTGATGCTCGACGCGCAGCCGGCGGGCGGTTCGGGGTTCGTCGGCTTTGTCGCGCAGCTCTACAACGTGGTCGCCGCTCTCGCGGTGTTCGCGCTGGCGATCATGCTCGCCAAGGGTGTGTTCCGGCAGGCCCTCGGCGCGATCAACTCGGTTGCGCTCACGCCCACGTCCGTGCGACCGGCCGGCCTTCAACGCGGCGCAGCCGCTGAACGAACTCGCGGCCTGACGACCAACGCGACGCCAGCGGGCCTTGCGCGCTTCTCGCAGCAACTGCGCGGCGGCTCGCAACGCGCCGCGGTGGCGGGCACGACCGCGGCAACCTCGGCCGTTCGGCATCCCCTGACCATGTTGCGCGGTGCCGGCGCGGCGACTAGGCGCCAGGTGCAGACGACGCGGACCGGCGCCGACGCGCTACGCCTCGCCATGAGCCGGCCAGGCCTCGCCGCACTGGGCGACGTCGCGCGCACGCGTACCGCCGGTTCGCTGCGAACGCGAACGAACGGCAACGGTCGGGGAGCCCCACTCGGTCGCCAAGCGCCTGGCGTTCGAGCGCCGACGCCGCAGCGCGCGCCGGCACGGGCATCCGCGGCCGGCGCGCACCCAATGGCATCAAGCTCAGAACCCGCGCGCCGGGCTTCGCCACCGGAACCAGCTCGACACGCGCGCCCGCCAGTCGGCGTCGAGCAGGGAACTCGCTTCGCAGTTGAGCGCGATTGGCTCGAGCGCTCACGCAACGCCCGTTCCGCTCCGGAGGAGGGAGGCAGCAATGGACGACGGTGAACTCCGTCGCGCGTACCGCACGCTCGACGAGCCGATGCGGGTGCTCGGAATCTCGCTCACGGGCTGGGCAAGCCTCCTTGTCGCATGCGGACTGGGCTACGCCTGGCTGTTGATTTCCCCGCTGGGGTGGCGCGCGAGCGTCTCGGTCGCTGTCGTCGTCTTCGGCGGCCCGGCGGCGCTCTTGGCCTTGCGAGAGCAGTCCACGATCGGGCCCGGACGCCTGCTGCTCGCAGTGGTGCGCTGGCGCTTGCGTGCGCCCATGATCTTGACTCCCGCCGCTGACCGGCGCACTCGCCGCGGTGGTGTCCGCCTCGACGTCCCGGCCCCATCGGACGATGCCGTGAGCGACACGGCGCTCGTCGACGGTTGGCCCGCAGCATCCGAGGGAGCTGCGTGAGCCGGTCGCGGTCACTGGCTGATGTGGTGCCGATCGCGGCGGTCGAGCCTGACGGGCTGATGGTCACCAGCCGGCGCGAGTACGTTCGGCTGCTCCGGCTCCCGCGTGTGTTGCAGCCGCTCGCCGGAGGTCGCGGCCATCGAGAGCAGTTGCGCGATCGTCTCGCCGCGATCGCGTCGGGCCTGCCCGCCGGCGAGCGCCTGCAAGTGGTGGTCAGTGCGGAGCCACTCGACGCGGAGCGCGCGCTCGCGCGCGACTGGCGTGAGATCACGACCAGCACGCGCGATTGCGATGCCTCGACGCAGGAGGCGATGCGACGCCTCGGCTATGGGCTCGAGCAATCCGTTCGAGCTAGTGGCCCTGTAGTGGATGCGGTCGAGGTCGACTGGTTGGCCGCCATCGCCCACCGAGGTGCCGCGATCGCGCACCCACGCGGCGGCTGCGCTGTGATTCCTCGCGCCGTGCACGAGGCGGCTGCGGCCGACTCGTGGGAACTTGCCGACGGGATGCGCGGCGATCTCGCGGCGGCAGGGTGCGAGGTTGAAGCGCTCGATGGCGGCCAGGCACTGGCCGAGCTCGCACGAGCGATCGACCCATCCCGTCGTCTCGACGCGGTGGAGTTCTCAGGACTACCGGTCGTTCTCGACACGATCGACCCCGAAGCCGCGCTCGCGCATCGCCATGGCTTGATCGCCGCCATCGGCGGAGGCGCCCAGCTCCGCGCCGGTCGCGACACGTTCGAGCGAGCTGATCACGACGCCCCCGCGCGCGAGGTCGAGGCGGTCCTGCACCTCTCGTCGCCACCCGGCCACACGAGCCCCTGGTGGATGCTCGGCCTGCTCGAATTTCCCGCTCCGTGGCGACTCGCGGTGCACGTCACGGCGACCGACCGTGTGCGCCAACGGCGGCGCTATCGTCGGCGTCGGCGTCGTCGTCGGCTGTGGGCGGATCTGCGGCGCCGCGAGCGCAAGGGCGTGCTGGTTGACGAAGACGCCTACGCGCAAGAGGAGGAAGCGGCTGAGATTGCCGCCGAGCTTCAATCGGGGGGCGCAGCGGGGCTCTATGAGGTCTCGCTGTATCTCTCGATTCGGCGACCAGTCGAGGAACGTGACGAGCTCGCACGTCAGCTCGCGCGATTGATCCGCGAGTTTGAGAGCTACACCGACGCACATCTCTACGACGGGCGGTTCCTGGTCGAGGATTCGTGGCTCGGGACGCTTCCGCTCGCCATCGATCCGCTGCGAGCGTCGCGGCACTTCTCGCAGCGCAACATCGCCGATTGTCTGCCGCTGCTCTCGACGAGTGCGTCCAGTCGCGGAGGAGTGCCGTTGGGCTTCGCGACGCCGGGGAACACGCTCGAGCGCGTCGACCCGTTCGATCCGCGCTACCGCACCCACGTGGTGCTCGTCACCGGAGCCAGCGGCTCCGGCAAGACGGTGACCGTCAACGCCGTGCTCTCGCGCAACGTTGCCCGCGGCGCGCGCGGGTACATCATCGACCGTTCTTCCAGCGAGGACGAAGGTGGCTCCACGCGCCAAGCGGGTCACTATGAGCAGTTCGCCCAGCTGGTTCCCGGATCACGCGTCCTGCACTACGGCGCGAGCGAACGCGATGCCGTCCTGAACCCGTGGGACGTCGCCGATGTGCACGCCGTCTCAGCGAGCAAGGTCGGATTTCTGCTCGCGCTACACACGCTGCTCGTCGGTGACCCGACGTCCGGTGTGCCGGCGCTCGCCGGCCTCGAGCGAACGCTGCTCACGCGCGGGATCCAGGCCGTCTATGCGCGCTGCGCGCAGACCGGCGAAGCACCGCGCGAACGCTTGCTCTACGAAGAGCTTCGCCGCCTGGCGCGAGAGCAGGTAGCCGACCAGGCCGACGGCGACCTGAGCGTTGCCTCAGAGCTCCGGCGCCTCGCCGAACGGCTGCACCCGTTCATCGATGACGGCCCCAACGCCTGGATGTGCGACCAGCCGACGACGCTCGAATCAGGCGCGCCGCTCGTGCTGTTCGATCTCGCCGGCCTTCCCGACGCGCTCGCCGGGCCCGTCATTCTCACCCTGGTCGACTACATCGACCGCGACGTCGCCCAACGCCGCGCACGCTTCCGCTCCGGCCACAGCAACGAATCCGGACCGTGGGCGGGCCGCAGCTTTCTGGCGATCGACGAGGCGTGGAAGCCCCTGCTCACGCCGGAGGCCGGGAGCTGGCTGAACGAGTGGGCCCGGCGCACGCGACACAACGCGTGCGCGCTGTTCGCCATCACCCAACACCTCGCAGACTTCGCCAACGCGCAGGGGCGTGCGCTGCTGCGCAACTCGGTGCTGCGGCTGATGTTCCACACCGCTCACGACGAGCTGGACGGCGTTCGAGAGGCCCTCGGCTACCACGACGAGGACCTCGACGCCGTCAGCGGACAAGAGACGCGCAAGGGCGAGTTCGCGACGTGTTATCTCGACTCCGAAGTACACGGGCGCACCGCGGTGCGCATCTACCTCTCAGACATCGAGTACTGGGCCTGCAGCGCCGACCCAGACCGCGACCAACCACTGCGCGCGCTGGCCATGGCGGAGGCCGACGGAGACGCCTGGAATGCGATGCGACTCCTCGTCGACCCCGCATGGCACCACGCGCGAGCAACCGAGCTCGCTCGCGTCGCTGAAGCGCTCGAAGAGGCCGCGTGATCGCACCCGGCACAGCCGCTAGCGCACTGCTCGGCGGTCGAGCCGGGTTCGCGCTCCCGGCCCGCAGCACGGGTCGCTCGTGGTGGTTGTGGTGCCTGGCTGGGATTCCCGTGGCGCTGATCGTGCTGCTCGTCGTGCTCGTAGCGCTGCTGGCCGGCGCGCTGCAGCAGGAGTGCGGGTCCGCTTCCGGCGGTGGGTCGACTCCAGCAGGCGGGCTCGGAGGAATCGCCGGCACCGGCCTCACGCGCGCGCAGATCGAGACGACGCGCCAGAGCCCGTACGCCAGTGACCGCCGCACGGCCGGCACCTTCGACAGCACGAGCTACGGACCGCCGTGGGGCGGGATACAAGGCGCCGGCATCAGCACGAGCGCCGGCCTACGAATCAAAGGTGGCTCCCCGCGCTGGTACATCGTGGCGGTCGACCCCGTTCTGGTCGGCCACGGGCAACTTGTCTACCTCTGGCCCAACCCCTTCGACTGGAAGGGCCCGTTCCTCGCCGCAGACACTGGCGGCGCGATCCAGCAATACCGGATCGACTTCTACGACTGGCGAGGTCGTGCCAGGCAGCGCGCCTGGGGGAGACGGCCGACGACGCTCACCCTGGCTCCACACGACGCCGGCCAAACCGCACAGCTGGCGGCTATCGCCGGCGTCGGCGACTGCGCTCCGGCCGCCGGCGATGAGTCAGGCGATGCGCTCGCGCTTCCCGGAACGCTCGGCCGCGTCACGATCGCCCCGCTGGCGAACGCCGTCGGCAAACCGATTCGGCCCGAGCTACTTCGCTTCATCGCCGGCGTCGCTGGGATCGCTGGCCGCGACCTGATCATCACGACGGGCACCAACCATTCCGAGCTCACGAGTTCGGGCAACGTGTCAGATCACGTCGTCGGATTGGCGGGCGACTTTGGATCGCTCGCGAATCACTTCCCCCTCGATGGCGGATTCGGCACCAAGCTCGCGGCCGCAGGACTTCGAGCGGCCGGTGTCGACGCCGAGACGGCATGGCGACTCGCGGCCGCGGGCGGCGGTCACAACGTCTGCCACGACGGCTGGCGAGTCCAGGTCATCTGGCGCACCGGCGACCACCACGACCACGTCCACATCGGCCTCAAGCACGGCTGCTCATTCACCGGCGTCCAGACCTTCCAGATCTGATGACCCGGCCATCACAACGACCGATCCTTCTCGCGCTGACGGCGCTAGCGGCCGGCGCCGCGCTGGGCCTCGGAGCCGCCGCGCACGGGGAACGGCTGATCGCGATGCCGACGCCACGCGACGCGCTCCTCGCCACGGCGTCCACCGCCATGGCGTTGTTCGTCCATAACGTCGTCGTCGCCTGCTGGCCGCTTGCTCTGGCGGCGCTGGGATGGGCGCGCATCCCAGTCGTGCGAGATGTCGCCGACGTCCTGGTCGCCGCGCAGCTCATCGGCCACGGCGCGCTTGTCGGTAACGCGCTCGAACAGGAACCCGGGCTGTGGCGCTTCCTCCCTCACGTGCCCGCCGAGTGGTTTGCCCTCGCGGTCCCATGCGCTGTTTGGATCGCGGCTCGTCGCGGCCGTGACCTGCCGTTCAGGCTCTGCCTCGCGGCCGTTGCGATCACGGTCGCGGTGATGGCGATCGCGGCGGCGATCGAGACCTATCTCGTCCCGATCCCATGACGCGGACGCTGTTGAGCGGTGGCCGACATCGGCCTTCGGGTCATCGACGAGGCGTCGGTGCCGGCCCTTGGGATTCGCCTTCAAGCATGGCCGCTCGCGGATCGGCTGCAACCCCTACACGTGGGGTTCCCCTCCCAGCCGGTCGGTTCCGCCGACGCGCTCCAGGAGCGGCCGAACTCGGCTTCACACCCAAGGACCAGCACCCTAGCCGGTCCACAACGCCCAAGGAGGCACCACCAATGTCGGCCAGCAACATCAACCGCGTCGTCCTCACCGGCAACCTGACCCGCGACCCCGAGCTCCGCTCGCTCCAGTCCGGCACCTCGGTCTGCAGCCTGCGCATCGCCTCCAACGCGCGGCGCAAGGAGAACGGCGAGTGGGTCGACAAGCCCAACTACTTCAGCGTCACCGTGTGGGGCGCGCAGGGCGAGAACTGCGCCCGCTTCCTCTCGAAGGGCCGGCCGGTCTGCATTGACGGCCGCCTGGACTGGCGCGAATGGCAGGGCCAGGACGGCTCCAAGCGCGAGTCGGTGGAGATCGTCGCCGAGTCCGTCCAGTTCCTGGGCGGCGCCGACGCCAGCAGCAACGGCAACCACCCCAAGTCGGACCACGCCGGCGAGGAGCGCGAGGAGGAGCCGGTGGCCGCCGGCTCGGGAGACGACACGGACGATATTCCGTTCTAACAGCCGTCGCGGGTGGGTCGCCATCGCGACCCACCTACCGGCATGAGCGATTCGATGACCTCCACCGAAGTCTCCAAGGCTGCCGTCGACTCCGGCCTGCCCACGACCGCCCCGAGGCTCCTGACCGCTGCACTCAGCTACGCAGTCGCCGGATGGCCGATCTTGCCGTTGCATACGCCACGCGCCGACAGCACGTGCTCGTGCCGAGACCGGACCTGCACGAGCCCAGGCAAGCACCCGCGCATCGGCCACTGGCTCACGGACGCAACCACCGATCCGCTGACCATCGCGGCTTGGTGGCGGCGTTGGCCAGACGCCAACATCGGCATGCTCACCGGCGAGCTCGTCGTCCTCGACGTCGATGGCGAGTCCGGCAGGCGCTCGCTTCGCGAGCTTCAAGCGTCTCACGACGCGCTGACCGCGACCCGCATCGCCACGAGCGCGCGTGGGATGCACCTCTATTTCCGCTCCACCGGCACCAACGTCAGATGTTCTGTCGGCCGCGTCGCGCCGGGAATCGACGTCCGAGGCCACGGCGGATACATCGTGGCTCCGCCCAGTTGGCACGCCGATCAGGTGAACTACCGATGGGCAACGGCGCACGAGATCGGGCCGCTCCCGAGCTGGCTCGCCGAGCTCTTGAGCGCTTCCGCTGATCCGATGGACCGAGAGCCGCTCCCGGGCGCCGTGGTCGACGTCGGCAGCGAACGAGCTCGTCGCTACCTCGAGGCGGCAGTAGACGCCGAGCTGCTCGAGGTGGCCCGGGCGAAGCCGGGCACCCGCAACGCCACCCTCAATCGCGCCGCGTTCCGACTCGGACAACTGACCGGCGCTGGGCTGGGAGATCGCCTGCAGTTGGCCAGCGCACTTCTCGGCGCGGCGGTCAGCGCGGGACTCGGCGAGCGAGAGGCACGCGCGACCATCGCGTCGGGCCTCAGCGCAGGAGAACGGACTCCGCGAACGATCTCGGCCAGGTTCTAGACGTCGCTGCCAGGCTTGAAGCTGGCGGGCTCGCCGATTGTGCGGCGCCCGCCTGGGAGATAGTGGAGATCGATTGCCTCGGGTCGATATCTATTCACTCATCTGAACCCGTAGCCGGCTCAAGCGCCGCCGACAGCACCGCTCGCGCGGCCCAGTCGCGCTCACGCGCAACGTGCACGGCCTCGTCAAGTTCTACGCCGCGTGCGGCCAAGTCTCGCGCTTCGCCGGCCGGCTGGGAGGGGCGTCAGTCCGGGGCGATCTGCCCTAGGGGTGTCGGGGCGTGTGAGCGTCGTGCGAGGAGCGACGGGATGAGCAGTCCGTAGAAGAGCGCGATCGCCGCGCCGATGACGTTTTCGACGACGCG
>NZ_JAPDOD010000008.1 GCF_027587205.1 Solirubrobacter ginsenosidimutans
CCACCGCGCTCGCCGCGCGCTCCGCGGCCGCCTCCGCGCCGGCGGCCCCGCTCGCCCGCCGGCGCTGCTGCACCACGTGGGCGAGCTCGTGGGCGACGACGTCCGCCGGCGGGTCGGCTTCCTTGAAGGCGATCGTGGCGCGGCTGGCGGCGGCCCGCGCCCCGAGCGCGCCCAGCCCGGCCGTCGCCTCCGCCCCGCCGAGGTGCGCCCGCACGTCGCCGAAGCCGGTCCCGAACGCGCGCTCCATCTCCGCGCGCCGCGGCACCTCTGACGCGCGTCCGGAGGTCGCGAGCGCAAACGCCGGCGTGCGGTGGAGGACGTGAGAGACGGCCCGATTGCCCGCGGCGCCCTGAAGGGCCAGCACGGCCCGGACACCCATCGGCAGGGCCGCACGCCGCACGCTCTCGCCGCGCGGCGTCTGAGCGGCGCGCTGCAGAAGTTCCCGCTCCATGCCCCCTACGACGGAGCCACGAGAGCGGCATTCCCGGCCGGGGGATCAGCGGGGGATCTCCCCTAGAACACCCAGGTCAGGGTGACCGTGCCGCTGTACCCGCCGGTCTTGTCGCCCTTGACCGTCCCGCTGACCGACCAGCCGGGCTTGCCCTGAGCGGCGCTCTTGCGGGCTTTTTCCACGACGTCGGTCACGGCCTTCTTGAGCAGCGGGCCGTGTTGTGTGACGTTCTCGATGCTCAAGTTGCCGGCGAGCGCGCCGCCGCTGGCCGCGAAGGTGTCCTGCGTGGCGCTCATGACCTTGGCGATGTCCTCGGCGGCGATGACATTGCCGCCGAGCGTGCCGATCGTGATCTGCGCCGACCAGCTCGCCTTGCCGTCGCCCTCGGGCACGACGCTGCCCTTGACGGTCACGAGATCACCCGCCTTGACCTCGGCCTTGACGCCCTTGCCGATGTCGACGCCGACCTTCGTCTGCCCGCGCTTGAACGACGTGCCGGCGCCCTCCGGGCTGCCGTGGATCTCGACCTCGCCGGCGTTGCCCTTGATCTTCGCGCTGCCCTTCGCCCCGCCCTCCGGGAGCGTCTCGCCCTCGAACTTGAGCGCCCCGACGTTGCCGCTGACCTTGCCGCCGAGCGAGATCGTAATGCTCTCGCTGGAGTTGCCGAAGCTGAGCTCGGTCGGGATGCGGTCGAGGTTGCCGAGGATCGCGGTCGCCTCCGCCTGCACGCCGCGGACGTCGGCAAGCTCGCGATGCTCGAGCAGCTCGATGCCCTGCTCGCGGGCGCTGCGGCGGATCAGCGCCTCGATCGCCGGCGCCTTCATCCGGTCGCGGACCTTGCCCTGCTCGACGTCCAGTTCGCCGGCCATGTAGACGAGCTCTGGAACGGACTGGACCGGCGTGCCGGGCTCGGTCTGGCGGATCTCGCGCGCCAGCGCGGCGAACCACGTCAGGACGCGCTCGGACGAGGCCGCCTGGCGGTCGGTGACGGTCAGGTTCGGCTGGCGCATCAGCAACCGCGCGACCGCCTGGTTGCCGGCGGTCCGCTGAAGCGCCAGGACCGCGGGCTCCGGGACCGGGATCTCGGTCGCCGCCGGTTCACGCTCGAGCGCCGGGCGCTCGCGCTCGTCAAGCGGCTCCCGATCCCCGGGGCGCGTCATCGGCCGACACTACAAGCGTCCGTGCGTGTCATGTAGTCCCAAGACGCCGAACCGCTCCGTTCATTCCGTCGTCTTGGCCAGATACGTGTAGTAGTTGCAGGCGGCGAAGAACGTGCCGTCCTGCGCGGAGCGCCGCTGGTCGGCGAGCCAGGCGTCGACGTCAGCCGCGGGCATCAGCCCGGTTGAGGCCGCCAGCGGCGCGTAGGTCTCAGCGAGGTTCAGGAAGAAGCGACCCGATCCCGCCTCCGCGTACACGTGGGCCTGCATGGTCTCCAGGCGCAGCCCGGCCTGCGGGAGCAGTCGCGGGAGCTCTCGCATGACCCGCGGCGCGCTCATGATCATCGACTGGAGCGCGAGCTCCATCGACTCGCCGTGCCGCGGGTCGGAAGCGCCGAAGGTGAGCGACGCGTAGTCGCCGTCGAAGATGGCGACGGAGCCGCCGGGGCGGGTCACACGGGCGGCCTCGGCGAGCGCCGCGAGCGGATCGCGGACGTGGCTGACGAGTGTGTGGGCGACGGCGACGTCGAAGGCCGCGTCCGGCAGGTCCAGCGCATGCGCGT
This sequence comes from Solirubrobacter ginsenosidimutans, assembly GCF_027587205.1. The sequence continues at coordinate 2,172 of NZ_JAPDOD010000008.1, forward strand.
CGCCCATGACGAACTCGACGCGGTCGGCGACGCCCTCGCCGGCCGCAAGGCGTTCGGCGGCGGCGATGAACTCCGGACTCTGATCGATCCCCATGACGGTGCCGGTGAAGTCGTTTCGCGCGGCGATCGCGCGCGTCACGACGCCGGTGCCGCAGCCGAGGTCGAGGACGGACGCGGTGTTCGGCAGGTCGAGGAGCTTCAGGTACGCCTCGCGGTAGGTCAGAAACGTCGGATCCTTGGCTCGGAACTCCAGCCGCTCGATGAACCGGTCGAGCGTCGCGGTGTTCTGCTCGTTGATGAACTGCATCGCGTCACGGATTTGTGTCGGCATGTTCAGCAGGCGTGAGATCCGGGTTCACACCGGTGACATCAGGCGTCCCAGGTGACGGAGACCATCGCGTCAGGGGCATACGTGCAGAACGTGCCCGTGTGCACGGCGAGCGACAGGTGCCGGCCAAGCTCGGGGTGCTGGTCGTCCAGGCGCCGTACCGCGCTGTGCACCGCCTTGCTCACGCTGACCCGCGCACGCTCGCTGTCCGACGCCGCGCGCCGGTCGCGCCCGCCCAGACCCAGCGCGACGGCGAGCTCGTTGGTCAGCGCGTCGAGTTCGGCCTTGGCGCGCGCACCGCGCTCGGGGTCGTTCCAGCGGCGCGCCTGCTCGATCTCGGCCTCCAGTTCGACGATTCGCTCGCGGTAGACGCGCTTGGCGGCGACGTCCAGCATCGCTCCGGCGTCCGCCGGCGCGACGACGAGATCACCCTCGCGCGACGCATCATCGCCGCGCTGCGCGTCACCGGCCAGCAGGTCGAGCACGTGGAACTCGCGGTGGGGATGGCGCAGGAGCCGGGCAAGGTACCCGAGGCCTTTGGCGTCGCGCATCCGGACCACCTTCCCGCCGAAGGCAACCGTCCAGTACTCCCCCTCACGCCGGAACACCCTCGCGGGCTCGAGCTGCGACGGCGCTCTTCCCGGCGACGTGGCCAGGAGCTGCCACGAGTCGTGGACCGGAGCCAGCGAGTGACTGCCACGGTCGGCGAAGGCGATGTTCGCGCCCGCCACGAGGTCGGCCACCGTTCGCGAGACCAGCACTTCCCCGGCGGAGGCGCGGGCGAGGATCTCGGCGGCGACGTCCACGGCGACTCCGGCGAACTCGGACCCATGTGGCTCGCACTCGCCGGTGTGAAGACCGGCCCGGCCTGCGACGCCGCACGCGGTGCTCTCCGCGACGATCGCCTCGGCGCAGCGGATGGCGCGCGCGGGCCCGTCGAAGGACGCGCCGAGGCTGTCCCCGCGAGCCGCCAGCATCGCACCGCGAAACCGCGCGACGTTGCTGCGGACAACCTCGTAGGGCGCGTCGACGAACAGCACGGTGGCCACGACGCGGTCGGGTTCGGGTTCCGGCCGCGTCCCGGTCACCAACTCCTGGATCTCGGCCACGAGCGACTCGGTGTCACCGATCCAGGGCAGATGATCGGAGCCGGGCAGCTCGACGTAGCGCGCTCCGGGGATGTGGTCGGCCATGTACCGGGAGTGCGACACATCCACCGCGACGTCGCCGACGCGATGGAGGATCACGACCGGGACGCGGATCGCCGGCAACAGGGGGCGGACATCGACATCCAGCATCATCCGCAGCAGTGCACGCGCCGCGGTCGGTGTCGCCGCCAAGCGCTGGGCCCGCCCCCAGGCACGCCGCGCCGCATCGTCCCCAGCCACGGACGGGGCCATCGCCGCGAGGTCGCCGCCGTCGCCCCACTCGCGTTCGAGCCGGTCAAGCGCGTCGTCCACGGTGTCCCCGCCCCAGTAGCGGCCGATGAAGCTGCGGCGCCAGTCATAGTGGGCGAAGCAGCCCCAGAGCAGCAGCCCCAGCGTCCGCTCGGGATAGGTGGCCGCGAACAGCAGGCACATCGGGCCGCCCTCGGAGGCGCCGAAGAGCGCCGCCCGATCGGACCCGACCGCCTCCATCACGGCGCGGACATCGTCCATCCGCTGCTCGAGCGTCGGCAGGCGATCCTCGGGCACCCGGTCAGACAGGCCCGTACCGCGCTTGTCGAACAGGATCAACCGGCAGAACGAGGCCAGACGCCGATAGAACGAGGCGAGCGCCGGCGATTCCCACGCCACCTCGACATGGGAGATGTAGCCGCGGACGATGATCAGGTCGACCGGCCCATCGCCCACCACCTGGTAGGCGATGTGAGCGTCGCCACTCTTGACGTACCGCGTCTCCGGCTCGCTGCGCACAGTCGACCTCGCATCAAACGTAGCCACCGTCAGCTGTGCATAAGGGCGAAGGCGGCCTTGATCCGCTCTTGAGCCTACGGATCGGGAATCCTTGAGCTTTGGCCACCAGTCTCGCGGTTCATGAACGATGACGGCTTTGCGCTGTTTCTCCAAAATATCGGCCGCACGCCGCTGCTGACGGCGACGGAGGAGCGGGCGCTGGCGTACCGCTGCGAACGTGGCGACCTGGCGGCCAAGGACCGCATGATCGAGGCCAACCTCCGACTGGTCGTACACATCGCGAAGCGCTACCAGCGCGAGAACAATCCGCTCACGCTGCCCGACCTCGTCCAGGAGGGCACGCTCGGCTTGGTCCGAGCCGTCGAAAAGTTCGACCCACGTACCGGCAACCGCTTCTCGACCTACGCGACGATCTGGATCCGGCAGGCGATCGGCAGGGCGGTCGCCGACAAGAGCCGCACGATCCGCGTGCCGGTCCCCATGGATCAACGGCTGCGCGCGCTCGCCAAGCTCGGAGCACAACTCGGGTACGACCCCGAGCCGGAGGAGGCGGCGGAGCGCCTCGGCTGGACGGTCGAGGCGGTCGAGGACGTGCGCGCGGCGCGCCATGTCGTGGTCTCGCTCAACGCGCCGGTCGGTGAGAACGAGGTCGAGCTCGGCATGCTGATCCCGGCCACGACCGGCCAGCCGCTCGACGAGATCGACGACGGCGTGCTCGCGTCGTTGATGCGCGAGCTCAGCGAACGCGAGCGGCGTGTGCTGACGATGCGCTTCGGCCTCGACGGCGACGATCCCAAGAGCCAGATGGAGACCGCGCGACGCCTCCAATGGCGCCGCAGCGAGATCCGCCGGCTCGAGGAATACGCGCTCAACAAGCTTCGCCTCGCGGCGGGAACCGCCTCCCTTGCCGCGGCGTAGTCGCACGCGCGCCCCGCGCTCGGCGCCGCCGCTCGTCCGCCGCCGCGGCCACCGCTGCCACGACGTGCGCGACGACCGCGCCAAGCGCGTCGTTCGCCGCTACTACGAGGACGTGCTCGAAGGCCGGCGCCTCGTTGTGCTCGATCAGCTGGTGGCGCCCGGGTTCGTCGGCTACGACCCCGCGGGCGCGACGATGGACCGCGCCGGATACTTCGCCGCGGTCCTGGCTCTGCACCGGGGATTCAGCGAGCTGCACGTGTCGATCGACGACCAGATCGCCGAGCGCGACATGGTCACCACCCGCTGGTCGGCCGCCGCCAGGCATACCGGCGTGTTCGCCGGCATCCCGGGGACCGGCCGCGAAGTGCTGATGGCCGGGATCGACATCCACCGGCTCGAGGGCGATCGCGTCATCGAGCTGTGGGAGCAGCTGGACTTCGCGAGCCTGCTCGCCCAGCTGCTCTGACGATCAGCTCCCGCGCACGAAGCCCGCGAGCAGCTTCCCGACCTCGAACTCGCCGACGCCGCTGACGACGACCGGGTCGGCGGCGGCGTGGGCGCGCAACGCCTCCTCTTCGGAATCCTCGGCCTGCACGACGCCAAGGCCCCACGAGGCCGAGTCGAGGACCGGGCCGAAGATGACCATCTGGCCCGACTCGATGTACGGCCGCCAGTGCGCCGCGTGCCGGCCCATCAGCGCGCGCTCCTCGTCGGTCATGTCCAGCGCGAACGTCGGACGGGGACCCTTGAGCCGGAAGACGAAGGTGGTCATCGGCCGAGTGTATGGAGGAGGATGAGAGCGACAGCGCGACACGGAGACCGGAGGCGGTCATGTCGAAGCAACGCAGGTGGCTCGCAGCAACCTTGACCGCGATGGCGGTGACGCTGCTGCCGGGGGTCGCGAGCGCGGCTCCGTCGAGCCTGCGCTGGACGCCGTGTCACGCCGACGTCGGGCCGCGGTTCGAGTGCGCCGTCGCGCAGGTGCCGCTGGACTATTCGCAGCCGCGCGGCGCCACGATCTCGATCGCGCTCACGCGGCTGCCCGCGACCGGTCCGGCGCGCCGGATCGGCTCGCTGTTCCTGAACCCGGGCGGGCCGGGCGGCTCCGGCGTCGACTACGTGCTGGGCGCCGGGCCGGCGCTCTACACCGACGCCGTGCGGGCGCGCTTCGACCTCGTCGGCTTCGACCCGCGCGGCGTCATGCGCAGCACCCCGCTGCGGTGCTTCCGCAGCCAGGACGAGTGGCCGCAGGCGCCGCCGATCGCGTTCCCGCTGACCTTCGCCGAGGAGCAGCAGTGGATCGCCACCGACCGCGCGATCGACCGCGCGTGCCTGCTGCACGGCGGCGCGATCCGCGATCACATGTCGACGGCCAACGGCGCGCGTGACATGGACGTCCTGCGCTCGCTCGTGGGCGACGACAAGCTCACCTACGCCGGCGTCTCCTACGGCTCCTATCTCGGTGTCACCTACGCCAACCTCTTCCCGGGAAAGGTTCGAGCGCTCGTCGTCGACGGCGTGCTGGACCCGATCGCGTGGTCGACGGGGCGCGGCTTCGAGAGCGCCTTCGTGCCGTTCTCGACGCGCCTGCGCAGCGACGCCGGCGCGCAGGCGACGCTGAACGAGTTCTTCCGCCTCTGCGACGCCGGCGGGCCGCGCTGCGCGTTCGCCGGCGGTGCCGCCGCCCGCTTCGCCGCGCTGGCGCGACGCGTGCGTCAGACGCCGATCGAGATCCCCATCGACGACGGGACGACCGAGACGATCAACTACTCGACGCTGATCAGCATCACCTTGGGCGCCATGTACGACTCACACCAGTGGGAGGACCTGGCCGGGTTCCTGGCCTTGCTCGAGGGGATCGGCGCGGGCTCGCGGATCGCCGCGACGGTCCCGCGGCCCGCCGTGCCGGGACCGCCGCGCTACACCCCGCCGGGCGCCAACACCCGGCGTGGCATCGAGCTGGACTACATGAACTTCATCGAGGCCTTCCCGGGCGTCGCGTGCTCGGACTCCAACAACCCGCGGCTCTACGCCGCGTGGTCGATCAACGGCGCGCTCGCCGACGCGCAGTTCGGGTACTTCGGCCGGCTCTGGACCTGGGCCTCGAGCATCTGCGCGGAGTGGCCCGGCCGCGATAAGGACCGCTACATGGGCCCGTTCAACGCCGTCACGGCCAATCCCGTGCTCGTCGTCGGCAACCGGTTCGACCCGGCCACCCGCTACGAGGGCGCGCTGACGGTCCGCGGCCTCCTGCCGCGCTCCGCGCTGTTGACCGTCGAAGGCTGGGCGCACACGTCCTTGTTCCTCTCGGCCTGCGCGGACGAGACGATCGCGAACTACCTGATCGCCGTCCGGACGCCCGCGCCCGGTGCGACGTGCCGGCAGGACGTGGTGCCGTTCGCGGGCTGAACGCGCTCAGGCGGGGGTCGCGGCGCGGGCGCGCCGGCGCTGCGGCGCCTTGACCTGGACCTCGCGGGCCACGACGTAGGAGCCGATGACGGCGACCAGCGCGACGAGTTGGAGCGCGAGGCCCTGGTAGGTGGCGAAGAGGCCGAGCCAGCTGTTCGCCCACACCGGCAGCGCGAAGCCCGTCGGGGTCGTCGGGAGCCAGCCGAGGCCCTGGAGGACGTGGGCGGTGTTGCCGACCATCACGGCCAGCACGAACGCGATCATCACGCCGGTGGCGATCAGCATCTTCTTGTAGGGCAGCTTGCGCTGCAGCGCGAAGGTGATGATGCCGACGGCGAGCGTCGCCGCGAGGCCGATGCCGCTGCCCAGCACGCACGCCCGCGTGCCCGCCGAGACCTGCAGGTTCTGGACGAAGAGGACGGTCTCGAACCCCTCGCGATAGACCGAGGTCAGGCCGAGGATCCCCAGCCCGATCGCCTGCCCGGAGAGGAAGCCGACCTTCTCGAGCGACTTGCGCCGGCGGTTGAAGCGCGCGATCCACTGGCTCCAGTAGACGCGATGGAAGAACCAGTTGGTGATCACGAGCAGCACGACGATGGCCACGATCCCGGTGATCGCCTCCAGGCGCAGACCGCCGGTGCCGAACTGCTCGATCACGAGCTGCACGATCGCCCACGTGATCGCGGTCGCGAAGATCCCGGCGATCCCGCCCAGCAGCACCGGCCGCCGCAGGTGCTTGCGGGCGCCCACGAAGCTGGCGGTGATCGCGGCGAGGATCAGGACGGCCTCCAAGCCCTCGCGGAAGACGAGGATCGCCGCGTCGGTGACGACCTGCGCGTGGCTGACCTTGACGTCGCCGTTGGCCTGCTGGGCCGCGTTGAGCGCGTTGCGGGCGGCGCCGGTGTCGGGCTTTTTTCCCCGATCGAGCGCGGTCAGCACGTTCCACATCGCCGTGTTGAGCGCGGGGTTGTCCAGCGCCCCCGCGCGCCACTCGGCGTCGAGCGCCGCGGCGATCGTCCCCGCGTCGAGGTCCTTGCGAATGGCGTCGTAGTCGCGCGCCGGCGCGCGCGTCGCCGGCGGGGCGAGGGCGTCGACGTCGTCGGCCAGCGGCCACGGCTGGAACTCGTTGCGGGTCTCGTCGACCGTGCGGGCCAGCTTCGCGTACGCCGGGTCGAGCTTCGCCAGTAGCCGCGTCTCGGTCCGCAGGTGCGCCGCCAGGGCGGCGTCGTGCGCGCGTACCGCCTGCCGGTACTGCGTGCCGATGTCACCCGGGAGCGTCGCCGCCTGCGCGGGCGCGGCGAGTACCAGCGCCGCGAACGCGGCCACCACCAGCGCCCGGATCACTGGCCGAGGGCGTCCGAGAGCTTCGCCATCGGCTTCGCCAGCGCGGCGACCAGCTGCGCGAGCTGCCGGCGTTCGGCGTCGTCGACGGTGGCATAGCTCGGGAACCTGCCGCCCGGCCCCAGGGTGGCCAGCTCTTTCTGCACGGCGTCGAAGCGGGCGGCGATGTCGGCCTCGAGCGTCGGGTCCTTCGCCTTCAGCGCGGGCGCGAGCAGGCCGAACGTCGTCTGCGAGCCCGAGACGTTGGCGAGGAAGTCGGAGAGATCGGTGTGCGAGTAGCGATCCTCCTCGCCCGTGATCTTGGACTTGGCGACCTCGTCGAGCAGCCCGTTGGCGCCGTTGGCCAGCTCGTCGGGCTGGTAGTCGAGCGTGCGGGTCTTGGCCTCGAGGGTCTGCACGTCGGCGAGCAGCTTATCCGCGATCGGTGCCATTCCGGTAGTCGAGTCCTTCTCCCACAGCGCCTGCTCGATCCGGTGGAAACCGGTCCAGGACTGGCCCTTTTGAACGTCGTTGACGCGGGCATCGATGTCCGGGTCGAGCGTGCCGAAACTCTCCGCCACGGGCTCGATCGTCTCGTACGGCACCCGCGCGGCGGCGAACTCGGACTTCGCCTTCTCGACGTCTCCCGCCTTGACCGCGGCGACGAAGGCTCGCACCTGCGTGACGAGCTCCACCGCCTGCGTGTGGACGTAGCGTTTGTAGCCGGTGACGGCGGCCTCCAGCTCCGGGTCGTCGGACGCGGCCACCGCCTGGCCGCCGACGGTCACGATGCCCGTGGCGGCGGTCGTCCCGCCGGGGCAGCTGAGCGCGTAGTCGCCCGGTTGCAGCGTGAGCGTGAACGAGCCGGCGAGGCCGGCGACGAGGTTCTCCTTCTCGCCGAGGATGCGCGAGCCCTGCAGGATCTCGAGCTCGCTGACGCGGCCGGTGCCGGCGTTGGTGACCTTGAACGTCGTGCGGCCGGCGTCGAGCTTGAGCGCCGAGGGCGAGCAGCCCGCGTCGGTCAGCTTGAGCTCGACGGTCTTGGCCCCGGCGGCGCTCGGCGCGTCCTTTCCGCCGCCGCCGCAACCGGCCACGACCAGCACGAGCAGGAGCAGGAGGATGATCGGCCCGGAGGCGACCGGCGCGCGAGTGGGGACCTTCACGCCGGCGGGCCAGAGCACGTAGAGCGCGGCGGGAACCAGGAACACGACGTAGCCGATCAGCTCCGCGTAGGTCGGCAGCGGCTGCCAGCCGAGCATCCCGGTCAGCAGCGCCGACGTCCACGAGCCCGGGACGACCAGCCACGTGAGGTCGAGCGCCTGGCCCTGGCCGGCGTTCAGCCAGCCGGCCTCGTGGGCGGTGTGGACGGTCGTGGCGACGAGCCCGGCGGCGACGAGGACGAGCACGAAACCGGTGACGCGGAAGAACCGCGAGAGGTTCAGGCGTACGCCGCCGCTGTAGATCAGGAACCCGATCGCGACCGCGCACGCGAGGCCGAGCAGCGCACCCAGGCCCGCCGTCCCCGGATCGTCGGCGCCCTGGAACACGGCGAGCAGGAAGACCACGGTCTCGAGGCCTTCGCGGATCACCGCGAAGAACGCCATCGCGACCAGCGCGCTGGTCGAGCCGCTGACGAGCGCCGCCCGCGCGCTGTCTCGCAGGTGACCGGACAGGCCGCGCGCGTGCCGGCGCATCCACACGATCATGAAGGTCACGATCCCGATCGCCGCGACGCCGATGACGGTCTCAAGCCCTTCCTGTTGGCGCTGCGGCAGTTCCTCGTCGAGGATCTCCAGGAGGACGCCGATCGCGACGCAGATGGCGATGGCGGCGGCGACGCCGAGCCACATCGGGCGAAGCGCGTCGCGCCGGCCCTCCTGGCGCAGGAAGCTGGCGATGATGCCGACGATGAGCGCGGCCTCGACCCCCTCCCGGAGGCCGATCACAAAACTGGGCAGCATGAGTTAGGTGACCCTAAGAGGAGATGATGAGAGGACGGTGGTGATCTCATCGACCTGTCATCTGGGCGCACGACCTTCCGAAGGTGCTGCACGCCATCTACCGCTCGACCGGCAAAGTGAACACCAAACCGCGTCCGGCGGGATTCTCGAAGCGCGAATCGCTGGAGTCCTTCCTCAGCGCGTGGGAGGCCGCCGGCGCCGCGACGGGCGACCTGCTCTTCCTCAACGACGGGCCCGTGCCGGACGAGCAGCTCGAGCTGATGGAGGCGTCGGGCGCGGTGGTCGTGCGCGCCGCCGACGACGCGATGGGCGCGTACGTGGCGGCGATGGACCTCGCGTTCGAGCAGGGCTGGCCGGACACCGACCTCGTCTACTTCGGCGAGGACGACTACCTGTACCGCTCGGACACGTTCGCGGCGCTCACCGCGGCCGCGGCGGCGCTGCCGGAGGTCGATCACTTCGCCCCCTACGCGACGATCGGCCGCACGATGCCCAACGGCGAGCCGCTGCACGACGGCCTGCGCCGTCCGCGCCTCGGCGGAGAGCCGCTCGCGGAGGTCGACGGTGTGACGTGGCATCGCGCGACGAGCCACACGGTCTCCTACGCGATCCGCGTCGGCGCGCTGCGCGCCGATCGCCCGCTGCACCTGCTGGCGCTGCGGGCGGGCGGGGCGTGGGACCACGCGATGTGCCTCGCCTGCGCGGGCCGCCTGCCCTTCACCGCGCGAGAACTGCTCGATCCGCTCCCGGGCGCCCCGCTGCAGCGCCGCGCGAAGGTCACGCTGTGGCGGATCGCGATCAGCGCCGTCGCCCTGCGCCGCCGGGTCCGGGGCGCTCACGTCATCGCGGCGCCGATGCCCGCGCTCGCCTCGCACATGGAGGTCGGGCTGATGGCCGCGGGCGCCGACTGGGCGCCGCTGCAGCCCCGCGCCTGACCCCTGCGCCGGGACCGCTGGGATATTCCTTGGCGTGAGCTCCGACATCTACGTCCGCGCGTTCGCCGACGGCGCCGTCGCCGATCGCGACGGGCTCGCGGTCCGGCGGCTGTTGTTGGAGGCGTGCGGGTTCCGGGTCGAGGCTGACGGCAGCCTGCGGGTCGCGGGCGCCGAGGTCCGCGGCCTGCCCGTCGCGGGCCGGCCGTTCGCGGGCCTCCAGTTCAGCCGCAGCTCGGTCCCCGCGTTCGACCTGATCGTGGCCGTCGCGCGGGCGGGCGGCATGGTGATCCTGCCGGTCGGGTGCGCGGCCTGCATCGTGGCCGAGGAGCAGCGCGCGCACCTGCCGGCCGACATCGCCGGAGACGGTGTGGAGCTCGTCGATTCCGGGGCCGCCCTCGCCGCCGTGGTGCAGCGCGCTCTACCGTCCTCACCGTGAGTCCATCCGAGCCCGATCTCGCCGAAGCGCTCGAGTTGCGCGACGAGCTGCTGATGGCGTGTCGCGAAGTGCTGCTCGGCGTCGGCACACGAGCGGCGTCGGCCCTGGTGGCGCACATCGACGCGCTGCTCGACCTCGACGACGAGGCCTCACCGGGGTCGCAGCGCTGAGCGCTCAGCGCACCAGGCGCCACCGGTAACCGAAGTACGGCAGCCGGGCCAAGCCGTTCTCGATCGGGTAGGTGCGCCACTTCGCGTGGGCGTCCGGCCGTCCCTGAACGGCCTTGACGCCGTCGGGCACCACGATCAGCAGCCGGTCCGCCGAGCCCATCGTGATGCCGGTGCGCTCGGCGGTGCGGAGCGGCTTGCAGGCCGTTCCGCTGCCATTGGAGAGCGCGGCGGCGAGGCACACGTAGCCCTTGCCGGGCAGCAGCCACACGTCGTCGGCGAGCGCCCGGATCCCGGCCTTGTCGATGCCGAGTCGTGCGCGGGAACGATCCGCAGGCGCTTGAGCGTTGCCGCGGGCGGTGCGGTGCCGGTGCGCAGGGCGGCGAAGACCTCGCTCGCCGGCTTGGTGCCCGGCCCGGGGTGGGGGAGGAGCGCGAGCAGCCTGCGGTTGGCCTTGGTCACGGGCAGGCGCTCGTAGATCGAGAACGTCAGGACGGTCCTCGAACGGATCGCGGGGCGGTGCATCGCCGGCATCGCGGGCTGGTCGGTGGTGAGCGTGAGCCGCAGCGGGCGCCCGGTGGCGGGATCGATGTCATAGACCACCGCGCCGCGCGGGAAGTTGCGCAGGCGGACCTCGAAGCGCCCGCCGCCGAGATCGCGCAGGTTGCCCGCCCGGTAGGCGCGGCGGAAGGCGACCAGCGGGTCGCCGTTCGGTATCGGGTTGTTCTTCGGCTCCTTGACCCGCTTGCGGGTCTCCACACGGTAGGTGGAGGTCGACCAGACGCTCGTGCGCTTCGCGGTCTCGCGCGCGTCGGTGGTGACGCGGACCTTGCCGTGGTGGACGTCGGAGTGCAACGTGTGGGTGACCGAGCCGAGCGCCCAGCCCTCGGTCCGCTGGCGGCTGCCGAGCTTGCCGTTGGCGTAGCCCGCGATGTCGATCCGCCAGTGGGCGATGCCCTTCCCGCCCGTCGCGGCATACGCGCGGGCGGCGAGGCTGGGGGATTCTCCGCGGCCGAGCAGCAGGACCGCCGCCGCCAGGCCGACCACGAGGACGGCGGCGGGGATGAGCCGGCGGGCCACGCGGCGCGGCCGGCGCGGGCCCGGGCTCGCGAGCACCCGCGCTGTGAGCGCGGCCGGAACCGTCAACTCGTCACCGACCGGGTCGGCGCGCTTGAGGTCGTCGAGCAGGTCGGGGGTCATGACACGCTCCTCGTCACATCGCGGTCGAGTTCGGCGGCCAGCCGCGCGCGGGCACGGTGCAGGCGGGTGTGGACGGCCTGGGCGCTGCAGCCGAGCACGACCCCCGCCTGCGCGCCGTCCAGCCCTTCCCACGCGGTCAGCATCAGCACCTCGCGGTCGAGCGGCTTAAGGCGTGAGAGGGCCTCCCAGAGCGGGTGCGGCCCGCCGGCGGCGTCGTCAGCGGCCCGATCGCGAGCGAGCGCGCTGAGCCGCTCGGCCAGCGCGTCCCGCCGCCGCGCCGCCCGCCACTCGTTGGCGAGCAGCCGCCGGGCGACGCCGAAGAGCCACAGGACCGGCTCGGTCTTCGGGACGCGGCGGCGCCGCCGCCACGCGACCACGAACACCTCGGCGACGATCTCCTCGGCCGTCGCCGCGTCGGTCCGCCGTGACGCGTACGCGAGCACATCCCGCCCGTGGTCGGCGAACAGCCGCTCGAACCTCTCCCGATCGTGCACTGCACCCCCATGTGCGGCCGCGGCGCATTCCTTACCGGCCGGCGCTACCGTCGGCCGCCGATGTTCGTCCTCCTGCTCACCTACATCAAGCCGCTGCCCGAAGTCGATGCCCTGATGCGCAAGCACATGGCGTGGCTGAACGAGCAGTACGCGGCGGGCCGCTTCATCGTCTCGGGCCGCCGCATCCCCCGCACCGGCGGGGTGATCCTCGCCCGCGGCGACGACCTCGAGGAGATCGAGGCGCTCGCGGCGAGCGACCCGTTCGTCTCCGGCGGGGTCGCGACCGTCGAGATCGTCCAGTTCCGCGCCTCCCAGACCGCCAAGGGCCTCGACGCGCTTCTCTGACCTCGGTCGCGCGCGTCTCCGTGCGCATATCGTCGGCGTATCGAAAACCGCATACGTCCTGGCAACACCGCGCCGGTTGAAATGGCGGTGTGACTCCCAGTAGACCGGCACGAACAACGACCCGGCGGGCCCGGATTCGCAGGCGCCGCGCCGCCGCCGTGCTCACCGCCGTCGTGGCGATCACCGCAGCTCTCGGCTCCCAGTCGCTGGTGTCGTCGCCCTCCGCGGCGGCGTCTTCGCCCCCGCCGCCCGCCGACCGCTCCCGCGACGAGCGGGGCGATGTGCTCGGCGAGGCCGGCGGTGCCGTCCCCGGCGGCACGACGGTCTTCGATGACGAGGTTCCGGGTGTCGCCAACCTCGATCGGGCGCTCCTGCGTGCCCTGCGCCGGGCTGCGACGGCCGCAGCGAACGACGGCGTGGAGTTCGTCGTCGACAGCGGCTGGCGTTCGCCGGACTACCAGGAGCGACTCCTTCGTGAGGCGGTTCTGCAGTACGGCTCACAGGCGGAAGCGGCCCGGTGGGTGGCCACGCCGACCACGTCCGCTCACGTGTCGGGGCAGGCGGTCGACATCGGGCCCGCCGATGCCGCGGCGTGGCTGTCCGGACACGGCGCCGCGTACGGGCTGTGCCAGGTCTACGGCAACGAACCCTGGCACTACGAGCTGCGCCCGGAGGCCATCGCTCAGGGCTGCCCGGCCATGTATGCCGACCCGACGCACGATCCAAGGATGCAGCAGTGAAGAGCAGCTCTCGGCCGCTGGCCGCCCTCGCCATGGTCGTCCTGATCGGCGCGGGCTGTGGCTCGAACGCACCATCAGAGACCGGCAACGAGCACGCCACCAACCAGGACGCCGCGGTGAAGTTCGCCGAGTGCATGCGCGACAACGGCGTCAGCCAGTTCCCGGACCCGGACGCGTCCGGCGCTTTGACCATCGACGGGGTCTTGAATGGCTCGTCGATCGACCCGAACGGCGCAGCCTGGAAGCGGGCCAGCGCCGCGTGCAAAGACCTGCAGCCATCCGGGTTCACGGGCCCCGGGAAGCGGAGCCCCAAGCAGCAGTCGGCGGGCCTCGAGTTCGCCCAGTGCATCCGCGAGCACGGCGTGAAGGACTTTCCGGACCCGCTCAACGGCGAGCCCCTCGTCGACACGAATCGCATCCCGTCCGCCGCGACCAGCGATGGCATGACGATTCTCAACGCCGCGATGCAGCAGTGCCGCGATCTCGGGGCGAAGGCCATCAAGGGCCAGCGGTGAGGCGGAAGACGTGGGCGCTGGCGGCGGCGGCCGTCCCGGTTGCCGTAGCCGCGACCGGCGGCGCGGTCGTCGCGTCCGGTTCGCGGGACGCGACGCCGTCCGTGCCCCAGGCGACGGCGAACACCGTGAAGGTGCAACGGGGAGAGCTCTTCTCGATGGTCTCGCTCAATGGGACCCTGACGTATCGGGCGCGTTCGGACGGCGCGCCGTACTCCGCGATCAACCAGGCCCGCGGGATCTACACCGAGCTCCCCGGCGAAGGCGACACGGTCGACTGCGGCGACGTGTTCTACCGAGTGGACGAGGACCCGGTGCTGCTGCTGTGCGGCACGATCCCGGCCTACCGGGACCTGCATGTCGGCGATACGGGCAAGGACGTCCGGCAGCTCAACCGAAACCTGCACGCGACCGGCTCCAGGTTCACCTCGAAGACCAAGCAGGCGCTCAAGCAGCTCCAGCGCCGCAAGGGCATCCACGCGACCGGAGCGCTCGAGCTCGGCGACGCGGTCTTCCTGCCCAAGCCGGCCACGATCTCCAAGGTGACCGGCAAGCTCGGTGCATCCGCCCGGCCGGGCGCACCGGTCGCCGAGGCCACATCCGACACGCTCGAGGTGCAGGTGGAGCTCGACGCGACGCAGCAGGGCGAAGTCACGAAGGGCGACCGCGCGCGGATCACCCTGCCCGGCAACACGTCGGCGACGGGAAGGGTCGACCGGCTCGGGAAGATCGCGCGGACCGCCGGGAAGGACGGCGACCCCCAGAGCGCGACGATCCCGGCCTCCATCCGCCTCGACGAGCCGAAGCAGGCGCGCGGGCTCGACAAGGCGCCGGTCCAGGTGGACATCACGACCCAGGGCGTGCAGAGCGCCCTGAGCGTCCCCGTCACCGCGCTCGTCGGGAGGTCCGGCGGCGGGTTCGCGGTCGAGGTCGTGCGCGACGGCGGGCGACGTGAGCTGGTCGCCGTGAAGCTGGGCCTGTTCGACACCGCCGGCGGACGAGTCGCCGTCGAGGGCGACATCGACGAAGGCGATTCCGTCGTGGTGCCGTCGCTATGAGTGACGAAGCGGTCCTCGAGCTGGACGCGGTCACCAAGGTCTACGGCGAGGAGCCCCCGGTGTCGGCGCTGCGGGGGGTGTCCTTCCTCGTCCGGCGGGGGGAGCTCGTGGCGATCGTCGGGCCGTCCGGGTCGGGCAAATCCACCCTGCTGCACGTCATCGGGACATTGGAGCGGCCCAGCAGCGGCGTGGTCCGGATCGGCGGGGTCGATGCGGCGCGGCTGAGCGACCGCGAGCTGTCGCTGCTGCGGGCCCGGGAGATCGGGTTCGTCTTCCAGCAGTTCTTCCTGGCCGAACATGCCACGGCGCGCGAGAACGTCGCCGACGGGCTGCTCTACGCCGGCGTCCCCCCCGCCGAGCGCTACCGGCGCGCGGATGCGGCGCTCGAACGGGTCGGCCTCTCCGAACGCGCGCGCTTCAAGCCCACCAAGCTCTCCGGAGGGGAGCGGCAGCGGGTGGCGATCGCCCGGGCGCTCGTCGGACGTCCGGCGATCGTGCTCGCCGACGAGCCCACCGGGAACCTCGACAGCGCCACCGGCGCATCGATCATGGAGCTCATCCGCGAGCTCAACGCGGCCGGCGCCACGATCCTCATGATCACCCACGACGCGGCCCTCGCCGAGCAGCTGCCGCGCCAGATCCGCATGCTGGACGGTCAGGTGGTGGCGTGAGTGCCAAGGGCGGACGCCTGCGGCTGAAGGACTGGCTGCGGGTGACGAGTGTCGGGCTGCGCGTCCGGCCGCTGCGCGCCGCGCTGTCCGCGCTCGGGATCGCGATCGGGACAGCAGCGATCGTGGCGGTCCTCGGCCTGACGTCCTCGTCGCAGGCCGGGCTGCTCGCCGAGATCGACCGGCTCGGCACGAACCTGCTGACCCTCGAAGCCGGGCAGAGCCTCACCGGGGCGGAGGCGAAGCTGCCGCTCGAGGCCCCGGCGCGGATCACGCACCTGGACGACGTCCAGCTCGTGGCACACACCGCGCTGATCAAGCGCAAGTACGTCTACCGCAACTCGCTGATCCCGGTGGGCAACACCGGTGGGCTGCAAGTACGGGCCACCAGCCTGAACCTGCTCTCCGTGCTGGACACCGGCCTCGCCCGCGGCGCCTGGCTGAACCCGGGGACCGCCCGCGAGCCGGTCGCGGTGCTCGGCTCGGCCGCCGCGCGGCGACTGGGCGTCGACCGGATCTTCCCCGACCAGCGGATCCGGCTGGGAGGCCAGTGGTTCAACGTCGCGGGCGTCTTGACGAGTTCGCCGCTCGAGCCCGACATCGACAGCAGCGCCTTGATCGGCTACCCGGCCGCCCAGCGCTACCTCGGCTACATCAGCCTCATCCAGGGCGCGCCGCAGGCCGGTCCGCCGAGCTCGATCTACGTGCGCGCGGACACCGACCATGTCGCGACGGTGCAGGCGCTGCTCGCGCCGACCGCCGACCCCGAGGCGCCCAACGAGGTCGACGTCAGCCAGCCGTCCGACGTGCTCACCGCCCGCGCCGCCGCGGCGGGAGCGTTCGACAGCCTGTTCCTCGGGCTCGGTGTCGTCGCACTGATCGTGGGTGCCGTCGGCGTCGCCAACATCATGATCATCTCGGTGCTGGAGCGCCGCTCGGAGATCGGCCTCCGGCGCGCTCTCGGCGCGACCAAGAGCCAGATCCGCACACAGTTCCTCGGCGAGTCGATCCTGCTCGCGCTGATCGGCGGCGTGGTCGGCGTGCTGGCCGGGATCGCGGCCACGGCCATCTACGCCGGCACGAAGGGCTGGGACACCGTGATCCCGGCCGATGCCTGGGCGGGCGGCATCGCCTCAGCCATCCTGATCGGCGCGTTCGCCGGCCTGATGCCGGCCGTCCGAGCGTCCCGGCTGCCGCCCACGGTCGCACTGCGAACCGCATGAGGAGCGGGTTCTCATGAGCGCCGCCTAGTCCTCACGGTGGGCGGGTAGCGTCGGCGACGATGACGCGGTTCGCCCCCTTCGCCGCAGCGACGGCGCTGCTGATCGTCACCGTGCTCGCGGCGGTGCTCACCGGCGCGACCGCGTGGATCGTCATCGCCGCCCTGCTCGCGCTGCTCGTCGCGGTCGGGCTCTATGACCTGGCGCAGCGCAGGCACAGCATCCTGCGCAACTACCCGCTGATCGGCCACGCCCGCTTCGGCCTCGAGGCGCTGCGGCCGGAGCTGCAGCAGTACTTCATCGAGCGCAACACCGACGGGCGGCCGTATGACCGCGACACGCGGACCTCGATCTATGAGCGCGCCAAGGGCATCAAGGACGAGCAGGCGTTCGGCACCGAACGCGATGTCACCGCGCCCGGGTACGAGTGGCTGCTCCACTCGATCGCGCCGCTCGAGCCGCCAGACCGCCTGCCGACCGTGCGGATCGGCGGACCCGACTGCTCCCAGCCTTACGAGATGGCGCTGCTCAACGTCTCGGCGATGAGCTTCGGCGCGCTCTCCGGCGCCGCGCTGCGGTCGCTCAACGCGGGTGCGAAGGCCGGCGGCTTCGCCCACGACACCGGCGAGGGCGGCCTGACCAAGTACCACCTCGAGCACGGGGGAGACCTGATCTGGGAGCTCGGCAGCGGCTACTTCGGCGCCCGCACGCGCGACGGCGGGTTCGACGGCGGCGAGTTCCGCGACAAGGCCGCCCACGCCAGCGTCAAGTGCGTCTCGCTCAAGCTCAGCCAGGGCGCCAAGCCCGGCATCGGCGGCCAGCTGCCCGGCAGCAAGGTCACCAAGGAGATCGCCGAGGCGCGCGACGTGCCGCAGGGGAAGTCCTGCGACAGCCCCTCCGCGCACACGGCGTTCTCGACCCCGCGCGAGCTGATCCGCTTCATCGCGCGGCTGCGCGAGCTCAGCGGTGGCAAGCCCGCCGGCTTCAAGCTCTGCGTTGGCTCGCGGCGTGAGCTGCTGGCGATCTGCAAGGCGATGCTCGAGGAGGGAACGGCGCCCGACTTCATCATCGTCGACGGCGCCGAGGGCGGGACCGGCGCGGCGCCGATGGAGTACGCCGACCACGTCGGCACGCCGCTCACCGAGGGTCTGATGACCGTGCACAACGCGCTCGTCGGCGCCGGCCTGAGAGATCGCGTGAGGATCGGTGCCAGCGGCAAGGTCGCGACCGGCAGTGACATCGTCAAGCGCCTCGCGCAGGGCGCCGACTACACCAACGCGGCGCGGGCGATGATGATGGCCGTCGGCTGTATCCAGTCGCAGGAATGCCATCTCAACACGTGCCCGGTGGGCGTCGCGACGCAGGACCCGAAGCGTGCCCGGGCACTCGACGTGCCGGACAAGACGGAGCGCGTCCGCCGCTATCAGGCGGCCGCGGTGAAGGAGGCGGTGCGCATCATGGCGTCCATGGGCGTCGACGACCCGGCGAAGCTCGAGCCGCAGCACCTGATGCGCCGCGTCAACGAGCAC
The DNA here is from genome assembly GCF_027587205.1 of Solirubrobacter ginsenosidimutans. Next base: position 20,328 of record NZ_JAPDOD010000008.1, read on the forward strand.
ACGACGTGCAGCTACGCCGAGCTCTACGAATGGCTCGAGCCGGGCGAGCTCGCGAGCGGCGACCCGCGTGAGAGCTGGGCCGCCGACTGGCACCGCGCGAGCGCGGAAGCGTTCGCATGAGTACCGTCGCCGAGCACATCGTCACCGCCCTCGCCCAGCAGGGCGTCAAGACCGTCTGGGGCGTCGTCGGCGACGCGCTGAACCCGGTCACGGACGCGATCCGGCGCAACGACGACATCGACTGGGTCGGCGTGCGCCACGAGGAGGCGGGTGCGTTCGCAGCGTCCGCGCAGGCCCAGCTCACCGGCGGGCTCGGCGTCTGCATGGGCACCGTCGGCCCCGGCTCGATCCACCTGCTCAACGGGCTCTACGACGCGAAGAAGTCGCACGCGCCGGTGCTCGCGCTGTGCGGCCAGGTGCCACTTGCGGAGCTGGGCTCGGACTTCTTCCAGGAGGTCAACAACGACGTCGTGTTCGCCGACGTCGCGGTCTTCAACCACACGATCACCAGCCCGGAGCAACTCCCCGGGATGCTCGAGCGAGCGGTCCAGGCCGCGTTGAGCGAGCGCGGCGTCGCCGTGCTCACGCTGCCTGGCGACGTCGGCGGGCTCGACCTCCCCAAGGGCAAGCCGGAGGCGCGCTTCATCGCCCCGCCGGCGCAGGTCGTCCCGGACGCCGACGCGGTCCGCGACGCCGCCGAACGGATCGACGCGGCCGGGAAGGTCACCCTGCTCGTGGGGATCGGGGCGCGTGAGGCGCGCGAGGAGGTGCTCGCGCTCGCCGAGAAGCTGTCGGCGCCGATGGTCCTGACACTCAAGGCCAAGGAGGGGCTCGAGCGCGAGAACCCGTTCCAGGTCGGCCAGACCGGGCTGATCGGCAACCCCGCCGCGCGCCGCGCGCTCGATCAGTGCGATCTGCTGCTGATGCTCGGCACCGACTTCCCGTACAGCGACTGGTATCCGGAGGGCAAGGTGGTCGTGCAGGTGGACGAGCGCGGCGCGCATCTCGGTCGCAGAACGCCCGTCGACGCCGGCATCGTGGGCGACGCGGGGCTGACCGCCCGCGCCCTGCTCGACCGCGTGAGCGCGAAGGCCGACCGCGACCACCTCGAGGACGCCGCCGGGCGCTACGCGTCCTGGCGCGAGGACCAGAAGCAGCTCGCCGATCCGAAGTTCGAGGACAGCGGCTTGGTGCACAAGCTGCGCGCGAAGTTCGACAACCCGGACCAGCGCATCCGCCCCGAGGCGCTCGCGGACGCGCTGAACACCTACGCCGCCGCCGACGCGATCTTCACCTCCGACACCGGCATGTCGACGGTCTGGCTGTCGCGCTTCGTCGAGCTGCACGGCACCCGCCGCCTCGTCGGCTCCTACAACCTCGGCTCGATGGCCAACGCGATGCCGCAGGCGCTCGGCGCGCAGGCCCTGGACAAGGCGCGCCAGGTGATCGCGTTCTGCGGCGACGGCGGCCTGACGATGCTGCTCGGGGACGTGATCACCGCGGTCGCCTACGAGCTCCCGGTCAAGCTCGTCGTCTTCGACAACGGGCGCCTGGGCATGGTCAAGCTGGAGCAGGAACAGGGCGGGCTGCCCGAGTTCGGCACCGTCCTCGCCAACCCGGACCTCGCGGCGGTCGCCCGCGCGATGGGCCTGCACGGCATCCGCGTCGAGGGCGCCGACACCCTTCACGACGCCGTCCGCGAGGCGCTCGCCCACCCCGGCCCGGTGCTCCTGGATGTCATCACCAACCCCGACGAGATCTCGCTCCCGCCGCGCGTCAAGGTCGCCGACGGCTGGGGCTTCGCGGTCGCCAAGCTCAGCGAGGAGCTCGAAAGCCGCCGCAGCTGAACCACGCCCGATATGGTCTCGCCGGATACCGGGCATGGACGACGCGGGGCAACACGGGGAGTTCATTCTCGGCGAGTCGTTCGCCGCGATCCTCACGGAGACGACGCAGTCGCTCGTCTGCGTCTACGACCGCGAAGCCAGGATCGTGCTGTTCAACGACGCGTGCGAGCGCGCCACCGGCTTCTCGCGCGAAGAGGTCCTCGGCAGGGACGCGCGCGACTTCGTGATCCCGAGTGAGGAGCGCGAGGCGTTCGGCGACTTCCTCGAGTACGTGTGGAAGACCGGCACGCCGAGCCCGCAGGTCGGCCACTGGCAGACGAAGTCCGGCGGCCGGCGGCTGATCGCCTGGTCCAACCGGCCGATGACCGACAAGGCCGGCGAGTACATCGCGCTCGTCACCACCGGCATCGACCTGACCGACCGCGAGTCCCTGCGCGACGAGGAGGACCGCGCGCTGCAGGGTGACCCGGAGGCCAAGCTCGCGCAGATCTCGCGGCTGGCGTCCGAGCAGCGCGCGCTGCGCCGGGTCGCCACGCTGGTCGCCGCCGAGGTCGACCCGGACCGCGTCTTCATGGCCGTCTCCGAGGAGTGCGCCCGGGTGCTGCAGGTCAACTCCTCAGCGGTCTTCCGCTACAGCGACGACGGCCGCGCGACGATCGTCGGCCGCCACAACCGCGACAGCGTCTCGGTGCTGGGCGTCGGCGAGGTGCTCGAGGCCAAGGAGAGCTCGGCGATCGGCCGCGTGCTGCGCACCGGCGCGCCCGCCCGGATCGACGACTGGGGCGGCGTGCGCGACGAGAGCGAGATCGCCGAGGCGATCTTCCGCGTCGGCTACCGCTCGTCCGCGGCCGCGCCGATCGTCGTCGCCGGCCGGCTCTGGGGCGCGGTCGCGATCACGAGCCAGGACCCGCTCCCCGAGGACAGCGAGGATCGGCTCGGCGCATTCTGCGAGCTGGTCTCGCTCGCGGTCGCGAGCGCGCAGGCGCGGGCGGACCTGATCGCCTCCCGCGCCCGCCTGGTCGAGGCGGGCGACGAGCAGCGCCGGCGGCTGGAGCGCAACCTCCACGACGGCGCCCAGCAGCACCTCGTCTCCGTCGCGGTCAAACTGCGCGTGGCTCGCTCACAGCTCGCCGCCAAGCCGGAGATCACGGCGCGCCTGCTCGACGAGGCGATGCAGGAGCTCGGCACCGGCCTGGAGGAGCTGCGCGAGATCGCGCGCGGCCTGCACCCCGCGATCCTGGGCGAGCACGGCCTGGGCCGCGCGCTGGAGGTGCTGGCCAACCGCCTCCCGGTCACCGTCGAGCTCGACGTCCTCACCGAGCGCCTCGCCGACCACCTGGAGGCGACGACCTACTACATCGTCTCCGAGGCGTTGACCAACGTCGCCAAGCACGCCCGCGCCGATCGCGCCCGGGTGACCGTCGCACTGGACGGGAATGTCCTGCGCTGCGAGATCTCAGACGACGGCCGCGGCGGCGCCGACGCCGCGCTCGGCACTGGCATCGTCGGCCTCCGCGACCGCGCCGAGGCCGCGGGTGGAACGCTCGCGGTCATCAGCCCTCCCGGCCTCGGGACCGTCGTCACGGCCGCGCTGCCGCGGTCGGATCGCTAGCCGCCGCGACCAGCTCGCGCTCGATCTCGTCCGTCCAGTCGACCACGACGCCTCCGATCGCGCGCGCCTCGCGGATCAGCGACAGGTTGTTCGCCGTGGAGCCGGGTTCCCATGGCTCTCGCACCGCCGCCAGCGCGGCCATCGCACCGGCCATCGCTTCTTCGCGGTCCCCGCCGACCACCGCGAGCTCGAGCCGCGTCGCATGATCCCAATAGTCCGGTGCCCCGCTGTCGATCCGGCGGCGGTTCGCGTACGCCACGACCGGCACCAGCGCGCGCTGGTCCTTGCCGCCCGGCTCGCGGATCTCCATCAGCGTCACCGCGTTGACCCCGGGATACGCATCGCGCCAGTCGGCCTCGAAGCCGCGCAGGTAGGCGCCGATCGCCTTGTCGAGATGCCCGCGGGCCTTGAGCACGGACCCGGCGCGCTCCTTGTCCCAGCGATCCTTGTAGACGCGGCCGAGCAACCCGTAGGTCTCGCTGCTGGGCCCGTGGCTGGCGATCAGTTCCTGCACCACCCGCTCGGCCTCCGACGACCGGCCGGCACGGTTGAGGGCGAATCCGTACTGCTCGCGCACCATCAACGTGCGGCGGATCGGCTCGGGCACCGACTCGACCAGGCGTGTCATGTCGTCCCACGCTCGGGCGGCGCGGTAGGAGAGCAGCAGATCGACCAGGACGCCGGCCTCGACGTCCTCGAACCGGCCGAGCCGGCGCTCTTCGTCGCGCAGCGAGTCGGCGCCCTGGGCCCGAGCGTTCGCCAGACGTTGCTTGGTGGCGACCGAGTACTCGGCGCGCTCCCGGAAGACGTCGGTCTTCAGCCGGTCGATCTCGGGCCGCGAGAGATCGCCGATGAGCTGGAACACCGGGCTGTCGGTCAGCGCGTCGCGCGCCGCCTCGAGCGATTTGACGATCGGCGCCTTGTCCGCGGCCGGGTCAGCCGGTCGCCCACTGCGGTCGAGCTTGTAGCGCACGGCGCGGTCGGGCGCGAGATCGAACGGGGGGCGATTGATGTCGGCGTTGACCAGGACGGTGGAGTACGGCCGGACGGCGTGCCTCACGCCGAGTTCGTAGAACACGTTCGCGTTGGCCGTCGTCAGGTCGGCGATCGCGTAGTCGGAGAGGATCAGCCGCTCGTACATCGGCTTGTGGATGATGCCGCCGACGAGTTCCTGGTCGGCGCGCAGCGGATCGAGCTCCGCCTCGCGGATCGCGGGGGCGAGCAGGTCGGCGTACACCGCGTCGAAATCGACCGTGCCGCCGCGGCCGTCCGGCTTGATGCCGAACGGCATGACGACGAAGCAGAGCGGGTGTTGGGCCACGCGCGACAGCCTACGCCGCGGCAGCGGGCAGTCGTTCGTCTCGTGCAGGTCGCGACTTTCCGGGAGCTCAGCTAGGGTCCGGGCGAGATGAGCGTCAGCACCGGCGCGTCCGCCGTCGAGCGCGCCTGGCAGCAGCAGAGCGTGTGGTCGCAGGTCGCCGACCGCCTCAAGCGCGACCTGGAGGGCAATCGCAGGATGGTCCTGGCGATGACGGTCCTCGGCGCAGTGCTGTCGGGTGGCGCGGTGGTCGCCGGGCTCGAGTCCAGCCTCGGCAAGGGACTCGCGGCGCTGGGCGGCGCGGCGGTCGCCCTCGCGGCGCTCGCGCGCGGGCGCGCGGGCGCGGCGACGGTGCGCGATTGGACGCGTGCGCGCTCGGTGTCCGAGGCGCTCAAGTCGGAGGTCTACGTGTACCGGGCGGGTGTCGGCGCCTACGCGAAGCCGGACGGCGACCGCATCCTCGAGGAGCGCACCGAGATGGTCGAGCGCGACGCCGCGGACCTCGCGCCGCGCAAGGCCGGCGTCGAGCCCGTGCCGCGCGAGCTGCCGCCCGTCACCGACGCCGCCACCTACCTGGACGAGCGCGTCGGCGGTCAGATCAGCGGCTTCTACCGGCCGCGTGCCGCCGATCTCCAGCGCAAGCTCGCGCGCGTCCGCGACGCGCAACTCGCGCTCTCGGTCGCCGGTGTCGTGGCCGCCGCCGTCGCGGCGTTCACCGAGAGCGACGCGGTCGCGATCTGGGTCCCGGTGCTCACGACCGTCGCCGCGGCGGTGGCCACCCACGCGGCCGCGCAGCGCTACGAGTACCTGCTCGTCGAGTACGTCCGCACCACCGACGAGCTCGAGCGCCTGCGTGACCGCCGCGGGTCGGCGGCGGCCATGAGCGACGAAGCCCTGATCCGCGCCGCCGAACACGTCATCTCGGTCCAGAACGAAGGGTGGATGGCGAAGCTGACCACTACGGCTTGATCGCCAGCACCGACACGCTGGTCACGCCGTAGCGCTCGACGGCGCGCTGGGCCCGCGGGGAGAGGAATTGGTAGGCGGGGTTCGTGCGCACGGTCTGGACGCGCAGACCGGCGGCCTCGATCGCCTCGAGGTAGGGGGTGAGCGGGACGGCGCCCGCGATGCACGCCGCCCACAGGGACACGTTGCCGCGCGTCCGCTCGGCGAGATGCAGCTCGGAGACGATGTCGGCGAGCGCGAGCCGGCCGCCCGGCCGCAGCGCCCACGCGGCCGCGTCGAAGACGGCCCGCTTGTCGGGCGCGAGGTTGATGACGCCGTTGGAGATCACGACGTCGATGCTTCCGCCCTCGACCGGCGGGGACTCGATCAGACCTTCGACGAACTCGACGTTGTGGGGCGCGTTCCGGCGGGCCTTGGCGAGCTGGGCGTCGGTCATGTCGACGCCGACGACGTGCCCGCCGGTGCCCGCGAGGTGGGCGGCGGCGAACGAGTCGGTGCCCGAACCCGAGCCGAGGTCGAGGACGCTCGCGCCCGGCTGGATGCCGGCGAGGTCGAGGAAGTGGCCGACCCCGGCGAACGAGTCCAGCGCCTCGGACGGGATCGCGTCGAGCCACTCGGGCGGATAGCCGAGCCGCAGCGCCAGCGGCCGGCCGATCTCGAAGTGGTAGTCGCCGCCGGGGTCGCGGGCGACGTCGCGGTACATGGCGCGGATCTCGTCGCGCAGCGCGGCGGTGTCGAACAGTGCGGTGCTCATGGGGTGGTGTCTCCAGTTTCGAAGTTCAGTTCAGGACGAGTGCGCGGCCGGCGACGGCGTCGATGAACGCGTTCGCGGCCTGCGCGTGGGCGAACAAGGCGAGCGTGTCGGCCCCGTCGGCGTCGACGAGCGCCGCCGCGCGGGACAGGGTCGCCTGGGCGGCGGAGAGCTCGATCGCGCGCGGGCTGTCGGACCCTTCGGCGACGCCGAGCGAAACGGACGCGTCCAACAGCTCCGCGAGCAGCCTGTGCTCCAGGCCTGCGTCCTCGATGAAGCCGTGGCCGAGGACGACGCCGTCGCTCACGACCTCGCGCAACGCGGCGGCGAGTCGCGACGAGCGACCGGCCGACCAGCGCCGGACGAGCGCCAGCACGGCGGCCAGGTGCACGTTGACCTCGGAGGCGAGCGCGGCATCGCCCCGGGCGAGGCGGCTGGAGGCGACGACGACGTCGTGCACCGAGGTCACGCCGAGCCCGCCGAGCTCGGCGGGGATCGGCGCGGTGAAGAAGCCCGCCCGCTTGAGCGCCGCGACGCCCGTGTGCGGGAACGAGGCGTCGCGCTCGCCCAGCTCACCCGCCAGCCGCACCAGCCAGGCGCCGGGCCCGGTCGTGGCCTGGAGCTCGATCATCGCTCAGACGACGCTGACCTCGACCGGCACGCCGTTGGCGACCATGTCGAAGACGGCGGAGCGAGCCTGCGCGTGCTCGACGAGCTCGTGCAACGTGTCGTCGGGCGCGTCGCCCTCGACGATGAACGTGACGCGGATCTTCGTGAAGCCGTTGCGCGCCTCGTCGGAGAGGCCGAGCGCGCCGCGGACGTCCATGTCGCCCTCGAGGATCGACTCGACCGCGGTGAGCTTGATCTTGCGCGCCGCCGCCGCGTAGACGAGCGTCGTCGTCAGGGACGCCGCGAGGGCGTGCAGGAGGTACTCGGCCGGGTTGGGGCCGGTGTCGGCGCCGAGCAGGACCGCGGGCTCGCCGGCGTCGACGGTGAAGGCCTCGGCGCGGGAGACGTTCTCCTCGCCGGCGCCGTAGAAGACCTGGATCGAGGACTGGCTGTGGGCGCCGTCGACCCACTGGTTGTGGGCGCGGAACTGGAAGACGCCGAGCGCGGGCTCGGCCTTGATCGCGTCCAACGTGTCGTACAGCTGAGTGCTGTCGACGCCGTTGCGCACGCGGTCGATGACCTGCGTCATGGGTGACTCCTGGGGAGGATCGTGGGGAGGAGTCGAATGTCGCGTACGCGGCGGTCCGCCGCAACGGTAGGGTTTTCTGCGTACGACCCGAGGGATTTCAGTCGCTGCTGGAACGGGACTCGGAACTCGAGGCGCTTCGCGGTGCCTGCGAGCGAGCCGCGGCGGGCTCGGGCGGGCTCGCCCTGATCGAGGGCGCAGCGGGCGCGGGCAAGACCGCGTTGATGGACGCGGCCGCCGTGGCCGCCGAGGATGCGGGGCTGCTGGTGCTGCGGGCGCGCGGCGCGGAGCTCGAGCGCGCCTTCGGCTTCGGCGTCGTCCGCCAGCTGTTCGAGCCGGCGCTGCGCCGGGACCTGTTCACCGGCGCCGCGCGCCTCGCCGCTCCCGTGCTCGGGCTCGAGCTCGGGGCGGAGCTCTCCGACGATCCGTTCGCCGCACGGCACGGGCTCTACTGGCTGACCGCCAACCTCGCGGCGGAGCGGCCCCTCGCACTGCTGGTCGACGATGCGCACTGGGCCGACACCGCGTCGATCGGCACGCTCGCCCACCTCGCCAACCGGCTGCAGGGGATCGGCGTCGCCTTGATCGTGGCCGCGCGCGCAGAGGACGCGTCGCCGGTGCTCGAGGCGTTGCGCGCGCATGCGAGCCTGGCGATCGGCGTGCACCCGCTGGGGGAGACCGCCGCGGCGGCGGTGGTGCGCGCGATCGCGCCGTCCGCGGATGCGGCGCTGTGCCACGCCTGCCACACCGCGACGGGCGGCAACCCGTTCCTGCTGCGGGAACTCGCCCGCTCGCTCGCCGGCGACAGCGCCGAGCGCCGGCCGATCGGCGCTCTCGCTCGCGCGTTGCGCGCGGATGATCCGGCCGCCGCGGCGCAGAGCCCTGCGAGTGTCACGCGCGAATTCGCCGCGCGGCTGCAGCGCCTGGGCGACGCGGCTGAGCGGCTCGCGCGCGCCGCGGCGGTGCTCGGCGGCGGCGTGTCACTGCGCCGCGCGGCGACGCTCGCCGAGCTCGACGACGCCACCGCGGCCGCCGCCGCCGACGCGCTGATCGCCGGCGGCGTCCTGCGCGGAGCGCACCCGCTCGAGTTCCTGCACCCGCTGATCGGTGCCGCCGTCTACGCGGGCATCGGCCCCGCCGCGCGCTCGCGTGACCACGGCCGTGCGGCGCACCTGCTCGCGCGGGAGGCCGAGTCGCCCGAGCGCGTCGCCGCCCAGTTGCTGCGCTGTCCACCGTCCGGCGATCCGTGGGCGTTCGAGCAGCTCACGGCCGCGGCGCGGCTGGCCGGGGCGGGCGGGGCGGCCGACGCCGTCGCGACCTATCTGCAGCGCGCCCTCGACGAGCCCGCACCGCCCGAGCGCCGCGCCGAGGTCCTGCTCGGCCTCGCCCGCGCCGAGGCGAACTTCGCTGCCGGCCGCGCCGTCGCCCACCTGCGCGAGCTCCTCGAGGGTGAGGTTGAGGTCGAGGGTCGGTTCGCGGCGACGATGCTGCTCGCCGGGCTGCTCGGTCAGACGGGCCAGGCGCCCGCCGCGGCCGACGTGCTCGAGCAGCAGTTCGGCGCGTTCGCCGAGCGCCCCGACCTGCGCGGACCCGCCGAGGCCGCGCTCGCCAACATCGCCCGCATCGATCCCGCCACCCGCCGGCGCGCGGACGCCGTGATCGCGCGCATGCGCGCGCGGGTGCTCCAGGGGGAGCGGGACCCAGCCGTGCTGGGCACGATCGCGGCCGAGCTCGCGATGGCCGGCGAACCGGCCGCGGAGGTCGCGGCGGTCGCCGAGCGCGCCGTGGTCGGCGTCGATGCCAGCTCGACCACCGCCACGGACTGGTCCTGGTACAACGCCGTCCGCTCGCTAGTCATCGCGGAGCGCTACGAGACCGCGCTGCACGCGCTGGATCTCGCCTTCGAGCGTCACCGCGAGCGTGCCGCGGTGCTCGACGTCGGCGGCGTGCTGATCTTCCGCGCCGAGCTCTACGTGCACAGCGGCGACCTGGTCAACGCCGAGGTCGACGCCCGCAGCCTGCACGAGATCGCGACCGTCTACGGCTGGCCGCTCGGGCTCGGGATGGCGGTCGCGGCGCTGGGCGAGGTGCTGATCGAGCGAGGCGAGCTCGTCGAGGCGGAGCGGGCCGTCTTCGACGGTTCCTACAACCTGGCGGCCGCGGCGCTCCCGCACGTCTACATGACCCTCTGGGTGCTGCGGGTGCGCGGGTTGCTCCGGATCGCCCAGGGTCGCCTCGAGGAGGCGGCGGTGGAGTTGCGCGAGTGTGGCCGGCGGGCGCTTGCCATGGACCACCTCAACCCCGCCGTGCTGGTCTGGCGCGCGCACCTGGCGGTCGTGCTGCACCGGCTCGGGGACCACCAGGAGGAGGCCGAGGCGCTGATCGAGGAGGAGCTCGAACGGGCGCGCGGGTTCGGCGGCCGCCGCGCGCTGGGGATCGCGCTCTGCGCCGCCGCGCAGGTCACCTCCGACCTCGACCTCCTGCGCGAGGCGGTCGCGACCCTCGACGGCTCTGCGGCGATCCTCGAGACCGCTCGGGCGTATCTCGCGCTCGGCGCCGCGCTGCGCGGCGAAGGTGACATCGACGCCGCGAAGGGGGCACTGCGCCACGCGGTCGACCTCGCTCACCGCAGCGGCGCCCGAGCCATCGAGGAGGCCGCGCTCGCCGAGTTGCGGGCCACCGGCGCGCGCCCGCGGCGGCGGCTGACCACCGGCGCCGGCGCGCTGACACCGAGCGAGCGGCGGATCGCGGAACTCGCGGCGGGCGGGCAGCAGAACCGCGAGATCGCCGAAGCCCTATTCGTCACGACGGCGACCGTCGAGTACCACCTGCGCAACGCCTACCGCAAGCTCGAGATCAACTCGCGCACGCAGCTCACTAACGTCCTGCTGCCGGCAATGCGTGTCGGCTCCGCGACATAAGCCTTCGCCCTTCTCATCAAAGCCCTTCATCGATTGCTCCGATGATTGCGGGGTGGCAAACGGCTGTTCTCGGGTGAGTGACACGCGCAACCAGGATCAAAAGTCGGATGAATGAACCAACTTGTCATCGGCGGCGAAAGATCCTTCGTAAGCCCTTGCAATGAATTGAAAGGAATTCGTTGACACAGACACCGAACTCGGTGTAGCGTCACCGCCGCCGAGTGGGCCAGTAGCGAGAGAGGGTCCAGGGCCTCATTCGGAGACGGTGTCTCGTACTTCGGAGGAGGGAACGGATGCAGCTGTCCTTGGCGGCACGGCCGCCGCATGCTCAATCATCGGCGGAGGGACCCCCGGGTCGCATGAAGCGGTCCATCGTCGCGTTTTTGGGCGCCTTGTTGGCGGCGTTCGCGCTCAGTACCGCGCCCGCGCTCGCGAACGCAGGAAAGGTGCTCGTCTTCACGGGCACCGGCGGCACATTGAACCCGTCCAGCGCCGACGCGGTCACCGCGATCAAGGCGCTCGGCACGGCCAACGACTTCACGGTGGACAACTCCGCCGACAAGGCGGACATCAACGCGACCAACCTCGCCAACTACCGCGCGGTCGTGTTCGTCAACTCCGCGGGTGACGCGCTCGACGCCGCCGGCGAGACCGCGCTGACCGACTACGTCAACAACGGCGGCGGCTGGGTCGGCATGGGCGAGAGCGCCCTGCTCGAGCAGGGCGGCGCCGCGTTCTTCAACACGCTGACCGGTCTGACCGGCACGCGCGTCACGGGCACGGCCACCGCGAGCGCGGCGGACCTCGACTTCCCGGATCGCGTCCACCCTTCCACGCGCTCGCTGCCGCTGGTGGAGAAGGCGCTGACCGAGACCTGGTACACGTGGGCTACGAACCCGACCGGCACCGTGCACACGGTCGCCCGCGTCCGCGGCAACACGCTGCCGGACGGCACCTCGGTCACCAATGACGCGGTCAGCCGCCTCACCGGCAACAACGCGACGGTTCAGCCCCAGCTCGAGCGTCCCGCTTCCTGGTGCCGCGACATCCAGCAGGGTCGCTCCTTCTACACCGAGCTAGGCAGCTCGGCGGCCAGCCTCGCCAACGCCGACGTCCAGAAGCACCTGCTCGGCGCGATCCAATGGGCGGCGGGCATGGTCCGCGGCGGCTGCAAGGCCGGCATCAACTCCAACTACTCGGCCACGCGGATCACGCCGATCCAGACCGGCACCAACAACAACCTCTACGGCGAGATGACCAAGTCGGCGCTCGCCGACGACGGGCGCGTCTTCTACGGCGGCCGCGCCATCTGCTACGCCGGCTACACCCAGATCACCAACTGGGACTCGGCCAACACCGGCCTCGGCTGCGGCACGATCCACGTGTGGGACCCGCGCGTCGCCGGCACCAACAACCAGAACCCCGACAAGATCGCGATGGTCGCGAACCTGTCGGTCTTCGGCGCGCACGGCAGCTCGCCCGAGTACGGCCAGAACTCCACGTCCGAGGCCGGCCTCGTCGGCATGGCGCTCGACCCCGACTTCACCAAGGGCCGCCCGTACATCTACGTCCAGTACTACCCGTACTTCGGCGGCGAGCAGGGCAAGGACACCACCCCGAAGCTCGGCCCGGGCTTCGACCGCCGCACCTACAAGGGCGAGAAGCGCATCAGCCGCTTCACGTACGACGAGGCCACCAAGAAGCTCGTCCCCGGCTCGGAGAAGGTCATCTTCTCCTACATCTCGCAGGTCTACAGCTGCTGCCACAACGGCGCCGGCATGGCGTTCGACTCCAAGGGCAACCTCTACGTCACCAACGGCGACAGCACGCCGAACGGCACCGCGGCCAACGGCACCAACAACCAGTCCAACAACAACAACGGCGGCTACGTCAACCCGGACCCGCACTTCACGCTCCCGTGCCCCGGCGCCGCCGCGACGACGCACTGCGGTGACACGCCCGCCGACCAACGGCCGGCCGACACGGGGCCACTGATCTCCTACGGCGACGCCCGCGGCACTTCGGGCAACACGAACGTCTACGAGGGCAAGATCATCCGGATCCACCCGCTGGCGAATCCGGGTGACACGCCGGGCATCGGCTCGACGTACACGATCCCGGATGCCACCGCGCCGAACGGGGCGAACCTGTTCCCGCCGGACAGCCAGCCCGTCCTCGACGGCAAGGCCAAGCCGGAGATCTTCGCGATGGGCGTGCGCTCCAACTACACGATCCACATCGACAAGAAGACCGACGCGATCACCACCGCGTGGATCGGCCCGGACCAGAGCTCGGAGATCCCGCAGTGGGGCCCGGCGAAGACCGAGAACGCGACGATGATGAACTCCGCGGGCAACTGGGGCTGGCCGTTCTGCCAGGCCGGCAACCGCTGGGACTACCGCGCCAAGCTGCCCACGCTCAACGGTGGCGATCCGGCGCCGTTCGGCACCCCGGGCACGGTCGGCGGCGGCGCCGACGGCCAGACCGGCGGCTTCTTCGACTGCCGCGGCGAGGTGCAGAACCTGTCCCCGTACAACACGGGCCTGACGACGATCCCCGCTCCGAAGCCGGTCAACATCTGGTACGGCCCGCAGGGTGGTTGCTACGGGTACAACAAGAACGCCAACGGCGTCGGCCTGTACTCGGCGAACATCTTCACCGCGGCTCCGGACACGTTCCGGTCCTGCCCGTGGCTCGCGAGCCCCGGTGCCAGCCAGGCGCCGATCGACGGCGGCATCTACCGCAAGCCCACCGGTGACAAGCCGGACGCCTGGCCGTCCTACTGGGACGGCAAGTGGTTCATGATCGACTTCGCCAACGCCCAGGCGCTGCGTCACGCGCTGCTGATGGACCCGGCGACGCAGTTCAAGGGCGGCCAGCCGGTCTCGGTCGACTCCCTGTTCGGCATCGTCACGCCGCAGCTGATCGGCGGCACGCGCCCGGTCTTCATGGACTTCGGCGCTGACGGCGCGCTCTACGTCGGCTCCTATAGCGGCGGCTACTACGCGTTCACCAACTCGAACCTGGGCATCTGGCGCTTCGCCTACACGGGCGGCCCCGACACCCCGGGCCCGGACCCGAAGGCGACGGTCCCGGCCGTCGGCAGCACCGTCGCCTTCAACATCGGCAAGTCCGGTGGCGTCTCCTACACGTGGGACTTCGGCGACGGCACGCCGAAGGTCACGACGCAGGCCGCGACCGTGTCGCACACGTACGACTCGGCCGGTGCCAAGAACGCGACGCTGACGGTCAACTACGCGGACGGCGACACGGCGTCCAAGGCGATCACGACCGACGCGGTCGCGACCCCGCTGTTCACGAACGTCTCCCAGCAGGTCGGCGCGGACGTGCCGCTCGTGCTGTCGCTGACGCTCGGCACGCCGGCCACGTTCGGCGCGTTCACCCCGGCCATCGACAAGGACTACACGGCGTCGACCACGGCCCGCGCGATCGCCACCAGCGGTGACGCGGCCCTCACGGTCGCCGACCCGGCCACGACGAGCACCGGGTTCCTCACCAACGGCGACTACACGCTCGCCTCACCGCTGCAGGTGAAGGCGACCAGCGCGGTCGGCGCCGGTGGCGGGACGTTCGCCAACGTCGGGAGCAGCGCGGCGCCGACGTCGCTGCTGACCTACTCGCGGTCGCTCAACGATGCCGCGATCACGCTGGACTTCAAGCAGCACGTCTCCGTCGGGGACGCCTTGAGGGCCGGCCGGTACAGCAAGACGCTGACGTTCACGCTCTCGACGACGACGCCGTAGAGCTCCCAAGTCCAAGGCCGCGGCGGTCCTGCACGGGACCGCCGCGGCTTCGGCTCGTTTCGCCGCAAGTCCATGTCACAAAAGCTTTCGATGGAGGGAAATGTCGTGTTGGAACTGAGGAGGAGGTTCCCTTGTTGGGACTGAGGAGGAGGCATACGCCATGGCTGGCCGCAGGCCTCGCCGCACTGGCGATGATCGCCCCGAATGCCGCATCGGCCGCGCCCGGCGCGATCAAGGCGGCGGACGAGGTCCCGGGCGGTCCGCTGTTCATGGACGCGTCGGGATCGGACCCGACAGACCACACCGTGAGCGTCAACCCCGGTGAGAAGGTCACGTTCAGCTATCCGACGGGCACCAGCGTCCACAACGTGACGTTCAACTCCGTCGGTCCGCAGCCGACGAATTGCGTCCAGACGGCCGCAGGGCCCGGCATCCCGCTTTCGCCCGCGCCGCCGATCGCCGGCTTCGGCCAGCCCCCCGGCTGGGAGGGCAACTGCACCTTCCCGACCCCCGGCACCTACAACTTCTTCTGCTCGATCCACGGGAACATGACCGGCAGCGTGGTGGTCGTCGACGCGGCCAACACGGCACCGACCGTGACGGCCGGGCGGACACCCACCGGTGACGTGCCGCGCAACAGCACGGTGGCGTTCACGGCCACCGGGACCGACGCGGACGGCGACACGCTGACCTACCTGTGGGACTTCGGCGACGGGAACACGTCCCCGCAGCAGAACGTCAACCACATCTTCGACAGCCCGGGCACCTACACCGTCAAGGTCACCGTCGACGACGGCAAGGGCGGCACGGGCTCGGCGACGCTGAGCGTCACCGTGACCACGCCCAACCGCGCGCCCACGGTCACCGCCGCGCGCACGCCCACGGGCAACGTCCCGAGCGGCACGGCCGTCGCGTTCACCGCGACCGGCGCCGATCTCGACGGCGACGCGCTGACCTACAGCTGGAACTTCGGCGACAGCACGCCGGTCTCCACGACGCAGAACCCCTCGCACACCTACGCGGCGGCGGGCTCCTTCACCGCGACGGTCACCGTGTCCGACGGCAAGGGCGGCACCGGCTCGGCGACGGTCCCCGTCACGGTCACGGCGTCCAACACCGCCCCGACGGTCACCGCCTCGCGCACGCCCGCGGGTGACGGCAACGTCAACACGACGTTCGCCTACACCGCGGTCGGCGCCGACACCGACGGCGACACGCTGACCTACGCGTGGGACTTCGGCGACGGCACCACCGGCACCGGCGCGAGCGTGTCGCACAAGTTCGCGACCTCGGGCGCCTACAACGTCAAGGTCACCGTCGACGACGGCAAGACCGGCACCGCTTCGGCCACGGTCCTGACGACCGTGTTCGGCGCCAGTTGCACGCCCGGCGTCCTGCGCGACGACTTCAACGGCAACGAGCTGGGCTCCGCCTGGAGCGTCGTCCGCCGCGATGCCACACTGGTCGTCAACAACGGCGCGGTCACGATCCCGACCCAGGCCGGCGATCTCTACACCACGTCCAACACGGCCAAGAACGTCGTGCTGCGCACGGCGCCCACCGGGCCGTGGACCGTGACGGCCAAGATCAACCACAAGGGCACGGCCCAGTACCAGCAGGGCGGCATCATCGTCTACGGCGACGATGACAACTACATCAAGCTGGACCGCACGTCGACCAACACGGCCGGCGCGACGACCAAGACGGAGTTCATGGAGTTCGTCCAGGAGGTCGCCGCTACGGCGCGCAACGGCACGGCGGACCACACCGCCGTCCTGCCCGCGGCCTACGATCCGAACTACTACCTGCGGATCATCTACGACGGCACGACGCTGATCGGCCAGTACTCGGCCGACGGCACGACGTGGACGCAGGCGGGCCAGTCCTCGACGGCGCTGCCGGCGAACGCCAAGATCGGCTTCTTCGCGCTCTCCAACGCGGCGACCACCACGGTCAACGCCGTGTTCGACTGGTGGCAGGTCGAGGGCACCAATGTGCCCGCGATCCCGGGCTGCGTCTCGGCCCCGAACGCCAATCCGGTGATCACCTCCGCGACGCGCACGCCGAGCGGGAACGTCGACACCAACACGGCGGTCAACTTCGCCGCCGCCGCGACCGACGCCGACGGTGACACGCTCACCTACACGTGGGACTTCGGCGACACCACGACGTCGACGCAGCAGAACCCGACGAAGACGTACGCGACGCCGGGCACGTACACCGCCAAGGTGACCGTGACCGACGGCAAGGGTGGCACCGTCAATCAGACGATCCCGGTCGTCGTCACGCAGGGCAACCGCGCCCCGACCGTGACCGCGGCCAAGACGCCCACGGGCACGACCGCCCCCGGCGCCGAGGTCTCCTTCACGGCGACTGGCGCCGACCTCGACGGCGACGCGCTCACCTACTCGTGGGACTTCGGTGACAGCACCGCGGCCTCCACCGAGCAGAACCCGAAGCACACCTACGCCAATACCGGGACGTACTCGGCCAAGGTGACGGTGTCCGACGGCAAGACGACCGGCAGCGCCACGGTCAGCGTGGTCGTCGCCGGCGCCAACATCCCCCCGACGGTCACCGCGACGCGCAACCCGACGGGCAACACCCGCGTCGGGGTCCCGGTCATCTTCGCCGCGACGGGTACCGACCCGGACGGCGATCCGCTGACCTACTCCTGGGACTTCGGTGACAGCACCGCGCTCTCCACGGATCAGAACCCGACGCACACGTTCACCACGGCCGCGACCTTCTCGGTCAAGGTCACGGTGTCCGACGGCAAGGGCGGCACCGGCTCGGCGACGCTGAGCGTCGTCGTCCAGGCCAACCGCGCCCCGACGATCTCCGCCGCCACGGCCACGCCGACGGACGGCGTCGCGCCGCTCGCGGTGACGTTCAACGCCACGGCGACGGACCCGGACGGCCACGCGATCACCTACGCGTGGGACCTCGACGGCGACGGGACGTTCGAGACGACGGCCCAGAACCCGACGAAGACGTTCAACGCGGTGACCACCGTGACGCTGAAGGTCGCCGACGCCTTCGGCGGCTCGGCGACCCGTGCGCTCACGGTCAACGCCCTCCCGGCGGTGCTCGACCCGGCTGCCCGCTACCACGTGCTCGTCTTCTCGAAGACGGCCGCGTTCCGCCACACCGCGATCCCGAACGCGGTCGCGGCGATCAAGAAGCTCGGTACCGAGAACAACTTCACCGTCGACTCGATCGAGGACGCCTCGCTGTTCACGGACGCGTTCCTGGCTCGCTACGACCTGGTGGTGTTCAACTCGACCACGGGTGACGTCCTCAATGACGCGCAGCAGGCGGCGTTCGAGCGCTTCATCCGCGCCGGCAACGGCTACACGGGCATCCACTCGGCGACGGACACCGAGTACACGTGGCCGTGGTACGGCCAGCTGACGGGCGCGTACTTCCGCAACCACCCCAATGGCACGCCGGCCGCCACGGTCGTCGTGGAAGATGCCACCAAGGCCTCCACCAAGGACCTGCCGGCGCGCTGGGATCGCGTCGACGAGTGGTACAACTTCCAGGGCATCGTCAACCCGGTCGTCAACGGCGGCGGCGACGATGTCAGCCCGCGTGGCAACACGCCGATCCACGTCCTGCTGAAGATGGACGAGTCGACCTACGTCGAGTCCGACGGCACGGACGGTGTCGACGACGACCACCCGATCGCCTGGTGCAAGCGCTTCGACGGCGGCCGGATGTTCTACACCGCGCTCGGGCACACCGAGGCGACCTACACCGAGCCGCTGTTCCTCAAGCACCTGCTCGGTGGCATGGAGACCGCGGCCGGCATGGTCGTCGACGCCGACTGTGGCGTCGACCCGAACGCGGCGCCCGTGCTGACGGCCTCGGCCGCTCCGACCGGGACCATCGGCGCCGGTGACACGGTCGCGTTCAACGCGACCGCGACCGACGCCGACAACGACACGCTCACCTACGCGTGGGACTTCGGCGACACCGCGACGTCCACGCAGCAGAACCCGATGCACACCTACAACACGCCGGGCACGT
The DNA here is from genome assembly GCF_027587205.1 of Solirubrobacter ginsenosidimutans. The sequence goes on from NZ_JAPDOD010000008.1 coordinate 38,734, forward strand.
TCACGGCGAAGGTGACGGTGTCAGACGGCAAGGGCGGAACCGCGACCAAGACGTTCACGATCACGGTCGAGCTCCGCAAGGTCACGGCCACGACGCCGATCGGCGGCGACGTCGCGACCCAGCTGTCGCTCAACCTGGGCTCGGGCCCGGCGTCGCTGGGGACGATCGTCCCCGGCATCGCGGCGGACTACACCGCCTCGGTGAGCGCCTCGATCACCAGCACCGCGGGTGACGCGGCGCTGACGGTCAGCGATCCGGACACCGTCAACACCGGCAAGCTGGTCACCGGGACGTACGTGCTCGGCCAGCCGCTCCAGGTCCGCGCGACCAACGCGGCCAACCCGAACACGGCGTTCGGGGCGGTGACGGGGTCGGCCGCGCCATTGACGCTGCTGAGCTGGTCACGCGCGGTCAGCGTCGACCCGGTCACGGTCGCGTTCAAGCAGTCGGTCGGTGCCAACGAAGCGCTGCGCGCCGGCACCTACGGCAAGACCCTGACGTTCACGCTGTCGACCACGACGCCGTGACGTAGGACGTGTGAGGCCGCGGCGGGTGCGCGCCGCGGCTCTCTACACGGGTTCGCGTGGAAGACCCTCGCCGGTGGCGAGGGTCTTCTGCGTCCAGGCCACGTCGTGCCAGGCGCCGCCCTTGTAGCCGATGTCGCGGTAGGTGCCGACCGGCTCGAAGCCCAGCGCCGCGTGCAGGCCCTCGCTCCCCGGGTTCGGGAGCGTCATCCCCGCGATCGCGGTGCGGTACCCGCGCTCGGTGAGGTGGGGGAGGAGCACGCCGTAGAGCGCTCGCCCCGCGCCGGTCCGGTGGCGTCCGCGCTCGAGGTAGACGCTGACCTCGCACGCCCAGCGGTACGCGGCGCGCGGGTGGAACTGGCCCGCGTAGGCGTAGCCGACGACCTCGCCGCTGTCTGCTTCGAGCACGAACCAGGCGATCGCATGCTCGATGCGCGCGGCCATCTCGCTCGTGCTCGGCGGTTCGGTCTCGAAGCTGATCGGCGTGTCGGTGACGTAGGGCGCGTAGATCGCGGCGCACGCTGCTGCGTCGTCCGCGGTTGCCATCCGGATCAACATGTCACTATCGTAGACAACGTGTCCACGATGATGACGGACGAGGCGCTGGCGGCAGCGGTGCTGGCGGCCCGCGAGGCGCTGGGGTGGTCGACCAGCGCGCTGGCGGAGCGCTCCGGGGTGTCGCGGGCCATGATCGCCAAGATCGAGCGCGCGGAGGCGCAGCCGACGGCGGCGCTGCTCGGCCGCCTGTCAGGCGCGCTGGGGCTCACGCTCTCGGAGCTGATCGCGCGCGCCGAGCACGCGGACGGGCGCATCGCCCGCGCGGCCGACCAGCCCGTCTGGACCGATCCCGACAGCGGCTACACGCGGCGCGCGTTGTCTCCGGCGAGCGGCGGGCCGCTCGAGCTCGTTGAGATCGTCCTTCCGGCCGGCGCGCGGGTCGCCTACCCGGCCGACACCTACGCGTTCATCCACCAGCAGCTGTGGGTGCTCGCGGGCGTGCTGTGCTTCATGGAGGGAGACGTCGAGCACGAGCTGGCCGCGGGCGACTGCCTGATGGTCGGCCCGCCGGCCGACTGCGTGTTCAGCAACGTCCAGCGCGTGCCGTGCCGGTACCTCGTCGCGCTGTCGCGCCGCTAAGGACTCAGTCGCCCGGGTGGCCGCCGTAGATGCGGATCTTGTACTCGGTGGCTTCAAGGGCCAACGTGAGCTCGCGCAGCTGTCGCTGGATGCGCGAGCGTTGAGCGAGCATCATCGCGCGACGCTCCGGCTCCGTCGCCGGGCCCTGCTCGACCAGCACGACGTAGCGCTTGAGGTCGCGGATCGTCATGCCGGAGGCGCGCATGCGCGTGATGAACACGAGGCGGCGCAGGGTGGCCGCGTCGTAGACGCGGTGCCCCGAGCCGTTGCGCGGCGGGCGGACGAGGCCAACGTCCTCGTAGTAGCGCAGGGTGTAACTGCTCAGCCTGGTGAGCGCAGCCGCCTCCGCGATGGTCTTCGGCAGCGCGTCGGCCTCGATCCTGCCGTCGTCGAGCAGTTCGTGCAGCGCGTCGATCACCGACGCGCCCGCCGCGTCGTCGGTGGCGTCGAGCAGGCGGGCGATGAGGTCCTCGGTGGCCATCGTGGATCAGGTCTGGGCAAATGCTCGCACGGCCGGCGCGGCATCGGGGAAGTCAGCGGACTCGCTCACCTGCCGCCACCGGCGGACCTCGTCGAGGTGGCGCTCGTAGGAGGCGGTGAGGTTGCGCACGGCCTCGCCCCCGAGCGGCAGGCGCAGCGGGGCCTCGGGAGCGTCGATGACGTGGCGGATGGCGGCGGCGGCGCGGACCGGGTCGCCCTCCTGGACGCCGTCGGCACCCGCCATGTCGGCGCGGATGGCGCCGATCACGCCGTCGTACTCGGGGCGCTCGGCCGACGTGAGCAGCGCGTCGGCGGCGTTGAAGCCGGTGCGGAAGCGGCTCGGCTCGACGATGAGTACGCGGATGCCGAAGGGCGCGAGCTCACCGCTGAGCGCCTCTGACCACCCCTCGAGCGCGAACTTGCCCGCGGAGTAGCTGCCCACGGCCGGGAACGACAGGCGGCCACCCTGGCTGCTCATTTGCACGATCGCGCCGGAGTGGGCCTCGCGCATGTGCGGCAGCACGGCACGCACGAGCGAGGCGGGGCCGAGCAGGTGCTGGGCCAGCATGTCACGCAGCTCGGCGTCGGTGACCTCCTCGGCGGCGCCGACGCGGCCGACGCCGGCATTGTTGACCAGCACGTCGACCGTGCCGAACCGCTTGAGGGTGGCGTCGACGATGGCCGGGGCGGCCTCGGTGTCGCGGACGTCGTGCTCGATCGGCAACAGCAGGTCGCCGAAGCGCTCGCGCAGGTGGTCAAAGCGCGCGACGCGACGCGCGGTGCCGACGACCTGCTCGCCGGCCTGCAGTGCGGCCTCGGCCAAGGCAAGCCCGAGGCCCGAGGTCGCGCCGGTGATGATCCATGTCCTGGTCTTCATGGCGCGGACGCTAGACCTTCGAGCGCGCTCGAAGTCAAGGACGACAGCAGGCGCAGGTCGGCGTCGTGCCGGGCGCCAGAGACGTGTACTAGTCGTCCTCGGCCGCGGGGTCGTACGTGAACGGGTCGTACGGGAGGTCCGGGTGCTCGCCGACGTTGGCGAGGTCATAGGTGCGGATGACGCCGGCGTCCTCGTCGAACGCGGCGGCATAGCGTTGCGTGAACGCCGGGTTGGCGCCCGCCTCGCGCAGCGCCGCCATCTGCGCGGAGACCAGTCGCAGCGCGGCCATCGTGCGCATCCGCGCGCCGAAGAGGTCCTGACCGACGTGCACCGCGTTGTCGCGCATCGCCTCGGCCATCGTCGGCGTCAGGCCCTCCACGAAGGCGAGGTCCTCCTTGGCCCAGCGCGCGAGCTCGAACGTCGTGCGGTCGACGATCGCGATCCGGCTGTAGAAGCCGTAGAACAGCTTGTGGAGCGCGTCGAGCCGGTCGGCCTCGGGGACGGACTCGGTGTACTGCTTGAGGCTCTCGGCCAGCGTCTGCGGCTCTTGCGATGTCGGCATCGCCCGCGACGATGGCGATGCCGCGGCCCGCGGTCAAGAAGCTCCAGGATCCCGGCAATCAATCGGGGTGCGGTTTCCCGTACTCCGTGCGAGCGGTGCCCGTAGGCCACAGACGCCAGCCTGCACCCCGAGCGAGGCGGCCCTGGAGTGGCAGAGTTCCACCTGTCGGACGGAACCCCCCAGAGACCACACGACAGACATGACCGTTCAAGCCACCCAAACGCAGCGGAACCCCTCCTCGCTTCCCCACGCGTTTCTCCTCCCCGTTGTCCGCGAGCTGCCGTCTCTCCCCACCCCTGCCCTGACCAAGCAGTGGTGACGGCACTCGCCTGAGGGCGAACCGGCTTGAACATCGAAGGCCCCGCTCCTCCTCGGCGGGGCCTTCGGCGTTTAAAGGGCTTGGGCGAGCGCGTTGGCCGCGGCGGGTGCCTGTGCCTCGGGCAGGTTCGCGTAGCCGACGATCAGCCGTCCGTCGATCGCGTCGAGCGCCACGCCCTGGTCGTGCGCACGGCGCGCGACGTCGTGCGCGTTCGTCCCGGCGGGGAGGTGGAGCACCGCGTGCAGGCCGGCCGCGGCACCGGAGATCGCGAGCTCCGGCAGGCGCTCGGCGAGGGCGTCCAGGAGTGCCTCGCGGCGGCGCTGGTAGAGGCGGCGCTGGCGCCGGAGGTGCCGGTCGAAGTCGCCGCGGATGAGCAGGTCGGCGAGCGCGAGTTGGTCGAGGACCGGGGGCGGGGCGGGAGCGTCGACCTCCATGCCGGGCGGGAGCACGAGCCACCCGAGCCGTAGGCCGGGCGCGAGCGTCTTCGACGTCGACCCGCCGTACAGGACGACGTCGGGCGCCAGCCCCTGGAGGGAGCCGACGGGCTGGCGGTCGTAGCGGAACTCGGCGTCGTAGTCGTCCTCGATCACGAGCGCGCGGTGGTCGCGCGCCCACTCGATCAGCGCGGCGCGACGCTCCGGCTCGAGGACCGCGCCCGTCGGGTACTGGTGGGCGGGGGTGACGAAGATGGCGCCGACGTCGGGCAGCGCGTCCGTGCGCAGGCCATGCTCGTCGACTGTGACGGGCACCGGATGCAGCCCGGCGCGGGTGAGCGTCGCCGTGAGGCGGGGCCAGCACGGGTCCTCGGTCGCGACCCGCCGCACACCGCGCGCGGCGAGCAGCCGCCACACGAACGGCAGGCTCGGCCCGAACCCGCCGGTGACGAGCACCTGGCCGGCCGACGCCAGCACCCCGCGCCGCCGGGCGAGCGAGGCCGCGAGCGCCGCCCGCAGCTCCGGTTCCCCGCGCGGGTCGGGATACCCGAACCGCGCGTCCGGCGTCGTCCGCAGCGCGCGGTGCAGCGCACGCCCCCACGCGGGCCGGAACGCGCCGTCCAGCGCGGGCAACGCGGGCCGCAGGTCGAACTTCGGCACGCGCGCCGGCGGCGTCGCGAAGGGTCGCGCCAGGCCGGGGGCTTCGCCGCGCCCCGCCACGCCGACCGCATGGCCGCGCCCCGCCGCGCCGAGGGCTTCGCCGCGCCCCGCCGCGCCTAGGGCTGCGCCGCGCCCCGGCGCGTCGAGCGTCGACTTTCTCGTGCTCTGCGCGAGAAAGTCTTCTCTCGCGCCGCCTTCGGCGACGAAGGTGCCGCCGCCGCGGCGGGTGTGCAGGTAGCCCTCGGCGGCGAGCTGCGCGTAGCCCTCGACGACCACGCCGCGTGACACGCCGAGCTCCGTCGCCAGCACGCGCGTCGGCGGCAGCCGTGTGCCCGGCGGCAGGCGCCGGACCGCGTCGCGGAGCGCATGCTCGAAGCGCAGGCGCAGCGAGCCGTCCCCGCGCAGGTCGAGATGGAGGTCCACTTGGCCCGCGATTATGGCGGACGTTTGGACCTGGAACGGGGACCAATACCGGCGTAGCGTCCAGGTCGTGACCGCTCCCTCGACACGCACGCGCGTCCGCCGGGTCCCCAACCGCGCGGACTACTCGCGCTCCACGATCGACGCCATCCTCGACGAGGCGCTGATCGCGCATCTCGGCTTCGCCATCGACGGCCAGCCGTACGTGATCCCGACGCTCCATGCCCGCGCCGGCGACGTCGTCTACGTCCACGGCTCGTCGGCCAGCCGCGCGATCCGCGGCCTCACGGGCGGGCTCAGCGCCTGCCTGACGGTGACGCTCCTCGACGGGCTCGTCCTCGCCCGCTCGGCGTTTCATCACTCGATGAACTACCGGTCGGTCGTCGTGCTGGGCGAGGCGCGGCCCGTGGAAGGACCGGGCGAACGGCTCCGCGCGCTCGAAGCGTTCACCGAGCGCCTGGTGCCGGGCCGCTGGGACGAGGTACGCCCGCCCACGCCGCAGGAGCTCAAGGGGACGCGCGTGCTCGCGTTCGATCTCGGCGAGGCGTCCGCGAAGGTGCGCACCGGTCCGCCGGTCGACGACGACGAGGACTACGAGCGCGACGTCTGGGCGGGCGTGATCCCGCTCGCCCTCACCGCGGGCCCGCCGGCGCCGGACCCCAAGCTCACGCCGGGCATCGAGCCATCGGCGGCGGTGCGAAGCTGGGGACGGTGAACGCCTGGCTCCTCGGCAGCGGCGGGTGGGTCCCGACCGTCACGCGGGAGACGACGTGCGTGCTCATCCGTGACGGCGAGCACGCGCTCATCCTCGACGCCGGGACCGGCCTGCAGCACGCGGCGGCCCATCTAGACGGCGTGACGCGCATCGACCTCGCGCTCACGCACTTCCATCTCGACCACGTCTTCGGCCTGTCCTACCTGCCGAGCCTCCCGGTCGTCCCGCAGATCTGGGCGCCCGGCGCCTGGCTCTACGACCGGCCGAGCGAGGAGCTGCTCGGACCGTTCTCGCCCTTCGTCGGGACGGTCGGGGAGCTGCGACCGCACCAGCGGATCGGTGGCTTCGACCTCAGCGCCCGCGCCCAGCCGCTCCACTGGCACCCGACCGCGGGCCTGCGCGTCGGCGACCGCCTCGCGCTGATCACCGACACGGCCTACGACCCCGGCTCCGCCCCGTTCGCCCGCGGCGTCGACCACCTGCTCCATGAGGCCTGGTCGCTCGACGGAGACCCGAGCCCGGCCGAGGCCGCGCGGGTCGCCCGCGACGCGCACGCCCGCCGCCTCACGCTCGTCCACCTGCACCCGCACGCCGACGAAGCGGCGCTGCTGGCCGCGGCGCCCGGCGCCACGCTCGGCCGCGACGGCGCGGAGCTCTAACGCTCAGCAGCCGGCGGCGGTGGCCTTGAGCAGGAGCTCGTAGAGCGTCTCGCGCTGCTTGTGCGTCAGCGCGGCGAAGACGACGTCCTCCGCCGCGGCCAGCGTGAACTCCGCCGCCGCCAGCCGCTCGCGCCCGTCCTGCGTGAGCACGACGGTGTGCCGGCGCCGGTCCTCGGGTGAGCGCCGGCGCTCGATCAGCCCGTCGGTCTCGAGCTCGTTGAGCAACCCGACGAGGTTGGTGCGGTCCAGCTGCAGCGTCGTGGCCAGATCGGCCTGGCTGCTCTCGCCGAGATCCCGCAGCACCGTCAGCACCAGCAGGTGACGCGGGCGCAGGTTCGCGGCGTTCAGCGCCGATTCGCCCGCCACACGGAGCCGGCGCGTGAGCAGGTCGAGCAGCGCACCTGACCGGTGCAGTGGCTGCTCGATGATCGGGAGCTCGGTGATGAGAGGAATTCTAGGAGCGGGCACAGACGGTCTGTGTGCTATCAATCGTTGACGGTACACAAACGATATTGCAAGGACCAACCACCATGCCCCACCTCCTCCAGATCGACTCGAGCGTCCAGGGAGACCGTTCCGTCAGCCGCCGGCTGACCGCGCGCGCCGCGGCGAACTGGCGCGCCGCGCATCCCGACGGCACCGTCACCTATCGCGATCTTGCCGCCGATCCGGTCCCGCACTTCACGACCGACACCGGCCTCGCCCGGATGGTCCCGCCCGATCAGCACACGCCCGCCCAGGCGGAGTCGCACGCGCTCAGCGCCGAGCTGATCGACGAGGTCAAGCAGGCCGACACGATCCTGCTCGCGCTGCCCGTCTACAACTTCGGCGCGCCGAGCAGCGTCAAGGCGTGGGTCGACCATCTCGTCGCGGCCGGCCTGTCGGTCGACCCGGAGACGCACACGGGGCTGCTCGGCGGCCGCGACCTCATCGTGCTCGCCGCCCGCGGCGGTGGCTACGCGCCGGGCACCCCGCGCGAAGGGTGGGACCACGCGCAGTCCTGGCTCCCGCACGGCCTCGCGTACACGGGCCTCGAGCCGACGACCGTCATCACGGCCGAGCTCACGTTGGCCGAGGTCGACCCCCGCATGGCCGACCTGCGCCCGCTGGCGGCGGAGAGCCTGGCCGCGGCAGAGCGGGAGATCGACGCGCTCTGGACTCCGGTCGCCGCTTAACGCAACCAGCTGAGCGACGCCTCGGTGGCGCCCGTCGGCCGGTACTCGGCGCTGACCCAACCGTCGTAGCCGAGCTCGTCGAGGAGCGCGTACAGGGCGTCGAAGTCCAGCGATCCGCTCCCCGGCTCACCGCGGCCGGGGTGATCGGCGATCTGGACGTGGGCGATGACGTCGATGTGCTCGCGCAGCGCGGCGAAGACGTCCTCGCCCATCCGCGCCATGTGGAACACGTCGAACTGCAGCGCGACGTTCGGCTCGCCGACGGCGCGAGCGAACGCTGCCGCCTCGGCGGTGCTGGACACCAGGTACGGCCCGTGATCGAGCGTGTTGATCGCTTCGATCAGGACCGTGATCGGCGCTGCGGCGCGGGCCGCGAAGCGCACCTGCTCGACCGCCCGCGCGAGCTGCTCCGCGCGCGGCACCTCCGGCAAGGCGAGCCCGACGAGCGCGTTCATCTGCCCGCAGCCGACGGTGCGCGCGAACGCCACGGCCTCCGGCACGTGCGCGCGCCAGCGTTCCTCGCGCGCGGGATCATTGAGGTACCCTCGCTCGCCCGCTGCCAGGGCGCCGCCGTCGAAGTTGATCAGCACGACCTCGTGCCCGCGCGCCGCCTCGGCCACCGCCTCCAGCGGCTGCTCCGGCCACCAGAACTCGACCGCGTCGAACCCGGCCGCCGCCGCGGCGCCAAAGCGCTCCAGGAACGGCCACTCGGTGAAGAGGATCGAGACGTTGGCGGCGAAGCGCGGCGTCACGGGAGGGCGTAGCGCAGGATCTCGCCGTCGGGCGCGCGCAGGAGCGAGCCGCGCGTCGCGAGCAGCTCGAGGTGGGTGATCGTCTCGGTCGTCGCCAGCATGCGGTTGAAGAGGTTCAGCGTGTCGAAGGCGCGTTCGTGGCGCGTCCACGTGAGCTTCGCCGCCACCTCGGCCGCGGGCGCGGGTCCGTCGGCGGCGAGGATCGCCACGCACGCCGCCAGCCGCCGCTCGTGATGGGCGAGCAGCTCGTCGACGCGGCCGGCGAGATCGCCGAACACCGGCCCGTGCCCGGGCGCGACGACCGCCACCGGCAGGTCGCGAGACGCGGTCAGCGAGGCCAGGAACGCCTCGAGGCCGTGGCCGTCGGAGAACGCCTCGAACCCGATCGAGGGCGTGATGTGGGGGAGCACGTGGTCGCCCGCGAACAGCACGCCCGCCTCCGCGTCGAGGTACATCAGGTGCCCGCGGGAGTGGCCGGGCGTCAGTCGCGCCTCGAGCACCCGCCCGCTGCCCAGCGTGATCCGCTCACCATCGGCCACCCACCGGTCCGGCAGCGAGACGAACCCCCGCTCCTGGACCTGCTCGAACGTGAAGTCCGCGCGTGCCAGCGTCTCGGCCAGCGAGCCCGCGCCGTGCAGGCGCAGCTGCGCGCCGCGCTGCAGCTTGTCGCGGTCCCACAGGTCCCGATCGAGCGCGACGTCGAGGTTCAGCCGCTCCTGCTCGCCGAGCAGCACCGGCGCGCCGCTCAGCGACCGCAGCTCCGCGGCGAGCCCGTAGTGGTCGTAGTGGGAGTGGGTGCAGACGATCGCGGTGAGGTCCGCGAGCGTCGCGTCGAGCGCCGCGAACCCGTCCGTCAGGGCTTCGACCAGGCCGGGATGGCGCCAGCCGGTGTCGACGAGCGCGAGGCCCTCGCCGTCCTCGATCGCGTAGACGTCGACGGCCTTCAGGCCGTCGCCGGGGAGCGGGAGGACGATGCGGTGGACACCGGTCGCGACCTCGTACACCCCCGGCCGCGTCCAAGCATCACGTATCGCCGTCACTGACCACTGAGTCTAGGGTGCCGCTTGCGGCGCAGGCTCTGCGGCCAGCGCCGCATCAGCGGCTCGTACGGGAACTTGCCGAGGTAGAGCAGCGCGAGCGCGATGCCGAGGAACATCAGGACGCACATCGCGATGAAGCCCCACCAGCTCCCGCCGCCGGGGATCGCCGTGTTGGCGCCGTAGATGCCCGCGATCAGCGCCGGCACGAGGAAGACCGCGCTGACGATGTCGAGGCGGTCGTGGAGCCGGTCGGTCTGGGCGCGCTGGCGCTCGGTGTCCTGCGCGGCGAGGATGCCGAACGCCGAGTGCAGGGTCTCGGCGAAGTGCTCGAGCGCCTTCAGCGTGGCGAACGTGCGCCGCTCGGCGTGGTCGAGCGCGTGGGTGAACGCCCGCTCGTCGCCCTCGGGCGCGGGCCACTCGTCACGCAGCTTGTCCAGCAGCTCGAGCAGCGGCCCCACCTGGCGGCGCAGGTCGATCACCATCCGGCGCAGATCGAAGAGCGTGTCGCGGCCGATCTCCTGCCCGGGGTCGTGGTGGGCGAGCTGCCACTGGTCATACCACGCGTCGAGTGTCTCGATCACGTCGGCGTACTCGATCGCGCAGGCGGCGAGGAAGATCGTCGCCAGCGTGTACGGGGAGCGTGCGTCGGGGTGCGCCTCCCACACCTCGCGGACGGTCTCCAGCACGCTGGCCGGCGCCTCGGTGGCGAGCCCGTTCCAGCACGACACGATCCAGTCCGGGCCGACGACGAGCTCGACCGACAGCACGCACACCGTGCCCGCCGTGCTCGCGGCGTCGCCGTCCTCGCGCGTCTGCAGTGCGACCGTCGACAGCCTCCAGACGCCGCCGCCGAGCGGGTGCAGGGACGGGCGCTCGTTCGGGCGGCGCAGCTCGTCGAGCAGCGCTGCGTCGAAGCCAGGCGGGAGCGTCCCGCCGGCCTCGCCGGTGGCGAGATCGAACCAGTCCGTCTCGCGCCAGCGCGTTACCGACCGCACCACCAGCCCCGCCTGCTCGTGCTCGCGCGGGAGCAGGCGGATGAGCTGGGAGCGCTCGATCGTCGCGATGTCCGGGTCGGCGACGAGGCCGCGGGCGTCAAGCGCCGCCGCGATCCGCTCGCGCGCGGCGGGCGTGAGCTGGCGCTCCCCGAACTCGTGCAGCACCGCGGTCATCGGCATCCAGGTGCCGTCGGAGGTCATGCCCCGATGTAAGCGATCGTCTGTGGGCCTTCGGGGAGGACGCACACCGACGCGCTCGAGCCCGCGGCCGCGACGGTCGCGGCGATGTCGCGGGTCTGCTCGAGATGGACCGAGCGCAGCTCGTCGTCGGAGAGGTGCCCGGTGTGCATCACGACGCGCGCGTGGTCCTGGATGTTCGCCTGGATCTGGACCTGCCACTGGTCCGGCGTGACGTGGTCGGACTGGCCGATCTGGCGCAGGAAGTCGCGCGGGGAGGCGCTGGACTCGAGCAGCTGCCGGTAGGAGCCGTGGCCCGGGAACCCGTCGCGGCACTCGGCGGCGCACACGATCAACCCGCCCGGCTTGACGACCTTGGCCGCCGCCGACATGCCCTTGACCGCCTGGTAGAGGTTCTGGTCGAGCGGATAGCCGGAGTTGCTCGTGACGACCACGTCGAACGGCTCGGGTACCGCCCGCATCGCGAAGCGCTGGGCCGCCGCGCACGCGGCCGCGTGCATCGGGCCGAGTTCTCCCGCGAACGCCTCGATCACCCGCTGCTCACGGTTCAAGATGACGTCGAACGTAAAGTGGGGCGGCGCAGCGCCACATGCGGCTCTGATGTCCCGGTGGACGGGATTGTCCTCGAGCACGCCCCACGTGGCCTTCGGGTCGCCGATCCGGGCGGCGTTGTGGAGCACCAGGACCGTGTCCAGACCTGCGAGCCCGGGGGTGACGAGCTTCGGCCCGCCGCTGAAGCCGGCGAAGAAGTGCGGCTCGACGAACCCGGTCGTGATCCGCAGGTCGGCCTCGACCCAGAGGCGGTTGATCCACACCGGCACGCCGTTCCCGTGCTCGCCGAGGAAGACGAGCGAGTCCTTGTCGCGCGCGTCGTGGTTGACCACCCGCACCCGCTCGACGAGCTCGTCGCCCAGCATCGCCCGGAGCTCTTCGTCGGTGTTGCCGCGGTGGGTGCCGGTCGCGACGAGGATCACCACGTCCTGATCCGGCACGCCCAGCTCGTCGAGCACCGCCGGGATCATCTTGTCGCGCGGCTGCGCCCGCGTGCCGTCGCACATCGAGATCGCGACCTTCATACCCGGGCGCGCCAGTTCGCTGAGCGGCGGCCCGGCGACGGGGGCGCGCAGCGCGTCCCGCAGCACCGCGGCCTCGTCGGCGGCGCCCGCGTGGTAGGCGGGCTCGACCACGGTCGTCCGCTCTTGAGGCAGCTCGACCTCGAGCCCTCCCGCTCCATACGCCAAGCGCACCTTCATCGAGGCGCGAACTCTAGGCGAACCGGGCAGTCTCTACGGCATGAGCGAGTACTCGATCGTGAACGCCGACGACGTCACCGACCACTACGAGGGCACCGACGTCCCCGGCGAGTTCCGCCGGCTGACGCCCGCGCTGGGCGCCGAACAGGTCGCGCTGACGCTGATCCGCGTCCCGCCCCATTCGGACTTCGAGCAGGGGACCGGGCACTTCCACGACGAGATCGAGGAGATCTATCTCGTGACGCGCGGGACGATCACCTTCCGCGCGGGCGACGACGTCCACAAGCTCTCAGCGGGCAGCGCGATCCGCGTCGCGCCGAAGACGGCGCGCTCGCACCGCAACGAGGGCGACGAGCCGGTCGAGCTGTGGGCGATCTCCAAGCAGCTCGGCCACGGCGACGCGACCAAGATCGACGAGTTCTGGGAGGCGTCACCGGACGCCGCGCAGACGCGCGAGAGCTAGCGGGGCGCGGGGCGGCGCAGGACGGCGTCGAGCTTCTCGACGCCGAGCGCCGGGACCGGCAGCGGCGTGGCCGCGCACGGGCGCAGGCCGTCGAGCACGAGCTGCAGGTAGCGGCGCCACAGCTCCGGCTCGACGTCGCGCGAGCGGTCCATCACGGCGCCGACCATGAACTGGATCAGCGGCGCGTCGAGCGGTTCGGCGTCGGCGCGCACGACGCCCGCGGCCTTGGCGCGGTCGAAGACCTCCGTCACCAGCACGCGCAGCCGCTTGCGCGCCTCGGTGACGCACCCGCCGCCGTGGGCGCTGCAGGTCAGCAGCTCCTTGAGGCCGCGGTCGCGCGCCTGCAGCTCCGACCCCTTCTCGAAGAAGTACACGAACCCGTCCCACGGGTCCTCCTGCTCGAGCGCCGCGGACGCGATCGCGCACATCGACGCCAGGCGCTGCTCGAAGAGCGCGTCGATCAGGAGCTCCTTGTCCGCGAAGCGCCGGTAGACGGTGCCGACGCCCACGCCGGCGTGGCGGGCGATGTCGTCCAGCGTCACGCCCAGCCCGCGCTGCGCGAACAGCTCACCGGCGGCGTCGAGGATGCGGAGTCGGTTGCGCTCGGCGTCCTTGCGCAGCGGCCGATCGGTGGGGGCGAGAGAGGACATGTCGCACACAATAGTCGGAAGCGGAGGAAATATCTCCAGTTCGTGCTAACTTTGCCGAAGAAACTAGAGAGATCATCTCCACTTCCTCCCCGAAAGCTCCCCGTCACATGCCTCACCAGAATCCTCACCACGCCCGTCGCTGGGCCATCCTGGCGGTGCTCGGCATCGCTCAGCTGATGGTCGTGCTCGACGCGACGATCGTGAACATCGCCCTCCCGTCGGCCCAGAAGTCGCTCGAGTTCTCCAACGAGTCGCGCCAGTGGGTCGTCACCGCCTACGCGCTCGCGTTCGGCTCCCTGCTGCTGCTCGGCGGCCGCATCGGCGACCTCTTCGGCCGCAAGCGCACCTTCATCGCCGGCCTGCTCGGCTTCGCCGTCGCTTCCGCGATCGGCGGCACCGCCCAGAGCTTCGGCGTGCTCGTCGGCGCCCGCGCCGCGCAGGGCGTCTTCGGCGCACTCCTTGCTCCTGCCGCCCTCGGCCTGCTGACCACCACCTTCACGAACCCTGGCGAGCGTGCCAAGGCGTTCGGCATCTTCGGCGCGATCGCCGGCGGCGGCGCCGCGGTCGGCCTGCTCCTCGGCGGCCTGCTGACCGAGTACGCCTCATGGCGCTGGTGCCTCTACGTGAACCTGCTGTTCGCGATCCCGGCCGCGGTCGCCGCGTACTCGCTGCTGCACACCGTCGTGCCGGAGCACCGCCCGCGCCTGGACATCCCGGGCACGATCACCGCTTCGACCGGCCTGTTCGCCCTCGTCTACGGCTTCTCGCACGCCGAGACCACCAGCTGGGGCGACCCGCTGACGATCGCGATGCTCTCCGCGTCCGCGATCCTGCTGACGAGCTTCATCCTGATCCAGCAGCGCTCGAAGAACCCGCTGCTGCCGCTGCGGATCGTGCTCAACCGCATGCGCGGTGGCGCCTACCTGGCGATGGGCCTGGCCGGCGCGGGCATGTTCGGTGTCTTCCTGTTCCTGACCTTCTACCTGCAGAACACGCTCGGCTTCTCGCCGATCCAGTCCGGCCTGGCGTTCCTGCCGATGTCGGCGGCGATCATCGCGACCGCCACCACCGCGACGACCCGCCTGGTCCCGCGGATCGGGGCGAAGCCGCTGGTCCTGACCGGCATGACGTTCGCCTCGGGCGCGATGCTGTTCTTCGCGCAGCTGACCGTCGACTCCACCTACGCCGCCCACATCCTCCCGGGCCTCGTGCTGCTCGGCGTCGGCCTCGGCCTCGTGTTCGCCCCGGCCTTCAGCACCGCGACGGTCGGCGTCGCCAACAGCGACGCGGGCGTCGCCTCGGCGATGGTCAACACCAGCCAGCAGGTCGGCGGGTCGGTCGGCACCGCGCTGCTCTCGACGCTCGCCGGTAGCGCCGTCACCAGCTACGCGGTCGACCATGGCACCAGCCAGGCCGCGATGGCCGCGGCCGCCGTCCACGGCTACACCACCGCGTTCTACTTCTCGGCCGCGATCTTCGCCGCCGGCGCGATCCTCTCGGCGCTCGTCCTGCGCGGCGGCGTGCCGCAGCTGGCGCCGTCCCAGGCCGCCGAGCCGGTCCTCGCGCACTAGCCCCTCCGGGTGAAGTGGTCACTTATCCCCCTCCAGCGGGGATGAGTGACCACCGGGGAGGCTAGGGTTCGCGGGCGTGAAGCTCTCCCGCTGGCTAGCAAGCACGGTCGCGACGCTCGTCCTCGCCGCACCCGCGTCCGCCGCGCGGATCCCGACCGCCGACGAGAGCGCCGCCCTCAACGGGCTGATCGCGAAGATCGACGCCGAGTGCACCCTTGCCGAGCATTCGGTCAGCCTCCCGCTCGTGACCGACGACGGGACGTGGGGGAGGGTCACCGCCGGCTGCGGCGACGCGTCGCAGGGCGGCGCGGCGTTCCGCGGCCGAGGTGTGTGGGCGCACCGCTCCAGCGCGACCGCGACCGACTGGGCGATCGTCGGCTCCACCGAGGCGTCGCGCATTCCACCCTGCAGCGGGAAGAACGGGCTGCTCGAGCTCGTCCCGGAAGCGGTCGTCCGTGACCTGCGCGAGGAGTGCGCCGGCCCGCCGTCGGGCTACCGGCCATCGCCGGATCTGGTCTTCAGCGTCTTTCGCAATGCGACCCACGAGTACGACTCGATCGGCGCGTCGATCTACTTGAGCTCGAAGAGCGAGGTCAACGGCGGCGGGTTCGGGCTGTTCTCGATCGATCGCACCGGCCCGCCGACCGCCTCCGGCTCCAAGCCGAAGCTGCGGGACATGACGCGGGCCTTCGGCAAGCCGCGCCGGACGCGCTGCGGCGCCACGTGGACGAAGCTCGCGCTGAAGGCGACGGCATGCGCGTCAGGCGCCGTGACGAAGCTGACGATGGGGGAGCCCTGGCGCCTCTCGCCCGACTCCGAGGACCGCGAGCACCCCGCGAACGCCTACGTGCGGGTGGGGGATACGATCGAGCTCGCGCACTACCTCGACCCGCAACTCGCCAAGCTCGGCGCCGACCAGCGCTTCCGGCTCGCGAAGCTCCGGATCGGCAGCGCCGACGTCACGGCGACCGTCGTGACCCGCGCCGGGCGGATCACGGCCTTCGAGACGTCGATCAAGCAGCGCCACTAGGCGGGACGAACGTCAACTGCGCCGGGTGGGGGAGGGGGAGTGGCAGTGCCACTCGTCCCGGGCTGCCGTGGACCCGCTCGGCTCGCGGCTCCTCACGGTGTCCCGGCGCGAGATTTCGGGCAACAGAGCCGCGCCGAGCGGCGGACGACGGCAGGCAGCAACGGAGGGTGCGCCACTCCCCCTCCCCTCACCGGAGCCGCGGCAGCGGCCCTCCAAAAGCCAACTCCCGCGGCGTTAGCGGCGCTTGCGCGGCGGCGGCGGGCCCGGGCGGTCGCGCCGCACGGTCGCCTTCTTGCCCTTGATCGTCGACCCGCGCAGGGCGGCGATGACCTCGTCGATCCGCGCCTCGGGCACCTCGATCAGCGAGAAGCGGTCGGAGACCTCGATCGCGCCGATCTCGCGGCCCGACACGCTGGACTCGCCGGTGATGGCGCCGACCAGGTCGCTCGGGCGCACGCCCATGGTGCGGCCGGCGCCGACGAACACGCGCGAGGCGCGAGGATCGCGCTCGCGACCGGGACGAACGCCGCCGTGCGTGCCGCCGCGCTCGCGTTCCGGCCCGCGGGGCTTGACCTCGGGGATCTCCTCCTCGTCCTCGTCGGGCGAGCCGGCGGCCTCGTGCGCGAGCTTGATCGCGGCGAGGGCGATCTCGACGACGTCGTGCTCGCCCGCCAGCGCGTCGACGACGACGCGGAAGCGCTCGAGGTCCACTCCCTCGACGAGGGTCTCCTCGATCGCCGAGCGGGTGAGCTCGAGGCGGCGGGCGCGCAGGTCGGCGACCGTCGGGAGCTTCTCGATCGTGATCTTCTGCTTGGTGACGCGCTCGATCGTCTTGAGCATCCGGTGCTCGCGCGGCTCGGCGAGCGTGATCGCGACGCCCTCGCGCCCGGCGCGCCCGACGCGGCCGATCCGGTGGGTGTAGGAGTCGGGGTCCGACGGCACGTCGTAGTTGACGACGTGGGTGAGCTGGTCGATGTCGAGGCCGCGGGCGGCGACGTCGGTGGCGACGATCAGGTCGGAGATCTCGTTGCGCAGGCGCGACATGACGCGATCGCGCTGGTCCTGCGTCATCCCGCCGTGCAGCGCCTCGGCGCGGTAGCCGCGGCCGTTCAGGGTCTCTGAGAGCTGGTCGACCTCCGCGCGCGTGCGGCAGAAGACGATCGCCGCGGTCGGGGACTCGACGTCCAGCACCCGGCCCAAGGCGGCGGGCTTGTACGCGCGCGCCACGACGTAGGCGGACTGGCGGACGAGCTGGCCCTCGCTGCTCGACGGCTCGCGATCGATCGTGATCCGCTCGGGGTCGCGCAGGCGCCGGCGGGCCATCTGCGCGATCTTCGGCGCCATCGTGGCGCTGAAGAGCACGGTCTGGCGGGTGTCGGGCGTCGCGTCGAAGAGCGCCTCGAGGTCGTCGGCGAAGCCCATGTCGAGCATCTCGTCGGCCTCGTCGAGCACGACGGTCTTGAGCTCGTCGAGCTTCAGCGAGCGCCGCGCCACGTGATCCAGCGCGCGGCCGGGGGTGGCGACGACGATGTCCACGCCGCGCGTCAGCGCCCCGAGCTGGCGGGTGATCGGCTGGCCGCCGTAGATCGGGACGACCCGCGCGCCGATGCCGCGGCCGTAGCGATGCAGTGCCTGGGAGACCTGGACGGCGAGCTCGCGCGTGGGAACCAGGACCAGCGCGGACGGCACGCCGCTGCGATCCTCGCCGAGCTGCTGCAGGAGCGGGAGCGCGAAAGCGGCCGTCTTGCCGGTGCCCGTCGCCGCCTGACCGAGCAGGTCACGGCCGGCGAGCAGCGGGCCGATCGCCTCGCGCTGGATCGGCGTCGGCTCCTCGTAGCCGAGGGAGGTGAGCGCCTCGAGCAGCTCGGGCCGCAGGTGGAGATCGGCGAACGTCGTCGTCATGTTGTCCCTAGGGATAGAAGACCGGGCAGCCGCACCCTGTTAGGGGTGACTGCCTCGTTGGACGGACGCGCCCGCGCAGGCACCATCAGAGCTATGACCAAGCTCATCCAGCGCTTCCGCAATCGACGCGACGACAACGACCGCTGGCCGCCCGGCTCCGCCGGGTTCGGCCTGCGCGTGTCCTACGCCTAAAGTCCGTTGTGCGCGTTCCGCTTGGGCACGGGAGTGCCTGAGCGGTCCGGGCACGCCAGCAACGAGGCGGCGACGAGGTCCCGCTGCGACAATGCGCGGCGGGTCTCGGCGACCGTCGGTGACGGCGAGTGCGCGAGCGGTGCGAGCTCGCGAACTTCGGGGACCGTGTATTCGTGATGCGAGGTGACCAACCTTGCGTTCATGTTCGTTCGACGGTAGACGAGCCCAGGGGCGACGTCAAGCAAAAGTCCGAGCGCTTCCGTTAGACATTCGTCCAAAGCCTGCTCGTACGCTGCAGTCATGGCCGGAACGCTCATCGCCCAGAACTTGCACAAGGCGCACGGCGCGGCCGCGATCCTCGCCGGCGTCTCGCTCACCGTGGCGCCGGGCGACGTGCTCGGCGTCGTCGGGCCCAACGGCGCGGGCAAATCGACGCTCCTACGCCTGCTGGCGGGCCTGGACCGCCCGGACCGGGGCGACGTCCGGCTGACCGCCGGCACCGCCGGTTACCTCCCGCAGGAGCCTGATCGCGCGCCGGGCGAGACGCTGCAGCACTACCTCGCGCGGCGCACCGGCGTGGCGGACGCCGACGCCCGCGTGCAGGCCGCCACCGCCGGCCTGGCGACCGACGAGGCCGGCGCCGCGGACCGGTATGCCGAGGCGTTCGAGGCCTGGCTGAACCTCGGCGGCGCCGACCTCGAGCAGCGCGCCGAGGCCGTCCTGCGCGACCTCGGCCTCGACGTGAAACTGCTCGACCTGGAGGTCGTGGCGCTCTCGGGCGGCCAGGCCGCGCGCGCCTCGCTGGCCGCGATCCTGCTGTCGCGCTTCGACGTCCTGCTGCTCGACGAGCCCACCAACGACCTCGACTTCGACGGCCTCGCCCGCCTGGAGCGCTTCGTGGCCGAGCGCCCCGGCGGCGCCGTGATCGTCTCCCACGACCGCGCGTTCCTCGCGCGCACGGTCACCCGCGTGCTCGAGATCGACGAGATCGCCCACACCGCCGCCGAGTACGGCGGCGGCTGGGCGGGCTACCTCGAGCTGCGCGCGACCGCCGCCCGCCACCACGAGGAGCGGTACGACACCTTCTCGGCGCAACGCGACCGGCTGACCGACCGCGCGCACACGCAGCGCCAGTGGGCGGATCGCGGAGTGCGGCGCGCCAAGGCCTCCGCGGGCGGCGAGAAGGACAAGTTCGTGCGCAACCGCGCCGCCGAGCGCTCGGAGAAGCAGGCCTCCAAGGTCCGCGCGAGCGAGAAGGCGATCGAGCGCCTGGAGGTCGTCGAGAAGCCCTGGAAGCGCTGGGAGCTGCAGCTGCGCTTCGGCGGCGGGGAGCGCTCCGGCGACGTCACCGTCCGGCTCGACGGCGCGGAGATCCGGCGCGGCACCTTCACCCTCGGCCCGCTCGACCTCGAGCTGGCCTGGGGCGAGCGGGTCGCGCTGGTCGGCCCGAACGGGTCCGGCAAGACCACGCTCGTCGAGGGCCTGATCGGCACCGCGCCGCTCGCGGCGGGCACGCGCTGGATCGGCCCGGGCGTCCGGATCGGCACGCTCGACCAGGCCCGCGCGGGCTTCGACGGCACGCACACGCTGATCGACGCCTTCGTCGAGCAGAGCGGCCTGCAACAGCAGGAGGCCCGGTCGCTGCTGGCCAAGTTCGGGCTCGAGCGCGACGAGGTCTCGCGCGCGGCGCGCAGCCTCTCCCCGGGCGAGCGGACCCGCGCGAGCCTCGCGCTGCTGATGGCCTCCGGCGCGAACTGGCTCGTGCTCGACGAGCCGACCAACCACCTCGACCTGCCCGCGATCGAGCAGCTCGAGACCGCCCTGGACGCCTACGACGGCACGCTGCTGCTGGTCACCCACGACCGCGAACTGCTGCAGGCGGTCAAGCTCGACCGCACGATCGACCTCGGAGCGGCTTCCGCGACCCACCGGTAGCGTGCGCGCGCATGCCCGATCTCTCGCACGCCGACACGGTTCAAGGCCACGTGATCGTCACCTTCGACGGGCACGTCCTGGAGAAGTTCTCCGAGCGCACCTCCACCACCGAGCGGATGATCGTCGGGATGCTCCACGTCGAGGTCGACGGCCCCGACCGCAAGGGCCGCCGCGAGGTGTGGTTCACGTGCCGGCCGAACAAGCGCGGCGGCGGCTTCAACCTGTGGGCCACCGGGGAGCAGTGGCCGGCGGTCGAGCCGTTCGTGCGCGAGGTCGCTTCAGCGCTCTAGGCGGGTTGAAAGTCAACTGCGCCGGGTGGGGGAGGGGGGAGTGGCAGTGCCACCCGTTCCGGGCTGCCGTGGGTCCGCTCGGCGCTCGGCTCTGTTGGGGTCGAAGTGCCGTGCTGGGATACCGACAATTACGGGCGTGGTGCTGACACCCCCATCCGCGCCGGGCCTTGCGGTGATCGGTTTCGGCGAGCAACGAAGTCATGCGCGAGGGGGTGACGAACAAATGCGTCCTGTGAGGACGCAAATGTTCATCACCCCCACCAGCGCGCCAACTCGACCAGTGCGAACCTGATCGAAACCCGCGATCTTTCCCTCAAGCGCGCACGGTCGACCACGGCGACCGCGACCGGCGCAGCTGACTTTCGGCACTCTAGGCCGGCACGGGGCTGAGCTCGACGGCCAGGCGGCGCAGGAGCGGGTCGAGCTCCGGGAAGCGATCGGGCTCCCAGTCGTCGATCAGCTCGCGCAGCGCTTCGGTGCGGGCGTCCACCAGCCGTACGCGCATCTCCACGCCCGCCGGCGTGACCCGATCGCCCGCGACGAGCCCGCCGTCGCGCAGCTCGCCCATCGCCAGCGCGAGCTTGTCGGTGCGCACGTGGGGCAACGCCGCGAGGTCGGCGACCGACGGCGCCTCGGGCGCGCCCAATCGCACCAGCGCCCAGGACGCACTGGGGGAGAGGTCCAGACCTGCCCGCTCCACCACGCCGCGCATGAACGCGAGCGTCCGCTCGCGGCCGGCCGCGCGGCTCAGGCAGCGGGTGAGCTCACGCAGCGAGTCCGTGTCGACCGGGCCGCCGAGCGTGTCACCGACCACGGTGGGATCGACGGACTTGCGCAGCGGCTGCTGCGGGATCAGCCAGCTGAGCAGGAACGCGACGCCCATGACCGCGGTCGCGACGAGGAAGACCACGTGCAGCGAGTCGACGAACGCGGTGACCTGCGGGTCGCCGGCAGCGGTCTCGGCGGCCAGCCGGCCGGAGAAGATCGCGCCGAGGATCGCGGTGCCGAGCGAGCCGCCGATCGAGCGGAAGAGCGTCGACCCGGACGTGGCGACGCCGAGCATGTCGTAGGGGACGGAGTTCTGGACCACCAGCACGAGGACCTGCATCACCAGCCCGAGGCCGAGGCCGAGGATGAGCATGTGGAACGCGGCGACGCCGGAGCCGGTGGTCTCGTCCAGCGACGAGAGCAGCCACAGCCCGAGGGCGGCGATCGCGGTGCCGGCGATCGGGAACGGCCGGTAGCGGCCCGTCCGCGCGATCACCTGCCCGGAGACGATCGAGGAGACCAGCAGGCCGCCCATCACCGGCAAGAGCTGGAGGCCCGACGCGGTGGGGGAGAGCCCGCGGACGGTCTGCTGGAACAGCGGCAGGTAGGTCAGCGCGCCGAACAACCCGAAGCCGACGACGAAGCCGACCGCCGAGGTCACGACGAACACGCGGTTGCGGAACAGCGCCGGCGGCAGGATCGGCTCGGCGGCGCGCCGCTCGACGAAGGTGAGCGCGATGAGGCAGGCGACGCCGACGACGCCCATCCCGACGATCTGGACCGAGGCCCAGTCATACGTGTTCCCGCCGAGCGTCGTCATCAGAATGATCGCGCTGAGCCCGGCCGCCAGCAGCACCGTGCCCGCGTAGTCGATCTTGTGCGAGCGGCGCTCGGTCATGGACGGCAGCGTCACCGCCAGCACGATCAGCGCGAGCACGCCGAGCGGGAGGTTCACGTAGAAGATCGACCGCCACGAGACGTGCGTCGTCAGGAACCCGCCGAGCACCGGGCCGGCGATCGAGGAGACCCCGAAGACGGCCCCGAACAGCCCGGTGTAGCGGCCGCGGTCGGCCGGCGGGACGACGTCGCCGACCGCCGCCTGCGCGCTGACCATCAGCCCGCCGCCGCCGAGCCCCTGGATGAAGCGGAACGCGATCAGCTCGGTCATGCCCTGCGCCAGACCGCACAACGCCGACCCCGCGAGGAACAGCAGCAGTGCGCCCTGGAGCACGATCTTGCGGCCGAAGAGATCGCCGAGCTTGCCGTACAGCGGCGTGACGGCGGTGACCGCCAGCAGGTACGCGGTCACGACCCACGAGAGGTGCTCGAGTCCGCCGAGCTCCTTGACGATCGTCGGCAGCGCGGTCGAGACGATCGTCTGATCCAGCGACGCGAGCAGCATCACCAGCATCAGCCCGCTGATCACCACCAGGGTCCGGCGGCGGTCGAGGGTCTCTGTCGGCATCAATCAGTCGTCGTCAACGCGGATGCCGGCGGCCTGGGCCAGGTGCCCGGCAAGACCCGCGAGCTGCGTGGAGTCGATCATCGCACCGCGCAGGCCAGCCACGTCGCCCGCCGGATCGAGCTCTGACCCGCGCAGGTCCACCCGCTTCAAGTTGGCACCACTGAAGTCGGCCCGCACCAGTCGGCAGTCCTCGAAGCGGACGGCCTGCATCGTGCCGCGCCCGAGGAAGGCCTCGTCGAGCTCGCAGCCCACGAAGACCACCTCGCGCAGCCGCGAGGAGTGAAAGGTCGCGAGCGTCAGCTTGCAGCCGCGGAAGACGACGTCGTCGAGCTCTGCGTCGACGAACTGCGTTCCCGCGAACCGCCCGCCGGAGAACACCACCCGCCGCAGCCGCGCGCCCGCCAGATCGGCGCCCGACGCCTCGCACCCGACCAACTCGACGTCCACCAGCGACAGCGATCGCAGCCGCGCGCCGGTGAGCACGACGCGCTCCAGCCGCGAGTGGCGCACCCGCCCGCCCGCGGCCCGGACCTCGGCGAAGTCGCCCGTGACCAGCGCGTCCTCGATGTCGAACTGCGAGGCCAGCTCACCCGACCACGGCGTCAGGTCCTCCTCGATCACGTCCGGCGGGGCGGGCACGGTCCTGAACAATTCCTGAACTCGTCTCAGAGTGTCGTGCGCCGCATCACAATGGTCGGATGCACGTACGCGGATCCGTCCTGGTGGTCGATGACGAACCGACGATCCGCGAAGTCGTCTCGGCCTACCTGCAGCGCGCCGGCTACGAGACCCGCGCCGCGTCGGACGGCTTCGCCGCGATGGACGCCGTCGGCGAGAAGTCCCCCGACCTGATCGTGCTCGACCTGATGCTGCCCGGCATCGACGGGCTCGAGGTGATGCGGCGCGTGCGTGACCGGCCGGACCGCAAGAGCGCGATCATCCTGCTGACCGCCAAGGGCGCGGAGGCCGATCGCGTGATCGGCCTGCGGCTCGGCGCCGACGACTACGTGGTCAAGCCGTTCTCGCCCGCCGAGCTCGTCGCCCGCGTCGACGCCGTGCTGCGGCGCGTGGACCACGTCGCCGTCGGCGAGCCCGCGCTGACGTTCGAGAACCTCGAGATCGACCCCGCGGGGCGCGCGGTACGCCGCGACGGCGAGCCGGTGCAGCTGACCGCGCGCGAGTTCGACCTGCTGCTCTTCCTCGCGCGTCACCCGCAGCAGGCGTTCACGCGCGAGCAGCTGATGGACCACGTGTGGAAGTACGCGTTCTACTCGGACACCTCGACGGTCACGGTCCACATCCGGCGGCTGCGGGCCAAGCTCGAGACCGACCCGGAGAAGCCGCGCTGGATCGAGACGGTATGGGGCGTCGGGTACCGCTTCGCTCCCTGAGCTTCGCGCTCGCGCTCTCGCTCGCCGTCAGCGCCGTCGTCCTCGTCGTCTACGACGCCCACGGCGCGCGGCTCACGCTGACGATCGTGGCGCCCGTCGCGATCCTCACCGTGCTCGCGGGGGAGGTGATCGCGGCCCGCCGCCCCGGCGGCCTGCGCGGCCAGTTCATCGCGGTGACGGTGCTCGGGATGGTCGCGCTGGGCGCGGTGGTCGCCCTGTTCGTGAACCTGATGTTCGTCTCCAGCCACGACGCGCTGATGACGATCCTGCTCGTGGTCTTCGCCGCCGCGCTGGTCTTCTGGATCGCCCGCCCGATCGGCCTGCGCGCGCTCGCCGACCTCGATCGCGAGGAGCGGATGCGGCGCGAGCTGTTCGCCGCCGTCAGCCACGACCTGCGCACGCCACTCACCGCGCTCAGGCTGCTGGCGACAGCGATCGACGACGAGGTCGTCGAGGACGCCAAGCGGCGCGAGTACGCGGCGCGAATGAACACCCACGTCCGCGCCCTCGGCGCGCTGATCGACGATCTCTTCGACCTCACCCGCCTGGAGGCCAAGGACATCGCGTGGACGATGGAGCGGGTGCGCATGGACGAGCTCGTCTCCGACGCGGTCGAGGCGATGCAACCCTCCGCCGACGCCGGCAGCGTCGCCGTGCGCGCGGAGCTGCGCCCGCCGCTGCATCCGTCCCAGGGCAACCACGAGCAACTGCAGCGCGTGCTCTTCAACCTGATCCAGAACGCGATCCACCACACGCCGCCGGATGGCAGCGTCACCGTGCGCGCGGAAGGCGTCAAGGGCGGCGTCGAGGTCGAGGTCGCCGACACCGGGAGCGGCATCGCGGCCGACCAGCGTGAGCGGGTGTTCGAGCCGTTCTACCGGGTGGACGCGTCGCGCACGGCGCCGGGTGCGGGCCTCGGCCTGGCGATCTCGCGCGCGATCGTCGAGGCCCACGGCGGCCAGATCTGGCTCGAGGAGGCCGAAGTCGGCACCCGCGTGCGTTTTCGGCTGCCGGTGTCGATTTGAGGCGCGGCCGTTCGTGTAGAGAGTGAAAGCCTCTACTCAAGGAGCGACCAGATGCCCCAGTACCTGCTCAACCTGATCCAGCCCGACGGCCCCGCGCCGGACGCCGAGACCCTCGGGCCGATCATGCACGACATCGACCGGCTCAACGGGGAGATGAAGGCCGCCGGCGCGTGGGTCTTCGCGGCCGGGCTGCACTTCGCCGACACCGCGACGGTCGTGCGCCATGCCGACGGCGAGCCGCTGCTGACCGACGGCCCGTTCGTCGAGGCCAACGAGCACATCGGCGGCTTCACGCTGATCGAGGCCGAGGACCTCGACGCGGCGCTGGGGTGGGCCGGCAAGCTGGCCAAGGCGAGCACGCTGCCGATCGAGGTCCGCCCCGTCGCCCACGTGTTCTAAGGCGTTGGACGTCGAACGTGTCTTCCGCGAGGAGTACGGCCGCGCGGTGGCCGTCCTGGTCCGCGTGTTCGGTGACATCGACGTCGCCGAGGAAGCGGTGCAAGACGCGTTCGCCGAAGCGGTCCGCCGCTGGCCCGAGGCTGGGCTTCCGCCCAGCCCGGCCGGCTGGATCATCACGACGGCGCGCCATCGCGGGATCGACCGCTTCCGGCGCGAGGCGACGCGCGACGAGCGCGAGACGCAGGCGCTCGCGCTGGCTGCGGCCGGCCAGCCGGACCCGGCGGCTGCGGCGGCGGACGAGGAGGGTGCCGTGCGCGATGACCGCCTGCGCCTGATCTTCACCTGCTGCCATCCGTCGCTGGCCACGCCCGCCCAGGTAGGGCTGACGCTGCGGCTGCTGGGCGGGCTCACGACGCCGGAGATCGCCCGCGCGTTCCTCGTCCCGGAGCCGACGATGGCGCAGCGGATCGTGCGCGCCAAGGCCAAGATCCGCGACGCGAAGATCCCGTACCGCATCCCGAGCGAGGCCGATCTTCCCGCGCGGCTGAAGCCGGTCCTGGCGGTCGTCTATCTGATCTTCAACGAGGGCTACAGCGCGAGCACCGGGGCAGAGCTCGTGCGCGAGGACCTGTGCAACGAGGCGCTGCGCCTCGCCCGCCTGCTGGCCGAGCTGATGCCCGACGAGCCGGAGGTGCTGGGCCTGCTCGCGCTGCTGTTGCTGATCGACGCCCGCCGGGCCGCCCGCACGAGCCCCTACGGCGCGCTGGTGCGCCTGCGCGACCAGGACCGCACGCGCTGGAACAGCGGCCAGATCGACGAGGGTCAGGCGCTCGTGCGCCGCCTGCTGCGCCGCGACCAGCCCGGCCCGTACCAGATCCAGGCCGCGATCAACGCCGTCCACAGCGACCCGCCGCCGACCGACTGGCACCAGATCGTCGCGCTCTACGACCAGCTGCTCGCGTTCACGCCGACGCCCGTCGTCCGGCTCAACCGCGCGATCGCGCTCGCCGAGACGCGCGGGCCGCGGACGGCGCTGGAGGAGATCGACGCGCTCGAGGGCCTCGACCGGTACCACCTCTTCCACGCCACCCGCGCGGAGCTGCTGCGCCGCCTGGACCGCGGCCACGAGGCCGAGGAGGCCTACGCGGCCGCCATCGAACGGACGGAAAACGCAGCCGCCCGCGATTTCCTCAAGACCAGACTGAGCCCGCCGATGAATGAACCGTGAATCTGAGGCGCGCGGCGGCTGAACAGCCCGTGGGGGCGCGTCGCCGGCGTGATCGTGGTCGCGTTCCTGGCGGTGCACCTGGCCAGGCACCCGTCATCCGGCGGCGTCGTCACCGGCCTGCCGACGTGCGGCGAGCTCGACGCGCGGATCAAAGCCCAGACGAACGTCTCGAGCGAAGCGCGCGAAGCGTTCCGGGCCGAATGCGAGAAGCACGGCTGGAGGATGGTGCCGGAGGCATCGCCGGAGCCGGTGGTGCCGTCTCCCGGGTGCGAACTGGCGGAGTCAGTCGCCAAGCTGAAGCTCGACCCGCTTCCGCGGCGGACGGTCGCCGCTCCCGTCCACCCGATCCCGTTCTTCGCTGCTCGCACCGGTGAGCTGCCGCCTGACGGGCGCGCGGTCGTCGGCGGCGTCTCCCTACCGGCCGGCAGCCGCTGCCCGTCCTATTGGGCGACCGACGTGCCCGTGGACAACCCGACGGTGATCGCGGCGCGGCTCGCCGCGAAGTTCCCCCAGACCGGCCTGTGGCCGGTGCTGTCGAGGCTCATCGACGAGCCGGACCGCACGCTGACACGCCTCGAGGACCCCGCCCGCGCGAACGGTGTCGACGTCTTGCGGGTCCTGCGCGGACTCGACCCGCGCGTCGAGCGGCTGGCCGCGGGCGCGCCGACCCAGCCGAAGCGCGCGGCCGATCCGTTCGCCGCCTTCGACGACTCGCCGGCCGATCAGTACGCCCTGCTGCTCGTGCCGGTCAACCGGCCGGCCGACGTCCTCAGCCTCCTCGGCGGGTTCATCGCCACGGACTACATGAGCGACGCGGAGCTGACCGCGGTCGCCCGTTCTTGGGAGGAGCGCTTCGGCGCGGTCGTGACCGGCGTCGAAAGCGGCGGACTCACGCTGTCCGTGCCCGCCCCACCGCGCCGCGAGGACGCGGCGCTCCTCGCTCGCGAGCACAACGCGTTCATCCCGGACGCGGCGATCGACGAGTCCCAGCTCGCGCTTGACCTGATGACGAGCACCCAGTTGGAGTTCGGCTGGCACTGACAGACCTTTTGTCACGAGTTATTCACGCTCCGGTCACGTTCCGGCAACGTCCAGCCTCAACCGGACCTAAAGGCTGCCCGGCATGGATAATCCCGGAGGGGGTCAACCCGTGCAGGGCAGAAATGCGCTGTCGCGGAGGAAGTTCCTTACAGTGGCCGGCACGGCAGGGGTCGCCGTTGCTGCCACGCAGTTCCCATTCGCCAAGGCCAAATCGGCGCCGGCGCGGTTCACCGGCTACCCGTTCACGCTCGGCATCGCCTCAGGCGACCCGACGTCGGACAGCGTCGTCCTCTGGACGCGCCTCGCGCCGTCGCCGCTGGAAGGCAACGGCGGGATGCCCGACAAGGCCATCCCCGTCCAGTGGGAGGTCGCCAAGGACGAGAACTTCACGCAGGTCGTCGCCAGCGGCGAGGAGCTCGCCACCTACGGTGACGCGCACTCGGTGCACGCCGAGCCGCAGGGCCTGCAGGCGGGCTTCGAGTACTTCTACCGCTTCAAGGCCAACGGCGAGATCAGCCCGGTCGGCCGCACGAAGACCGCGCCGAGCGGCCCCACGAGCGCGCTGGCGTTCGCGTTCGCGAGCTGCCAGCAGTACGAGCACGGCTACTACACGGCCTACAAGCACATGTCGCAGGAGGACCTGGATCTGGTCATCCACGTCGGCGACTACATCTACGAGTACGACTCGAACTCGTACACGGCGTCGGGCGGAAATGTCCGCGCGAACTCCAACCACGAGATCGTCAACCTGCAGGACTACCGCGAGCGTCACGCGCAGTACAAGACCGACCCGGACCTGCAGGCCGCGCACCAGAACTTCGCGTGGCTCGTGACCTTCGACGACCACGAGGTCGACAACAACTGGGCCGGCAACATCCCCGAAGAGGGCATGCCGCTGGACTTCTTCGCGCGCCGCCGCCGGGCCGCGTTCAAGGCCTACTGGGAGCACATGCCGCTGCGCAAGGCGCTGCGCCCCACGGGCAACGCGATCCAGATCTACCGCCGCGCGCAGTACGGCGACCTGGCCTCGTTCCACGTGATGGACACGCGCCAGTTCCGCTCCGACCAGGCGTGCGGCGACGGCGCCAAGGCCGGCTGCGACGACCGCAACAACCCGGCGCGCACGATCACCGGCGCCGCGCAGGAGCAGTGGCTCTACGACGGTCTGCAGGCGTCCCCGGCCAAGTGGCAGATCCTCGCCCAGCAGGTCTTCATGGCCCAGCTGGACTACACCGCGGGCGCCACCGAGACGTTCAACATGGACGCCTGGGACGGCTACCGCGTCTCGCGCGACAAGCTGCTCGACTTCATCGACACGCGCAAGATCGCCAATCCGATCGTCATCACCGGCGATGTGCACGCCAACTGGGCCGCGGACCTGCTGCGCGACTTCCGCGACTCCTCGTCGAAGATCCTCGGCTCGGAGTTCATCGGCACCTCGATCTCGACCACGGGCGACGGCTCGGACACAGGCAGCGCCGCGACGCTGACCGAGAACCCGTGGATCAAGTTCAACCAGTCCCAGCGCGGGTACGTCCGCGTTTCGCTGGACCAGAACCACTGCAAGGCGGACTACCGCGTCGTGCCCTACGTCAAGCGCCCGGGCGCGCCGATCTCCACCCGCAAGTCCTTCGTCGTCGAAGCCGGCAACCCGGGTCTGAAGGACGCATAGCCATGAAGACCGTCCTTTCCCTGGCGGCCGTCGCCGCCCTCTTCGTCGCCTTCCACAACGCCCGCGCGGTCGAGGACCCGCCGCAGGCGCACCTGCAGCTCGTCGAAGTCGAGCAGCAGACCCCGTACCTCGAGTCGTTCGCCGGCGTCACCGCCGGCACGGCCACGACGTCGATCATCCGCCGCGTGTCCCTCACCGGCACCTCGAGCGCCGCCTACGCGCAGTTCGACAACCACAACGGCGACGGCAGCCGGGCATCGTTCCCGCTCGACGTGGCCGACGCCGACAACTACGGCCTGACCGCGGCGCTGGTCAAGGGCCCGAACTTCGGCATCGTGCAGCTGTTGATCGACGGTCGCCAGATCGGCTCCACCTACGACCTCTACGCCGCGACGCTGGCACGCGCCGAACCGGTCGCGCTGGGCGCGTACGCGCTCTCCGAGGGCCGGCACATCCTGACGATGAAGGTCGTGGGCAAGAACGACGCGTCGACCGACTACCTCGGCGGCATCGACCTGCTCGTCCTGGACTCGGCGGCCGCTCCGGTGCCGACGCCGACCGCGGTCGCCACGGCCGAAGTGGGCGCGCAGGTGCCGGCGACGCTCGCGCTCACGCTCGGCACGCCGCCTTCGTTCGGTCCCTTCCAGCCGGGCGTGGCGAAGGAGTACACCGCCGCCACCACGGCCAACGTCGTCTCGACGGCCGGCGACGGCATGCTCACCGTCTCAGACCCCGGGCACCTGATGAACGGCACGTTCACGCTGCCGGAGCCGCTGCGGGTCGACATCACCCCGAACACCTGGAGCGAGCCGGTCTCGAACGCCACCGTGGCGATCGGCTTCAAGCAGCTCGTCAAGGCCTCCGATGCCCTGCGCACCGGGACCTACTCGAAGACGCTGACCTTCACGCTGTCTACGACAAACCCCTGAGCCGGATCTCCACGACTGCGGGTCGCACCGGCGTCGCCAGTGACAGGAAGTCACGGACGACCCCGGTGTGCCCGCAGTAGGGGCAGCTCACGTACTCGCGCAGCGTGAGCGCGCGGTCGCCGGGGGAGACCGGGGCGTCGCAATGCGGGCAGGCGAGCGTGCCGACGGCCAGCAGGCCGGAGTGACCGGGCCGGATCTCCTCATGCCCGATCCCGTCGCGCTCGAAGGCCATCGCTTCGAGTCTAGGAGTTCGAAGAGGCGGTGAAGAATGCGGGCGCATCCGCGCGGCGGCCGGTCATGGTAGGGGCATGGGTTTTCGTCACGTCCTCTCATTGATCGCCGTCGGAGCCGCCGCTGTCGGTCTTTCGGCCTGCGGGAGCGCCGCCAAGGCGCCCACGCATTCGGCCACCGACAAGGCCTCCGGCCTGACGGTCAGCGTGGAGGGCGATCAGGTGACGCTCAAGCGCGCCTCCTCCAGCGCGTCCGGCACCGCCGGGACGGCCGGCCAGGTCTCCTGCACCACCGACTACTCGAAGCTCGTCAACGCGACGGCGCAGCCCGCGCCGAGCCTGTCGTGGTACGCGGCGACGCTGATCACGTGGCCCGACAAGGCGAAGTCGACGACGGCGACGCTGTCGCACAGCCTCACCAAGACCCCCGATCTCTGCATCGCGCAGTCCGCCGACCAGCAGACCTCGGTCGTCATGTACTTCGGCGCGAACGTCAAAGCGGCGATCGAGAAGCAGCAGATCACCAAGCAGCGCGACACGCAGGCCGCGTCGGTCGACGACGCGCTCAAGAGCGCCGCCCAGGCCGCGGTCACCGCGGTGGCGTCCGGCAAGTTCCCCGACGTGGCGACGCTGACGCAGGGCCTGACGTCGCAGGGCTTCTACGTCAAGACCGCCGCGAACGCGGCCGCCGCGACCGAGAACGGGACGATGTACATCGTCCAGGGCGACACGACCGCCAAGCAGATGGTGCTCTCGCTCAAGGGCAAGGACGGCAAGGCCCACGTCCTGACGCAGAAGACGACGGGCGATCCGAAGATCGCCACCGCCAAGTAGCTCAGCGGAAGGTGGCGACCTTCGCCCAGGTCGCCCCGCCGTCGGCCGAGCGGCGGATCTCGCCGCCGGCCACCGACGCGTAGAGCTCGCCCTTGGCGCTGAACGCCAGCTCCTTCGGCCCGGCGCCGATCGAGCCCACGTCCTGCCACGTCTTGCCGGCGTCCGGGCTCTTCTTGACCTTGCCGTCCTTGCCGGCGAGGTAGAGCGCGTCCGGCTTGACCCAGGCGATCCGCGGGCCGAAGGTCGTGTCCCACTGGCGCCAGGACTTGCCGCCGTTGGCGGAGATGAACGTGCCCTGGTCGGTCGAGACCGCCCACTGATCGCGGTTGCCCGGGTTGACCGCGATGTCGATCGGCGCGGCCACCGACGGCGCTTCGCGCTTGTCCCACGTCTTCCCGCCGTCGGAGGAGATCTGGATCATGCCCGGCTCCTCGTAGCGCAGGGCGAGGATCCGGTCGCCGTCGACCTCGATCTCGTGGTAGTCCGCGGTGCCGAGGCCGGAGACCGGCTGCCAGGTCTCGCCCTCGTCGGTCGACTTGACCAGGCCGAGCACCGACGGCAGCGCCGCCTCTCCGGAATGGCCGGAGGCGATCATCGTCCCGTCGGCCAGGAAGCGCGCCACGACGTCCTTCGTCAGCGTTCCGCTGCCCTTGGGCGTCGTGATGTTCCCCGCGGCCGTCTCCGGCGCCTTCTCGCCCGGCTTGAGCCGGTAGAACGCCGGCCCACCGCCGGCCAGCAACGTGCCGTCGGCCGGGTCGATCGCGATCGACAGGACGTCCGTGCCGGAGCCGGGGGCGGCGCTGGAGGCGTTCTCGGAGGCGTCCCCGCCGCAGGCGGCGAGGGCCAGGAGGGCGAGCAGTGCGGGCAAATATGTGCGCGACATGAGAAGTAGGCGAAGGTAGCGGCTGGGCGGGCGCTCAGCACCCGCCCAGCCGTTGATTTGTCTCTACGGGTTCGTCGTCGACAGTGTGAACGTCAACGTCTTGCTGTAGCTACCGGTGCGCAGCGCGTCGGTGGCGTTGATGTGCTGCGTGAACGTGATCGTCACCGGATCGTTGGACGCCGGGCCGGTCCAGGTCGACTTCGAGAGGTTCACCTGCAGCGGCTGCGGCAGCGCGAACGCCCCGTTCATCAGGTGGCCGGGATCGGAGTTCGTCAGCGTCGCGTCGCCCGCCGAGGTGATCACGTTGGCCGTCGAGGTCGCCGTGTAGTCCTTCGCGATGCCGGGCGCGAACGCGCCGAACGTGGCCG
This sequence comes from Solirubrobacter ginsenosidimutans, assembly GCF_027587205.1. Next base: position 71,200 of record NZ_JAPDOD010000008.1, read on the forward strand.
GTGCGCCCAGCGTGAGGGCGAGCGTGGCGGGCACCGTGCCGCCCGCACCGCCGTTGGTGTCGGTCTTCGCGGAGCAGTCGACCGGCACCTGGCCGGGGACGGGCTCGAAGCACAGCGCGTCGCCCTGGTTGGAGTTGCCCTCCAGGAAGCCGATGTTGTCGACCTCCTGCGAGTACGGGCCGTTGTACTTGAGGATGTAGAGGCCGTTGCGCAGGTCGACCGTGTAGATCAGGCCGTCCTGGATGACCGGGTAGCTCCACATCACGACCTTGTTGTCGGTGCGGCCTTCGAGCGTGTCGGAGGAGAGCCGCGGGTCCTCGACGGAGACCATCGGCAGCGGGTCGGGCTTGAACTCCGCCAGTTGCGTCGGGCTGGCGGGGTTGGTGATGTCGATCGCCTGGAAGCCGCCCGAGTGCCAGGTGCTGAACGCGATGCTCGGCGTCAGCGTCGGGTTGTGCGCGGAGTACGAGGTGCGGGGCGGGTTGAACGCGGTGCACGCGAGCGTCTGGTTCTCGGGTAGCCGGAACTCGCTGCGCACCACCGGCCGCGTCTCGTCGGCGACGTCGACGAAGCGCGCCCAGCCCCACGGGCAGCCGTGGCCGGCGCCGGTGATCGAGCCGTAGACCTCGTCGGAGACGTAGACCCAGTTCTTGTTCCACAGCTTCACGGCGCTGTGGGCGCCCGGGCCGGGCCAGGACACGCGGTTGGCGGCGGGCGTGATCAGGCGGTAGGTGTTGGTCGCCGGGTCGGTGTCGGTGAAGTCCGAGACGTCGGTGATGCCGAACCCGCGCGTGAGCAGCGCGAAGTACGCCTTCTTGCCGTCGTTGGAGACGCTGAAGGAGTGGATGCCGGAGCCGTTCGAGTTCCCGAAGCCGTGGTTGCCGCTGAACAGCTGCACCGGCGCTTCCTTGTTCAGGACCGGCGAGATGTCATAGATCTGGAACGCGCTGCCCGCGCTGGCGGCGAACATCAGCGCGCGCTTGGGGTTCTTCGGGTCCTCCCAGATGTAGAACTCGTGCGTGTCGCGCGTGTTCTGGTAGAGCAGCTCCGGGTTGGCGGCCTTGTCGCCCGAGATGTCATAGAAGCGCATGCTGCTGCGGCTGGCGATCGAGCACTGGTGCGCGCCGTTGCCGCCGCAGTTGGTGTGCAGGACGATCAGGACGTTCTGCGAGCGCCACACCCGCAGCTCGCGCGAGGACTCGCCCGGCAGGCCCTCGTACGGCGGGCCCATCTCCTTGGTGATGAACGGGTGCGCCGGGTCCTGCGCATCGACGATGAAGACGCCGGCGTGGTTGGCGTTGTTGTTCTTGCCGTCGGTGCGGCTGCCGACGTACACGTAGCGCTTGTGGACGGCGATCGCGGCGTTCATCCCGCGGTTCATCAACGGCTCGTGCCCGATCTGCGTGAACGAGCCGGGCGTGACCGCCTCGCGCTGCAGGAACGTGCCGACGCCGTCGTCCGGGTTGCCGATCTCCCGCGCGTACTCGCCACCCGGCGTGTACATGTAATCGGCGGGATGCGCCTGCGCCGTCGCGACGGGCACGGCAAGTGCCACCGCCAGCAACGGTACGACCCAGCGTCCGCTGGTACCCCTCATGAGCTTCCCTCTCTCTTAGCCCCTCCGGCGCCGTCCCCTCAGACGGCCCTCGGTGAACGGAAGTCAACCACACGGTGAGTATTTCTGTGGGGTGGGTATGAGCGCTGACCAACCGTAGAATCGGTGCGGTGCTCACCGCTGCCGTCGTCACCGCCGCCCTCTTCGCCGCGCAGGCGCCCGCCACGACCATCAACGTGCCGGATTCCGGCCAGATCGTCGCCGTCGGCGCGTTTCACCCGAAGCAGCTGCTGGGCGAGCACACGTTCTCCGGCGGCGTGACCTCCAACCGCCGCAACGCGATCAAGGCCTACGGCAAGCCGGACGGCAAGAGCCCAGCCGGCTGCCCGAACAAGTGGAAGAAGCTCGGCGTGCGCGTCGTCACCGCGGACTTCGGCGGCGGGCCGGCGTGCGCGGGCGGCACTCCGGTCCAGCAGATCGTCATCACCGGACGTTCGTGGGTCACCGAGCGCGGTCTGAAGATCGGCGACTCGCTCGACCGCGCCCGCGAGCTCTACCCCGAGCTCGAGCGCTTCAACGACCTCTACGGCAAGACCCCGCTCACCCGGTACACGTGGGCGCTGGTGCTCGAGGAATCGCAGATCGCCGGCCCGCCGAACGTCATCGACCGCCTCTCCGCCGAGATCCGCGATCGCAAGATCCGCTCATTCACGGTGTCGCCCTACGGCGCGGGTGACTAGCTTTCCCGGGGTGAGGCATTCCCGGCATTTCACACTCGACGAAGCCAACGCCCAGATCCCGTGGGTCGTGGACAAGCTCGCCGCCCTGCGCGACGCCCGCGCACGCCTGACCGACCAGCAGGCGCGCCAAGCTCTGACCGAGGGCTCGCCGACCAACGGCGGCGGCCATCCCGGCAAGGTCGTGGGGGAGGCGTTCGTCGAGCTCCAGAACGGCATCGCGGCCTTCGACCACCGCGGCATCGTCCTCCGCGACCTCGACAGCGGCCTGATCGACTTCCCCTCCGTCCAGGACGGCGTCGAGGTCTACCTCTGCTGGATCTCCGGCGAGACCGAGATCGCCTTCTGGCACGACCTCGACGCGGGCTACGGCGGCCGTCAGCCGCTCTGAGCCGACCGGGCGTCCGTCCGGTAGCGGCCGGGCGGGAGCGCACGAGCCCGGCTGAAGGCGCGGCTGAAGGCATAGACCGACGTGTAGCCGACGGACTGCGCGATGCCCTCGAGCGAGTCATCGGTGTCGCGCAGGCGCCGGGCGGCCAGATCCATGCGCCAGCGCGTCAGGTAGGCGCCAGGGGTCTCTCCGAGCACCGTCCCGAAGCGCCGCAGGAGTGTGGCGGGCGAGACCGCGACTTCCGACGCGAGCGCGACGTTGGTCCACGCTCGCGCCGGCTCGGCGTGGAGCCGCGTGACGGCGGTGCCGACGATCGGATCGCGCAGCACGCCGAGCCATGACGGATGCGGGGCCGGCTCGGGCGCACCGTCAAGCCAGGCACGGAGCAGCTGGACGAGCAGGATGTCGACGAGGCTGTCGAGGACGACCGAGGTCGCGAGCCGGGGCGTGGCGAGCTCGCGGCTGAGCAGGCGGACGGTGTCGTCCAGCCCGCCGCCGTCGTTGTGGGCGCGGATGTGGACGAGGTCGGGCAACAGCGAGAAGACCTGGGTGGAGACCGCGCGGTCGTACTCGTAGTGCGCGCAGAGGATGTGGGTGCGGGTAGGGCCGGAGCCGATACGCACCAGCGCGCCGCCCGCCTGCTCGTACCCGCTCGAGTTGTCCGGTCCGGTGCGCGCCACGGTGGCGGCGTCGGATGCGAGCGCGTGGTCGGTGCCGCGGGGGAGCAGGACGATGTCGCCTGGCATCAACTCACGCGGCGCCTGCCCTCGGGGCGCCAGCCAGGCGGTGCCCGATGTCACCGCGTGGAACGCCGCGCCCGGGATGCCGGCCGCCCACCAGCCCCAGCGCTCACCCGCCTCGATCCGCGCGCCGAGCGTGCCCCGGACCCCGGCCAGTGAGAGCACATCGGCAAGAACGTCCACGCGATGATCGTAATGGATATGGATCTGCGAGGAATACGCATCGAAAGCTGCACGGCATTCCATACCGTGTGCGACATGAACCTCGAAGGCAGCACCGCGCTGATCACCGGCGCCAACCGCGGCATCGGCCGCCACTTCGCCCAGCAGCTGCTCGAACGCGGCGCCGCGAAGGTCTACGCCACCGCCCGCGACCCGCGGACGATCGACATCGACGGTGTCGTCGCGCTCGCGCTGGACGTCACCGACCCGGCTCAGGTCGCTGCGGCCGCGCAGGCCGCTCCCGACGTCAGCCTGCTGATCAACAACGCCGGAGTCTCGACCGGAACCGACCTCGTCACCGGCGATCTCGATCGGATCCGCCTGGAGCTCGACACCAACCTCTACGGCACGCTGGCGATGGTCCGCGCCTTCGCCCCGCAGCTGGCCGGCGGCGCGATCCTCAACGTCCTCAGCCGCCTCTCCTGGCTGAGCTTTCAGGGCGCGAACGCGTACGCCGTCTCAAAGGCCGCCGCGTGGAGCCTGACCAACGGGATCCGGCTGGAGCTCGCAGAGCAGGGCACGCTCGTCACCGGCGTGCTGCTCAGCAGCACCGACACGGACATGATGGCCGGCTGGGACATCCCCAAGAACGACCCCGCCGACGTCGTCCGCGCAGCGCTCGACGGCCTCGAGGCGGGCGAGCTCGAGGTGATCGCCGACGCCGAGACCGCCGCGGCCAAGGCCGCCCTGAGCCGTTACCCGCTCAGCGTGTAGGCATCGGGCGCCAGTTCCGCCGTGCGGCGGCGGTACTCGGTCCAGGTCCAGGGCCAGTTGCTGGGGTCGTTGCCGTCGGCGTCGACGTACCAGTTCGTGCAGCCCGAGTGCCAGACGGTGCCGGCCAACGCGGCCCGCACGGAGGCGTTGAAGGCATCCGCGGCCTCGGGCCGGACCTCGATCGTGGAGGCGCCCGCCCGCTCGAGCTCGCGCAGCGCCGCGAGGACGTGGGCGATCGACGACTCGATCGTCGAGATCACGGACCCGGTGCCGCCGTTGGTGTTGGGGCCATAGAGCAGGAAGAGGTTCGGGAAGCTCGGGACGGTGACGCCGAGGTAGGCGCGCGCGACGGGGTCCCAGGCGTCGGCGAGGGTGCGGCCGTCGCGGCCGGTGATCTCCATCGGCGCGACGAACTCGTGGCTCTTGAAGCCGGTGGCGAGCACGAGCACGTCGGCGGGGCGCTCGACGCCGTCGCGAGCCACCACGCCGCCGGGCGTGATCGCGGAGACTCCCGACGAGATCAGCGACACGTGCGGCCGCGCCAGCGCCGGATACCAGTCGTCGGTGAGCATCACCCGCTTGCAGCCGACGTGGTCGGTGGGCGTGACCCGCCGGCGCAGCGACGGGTCCTTCAGGCCCCGGCGGATGTTGAACTGACCCGCGCCGCGCAGGAGCGCGAGCCGCCAGTTGTCGCGAACCATGCCGTGGGTGAAGAACTCGTGGAAGTGCCAGTTCCCCGCGCGGTCGAGCCGCTGCAACGCCGGGAACCGCGCGAACCAGGCCCGCACGCGTGGGGGATAGGGGAAGTCGAGCTTCGGGATCGTCCAGCCGGGCGAGCGCTGGTAGACGTCCAGGGCCGCCACCTCGTCGGCGATCGCGGGCACGACCTGGACGGCGCTGCAGCCCGTGCCGATCACCGCCACCCGCCGCCCCGCCAGCGGCACGTCATGGCGCCAGCGCGCCGTGTGGAAGGCCGGACCGGCGAACGAGTCGAGCCCCGGCAACGGCGGCACCTGTGGGATCGAGAGCTGCCCGCACGCCGTGATCAGCACGTCGGCGGTGAACGGGCCGGCGCTCGTGGAAAGCACCCAGCGCCCGCCGTCCCACACAGCGGACGACACCTCCGTCGACGTCCGCGCCCGCACCCCGAAGCGCCGCGCGACGTCCTCCACATACGCCTGGATCTCCGGCTGCGGCGCGTAGCGGCGCGACCAGCCCGGGTTCGGCGCGAACGAGTACTCATACAGATGCGACGGGATGTCACACGCCGCACCCGGATACGTGTTGTGATGCCACACGCCGCCCAGGCGCTCGCCACGCTCGAACAGCGTCACGTCGTCGTGACCCGCGCGCGCCAGCAGCGCCGCGGCACCCACGCCGCCGAACCCACCACCCACGATCGCCACCGACGGCATCAGAACGCAAAACCTACCCGTGCGGCGTCAAGAGGTGGATGAACAGCGGCAGCAATCGCGCGTCGGGCCAGTCGACCAAGACCCGCCGCAGCAACTCGGCGGCGCCCGCACGGCATCCGTCCGGCGAGCGCTCCGCGTGCCACGTGTCGATCTCCGAGTCCGGGTCGTCGCGGTGCGGGTACTCGATCCGCAGCCCCGGCTCGCCCACGACGTCCCAGACGAACGCCCACACCCCCGCCGGCCGCCCGCCGAAGACGTGCACGCGGTTGAACTCGCCGCGGACCATGGCGCGCATCGCCGCCGCGACGTGCTCCTCGTACGCCGCACCCACCGGCGGCGCGTCCTGCCACGACACGCCGGTGCCCGTGTAGGTCCGTGCGACCGCGCCCGGATCGAGGCCGAACGCGCCTTCGAGCGCCGCGCTCCAGCGCGCTGCGGCCTCCGTATCGGAAGTCGTCGCAGGGAGCGGCAGGACCCAGCAATCGACACCCTGCACGAACCCGTGCGCCTGCAGCCACCGCTGCTCGTCCCCGGCACGCCGCAGCAACCGCCGCGGCGGCATGCCCACGCGCAGTTCCAAGGAGCCGTCGACCGCCGCGACGATCGCGCTCCAGCGCCGGGCGTCCGCGGGCTCGAGGTTGATCGACCCGCGGATCCGGCGCGCTTCGGCGACCGCCTCTACGAAGTCGCTACGGGACGTGCGCTCGGTCGCCACACCCGCATGATGTCGCGCATCGAGATGATCCCGCAGAGCTCACCATGCCGGACCACGACCAGGTGGCGGAAGCCGCCCTTGGCCATCGTGTCCGCGGCCTCCTCGAGGTCCCACTCGATGTCGGCGAACGCCGCGTGCGCGGTCAGGTGCTCGGCGACGTGCTCGTCGTCAGGATTCTCGCCCTTGCCGATCGACCGTACGAGGTCACGCTCCGTGAAGATGCCCGGCCCGGGCTGCTCGGGATCCATGATCACGACCGCGCCCACGTTGTGGTCGGCCATGAACTTTGCGGCATCTCGCAGTGACCGGCCTGGCGTCATCGTCAGAACGTCCCCTGTCATCGCGTCTCGGACCTTCACAACTGCTCCTCTCCGACTGCTGCCTCGTCAGATGAGGAAACCTTACCGGGTCCTTGAGGCATTTGTCACGAGCCCTCGTCCCGGATAATACGTTCGACGGTTACCAGCGAGGAGGAGCTCACGATGCCCAACCCAGGGACGATCGAAGGCACGCACCACCTGACCTTCTGCGTCGGCGGCGCCCAGGAGGACTACGACTTCCACGTCCGCACCCTCGGCCTGAAGAGCGTCAAGAAGACGGTGCTCTTCGACGGCGAGATCCCGATCTACCACCTCTATTACGCCAACCGCGTGGGGGATGCGAGCACGATCCTGACCGCCTTCCCCTACCGCCAGGCGGGCTGGATGGGCAAGCGCGGGACCAACCAGGCGAAGTCGATCAACCTCGCCGTGCCGGCCCAGGCGATCGGCTACTGGCGCGACCGCCTGACCAACGCGGGCGTCGACGTCAGAGAAGTCGAACGCTTCGGCACCGAGCGCCTCGAGTTCGCCCACCCGTGTGGCATCCCGTACCAGATGATCGGCGAGACCGAGGAGGACGACCGCGAGCCCTACGGCGGCGGCGACGTCCCCTCCGAGCGGGCGGTCCGCGGCGCCTGGGGCACCACGACCTCCGTCCGCGAGCCCGAGCCGATGGACCACTTCCTGCGCGAGGCCTTCAACGCCGAGCACATCGCCTCCGAGGGCGCGCACCACCAGTACCGCCTGACCGGCTCGGGCAACGGCCAGATCCTCGAGCTGGTCGAAGAGCCCAACCTGCCGCAGGGCACGTGGCACTTCGGCGAGGGGACGATCCACCACCACGCGTTCGACGTGGGGACCTCCGAGAACCAGCTGCGCGTGAAGGACTACATCGTCGGCCTCGGCTACACCGACGTCTCAGACGTCAAGGATCGCGGCTACTTCTTCAGCGTCTACCTGCGCACCCCGGGCGGCGCGCTGTTCGAGCTCGCCTACTCGACGCCGCAGGGCTTCACGATCGATGAGTCGGTGGACGAGCTCGGCACCCACATGTGCATCCCGCCGCACTGGGAGAACCGCCGCTCCGAGATCGACCAGCTGGAGCCGATCGACACCATCGAGACGGTGAAGTCCTAGCAACGCGAGCCGAAGTGCTGGACCCAGAGCTCGACCCGGCCGGTGTCGGAGAGCGTGACGACGCGGTTCGCGACGCCGGTGTCGCGGAAGCGCGAGTCGAGCAGGTTCGCCCGGTGCTGCGGCGAGTCCAGCCACGCCTGCACGATCTGCCGGGGCGTTGAGCCGGGGTCGGCCCACGCCAGGTTCTCACCCACCGAGAAGCAGCCGCGCGCGTAGCCGGTGCGGGCCATCGGGGCCCACATCCGGCTCCCGCACGGCGTGTGGGTGAAGGTGCCGCAGCGCTCGATCGAGTCGACCTTCAGGGCGGCGGAGCGCTTGAGCGCGGCGGCGCCGCGCAGGGCGGCGCGGTGCGCCTGCGAGCGCGCCTGCGTCGTGAGGCAGAGCACGGCCGCCGCTCGCGCGCCCGCCGGCCCACCTGCCGCATCGGCTCCGGAACATTGCGCGGCGCGCGCTGGGGCCGCGGTCGCGAGGGAGCACAGCAGGAGGGCGGCAGCCAGCGTGAGACCGGCGGCCGGGCGTACGGCAACAGACATGGACCAACCCGTGAGACGAACGTCGGAGGGAAGCGGCTCTGACCGAAGCCGCCGACCGGCAGTCTCGCCCGCCTAAGAGCAGGCCAAAAGGGCGCCGTCCCCGGTATGGGGGAGCCACCCCCCACCTGGGGGAGAAGCCGTTCGCGCACCCCCCGGCGGAGGCGTATACCTCGGCGCGTCCTGTTCGTTCGCTCAGGAGCCCCTCCTTGCCCCTCCAGTCTTCGGTCTCGCCCGGCCGCACCCGTCGCGAGAACCTCCGTTTCCTGTTCTTCTGCGCGGCCTTGATCCAGGCCGCCGACGCCGCCCCCGCGGACGTCACGCTCGACGCCGATCTGGAGCGCGTGCTCGCCGCCCTCGCCCGCGGGGAGGACACCGGCGATCTCGCGCTCACCGGCAAGGGCTTCGAGCTGCACGGCCCGCTCGCGGCCGACACGTTCGCCGACGCGATCGACGAGCTCACCGCCAACGTCCGCGCCTGGACCGAGGCGGGCGAGGACATCGACGCCGCCGTGCGCGAGGTCGTCGCCGACAGCTACCGGCGCCACCGCGCGAAGACCAGCGCGTACGCGTTCAGCTGACCGCGATCTCGCCTTCGTACTCGAAGAGCGAGTTGATCAGCCCGATCGCGACCGCCTGGGCGCTCGTGCGCGCGCCCAGCTTGCGCCGCACCTCGGCGAGATGTGACTTCACGGTCTCCTCGCCGACGCCCATCTGCTCGGCGATGGCCTTGCGTTCCAGGCCCTGGGCAAGCAGCCGCAGCGCCGCCAGCTGCTTCGGGGAGAGATCCTCGAAGTCGCGCAGGTCGGCGCGCGCCGCGAACGCCGGCGACGTGTAGGAGCGCCCGCGCGAGGCGAGCAGCACCGCCTTGAGCAGGTCCGCCGCCGAATCGCCCTTGGACACCACGCCCTGGGCGCCCACCGCGAAGGCGCGCTCGGCCAGCCCGAGCTCGTCGACCCCGGTGTAGAAGACGACCTCGACGTCCTCGTGCTCGGTGCGCAGCCGGCGGCACAGCTCGAAGCCGTCGATGTGCGAGCCCTCCAGCGCGACGTCGAGCACGACCACCCGCGGGTGGCGCTCGCGGACCGTCGCCATCGCGTCCTCGGCGTCGTGCGCGAAGGCGACCACGTCGATCTCGGGCCGGTTGTGAAAGAGGGTGCGCAGACCCAGGACCACCATCTGGTGGTCGTCCACCAAGACGACTGGTACGGCGAGCGCTGACGACATGGGCCTCCCGACCGAAATCCTAGTCGAGCCCGATCGACCGCTCACGCGATCCAATCAGCCAGATGGCGGTGCGGCGGGAAGGACCAGCGCGATCCCGAACGGGTCCGTCACCACGGCCGAACCGCCCGCCGCAGCAACGATATGTCCGGCATGGGCGAGGTCGCCGACGGACCGCTCCGTCCAGTTGACCGGTATCCCGGAAGTTGTCGTGGTGACGTTCCAGCCGCCCGAATCTGGTCCGACCGCGAACACTGCGAAACGCTCATCTGCCGCCAGTCGCCGCGCGCACGCTCCCCAGCCGGCTCCGGGGATCAGCGTCAGGGGCGTCTCGCCCTCCGGGCCGGTCACCCTCACGGTCGCGTCGCGGCCCGCCGCGTCGAGCTCCGCACGCAGCGTCGCGACGATCGGCTCGGCCTCGCGGCGTGACTCCGGGTCGAGCACGGTCATCACCTCGCGCACGCCGGAGAGCCGCCGCAGCGCCTCGCGCGTCGTGCGCCCGAGCTCCTCCGGCAGCCCGTCCAGGTCCGACGCGTCGAACAGGCCGGCGATCGCCCCGTCGGCCACCGCCGACAGGGTCGACACGTCCGTTCGCAGCCGGTGAGTGATCCGCTCGAGCAGCTCCGCGCCCATCGCCGACGCCTGCCGCCCGGCGGCCTGCAGGCGCAGCGCCGCCTCGCGCGCGACGAAGTGCTCGAGCAGCCGCGCCGCCCGCGCGGGATTGGCCGGCGCGGCGTCGGCGAGCAACCAGCCGGCGGCGTCGCCGCAGCGCGCCTCGATCACCCACCCGCCCGCGGGCGGGACCGGCTCCACATGGCGCGGCGCGACGGGCCCGCCGGCGACGCGCACGGCGGCACGCCCCGCGACGTCGAAGCGCAGCTCGAAGCGAGCCGGACCGAACAGCGCCGCGAACTCGTCGCCGGTCATCGCCGGTTGTCTAGCACGCGCAGATGATCATTCGCGGCGCTCGCCCGCGGCCGCCGCGCGGCGCAGGTCGCCGGGGCGCAGCTCGGTGCCGCCGGACTCGTCGAGCAGGTCGCCCATCATCCGCTGCGCCTGCTCGAGCGACCGCTCGCTGGCGATCCGAGCGTCCTCGACCTCGCCGATCGCGTACAGCTCCCGTGCCGCCAGCAGGCCCTGGACGATGTTGTCGTTGATCTCCAGCGCGCGCCGGCGCCGCGCGGCGAGGTCGGGAAACAGCGAGGCCTCGTCGCGGACCGATGCGTGCAGGCGCATGGAGAGGTAGAGCACGCCGGCCGCCGCGGTTCCCAACGGCAACAGGACCGAACCCCACGTCACGCCGTTGCGCAGCGCGAGGGCGTGGGCGTTGTCGATTCCGAAGGAGGGGAGCAGCATGTTCCCGGCCGTCCACAGCGAGCGCAGCGCGCTCGTGAGGAAGACGAGCGCGAGCGCGACGCCGAGCGGGTTGGCCCGCAGCGAGAGCTGCCCTGTCCGTTTCAAAGGCGCCGTGATCAGCCACGCGATCAGCAGGTAGGTGAACGCGGTCAGGAGGTTCCCAACGGTCACGACGGGCCAGAGCATCAGATCCAGCATGCCGTGCGGGCCCGACGTAACGAACCCCGGCCTCACCCACTTGGGGGTGGCCCGCGGTTTCGGCCGCGGCCGCACGGCGATACTTAGCAATAACCGTGTCCGATGCCACCACCCGCGCCCGCGTGCTGCTGGCGGACGACCATTCCCTGATGCGCAGGCTGCTGCGCCGTGCGATCGACGCGCACCCGCAGCTCGAGCTCGTCGCCGAGGCCGCCGACGGTGCCGAAGCCCTCGCGCTCGCGCGGTCGCTCGCGCCCGACGTCGTCGTGCTCGATCTCGCGATGCCCGAGCTCGACGGGCTCCAGGTCGCGGGCTCGCTGCGCGCCGACCTGCCGGACTGCGCGATCCTCGTCTTCTCGGCGTTCGAGGCCGAGCGCGCGGCGAGCGCGGCGCTGGCCGCCGGAGCCGACCGCTACCTCGAGAAGGCCGCGGGCTTCGAGGCGGCGGCGCAGGCCGCGGCCGAGCTGGCCGTCACCCGCCGCTGAGCGGGACGAGCACGGTGAACTCCGAGCCCTCGCCGCGGCCGGGGGAGCGCGCGAGGATCGTGCCGCCGAGGCGCTCGAGCATCCGCCGCGCGACGGCCAGCCCCATACCGGTCCCCGGCTGATCGGAGACGCCCCGCTCGAAGAGCCCGAAGATGCGATCGAGCTCCTCGTCGGAGAGCCCGACGCCGTTGTCGGCGACGCGGACCTCGATGATCGTCTCGCCCTTCTCCGCGGCGATCACGATCCGCGGCGTGACGCCATCGCGGCGGTACTTGATCGCGTTGCTGATGACGTTCTGCAGCACGGCGGAGAGCTCGGTGCGCGGGACGTCGACCGCCGGCACGGGCTCCTGGACCTCGATCGCGGCCCCGCACTCGACGGCGGCGGCCCGCAGCGCGTCGATCGCGTCCCGGATCGCCACTTCCAGCGTGACCTGCTCGCCGGACTCGCGGCCCAGCGCCACCTGCGCGACCTCCATCAGCCCGCGGACCTGCCCGCTGAGCCGGCTCGCGGCCGCGTCGATGTGCTCCATCAGCTCGCGCTCGTCGGGGTCGAGGCGTTCGCGCGCCGCTTCGATCACGGCTCCCGCGCTGAGCCGGATCGAGTTCAGCGGCTCCTGCAGGTCGTGGCTGGCCGCGTAGGCGAAGCGCTCGAGGTCGGCGTTGGAGCGCTCCAGCAGCGCCGCACGCTCGCGCAGCTCCTCCTCGGCCTCCACGAGGTCGGTGATGTCGCGGATCATCGCCAGCGCGCCGTGCCAGCTCCCGTCGAGCAGCGTCAACGGCGCCACCGAGATCTGTGCCGGGAAGACGCTGCCATCGGCGCGGATGCGGTTCGAGCGCCCGCTGAGGGTCTCACCGGCGTTGACGCGCTCGATGATCTCGTGGACGCGCTCGCGCTCGCCTTCGGGCACGGTCAGCTCGACGTAGCTGCGGCCGATCGCGTCCTTGGCCGCGAGGCCGAACATCTGCTCGGCGCCGGGGTTCCAGGTCGCGATCCGGTCTTCGCGGTCGCGCGCGATGATCGCGTCCGGCGCGGCCTGGACGAGCGCCGCGAGCTGCATGCGGTCGGTCTCCGCGCGCCGCATCTCGGTCACCTCGGCGGCGATCACGCCGAGCGCCTCGGGGTCGCCGCCGGGCCCGGGGATCGGGAACTTCGTGGTGACGAAGGTCCAGTTTCCACCGCTCGACCCGCGCCACGTGTTCTCGAACGTCAGCGGCGCTCCGGCTTCGAGCACCGCGCGGTCCTGCTGCTCGAGCTGCTCGCCGAACTCGTCGCCCCAGATGTCGCGATCGGTGCTCCCGATGATCTCTTCCGGGGTGCGCCGGACCGCCTGGGCGCCGAGCGTGCTGAACATCAGGTAGCGGCCCGAGATGTCCTTGACCGCGAGCACGTTGGGCGCGTGCTCGACGAAGCGCTCGAGCATCCGCTGCGCGCGGCGGCGCGCGGAGATGTCGAGCACGATCAGCGCGGTGCCCTGCATCTTGCCGTCCGGGCCCATGATCGGGCTGGCGTTGAGCTCGGCCTCGACGTGCGAGCCGTCACGGCGCCGCGCGACCCCCTCGCGCCGGACCGTCTGCCCGGCGATGAGCGCGTCGCGCACGTCGGGCATCAGGTGCTGCTCGTGATCGGCGACCAGCACGCTGACGGGCCGGCCGATGACCTCGTCGGCGCGCCAGCCGTACAGGCGCTCGGCGGACGGGCTGAAGAAGAGGATGTCGCCCTGGCGATCGACGCCGACGATCGCCTCCTCGGCCGCGTCGACGATCGCCCGCAGCGTCGCGACGTCGGCTTCCGTCGCGAGCCGCTCGGTCACATCGCGAACCACGCCGACGGTGCCGAGGATGTCGCCGTCCGCGCCGCGGATGGGGGAGATGACGACCTCGGCGCGGAACCCGGAGCCGTCGCTGCGCAGCAGCCGGATCGGCAGCGTGACCCGGTCGACCTCGCCCGCGGTGACCCGCCGACAGGACTCGCGCGTCGCCGCACGCGCCGCCGGCTCGACGAGCGTGTCGATCGATTTTTGGCCCAGGATCTCGCTTTCGCGCACGCCGAAGAGCGCCTCGGCGGCCGGGTTGACCAGCCACAGGCGGTTCTCGAGATCGGCCGCGATGGTCGCGTCAGGCAGGCCGGCGAACGCCGCGGCCAGCCTCGCACCCTCGTCTGCATGCCCGCGGTGATCCGTCACTCCGCGACCCAGCATAGGTCTCATGCACCGGTCAGCCGCTCCAGAGCGGCCAACATCTCGGTGAATCCACTCTTGGCGACGACCGCGTCGACCAGTGGGCGGACGGCTTCGACCTCGGCCGTGTCGTCGGCGGCGGAGTGCAGGATCAGCTTCGCGCCCGGCTCGCGGTCGCGGAACGCCTGCACGAGCTCGAGCCCGCTCATGTCGGGAAGGTAGAGATCGAGCAGCACGGCGTCCTGGCCGCCGAGCAGCCGCAAGCCCTCGGCGGCGGTCGGCGCGGTGTCTGAGACCTCGTAGCGACCGTCGGAGCGCAGGAAGACTTTCAGCGCGAGCGCGACGGCCGGATGATCGTCGACCACGAGCACGCGCTTGGGCATCGGTGCGCACGCTACTGATCTTCCGAGGCGCCCGCGAGCGAGCGGACGCCTCGGTCCAGTCGACCGGTTAGTCGACCATCGGCGCGTAGAACTCGCGCTTGCGCTCCTGCAGGCGCGGGATCGCGTCCCCGAACCCGTGGGTCTTGAAGTGCTCGGTCTCCGTGTGGGCGGTGTAGGCGGCCTCGTCGACGTACTGCTCGTAGATGAAGAACTTCGTGGGGTCCTCGGGGTCGCGATTGGGGATGTACACGAGCACTCCCTCCTCGGCCCGCGACGGCTCCACCAGCGCCTGCAGGGCGGACGCGACCGCGTCCTCCTCGCCCGGCTTGGCGATCCACGTCACGGCGACGGTATAGGCCATGCTGCCTCTGCTTTCTCTTGGTCTTCGGTGGTGTCGGCGTGGCGGATCGGCCCTTCGGCCTCCCGCAACGGTTGTCCGTGGCGCCCGGCCCGGTGCGCGATGATCTCGGCGAGCACGGAGACGGCCGTCTCCTCGACGGTGGAGGCGCCGATGTCCAGCCCGCACGGGGCGAACACGCGCTCGATCTCCTCGTCGGTCACGCCGACGTCGCGCAGCCGCCGGTTGCGGTCCGACGTCGTGTTGCGCGAGCCGAGCGCGCCGATGTAGCCCGCGCCGGTGGAGAGCGCGGCCTGCACGGCGGGCACGTCGAGCTTGGGGTCGTGGGTGAAGATCAGGACCGCGTCGCGCGGCCCGAGCTCGACCCCTTCGAGGACCTTGTCCGGCCAGCCGATCTCGATCTCGGCGGCGGCGGAGAAGCGGCTCGACGCGAGGAACGCGGAGCGCGGATCGGCGATCGTCACCTGGTAGCCGAGGCCCTTGGCGAGCGGCGCGAGCGCGGCGGAGAAGTCGATCGCGCCGAAGACGACCATCCGCGGCGGCTCGGCCTGGATCGAGGAGTACACCCGCAGGCCGGAGCCGAGGCTCGAGCCGTCGGTGCCGAAGTCGCGCATGCTCGACCGGCCTTCGGCGAGCAGCCCGCGGGCCTCGCGCGCGGCGTTCTTGTCGAGCAGCTCTCCGCCGCCGAGGCTGCCGGTCACGCCGGCGGCGTCGACGAAGAGCTTGGCGCCCGCGCGCTCGCCGTCGACCAGCGTGACGAGCGCGGCCGGGGTGTGCGCGATCGTCGCCTCGAGATCGCGCAGGACCGCGTCGCGGTGCTCGTCCTTGAGCTCGTGGATGAAGATGTGGACGATCCCGCCGCACATCAGCCCGACGGTGCCGGCCAGCTCGTCGCTGATCCCGTAGGTGACCAGCTGCGGCGGTCCGCCCGCGTCGAGCATGTCCATCGCCGCGGCGGCCACCGCGCCCTCGACGCATCCGCCCGTGATCGAGCCCTCGATGCCGCCCTGATCGTCGATGTACATCGAGGCGCCGACGTCCAGCGGCGAGGAGCCGTCGACCTGCACCAGCAGGCCCGCGACGACCCGCCGGCCATCGCGCAGCCATCCGGCGACGGCGGCGGCGGTGTGCTGTACGGGTCGAGTCATCCGTGATCCTCCTCCTCGGCAAGCCGGTAAACGCGACGTGCGGTCCGGCCCAGGACGTCCGCGCGCACCTGGTCCGGATACTCGGCGAGGACACCGAGCCACGTATCAATGAGGCTAGAGAAGTCGGTCCACAGGCTTTCGATCGGGAAGTTCGATCCGAACATCGCGCGGCCAGGGCCGAAGGTGTCGAGGACGACCTTCGTCACGTCGGCGATCAGCTCAGGGTCCACTGTGTGGACGAACGTGCCCTGGCCGGAGAGCTTGACCGCGACGTTGGGGTGGTGGGCGAGCTGCGTGAGCGCCTCGCGCCACGGCTCGCCGGCGATCGGCATGCCCGCGTGGATCAGCACGAACGTCAGGTCGGGGTGGGCGGCCACGAGGCGCTGCGCCGACTCGAGCTGGTTCGGGAAGACCTGCAGTTCGAACAGCAAGCCCAGCTCAGGCAGCTTCGCGAGGTTTTCGTTGAACGTACGATCCGACGCCCGGTCGGGGCCGGTGGCAAAGCGAAACGCCTCCTGCTCATGCCAGTGCAGCTGCAGGCGGGTGCCGCGCAGCAGCGGTGAGACCTCGAGCTGCTCTCGCATCGTCGCGAGCGCGTCCGGGCTGAAGAGGTCCGCGGAGCCGACGATCGCGTGCGGCCAGCCGGTCCGCTCGTGCTGCTCCTGCACCCACGCGACTTCTTTGACCGAGTCCTCGAGCCGCCAGTTGGCCTGCACGTAGACGGACTGGCTGAACCCCTTCGCCTGCGCGTCGGCCTTGTACTCCTCGGCGGTGTACGCCTTGCCCTGCAGCGGCTCGTAGGGACCGAAGATGCGCGGGATCATCGGGCCGTCGAGCCAGGGGAGGCCCTGGGCCGGCCAGATGTGGTGATGCGCGTCGACGTAATTCAAATCCGTTGCACCTGTTCGAGAAGGGAGGGGAGATCACGCGCGCCGGCAAGGGCGTCGATGTCGTCCTGGATCGCCGCCATCGCGCGGGTGACCGGGCGGTAGTTCGGATCGAGGCCCAGCGGCGTCCACCACAGCAAGCGATGGCTCAGGCGCGAGAGCCGCTGCACCGCGTGGGCCATCACGGCGGGGTCGCCGCGTTCGAGGCCGTCGGAGAGGACGATCGTCAGCGCGCCGCGGGCGCGGTCGGCGTAGCGCGGCGTGTCGAGGAACTCCTGCAGCGCCGGGCCGATGCGGGTGCCGCCGTCGGCGTCCTCGACGGTCTCGGATACGTTGGCGAGCGCATGGTCGACGTCGCGGGTGCGCAGCTGCTTGGTGATCCGCGTCAGGCGGGTGCCGAACGTGAACGTCTCCGCCTGCGCGGCCCAGGCGAAGCGCAGATAGTCCGGTACCTGCGGGCGCAGCGAGCCGGAGACGTCGATCAACAGCAGCAGCGGGCGCGTGCGCTGCGGCCGGTCGCGGCGGGCCAGGTGGGTGATCTCGCCGGTGCGCGTCGCGGCGCGCAGCGTCCGGCGGAGGTCGATCTGCGGGCCACTGCGCGCCGGCCGGTGGCGCCGCGAGCGGATCGTCGGCAGGTGTTCGCGGATCGCCTTGCGCAGCGCGGCGAGGTCCTCGGCCGTGGGGTCGTAGGTGCGGCGGTTGGCGAGGTCGTGGACGCTCGCGCTGCGGCCGGTGCCCTCGGAGAGCTGGACGGGGTGCAGCTCGCCGTCGGCCTTGGGCCGCGGCGCCTGCTCCTCGCCCTCCTCCTGGGACTCGTGCTGCGGCGGGGCGCCGGCGAACCACTGCGCGAACAGCACGTCGAACGCCGGGAGGTCGTCGACGCGGGTCACGAGGGTCACGCGCGCCAGCCAGTAGAGGCGGGTGATGTCGGCCGGCGGGTTGTCGCGCAACGCGGTCAGGAAGTCGATCCGCTTCTCCGGGATCGGGCTCCACGCGTCGAGGAACCCGTCGAGCACCGCAGTCACAGGCCGAGGGCCTCCGCGTGCTCCAGGACGACGTCGGTGTCCTCGGCCTCCTTGAGCAGGAGCCCGAGCGAGCGGCGCAGCGCCAGCGGCCACGGCGCGCCCTCGCCGGTGAGCAGCTTCGCCGCCTGGGCCCAGTCGATCGTCTCGGCGATGCCGGGCGGCTTGATCAGCTTCAGCGCGCGCACGCCGGTGACGGCCGCGACCAGTGACGCGGCGGCCTCGTCCGCCAGGCCCGGCACGCGCGCGTCGATGATCGCCCGCTCGCGCTCGGCCTCGGGGAACGCGATCCAGTGATAGAGGCAGCGGCGCTTGAGCGCGTCGTGCAGCTCGCGCGTCCGGTTGGAGGTGAGCACCACGATCGGCGGCTCGACCGCCGCGATCGTCCCGAGCTCGGGGATCGTGATCTGGAAGTCGGAGAGGAACTCGAGCAGGAACGCCTCGAACTCCGAGTCCGCGCGGTCGATCTCGTCGATCAGCAGCACGCACGGCGTGCGCAGCGCGCGCAGCAGTGGGCGCTCCATCAGGTACGCGTCGGCGTAGAGGTCGCCGACCGGGCGGCCTTCTGCCTCGCACGAACGGATCGCCAGCAGCTGCTTGGGGTGATCCCACTCGTAGAGCGCCTGCGCCGCGTCCAGCCCCTCGTAGCACTGCAGCCGGATCAGCTCACGGTTCTGCGTGCGCGCGAGCACCTTCGCCAGCTCGGTCTTGCCCACGCCCGGCTCGCCCTCGAGGATCAAGGGCCGGCCGAGCGAGAGCGCGAGGTGGACCGCGGTGAGCAGTCCCTCGTCGGCGAGGTACCGCTCCTCCGCGAACCGCCGTTGGAGGTCTTCGGTCACGCGGTGGCCCGCAGCGCGTCGAGCCCGCGCAGCACCCGCTCAGGCGTGAAGGGCATCTCCTCCAGCCGCACCCCGCAGGCGTCGAAGATCGCGTTGGCGATCGCCGGGATCGGCGCGTTGGCGGTCATCTCGCCGATGCCCTTGGCTCCGAAGGGCCCGCTGGCGGCGGGGAACTCGATGATCTGGGACTCCATCACCGCGTTGTCCGCCGGCCCGGGCATCAGGTACTCCTCGAAGTCCCGCGGCCCGTGGTCGCGGTTCGGGTAGTAGGGCTCGGTCGTCTCGAACAGCGCGTGCGAGATGCCCATCCAGGCGCCGCCCTCGATCTGCTGCTTGGCCATCGCGGGGTTGATCGCGCGACCGACCTCGTAGACGTTGTGCAGCGCGGTGACCTCGACAACGCCGGTCTCGTCGTCGACGGTCACGTCGGCGACGGTGCAGGCGTGCGCCTGGCAGGAGTCCGGGTTCATCTCGCCCGTCTCGGGCACCGGGTAGGAGCGTTCCTTGAGGAAGATGCCCCGCCCGGAGATCGTGCGGCCGAGCTTGAAGTGCGCGGCCAGCGCGAGGTCGACGACGTGGATCTTCTTCTCGTCGGAGCCCTTGAGCTTGATGAAGCCGGTGCCGTCGGTCTCGAGGTCCTCGGCGTCGACCTCGAGCTCCTCCGCGGCGGCCGAGAGCATCGCCTCACGCGCCTCCTGGGCGGCCATGATCACCGCGTTGCCGACGCGGTGGGTGCCGCGCGACGCGAACGTCCCCATGCAGTGCGGGCCCGTGTCGGTGTCGGCGGTGTCGACGATGATGTTCTCGTAGGGGAGGCCGAGCGTCTCGGCCGCGACCTGCGCGGCGACGGTCTTCAGGCCCTGGCCGAGGTCCACCGACGACAGCGAGACGACGAAGTTGCCGGTCGTCGTCGCGTGCACCAGCGCCTGGGTCGGGTCCCCGCCCAGGTTCATGCCGGTCGGGTAGTTGACGGACGCGTACCCGCGTCCCGTAAGGATCGCCATCAGCGCGCCTCCTGCGACGACATCGACCGGTACTCCGCGCCCAGCTCGTGCCCGACGAGCTCCGCGGCCTTCTGGATGACCTCGATCAGCGCCGTGCCCTCGGCGATCTTGCGGTGCGCCTTCATGTCGCCGTCGCGGTAGGCGTTCTTCAGCCGCAGCTCCAACGGGTCCAGCTCCAGCGCCCGCGCGATCCGGTCCATCTGCGTCTCCAGCGCGAAGTCCCCGATCGTCACGCCGAAGCCGCGCATCGCGCTCGACGGCGTGCGGTTGGTGTAGATGCAGTAGGAGTCGACGTAGACGTTGGGGATGTTGTACGGGCCGGGCATGTGCGCCGCGGCCTTGGTCGTCGCGTACGGGCTGTGGCGCGAGTAGGCGCCGGCGTCGGCGTAGAGCGTGACCTTGCGGGCGACGATCCGCCCGTCGTTCATCACGCCGTCCTTGATGTAGATCCGCTCGGCGGCGCGCGGCGAGGAGACCTGCATCTCCTCCTCGCGGTCGTAGACGAACTTGACCGGCTTGTTGGTCGCCATCGCGGCGACGCAGGCGATCGGCTCGACGATCACGTCGACCTTGCCGCCGAAGCCGCCGCCGACGGTCCCGCCGACGACCTGCAGCTTGCCGAACGGCACGTCGATGATCAGCGCGGTGTTGTCGAGCGTGAAGAAGCACGCCTGCGTGTCGGAGTGGATCTTCAGCCGGCCGCTGGCCTGGGGGATGACGATGCAGCCCGTCGTCTCCGTCGGCGCCTGCTCGATCGGCCGCGACTGGTAGCGCCACTCGAAGACGTGGTCGGCCTGGGCGAAGCCCTCCTCGACGTCGCCGAAGCGCACGCGCCGGCAGTGGTAGTCCTCGTAGATGAAGTGGTTGGTCCCGTGCGGCTTGATCACCGGCGCCTCGGGGGTCAGCGCCTCCTCGACGTCGAGCACGTGCGGGAGATCCTCGTAGGTGACCTTGACCGCGGCGGCGCCTTCGCGGGCGGCGCGCTCGGAGGTCGCCACGACGGCGACGATCGGCTCGCCCCGGTACATCACCTTGCCCTCGGCCAGCACGGGCTCGTCGTCGTAGCCGACGTTGATCAGCTTCAGGACCGTGTACCAGTTGTTCGGCACGTCCTTGTAGGTGAGGACCTTCACGACGCCCTTGACCTGCTCGGCGGCGCTCGTGTCGACGTCGACGAGCGTCGCGTGATGGCGCTCGGACCGGTGCATGCGCAGGTGCAGCAGCCCGGTCGGGTTGACGTCCTCGAAGTACTGGGTGCGACCGGTGACGTGGCCCAGCGCGTCCGAGCGCTGGACCGGCTTGCCGATGACGTTGAAGCCGTTGGTGCTCATGCCACCGCCATCCGCTCGGCCGCGTCGAGGATCGCTTGAATGATGCTCTCGTAGCCCGTGCAGCGGCAGACGTTCCCGCTGATCGCGCGCACGACGTCCGCGCGGGTGGGGGTGGGGTTGTCGGCGAGCAGGGCCTCGGCGGCCATGATCATCCCCGGCGTGCAGAATCCGCACTGGGTGGCGAAGCCGTCCAGGAACGCCTGCTGCAGCGGCGCCAGCGTGCCGTCGGTGGGCGTCACGCCCTCGAGCGTCTTCACGCGCGAGCCGTTGACGGTCTCCACCGGCACCAGGCAGGACATGACGGCGTCGCCGTCGAGCAGGCACGTGCACGTGCCGCACGTCCCGACGCCGCACCCGCGCTTGGTCGCGGTCAGGCCGAGCGTGTCGCGTAGCGCGCTGAGCAGCGTGGTGCCGGGCTTGGCGATGAACTCCTCGTCGGATCCGTTGACTTCGAGCTCGATGACTGTTGACGGCATGCGCTTACTCCTCCGTGAGCGCTCGGCGGACGTGGACCGGGAGAACGCGGCGGCGATACCACGCGCTGGCGTAGGCGTCGTCGAACGGGTCGGCGGCCTCGACGGACAGCTCGGCGGCCTTGGCGATGTCACCTTCGGCCAGCGCCGCCTCGGCGGCGGTGGCCCGGACCGGCCGCGGCGCGACGCCGCCGAGCGCGATCCGCGCGCCGTCGGAGGCGACCGTGACGATCGAGGCGGAGTTCTGGCGCCGGCGCATCGCCTTCGTGTAGAACCAGCGCTCGGGCTCCTTGAAGCTGATCGACGTGACCAGGCCCTCGGCTTCGAGCACGCCGACCTCGCGGGCCCCGTCGGCGTCGATGATGCTCACCGTGGCGTCGAGCGCGAGCAGGCAAACGGCCAGGTCGCCGTGCGGCTGGCGGGCGAACAGGTTGCCGCCGATCGTGGCAAGGTTGCGGATCGTCGGGGACGCGATCGACTCGATCGCATCGTGCAGGAACGGGACCTCGCGGCCGACCCGCGCGAGCGTCGTGGCGGCGCCGATCGTCAGCGTGTCACCGTCGCGCTCGATGCCGGTCAGACCCACCCGGCGCAGGCTGACCAGCGACGTCGTCGGCCCCACGTGCGGCATCACCGACGTCCCGCCGGCGAGCAGGACGCCGGCGCCGAGCAGGCCGACGGCCTCGTCGACGGACTCCGGAAGATGCACGTTCATGCCTCGATCACCGGGTTGCGCAGCACCCCGACCCCCTCGATCTCGCATTCGACCACGTCACCCTGCTTCAGGGAGCGCTTGGGCTCCATGAACTCGCCGCACCCCCACGGCGTGCCCGTGAGGATCACGTCGCCGGCCTCGAGCGTGAAGGAGTGCGAGCAGAAGCTGATCAGCTCCGCGACGCCGAAGATCATCTCCGAGGTGTTGGAGTCCTGCATGACCTCGCCGTTGACCCGCGTGATCAGCTTGAGGTTCTGCGGGTCCTCGACCTGCACGAGCTCGGAGCCGAGCGGGCAGAAGGTGTCCAGCGACTTCGCGCGCACCCACTGGCCGTCGGCGAACTGGACGTCGCGGGCGGAGACGTCGTTGGCGACGGTGTAGCCGCGGACGTAGGAGAGCGCGTCGGCTTCCGCGACGTCCTTCGCGTCGCGGTCGATGACGACGGCGAGCTCGACCTCCCAGTCGACGCGCTCGGTGATCGCGCGGGGAATCCGGATCTCGTCACCGTCGCCGATCACCGCCGTCGTGAACTTCGTGAACACGAGCGGTTTCTCGGGCGGCGTCGCGCCCGATTCCCGCACGTGATCCATGTAGTTCAGTCCGATCGCAACGATCTTCATTCCGTCACCGCCCGTTCGACGTTCTCCAAGTGCTGCAGCATCGCGGCATACGCCGCATCGGGTTCGTGGGCCGCGATGGCGGCCACGATGTCCCGGTGGTCGTGCGCGCTCTGCTCGCGCACGGGGCCGAGGCGGCCGGTGCGCCGCCGGCTGGCGATGCCCATCCCCGCGATCGACTCGAGCAGCCGCTCGAGCACGGCGTTGTTCGCCGCCTGGGCGATCCGCGCGTGCAGCTCGATGTCGGCCCACATGAAGGCCTCGGCGTCGCCGAGGGCGCTCGCGCTCGCCTCCGCGCACTGGTGCAGCTCTTGAGCTTCGGCTTCGGTGATGCGCTGCGCGGCGAGCTTGGCGAGACCCGGCTCGACCAGCTTGCGCGCCTCGAAGAGCTGCTGGAGGCCGGAGTCGCTCAGCGCCAGGACCAGGCCCACCGAGCGCATCAGCGACCCGGGCTGCAGGTTCGTCAGGTACGTGCCGTCGCCGTGGCGCATCTCGGCCACGCCGAGCATCGCCAGCGCGCGCAGCGCCTCGCGCAGGGAGGAGCGGCTGACGCCCATCGTCGCGGCGAGTTCGCGCTCCGGCGGAAGGCGGTCGCCCGCCTTGAGCTGGCGCTCGGTGATCAGGTCGATCAGGCGCGCGGCGATCTGATCGGGCAGCGCGTCGCGGGTGACCGTGCCGAAGGCAATTGGCCGGACCATTGGACCAGCCACGCTATCACGCCCGTCGTTCCGGGGGACGGAGCGTGTAGGTTTGAAAACGGGATGAGGGGCGTATGAGAGACCGGAATTTGGTCGAATTGGTGGGGATTCACAAGGCGTTCGGCGACAACGTCGTCCTCGACGGCGTCGACCTGAGCGTTACCCGCGGCGAGGTGATCGTGATCGCCGGGCCTTCGGGCTCGGGCAAGTCGACGATGCTGCGCTGCGTCAACGGGCTGGAGACGGTCGACAGCGGCGAAGTCCGCTTCGACGGCCGGCCGGTGACCCCCGGCAAGGGCCTCTCCGCGTTGCGGGCCCAGATCGGGTTCGTCTTTCAGCAGTTCCACCTCTTCCCGCATATGACGGTGCTGCAGAACATCACGCTGGCACCGGTGAAGGTGAAGGGCATCGCGGCCGACACGGCCCGGACGACGGCGCATCAGCTGCTCGAGCGGGTTGGCATCGCCGAGAAGGCCGAGCAGTTCCCGGCCGACTTGTCAGGAGGACAACAACAGCGGGTGGCGATCGCGCGGGCGCTCGCCATGGACCCGCAGTTGATGCTCTTCGACGAGCCGACCTCGGCGCTTGACCCGGAGATGATCCGGGAGGTGCTCGACGTCATGCGCGACCTCGCGCGTGACGGCATGACGATGCTGGTCGTCACCCACGAGATGGGCTTCGCCCGCGAGGTGTGCGACCGGCTGGTGTTCATCGACGGCGGTCAGATCGTGGAGGAGGGACCGCCGGCCGAGTTCTTCGCCAACGCGCAGTCGGAGCGGGCGCGGGAATTCGTGGACAAGATCATCCACCACTAGGGGAGGGCTGGGGAATGCAGGTATCTCGATGGCTGGGCGTCGCGCTCAGTGCGGGTGTGCTGGCGATGGCGGGATGCGGTGGTGACGACGACGCGGGCGGTTCCGGCACGCCGGCCGCCAGTGGGTCCACGCCGGCCGCGACGGCCGAGAAGTTCGCGGCGGACACGACGTTGGGCAAGATCCAGGCCAAGGGCGAGATGACGATCGGCGTCAAGTTCGACGTGCCGCCGTTCGGCGTCAAGAACCCGCAGTCGGGCGAGGTCGAGGGCTTCGACGTGGAGATGGGCAAGGCGGTCGCCGCCAAGCTCGGCGTGAAGCCGAAGTTCATCGAGGCGATCTCCGACAACCGGATCCCGTTCCTGGAGGACGGGACGGCGGACCTGATCCTCTCGACGATGACGATCAACGAGGAGCGGGTCGGGCAGATCGCGTTCTCGGACCCGTACTTCATCGCGCGCGGGCGGGTGCTCGTGCCGGGTGACTCGGCGATCACCGGCGTGTCCGACCTGGCGGGCAAGAACGTCTGCACGGCACTGGGCTCGACCTACGAGGCGAACCTGAAGAAGCAGGCGCCCGACGCCAAGCTCAAGCTCGTGGACTCTTACTCGGAGTGCCTGGAACTGGTGCAGAACGGCGCGGTCGACGCGGTCTCGACCGACGACGTGATCCTCACCGGCATGATCATCCAGGACGACACGCTCAAGCTGGTCGGCGACCAGTTGACGCAGGAGCCCTACGGCGCCGGCATCAAGAAGGACGACACCCAGATGGTCGACTTCGTCAACGGGGTCTTCAAGGGCCTCAAGGACGACGGCACCTGGGCCAAGCTCCACCAGGAGTGGATCGGCAAGTACACCGGCGAGAAGGGCGAGGTCCCCAACATCTCCGTCGACGAAGCCGTCGAGCTCGTCAAGAACAACTGAGCGTTGCTCAACGTCCTCACGGATCACTGGTCCGAGTTCAGCTCGGGCTTCTGGGTGACGGTGCGCCTCGTGGTGATCTCGTTCGGGATCGCCATGGTCGTCGGCACCCTCGTGGCGGCGTTGCGCATCGCGCCCTCGAAGGGGCTGCAGCGGGTGGGCGGGGTGTATGTGGAGATCTTCCGCAACATCCCGCTGCTCGTGCTGCTGTTCATCTCCTACGCAGGGCTGCGGCGCGGCGGGGTGGACATCAACGCGTGGGTGGCGGGTACGGCGTCGCTGGGGCTCTACACCGCCGCCTATGTCGCCGAGGCGCTGCGCTCGGGCGTATTCAGCGTGGGGAAAGGGCAGATCGAGGCGTCGCTGTCGCTCGGGTTCTCCTACGCGGAGACGTTGCGGCGGATCGTTTTGCCGCAGGCGTTTCGCACGGTGATCTCGCCGCTCGGGTCGCTGACGATCGCGATGATCAAGAACTCGGCGATCATCGGCGTGTCGCTGCTCGCGCTGCCTGACCTGCTGAAGGAGGCGCGGATCGTGCAGGCGCGCACGTTCCAGACCGACGAGACGTTCTTCTGGGCCGCCGTCGGCTACCTGATCCTCACGGGCACCGTGACGCTCGTCATCCGCAACCTCGAGCGCCGGTTCGCGATTCGCAGATGAACTATCTCTTCGATCCGGACAACTGGGAGTGGCTGACGACCGGCAACAACGTCCGCTTCATCCTCGAGGGTTTCCTGATCAACCTCGAGATCGCGCTGGTCTCGATGGTGCTGGCGCTGATCTTCGGGCTGGCGCTGGCGCTCCTGCGGCTCTCGACCGCTCGCCCGGTGAGCGTCGCCGCGGGCGCGTGGATCGACCTCTTCCGCAACCTGCCGCTGATCTTCCTGATCCTCTACTTCGCGCTGGGGCTGCCGTCGTCGTGGAAGCGGGCGTGGGAGGACGCGATGCCGGCGTGGGCGCCGGAGGCGTTCCAGTCGGGGCTCGTGCTGGGCGCGCTTTTGGGGCTCGTCCTGTACAACAGCGCCGTCCTGGCGGAGATCATGCGCGCCGGCATTCTCTCGCTGCCCCGCGGGCAGAGCGAGGCCGCCGCGGCGCTGGGCATGACCTACCGGCAGTCGCTGCGCCACGTGATCCTGCCGCAGGGCCTGCGGCGGATGGTGCCGGCGACCGTGTCGCAGCTGATCACCCTCAACAAGGACACGACGCTGGTCTCGATCATCGCCATCACCGAGGTGATGCGGCGTGCGCGGATCGTCACCGCCTCGAACTTCTTCACCGTCGTCGAGGCGCCGATCCTGCACGTCTTCATCTTCGTCGGGCTGCTGTTCGTGATCGTCAACTACTCGCTCTCGCGGCTGTCGCGGCGGCTGGAACTGCGCGAGCGCAAGCTGACGGGCACGCAGATGAAGCGCGTCCGCGGGCTCGAGGACCAGGTGACGGTCGACCCCGTCTAGGGTTCGCGCCGTCCTATGTCCCACCTTCCGTATCTGACCGGCGACGACGTCGCCCGCCACCTGACCCCCGTCGTCGCGATCGACGCGTTGCAGGCCGCGCTCACGGCCGGCTTCGACCCGGAGACCGACCCGCCGCGGCGGTTCGTCTCACTCGAGGGCGGCGACCTGATCATGATGCCCTCCGAGCTGGGCGGGCACCTCGCCGTGAAGCTCGTGACGATCGGCGGCGACCCGCGCGTGCAGGGCGTCGTGGTCGTCTTCTCGAGCGAGACGCTCGCGCCGGTCGCGGTGATCGACGGGATCGCGCTGACCAATGTGCGCACGTCGGCGGTCTCCGCGCTCGCGGTGCGGCACCTCGCTTCTGCCGACGCCTCGCGGCTGTTGATCTTCGGGCGCGGCCCGCAGGCGCACGCGCACGTGGAGGCGATCTCGGCGATCCGCCCGATCGCCCACGTCGACCTCGTCGGGCGCGAGGCGGGCGGCGCGCCCGAGTTGGTCGCCGCCGCCGACGTCATCTGCTGCTGCACGACGTCCTCGACGCCGCTGTTCGACGGGTCGCTCGTGCGCGACGGCGCCGTGGTCGTCGCGATCGGCACGCATGACGCGGACGCGCGCGAGACCGACGACGCGCTCGTCTCGCGCGCGAGCGTGATCGTGGAGTCGCGCACGTCCGCGCTGCGCGAGGCGGGTGACGTGGTCTGCGCGATCGAGTCCGGCGCCCTGTCAGCGGACGCGCTCGTCACGCTCTCCGAGCTGGTGCGCGGGAACGCGGAGATCGGCTCCGGGCCGCGGCTGTTCAAGAGCAGCGGCATGTCGTGGGAGGACGCCGTGATGGCAGGGAAGCTCACTACGCTCCTGCGATGACCCGGATCGCCTGCTGCCGGCTCGCCCCGCGCGTCGGCGAGCCGGCCTTCAATCGCGAGCTCGTGCTGCGCGGGCTGGACGGCGTGGACGCGGACATCGTCGTCCTCCCCGAGCTCGTCACCTCGGGCTACGTGTTCGCCTCCCGCGAGGAAGCGTCCGCGGCGGCGATCGCCGCCGACGATCCGCGGTTGCGCGAGTGGGGCTCGTTCGGCTCGCTCGTCGTCGGCGGGTTCTGCGAGGCGGGTGAGGACGGTGCGCTCTACAACAGCGCCGCGGTGGTCGACGGCAGCGGTGTGCTGGCCGTCTACCGCAAGACCCACCTGTGGGATCGCGAGCGCCTGATCTTCACGCCCGGCGACGTGGCGCCGCCACTGCTCGAGACGCCGTTCGGCCGCGTGGGCGTGCTGATCTGTTACGACATCGAGTTCCCGGAGATGCCACGCTCGCTCGCTCTGCGCGGCGCGGACCTGATCTGCGCGCCGGTCAACTGGCCGGTGATCGAGCGCCCGCCCGCCGGCGAGCACCCGCCCGAGCAGCTCACCGCGATGTCGTGCGCGCGCGTGAACCGCATCTTCATGGCGATCTGCGACCGCGAAGGCACCGAGCGCGGCGTCGAGTGGGTGGGTGGCACGGCGGTGATCGACGAGAACGGCTGGATCGCGGGCGCAACGTCTGCCGACGTCGACCTCATCCGCGCGCGCGACAAGGTCTATTCCGGCCTCAGCGACGCCTTCGCCGACCGCCGCCCCGAGCTCTACGGCGACCTCGTCTAGCGCTTCTCTTCCCAGTGTTGGACGGCGGCGCGGACGTGCGCCTCCATCAAATGCGCCGCGTCGTCTCCACGACGATCGGCCACGGCCTGTGCGATCTCGCGGTGCTCGGAGACGTCCGCGCCCTGCCACTCCACCTCGGTCGCGCGGCGTGAGAGCAGGCGGCGGCCCACTTCGACCAGCCACAGCGAGTCGAGGATGCGGACGTGCTCTTCGTTGCCGGTCGCGCGGGCGAGGACGAAGTGGAACTCGCGGCTGGCGTCGTGCGCCGCGCTGCCGGTGCGCGCCTTCTCCTCACGCGTGATCGCGCGCTCCAGCTCGCTCAGGTGACGCTCGCTGCGGCGCTCGGCGGCCAGGCGGGCGATCCCCGGCTCGAGCAGCAGCCGCACCTCCAGCCGGCGCAGGACCGCGTCGAGGCTGAGCTCGGCGACCCAGAAGCCGCGGTTGGGGTGGGAGTCGACCAGACCTTCGGCGGAGAGCCGTCGCAGGGCTTCGCGCACGGGCGTCCGCGAGATGCCCAGGCGCTCCGCGAGCTCCACCTGCGCAAGCCGCGCACCGGGCGCGATGTCACCCGCGAGCACGAGCTCGCGAATGCGCTCGTAGGCGAGATCCACGACGCTGTCGACCTGAAGCATGAGCAGCACAGTAATGCATACATTATTTGTTCGCAAGGCCTTGACAGGCGAAACAGAATGGATACATTATGCGCCATGCCAGCCGCCGAAACGCATCGTCGGGTCCGCGTCGAACACGCTGGTGAGCCGGTGTGGGGGCGTCTGGACAGCGGCGCGATCGTGCTCGACACCGGCGAGCGGATCGCCGAGGCGCAGGCGCGCTACCTCGCGCCCGCGACGCCGTCGAAGATCATCGCCGTCCACCTGACGTACCGCAGCCGGGTCGAGGAGTACGCCGCGCGCATCCCGCCGCAGCCCTCGTACTTCATGAAGCCGCCGACCACGCTCAACGGTCACCGCGGCAGCGTCCGCCGCCCCGCGGGCACGCGCTTCCTCAACTACGAGGGCGAGCTCGCGGTCGTGATCGGCGAGCGCATGAAGGGCGTCAGCGCGGACGAGGCACTGACGTACGTCGCCGGCTACACGTGCGCGAACGACGTCGGCCTGCACGACTTCCGCCACGCCGACCGCGGCTCGATGCTGCGCGTCAAGGGCCAGGACGGCTTCCTGCCGCTCGGCCCCGAGCTCGTCCCCGCGGGCGAATTCGACCCCACCGACTTCACCCTGCGCACGTACCTCAATGGCGAGGTCGTCCAGGAGGCGCACGCGAGCGATCTGCTGTTCGCCGTCGCCTACCAGCTGGCCGACCTGTCGCGGCTGATCACCCTCGAGCCCGGGGACGTGATCCTCACCGGCACGCCGGCCAATTCCCGTCCCATGGAGCCCGGTGACACCGTCGAGGTGGAGATCGACGGCATCGGCCGGCTCACGAACTCCGTCCAGGAGTGGGACGTTGACCTGTCGGGGCCGGGCGATCAGCCCGAGACCTCGGCGCAGACCCTGCATGTGGCGCTCGCGATTCCGGAGGAGGAAGCCGAGCGCATGGTCGAGGAGAGGACCGCCCGATGACCCGAGTCCACGTCGATATGAACCTGTGCCAGAGCCACGGCGAGTGCGTGTACGTCGCGCCTGACATCTTCGAGCTCGGTGACGACGACGTCCTGCGCTGGCGCGAGGAGATCTCGCCCGAGGAGCGCGAGGTCGCCCAGGAGGCCGCCGACGCCTGCCCGATGCTGGCCATCCGGCTCGAAGGCTGATGCGCCCGATCGTCATCGTCGGCGCCTCGCTCGCCGGCCTGCGCGCGGCGACCGCCGTACGGGCGGCAGGCTGGGCGGGCCGCGTGGTGCTCGTCGGCGACGAGCCGCACAAGCCGTACACGCGCCCGCCGCTCTCCAAGGAGGTGCTCGACGGTCGCCACACGGTCGAGACCGGCGCCTTCCCGTGTGAGGAGCTCGACGTCGAGTGGCGCCTGGGCGAGCCGGCGACCGCCCTCGACGTGGCCGCGCGCACCGTCACGATCGGCGACGAGGCGGTCGAGTACGAGACGCTGATCATCGCCACCGGCACCCGCGCCCGCACCTGGCCGGGGGAGACGGCCGCGAACGTCTTCACGCTGCGAGACCGCGACGACGCCATCGCGCTCAAGGCCGCCTTGGCGACCGCCAAGACCGTCGCGATCGTCGGCGCGGGCTTCATCGGCTGCGAAGTGGCTTCGAGCGCCCGCAAGCTCGGCCTCGAGGTCACGCTGCTCGACGTCGCCGAGCAGCCGATGCTCGCGCTCGGTGCCGAGCTGGGTGCCCGCTGCGCGGCTCTGCACCGCGACCACGGCGTCGAGCTGCGTCTGGGCGCGCCCGCGGACCTCGCGGCGCTGGATCATGACGTGATCGTGGTCGCCCTCGGCGCGCTCCCGAACATCGAGTGGCTGGAAGGCTCGGGCCTGACTTTGGACCGTGGCGTGGTCTGCGACGCGAACCTGCAGGCCGCCCCGCACGTCTTCGCGGCCGGTGACGTCGCGGTGTGGCCGCACCCGCTGGCCGACGGCGAGCCCATCCGCGTCGAGCACTGGACGAACGCCGCCGAGCAGGGCGCGCACGCCGGCCGCAACGCACTGGCCGAGACGCCGAAGCCCTACGAGGCCGTGCCGTACTTCTGGACCGACCAATACGACGTCAAGATCCAGGCCGCGGGCCTTCCCGCCCGCGCGGAGCGCGTCGAGCTGATCGAGCCCGACGTCGCGGTCGGCGTCCGCGGGGAGCATGTCGTCTCGGTCGTGACGTTCAACGCTCCGCGCAAGCTGATGCAGTACCGCCGCCGGCTGGCAAGCCGCCCACGGCTCGACGAGCTGGTGTCGCTCGCATGATCCTCGTCCGCCAGCACGGCGAATCCGGGCCGCCGGCGCTGCTGGGGGAGTGGCTCGACGCGCGTGGCATCGCCTACGTGGTCAGCGACTCGCGCACCAACCACACGCCGGACGTGCGCGAGTTCGAGGCCGTCGCCAGCCTCGGCTGCCGCTACTCGCCGGTCGACGCCGACGTGCCGCAGGTCGCGGCCGAGATCGCGCTGATCACGCGCGCCGTCGAACACGACGTCCCGGTCCTCGGCCTGTGTTACGGCGGCCAGGTGCTCGCCCACGTGCTCGGCGGCACGATCGAGGCCGCTCCGACGCCCGAGTTCGGCTGGCGCGAGATCGAGACCGACGAGCCGGACGCCGTTCCGAGCGGGCCGTGGCTGCTGTGGCACTACCAGCGCTTCACCGTCCCGCCGGGGGCAACGGCGATCGCCCGGACCAGGGACGCCACGCAGGCGTTCCGCCACGGCCGCCATCTCGGCCTGCAGTTCCATCCCGAATCCACGACGGACATCGTCGAAGGCTGGGCTCGCAAGGACGTCGAGAAGCTCAAGACCGTCGGCGTGACCGACGGTCTGGCGCTGATCGAGGCGCCTGCCGAGCAGCAGGACGCGGCGAGGCAGGCGGCGTTCCGCCTCTTCGACGCCTTCAGAGGAGAGAGCGCATGATCGAGGAGAGAGGGTTGATGGCCCGCCCGCCGGAGCTCAACGACCAGTCCGTGACATCGGTGCGGGTGGTCTACAGCGACCTGCACGGCGTCACCCGCGGCAAGGACGTCCCGATCGGCGAGTTCGATCGCGCGGCCGAGCACGGCCTCGCGTTCTGCTCGGCGATCATGGGCACCGACCTGCGCCACACGCCGGTGGTGGGTGGGGAGGCCGGCTACCCGGACCTCGTCGCCAAGCCGGACCTGAGCACGCTCACGCTGCTGCCGTGGGAGCCGGGCGTCGCTTGCTGCATCGCCGATCTGGAGCCCGTGAGCGGCACGAGCGCCGCGCCCGCCGACCCGCGCGGCGCCGTGCGCAAGGCCGTCGCCGCGTTCGAGGAACTCGGCTACAGCCCGATCTCCGGCCCCGAGCTCGAGTTCTTCCTCTGCGTCGCCGACCCGAGCGCGCCCAACGGCATCCGCCGCTACGTCGACCACCTGAGCATGGTCTACACCGTCGGCCCGCAGGCGGACCCGAAGGGCGTCGTGCGCCAGATCACGGAGGCGTTGTCGCGGCTCGGCATGGGCACGTTCGCCGCCAACCACGAGTTCATGAACTCGCAGTACGAGATCAACCTCCGCCACGCGCCCGCGCTGACCGCCGCCGACCGGGCCTTCCGGCTCAAGAGCGCCGTGAAGGACGTCGCCGCGATCCACGGCCTGATCGCGACCTTCATGGGCAAGCCGTTCAACGACCAGGGCGGCTCGGGGTTCCACTTCCACTTCTCGCTGGACCGCGAGGACGACAACGCGTTCGCCGACCACGGCGACCCGGACGGCGTGTCGGACACGTTGCGTCACTTCACCGCCGGCATCCTCGCGCACGCCCACGCGCTGACCGCGTTCCTGAACCCGACGATCAACGCGTACCGGCGCCTGGTCCCCGACTCGCTCGCGCCCACCCACGCCAACTGGGGCTGGGACAACCGCACGAGCTTCATCCGCATTCCCGCCGAGCGCGGCCGCGCGTCGCGGGTCGAGGTTCGCGTCGGCGACGGCAGCGCGAATCCCTATCTCGCCACCGCCGCGCTGCTGTTCGCCGGCCTGCACGGCGTAAGGGAGGAGCTGCCGCTCGGCCCGCCCGTCGGCGGCGACGCCTACACGCTCGACGACCCGGGTGAGCCGCTGCCCACCAGCCTCGAGCAGGCGCTCGACGCGCTCGAGGCCGACACCGTCCTGCGCGACGCCATGGGCCCGCAGATCGTCGACACCTTCCTCGCCGTCAAACGCTTCGAGGTCGAACGCCATCGCACGTGGGTGTCCGACTGGGAGCTGGCCGAGTACCTCCACCACCTCTAGGACGCCATGACCACGCTGCAACAGATCGACCTGGCCGATCACGACGCCTTCAAGGACCGCGTGCCGTACGAGTGGTTCAAGACGCTCCGGCACGAGGACCCGGTCCACTTCAACGAGGAGGCCGACGGGACCGGCTTCTACGCCGTCACCCGCTACCACGACATCCGCGAGGTCCATCGCCACACGGAGATCTACAGCTCCGAGCTCGGCGGCACGTCGCTGGAGGACCTCGAGCCCGACCAGATCGAGGCGCGCAAGTCCATGATCGACATGGACCCGCCGCGCCACGACGAGCTGCGCGGGCTGATCGCCCGCCGCTTCACGCCGCGTGCCGTGCAGGTGTGGGAGGAGGCCGTGCGCACGGTCACCGACCGCGTGCTCGACACGGCTCTGGAGCAGGAGGAGTTCGACTTCGTCCGTGACATCAGCTCCGAGATCCCGATGCAGGTGTTCGCCGAGATCCTCGGCGTGCCGCTCCAGGACCGGCGCTACATCATCGAGCTCGGCGACCGGCTGCTGGGCAACCAGGACCCGGAGTACGCGCAGCCGACCGATGACAGCCACCGGCTGCTGCCGTTCTCCTCGCCCGCCGCGATCGAGATGTTCGAGTTCGGCCGGAAGATGGCCGCCGCGCGGCGCAAGGCGCCGGGCAACGACATCATCACCCAGCTCGCGTTCGAGCCGCTCACGCAGCGCGAGTTCGACGTCTACTTCGTGCTGCTGGCCACCGCCGGCAACGAGACGACGCGGCACACGATCACGCACGGCCTGCTCGCGCTGCTCGAGCACCCCGACCAGCTGCAGCGCCTGCGCGAGGACCCGTCGCTCTACAAGCCCGCGGCCGAGGAGATGCTGCGCTGGGCGACGCCCGTGCACCACTTCCGCCGCACGACGACGTGCGCGACCGAGCTGGCGGGTGTGGAGCTGCCCGCGGGCGCGAAGGTCACGACGTGGTTCGTGTCGGGCAACCGCGACGAGACCGTCTTCGAGGACCCGGACACGTTCGACGTCGGCCGCACGCCGAACAAGCACATGGCGTTCGGCCCGGGTGGCATCCACCACTGCATGGGCGCGCACCTCGCGCGGCTGGAGATCAAGATCGCGTTCGAGGAGCTGCTCAAGCGGGTGTCGTCGATCGAGCTGGCGGGTGAGCCCGAGCGGCTGCGCTCGAACTTCTTCAACGGCATCAAGCGCCTGCCGGTGCGGGTCACGCGATGATCGCGCTGCGCCGGATCGATCACGTCGCGCTGCGCACGCCCGATGTCACTGAGGCCTCGCGACGCTGGTGCGCGCAGTTCGGCCTGGTCGAGCGCGAGCCCGGACGCTTGAGCTGCGACGACGAGCCGTTCTGCCTCGAGCTCGTGGAAGGCGAGCCGGGCGTCGAGCACGTCGCCTACGAGCTGCGCCGCTCCTGCACGCTCGACGCTGCGCGTGCCCACCTCAGCGACTGCGAGGAAGTCGACGGGGGCCTGCGCGTGACCGACCCCGAGGGCAACCGGATCCTCATCCTGCCCAACCGCGGTCAGACGGCGATGACGTCGCACGTCCGGCCGGCGGGCGACCGCGTCCTGGGCGCGCCGCGAAAGCTCGGCCACGTCAACTTCCTCACCGGCGCGATCGCCGAGCAGACCGCGTTCTACACACGCGAGCTGGGCATGGCGGTCACCGACCACCTCGGCGACGGCGGCGTCTGGTTCCACATCAACGGTGACCATCACGTGATGGCGCTGGTGGACAAGGGCTATTCGCACTTCCATCACCTCGCGTTCGACGTCGTCGACATCGGCCAGATGCGCGACACGCTCGACCACCTCGGCCGTCACGGCCGCTGGCTCGCCTGGGGCCCGACGCGGCATGGCATCGGCGGCAACATCGCGTCCTACGTGCGGATCGTCGAGGAGGAGTGCTTCGTCGAGCTCTACTGCGACATGGAGCAGCTCGAGGCCGAGCACGAACCGCGCGTCTACCCGGACAACCGCTACTCGTCCAACACCTGGGGCCCGCTGCCGCCCCGCTCGTACTTCCGCTTCGATCCCGAAGCCGTCGCCGCTGAGCGCGAGAGCCTGGAGATGATCGCGTGAAGGGCTACTCGATCCCGCGGACGGAGACGGGTCTCTCGAGCCTCGTTCCGTCACCGCCGTGGCACTACGTCGGTGACTTCCTCGTCGTCGACTACTGGGCCGATCCGGACGCGGTCCGTTCCATCCTGCCCGAGGGACTCGAGCCGCACGAGGACACCGGCCGCTGCGCCGCCGTCTTCGCCGACTGGCAGTCGTGCAGCGAGACCGGTGACGAGCTGCTGGACCCGGTGCGTTCGCACTACAAGGAGTTCTTCATCGTCGCCAACGCGATGCTCGGCGAGGAGGAGGTCACGACCTGCCCGTTCATCTGGGTCGACCAGGACTTCGCGCTCGTGCGCGGGTGGATCCAGGGCTTCCCGAAGAAGCTGGGGGAGGTCTGGATGACCCGCACCTACGGCCTCGGAGGCCCTGCCGATCCGGGGCTGCGCGCCGGCGCTCGCCATGGCGCGACGTGTTCTGCTCGCGGCCGCGAGATCGCCGACATGACCCTCACGATCGACGGTGTCAGCGAGGACGGCCCCAAGCACAACGCGCCGCCGATCGTCAACGTCCGCCACTTCCCGCGGCTGGCCGCCGGCCGCCACGACGAGCCGCAGGTGCACGAGCTGGTGCGGGCGGTCTCGCGCGACCGGATCGCGTCGACCGTCTACGAGGGCGAAGCGACGCTGAACATCCACGAGGCGCGCGGTGAGGAGCATCACCTCCTGGCGCCGGTCGAGGTCGGCCGCGGCTACCGCTTCACGTTCGCCTACACCGTCGACGACCTCGAGACCGTGAAGGAGCTGACATGAGCGCCCTCGCCCTCGCCGTCTCACCCGACCACTTCATCGGCGGTGAGCGGGTCGCGTCGAAGGAGCACTTCGAG
Organism: Solirubrobacter ginsenosidimutans; assembly: GCF_027587205.1. Next base: position 107,229 of record NZ_JAPDOD010000008.1, read on the forward strand.
GACATCTCGCCGATCGACGGCACTGTCATCGCGGAGATCTCGCGCGGGGGCGCGGCTGAGGCCGACGCCGCGGTGCGCGCCGCCCACGCCGCCTTCCCCGCCTGGGCCGCTCTCGGTCCGCAAGGCCGCGCGCCCTACCTGCACAAGCTCGCCGACCTGATCGATGCAAACGTCGAGCGCCTGGCCGAGGTCGAGTGCCTGGACATGGCGATGCTCCTGCGGTCGCTGCGCGCCCGTGTCATCTCCCGCGGCGCCCGCAACTACCGCGCCTACGCGGACCTCGCGGTCGCCTACGAGGAGCGCGACTGGCGCTCGAACGGCACGTGGAACCGCGTCCAGCGCATGCCCGCCGGCCCCGCTGCGGTGATCACGCCGTGGAACGCGCCGTTCATGCTCTCGACCTGGAAGACCGCGCCGGCGCTGGCGGCGGGTTGCACGATGGTGCTCAAGCCCGCCGAGTGGTCGCCGTTGAGCTGCTCGCTGCTCGCCGACCTGATCGCCGAGGCCGGCTTCCCGCCCGGCGTCTTCAACATCATCCAGGGCATCGGCGAGGAGGTCGGCGCGGCGCTGGTGTCACACCCGCTGCTGCGCCGCGTGTCCTTCACCGGCTCGCCCGAGACCGGACGCCACATCGCGGTCGCGGCGGGTGCGAACCTCGTCCCGTTCACGGCCGAGCTCGGGGGCAAGGGCCCGCTGATCGTCTTCGAGGACGCGGATCTCGACGCCGCGGCCAGGAAGGCCGCGGGGCAGTACGACGACTCCGGCCAGGTCTGCCTCGCCGGCACCCGTCTGCTCGTCCAGGACAGCGTCCGCGACGCGTTCTTGCAGCGCTTCCACGCGTACGTCGACGAGCACGTCCTCGGCGACCCGCGGGAGGACGCCACGACGCTCTCGCCGCTGATCCATCCCGACCATCTCGCACGCGTGTCCGGGTTCGTCGAGCGCGCCCGGGAGGCGGGTGACACCATCGTCCGCGGCGGCACGCGTGCCGGCGGGCTCCACTACGAACCGACGCTGATCGAGCCGCGCTCGAATGACGCAGAGGTCGTCCAGCGCGAGATCTTCGGGCCTGTGCTGACCCTGCAGGGCTTTGCGACCGAGGAAGAGGCGGTCGCGCTCGCCAACTCGACCGAGTACGGGTTGTCGGGCATCGTCTACACGTCATCGCTCGGCCGCGCGGACCGCGTCGGCCGGCAACTGCGCGCCGGGACCGTGTGGGTCAACACGTTCCTCGTGCGCGACCTCACGGCGCCTTTCGGCGGCGTCGGCATCTCCGGGATCGGCCGCGAAGGCGGCAACTACGCGCTCGACTTCTACTCGGAGTTGAAGGCGTTGCAGATCCTCGAAGGCACCGTTCAGTAGTTCCCAGGAGGAGAGAGTCCATGTCCGTTGCTGAGACCGCGCCCGCCGCGGCGCCTCGGGGATCCGAATCGGCGAAGCTCCACCGCCGCGCGCTGGGTGTTCCCGACCTCGTGTTCTTCATCGTCGCCGCGTCCGCGCCGCTGACCGCCGTCGCCGGCGGCCAGGCCGCGACCTACCTGGTCACGGGGAACCGCGGCGTCGCGTTCATGTTCATCCCGCTCGGGATCATCCTCGGCCTGTTCGCGGTCGGCTATGCCGCGATGAGCCGCCACGTCGCCAACGCGGGCGCCTTCTACGCCTACGTCGCGCGTGGTCTCGGCAAGGTCCAGGGCGTCAGCGCCGCGTTCGTCGCGCTGCTCGCCTACAACGCGATGCAGATCGGCATCTACGGCCTGTTCGGCGTCGCGATGGGCGCGTTCATGGCCGACAAGGTCGGGATCACGCTCGACTGGTGGTGGTGGTGTTTGATCGCCGGCGCCGTCATCGGCGGGCTCGGCGTGCTGCAGATCGACCTCAACGCGCGCGTGCTCGCCGTGCTGCTGATCCTCGAAGTGATCGTGGTCGCACTGTTCGACTTCGCGATCGTCGCCGATCCCGGCCCGCAGGGGATGACCACCGTCGCGTTCGATCCCTCCGTCGCCTTCGGCACCGCGGTGGGCGCGACGCTGACGTTCTGCGTCGCCTCGTTCGTCGGCTTCGAATCCGCCGCGATCTACAGCGAGGAGTGCCGCGATCCGAAGCGCACCGTCGCCCGCGCCACGTTCATCGCGGTGGGGCTGATCGCGGTCTTCTACGCGCTCTCGAGCTGGCTGCTCGGCGTCGCCGCGGGCCCCGACACGATGATCAACCCGGACAAGCTCGTCGCCGCCGGCTTCGCGACCAATGGCGGGCCGGACCCGACCACGGTGCTGTTCATCACGGGCCAGGACCGGCTCGGCGCGTTCTGGGGCGACGCCGCCTCGCTCCTGTTCGCCACGTCGCTGTTCGCGGCGCTGCTCTCCTTCCACAACGCCGTCGCGCGCTACGCGTTCGCTCTGGGGCGCGAGGGCGTGCTCCCGTCCGCGTTCGGGCGCGTGAACCCGAAGACCGGCTCGCCGTGGATCGCCTCGATCACGCAGACCGTGCTCGCGCTGGCGATCGTCCTCGTGTTCGCGATCGCGGGTGCCGACCCGGTGCTCAAGCTCTTCACCTGGCTGACCAACCTCGGCGCCCTCGGTGTGCTCGCGCTGATGGCGGCGACGTCGTTCGCGGTCGTCGGCTACTTCCGCACGCGGCCCGAGGCGGGGCTGAGCGCCTGGTCCTCGAAGATCGCACCGGCGATCGCGGGCGTCCTGCTGCTCGTGATCCTCGTGCTGGGCGTGCTCAACTTCAACGTGCTGATCACGTCGGCCACCAACGCGCCGACCGACAAGATGACGATCATCCTGCCGCTGATCCTGCTGGTCGGCGCCGTCCTGGGGCTCGTGGTGGGTACGTTCCTCAAGCGCAACAAGCCGGAGATCTATGCCCGGATCGGGGAGGGCCGCGAGTAGGATCGGGAGCCGATGGCGAAGGGTCGCGTAGACATCACCTCGGTCCCTGACCGCGTTTACGCGATCCTGCGCGAGCAGATCCTCGCGGGTGAGTTGGAGCCCGAGTCGCGCCTGCACCAGGAGGGCATCTCGGCGGAGCTGGGCGTCTCGCGCACGCCGGTGCGCGAGGCGATCGCGCGGCTCGCCGCCGAGGGCCTGGTCGAGCTGCTCGCTAACCGCGGCGCCCGCGTGGCGGCGGTCCGCTCAGGCGACATGGCCGCGGCCTACGAGGCGCGCCTGGGCATCGAGCCGCTCGCCGCCCGGCTGGCAGCCGCACGGCGCGACGCCGCCGAGCTGGCGAAGCTGCGCAAGACGCTCACGCCCGCCCGGCGCGGTCCGAAAGCGGCGTACGCGGCCTCGCGCGCGTTCCACCTCGAGCTCGCGGTCGCCTCGGGCAACCCGTTCCTCGTCGACTTCTCCGAGGCGCTGTGGGCGGGCCGCCTCGGCCTGCACGTCTACGCGCAGCAGATGACGCCCGAGCAGTTCGCCAAGGACGCGCTCGAGCACGAGCACATCCTCGACGCGATCGAGGCCGGCGACGGTGCCACCGCCGAGCGGCTCACCCGCGAGCACATCACGCACGCGCAGGACGTGCTCGCGGGGCGCGTGGACGCCGACGGCCGCGCGCTGTCAGACGCCGCTTAGCGCGCAGTCGCGGATATCCAGCAGCGTTTCGAGGACCTGCAGCCCGAGCTCCCCGCTCGCGCGCTGCGGCGTGCCGTCACGTGCCGCGCGGCAGAGGTCCTGGAGGCCGAGGCCGCGGGAGTTCTCGTTCCACTCGCTGACCAGCGGGAGCGTCTGATCGAGCTCGCCGCGGCGGGCGAGGACGACCGGGCCGTCGAAGGTGTTCGGGTCACCGCCGAGCAGCGTGCCGTCGAGGCCATGCACCTCGACGCCGTAGCGGGCGGGAGCGTTGGCGTCGTCGGTGGTCGTGATCGTCGTGAGCACGCCGCTCTCGTGGGCGAGGACGCCGGCGACGCGGGTGGGTTCGACGATCGGGAACTCCGTGCCGTCGAGCGTCACGCCCGACGTGCGCGGGCGGGTGCCGAGGCCGGTCACGGCCTCCACGTCGCCGAACAGCTCGATCGCGGTGGCGACGGCGTACGGGCCGAGGTCCATCAGCGGGCCCGACAGCTCGGCGTACAAGAACGCGGGGGACGGGTGCCACGTCTCCGGCGGGCGGGCGAGCAGCCGGATCTGGGCCACGGCGGGTGCGCCGATGCGGCCGTCGTCGATCGCCGCCTTGATCGTCTGGATCCCGGCGCCGAGGAACGTGTCCGGCGCGGAGCCGACGAGCACGCCGGCGGCCGCCGCGGACTGCAGCACCCAGCGCGCGTCGTCGACGCTCGTCGCCAGCGGCTTCTCGGTGTAGATGTGCTTGCCGGCACCGATCGCCGCCAGCGCCACGTCAGCGTGGAAGTCCGGCGGCGTGAGGCAGAGCACGACCTGCACGTCGCGGTGGGCGAGCAGCTCGTCCATCGTGCACGCGTCGATCGCCCGCTCGTGCGCGGTCTCGCGCGCCCGCTCGGCGTCGACGTCCGTGCAGGCGACGATCCGCACGCCGTCCAGGCGCGGCGCGTTGTCGAGGTAGATCCCGCTGATCTTGCCGCAGCCGACCAGCCCGACGCCGAGGTCGCTCATACGACCGCCTGCAGGGTCGCGAGGGAGCGGCGCGAGTCCTCGACGGGGTCGTCGGAGGGCGTGTCGAGCTCGACGATCAACCGGCTCGCTCCGGCCGCCTCCGCGGCGCGGGCGATCGCCGCGAAGTCGAGCTCGCCGTCGCCGGCGACGACGTCCAGCCAGCCGTCGTCGGTCTGCTTGACGTCCTTGGCGTGCACGAGCAGGATCCTCCCTGTCAGCTGTCTCAGCATGGTCACCGGGTCGTGGCCGGCGATGCGCACCCACCCGACGTCGAGCTCGAGGTCGAGCTCCGTTGCGACCAGCCGGCTCCACAGGTCCACCTCGCCGAACTCGAACGCGTGGTTGTGGTAGCCGAACGGCCAGCCCGCGGCGCGGGTCTTCTCGCCCGCCGCGACGATCCGCGCCACCAGCTCATCAGCAGCGGAATCGCTTTCGGGCGTGGGCACCCACGGCAGGATGATCGTCTCGACGCCGAGCGTGTTCGCCTCGTCGAGCACTTGATCGAACTCGTCCTCGAAACGCTCGAGCCGCTGGTGCATCGAGCAGGCCGACAGGCCCGCGTCGTCAAGCATCCGACGCATGCTTGCCGCGTCGCGTTCGTACAGTCCGGCCAGCTCGACCTCGCGCGCTCCCGCCTGTGCCAGCGCTTCGAGCGTTCCCTCGAGATCCTCCGCCAGCCGCTCGCGCAGCGTGTACAGCTGCACGGCCAACCCTAGACCGCTCATTGCCCGGAGGCTAGCGCGACGTACTGTTTGCGCATGGGGTTCGACCAGTACCACGAGCCGCCGGACGAGTTGCCGGCGCGGACGCGGACATTCGCCAGGCTGTGCGCGTCGCTGACCGAGGAAGCCGAAGCGATCGGCTGGTACGAGCAGCGGATCGCCGTCGAGCAGGATCCGGAGGCGCTTGCGGTCATGCGCAACGCGCAGACCGAGGAGTTCAAGCACTTCGCGATGGACCTCGAGTTCCTGCTGCGCCGGACGCCGGTCTGGCGGTCGGTCGCGGAGGGGATCCTGTTCACTGACGATGACATCGTCCAAGCGGGCGAGGAAGCCGAGGAGGGCGCCGGTCTCGGCGGCTCCGGCGGCGGAGGACAGCCGGGTTCGCTCGGAATCGGAAGCCTGAAGGGGGCGGGACTGTGAACCATCTGCTGCGTGAGAAGGCCCCGATCACCGAGGCCGGGTGGAACGAGCTCGACGAAGAGGCCAAGGAGCGGCTTTCGCCTGGCCTCGCCGCGCGCAAGGTCGTCGACTTCGGCGGGCCGCACGGGTGGGACTACAGCGCCACCAACCTGGGGCGGATCGCTTCGCTGGACGCGTTCGAGGGCGTCGGCGCGGCGCGCCGGCGGGTGTTGCCGGTGGTCGAGTTGCGGGCGCCGTTCGCGGTCAGCCGGTCCGAGCTGGACGACCTCGAGCGCGGCGCCGGTGACATCGATCTCGGCGAGCTCGACGCGGCCGCGCGTCAGATTTCCCACGCCGAGAACGTCGCCGTCTTCCACGGCTGGCTCGACGCGGGCATCCGCGGCATCGCCGAGGCGTGCACGCATCCGGCGGTGGCACTGAGCGAGGACTTCAACGCCTACACGCGCCACACCGCCGAGGCGGTCGAGACGTTGCTGCGCGCCGGTGTGAGCGGTCCGTACGCACTCGCCCTCGGACCCGACCAGTACACCGGCGTGATCCAGAGCACCGAACATGGCGGCTACCCGCTCTTCGACCACCTCAAGAAGATCCTCTCGGGCGGGCCGATCGTGTGGGCGCCGGGCGTGCAGGGCGCCGTCGTCGTATCACTGCGCGGCGGCGACTTCCTGTTCGAGTCGGGCCAGGACCTCTCGATCGGCTACTCGTCCCACGACGCCGACACGGTCCAGCTCTACCTCGAAGAGAGCTTCAGCTTCCGTGTCGCGACGCCGGAAGCGGCCTGCTTCCTCAAGCCCGCCGGCTGAGAGAAGGCACGCGGGGGCCGGCCGAGCGCGTCGTCGACGCCTCGGCTGACCCGCGCGTCGCGCCCCTCGCGGATCGCGTCGAACATCGCCATCCGCCAGGCGACGTACTCGGCGGGGAGGTCGAGGCTCGCCGCGTAGGTCGCGGGGTCGGCGGGGACGAACGTCCCGCCCACGCGCTGGGCCGCTTCGGCGAACGTGATGGCGGTCGGGCCGGAGAGCTCGTACGTCACGCCCTCGTGGCCGGGTTGCGTGAGCGCCGCGACGGCGACGTCCGCGACGTCGTCGAGGTCGACGAACGGCTCGCGCCCCTCGCCCGTGGGGGCGGTGACGACGCCGTCGTCGTCGGGCTGCAGGAACCCCTCGGTGAAGTTCTGCACGAACCAGCTCGGCCGCAGGATCGTGTGCCCGCGCGCGGCTCGTTCGACGGCGGCGAGCGCCCCATCGGGGTGGAACTCCACCGCGCGGGCGGAGAGCAGCACCGCGCGCCCCTCGAAGCGGTTCAGTAGCGCGGCGACCCGCTCCGCGTTGCGCGGGTCCTGCCCGGGGACGGTGAGGAAGACACCGTCGATCCCGGTGAGGTCGTACTCGGGTTCGGCCCAGTCGAAGCCGGTCGCGCGGGTCGCGATCCGGGCGTCGTGGCCGTTGAGGCGTTCAACCACGCGGCGACCGGTCTTGCCGGTGCCGCCGATGACGAGAAACGTGCTCATGCCTGACAGCTTCGCCACGTTGCGCAAGACGAACAATGGGCGAAAGGCCGCGATACCTTTGTGATCGTCCATGGACGTCCTCGCCGACCTCCTGTCCCGCGCCCGCGCTTCGGGCGCGGTCTTCGCCCGCACCGCGATCGCCCCCGACCACGGCATCGAGTTCAGCGGCCGCCGTCTCCTCGCCGTCCACACGATCCTGAGCGGCGACGCCTACTTCGAACGCGACGACGCGCCCGCCGCACCCGTTTCCGCCGGCGACGTCGTCCTCCTCCCCGAAGGCACCCCCTACCGCGCCGTACCCACCCCGGGCGCCCGTGCCACCCCCTTGGATGCCAGTCGTACACCGCAAGTACACCGGGGTCAGACCCCGGTATCCCACTTGCATACAACGCGTATACCGGGGTCAGACCCCAGTATGCATGTCGTATGCAAGGCCGGGTTGCTGTGCGGGGCGTACACGCTCGACGGGTTGCTGTCCGACGCGCTGCTGGAGGGACTGCCGCCGCTGATCGTGGTGCGGGACGCCGGGCTGGACCGGCTCACCGCGCTCGTGGCGGATGAGCTCGCGCAGCCGGGTCCGGGGGAGCAGACGGTGCTCGACCGCGCGCTCGACCTGCTGCTCGTCCTCGGGTTGCGGGCGTACTTCACCCAGCCCGGCGCGCACGTGCCCGGCTGGTACGCGGCGCTTGACGACCCCGGGGCGGGGCCGGCGGTGCGGGCGATCCACGCCGATCCGCGCCATCGCTGGACGGTCGCCGAGCTGGCAGCGCGCGCCGGTCTGTCACGCGCCGCGTTCGCCAAGCGCTTCACCGACGTCGTCGGGGAGCCGCCGCTGGCCTATCTGACGGGCTGGCGGATGGCGCTCGCCGCCCAGGCGCTGCGCGAGCGCGGCGCAACGGTCAAAGCGGCGGCGGCGGAGGTCGGCTACACGAACGAGTTCGCGTTCGCCACTGCCTTCCGCCGCCACTACGGCGAGCCCCCGGGCCGCTTTAGAGCCAGCCGGGAAGGACGAAGATCGCCCACGCCGTGACCGGCGCGATGATGATCATGCTCATGCCCCACTGCAGCAACCGCTTGTAGACGAAGTCGCGGCGGTCGTCAGGGGAGTTGGCCACCACGAGCGCGCCGGAGGTGGAGAACGGGCTCGAGTCCACGACCGAGGAGGAGATCGAGAGGGCGATGATCACGCCCACGGCGCCGATCTGGCCCTGCGCCAGGAACGGCACGGCCAGCGGGATCAGTGCGCCGAGGATGCCGGTGGTGGAGGCGAACGCAGAGACCGCGCCGCCGATGAAGCAGATCACCAGCGCGGCCAGCAGCGGGGTCCCGATGCCCGCGACCTCGGTGCCGAGCCAGTCGATCGTGCCCATCTCCTGCAGCAGGGCGACGTAGGTGACGATGCCACAGATCAGCAGCACGGTCGGCCAGGCGACCTTGTCGGCGGCGCCCGTGGTGGCATCGGGCATCAGCAGCGACAACACCACCGCGATCGACACGGCGACGAAGCCGACGTCCCAGTCGAGCGTCAGCGCGATCAGGACCAGCGCGCCGATACCCGCGAGCGTGAGGATCCGGTCGCGGTCCAGCGGCGGCGCCTCGGCGCTCATCGCCACCGCGAAGCCGCCGATCACCGGCTGCCCGGAGGCGGTCGTCTCGCGCTTGAAGCGCCGCGTCGCCTCGGGCTCGGGATCGACGCGGCGCTGCAGCAGCTCGCGCCCGCCGAACAGGAAGAACACGACCACGCTCAGGATCGTGTTGAAGATCAGCGAGGAGAAGAACTCGGTGAGAAGCCGCCACCCGCCCGCCGACGGCCCGTACCGCGGCGTGCACGAGCCAGTCCACGGTACCTATCTGTTCGCGATCGCGAACAGATAGGTGACACCGACCAGGATGATGAACAGATCACCCGGGAAGCCGGCGAAGATGTCGTCCTCCGACACCCCCACGGCGCTGCCCACGACGAACGCCGCGGTGATGCCGAGCAGCCCCATGTTGATCGGCCGGAGCGTGCCGATGGCGAAGATCGCCACCAGCACGAGGATCGATGTGACTTCCTGGTTCATCCGAGTCTCTCCCTTACTCGATGAGTGCCTCTCTGACGAGTTGCACCGGGTGGCGCGCGGGGCGACCCGTCCCGTGCGCGATCTGCTGGCGGCACGAGACGCCCGTGGCGGCGATCAACGTCGCCGCGGGCTCCTGCCTGACCGCCGGGAACAAGCGCATCCCGCCGATGCGCATGGACAGTTCGTAGTGCTCGGCCTCGAAGCCGAAGGAGCCGGCCATGCCACAGCACCCGGCGTCGAGCTCGACGACGGTCGCGCCTGGGAGCCGCTCCAGAAGGGCGACCGTGGACGCGGTGCCGGCTAGCGCCTTCTGGTGGCAATGGCCGTGGAACAGGATCCGCCGCGGGCCGAGGTCCCGCAGCTTCAGCGCACCGTCGTCGATCGCCTCCACGAGCAGCTCTTCGACGAGCTTGGTCCGCTCCGCGATGCCACGGTCGCCGATCAGCTGCACGTGCTCCTCGCGCAGCGTCAGCAGGCACGAGGGCTCGACGCCGGTGATCACCCCGGCGGCGCTGGCGAGGCGGTCGCTCAGCGCCTCCGCCTTGGCTTTCGCGTCATCGAGCAACCCCTTCGAGATCGACGCCCGCCCGCAGCACCCGCCGCTCTCCAGCCGCACGCCGTAGCCCGCGGCATCCAGAAGCTCGATGGCGGAGCGGCCGACGCCGGGCTCGGTGAAGGTCGTGAAGGAGTCGGCGAGGAACGTCACCGGGCCGCGAGAAGGGGCCGCTGCGGCCGGCCGCGAGCCCGCCCACTTGATCAGCGTCTCGCGCTCGAAGCGCGGCAACGGCCGCCGGCGATCGATGCCCGTGACCCGCTCCATCAACCGGCGCGGGATCGGCGCGTTCGACAGCGGCGCGGTCGCCGCGCCCACCTTGTTCAACGTCCGGATCGCGCCGAACAGCCGCGAGCGCAGCGGCGTCCCGTGGATCGCGTTGTGGTGTGACAGGAACTCCGACTTCAGCGTCGCCATGTCAACCGACAGCGGGCACTCGCTCTTGCACGCCTTGCACTCGAGGCAGAGGTCGAGGATCTCGAAGAGCCGCTCATCGCCCAGTGCCGCTGCGGGATCGGGCTCGCTCAAGGCCTTCACGAGCGCGTTCGCCCGCCCGCGTGTGGCGTGCTCCTCCTCGCGCGTCGCCATGTAGGACGGGCACATCACACCGCTGCCGGTCTTGCGGCACGCGCCGATCCGCTGGCAGCGGTCAGCCGCTGCGTGCATCGATCCCTCGGGGAAGTCGAAGTGGGTGACGAGCGGCTCCGGCCGCGGGTACTCGGCGTCGCGGATGTGAATCGGCAGCGTCTCCGCGTCGACCATCACCCCCGGGTTGAACACCCCGTCGGGATCGAAGAGCCGCTTGACCGAGCGCATCGCCCCATAGAGCTCGTCGCCGAAGATCCGCGGGCTGAACGGCGAGCGGATGCGGCCGTCGCCGTGCTCGGACGAGTTCACGCCGTCGAACTCCGCGACGAGGTCGACGACCTCCGATGCCACTTCGAGCATCGTCTCGACCTGGTCGGGCCGGCTGAGGTCGAGGAACGGGCGGATGTGCAGGCAGCCGACCGAGCAGTGCCCGTAGAAGCCGGCCTTGAGCCCGCGGGCGTCGAAGATCGCCTGGAAGCGCTCGACGTACTCGTGGAGGTGCTCGGGTGGGACGGCGGTGTCCTCGACGAAGGCGGCGGGGCGGGTGCGGCCCTCGCTCGCGGCCATCAACAGGCCCAGGCCCGCCTTGCGGACCTTGGTCAGCGCGTCCTGCTCGGCCGCGGTCTCCGCGCGCAGGAAGAAGTAGCCGTGGCCGTTGCGTTTCCAGGCCGCCTCGAGCTGATCGAGCTTGGAACGCACCTCGTCCTCGGTGTCACCGGCGAAGGACACGAACAGCAGCGCCTCGGGGTCGCCGTCCAGGCGGTCGGCCAGCGCGCGGAACTCGACCTTCGCGCGCGAGAGCCCGAGGATCGTCCGGTCGATCATCTCGACCGCGTGCGGCTGTAGTTCGAGCGCGTCGTGGGTGGCATCGACCGCGCCGAGCAGCGAGTCGAAGTGCCCGACCGCGAACATCTTCGCCTTCGGCAGCTCGACCAGCCGCAGCGTGGCGGCCGTGACGATCGCGAGCGTCCCCTCGGACCCGACGATCAGCTTGGAGAGATCGAACGGATCGAGGCGGTCCAGGCGGTACCCGCCCGACTGGCGCCAGTGGCGTGGGTAGTCCTCGGCGATCGCTCGCGCATGCTCGCGCAGCAGCCGCTGGACGCCGACGTGGATGCGCCGCTCCGGCGCGCTCGCCGGCTCAGCCGCCGCCGAGAACGTCGCCTGCGTGCCGTCGGCCAGCACGACCTCGAGCTCGAGTACGTGGTCGACGGTCGTGCCGTAGACGATCGACTCGCTGCCCGAGGAGTTGTTGCCGATCATGCCGCCGAGCGTCGCGCGGTTGGAGGTCGACGTGTCGGGCCCGAATACGAGCCCGTACCGCTTCACCGCCTGGTTGAGCTGCTCCTGCACGACCCCCGGCTGCACGCGCACGGTACGCGCCTCGGGATCGATCGCCTCGATCGCGTTCAGATGTCGTGAGAGGTCCAGCACGAGGCCGCGCCCGCCCGCCGTCTGCCCGGCGAGGCTCGTTCCGCCCCCGCGGGGGACGATCGGTACGCCGAGCCGCGCGGCGACCCGCACCGCTCGCGCGACATCGTCCGCGTCGCGGGGGAAGGCGACCGCCAGCGGCTCCAGCGCGAACATGCTCGCGTCGGCGGCGTACAGGTGGCGCGTGTACGCATCGGCGCGCACGTCCCCCGCCAGCTCCCGCTCCAGGGCGGTCGCAAGCTCCTCCATGATCACGACAATGCCCTCTCGCTAGTGTGGGAAACGTTGGTGTATCGACCCGGCCGTCATTTGCTGCAGATTCCCGGCCCCACGAACGTGCCCGACCGGGTGCTGCGGGCCATCGACGCGCCCACCATCGATCACCGCGGACCGGACTTCGCGGAACTGGGCCTTGAGGTGCTCGAAGGCCTGCGAACAGTTTGTCGTACCGACGGACAAATTGTCGTCTACCCGGCGTCGGGCACCGGCGCGTGGGAGGCCGCGCTGGTCAATACGCTCTCTCCCGGCGACAAGGTCATCGCGTGTGAGACGGGGCATTTCGCGACGCTCTGGCGAGCGATGGCGGCTCGGCTCGGCCTCGAGGTGGTGTGGCTCGAGGGCGATTGGCGCCACGGCGCCGACCCGGAGCGGATCGCCGACGCGCTCGACGACGACGTGCGCGCGGTGATGGTCGTGCACAACGAGACGTCGACGGGCGTGACCAGCCGGATCGCCGACGTGCGCGCCGCGCTGGGCGATCACGACGCGCTGCTGCTGGTCGACACCATCTCCTCGCTGGCGAGCATCGACTACCGCCACGACGAGTGGGGCGTGGACGTCACGGTGGCCGGCTCGCAGAAGGGCCTGATGCTGCCGGCGGGCCTGAGTTTCAACGCCGTGTCCGAGAAAGCGCTCGAGGCCGCGAAGGCCGCGCGGATGCCGCGCTCCTATTGGGACTGGGCGCCGATCATCGCCGCCAACGCGAACGGCTACTGGCCGTACACGTCCGCCACCAACCTGCTGTACGGGCTGCGCGAGGCGCTGCAGATCCTCCTCCGTGAGGAAGGGCTGGAGCACGTCTTCGCCCGCCACGCGCGTCACGCCGCCGCCACCCGCGCCGCGGTCGCCGGGTGGGGGCTGGAGGTGCTCGCGCTGGACGAGCGGGAGCTGTCGAACTCGCTCACGGCGGTGGTGTGCGGCGGCTCGGACGAGGTGCGGCGGGTGATCCTCGAGCGCTTCGACATGTCACTCGGTGCGGGGCTGGGTCGATTGGCCGACGAGGTGTTCCGGATCGGGCACTTGGGCGACTTCAACGATCTCATGCTCGCCGGCACGCTGTCCGGGGTGCAGATGGGGCTCAAGCTCGCCGGCCACGATGTGGGCGATGGCGTCGGCGCCGCGCTGGAGCTCCTCGCCGCGTGAGTGCGCTTGACGGCCTGCGGGTGATCGAGCTCTGCCAGGTGATGGCGGGCCCGTTCTGCGGGCAGGTCCTGGGCGACATGGGCGCCGACGTGATCAAGGTCGAGCCGCCCGGGACCGGCGACCAGACCCGCGTCGGCATGGGGCAACACGCCTTCCGCGCGGTCAACCGCAACAAGCGCTCGATCACGCTCGATCTCAAGCAACCCGGCGACGTGGCGGTCTTCCATCGCCTGGTCGAGACCGCCGACGTGCTGACGGAGAACTTCCGGCCGGGTGTCGCGGCGCGGTTGAGCGCCGACTACGACACCCTGCGCGCGCGCAACCCGCGGCTGATCTACGCCTCGATCTCCGGCTTCGGGCAGACCGGCCCGTACGCGCAGCGGCCGGGGTTCGACCTGATCGCGCAGGGCGCGGCGGGGGTGATGAGCGTCACCGGCGAGCCGGGCGGCAACCCGGTCAAGGCGGGTGTGCCGGTCAGCGATCTGAGCGCGGGGCTGTTCTGCGCCGTCGGCATCCTCTCCGCGTTGCACGCCCGTGAGCGCACGGGGGAGGGGCAGCGGATCGACACGTCGCTGTGGGAGGGCGCGCTCGCCCTCGGGATCTGGGAGACCGCGGAGCTGTGGCAGACCGGAGTGGCACCGCAGCCGCTCGGCTCAGCCCACCGGCTCACCGCGCCCTACCAGGCGCTGCGCACCCGCGACGGCCATGTCACCGTCGGCGGCAACAACCAGAAGTTGTGGCGGCGGCTGTGCGCGGTCATCGGGCGGCCGGATCTGCCCGAGGACCCGCGCTTCGTCACCAACCCCGACCGGATGGCGCACCGGCCGGAGCTCGTCGCCGAGCTCGAGGCCGCGATGGTGGTGCGCGACACCGCGGAGTGGGTGAAGGCGCTGCTCGAGGCGGGTGTTCCGGCCGGGCCGATCCTCGACTACGCGCAAGTGGTCGACGACCCCCAGACCCGCGCACGTGAGATGGTGGTGGAGATGGAGCACCCAGAAGCCGGCACCGTCCGCGGGCTCGGCATCCCGATCAAGCTCAGCGCCACGCCCGGAACGATTCGCCGCCCCGCCCCGCTGCTCGGCCAGCACACCGACGAGATCCTCGCGGAGCTCGACGGTGGCTGACGTCACGTTGGAGCGCCGCGGCGCCGTCGCCTGGGTCACGTTCGACCGCCCCGAAGCCCACAACGCGATGACGTTCGCGATGTACGACCGGCTCGTCGAGCACTGCGAGGCCGTCGACGCCGACGACGAGCTCAAGGTCATGGTCCTGCGCGGCGCGGGCAGTCGCGCGTTCGTCGCCGGCACCGACATCCGCCAGTTCGCCGAGTTCAAGTCCGCCCAGGACGGGCTGATCTACGAGGCGCGGATCGACGCCGTCCTGGACCGCCTCGAGGCCGTGCGCAAGCCGACGATCGCGCTCGTCGACGGCTTCGCCATGGGGTCCGGCCTCGCGATCTCCGCCGCCTGCGACCTGCGGGTGATCACGCCGAACGCCAAGTTCGGCATGCCGATCGCTCGCACCGTCGGCAACTGCCTCTCGATGGGCAACTACGCCCGCCTCGCCCAGGCCATCGGCGCGCCCCGGCTGAAGGAGGTCATGTTCCTCGCCCGCGCGATCGGCCCCGACGAGGCGGCCGCGATCGGCTTCGCGTCCGCCGTGACCGACGACCCGGAGGCTCATGTCAGCGCGCTGTGCGAGACCCTCGCGTCCCACTCGCCCACGACCCTGTGGGTCACCAAGGAGGCCCTCCGCCGCGCCCGCCACGTCCCTTCGGGCGACGACCTCGTCCTCGAGGCCTACGGCAGCCCGGACTTCCGCACCAACGTGGCCCGCTTCCTAAAGCGCACCTAAGGGGCCAGACCCCTTAGGTGGGGTTTAGGTTGCTTCGCCGTCGGGACGGTGAGAGGATCGCGGCGAGGTTGCCATGTGGCATCACGCCGTCGCCACGCTCGTCGGACTCGTCGTCGCGCTGCCGGCGCCGGCGACGTCGATCACTGTCGGCGACCTCGCGACCGGCCAGGGGCTCGACACCTTGTGGGCGACCCACCCGGGCGGGCTCTCGACGCTCACACCACGGATCGAGGGCGGTGCGACGCTCACCCACACGCTGAGTCTGCCCGGTGCCGACCCGGTCGTGGCGACGACCTACGGCGACCGCACGTTCGTCCTCGACCGCGCGTCCGAGGCCGTGCTCGTGTTCGGCGGCGACGAGGAGCAGGGCTTCACGCAACAGGCCACGGTGCCGGTCGGCAGGCGACCGAGCGCGCTCTACGTGGCCGACTTCAACGGCGACGAGTTCCCCGACATCGCCGTGACCAACGAGGGCTCCGACGACGTCTCGATCGTCCTGGCCGGGCCGATTCCGGCGTATCTCCCGGAGCGCCGGATCGCGGTCGGCTCGCAGCCGCGGGCGCTGGCCGCGGGCGACCACGACCACGTCGGCGGACTCGATCTCGTGGTGGCGAACTTCGGCTCGGGCACCGTGAGCGTCCTGCTCGGCGACCTCAAAGGCGGCTTCGCCGTCGGGAAGACGTTCGCCGTCGGTGCCGGCCCGACCGCGCTGCTGGGAGACGTCGACGTCAACACCGACGGGATCGACGACATCGTGGTGGCGGACTCGCTCGACGGGACGGTCGCCGTGCTCCGCGGGACCGAGGGCCTGCCGGGCCTGGCGAAGTTCGTCGCGCTGCCGGGCGGCGCGGCGAGCCAGCCCGTCGCTCTGACGTACCTCTATCCGCCGGAGCGGTTCTCCGGCATCGACGTCTTCGTGGCCGCGCGGGGCACCGGTGCGCTACTGCGGCTGCACGTGCGATCGAGCGGAACCTTCGAGCCCGCGCGGACCGTGCGCGCGATCGCCCAGCCAGTGGCGGTCGAGGTCGGCAGCTTCGCGGGCGATCGCTACCGCGACTTCGCGGTGGCCGATGCCTTCGGCGGCGTGACGTTCATCCCGACCCCCGGCGCGCGCCTGATCGCGGCGGACCTGCGGGCGGTGAGCGTCGCCGCCCGCGACGGGACGATCGTCTGGTCCCGGCGGCTCGGCCAGAACCGCTACGGCCTGGCGCGGTCCGGCGGCGCGCTCCCCGATCCGGCCGCACGCAAGGACCCGCGCCCGCGGATCGGCCAGTCCAAGCGCGGCGCGCCCGTGCTGACCCGCGTCCGCTGCGGCCGGCGGCGTTGCACCGCCGTGGAGACGACGCTCTCCGGGGCGCGGGGGCGGCCCGTCCTCGTGCCGGTCCCCGCCGGCTGCCGCCTCCGCGATCTCGCGCGCTGGCGCGCAGCGGTCGCGTACGTGCTCGTCCGGGAGCCGAAGCACGGCTGCCCGCACGACGCGATCGGGCTGTGGCTGCGCCGCGGCACCGACCGCCCAAGAAGGGTGAGCCGGTACGCGGACGCACTCGGTGACCTCCGCGGCGACCGCATCACCTGGCACGAGACGCTCTACGGCGGCAGCGGCTGGCGGCTGCGCTACGCGCGCCTCCCCGGCAAGCCGGTCACGGTGGTCAGCGGCAACCTCGACTGCTGCCTGCTCGCCGGGGGCACCATCGATGGTCGCTATGTCTACTGGGACGAGAGCCCCGACACGGACCGCGCGACGCTCAACCGCGTCCCGATCACGGCCGTCGGAGGCAACGCTTGCGAGTACCTCGAGCCGATCAACGGCTTCCCGTGGAGCAGCTTCGCGATCGACCGCGGGAACCCGGTCTACGTCGACAGCTTCGGCGTCTTCGAGCTCGGGGCGGAGCACGCCCGCTGGCATCGCTGCTGACGCGCCGCGAAACATTAAGCCCACCTAAGGGGTCAGACCCCTTAGGTGGGCTTTAGGTTCGGTGCGGGGGGATGTGGCTACTGCAGGCGCACCGTGGCGGTGACGGTCTTCGCGCCCTTGACGCGCACCTTCACCGTCGCGGTCTTGCCGGCCCGGACGGCGTAGGCCTTCGTGC
Source organism: Solirubrobacter ginsenosidimutans (assembly GCF_027587205.1). The sequence continues at coordinate 124,456 of NZ_JAPDOD010000008.1, forward strand.
CGACGCTCGTCTTGCCTCGCAGCAGTTGGACCGTGCCGCGGCATACCGCACCCGCGTCACCGCTGCAGTTGACCCGCACGCCCACGGCGCGGCGGCTGCTCACCCGCAGCGTCTTGGCCGACTTGAGCTTCGCGCTCGCGCGCAGCGTCTTGGCCGTGGCGGGGGACACGGGCACGGGCGCGGGCGCCGCGACCGGATCGGGCACGAGTGCCGTCTCCGGTGCCGGCGTCGGCGTCTGGACCGGGTCCTCGACCGTCCCACCGACCTCGACCGGCACGCTCACGGAGCCACCCGGCGCCGCCAGCACACCGAGGTGGGTCAGCGTGCGCTTCATGAACTCGTTGCGCGCCGACTCGTTGATGCCCTCGAAGCCGAACCCGGTGTAGAGCGTGTCATCGGTCGCGACGACGCCGCCCTCCTTGAACTCCTCCGTGCGCCGCTGCCAGCCGTTGGTCGGGACGTCGGTGCCGGCGGGCGGCGGGCCGACCGTCCAGCCGCCGAGCGAGGCCTCGAAGTCGTTGGACTCGATGACCGTCGCGCCGTCGGTGAGCTTGAGGTCGTCGATCCAGACACCCAAGCCCAGCGTGCCCCAGTCGGTGATCACCGAGATGCGCAGGTCGACCTTCTTGCCCGCGTACGCGGACAGATCGACGTTCCAGTCCGTCCACCCACCGGACGAGCCGGTGAACGCGTTCCAGTCGCCGCTCGTGCCGTGTGGCTCGCACGTCGCCGACCAGTAGTGCTGCAGGAACGGATGCGGGGCGTCCGCGTCCGACGCGAGGCCCTCCGGGCAGGAATCGCCCGTCGAGGTCGTGGTCAGGCTGACATCGGCATCGCCCGCGCCGTCGGTGTCGGCCTCGGGCAGCGTCGTCCAGGCGTCGCTGTCCGGATTGGTGGTGACATCGCGCGCCTCGACGGTCACCCAGTCCCAGTTCTCCTCCACGTCCCCGCTGAACTTGAAGTTCAGCTTGGGCGCGGTCCGACCGGTCAGATCCAGCGTCTTGCCGAAGCGCTTGTACGCCTGGCTGTCGGCGCCGGCGGACATGTACATCGTCCCGCTGTATGGGCTGAACGGCGCCGCGCCCGGGCGCAGCCAGTCGGCCACGCTGCGCGACGACGCGAACTGCGGGAACTGCGCCGGCGGGAGCACCGACGATGTCACGACGAACGTCGCCGAGTGATCCTGGTTCCCGGCGCCGGTCTCGTCGAACAGCCACGACATCCCCTCGTAGGGCCCGTGACCGCGCAACGCGAACGGGTGTCCCGCCTCGTCGTCGAACGTGTTGCCGGGCGAGGCGTAGATGTACGCACCGAGGTAGTACTGGAGGAAATCGTCGTTGTGGGCGATGCAGCCGTCGGCCGCCGACGGATCATCCGGGTTGAACTCGACCTGCGCGTTGCTGCACCACTTGCCACCCTCCGGCGGTTCCGGGAACCCGAAGTTGCGGAACTCGTTGCCCTCAGCCCACTGCTGCCCGGCGCTCTTGCCGGTGTAGAACAGCTTGCCGCCCTCGTTGAGGAAGTGGCGGACGTCGACCATCTCCTCGACCGCCAACCGCGCCGTGCCGGTGCCCGCGGGCTGACCCGGCCGGCGAGTCAGGTAGTCGTCGCCGGTGTACCAGACGACGGCGTCGTAGTGGCTCAACACGCCCAGCCAATCCGGCGAGCGGTTGCCGCGCGTGTCGACGTCGTAGATGTCATACGCGACGCCGTTGGCCTCGAGCGCGTCCGTGTAGTAGGTCAGATACGACGGACCGCTCGTGTCCGGGTATGCAGGGACGCCGGCCGTGTAGTTCTCGGCGCTGAGGATCAGGACCTTCGCGCCGGTCTCCGCGCGCGCCGTGTAGGTGAAGTGCGGGGAGGACTTGCGCCCGCCCTCGAACCACACCTCGACCTCGTCGCCCGGCGCGGTGCCGGTCACCACCCCCCGGAGACGGTGGTAGTAGAGCCCCGGCTCCTGGTCGAAGCGCTCGCCGCCCAGGAATCTCGAAGTCGCGACGGTCTTCACCGCGCCGTCGTTGATCCGGTAGCGCAGCTTGACGTCGCCCAGCGACTTGCGGGCCACGACCTGCACGTCCTGCGGATCACCATAGGAGTCGGCGAACGTCTCCACGTAGAAGTTCTCGACCGTGTTGCCGAGGTGCGAGATCGGGTTGGCCGGGTCATCGGCCGAGCGCGCGAGGTCGAGCACGAACTCCTTGTGGCGCAGGAACTCCGCCTGGATGTCGGCCTCGACGTCCTGGAACTCGAAGCCCGAGACGTTCGGGATGTTCGGCTGCGAGCCCTCCGGCGTGTAGGCCAGGATGCCGTGCGCGTAGGCGTCGTCGGTCAGGTCGCCGTTGGTGATGTAGAGCTCGGCCGACAGGTCGGGGTCGAAGCGGTTGCCCGTGATCTCCCACTCGCCGTCGGCGTTGTAGTGGCCGTCGGCGATCGCCGAGCGGTCGTCGTCACCCGCGTAGGCCTCGAAGAGCTCGTGATCCGGGACCGGCGTGTACTGCTGGAACCCGTTCGGCCACAGCAGCAGCTCGGCCGCGGTGTGGTCGTTCTTGTTGAAGACGAAGTCGACCATGTCCCAGAGCTTCTTGATCGCTTTGGTCTCGGGCTCGGAGTCCGGGGCGGGGCCGCGATAGGTCTCCGACAGGAGATCGTTGCTGGAACCTTCGTTGTCGAAGCCCCAGTGCGTCGCGTGGTTGCGGTTGGGGTCGACGCCGTCGACGGGCTCGCCACGCACGCCGTTGCCATTGTTATCGGCCATGTTCTTGCGCCACAGGCGGTTGCCGGGCGTGAACGTGTACTCGTAGCCGTCCGGGTTGTTGACGCAGACGAACCACAGCTCGCGGGTGTTGACCAGTTCGGTGGCGATCGCGCCGTCCGGCGTGGCCTTGCCGTAGTTGGTGGTGAAGTAGTTCAGGGAGCGCTTGCACGTCTCGCCGGCGAGCCACTCGCGCGCGTGCTGCATCGCGTTGTAGAGCACGGCGGGGCGGGTGTTGTCGGTGCGCGCCTTGGCGTTCTGGGTGACCTTCAGGGCGACGATGTCGCGACCCATGTGGGTCTTGCCGAGGATCACCTTCTTGACGATGCTCATACCCTCGAGCCGGTCATAGAGCTCGAGGTACTGCTCCTTGCCGTCACCCGCGACGCGGTCGTAGCGCCGCCACACGTTGTACGTCGCGTCGCTGCCCACCGGGACGTCCGCCGCTTGCGAGGTGACGGTGTTGGCCTTGCCCTGCAGCTTCGGCGCAAGCCCATCCTTCCCCAGCGCCGCCGCCTGCCGGGCGGTGCTGTAGACCTCGAGATAGCTCCCGTGATCGGCCTCGATCATGTCGTAGCCGGCCTTGACCAACCGCTGCTTGTTCTCCTGGGTCGGAGCGACCCGGTACGCGTTCAGCGGCTCGCGAGCCGCCGATGCGGCGGGCGCCGACACGCCCAGCGCGACGAGCACCGTCGCCAAGACGGCGCTGCTAGAGCGCAACTGCATACTTCCCTCCTCAAAATGAACCTTCGCAGAAAGCCCCCTGAGCCTTCCATGAGTGAATCGGGAATCTATCGACCGGGTGTCCATCGCGCGCCGCTTGTCGCGCGGGTATAAACCGAGGCATGCGCACGAGCGGGATCAACCACGTCAGCATCCACGCGGACGACCTCGACGAGTCGGTGCGGTTCTACGTCGCGCTCTTTGAAGCCGAGCTGCTCGACACGCCGAACTTCGGCCTGCAGGTGCAGTGGCTCGGGCTGGGGGACACCCAGCTGCACGTCTTCGTCCGCGACGCCAAACCCCAGAGCCATCACCACTTCGGGCTCACGGTGGAGGACCTGGAACCGGTCTACCGCAAGGCCGAGGAGCTGGGCGCGCTCGACCGCGACTCGCACGCCAACCACATCATCGAGCTGCCCGGCGACGTCGCGCAGACCTACATCCGCGACCCCGCGGGCAACCTGCTCGAGATCGACACGCCGGGCGCGTCGCGGCTCCCGGACTGGCTGCGCGCGCAGATGATCCGGCTCGACAGCGTCTACCCGCAGGACGAGGTCAACCGCCGCGCCCGCCTCTACGTGAAGGACCCGACCGTCCATTAACCGACACCCCTGGCTGTCGCTCTACGACGGGGACGCCCGCCGTCGCTCGTGCTGGACGCGCGCACCGGGCTGGAGTTGCTGCGCGGCGCTCCGGAGGACATCGCGCTGTGGTACTTCGAGACCGCCCTGACGTGGGGCGAGGTCGACCGGCTCTCGGACGCGTTCGCGGCCGGGCTCGCCTCGCTGGGCGTCGTACCGGGAGACCGGATCGCCGTCCAGCTCCAGAACATGCCGCAGTGGCTGCTCGCGCTCGTCGGCGCGTGGAAGGCGGGCGCCGCGGTCGTGCCGGTCAACCCGATGTACACGCCGCGCGAGCGCGCGGTCCTGCTCGACGACTCGGGCGCGCGGGTGCTGCTCGTGCTCGAAGGGCTCGAGGACGGTGCCCAGGTGGAGCACGTCATCACCACCTCGCCGCTGGACTACCTCGACGAGGTCCCGCGGCAGCTCGCCGGGGTGGAGCGAAACACCGGCGAGCTCGACCTGAACGCGCTGCTCGCACGGCACGACGGGCAGCGGCCGGACGCTCCCGCGCCGGCGCCCGCCGACGTCGCCCTTCTCACCTACACCTCGGGCACCACCGGTCCGCCGAAGGGCGCGATGAATACTCACGCCAACGTCGCATTCAACGCGCAGACCTATCGCGACTGGATCGGGCTGACGAGCGACGACATCGCGCTCGCGATCGCACCGCTCTTCCACATCACCGGGCTCGTCGGCCACCTGGCCGTGGGGATGCTCACCCCGATGCCACTGGTGCTGGCCTACCGCTTCGACGCCGCCGAGACGCTCCGGCTGGCCGAGCGCCACGGCGCGACGTTCACGATCGCCGCGATCACGGCGTTCATCGCGCTGCTGCGCGAGGAACAGGGCGAGCTGCCGAAGCTGACGAAGGCGTACTCCGGCGGGGCGCCCATCGCGCCCGCGGTCGTGGAGGCCTTCGAGCGCCGCTTCGGCGCCTATATCCACAACATCTACGGGCTCACCGAGACGACGTCGCCCTCGCACGCCGTGCCCTTCTCGCGGCGGGCGCCGGTGGACCCGTCGACCGGCGCGCTCTCGGTGGGCGTGCCGGTCTTCGACACCGTCTCGCGGATAGTGGGCGAGGACGGCGCGGAGCTGCCGGTGGGGGAGATCGGCGAGATCGTCACCCGCGGACCGCAGGTCGTCCCGGGGTATTGGCGTCTGGACGGCTTCGACGAGCTCGCGACCGGCGACGTCGGCTTCATGGACGCCGACGGCTGGTTCTACCTCGTCGACCGCAAGAAGGACCAGATCAACGCCGCCGGCTACAAGGTCTGGCCGCGCGAGGTCGAGGACGTCCTCTACGAGCACCCGGACGTCGTCGAGGTCGCGGTCGTCGGCGTGCCCGACGAGTACCGCGGCGAGACGGTCAAGGCCTTCGTGTCGCTCGCGAGCGGGTCGACCGTGACCCCGGACGAGCTGATCGAGTTCGCCCGGGGCCGGCTGGCGGCGTTCAAGCGCCCGCGGCAGGTGGAGCTGGTCGACGAGCTGCCCAAGACGGCCACCGGCAAGATCCTCCGCCGCGCCCTGCGGCCCTGACGGGGTTGTCAAACTGCTTCCCGATGGCCACGGCTCCCCACGAACGTCACCGTGACGCCGAGCGCACCCAGGCGGAGATCCTGGACGCGGCGACGCAGGAGTTCGCCGAGCACGGCTACTCAGGCGCGCGGGTGGACGTCATCGCCACCAAGACCCGCACGACCAAGCGGATGCTCTACTACTACTTCGAGAGCAAGGCGGGGCTCTACACCGCGGTTCTGGAGCGCGCGTACGCGGGGATCCGCGAGTCCGAGCAGGAGCTCGACGTGGAGGAGCTGGACCCGGTCGCGGCGATCCGCCGGCTGGCCGAGCTGACCTTCGACCACCACGAGTCGCACCCCGACTACGTCCGGCTCGTGATGATCGAGAACATCCACCGGGCCGAGCACCTGGAGGAGTCGGAGTCGATCGCGAACCTCAACATGCCCGCGATCGAGATCATCGGGCGCATCCTGGAGCGCGGTCGCGCCGAGGGCGTGTTCCATCGCAGCGCCGATGCGATCGACGTCCACATGCTGATCTCGAGCTTCTGCATCTTCCGCGTGGCCAACCGGCACACGTTCGGCGCGCTCTTCGGCCGCGACCTGATGGCGCCCGAGCAGCGCACGCACTACCGCACGATGCTCGGCGACATGATCGTCGACTACCTGCGCGCGAGCGAGGGCTGAAGCAGCGGGGTGACGAGGTCGGCCGGCATCGGCCGGGCGAGATGGAAGCCCTGGACGAGCGCGCAGTCGTGCTTGGCCAGGAAGTCGAGCTGGTCGGCGTGTTCGACGCCTTCGGCGACGGCGACCAGCTCGAGCGCCTGAGCGAGCCGCACGATCGCGGTCACGATCGCCGCCGAGCGCCCGTCGCCGGGGACGTCGCGCAGGAAGGAGCGGTCGATCTTGAGCTCGTGGACCGGCAGGTCGCGCAGGCGGGCGAGCGAGGAGAAGTCCGCGCCGAAGTCGTCGATCGCCAACCGCAGCCCGGCGGCGGCCAGGCGGCCGAGCAGCGGGACCGTGTGCTCGGGATCGGCCATCGCCGCCGACTCGGTGATCTCGGCGATGAACTGGGTCGCGTCGGCGTCGGCCATGCGGGCGAGCAGCCGGTCGGCGAACCCGTCCGAGCGCAGCTGGCGGGGAGAGACGTTGAACGCGATGTCGGGTCGCAGCCCGCGGTCGCGCCAGCGCGCGGCCTGGGCGATCACCGCGTCGACGACCCAGTCGCCGATCGGCTCGATCAGCCCACTGTCCTCGGCGCCGGGGATGAACTCGCCGGGCGGGACCATCCCGCGGTCGGGGTCGTTCCAGCGCAGCAGCGCCTCGACCGCCACGACCTCGCGGGTCGCCACGTTGAATACCGGCTGGTAGTGCAGTTCGAACTCCTCGCGGGCGAGCGCGCGGCGCAGGCGCGCCGTCAACGTCAGCTGGCCGGCGGCGGCCACCTGCTCGGAGGGCGTGGCGAAGCGGACCGTCCCACGGCCGTCGCGCTTGGCGTCATACAGCGCGGCGTCGGCGTGCTTGAGCACGTCGGACATGTCGGCGCCGTCGTCGGGATGGATCGCGATCCCGATGCTGGCCGCGATCTCGAACTCGTGGCCTTGCAGCGTGAACGGCTGCTCGAGCGTCGCCATCAGCTCGTGGGCGACATGGTCGGCGATGGCGCGAGCGTCGCCGTCGAGATCGCTGAGCAGGAGCATGAACTCGTCGCCGCCGTGGCGGGCGAGCAGGTCGCTGCTGCGGGTGCGCGCGCCGAGGCGGGTGGCGACCTGGCGCAACAGCTCGTCCCCCGCGGCGTGGCCGAGGGTGTCGTTGACGAGCTTGAAGCGGTCGAGGTCGATGTACAGCACGGCGACGGAGCGGTCCTGCCGGCGGGCGCGGGCGAGCGCGAGCGCGAGGTGCTCCTCGAGCTTGGCGCGGTTGGCGAGACCGGTCAGCGCGTCGTGGTAGGCCATGTGGCTCACCCGAGCCTGGGCGGCGCGCTTCTCCGTGATGTCCTCGCCCGCGATCAGCATCCCGCGGCCGGACCGGGTCCGCACGAGGCGCCCGCTCCACGTGACGTAGCGGCGCTCGCCTGCGCGGGTGACGAACGGCTTGGCGGGGTCGTCGTCGTGGTTCGGCGTGCCCGCGAGGCCGAGCCGGTAGTTCTCGCGCGCCGTCGCCCGGAAGTCGTCCGGAACGGCGATCTCGAACCAGTCCTGGCCGTGCAGCTCCTCCTCGCTGTAGCCGAGGACCTCGCACGTGCGGTTGTTGACCCGCTCGATCACGCCGTGCGCGTCCATGACGACGATCATCGTGCCGGCGACGTCGAGGTACTGCTGCGCGCGGAAGTGCTCGGCGGCGAGCTGGCTCGCGCGCCGCTCGCGCCCGTAGGCCTGCCAGATCCCCATCACCGCGGCGAAGGCGAGCGCGGCGAGCTGGAACGTCATGTCGGCCGAGGACTGGCCGGTGAGCACCGCCGCGGCGGCGGCGAAGACGAGCACGAGCGAGCCGACGATCGCGGTCGAGACGACCGGGTAGGAGATCGCGGCGAAGATCAGCGGCAGGATGAAGCCGAGCATCAGCGGCGTGTTGGAGCGATCCTCGAGGACGACGCCCGAGGCGAGCGAGAACGCGACCATGAAGCTCCAGCCGAGGAAGAACGGCTCGCGCCAGCGTGAGGCGGCGATCCGCTGGCGCGGGATGGCGAACATGCCACAGCTCGCGACCGACCACGTGATGCAGACCGCGCCGAGCAGGAGCGGGTGGGCGCTGCGTTCCGACTGCAGGAGGTAGGCGACGATCGCGACCGCGGTCGCGATGGCCAGGACCCCGCCGATCACGACGTCGCGGGCCCGCATCGCGATCTCTTCAGGGTCACTGAGTGCTCGCAGCCTCATCAGGTGGTTCATCGGCCTGATGAACCCCGGGTTGCAGCGGGCAGGAGAAACTCTGACCACGAGCGAATCTCGTGAGCGGCGTCATGTTGGACCTCCGCACGCTCGATCCCGCCCGCCAGTCAGCTGACCGGCGTGTCGCGCTGGTCGCGGGGCTCGTGGTCGTCGCGACGTGCACTCTGGCGTCGGTGGCGGCAGGAGGCGGCGGGTGGGCACTGGCGTGGGGAGGTACGGCAGCACTGGGAGGGTTGCCGTGGTTCTTCGCGTTCGGTGCCCGCTGGCGCCTGCTCGACGACGCACTCGCGGGTGTGCCGTTCGCCTGGCGCGGCGACCGCATGGGCGTGTGGGCGACCGCCCCGCCCACCGGCGCCCTCGCGACCCTCGTCCTCGCCGCCACCCTCGGGTTCTCGCCCGCCCTCGCCCTCGTCTGCTGTGTGTGTGGCGCCGTCGCCCACACGGCGCTGATCGCCTGGTCCGAGGCGCGCTACGAGCGCGCGATCTTCCTCGACCTCACCGTGCTCGAGTTGCGCTTCGAACGCATCACCGACACCCGCGCGCTCGTGAGGGGGTCAGACCCCTCAACATTGAGATCGACGGCGCAGAGCCAAAAGAATTGTTGAGGGGTCTGACCCCTCAGTAGAGGCCGAGGGCGAGGCCCGGGTCGGCGTACGCTCCGCGGACCGTGACTTCGAAGTGCAGGTGCGGCCCCGTCGCGAAGCCGGTCTGGCCGACGCGGCCGACCAGCGACCCGACGCCGACTGAGGCGCCGACGGTCACCGCCGCCGCCGAGAGATGGGCGTAGCGGGTGTGGACGCCGTTGCCGTGGTCCAGGACGACGGTGAGGCCCCAGCCGTCGTCGTAGCCGGAGAAGATCACGCGGCCGGAAGCGGCGGCGGTGATCGAGGTACCGGTGGCGGCGGGGAAGTCCAGACCCGCGTGGAACTGGTTGCCGCGCGGGCCGTAGCGGTCGCCGAGGGGCGCGGCGATCGGCTTGCGCAGCGCGGGGGCGCGGACCGGCGGGCGTGAGAGGGCGGCGAGCGTCGCGGGGCCGGCGACGCCGTCGGCCGCTAGACCCGCGAAGGCCTGCAGGCGTTCGACGGCGCTCGTGGTGCGGGCGCCGAAGCCGCCGTCCACCGTCCCGCAGGGGAAGCCGTGGGTCTCGAGCGCGAACTGCAGCGCCGCGACGTCCCACCCGCGTAGGCCGGCGCGCAGCGGGCGCGAGCCGATGGGATGGCGGCCCTGGGCGCCGAGCGCGCGGCGGGTCTGCGGGCCGACGATGCCATCGGCGACGAGGCCCGCGCGGCGCTGGATCTGCCGCACGCCGGCGGTCGTTCCCGGCCCGCTCAGGCCGTCGATCGCCCCGGCATAAGCGCCATGCGCGCGCAACGCGACCTGCAGCGCCGCAACGCGCGAAGAGGCGGCCGAAGCGGTCGCGGGGACGAAAAGGCACGCCGCGACCGTCGCCGCCGACATCCATGTCCGAACCGACAACAACTTCCGGTGTGTTCGTGCCCTGACAGCCGAGTCCTCCCGATTTGGCCGCACCGACAGGTTCGGGCCGCATGCATACCACTGGTATACCGGGGTCTGACCCCTGTATACGTGTTGTATGCATGCGGGATACCGGGGTCTGACCCCGGTATACGCGTTGTATGCAAGGTGGGCGCTGACCCGCTTAGTGGCGGCGGGTGGCGACGACGCGGGTGCCGTGGCGGGGGGAGAAGGTGACGTTGCGGCGGGCGACGTGTTCGGCGCGGCGCGAGGCGGGGCGGAGGTCGAAGCGGCGGAGGATCGTGCCGAGGGCGACGCGCATCTCCATCTCGGCGAAGGCGGCGCCGAGGCAGCGGCGGACGCCGCCGCCGTAGGGGATCCAGGTGTAGGTGGAGGGCGGTTTGTCGAGGAAGCGCTCGGGGCGGAACGCGTAGGGGTCGGGGTAGGCCTGCGGGCGGGTGTGGGCGAGCCAGATCGCCGGAGTCACGTCAGTGCCGGCCGACAAGTGGACGCCGTCGGCGTGCAGATCGGTGACGAGGCGGCGGCCCGCCAGCGGGACGACCGGGCGCAGGCGCAGCGACTCGGTGATGACCGCGCGCAGGTACTCGTCGCCGCCGGCCTGAGCGCGCGCCAAGACGTCCGGGTTGCGGGTCAGCAGGTCCAAGGTCCACGCCAGCCCCGTCGCGGTGGTCTCGTGGCCCGCGAGCAGGAGGGTCATGAGCTGGTCGCGGACCTCGCGGTCGCTCATCTCCGAGCCGTCCTCGAACCGCGTCTGCACCAGCAGCGAGCAGATGTCTGAGCCCGGCGAGGCGCGCCGCGCCGCGATCTCGCGCAGCAGCCGCGCGTCGATCTCCTCCGCCCGCTCGCGCAACTGCTCCAGCGACTTGCTGCGCCCGAAGAGCACCGAGACCTGCAGCTGGCGCGAGATCGTCGCGCTCAGCAGGTCACGCAGGCTGTCGTGCAGCGGCCCGCGCTCGCTGACGCCGAAGACCGCGCGCAGGATCACCTCCAACGTGATCGCCTGCATGCTCGGGTGGACCGGGAACTTGGTGCCGACGGGCCACCCGTCGAGCTCGCGTTCGGTCGCCTCCAGGACCACCGCCTCGTACGCCCGCATCCGATCGCCGTGGAAGGGCGGCAGCATCACCTTGCGGCGCGAGAGGTGGTCGGCGCCCTCCAGCAACAGGAGCGACCGCGGCCCGACCAGCGGCCCGAGCGTCACCGTCCGGCCGGGCGGCAGGTTGTGCCCGCGCTCGGCGTAGAGCGCCCGGATCACCTCCGGCGAGGAGACCATGACCAGCGGCGTCCGGAAGCCCTGGAACATGACGCTGAACGTGTCGCCGTAGCGGCGCCGGCAGGACTCCATGAACGCGATCGGCCGCGCCAGCCAGCGCGCGGTCTGGATCGCGGGCGCCTCGGTGGGTCCGGCGGGAAACGCGGTCATAACCTTCGGTCCGTGGGTCCCTGGGGCATCCGTGTGGACCCTCGCTTGCGGGTTGCCAGGGTCGGTCACGAAGGCACCAAATACCCACCCAGCGCGTCCTCGAGCGCGCCCGCCACCGCCAGCGCCACGTCGTCGCGCCACGGATGCGCGGCGACCTGCACGCCGATCGGCAGCCCGTCCGGCGACGCGCCGCAGCGGACCGTCGCCGCCGGCCACCCGCTCAGGCTGTGCGGCGTCGTGTAGCTCATCGCCGCGGACATCTCGCCGTGCCGCGGCGCTGCGGTCGCGAACACGGGGGAGAGCAGGACGTCGAACCGTTCACCGAAGCGCAGCATCGCCTCACGGTACGCGTCCCACCGGCCCAGCAGGTCGTAGCTGATCGCCCCGGACCCATAGGAGGCCCAGATCTCGGTCGTGATCGCGTGTCCCGACGCCGGCGGCGCGGCCTCCTCGACGTGCGCGCCCACGTCCCGCAACGCGTCACCCGCAGCCGCCACGACCCGCGCGGTCGCCGCATCCGGCGTCGTCACGCCGTCGTCGGGAAGCATCGCGATCCGCAGCTCGCTGAACTCGACCGCGGCGAACTCCCCGCGATCCTGGATGACCGACAGGATCAGCGCGAGATCGGCGACCGAGCGCACGAGCGGCCCCACCTGCGTGCGCGGATCGCGCAGCTCACCCACCGGCCCGAGATCGTCGATCAGCCCACGCACCGGCACCCGCCCCGCCGTCGGCTTCAACGACGCCAACCCGCAGAAGTGCGCCGGCACGCGGATGCTCCCGCCCGAGTCGGTGCCGATCCCGAACCCCGAGCACCCGGCGGCGACCGCGGCCGCCTCGCCGCCACTGGACCCGCCCGGGGTCCGTGCGACGTCATAGGGGTTCGAGGTACGCCCGAACACCTCGTTGACCGTCTCGTCGCCACCGCCCCACGGCGGGCAGTTGGTCTTGCCGACGACCACGGCGCCCGCCACGCGCAACCGCGCGACGACCACCGCGTCGCTCGAGGCGATCACCCCCACCCGCTCCGGCACCCCCGCGACGAGCGGCAAGCCGGCCACGCCAAGCGTGTCCTTGACGGTAAAGGGCACGCCACAGAGCGGCCCGTCCAGCGGGTCGACGAAATCCGCGACCGCGACCAGCGCGTTCAGGTCCGAACGCTCCGCGATCTGCGCCGCGCACGCCGCGAACACCTCGCCCGCCGACACCGCACGCGAGGCGATCAGCGCCGCAAGCTCCACCGCCGGCCTGTGGATCAGCTCCACAGGCCGACGCTACATGAGCTACGCCCTAGATGGGCGAAGAGGGCCGCGCCATGCCCTCGGCGAGGTCGCCGAAGCCCGGAGCGATGATCGCGCCCGGCTGCGCGATGAGCTCCTCGGCCACCAGCGCCTCGGTGGTCAGGAGCAGCGCGGCGACCGAGGCGGCGTGCTCGAGCGACAGGCGCGTGACCCGCACCGGGTCGATCACGCCCTTCTCGAACAGGTCGCCGAACTCGCCGGTCAGGGCATTGAGGCCGTGGCCCGCCGGCATCGCGCGGACCTGGTCGATCGTCGCCTGGCCGTCGTAGCCCGCGTTGGACGCGATCCAGTACAGGGGCTCGGACAAAACGTTGCGGATGATCTCCGCCCCGCGTGCGTAGTCGCCTTCGAGCGAGACGCCGTCCACCGCCGCGGCGGAGCGCAGCAGCGCGGTGCCGCCACCCGGGACGACGCCCTCGGACATCGCCGCCTGCGTCGCCGCCAGCGCGCCCTCGGTGCGCCGGAAGCGCTCCTTCTGGGCGACCTCGGACGGCGCGCCCACCTTGATCACGGCCAGGTTCGCCGAGAGCCGCGCGATGCGCTCCTGGAGGATCTCGACGTCGCGGTCGTGGACCGCGCGCGCCAGCTCCACCTTCAGCTGCGCCAGACGCCCCTCGACGGCTTCTTCGCCGCCGCCACCCTCGATGAACGTGCAGTCGTCGGCGGTGACGATCACGCGCCGCGCCGTGCCGAAGTGCTCGGGGAGGACGTCGGTCAGCGTAAGCCCCGCCTCCTCGGCGATCACGGTGCCGCCGCAGAACGCGGCGAGGTCACCGAGGTGCTGGACGCGCCGGTGGCCGAAACCGGGGGCGCGGACGGCCACAACCTCGATCGTCCCGTGCCGCATGTTGGAAACGAGCATGCCGAGCGCGCTCGCTTGCGCGTCCTCGCACAGGATCACGAGCGGGCGCGGGTTGCGCGCCAAGGCGTCGAGGATCGGCAACAGGTCGTTCGGATGCTTCAGCGCCCGGTTCGTCATGAAGACGAGCGGGTTCTCGAAGACCGTCTCCATCTTGTGCGGATCGCGGACCATGTACTGCGAGAGCCAGCCGTTCTCGACGACCATGCCCTCGACGAAGTCCACCGTGATGCCCGGCGCGTCGGACTCCTCGATCGTGACGACGCCCTCGGAGCCGACGTGCGTCAGCGCCTGGGCGACGATGCCGCCGACGACCTCGTCCTCCTTGGCGGCGATCGTCGCGACCTTGATGAGCTCATCGCCCTCGACCTTGCGCGCGACCCGCTGCAGCTCGGCCACAACGGCCGCGGTGCCCTCCTCGATGCCGCGCTTGAGCAGCATCGGGTTGGCGCCCTCGTCGAGCGCCTTCATGCCTTCGCGCACGATCGCCTGAGCAAGCAGCGTCGCCGTCGTGGTGCCGTCGCCCGTCTGGTCGGACGTCTTGTTGGCGACCTCGCGGACGAGCTGCGCGCCCATGTTCTTGTACTGGTTGGTGAGCTCGATCTCGCGTGCGATCGTCACACCGTCGTTGGTGATCGTCGGAGCGCCCGCGAGGCGTTCCAATACGACATTGCGCCCCTTCGGGCCCAAGGTCACCTTGACCGTGTTGGCCAGTTCGTCCACGCCCGCCTGCAGCAGCAGTCGAGCCTCGTGGTTGAAATAGAGGCGCTTGCCCATGTTTTCTCCTCGCTGAGTAAGCGGTTATGCGGGAACGAGGATGCCTCGGCCCTGCAGGCGTCCGTTGTCCAGGTCGGCCATCGCGTCATTGATGGCGTCGAGCGGGTATTGCGATGTGTGCAGCGTGACCTTGCCCTGCGCGGTCAGCGTCATCAGGTCCTGCAGGTCGATGTAGGTCCCGACGAGGTTGCCGATGAACGAGATCTCGCGCGAGATGATGTCGATGGTCGGCACGTTGATGTTCTCGCCGTAGCCGATGACGTAGTAGAAGCCGCCGTCCTGCACCATGGCGACGCCGTCCTCGATCGCGCCCTTCTCACCGACGAAGTCGATGATCGCGTCGGCGCCCATCCCGTCGGTCAGTTCCTGGATCATCTCGCGCTGCTTGCCGTCGACCTTGACCGTGTGGTCGGCGCCGGTCTGGCGCGCCAGCTCGAGCGCTTTCTCGGACGGGTCGATGACGATGATCTCGGTCGGCGTGTAGGCCTTCAGGCACTGGATGCCGATGTGGCCCAGCCCGCCGGCGCCGATCACGACCGTCTTGGTGCCGGCGCCCAGGATCGGGATCGCCTTCTTGACCGCGTGGATGGCGGTCAGGCCGGCGTCGGCCAGCGCGGCGATGTCAGTGGGGTGCAGCGACGGGTCGAGCTTGATCACCGAGCGCGCGGACGTGTGCAGGAACTCCGCGAACCCGCCGTCACGCCCGATCCCCGGGAACTCGCCGTTGATGCAGTGCATGTCGTCGCCCTTGCGGCACGGGCGGCAGAGCCCGCACGAGATGAAGGGGTGGACGATCACGGTGTCGCCGACCTCGACGTTTGACACGTCGGAGCCGATCTCGTGCACCCAGCCGGCGTTCTCGTGGCCGGGTACGTAGGGGAGCACGACGCCGGACTTCTCGGCCCACTGGCCTTCCTGGATGTGCAGGTCGGTCCGGCAGAGCCCCGCCGCGCCGATCTTCACGATCACGTCGTGCGGACCGAGGATCTTCGGCTCGTCGATCTCCTCGACCTTCAAAGCCTCGTGGTACTTGTGCAACCGAGCGGCCTTCATGCAGCGACTCCCTCCTCCGCGTAGCGGACCCGCAACAGATCGCGGCACATGCCGCCGTTCGTCTCCAGTGAGAGCGACGTCAGCGAGGCCATGCGCTTGAACCGAGGGATCTCGTCCGCGGTGACCGGCGTCCCGTCGCCCTTCACGAACGCGGGCGAAGCGTCGCCCGCGTCATAGCCGAGCTCGCGGCGCAACGCGCGGCAGCGCTCGGCGTCCGGCCCGGTCAAGTCGCCCAGCCGCGCCGCGGCGGGATCGGCGACCGAGTCCAGCAGCCGCCCCTGGCGCGCGACCAATGCCTTGCGCTGGAACAGCGCCCGCAGCGCGTCCAGCTCACCCCGGGTCTCGCCCGGGAAGGCCGAGGAGAAGCCGTCGCCGCGATCGATCGCGGCGTTGATCTCCTCGCCCGTGTAGTGATCCTCGAGCTCGATCAGGACCTTCCCCAACCCGGGCAGGCGGTCGACCGCGGCCCGGGCGTCGGCGGCCATCAGGAACGCGAAGTTCGGCGCGCACTGCGGCGTCGGAAGCCGCAGGCGCACCGACACATCTCCCGCATTGGTCACGACCAGGGAGCCGACGAAGCCGAGCGTGGTGATCGGCTCGTCGAGCTCCGGGTCGTACACCGTCCCGAGCTGCTCGAGAACTCGGGAACGGAGCGTCATGCGACGCCCACTGCGCTTTCCTCGGTGGCCGGCTCCTCGGCCGGAACGTTGCCGCGCAGCTCCGCGGGGACCTCGACGTCGTATAGCTTGGCGCCGTTGAGCCCGAGGATCTTGCGCTTGCCGTCCTCATTGAGGCGCGGGAAGTCCGCGAAGGCCGGCTGGTCGGGCATCTCCCAGTCCAGGAGACCCTCGATCTGCCACTTCGGCTCCCAGATGCCGTAGTCGGAGCCGAACAGCATCTTGTCCTCGCCGACCCAGAACAGCAGCTCGCCCATGACCTTCGCGAAGAACTGCGGGCGGGCGTGCATCAGGCCGCCGACGACGACCGACAGGCCGGCGTAGACGTTGGGCTCCTGCGTCGCCATGAAGCAGAAGTCCTCGATCCGCGGGAGACCGACATGCTCGACGATGAAGTTGAGCTTGCCCTTGTAGTCGGTCGCCACGTGGTCGACGTCTGAGACGTCGAACGCGTCCTTGTCCAGCGGCCAGATCGTCGGCCCCTTGTGGACGTGGATGTTCTTGATGCCGAGCTCGACGCACTTGTCGAAGAACGGCCGCGCGATGTCGTCGGAGAGCTTGTAGCCGCGCGAGCCCTGGTACCACTCGGCGGTATAGAGCTTGACGCCCTTGAGGTCGTACTTGGCGTTGTCGGCCTCGAGCTGGTCGAGCCCGGCCTGGCCTTCGCGCGGATCCCAGCGGCCGTTGACGATCAGCTTGTCCGGCCAGCGCTCCAGGAGCGCGGCGTTCTGCTCGATGTCATTGAAGCCGTTGGTGTACCACTCCTTCAGGTACGTCGACTGGAAGACGGCCTTGTCGATGCCACCGTCGACGATGACGTCCTTCTCGAAGTCCTCGACCGTGTACTTCTGGAACTTCTCGAGCGACCAGTGCGTCTCCGGCGGCCCGAGGCCCTGATACGCGTGGAAGCACTCGATCCAGCCCTTGGCGTACTGCTCGTGGCCTTTGACCCAGTTCGCCGGGGACGCGTCCCAGAAGTGCAGGTGGCTGTCGAAGATGAAGTACTTCTTGCCGTCCTTCTCGTACATTCAGCTCCTCCTACTCGACGACTTGGAGGTCGAAGTCGATGTACTCGGCAGCGTCCTCCGGATTGGCGAACATCACGACGCGATCGTCGAGGACAACCATACGCCCGTAGTGGGTGGACATGATCTCTTCGAAGTCGTTGTTGCCGAAGTCCTCCCAGCCGAGCGCCTCCGCGATCTCCTCGTAGTCGAAGTCGATGCGGTTGACGCCGTCGACGCGGATCATCGAGGGGAGCTCGGTGATCGTGACGTTCTCCTTGTCACGCATCACCTCGGCCACGACGTAGCCGACCTGATTGTTCATCAGCGTCACGCCCGCCTTGTTGGAGGACGTGGGATCGGAAGTGAAGTGGGTCATGCCGTGGCTCCCTTCGGGGCCTTGAGGCCGATGTCCGCTGTCAGTTCCTCGAAGCGCTGGGCGGAGCGCTCGACAGAGTCCTCGAAGCGCACGACCTTCTCGGAGATCTGCGACCAGATCGGCTGCAGGTGGCGGCCGGCGTTGAGCGCCTTCGGCGTCCACTCGTCCAGCCAACCCTGCATCGTGGCCTTGTTGGCCGCGCCGTGCTCGGGGTCGTCGGCGAGCATCCGGAACAGCGCGCGCGAGCCGCGCTGCTCACGGGCGGCGTCGGACTCGCCGGCGCCCATGATCGTCGGCGTGACGAAGTCGCCCTGGAGGGCGGCGACCTGCATCACGAAGCCGGAGCGGAAGAGCTCGCCGACCAGCTGCTCGAACACGACGGTCGTGACGAAGAACGCCTCGGACCAGTCGCGGATGGCGGTCAGCTGCTCGACCAGTTCGCGCGTCGGCTGCCAGATCGGGTCCGACTGCCAGACCTCCTTGTGCACCGAGCCCTCGAAGCCGTCGATCTCCTCGGAGAGCGCCAGGTTGTAGAGGATCAGGTCCTGCGCGAAGCGCAGCTTGTGCACGGCGCCGACGCAGATCGCGTTGTTGATCATGTTCGTCGGAGCATCACGCTGCGCCGGCGTGTAGACGTGCATGCCGATGCCCTGCTCCAGGTGCGCCCACGCGAACACGTGGCGCGCGAGGACCTTGACCCACGCGGGGTTCATGGCCTGGAACACGTGCGCCGTGCGCCCGTGCTCGATGTTCTGGGAGATCTGGCGGACGACGTTCGCGTTGTTGCGATAGATCGTCTGCTCCCATTCCTCGTTGGGGTCGAGGAACGCGTGCCAGTTGGTCGACTTCAGCGCCGACCATTCCTGCGGGTACCCCGCGTCGCCGTTGGCGAAGGAGTAGACCCAACCCTGCGTCAGGTGGCGCGCGGGATCGGGCTGGACGTCGATCGTGACGTCCTCGTAGACCGTCGCGCGGCGCTTGCGCGGCTCGAAGTAGTTGTAGCTGCGGCTCTGCCAGGAGGGGAACTCCTGCGCCCCTGCCTCGGCGTCCGTGAACACAGGCTTGGGGACGCTGCGTTCCTTGACCTCTGTCGCCATGGGTCTCCTCACTCGTCCGCTGTGGTGGTGAATTTGTCGTAGTAGATGTGCGCCTCGGGCACGCCCTTGCGCTCCAGCAGCGCGATGGTCGCCTCGACCATCGGCGGCGGGCCGCAGACGTACGCGTCCACTTCCGTGACGTCGCCCTCGAGGCGCTCGACGACGTCGGTGATCAGGCCGCTCTCGCCCGCCCAGCCGTTGCTGTCCTCAGACAGCGCGGGGACGAAGCCACATGGGAGCGTCCCGAGTTCCTCGACCTGAAAGAGGTCGGCCTCGGTGCGCGCGCCGTAGTAGTACGCCGCCTCCCGCGGGCTCTCGATCTCCTGCATGTGCCGCAGGAGCGAGAGGATCGGCGCCATGCCGGCGCCGCCGCCGATGAACAACAGCCGCCGCGGCGAGCTGGGCCGCAGCGTGAAGACCCCGTAGGGCCCGGTCACGTCGATCTTGTCGCCCGGCTTGATCTCGCCGCTCTTGAGCTTCCCTGAGAACAGGCCGCCCTCGTAGTGCTTGATCATGAACTCGAGCGTGTCCGGGTTCGTGTTGGCCATCGAGAAGGAGCGATGGTGCTCCGTGCCCGGCACGTTGATGTCGACGTACTGCCCGGGCTTGAACTCGAGCGGCTCCTCGGGCTTGAGCTTCAGACCGAAGATGTCCGACGTGAGCGCCTCGACCGACTCGACGACGGTGGAGACCGTCCGTGGCGGCGTGCCGCCGTGGATGATCTCCTCGTCGTAGTTGATCAGCTCGATCTCCATGTCGGAGTAGGGGTGGGCGCGGCAGAGCAGCGTCCACCCCTCAGCTTCCTCGAAGTCGGGCAGCGCGAACGTCGAATAGCGGTCGAGGTCGACCTCGCCGTCGAGGATGAAGGACTTGCACGCCGAGCATTGCCCCTCCTTGCAGCCGTGCATGAGCATGATGCCCTGGCGGAAGGCCGCATTGAGGATCGTCTCGGACTCGTCGACCTCGATCTCGATGCCGACAGGCTCGAAGCGAACGGTGTGTGTCTTGTCACCCACGACGGCGCAGGCTCCTTACGCGCTCGCCGGCCGGCCGGCCGGGCCGCCGCGCTTGTACGCCGCCATGTGCGTCTCGCGCTCTTCGGGCGACATCTGGTTCAGCAGCACGTTCGGGCTGTTGAGCGTGATGCCCTTGACCTCGTCGAGCGTCCACATCTTCTTCGGGTCCAGATTCAGATGCGGCTGCGGGATCAGCGTGTGGCCGTCGTCGCGGACGTAGCCGAGGTCGTCGCGCATGATCTCGGCGAGGTCATGGCCGTGATGCAGGGTCTCCCACTCGCGGACACCGGAGAGCTTGCCCATCGACGGGGTCGGGCGACCCTCGTACTCGGGCCGGAACGCGACCGCGTCCGTCCAGTGGCAGGTCTCCGAGCAGTACGTGCGGACCTGGCCGTCGACCTCGTCCATGACCGTGTCCTCACGGATCAGGCACGGGACCATGCAGGTCCAGCAGCGGTGCGGATACTCGTAGTTGGCCTCGGCCTCGAACGCGATCGGCTTGTGGCCGTTCTTGACGGAGAGGTCGGAGTACTTCTCCCACCACTTGCCGTACTTGTCGTACCAGCCCGGGTACTTGTACTCGAACCACTCGAAGTCCTTGTCGTCCATCGCGTCGATCCGCCAGTAGTTGGCGAACCAGCCGGTGGCGAAGAACTGGGCGACCTCGTGGATGTAGCCCTTGTTCCAGATCCGGTTCCAGGACTCCTCGACCAGATCGTGCGGGATGGTCAGGCCGTACTTCTCCAGCGGGACCAGGTACGACCGGTAGTAGTCGTCATAGATCCAGCGGCGCCAGGCCTCGGCGTAGGACTCGCGATCCTTGCGACGGTCCTTGGTGCCGTACTCGATGAACGTGCCGATGGCGGCGTCCACGACGGCGTGGTTGTTCCACCAGGCGTAGCGCAGGTCGCGCTCGAGGAGCTGGCGGTTGCGCTCGTCGGCGAGCGCCATGAGGATGATCGAGTAGCCGTTTGAGATGTGGCGGCTCTCGTCGGACTGCACCGAGTGGAAGACCGTCGGCAGCAGGTAGTCGCCGTTGGCCGCGGCCTCGCCGGGCATGGCGACGAACAGGACGTTGGTGAACGCCGTCTCGGCCACGATCGTCAGGTAGACGTTGGCGGCGGTGATGGCGTCACCGGTGATGAAGCCCTCGCCGAACTGGCGGCCGATCGTGCCGGCGTAGCAGTTCGCGAACCCCTTCTCGGTCAGGTCGAAGCCGGCCGGATCGATGTAGTGGTTCATGTACAGGCGCTTCAGGTTCATCTGGATCGTCGAGTGGCGGACCTCGTCGATCATCTGAATCGCGAGGCCGTTGTGGACCTCGGGATTCGGAACCGCGTTGATCGCCAGCGGCATGGCGCGGGCAGCGGAGATCTCCGGGAACGGGATGATGCTCAGGAAGAGCTTCTGCCATTCCATCCAGCGCTGCTGGACCTGGCGGAACATGTTGCCGCGAATGGCGCCGTCCATCGCGCCGAACACGCGATTGTCCTTCTCCTCTTCCATCGGGAAGTAGGAGCGAAGGACCTGCTTCAGCGGGTCCTTCTTGGGCGCCTTCTCGAACGTGTAGTCGGTCGGATACTTGTCGACCGGCTCTACGAACGTGGGGTCCCAGGAGAGCTCTTGGATCTTCTGGTGTGCCTTCGTGATGCTCGCTCTACTCACGGCATCTACCTCCTTTGGCGCATGCGACGTTTCACCGCAAGGTGCTCGGAACCGGACGCTAGGCCCGCGGTGCGAGTTGGATCAAGAACTTCGCGACGATCCGCACATGATTGGAAACCCACGATGTCGCGAAGGGTCTCGGTCAGGGCTTCGCGTTCAGCGTCGAACGCACGGACGGACATCGAGATGCCCACCGCGCCCAAGAACCGGCGCTGCTCGTCGAGCAGCGGAGCGGCAATGCAGCAGAAGTCGGGCGCGATCTCCTCGCGATCGACGGCGATCCCGTCCCTTCGCGCGCGGCGCAATTCGGTGCGCAGCACGTCCGGGTCGGTGATCGTGTCTTCGGTGAAGCGTTTGAGGCCCGCGCTCAGGTAGCGCTCCAGCGCGTCGGCCGGCGCACGCGCCAGGACGACCTTGCCGAGCGCGAGCGCGTGGGCGTTGTCGCGGATCTCCGGGCTCATGTTGGGGAGCTTCGGCATGCCCTGGAGCCCCCGCTCGAGGATGACCTTCAGCTGGTTGCCGCGCAGCACGGCCAGGTAGGCGCGCTTGTGGGTGCGGGCCAGCAGGTCGTCGACCACGCCCGAGAGGTTGTGGCGGTCAGACTCCTCGGCGACCGTCTCGCGGAAGCCGGGCGCCAGGTGGTACAGGCCGCCGGGCAGGCGCTCCGCGACGCCTTCGTCGCACAGGGACGCGAGGAGGTTGTACGCGGTCGACACGCTCTTGCCGAGCTTCACGGCCACCTCGTCGGCGCGCACGCCGTCGGGTGCCCGGGCCAGTAGCCACGTGACACTCAGTGCGGCGCGTGCCGTACTTAGGCCACGGTGTGACCTCGTCGCCTGCATCCTCGCGGTTCTCCTCCCACCGAGTTACTGGATCGAACTGACATCCAGTACACCGCCTCGGCGTTACATCAGCGCTGCACGGCGCAGCTCGCCCACCCGCGCGGCGCAAAGGGAGCGCCTCGGGTCTCGAAACTCGAGCTGCGTAAGGAGCCGTTTCCAGGCTCCAAGGTCGTCCTCGCCGGTCGACGTGTGGACCCACGCCCACAGCGCCTCGGCATCATCGGCAGTCATCACGGCCTGGCGCAGCCAGGTGTCCAGCCGCTCGCGCTCGCGCTGCACGCCCGGGGCTTCGGACGCGGGGAGCAGCGGGCCGGGGTAGGCCTCGGCGGCCTCGCGGACGCGGCCGCCCGCGAGCAGCCCTTCGATCTGGCGGACGTCGGTGTCGACGTCGCAGGTGAGGCGGTAGCGGTCGGTGTCGATCCAGGGGCCGAGAAGCTTTCTCAGCCGGCTGACCTCGACGCGCACGCTCGAGACGCTGCCCCCGTCGCCGTGCAGGTCGGCGCACAGCGTGTCGGCGCTCATCCCGTTGGGGTGGGCGCACAGCAGCGCGAGGATCTCGGCCAGGCGGGGGCGCAGCTCGACCTTGCGGTCGTCGATCTCGAGCGTCGCGCGGTCGCGGCCGAGGAAGCCGAGCTTCGCCAGCGGGCGCGAGATGCTCGTGACGCGGCGCGACTCGACGGCGTGGACGACGAAGGCCTCCAGCGTGGGGGAGACCGGCTCGGCCACCGCCGACACACCGGACGGGAGGACGAGCGCGCCGCCGCCGGGCGGGATCGCGAGCCGGCCGAGGACGCCCCAGCCGGGCGGGACGGCGCCGATCGCGCGGCCGGACGGCGTCATCAGCGCGGAGCGGTCGGGCGCGACGCGGTTCCCGTAGCGGGCCTGCAGTCGCGCGTCGCGCTCCTGCAGGGCGAGCTGGAGGCTGGCCTCGACGGCGCGCGCGGTGGCGGTGGCGACGGCGAGGCTGTGCGGGTGCACGGTCCGCAGGTCGCCCGTGAGGTCGATCACGCCGATCACCGCGCCGGTGTCCGGGTCGTGGATCGGCGCGGCGGAGCAGGTCCAGCGCTGCACCGGGTCGCTGTAGTGCTCGGGGCCGAAGACCTGGACCGCGTGGTCGAGCGCGATCGCGGTGCCGATCGCGTTGGTGCCGGCGCCGCCCTCGCTCCACAGCGTGCCCTCGGCGAAGTTCATGTCGCCCGCCGCGCGCAGGCGCACCTGCGAGGAGCCCTCGATCGTCATCAGCATGCCGTTGGCATCCGAGACGACGATCAGATACCCGGCCTCGTCGGCGATCGCGGACAGGCACTCGCGGATCAGCGAGGAGGCCTGGCCGAGCGGGTGCTCCTGGAAGCGCTCGTGCGTCTCCGTCTCGTCGGCGACGATCGGCGCCTTGCGACTGCCCGTGGGATCGACCCCGGCGGACTGCGAACGGCGCCAGGAGTCCGTGATCGCCTCACGGACGAGCTCAGAAGCCTCCTCGTCGTCGGCCTGGAAGCGTTCCCAAGCGAAGCGCAATTCCTGCGCTCGCAGCGTGGGCGTCGTCTCTCCGTCGACGGCGAGCCACGAATTCGGACTCACGACCCCAACCCTACTCGTAATTCGCAGCATCGTGGAGGTTGTTGACGCAGTCCTTACGGTTGTCGGAGTGAAGGCTTACAAGATGCTCATCGGCGGCGAATGGGTGGACGCGCGCTCAGGAGCCATTTTTGAGAGCATCAACCCGTACACCGCCGAGCCGTGGGCCACGATTCCCCGTGCCGGCGCGGAAGACGTGGACGCGGCGGTCCGCGCCGCACGTGGCGCGTTCGAGTCATGGTCGCGCACCACAGCGGTCACTCGCGCGCGGCTCATGCGACGGCTCGCGGAGCTGATCGCGGAGAACGCGGAGCGCATCGCGGTCGTCGAAACGACCGACAACGGGAAGCTGATCCGCGAGATGGAGGGCCAGCTGCGCGGGCTCGCGGACTACTACCAGTACTACGCGGGCGCGGCGGACAAGGTGGGCGGCGAGACGCTGCCGGCCGACCGCGACAACTTCTTCGTCTACACGCTGCGCGAGCCGCTCGGCGTCGTCGCGGCGATCACGCCGTGGAACTCACCCGTGCTGCTGATGAGCTGGAAGGCGGCGCCCGCGCTGGCGGCCGGCTGCACGCTGGTGGTCAAGCCCGCCGAACAGGCGCCGGCCTCCACCCTGGAGTTCGCGGCGCTGGTCGAAGAGGCGGGGTTCCCGCCCGGCGTCTTCAACGTCGTCACCGGCTACGGCGCCGAGGTGGGTGCGCCGCTGGTCGAGCATCCCGGCGTCGACAAGGTCGCCTTCACCGGCGGGACCGAGACCGGCAAGGCCGTGATGAAGGGCGCCGCGACGCACCTCGCGCGGGTGACGCTGGAGCTGGGCGGCAAGTCGCCGAACATCGTCTTCGAGGACGCCGATCTGGAGGCCGCTGCCAACGGTGTCGTCGCGGGGATCTTCGCCGCGACCGGCCAGACGTGCATGGCGGGCTCGCGGCTCTTCGTCCAGGAGTCGGTGCACGATGAGTTCGTCGAGCGACTCGCCGCGCGGGCGCGCGAGATCCGGCTCGGCGATCCGCTGGACCCGGCCACCGAGATGGGCCCGGTCGCGTTCGAGGGGCACCTCGAGAAGGTCTTAGGGGCGATCGGGTCGGCGAAGGCGGAGGGCGCCACGTTGGTCACCGGCGGCGGCCGGCTCGATTCGCCGGGGTACTTCGTCGAGCCCACGATCTTCGGCGACGTCACCAACGGCATGGACATCGCGCAAAACGAGATCTTCGGTCCCGTCCTGGCAGCGCTGAAGTTCGGGGGCGAGGAGGAGGTGATCCGGTTGGCCAACGCCACGGAATTCGGCCTGGCCGCCGGCGTTTGGACGCGAGACGTGCAGCGCGCGCACCGGATGGCGCGCGCGCTGCGCGCCGGCACCGTCTGGATCAACGCCTACCGCGCGGTCGGCCCGATGGCGCCGTTCGGCGGCTTCAAGTCGAGCGGGATGGGGCGCGAGAACGGCATCCAGGCGATCTCGGAGTACACCGAGCTCAAGACCGTCTGGATCGAGCTCACCGGCGCGACGCGGGATCCGTTCCAGCTGGGGTGAGAATCGGTGTAGTGTCGCGCCATCGACTCTCGAGCCCGCCGCCTGCGCTGGGCGCTGGCGGTGCTCGTAGGGGCGACGCTGGGTGGAGCGTCATCGGCTCGAGCCGATGTTCGCTTCGAGCGCCAGGACATCTCGCTCCCTGGCCGTCCGGGCAACGTCGAGCTCGGCGACCTCGACGGCGTGCACGGCAAGGACATCGTTGTCGCCCTGCCGTTGCGGGGCGGTGTGGGCGTGCTGCTCAACCGCGGCGACGGCACGTTCGACGCGCCGCAGGAATACAGCGGCGGCGGGGTGTGCGCCGGCGTCGCGATCGACGTCGCGCTGGGCGACCTGACCTTCGACGGCAAGCTCGACGCGTACCTCGCGTGCCCGCCGTATGTCGTGCGGCTCACCGGTGACGGCAAGGGCGCGCTGGGCAACCCGCAGCCGTTCGGCGTCGGCCTCCCGGCGCCGTGGCCGGACATGATCGCGCTGGTCCGGCACCAGAACGGCAGCCCGGCGCCGCTGCTCGCCCTGATGCACCAGACGGCGACCGGCGCGCAGCTGTGCATCGACTACGACGTCACCGAGCCGGGGCTCGCGTGCAACGACACGCCGTCGGGTGCCCCGCTGGCCGTGGGCGACCTCAACGGGACCTCGGCCGGTGTGCCGCCGGACGAGATCGTGACCAGCGAGGGCGGCGACAAGCTCGGCATCTTCGGCTTCTCACCTCCGCCGCTCGTGCTGTCGGAGAGCACGCGCACGTTTTCCGGCGGCGTCGAGTCGGCGGCGATCGGCGACCTCGACGACGACGGCGACCTCGACGTGCTCGCCGCGCAGTACGTGAGCGCCTTGGGGGAGCGGGTGCCGTCGCTGAACGTGTTCACGTGGGGCGCCACCGGGCTCGCGGTGATCCCGCGGCCGCTGCCGTCGATCGCCGGCCTCGACTCCGTTGCGATCGCCGACGTCGACGGTGATGGCTGCAACGACGTGGTGGGCGCGGGCGGGTTCGGGCGGGGCATCATCCATCTCGCCGACGGCGCCGGCTGGTTCGACGGCGGCCGCGACCTGCCCCAGCTGGGATATCAGAGCCCCGCGACGGGCACGCGGGTGAGCCTGGCCGTCAGCGACCTGAGCGGGGACGGCCTGCCCGAGCTCGCGGTCGCCGACGTCCTGAACAACACCGTCATGGTCTTCGCCAACCGGTCCACGCCGGCCGGGGGCGCCTGCTTCGTTGCACCGACACCGACTCCGACACCGACACCGACACCGACGGTCGTGCCGGTCGACCAGGTCGTCCCGGTCGTGACGAACACCGGCGCGGGTGTCGTGCCTCCCGCTCCCGCGCCGACGCCCGTACCGGTGGTCCCGCGCACCTGCGATGCGCCTGGGACGACGGCGTTCACCCACGGGACGTCCGGGGCCGACGTGCTCGTCGGCAGCGCCAGGCGCGACACCCTCAGCGGCAACGCCGGCGACGACTGCGTGTTCGGGCTCGGGGACGATGACCGGCTCAACGGCGGGAGCGGGAAGGACGTCCTCGTCGGTGGAAGCGGCGACGACCGGATGAACGGCGGCATCGGCGACGACAAGCTCAACGCCGGCAACGGCAACGACACGCTCACACCCGCGGCCGGCAAGGACATCGCCAACGGCCAGGGCGGCAACGACCAGATCTACGCGGTCGACCGGACCAAGGACACGATCGACTGCGGTGCCGGCCGCGACAAGGTCACGGCCGACCGCGTCGACGTCCTCAAGAGCTGCGAGTTCGTCAAGCGCCGCTAGTTCGGGAACACCGTCAGGGCGCGGCCGAAGAGCTCCGGGAGGTTCGTGGTGATCACGTCGCCCTCACGGCGCAGGAAGACGCGGGTGCCGTCGCGTAGGAGCGCGGCGACGGTGTGGTTGGCGCCGTCGCCATAGAGGCCGATGGTGCCGGCCGGCGGGGAGGCATCCGGGCCGTCGAGCGCGACGACCTTCGCCTCGACGGCGCCTTGGAGCAACTCGACCGGCGTCGGCGCCCAATCGGGCGGGAGGCTCGAGATCTGGTCGTCGGCCCCGACGAGCTCGACCGCACGGTGGAGCCGGTCGACGTAGGCGCGCCCGCGTGGCGTGACCGCCACGATCACCCGCGCGCACCAATCCTCCAGCTCGGACCGCATCGAGCGGCAGAAGCTGTCGTCGAGGTTGATCCGCCGCGTGGCGATGGCACAGACGTCGGGGTAGCCGCCGGTGTCGACGCGGATCGTGCCGCGCTTGCGAGGAAGGGTGCCGAGTTGGTTGCCCGCCGTGTAGTCGGGGGCGAGCCGGTCGGTGAATGCCCCGCACAGGGCGAGCGCGCGGTGACCCCCGAGCGTGCGATAGAGCTTGTCCGCCTTCGGGCCGAAGGCGATGCCCTTCTGGGTCAGGCGAATCCCGTCGTTCGCGCCGTAGACCGGCAGGTAATCAGGCCAGTCGGCGTGCGCCGCGGGCGCGGCGAACGCGAGGGCGAGCAGGGCAAGAGTGAGGGCGCGCATTTGCGCGCCATTGAAGCAGTGGGCGAACCCTCAGCTAAGAGGACGTTCGTCCAGTCGGTTCGCCCTCGAATTCGATCTCGAGGTTCGGGTCGGTGACCGGATCCGGCGGCGGCGCGTGCGTCGCGCCGCGCAGCGGGACCTCCTTGAGGAACCACGTCAGGACGAACGCGACGAGGGTCACGGCGGCGCCGACGAGGAAGACCGGCTGCAGCGCGTTCACGAACGCGAGCAGGAAGTCGTGGCGGATCTCCTCCGGCAGCGCGTGGACCTGCTCGGGGCTGACGTTGACGCCGCCGCTGAACTGCGCGCCGGCGCCGCCGGGGAGCGTCGCGAGCTCGCTCGTCAGCCGGGAGGCGAAGATCGCGCCGAACAGGGCGACGCCGAGCGAGCCGCCCATGCTGCGGAAGAAGGTCGCGGTGGAGGTGGCGACGCCGATGTCGCGCGGGGGCGCGTCGTTCTGGACGACGAGCACGATCACCTGCATGACGAGGCCGATGCCGACGCCGAGCACGAGCATGAAGACCGACGCCAGCCAGGGTGGCGTGTCGACCTCCAGCCGGCTCAGCAGGAACAGGCCGATGGTCGTGATCGCGGTGCCGAAGACCGGGAAGATCTTGTAGCGGCCCATCCGGCTGATCGCGCGGCCGGAGAGGATGCTCGCGGTCAGCAGGCCGCCCATCAGGGGCAGCATCCGCAGGCCGGAGCTGGTCGGGCTGACGCCGTAGACGAGCTGCAGGAAGAGCGGGATGAAGATGATCGCGCCGAACATGGCCAGGCCGATCACGAAGCCGATCGAGGAGGCGATGCTGAACACCCGCGAGCGGAAGAGCTTGAGCGGGATGATCGGCTCGGCGGCGCGCGTCTCCTGCCTGATGAAGAAGCCGAGCAGGAGCACGCCCACGATCGCGAGCACGACGATCGTCAGCGAGCCCCAGGCGTACTCGTTGCCGCCCCACGTGGTGACCAGGATCAGGGCGCTGACCCCCGCGGTGAGCAGCGTCGCGCCGAGGTAGTCGATCTGGTGGCGGTGCTTGGGGACGTGCAGGTGCAGCTTGAAGACCACGACGAGCACCGCGAGCACGCCGATCGGCATGTTCACGTAGAAGACCCAGCGCCAGGAGAGCGTCTCGACGAAGAAGCCGCCGAGCAGCGGCCCGGCGACGCTCGCCACCGCGAAGACCGAGCCGATCAGGCCCATGTAGCGGCCGCGTTCGCGCGGCGGGACGATCTCGGCGATGATCGCCTGCGCGCCGACCATCAGACCGCCGGCGCCGAGGCCCTGCAGCGCCCGGAAGGCGATCAGCTCGCCCATCGACTGGCTGAGCCCGCTCAGCAGCGAGCCGGCGAGGAAGATCAGGATGGCCGCGAGGAACACCGGCTTGCGGCCGCACATGTCGCCGAGCTTGCCGTACAGCGGCGTCGACGCCGTCGTCGCGAGCAGGTAGCTCGTGACCACCCAGCTCAGGTGGTCCAGTCCGCCGAGGTCGCCGACGATCGTCGGCAGCGCGGTCGAGACGATCGTCTGGTCCAGCGCGGCGAGGAACATGCCGAGCATCAGGGCGCCGAACACCGGCACGAGCGCCCGGCCGGTCAGTACGTCTGATTGGCCGTTGGCGTTGCCGTTGTCGATGTCGGTCATGCGCGAAGTCCTTCGAGTAGGGAGCGGAAGACGGCATCCGGGGCGTCTTCGTGAGTCAAGGTGCCGTCGGCCACGGCGCGGGCGCCGGCGAGCAGCAGCGCGCCGAACGCTCGGACGCACCACTCGGTCGAGAGCGTGGGGGAGAACTCGCCCGCCGCCTTGCCGCGCTCGTACAGCGCGCGCAGCGGCGCGCCGAGGATCTGGCGGCTGCGCTCGCGCGTCGGCTCGTCAAAGCCCGTGCCGGGCTGGGTGGTCAGCTGCGCGAACGCGTAGCGTTCGGCCACGTCCAGCCAGGCGGTGCACAGCCGGCGCAGCGCTTCGGTCGCGCTGTCCTCCTCCAGTCGGCACGCCTGCAGCGCCGCCTCGCCCTGCTCGACGGCCTGCATGTGGATCGCGGCGACCAGCGCCTCACGGGTCGGGAAATGGCGATAGACCGTCGCGCGGCTCACACCCGCGGCGATGCCGACGTCGGCCATCGCGAGGTTGGGGTTCTCGCCCAACAACCGTGCCGCGACCTCCACGATGCGGTGGACGTTGCGGGCGGCGTCGGCGCGCAGGTACTCGACCGGGCGGCCCATTCGAGACAGCAGCGTAGCGCTTAAGTGCGACGGTGCTGTCTCACTCTCATCTGAGGACGCGGTAGGTGATGTGGGTGACGCCGGCCGGGGACTCGACCACGCCGCGCTGCTCGAGCTTGCCGGGCGGCACGTCCTGGAGCAGGCGGGTGCCGGAACCCAACAGGACCGGGGCGACGTGGACCGCGAGCTCGTCGAGCAGCCCGGCGCGAAGGTACTGCGAGACGGCGCTGCCGCCGCCGTGGACCTGGACGTCCTTGCCGCCGGCGGCCGCCATGGCCTGCTCGTAGGCGGATTCGATGCCGTCGGTGACGAAGGTGAACGTCGTGCCGGTCAGCTCCAGCGGCTCGCGGGCGTGGCTCGTGAGCACGAACACCGGCGTGTGGAAGGGCGGCTCGTCGCCCCACCAGCCGCGGCCGTTGCCGTCGTCCTCCCACGGCCCGGAGCCGCCGCTGTACATCTTGCGGCCCATGATCCCCGCGCCCACGCGGGCGCGCAGGGCATCGAAGTGATCGGAGTCGCTGTTCTTCTCGCCGCCGCTCTGGCCGTGCTCCTCGCGCCAGGACATCGCGGCGAACGCCCACTCATGCAGCTGCATCCCGCCGATGCCGAGCGGGTCGTTCATGCTCGGGTTCGGGCCCGCGACGAAGCCGTCGAGGGAGATGGAAAGATCCGCAATCAGTGTGCTCATGCCTCTTCGACCGGGGTAGCGGGCAGGATTCATCGCAAGCATGATCGATCTGGCTGCAGAGACCGAGCGACTCCTCGCCTTCGCCGAGGGCTCACGGCACCCCGAGGGCGGCTTCGCGTGGCTGCGCTCGGACGGGACGCCGGACCTCGACCGCCCGCGCGAGCTGTGGATCACGACGCGGATGACGCACGTCTTCGCGCTCGGGGAGCTGCTGGGCTGGCCGGGCGCCGCCGAGCTCGTCGCGCACGGGCTCGACTCGCTGCGCCACGACTTCCGCGACCCGGTGCACGGCGGGTGGTTCGCGCAGGTGGGCGGGTCGACCGACAAGCGCGCCTACGAGCACGTCTTCGTGGTGCTCGCGGCGGCCTCGGCGGGCGACGACGCGCTGCTCGGCGAGGCGCTCGAGGTGCTCGACACCCGCTTCTGGGACCAGTCCGCCGGCGCGCTGGTCGACGTGTGGAATCGCGACTGGACCGACCTGGAGGCCTACCGCGGCGCCAACGCGAACATGCACGGCGTCGAGGCGATGCTCGCGACCGGCGACCCGCTGTGGCGCGAGCGGGCGGTGCGGGTGACGCAGCGGCTGGTCGTCGACAACCACCCACGGCTGAACGAGCACTTCGACGAGCAGTGGCGCCCGCTGCCGGATTACAACGTGACCGAGCCCGCGCACCCGTTCCGGCCCTACGGCGCGACGATCGGGCACTGGTTCGAGTGGGCGCGGCTCGCGTTCACGCTCGACCGCTCCCTCTTCGAGGCCGACGCACGCAGGCTGTTCATGGCCGGCGTCCAGGACGGGTGGGACGGCAGCGGGTTCGTCTACACCGTCGACTGGGACGGCCGCCCCGTCGTGGCCGACCGGCTGCACTGGGTGCTGTGCGAGGCGATCGGCGCCGCCGCGGTGCTGGGCGAGGATGCGCTGCAGGCCGAGTGGTGGGACCTCGCGCAGGAGCGCTTCATCGATCCCGCCGACGGCTCATGGCAGCACGAGCTCGATCCCTCCAATCGCCCGTCGAGCACCGTCTGGGACGGCAAGCCGGACGTCTACCACGCGCTGCAGGCGACGCTCATCCCGCGTGTTCCGTTGCGGGACTCGCTCGCAGCAAGTCTGCGGTAGGCGCGGGCTCCTCCATCGGCGGCGGCGTCAGCGCCGCCGCGGTGATCACCAGGGCGAACGCGGCGAGGCGGACGAGCAGCGCGAACGGGTCGTCGGGCAGCGGCTCCTTGAAGACGAACGGCCCGGCGGCGATCGTCAGCACGTTGGCGGTCGCGCTCGTGAGGGCGATCACGGCAACGGCGGGGCCGATCTGCAGGGAGCGGGCGGAGACCAGCAGGCCGATCAGGCTCAGCGCGACGATCACGAACGCGAACGGGTGCCAGATGACGGCGACGCCGAGGTCCTCCGCCTTGCCGCTGAGCGCTTTGATCGTGATGTCGCTGGCGGCCCAGAAGAGGCCCGCCGACACGGCGAGCGCGGGGCCGCTGTGGGCGCGGCGGGCGAGGACGAACGCGGCGATCGTGGCGCCCGCGACGGTGATGGCGAACGTCAGGTCCTGGTAGTCGCCGTGGGCGGCGTCCGTCGTCCCCTCGAGCGTGGCGGCGAGGAACGCCAGGCCGGCGGCGGTGAGGCCGACGCCGATCCACTCCCTGCGCGTCACCGACTGGCCGAAGACGCGGTCGGCGACGACGGTCACCAGCACGAGCCCGCCGGCGATCACCGACTGCACCACCGAGATCGGCGCCAGGCCGAGCGCGACGACGTGAAAGCCCCACGAGGTCGTCGCCACGACGCAGCCGATCGTGTAGATCGGCGAGCGGAACAGCGCGATCGTGCTGTGCAGCGGCCGTCGCCACTGGACAGGCGGGGCCTGAACGGCGCCCTTGAACTTCAGGAAGAAGCCGAGCACCGAGCCCAGGGCCGTCAGAAAAGCGAAGAACAGCCCGAGCTGAACGGAAAATGGCACTCGGCTACAGGCTAGTCGTCGTCCGGCCAGCGGCCGTGTTCGCCGAAGTACTCCCGAGCGGAGTCCTCGGCGTCGCGCTCCTTGTCGCCCGTGGCGCCGTAGCGGTAGAGCGCGTTGAGCAGCAGGATGGCCAGGCCGGCGCCGACGCACATCGCCCAACCCTCCCAGCGCAGCGACTCGCCGGCCGTGAACAGGATCACGAAACCGATGACGACGAGCACCGCGGGAACGATGTAGCGGATCGTGTTCAGGCCCACGCTGTCAGGCTATCCGGCGTGCGCTACTACGAAGAACGGTCTCCGGGCGAGGGGGTCCGTCCGGCGCGCGCCTTTCTGCGCTCCGATGCCCCCACGCTGTCACTGAACGGCACGTGGGCGTTCCGCCTGAGCGAGCGCGCCGACGTCCCCGCGGACTTCGTCGACCGCGATTACGACGACAGCGGCTGGGATCGGCTCCCGGTTCCCTCGCACTGGCAGCTGCACGGCTACGGCGCTCCCGCCTACACGAACGTGAACTACCCGTTCCCGGTCGATCCGCCGTTCGTCCCCGACGAGAACCCGACCGGCGACTACCGGCTGCGCTTCGAGGTTCCCGACGCGTTCGCCGGTGACGCGGTGCTGCGCTTCGAGGGCGTCGACTCGTGCCTGCGGGTGTGGGTCAACGGCGACTACGTGGGCGTCTCGCTGGGGAGCCGGCTGCCGGCCGAGTTCGACGTCGGCCCGCTGCTGCGCCCCGGCTCCGACAACGTGCTCGCGGTGCGCGTGCACCAGTGGTCCTCTGGCTCCTACCTCGAGGACCAGGACATGTGGTGGCTGTCGGGGATCTTCCGCGATGTGACGCTGGTGGCGCGGCCGCCGGTGGGCGCGATCGACGACGTCTTCGTCCACGCCGACTACGACAGCGTGACCGGCGCCGGGCGGCTGCGGGTCGACGTGCCGGGGACGGACGCGCGGGTGACGGTGCCCGAGCTGGGGATCGTCGCGCTGGGCGGGGAGACGGTGACGATCGAGCGGGTGGAGGCGTGGAGCGCCGAGATCCCGCGGCTCTATGACTGCGTCGTGGCGAGCGCGTCCGAGCACGTCACGCTGCGGATCGGGTTCCGCCGCGTCGTCGTCGAGGACGGGCTGCTGCAGGTCAACGGGCACCGCGTCCAGCTGCACGGCGTCAACCGGCACGAGTTCGATCCCGACACGGGCCGGACGGTGTCCGAAGCGGTGATGCGGCGTGACATCGAGCTGATGAAGGCGCACAACGTCAACGCCGTGCGCACCTCGCATTACCCGCCGCACCCGCGGTTCCTCGAGCTCTGCGACGAGCTGGGGTTGTATGTGATCGACGAGTGCGACCTCGAGACGCACGGCTTCTTCCCGCTGGAGTGGCGGCGGAACCCGTCGGATGACCCGGACTGGGAGCACGCGCTGGTCGACCGGATGCGGCGGATGGTCGAGCGCGACAAGAACCACCCGTCGGTGATCCTGTGGTCGCTCGGCAACGAGAGCGGCTCCGGGCGCAACCTGGGCGCGATGGCGGCGTGGGCGCGCGAGCGCGACCCGTCGCGGCCGCTGCACTACGAGCACGACTGGACATGCCGCGACGTCGACGTCTATTCGCGGATGTACGCCTCCCACGAGGAGGTCGACGCGATCGGGCGCGGGGAGGAGGCGCCGCTGGACGACCCCGAGCTGGACGCGCGGCGGCGCCGGATGCCGTTCCTGCTGTGCGAGTACGCGCACGCGATGGGCAACGGGCCGGGCGGGCTCGCGGACTATCAGGCGCTGTTCGAACGCCATCCGCGCTGCCAGGGCGGGTTCGTCTGGGAGTGGATCGACCACGGCATCCGGGACACGGCGCGCGGGTTCTTCGCCTACGGCGGGGACTTCGGCGAGCCGTTGCACGACGGCAATTTCGTCGCCGACGGCCTGCTGTTCCCGGATCGCACGCCCTCGCCCGGCCTGGTCGAGCTCAAGAAGGTCTTCGAGCCGGTGCGGATCGGCGCCGGGACCGACGGCGGCCTGCGGATCGAGAACCGCTTCATGTTCCGCGACCTCTCGCACTTGACGTTTGTGTGGTTTGTCGAGGAGGAGGGCGCGCCGGTGGTGGCCGGCGAGCTGCGCGTCGGGGCCTTGCCCGCTGGCGCGGTGGCCGAGTTGCCGCTGCCGGATGAGCTGCCGCCCGTGTCGCGGGAGACGTGGCTGACGGTGCGGGCGGTGCTGGCCGTGGATGCGCCGTGGGCGCCGGCGGGTCACGAGGTCGCCTGGGGGCAACTGCCCGTGGCGGCGGCGCCTGCGCGCGCTGTGCGTCGGGCGTCGGATCCCTTCGCTCTGGCCGAGTTCGATCCGCGCACGGGGGTGCTGACGCGGCTCGGGTCTCTGCCGCTGATCGGGCCGCGGTTGGACGTCTGGCGCGCGCCGACCGACAACGACGAGGGCTACCACGGGCCGGAGCAGCTCGCGCCGTTGTGGCGGGCGGCCGGGTTGGATCGCATGCGCCATCGCACGATCTCGATGGCCCGCGTCGGTGACGCCCTGGTCGTCCGCACCCGTGTCGCGCCTGCGGCGTCCGACATCGGCCTGCTCGCGACCTACACGTGGACCGCCGAGGACGGCGCGCTGGTGCTCGCGCTCGCGGTGGTGCCCGACCGCTCGTGGGATTTCCCGCTGCCGCGGCTAGGCGTGCGGTTCGCCGTGCCTTCCGCGCTGGAGGGCGTCGAGTGGTTCGGGCGCGGCCCGGGGGAGGCGTACCCGGACTCGCGGCTCGCGGCCCGCGTCGGCCGGTTCTCGTCGGCGGTGGCGGATCTGCAGACGCCGTATCTGCTGCCGCAGGAGAACGGGTCGCGCACCGAGGTGCGGTGGGCGACGCTGGGCGGGCGGCTGCGGATCGAGGGTCGCGCGCACTTCGAGCTGACCGTCCGGCCGTGGACTTCGGAGGCTCTGGCCGCCGCTCGTCACCCGCCCGATCTCGTGCCCGATCCCGACTGGCTGTGGGTGAACGCCGACGTGGCGCAGCAGGGTCTCGGCTCGGCCTCCTGCGGGCCCGGCGTCCTCCCGCGGTATCGACTCGACCTGGCCGCGTCGGGGCTGGCTCTGGCGTTCTCTTTGATCTAACCGCAGCGCACGTCGTGGCGGGCGGGAGCGCCGCCGTAGAGCTGCGCGGCGACCAGCGTGTCCCGGCGGCCGGGGATGCACACGAGGTCGTCCTTCGAGGGGCGGGTGGAGGCCCAGGTGGGGGCGCAGCGGGTGTCGAACGCGTTGCTCGACATCAGCGAGCAGCCCTTGCCGGGCCGGTGCCGCAGGCCGAGGACGTGACCGAGCTCGTGGGCCGCGACCCAGACGGAGAGCGGACGGATCTGCCCGTCGAGCTCGGACTTGATCAGCACCTCCGTGCGGCCGGTCTCAGGGCGCCCGATCGACCCGCTGTGGCCGAGGCACTTCCCACACGCCTGCGCGAGACGCCGGTCGTCGGTGCGGACGATCACGTCCGCGTCCTTGGGCCGGAGCACCACGCGCAGGTCCACGTGGGCGCCAGAGGTCGTCCACTGCCGCGCGGCGATGACCAGCGTGTCGGTCATCGTGGGCGGCCCGTAGACGTTGACGACGCCGCCGGGCCACTTGGTATCCGGCTTCCCGCCGGGGATCAGCCAGACCACCAGGGAGGCGAGAAGCGCGGCGACGGCGACGAGCACCAGGACGCGGTGCGCGCGACGTGCCGGCCAGGGTGTGAGACCGAGGGTGCGCACGCGTTGAGACCCCGACCAGCCTACCGGCGGCGCCTTGCGCATCGCCGTTTCTAAAGAGGGTCTGACCCCATTTATGTAAAGGGGGTCAGACCCTCTTTAGGTTGGCGCTCACGGCTGCGCGTCAGCCCGCGGCCGCCAGCGCCGCGGACTGCCCCGCGCAGTCGTAGAGCGTCACGCCGTCGGCGTTGACGGACTTGCAGGCGGACTGCACGGCGGCCATCGCGGTGGTCGAGCCCGTCCGGCCGTCGTTGCGGAGCCCGCCGCCACCGGAGTCGTCGGCGAGCACCCAGCGGATCTTGCCCAGCTGGACCTCGGACGCGAGCCAAGCGGGAGTGACCGCGCTCTCGCGCCCGGAGAACCCGCCGATGCCGGCGACATCCGCGTCGGAGGCGATGATCGCGGCCGCCGCGGTGGACTGGCTCGAGACGGCGAGCGTGCCGCCGCCGTTGGCCTTGATGTACGCGAGCGCCGAAGTAAGCGACGCGGAATTGCCGCCGAACGCGCCACCGCCACCGCCGGGCCCACCGAATCCGCCACGGCCGCCGAACCCGTTGGCGCCGGGAGTGGTCCCGCCGGCGCCGGGGGCGATGCCGTTGGTGCCGGTGCCGCCCGGGGCCGTTCCGTTCGCGCCGGGCGCCGAGCCCGCGCCGCCTGGGGCCGTTCCGCTCGCGCCGGGGGCCGTGCCGGTCATGCCCGGGTCGATGCCGCCTGCGCCCGGGGGCGTGTTGGCGCCCGCCGGCGGCGTGAAGTTGCCCCCGCCGAAGCCGCCGCGGCCGCGGAAACCGCCGCCGCCCCCTCCCGGACCGCCGAAGCCGACGCCCGCCGTTGCCGGGCCACCCGCCGGGAAGGTTCCGTTGGTGGCGTGGCCGAGGGTCTGGATCGACCAGGTCGCCGGCGCGATCAGGAGCGCCGCGAGCGCGCCCGCGATGCCCGCGTTGCGCGTCCGGGCGTCGGGGCCGAACGCGACCGCGCCCGCCCCCAGCACACCCACCACGACGAGGACCGGCGGGACCCACGAAAGCGAGCCCGAATTGTCGCCGAGCACCTTCAGCTCCGTCAACACGGCGCCGGCGATCGCGAGCGGGCCCGCGATCCGCGCGAGCCGATCGCCCTGCGTGAAGCGCACGGCGCCCGCACCGACCAGCGCCGCCGCGAACGGGGCGAGCTCACTCACGTAATAGGGGTGGAAGATGCCCTTGGCGCTGCTGAACGCGACCGCGGCGGTCAGCGCCACGCCGCCGACGGCCAGCACCCAGCCGGTGACCGGGTCACGGCGCGACAGGCGCGAGGAGACCACGAGCGCGACGCCCGCCACCAGCGCGAAGCCCAGGAGCCAGCCCGCCTGCCCGCCCAGCGCGCTGTTCAAAAGCCGCAACACACCGGGATCGCCCCCGAAGAGGCCGTTGCCGCCGCCGAACCCGCCGCCACCGCCACCCGGCCCGCCGCCACCGGCCATGCCCTGCGGCCCACCCGCCTGGCCGTCGAGCCGGCCGAGGCCGTTGTAATTGACGATCAGCGACCAGATCGAGTTGTCCGACGTGCCCGAGATCCAGGGCCGCGACGACGCCGGCGTCAGCGCGACCAGCAGCGGCCACGCCCCACCCGCCACGATCAGCGCGAGCCCGCCGCCGAGCAGCCCGCGCACCCGGTTGCGCGGCGCCGCCCACAGCCACGCGACCGCTAGCGCGGGCACGACCAGCAGCGCCGCGGCCATCTTCGTCTCAAAGCCGAACCCGACGAGCGCACCCGCGAGCACCATCCAGCGCACCCGGCCGTCCTCCAACGCCCGCACGACCGCCCACAGCGCGCCGACGACGCACAGGATCAGCAGCGCATCCGGGTTGTTGTGGCGCGAGACGGCGACCGCGATCGGCGTCAGCGCCAGCACCGCGCCCGCGATGAACCCACCCGCCCGGCCGAACCGCCGCGCGACGAGGTCGTAGACGAGCCACACCGACGCGACGCCCATCAGCGCCTGCGGCACGAGCATCGCCCACGAGTTGAACCCGAACACGCGCACGGACAGCGCCTGCACCCACAGCGCCATCGGCGGCTTGTCCACCGTCATCACGCCGCCGGCGTCCAAGGATCCGTACAGGAACGCGTGCCACGACCCGGCCATCGAGCGCACCGCGCCCGCGTAGTAGTCGTTCGCCCACCCGTTGCGCGACAGCGCCCACAGGTTCAAGGCACCCGCCAGCACCAGCAGCGCGGCGACTTCGGGGCGGGGGAGAGCTACGGCACGCCCGCGCACCCGCGGGCGGGCGGGGACGCGCAGGCCGTCATGGGTCGTGGCAGACATGCCTCAACCCTCGGCACGGCCCGTAAGAGAAGCCTCGGACTTCCCTGAGAACTCCCTGGGAACCTAAAGGGGACAGTCCCCTTTATTTTCAGTCCTCGTCGGAGAAGGTCCGGTCGCGCAACACGCCCAGGTGGGGGACGACGAACGCGGCGAGGGCGATGAGCAGCAGGATCACGGTCAGCGGGCGGCCGAAGAAGATGCCGCGACAAAGAACCCGGCGCCGATCGCGGCGCGCGAACCGAGCCTCCCTCTCATCTTCAGACCACGTACCCAGGAACGGGGTCGCATCTATCCTTGCCCGCCGTGTCCAGGTCCCTCACCGTCGCTGCCGCCTGCCTTGCCCTGCTTCTCACCGCGTGCGGTGGATCGGACAAACCGAAGGCCGCCCAGTCCACCGCCACGCCCGCGGAGGCCACCGCCACGGCGGCCGCCGCGCTCGACGAGAACCACTGCACGCCCGCGAAGAACCCGGGCGAGCAGAAGCGAGCCAAGCTCAAGAAGCCGACCGAGACCCTCGACGCCGCACATACCTACGTCGCCACGGTCGACACCAACTGCGGCGCGTTCGAGATCACCCTGGACGCCAAGCGCGCGCCCAAGACGGGCGGCTCCTTCAAGTATCTGGCCGACCAGGGCTTCTACGACGGCCTGCTGATCCACCGGATCGTCCCCGGGTTCGTCTTCCAGGGCGGTGACCCGCTGGGCACCGGCAACGGCGGCCCCGGCTACCAGGTCGTCGAAGCGCCGCCGAAGACGCTCAAGTACGTCAAGTACGTCGTCGCGATGGCCAAGGCCGCCAACGACCCGGTCGGCGCGTCCGGTTCCCAGTTCTTCGTGGTGACCGGCAAGGACGGCGAGCAGCTCACGCCCGACTACGCGCTCCTGGGCGAGGTCACCTCAGGCCAGGACGTGGCCGACAAGATCGGGGCGATCATCACGGACCCGCGCTCGGACTTCCCGGACGCGCCCGTGCTGATCAACTCGATCAAGGTCGACGAGAGCTAGCCGCCGAGGTTCCAGATCCCGCCGGCGGTGGTCGGCACGATCTCCAGCGCGAGCTGGAAGCGCGTCGGCGCCTCACCACCGCGCGGCGCCGGGAAGAGCAGGCAGCCGGACGTCTTGCGCCCGACGTCGAGGCGCAGCGTCTCGGCCTCGAAGCCGTTCGAGCACGCGGCGCGGGCACCGGCGTCGATCCCTACCGGCTTACCGTCGCCGTAGCTCAGCGCGGCCTGGCGCAGCGGCGCCTCGTAGACGGTGATGCCCGTGTTCTCGAGCTTCAGCTGCACGGCGACGTGGTCGCCGACGGTCTCGACCTTGGTCGGCGTGACCTGCAGGCGGATGCCGATGTTGGTGCCGGTCAGGGTGATCGGCTCACCCAGCCGGGCCTCCGCCGGGCGCGGCGGCTGGTGGTACTCGGTCTCGATGTCGGTCTCCGCGTCGCCCGTGGGCTCGTTGTGGATCTCGACGTAATAGTCCTTGACGCCCTGCGAGTAGCCCGCGAGATCGGGGTCCTCGTGCCGGGCCGGCGCCGTGGGCGTCGGGGTCGCGGTGGGCGTCGTGTCCGCGGCCTTCTTGTCGCCGCCACAGCCCGCGAGCAGCACGGCGAGCGCGGCGACTACGAACAACGTCTTCATGTGACCTCGGAAATACCACGAGGGCGCCGGCCGCGAACGGCCGGCGCCCTCGGGATTGGAGCGCTTACGGAGTGGTGGTGCTCAGCGTGAAGGTGAGCGTCTTGCTGTAGCTGCCGGAGCGCAGCGTGTCCGTCGCGCCGATCGCCTGGCGGAAACCGACGGTGACGGTGTCCGCACCCGCGGTCGGACCGGCGTAGCTGAGGATGTTCAGCGGCGTGTTGGCCACTTCGCTCAGCGACGCGTAGGCCGGGTTCGGGTTGGCGGTGTTGGCGGCGCGCACCTGCAGCGCCGACGGCAGCGCGAACGTGCCGTTGACGAGGTGGCCCGTGGCGGTGCTGCTTGCGTCCGTGACCGAGAGGGTCGCGTCACCGGCGGTGCTGACGACCGACGCGGCGACGGCCGTGTCGTACGTCCGGGCGACGGCGGGCGTGAACGCGCCGAAGCTGGGCGAGCCGCCGAGCGTCAGGGAGAGCGAGGTCGGCACGGTGCCGCCCACGCCGCCCACGGCGTTGGCGTTGCTTGAGCCCGTGAGCAGGATCGACTCCGTCGCGTCATCGGCGTTGGAGGTGATCCGCAGCAGGGCGACGGAGCGGTAGTTGGTCTTCGTCGGCTTGAAGCCGACCTTCACGGTGCAGGTGCCGCGCGGGACGGCCGGGGTCGCGTTCGGGTTACCGGCGGCGACCGTGGAGTTGGCGCAGGTGCTGCTGACGATCGCGAAGTCGCCGGCGTCGGAGCCGCCGGTCTGGTTGGCGATCGTGTTCGTGGTGATGACGAGCGGCGCCTGGCCCGTGTTGGTGATCTTCACGTCGACGGCGTTCTCGGCGGCCGGGGTGCCGGCCGCGACCGTCGGGAAGTTCGTCGGAAGGCCGAGCACCGCCGGAGCGATGGACGGGCCGATCGGCGAGAGGTTGGTGAAGCTCGTGTCCGCGTCGGTCACGGTGCCACCGTCATGCTCGTGGTGGTAGTACTGGACCTTGCCCAGCGCGGCGGCGAAGATCGGGCGGAAGTCGAGCTCGCCGGTGCCCGTCGGACGCGGCGAACCGGTGCGCGTGTCCGTGGGGCTGTTCTGGGCGGCGATGTTGATGCCGTCCTTGATGTGCATCATCTTCACGCGCGTCGGGTTGGCGTTGACCAGCGCCGCGGTCGCCTCGCCGGTGACGTCGCCGAACGCGTCCGAGGACCAGAAGACGTCGACCTCGGCCTGCACGTAGCGGGACTCGGTGCGGTCCATGAGGATCTGCCAGGCCGACTTCAGGACGCCGTTGTCGACGTACTTGGCGTCGAACTCGCCCGTGTGGTTATGGATGTAGACGGGGCCGACACCCGCCTCGACGGCCTCCTTGCCCAGGCGGTTGAGCGCCTGCGCGGTGAGCAGCGTGTTGGAGTACGTGTTGATGCCCGGGGAGGCGACGCCGCCCGAGCCGATGTAGTCCATGCCGAGGATCTTCGACGCGGCGAGGCGCTCGGTCCACGCCGGGCCCACGTCGGTCACGGTGCCGTGCCAGCCGGCCGCGTGCAGGCCGTACTTGTCGAGCAGCGCGCGGTAGGCGACCAGGCCTGGAATGTCGTTCTGCGCCGGGAAACCGGAGTGCGCGAAGAGCTCGATGTTGGTCCAGCCCTTGCGCTGGAAGAAGGCGAACAGGCCTTCGAGGCGCTCGAGGCGGCAGGTGGTGCTGGTGGACGTCAGGCACGCGGCAGAAACGCCGGTGACCGGGTTGGCGGCGCCAGTGTTGCCGCCGTTGTTCAAGTACGTCCCGTAGTTGAACATCTGCGTGCTCGCCTGACCGGCCGGAATGCCGTTGCCGGTCTTCGCGGGCCGCTGCGCCTGCGCAGACGCCGAGCTAGCGAGGACCGCAACACCAGTCGCGGCAACCACGGCGCACGTGCGAGCGCGCCGAGAGATTCCCTTCAATTCGCCTTCTCCTCTTTCTGACCTCGAACCGGAGTGTGAGGTCGATGACAACCCGATGAGAAGACTAGTCGAGCTTTAGATCAGAAGTCAATGGTCTTTTGCGGCGCGACCCAGCAAAACGTCTAGGACGCTTTTGTCGAGCCTCGCAACCATTTGCTGCGGCGTCAGTGCAAAGTGGTCAGAGTCGACCACGTGCGCCCGCCGTCCTTGGACCGGCGGATCTTGCCGCCGACCACGGCGGCGAGGATCTCGCCCTGCCGGCCGGCCGTGACTTCGCTGGGCAGGCCGCCGATGTCGCCGCGGTCCTGCCAGGTGCGCCCGCCGTCGGTGCTGGCGCGGACCTTGCCGTTGCGGTCGACGCTGTAGAGCGCGTCCTTGCTCGGCCAGATCAGCCGCGCGCCGAAGGTCGTGTCGCGCGGGCGCCAGGACTGCCCGGCGTTCGTGGAGACGAAGGTGCCCTGCTCGGTCGAGACCGCCCACTGCTGCGGATCGCCGGGATTGACGACGACGTCGATGGGCGCCGCGGGCGGTGTCCGCTTCTCCCAGGTCGCGCCGCCGTCGCTGGAGACCTGGATGTCGGGCGACTCGGCGTTGACGCCGAGGATCAGCTTCCCGGCCATCTCGAGCTCGTGGTAGTCGGCCTCCGGCCCCTGGACGCGCTCCCAGGTGGCGCCGTGGTCCTTGGAGCGGATCAGCCCCAGGTTCTCCGGGAGCTCACCGTCCTGGGGATGGCCGGAGGCGAGCAGGTCGTCGGGGCCTGCGAAGCGCACGACGAGGTTGCCGGAGACTCTGCCGCCCGGGAGCTGGCCGGTGAGGCGCTCGGCCTCCTTCGCGCCGGGAGCGAGGCGGAACAGCGCCGGCCCGGAGCCGACCATGATCGTCCCGTCGCCGGGGTCGACCGTGACCGAGTTGATCGCCGGGCTGGACCCGTCGCCGGCCGGCGGCGGCGCGGTGGCGGCGGGATCGGCGGTCGTGGGCGCTTCGGTCGGCGCCTCGGTGGGCGCGCTGGTCGGGCTCGCGGGCGGCGCCGGGTCACCGCCGCAGGCGGCGAAGGCCAACGTTGCCGCGAGCACGCACGCGCGCGCGAGGGGCTCAATCCGCACAGTCGAACCTCGCGCGGCCGGCGGCCATCTCGAGCGCGCCGAGCAGGTGCGCCAAGAAGCGAGGCTCGGCGTAGGACTCCTTCGTATGACCCATCGCGGTGTACACCGAGCGGCCGCCATCGTAGCGGTGACACCACGCGAGCGGACGCGTTTGGTCGAGCGCGGCGAGCACATGCGCGGCCGGCGCCGAGCGGAACTCGTACCACTCGTCCGTGCGCACCCACGGGTTCGGAAGCGTCCGGGTGGCGGCCGTTCCGGGGTCGAGGATCTCCACGCCGCGCGACGACAGGCCGGGGTCATGGCGCTTGAAGCGCGCACCCACGAGCCGCTCGTACCACGGCCA
The DNA here is from genome assembly GCF_027587205.1 of Solirubrobacter ginsenosidimutans. The sequence continues at coordinate 168,055 of NZ_JAPDOD010000008.1, forward strand.
GTCCCCGCGCGTGTCGGAGGCCGCGTGGATCCCGAGATAGCCACCGCCTCGGCGGATGTATGACACAAAAGCGGACCGCTGTTTGCCACTCTTTATCGGGGTCCCGGTCGTCGAGAGGAACACCACCGCGTCGTAGCGCTCGAGGGAGCGGGTGGTGAACCTCCCCGCGTCGGCGGTCGTATCCACGGAGAAGGAGTGGCGGGCGGCGAGGCGCTTGATCGCGGCCACGCCGGAGGGGATGGAGTCGTGGCGGTAGCCCGTCGTCTTGGTGAACACGAGCACGCGGAAGGGCTTCGGCCCCGTCTGCGCCACGGGCTCGCTCCCGCACGCCGTGCAGATTGCAAGCACTACCAGAAACAAAAGCGGTCTAGCGATTCGTTTTGCCTTCCAACAAACAGACTTGGTCTTGACACAGAGCATAAAGTGCAAGCGATGAGGCGAGAAGAAGCACGACGCTACGCTCGTTCAGTGTCTAAGGGTCTGGTGGGATGAACGAAGATCGCCGCGTTGGAGTGTGGCTCGTCGGCGGCCGCGGGTCGGTCGCGACGACTGCGATGACGGGCGCCGCGGCGGTTGCCGCCGGCCTGGCCGAGCCGACCGGGCTCGTCACGATGCGCCCGCCGTTCACCGACGCGGGTCTCGTCGGACTGGGCGATCTGATCTTCGGCGGGCACGACGTCGTGGAGACGCCGCTGGCGATCCGCGCCGCCCGCCTGGTTGACGACGGCGTGCTGCCCGTCGGCCTCCCGGGCGCGCTCGCCGGCGCGCTGGAGGCGGCGGAATCCGAGCAGCGCCCCGGCATCACCGGCCGCGAGGCGCGGATCGAGCCGCAGGCCTCGCTCGCCCGCATGGTCAGCGACCTCAACGCGTTCCGCACCCGCCACGATCTCGGGCGCGTCGTCGTCCTCAACGTGTCCTCGACCGAGGCGCCGGTGGAGCCGCACCCGGCCCACGAGAACCCGGCCGCGCTGATGGACGCGCTCGACCAGAACCTGGCCGTGCTCCCGCCCAGCGCGCTCTACGCGCTCGCGGCGATCGAGACCGGCTGCGCGTACGTCGACTTCACGCCGTCGGTCGGCGCGCGGCTGCCCGCCATCGAGGCGCTGGCCGAGGCGCACGAGGTGCCGCTGGCCGGCAGTGACGGCAAGACCGGCGAGACGTTCATGAAGTCCGCGCTGGCACCCGCCTTCGCCGCCCGCGCGCTGAAGGTCCGCTCGTGGTCGGGGATGAACCTGCTCGGCGGCGGCGACGGCGCGGCGCTGGCCGATCCCGCTCGCGCGCAGTCCAAACTGGACTCCAAGGGCCGGCTGCTGGAGGAGATCCTCGGCTACCCGGTCGAGGCGCCGATCTACATCCAGGACGTCCGCGACATGGGCGAGTGGAAGACGGCCTGGGATCACGTCGTCTTCGAGGGCTTCCTCGGCATCCGGATGAAGCTGCAGTTCACGTGGGAGGGCTGCGACTCGGCCCTGGCCGCTCCGCTGATCCTCGACCTGATCCGGCTCGCGGCGCTGGCGCTGGAGCGGGGCGAGTCCGGCGTGCTGACCAACCTCGCGTTCTTCTTCAAGGACCCGGCCGGGACCCGTGAGCATCAGCTCCACCGCCAGTACGAGATGCTGGAGCGCTGGGTGCTCCAGAAGGTCGCCGCGTGAGTCTTCCCGCGCCGGCGGATGTGGCGGAGCTGGTCCGCCTGCCGGCGGTGCTGAGTGTGCCGGGGGACGTGCTCGTCGGCGCCGCCGCCTCCGGGCAGGTGTGGAACCTGCCGCGGACGGCCGGGATGGTCGCCGCGTCCTCATGCCTATATCTGGCGGGGATGGCGCTCAACGACTACGCCGACCGCGAGGTCGACGCCGTCGAGCGGCCCGGCCGCCCGATCCCGTCGGGCCGCGTCTCGCCAGGGTTCGCGCTCGGCCTCGCCGGGGCGCTGACGGCCGGCGCCGTCGTGCTCTCGGTGGCCGCCGACGGCAAGCGCGCGCTCGCCGTCACGGCGCCGCTGGCCGCGGCCGTCTGGGGCTATGACCTCGTGCTGAAGTCGACACCGGTCGCCTCGGGCAGCATGTCCGCCTGCCGCGGGCTGGACGTGATGATGGGCGCGGGCGCGCGGGGTGCGGTGTCCGCGGCCCCGGCGGCGGCGGTCGTCGCCGCGCACATCGCGGTCGTCACCGAGGTCTCGCGCCGTGAGGTCACCGGCGGCGACGCCGCGGTGCCCAAGCGCGCGCTCGCCGCCACCGTGGGCGTGGCCGCCGCGGGCGCGTTGCTCAGCCGCCGCGCTCCGCGCTTCGGGCGCGCCGCCGCGCTGGGGCTCGTCGGCGCGTACGCCGCGGTCGTCGGTCGCGCGCACGCGGCCGCCGCGGCCGACCCGACTCCGGCGCTCATGCAGCGGGCCGTGGGTACGGGCATCATGGGCTTGATCCCGCTGGAGGCCGGGCTGCTGGCGGGGTCCGGCGCTGTCGTTCCGGCCGCGGGCGTCGCCACACTGTGGCCGATCGCCCGCCGGGCGGCCAAGAGGAGAGCAGTTACATGATCGGTGGCGCTGGTCCCGTCACCGAGGGGGGAGGGCGGTTGTGAGTCTCCGGTACGGGTATGTGTCGAACGGGTTGTCGGATCATCGGCTCGAGCACGCGCTCGAGTTGCTGGCCGAGAACGGGTACTCCGGCGTCGCGCTGACGCTGGACCACATCCACTTCGACCCGCTGGCACCGCGCCTGCGCGCGCGGGCGGCGCGGTTGCGGACCGAGCTCGACGTGCTCGGGATGAACGCCGTGGTCGAGACGGGCGCGCGCTTCGTGCTCGACCCGCGGCGCAAGCACTTCCCGACGCTCGTCTCCGACGGCCGCCAGCGGCGGGTCGACCTGCTGTGCACCGCGGTCGACGTCGCGGCGGAGCTGGGTGCGCCGGTCGTGTCGATGTGGTCGGGCGCCGCGCCTGCCGGCGAGCCGCGCGAGCTGGCCTGGGACCTGCTGGTCGACGGGTGCGAGCGGGTGCTCACGCACGCGGAGAACCACGGGATCACGCTTGCGTTCGAGCCGGAGCCGGGGATGCTCGTCGAGACGCTGGCCGACTACGAATCGCTGGCGGAGCGCCTCGGCCACCCGCCGGCGCTGGGGCTGACGCTCGATATCGGGCACATCGTCTGCTTGGAGCCGATGTCGGTGACCGAGTGCGTGCGCCGCGGCGCGGCCACGCTCGCCCACGTGCACATCGAGGACATGAAGCGCGGCGTCCACGAGCACCTCGAGTTCGGCGCGGGCGAGCTCGATCTCGGCGAGGCGCTGACGGTGCTCGGCGAGGTCGGCTACGAGGGCATGGTCGCCGTCGAGCTCTCGCGCCACTCGCACGCCGCGCACGAGATGGTGCCGCGGGCGATGGCCGCCTTGCGTGCCGCCGAGCCGCGCCGCGTCATGGGCGAGGTCACGTGATGACGCTCGCCGAGCTCTCCGCCGCCCTCGAGGCGCGGGCCAAGCCCGAAGGGCTCACCTGGCTGCGTGAGGCGAGCGCGAGCGTCGCCGCCGACCCGACCGCGATCCGCACCCGCTTCCCGATGGTCGGCCGCAAGGTCGGGCGCGAGCCGCTGGACGCGGGCGCCGATGCCTCGGACATCTTCGCGTGGACGATCGACGACGCCGCGCGCACGCTGCTGCTGCTCGCGCTCGGCGACGCGGCCGAGGGCGAACTGGCCGAGCTCTACCGCTTCGGCGACGCGGCCGAGCGGCGCGGGATCCTGCGCGCGCTGGAGTTCCTGGACCTCGGCGACCGCGCGCTGTACCTGACCGACGACGCGATCCGCACCAACGACACGCGGCTGATCGCCGCGGCGCTCGGTCCGTACGCCACCGAGCACCTGTCCGACGCGCAGTACGACCAGGCCGTCCTGAAGTGCGTCTTCGTCGGCGTCCCGATCACGCCGCTCGACGGCATCCCCGAGCGCGTCACGCCGGACGGCGCGCGGATGCTCGCCGCGTTCGTGCATGAGCGTGTCGCCGCCGGCCGGGACGTCCCCGCCGAGGTCTGGATCGTCATCGACAAGTATCCGCACGCCGACGAGATCGCCGCGATCGAGGCCGAGCTCGAGAGCGAGTTCGACGATCGCCGCGCGGCCGCCGAGCGGGCTTTGAGTCACAGAACTGGAGAGCGAGCATGAGGATCTTCGACCCGCACGCGCACATGACGTCGCGCACCACCGACGACTACGAGGCGATGGCCGCGTCCGGCGTGAAGGTGCTCGTGGAGCCGGCGTTCTGGCTCGGCCAGCCGCGCACCTCCGTGGGCTCGTTCATCGACTACTTCAACTCGCTGCTGGGCTGGGAGCGCTTCCGCGCCGCGCAGTTCGGCATCCGTCATCACTGCACGATCGGCCTGAACCCGAAGGAGGCCAACGACGACCTCCTGCGCCGCGAGGTCATCGACATCCTCCCGCGCTTCCTGGCCAAGGACGGCGTCGTCGCCGTCGGCGAGGTCGGCTTCGATGCGATGACGCCCGCCGAGGACGAAGCGCTGACGCTGCAGCTCGCTTTGGCGGTCGAGCACGAGCTTCCGGTGCTGGTCCACACGCCGCACCGCGACAAGGCGGCGGGCACGCGCAAGACGATCGAGCTCGTCGAGGCCTCCGGCATCGCGCCCGAGATGGTCGTCATCGACCACAACAACGAGCTGACCGTCCATGACGTGCTGGCGTCGGGCTGCTGGGCGGGCTTCTCGATCTACCCAGGCACCAAGATGGACGAGCACCGCATGGTGCGCGTGCTCGAGGAGCACGGCCCGGAGCGGCTGATCGTCAACTCGGCCTGCGACTGGGGCGTGTCGGATCCGCTGAAGGTCCGCAAGACCGCCGACGCGATGAAGGCCGCCGGCTTCGACGACGACGTGATCGATCAGGTGGTCTGGCGCAACCCGGTGGAGTTCTTCGCGCAGAGCGGGCGGCTGATCCTCGACGATCTCGAGGAGGCGGACCTCACCGCGACGTTCGAGGGCTCGGGTGTCCTTCGCGGTGAGCGGGCGTGAGGCTGCGGCACGCTGACGGCAGCCTCCTGCACCTCGCCTACTGCTCCAACGTCCATCCGGCGGACGACCTCGACGGGGTCGCCGCGCAGCTCGAGCGCTACACGGCGCGGGTGCGTGCGAAGCTCGACGTCCCGGTTCTGGGGATCGGGTTGTGGGTGGCGGCGCCGGCGCTGGCCGACGCGGCTGCCGCTGACCGGCTCGCTTCGCAGCTGGCGCGGCTCTCGCTCGAGGTCGTGACCTTGAACGGGTTCCCGTACAAGGCGTTCCACGCGCCGGTGGTCAAGCGCGACGTCTACTGGCCGCACTGGGCGCAGGAAGACCGGCGCCAGTACACGCTCGGGCTGGCCCGGCTGTTGGCCAAGCTGCTGCCGGACGATGTGGTCGAGGGCTCGATCTCGACGCTGCCGCTGGGGTGGCGCGAAGGCTGGGACGACGCGGCGCAGGATGCCGCTTTGCGCGCGCTGGCGGACCTCGCGGTCGAGCTCGAAGAGATCGAGGCCGCGACCGGCAAGCGGATCCGGCTCGCGCTGGAGCCCGAGCCGGGGTGCACGGTCGAGACGATCGCCCAGGCCTGCGACGCGATCGGCGGGCTCGCGCCCGACTGGATCGGCGTGTGCCTGGATGCCTGCCACCTGGCGGTGCAGTTCGAGGATCCGGTCGAGGCCGTCGCGCTGATGGCCGCGAGCGACGTCGCGATCGTCAAGACCCAGGTCTCCTCCGCGCTGCGCGTGCCGTCGCCGGGGACGGCCGAGGGCCGCGAGCTGCTCGCGCGCTTCAACGAGCCGAAGTTCCTGCACCAGGTCCGCGAGTGCGTGAACTCGCACGTCGAGGGCACGGACGATCTGCCCGAGGCTTTGGAGGGCGGTCTGCCCGGCGAGCGCGAGTGGCGCGTGCACTTCCACGTGCCGGTCAACAGCGCCGAGCACACGACCCAGGACGAGCTGAGCGCGACGCTCGCGGCGTTGGCCGGCGGCACGGCGCCGTTGACGCGACACTTCGAGGTCGAGACATACACGTGGAGCGTCATGCGCGATGCTCCGCAGGACGACGAGGGGCTCGTCGCCGGGCTGGCCGGCGAGCTGGAATGGACGCGCGACCGCCTGGTCGCGCTCGGTGCGGAGGTTTTGGGATGACGTTGGTCGTGATCGACGCGGTGGGTCTGACGCCGCGGGCGCTGAAGCACATGCCGCGCGTGTCCAAGCTGGGCGCCGACGGCTTCCAGGCGACGCTGGACACGATCACCCCCGCGGTCACCTGCTCCGTCCAGGCGACGCTGCTGACGGGCCTGCAGCCGACCGATCACGGCATCGTCGGCAACGGCTGGTACTTCCGCGACCTCGGTGAGGTCTTCCTCTGGCGCCAGCACAACAAGCTCGTGCAGGGCGAGAAGGTGTGGGAGACCGCGCGCCGCTCCAAGCCCGGCTACCGGGCCGCGAACCTCTGCTGGTGGTACGCGATGGGCGCGACCACCGACCTGACGGTCACCCCGCGCCCGATCTACCACGCCGACGGTGCGAAGTCGCCGGATTGCTACACGTATCCGCCGCAGCTGCACGACAACCTCACCGGCCCGCTCGGCGAGTTCCCCCTGTTCCAGTACTGGGGCCCGACGGCGAACATCAAGTCCACCAAGTGGATCGCCGACGCGGCCAAGATCGTGCTGGACAACGAGGCACTGGACCTGCTGCTGGTCTACCTGCCCCACCTGGACTATGACCATCAGCGCTTCGGGCCTGAGGGCACGGAGGCGCTGAAGGCCGCGCGCGAGCTCGACGAGGTCGCCGGCGACCTGATCGACCACGCACGCGCGCGCGGGGACCAGGTCGTCGTGCTGAGCGAGTACGGCATCACGCCCGCTCGCCGCCCGGTCGAGATCAACCGTGCGCTGCGCCGTGCGGGGCTGCTGAACGTGTACACGCAGGCGGGCATGGAGTACCTGGACCCGTGGACCTCACGCGCGTTCGCGGTCTCCGACCATCAGATCGCGCACGTCTACGTCCCGAACGCGGCCGACCTGCCCGCGGCGCGCGAGGCGATCGCCGCGCTGGATGGCGTGGGTGAGATCCTCGAAGGCGAGGCGCTCAGCACGGCGGGCCTGGCCCACGAGCGCTCCGGCGAGCTCGTCGTGCTCGCCGAGCGCGACGCCTGGTTCACCTACCACTACTGGCTCGACAACGCCCACGCCCCGGACTTCGGCCAGCAGGTCGAGATCCACCGCAAGCCGGGCTACGACCCCGCCGAGCTCTTCATGGACCCCGACGACGAGAAGGGCGCCAAGCTCCGTGCGGGCCTCGCGCTCGCGCGCAAGAAGACGGGCTTCCGCTACGTGATGAGCGTGGTCGGCCTCGACGCCTCCAAGTACGTCAAGGGCACCCACGGCCTGCTCCCGGACAACGACGAGGACGCGCCGGTGTTCCTGTGCAGCGACAAGTCCGTCGCGCGCGACCGCATCGCTGCGACCGACGTGCGCGACGTGCTGCTGGAACTCAGCGGCGTTTCGGCGCCGACGAACGTCTGACGAACCGAGGGGTGGCTTACGTTTCTCCCCTGTGAGAGGGAGAAACGTCAGCCACCCCCGTGCGCCGCTCCCGCCGGGGCACACCCGTGCCCCCGCTTGAGTGGCTGTCGTTGTGCCTAAGCCGCGAGGCCGGCCTGGATCGCGCGATCCACGGCCTCGGGTGCCAGCACGTGCTCGATCACCATGATCGCGGCGCCGATCGCGCCCGCACGGTCGCCCAGGCGCGACGGCACGATCCGAAGATCGCCCGTGGCGAGGGGGAGGGAGCGCTGGAAGATGACCTCGCGCACACCCGCCAGCAGTTGCTGGTGGGCCTCGGAGATGTCGCCGCCGATGACGATCGCGCCCGGGTTGAAGAAGTTCACGCAGCCCGCGAGGACCTCGCCGAGGTAGCGGCCCGCGTCGCGGACGGCCTGGATCGCCTGCGGCTCACCCGCGCGGACCAGAGCGACGACCTCGCGTGAGGACTCCGCGTGCAGGCCCACGGCGGTGAGGTTGGCGGCGAGCGCGCGCCCACCCGCGACGGCCTCGAGGCAGCCGATGTTGCCGCAGCGGCATACGACGTCGTCGTGGCCCGCCAGGCGAACATGGCCTATATCGCCGGCCGCGCCCTGGGCGCCACGGTGAATCCGGCGCCCGGCCACTATGCCGCAGCCGATACCGGTACCGATTTTGACGTAGAGCAGGTGCTCGATATCGCGCCAGTGGGTCCAGTGCTCGCCCAGCGCCATGATGTTCACGTCGTTGTCGACGAGCACCGGCGCTTCGTAGTACTTGGAGAACCAGTCGGGGATCGAGTAGCCGTCCCAACCGGGCATGATCGGCGGCGCGACGGGCTCGCCGCGCGAGAACGCGACCGGGCCGGGGACGCCGACGCCGATGCCGCGCACGTCGACGGCAGCACGCGAGATCTCGCCCAGCAGGGCTTCGAAGCTCTCGTGGACGTGCTCGAGGACGGCCTCGGGGCCGTCGGCGATGTCCATGTCGAAGGTCGTCTCGGCGAGCGGCGCGCCCGCGAGGTCGGACACGACCAGGCGCGAATGCGTCGCACCGAGGTCGGCGACGAGCACCACCCCGGCACCTTGGTTGAACGCCAGGACGGTCGGGGGGCGCCCACCAGTGGAGGCACTTCCACCCGCTTCGTAGACCAATTGGTGCGCGAGCAGCGCGTCGAGGCGCTGCGCCACCGTCGAGCGGGCGAGGCCCGTCCGGCGCACCAGGTCCGCGCGCGTAACGGCCTCCCCGTTACGGATCAGACGGAGCAGCGACCCCGCACCCGTCATCACATCGCTCCAATCGTCACACAAACCGCCATCGGCGGAAGTAAAGCAGAGCTAGCGGCGGGTTTGGTGCGCGTCATGGCCCAAAGTTCGATGGGCGGTCCGACAAACCGGCAGGGCTTTACCCCGATCACGTAATAACAAACCGCTCAATGCGACGGTTGGCGCCTGCGCGGCGCCCCGCCCATGTAGGCCTGGATGGCCCGATCGACGGTCTCTGGAGCGAGCACGTGCTCGATCACCATGATCGCCGCGCCGATCACGCCCGCGCGGTCGCCGAGCTGCGAGCTGCCCATCCGCAGATCGCGCGTCGCCATCGGCAGCGACCGCCCGAACGACACCTCGCGCACGCCCGCGAGGAGCTGCTGATGTGCCTCGGCGAGGTCGCCGCCGAGGACGATCGCGCCCGGGTTGAAGAAGTTGATGCACTCCGCGAGCACCTCGCCGAGGCAGCGGCCGGCCTCGCGCACCGCCTGGATCGCCATCGGCTCACCCGCCCGCACGAGCGCGACCACGTCGCGCGAGGTCTTCGCCGGGAGGCCTGCGGCGCTCAGCCGCGCGGCCAGCGCCCGCCCGCCCGCGACCTCCTCGAGGCAGCCGATGTTGCCGCAGCGGCAGACGACGTCGTCGTAGCCGGCGAGCCGCACGTGGCCGATGTCGCCCGCCGCGCCCTGGGCGCCGCGGTGGATGCGCCGCCCGGAGACGATCCCGCAGCCGATCCCGGTCCCGACCTTCACGTAGAGCAGGTGCTCCGTGTCGCGCCAGTGGGTCCAGTGCTCGCCCAGGGCCATGATGTTCACGTCGTTGTCGACGAGCACCGGCGCGTCGTAGTAGTGCGAGAACCAGCCCGGGATCGAGAAGCCGTCCCAGCCAGGCATCATCGGCGGCGCCACCGGCTCCCCACGTGAGAACGCGACCGGCGCGGGGATGCCGATCCCGATGCCGCGGACGTCGTCGCGCTCGCGCCCGATGTCCTCCAGCAACGCGCCGAAGCGCTCGTGCAGCCAGCCGAGCACCTCTTCGGGCGGGCGCGTGACGTCGGTGTCGAAGGCCTGCTCGCGCAGGGGCGCCCCCGCGAGGTCCGACACGGCCAGCCGCGAATGCGTCGCGCCGAGGTCGGCGACCAGGATCACGCCCGCGCTGCGATTGAAGGCGAGCACCGTCGGCGGCCGCCCGCCGGTCGATACGCTGCCGCCCGCCTCGTAAACGAGCTGGTGTGCGAGCAGCGCCTCGACGCGCTGCGCGACGGTCGACCTGGCAAGGCCGGTCCTGCGCGCAAGATCTGCGCGGGTCACCGCCTCGCCGTCGCGGATCAGGCTCAGGACCTGCCCGGCGCCGACCGGTGACGTCGGGTCCTGACTCTCTCCCGCGGTAAGCATGTAAGGAGTTAACCAGACTTCGCGGCCCAAAACGACTGAAGTGCTCACGATGACACGGGGATTGTCGCTCGACACGTCTAACTCACTGCAACCTTTTGCTTGACAGTTGGATAAAGCCCGGCTAGGTTGGTCCGCATGTCACGAGGTGTTCGTGTTGCCATCGCAGGGACCGGGTTCATCGGTGCCGTTCATGCGCGCTCCGCCCGGCTTGCAGGCGCTCGCCTCGTCGGGGTTGCCGCGTCCACACCCGAGCGCGCGGCTCGCGCGGCGGGCGTCTTAGGAGCCGAGCGCGCCTTCGCGTCCGCGCAGGCGCTCGTGGAATCCCCGGACGTGGACGTCGTCCACATCTGCACGCCCAACAATCTGCACGTCCCGCTCGCCGAGGCGGCGCTCGCGGCCGGCAAGCATGTGATCTGCGAGAAGCCGATCGCGCTCGACAGCTTCGGCGCGCAGCAGATCACCGATGCCGCGGCTGACGCGGACCGGATCGCGGCCGTGCCCTTCGTCTACCGGTACTACCCGACGGTGCGCGAGGCGCGCGAGCGCGTGCGCTCGGGTGTGTCGGGCCCCGCGCGGCTGATCCACGGCTCCTATCTGCAGGACTGGCTGCTGCGTCCCGAAGATGACAACTGGCGCGTGGAAGAGGACCTCGGCGGCGCCTCGCGCGCCTTCGCCGACATCGGCTCGCACTGGTGCGATCTCGCGGAGTTCGTCAGCGGCCAGCGGATCACCCGCCTGTGCGCCCAGACGCTGACCGCGCTCCCGGAGCGCATCAAGAACGAGTCGCACGCGGCCTTCCAGTCCGTCGACGGCGACGGCACGCCCCGCTCGGTCGGCACCGAGGACGCGGCCGTCGTCCAGTTCGAGACCGACGGCGGCGCGGTCGGGTCCACGATCATCAGCCAGATCTCGGCGGGCCGCAAGAACCGGCTCTGGCTCGAGATCGACGCCTCCAACGAGGCCCTGGTCTTCTGCCAGGAGGAGCCCGAGTCGCTGTGGGTCGGCCGTCGTGAGAGCGCGACGCTGATCAAGCGCGACCCCGAGCACCTCTCGGCGGCGGCGCAGCGCTACGCCGTGCTGCCCGCCGGACATCCCCAAGGCTACGCTGACTGCTTCGACGCGTTCGTGGCGGAGGTCTACGACGCGGTGGCCGGCAACGAGCCGGCGGGTGGATTGCCGGTCTTCGCGGACGGCCTGCGGGCCTCGCGCATCACCGACGCCGTCCTCACGTCGGCGCGCGAGGAGCGATGGGTGGATGTCATGATCGAAGCTGCGGGGGTGACCGGATGAGTAACGACGCGCCTCTGCTCGAGGTCCGGGGGATCACGAAGCAGTATCCGGGGGTGCGCGCCCTCAAGGGCGTGGACTTCGACGTGCGCGCTGGGGAAGTGCACTGCCTGCTGGGGCCTAACGGCGCCGGCAAATCGACGTTGATCAAGTGCGTGTCGGGCGTGGTCGCCCCGACCGAGGGAGAGATCCTCGTCGAAGGTCAGCTGCTGCCCGTCGGCGAGCCGTCGGAGTCCATGGCCCGGGGGGTCGGGACGATCTATCAGGAACTCGACCTCGTCGAGGACCTGCGCGTCGCCGAGAGCATCTTCCTCGGGCACGAGCCGCGCCGCTTCGGCCTGATGGACCGGTCGAAGATGAAGGCCGAGACGCGCGCGCTGCTCGAGCGCCTCGGGCACGCCGACATCGGCGCCGACATGTTCGTGCGCTCGCTGCGCCCCGCGGCCCAGCAGATCGTCTCGATCGCCCGCGCGCTGTCGCGTGACGTCAAGTTGCTGATCATGGACGAGCCGTCCGCGATCCTCGACGACGGCGAGGTCGAGGTCCTCTTCGGCGTGGTCCGCAGGCTTGCGGCCGACGGCGTCGGCGTCATCTACATCTCGCACCGCCTGGACGAGATCAAGCGCATCGGCGACCGCGTCACGGTGCTCTCCGACGGGCGCACGGTGGCGACCGGCCTCCCGGCCGACACGCCCCGCGGCGAGCTCGTCGAGAAGATGGTCGGCCGCCGCGTCGACCAGCTCTATCCCGACCGCGCCAAGGGCTCTGACGATGTCGTCCTCGACGTGCGCGGCGTCTCCCACGCGCCGCGGGTCAAGGAGTGCTCGTTCGAGGTCCGCGCCGGCGAGGTCGTCGGGATCGGCGGCCTGGTGGGCGCCGGCCGGACCGAGCTGCTGCGGCTGGTCTACGGGCTCGATCGGCCCGACACCGGCGAGGTCTACCTCGACGGTAAGAAGCTTCCGTCAGGGCGTCCGGACGTCGCGATCGATCGCGGGATCGGCCTCGCGCCCGAGGATCGCAAGTCCCAGGGCCTGCTGCTCGGCTGGAGCCTGTCCAAGAACGTCAGCCTCTCCGACCTGCGCCGGTTCACGACCGGCGGCTGGATCAGCCTGAAGGCCGAGCGCGAGGCCACCGGCGAGAAGCTCCGCGAGCTCAATACGGTGCCGGACGATCCGGACCGGATCACGCGTGAGCTCTCCGGCGGCAACCAGCAGAAGGTCGTGCTCGCGCGCTGGCTGCTGCGCGATTGCCGCGTGCTGCTGCTCGACGAGCCGACGCGCGGCGTCGACGTCGGCGCCAAGGCCGAGATCTACCGTCTGATCGCCGAGCTCTCGGCGCGGGGCATCGCCGTCGTGGTGGTCTCGTCGGAGATGGAAGAGCTGATGGGGCTGAGCACCCGCATCCTCATCATGCGCGAGGGCGAGCTCGTCGCCGAGCTCGCAGGGGAGAGCGCGACCGAGGTCGAGCTCCTGAGCCACGCCGTCGCCCCGACGGATACCGATGTTGTCTTGGAGGAGACCCGATGACCACCACCCCCGCGGCGCCGGCCGCGAATGCACCCGCGCCGGCGAGGTCCGGGCGCAAATTCAACTTCCAGGACTACGCCCTGGTCGCGGTGATCGCGATCCTGATCATCGTGGGCGGGATCCTCGAGGGGTCCTCGTTCGTCTCCAAGGACAACTTCTTCAACGTCCTGCGCCAGGGCAGCATCGTCGGCGTCCTCGCGATCGGCATGACGTTCGTCATCGCCACCGCGGGCATCGACCTGTCGGTCGGCTCGATGGTCGCCGCCTGCGGCGTCGCCGGCGGCCTGCTCGTGGACTCGGGCGACCTGATGTTCATCGTGGCCGCCTTGGCCTTCGGCATCGCCCTCGGCGCCATCAACGGCGCGGCGATCTCCTACGGCAAGGTCGTGCCGTTCATCGCGACCCTGGCGATGCTGCTGATCGCCCGAGGGCTGGCGCTCTGGATGAGCGACAAGACCCCCATCTCGCTGTTCAGTCTTGACTCTGTGCGTTGGTTCGGAACTGGGGAGATCCTGACCATCCCGTCGTCGCTCGTCGTGTTTCTCGTCGTGGCGGCGATCGGTTGGGTGCTTTTGAATCGCACCCCGTATGGCCGCTACGTCGTAGCGGTCGGTGGCAATCCGGAGGCAGCACGCATCGCCGGTGTGAAGGTCCAGCGGATCCTGTTCAGCGTGTACGTGCTGAGCGGGCTCTGCGCTGGTATTGCCGCGGTCCTGCTGTGCGGCCGGCTGGCGAGCGCCTCGCCCGTCTCCGGCAACCTGTACGAGCTCGACGCGATCGCCGCCGTGGTTATCGGCGGGACGAGCCTGGCCGGAGGTCGCGCGACGATCGTCGGCACGGTCCTCGGCGTCATCACGTTCGCGCTCGTCTTCAACCTGCTCACGCTGATGAATCTCGCGGTTGAGATCCAGCAGGTGACCAAGGGCGGGATCATCCTCGCCGCGGTCCTCCTGCAGCGTCGTAGCAGCTGATCTACATCGTTCCTAGGTAGTCCAATGAGGAGGAGTGCCCAAATGAAGTTCAAGCGTGTCGCGCCGGTGGTGTTCACCGGCATGGCCCTCATGGGCGTCGCCGCCTGTGGCGGTAGCGACAACAAGTCAGATACTGCGTCGACTCCGACGGCGACGGCTTCGGCCAGCACCGACGAGGCCGCGGTCCAGGGCGCGTCGGACGTCAAGGTCGCGTTCAGCGCCCCGGCGGCCGACCATGGTTGGCTCAAGGCGCTGTCCGACAACGCCAAGGCCAAGGCCAAGGAGCTCGGCATCGACATGAAGGTGTCCGACAGCGCGACGACGTCGGCCGAGCAGGCCGATCAGATCGAGACGCTGATCCAGGACAAGCCCGACGTGCTCGTCGTGCTCCCGAACGAGGGTGAGCCGCTCACGCCCGTCGCCCAGAAGGCGATGGACCAGGGCATCCAGGTCATCAACATCGACCGCGAGTTCTCGGCCGCTTCGGCGTACCACACGCTGATCGCGGGCGACAACTACGGCATCGGCGTGCAGGCCGGCAACTTCTTCGCCGACCAGCTGAAGTGCAAGGGCAACGTCGCCGAGATCCAGGGCATCGCCGGCATCTCCGTGACCGAGCAGCGCTCGCAGGGCTTCGCCGACCAGATCAAGAAGCGCTGCAACGGCGGCATCAAGATCGTCGCGCAGCAGCCGGCCGACTTCGCGCCGGACAAGGGCCTCACCGTCATGGAGAACATCCTCCAGAAGAACAAGGACATCCAGGCCGTCTACACGCACGACGACGACATGGGTGAGGGCGTCGCGGCCGCCATCGAGAACGCCGGCCTCCAGGACAAGATCTGGATGACGGGCGCCGGCGGCTCCAAGGCCGTCATGAACAAGATCAAGGAAGGCAGCGAGTGGAAGGCGACCTTCCTCTACAACCCGGCCATGTCCGCTGACGCGGTGTACCTCGCGTCGCTGCTGGGTCAGAAGAAGGGCCTCCCGGGCTTCGCCGCTCCGGACATCCCCTCCAAGATCATCCTCTCGGCCACCACGGTGACCAAGGACAACGTCGATCAGTACATGAGCCTCGGCTTCTAAGCAGGTCAGTCCGGTTCTCCCGCCGGGGCGAGCTTCGCGCTCGTCTCGGCGGTGAATCCGTCGGCATCCGCCCGCAGACGCTCAAGCGTCGCCGTGACCGTGTCGAGCTCGGCACTCTCCAGCGGGTCGGTCCCGAAGCGCATCGCGTTCAGGACCTCGGTTGCCTCGCGCGCCGTCGCGCGCCCCGACGCGGTGATCGCCGCCAGCGTCGTCCTGCGGTCGCGCTCATGCGGCTCGCGGGTCACGAACCCGCTGCGCTCCAGCCCGTCGATGATGTTGGTCACCGACGTCCGGTGCACCTGCAGGCGGTCGCCCATCTTGCCCAGCGGCAGTGCACCGCGGCGGCTGTAGAAGAGCAGCATCAGCGCCTCGTAGCGCGGGAACGTCAAGTCGTAGGGCTTGAGCGTGTCGTTCAAGCGGGCGAGCAGGATCTGCTGCACGCGCATGATCGACGTGACGGCGGCCATCGAGGGCACGGGGTCATCGCCCCAGTGGCCGGCCCAGTTGCGGGCGGCTTCGCGAACGGGATCAAAATCGGGCATCGTGTGAAGACGGCGTAGCCTCGCACAGCTGGTACGCTGACCCGTGGAAAACGCTTTCCATGGGGGAGAGGTGATGCGCCGCGTCGGCATCATTATGAATGGCGTGACCGGACGGATGGGGACGAACCAGCATCTCGTCCGCTCGGTGCTGGCCATTCGCGAGCAGGGCGGGCTCGACACCGGCGACGGAGAGCGCATCTGGCCCGAGCCGCTGCTCGTCGGGCGCTCCGAGGACAAACTGGCCGCGCTGGCCGGCGCCCACGGCCTCTCGGACTGGACCACCGATCTCTCCGCGGCGCTGGCCGATCCCGCCTACGAGATCTACTTCGACGCCCAGCTGACGGCGGCACGCCCTCCGGCCGTCGAGGCGGCGATCGCGGCCGGCAAGCACGTCTACTGCGAGAAGCCGGTCACGCCGGACGTCGCGAGCGCGCTGTCGCTCGCGCGGGCCGCGAGGGAGGCGGGCGTGAAGGTCGGCGTCGTGCAGGACAAGCTGTTCCTACCCGGTCTGGTCAAGCTCAGGCGCCTTGTCTCGTCGGGCTTCTTCGGGCGCATCATCGCCGCCCGCGGGGAGTTCGGCTACTGGGTCTATCCCGGGCCCGACCCCGCGCCGCAGCGGCCGTCGTGGAACTACCGCCGGCAGGACGGCGGGGGCATCATCAGCGACATGTTCCCGCACTGGCGCTACGTGCTGGACAACGTCTTCGGGCCCGTGCGCTCGGTGTGCGCGGTCGGCGCGACGCACATCCCATCGCGCGTCGACGAGGCGGGTGCGTCGTACGAGGCGACCGCCGAGGATGCCGCCTACGCGATGTTCGCCTTCGACGGCGGCCTGATCGTGCAGCTGAACTCGTCCTGGTGCGTGCGCGTCAATCGCGACGAGCTGTTCGAGCTGCAGGTCGACGGGACGCTCGGCAGCGCGGTGGCGGGGCTGCGCGACTGCAAGGTGCAGCCGGCCGTGACGACGCCGCGGTCGGTCTGGAACCCGGACCTGCCCGATCCCGTCGCGCATCGCGCGGGGTGGACCGAGGTGCCGGAGGTGGCGCCGGTCGAGAACGGCTTCAAGCTGCAGTGGGAGGCGTTCCTGCGCCACGTGGTGCTCGACGCGCCGTTCCCGTGGGACATCCTCGAGGGCGCGAAGGGCGTGCAGCTCTACGAGCTGGGCGAGCAGTCCTGGCGCGAGCGGCGCTGGGTCGACGTGCCGGAGCTCTCGCTGTGATCGCGCTGCCACGTCCCGGCGGGGTGCTGGAGCCCTATTCGCCGGTCACGCGCTCGCCGTTGCCGGTGGTGGCCTCCGAGCCGCGCTCGCGGGTCGGGTACGCCGCCGCCCACGTCGTCGCCGACCCGCTGGCGGGGGGAGATCCGACCGGCCCGGCGCGGCTGGACTGGGAAGCGACGCTGCGGTTTCGCCGGCACCTGTGGGCGCACGGGCTGCGCGTCGCGGAGGCGATGGACACGGCGCAGCGCGGGATGGGGCTCGACTGGGCCGCGACGCAGGAGCTGATCCGGCGCTCGGTGGCCGAGGCGCGCGCGGTGGGCGGAAAGCTCGCCTGCGGGGCGGGGACCGATCAGCTGACCGGGCCAGCCGCCTTGGACGACGTGCGGCGTGCCTACGCGGAGCAGGTCGAGTTCGTCGAGGGCCAAGGCGCGCCGGTGATCCTGATGGCGTCGCGGGCGCTGGCCGCGGCGGCGTCGCGGGCCGACGACTATCGCGCGGTCTACGGGGAGCTGCTGGACGGTGCTGCCTCGCCGGTGATCCTGCACTGGCTGGGCGAGATGTTCGATCCCGCGCTCGCCGGATACTGGGGTGAATCGCCGGACGACGTGGTCATCTCGATCATCGAGGCGCACGCCGACAAGGTCGACGGCATCAAGGTCTCGCTGCTGGACGCCGATCGCGAGGTCGCGTTGCGGGAGCGGCTGCCGGCGGGCGTGCGGATGTACACGGGCGACGACTTCAACTACCCGTCGCTGATCCGGTCCGGCAGCGACGCGCTGCTGGGGATCTTCGACGCGATCGCGCCCGCCGCCGCGGCGGCGCTGCACGCGCTCGACGACGGCGAGGAGGAGCGCTACGAGGCGCTGCTCGCGCCGACGGTCCCGCTCGCCCGCCACATCTTCGCCGCGCCCACCCCGTACTACAAGACCGGCCTGGTCTTCCTCGCGTTCCTGAACGGGCACCAGCGGCACTTCCGGATGGTGGGCGGGCTGGAGAGCGCTCGCTCCGTCCTGCACCTCGCCGAGCTCTTCGTGCTCGCCGACCAGGCGGGGCTGCTGCGCGATCCGGAGCTCGCGAACGCCCGGATGCGGCACGTGCTGGCGCTGGCGGGGGTGACTTGACCAGCCGGCTCTCCTTCAACTCGATGACGGCCGATCGGTGCTCGTTGCCCGAGGTGACCGAGGCGTGTGCGGCGCACGGCATCGAATGGATCGGCCCGTGGCGGCACAAGGTGGCCGAGATCGGGGTGGACGAGGCGGCGCGGCGGATCGCCGACGCCGGCCTGCGGGTGTCCTCGCTGTGCCGCGGCGGGTTCTTCGCGGCTGACGGGGCGGACGAGGACAACCGGCGCGCGGTCGAGGAGGCCGCGGCGTTGGGCACGGATGCGCTCGTGCTCGTCTGCGGCCCGCCGGCGACGAAGGACCTCCCGCTCGCCCGCGCGGAGATCGAGCGCGGCATCGAGCGCCTGCTCCCGTTCGCCGCCGAGCATGGCGTGCGGCTGGGGATCGAGCCATTGCACCCGATGATGCTCGGCGAGCGCTCGGCGATCGTCACGCTGGGCGAGGCGCTGGACATCGCCGAGCGGATCGGCGATCCCGGCGTCGGCGTCGTGATCGACGTCTACCACACGTTCTGGGACCCGCGGCTGGCGCAGGAGATCGCACGCGCGGCGGGGCGGATCGTCGGCTACCACGTCAACGACTGGCTGCGCGAGACCTCGCACACGCTGCTCGAGCGGGGGATGATGGGCGACGGCATCATCGACCTGCACGGCTTCAGCGCGATGATCGAGGCCGCCGGCTACGGCGGGCCGATCGAGGTGGAGATCCTCAACCCGGCGATCTGGGAGATGCCGCTGTCGGAGTTGGTGCCGTTGACCGTCGATCGCTTCGAGCGCTACGTGCTCTAGTCGTCGCGCGGGGCGCGAGCTGGTGCGGCAGGACGACGTCGCCCCCGTTGGGACCGCCGAGGACCGCGTGCGCGGCGCGCCTGCCCATCTCGTGCAGCGGAACGGTGACCGTGGTCAGGCCGACGAAGCGGGCGGGGCGGGTGTCGTCGATGCCGGTGATCGAGATCTCTCCGGGGACGTCGATGCCCGCCTCGCGAAAGCGCATCAGCACGCCGATCGCGGCCTCGTCGTTGGCGGCGACCACCGCGTCGGGGAGCTCGTCGCGCGCGAGCAGCGTCTCGGCCGCCCGCACGCCGTCCTCGTAGGCGAAGCCGCCCGGGATGCGGTCGCGGCCGCCGGCGCGGGTGAAACCGGCCCGGCGCAGGACGCTCGTGTGCAGGCCTTCGGGGCCATCGACGAACGTGATCCGCTCGTGGCCGAGATCGCGCACGTGCGCGGTGATGTCGTGGGCGGCGGCCTCGTTGTCGAAGAGGATCCGCGGCGCGTCGAAGTCGCGCTGCGCGAGCGCGACGACGACCGCGCCGCGATGATGAGCCTCGGCGACGGCGTCGGCGAGCTCGTGGGCGCTCGGGTCGTTGTGGCGGCCGCTGCCCGCGAACACGATCCCGGCGGCGTGGTAGTCGCGCAACTGGCGGAGGTGGCTCAACTCCGCCTCCGTGCCCGCCTTGGCGCTGCACACCATCGTCATGTAGCCCATGCCGGCGCCCACTTCCTCGACGCCGCGGGCGATCTCGGCGAAGTACGGGTCGACGATGTCGGCCACGATGACGCCGATGATCCGGCTGCTGCGCGTGACGAGGGCGCGGGCGAGTGCGGACGGCGCGTACCCGAGCTCCTCCGCGGCCTTCATCACCCGCGTGCGGGTCGCTTCGGAGACCGGGTGGTCGGAGCCGTTGAGGACGCGCGAGCACGTGGCGATCGAGACGCCTGCGTGCCGGCTGATGTCGCTGAGCGACGCCATCGAGCCGGTACGTTACGCCCCATGCCCACCCTGACTGCAGGCCGCATCCGACACGGCGTCGTCTACTCGCTCAAGCACGCTCCCGGCTCCGAGGAGGAGGCCGACTTCCTGCGCGCGAACGCGGCGCTGGAGTCGATCCCCGGCGTCGAGGCCTTCGAGCTGCTGCGCGAGGTCAGCCCGAAGAACGACTACCGCTTCGCGCTGGTGATGGAGTTCGCGGACCGCGCCGCCTATGAGGCGTACAACAACCATCCCGAGCACGTGAGCTTCGTCCGTGACCGCTGGGACAACGAGGTCACGGACTTCCTCGAGCTCGACTCGGAGGCGCTCTAGAAAACGGGTGATTCGGTGTACGCGCCCCAGACGTGCTGGAGCGCCTCCACCATCTCGCCCTCGGTCGCGTGCGCGCGAGCGCATTCGACCATCACGGGCATCAGGTTGGCCTCGGTCGCCGCGGTCGCGCGCAGCTCGGCGAGCTTGCGCTCGACCTCGGCGCCGTCGCGGCGCGCGCGGACGGCCTGGACGCGGCCGATCTGCTTGCGCTCCATCTCGGGGTCGATGCGGTGGATCGGCGTCTCGCCGTCGTCGCCCTCGGTGTACTTGTTGACGCCGACGACGATCCGGTCGTGGTCGTCGATCTTCTCCTGCAGCTCGAACGCGGCGTCCGCGATCTCGCGCTGCGGGTAGTTGCGCTTGACCGCCTCGACCATGCCGCCGAGCTCGTCGATCTTGGCGAAGTAGGCGTAGGCCTGCTCCTCCATGCGATCGGTCAGCGCCTCGACGAAGTACGAGCCGCCGAGGGGGTCGACCGTGTTGGTCACGCCGGTCTCGTGGGCGACGATCTGCTGCGTGCGCAAGGCGATCCGGACCGCGTCCTCGGTCGGGAGCGCGAGCGCCTCGTCGTAGGAGTTGGTGTGCAGCGATTGCGTGCCGCCGAGGACGCCGGCGAGGGCTTCGATCGCCGTGCGGACGATGTTGTTCAGCGGCTGCTGGGCGGTCAGGGAGACGCCGGCGGTCTGCGTGTGGAAGCGCATCAGCCAGGAGCGCGGGTTCTTCGCGCCGTAGGTCTCCTTGAGCTCGCGCGCCCAGATCCGGCGGGCGGCGCGGTACTTGGCGATCTCCTCGAAGAAGTCGATCTGCGCGTTGAAGAAGAAGCTCAGGCGGGGCGCGAAGTCGTCGACGTCGATGCCGCGGGCGATCTGCTCCTCGACGTAGGTCAGGCCGTCCTTGAGCGTGAACGCGAGCTCCTGGGCGGCCGTGCTGCCGGCCTCGCGGATGTGGTACCCGGAGATGCTGACCGGGTGCCAGCGCGGCATGTTGCGCGTGCACCACTCCATCATGTCGCCCAGCAGGCGCATCGCCGGATCGACCGGGAAGCACCACTCCTTCTGGGCGATGTACTCCTTCAGGATGTCCGCCTGGACGGTGCCGCCCAGCTTGTCGGCGGGCACGCCTGACTGCTCCGCGGCGACGACGTAGAAGGCCATCATCATCGCCGCGGGCGCGTTGATGGTCATCGAGACCGTCACGTCGCCGAGGTCGATGCCGCTGAAGAGCGTCGACATGTCGTCGACGGTGTCGATCGCGACGCCCTCGCGGCCCACCTCGCCGAAGCTCTTCGGATGGTCGGAGTCGTGGCCCATCAGGCTGGGCATGTCGAAGGCGGTGCTGAGGCCCGTCTGCCCGTGGTCGAGCAGGTAGCGGAAGCGCTCGTTGGTCTCCTCGGCGGTGCCGAAGCCGGCGAACTGCCGCATCGTCCACAGCCGCCCGCGGTACATCGACGGGTAGACACCGCGCGTGAACGGGAACTCGCCCGGGTTGCCGATGTTCTCCTCGTGCGGGCGGACGTCCTCCGGCCCGTAAAGCGCCTTGATCGGCTCGCCGGAGAGCGTCGTGCGCTCAACGGCTACTGCGTCCTTCGTGCGATTGACGGGAGGTGCGCTCATGAGAATGCTCGGGCCTAAGATAGTTGGAAGTCCGCCTATTCTAGGCGGGCGCGACGAGAAGGCAAGCGCGGCACCTGCGCTTCACAAAGTCTTTACGTACGGCGCGACGCGCTAGAGCGCGAGACCGCCGTCGAACGGGTAGTCGCCACCCGTCGCTCCGGCACTTTCGGGGCCCGCCAACCAGGCGATCAGACCCGCGATCTCCTCGGGGTCGAGCAGGCGACCGTGGGGCTGCTGGGCGGCGAACGCCTCGGCGGAAGCGAGCTCGTAGAGGCGTGCGGTCTCGTCGAGGATCGACGTGCGGGTGGAGCCGGGGGAGACGGCGTTGGCGGTCACGCCGGTGCCGCCGAGCTCGACCGCGAGGGCTCGGATCAGGCCGGTGACGCCCGCCTTGGAGGCGCAGTACGCGGCGAGCATCGGCAGGCCGCGGGTGGCGGCGGTGGATGCGACCGCGATGAAGCGGCCGTGTCTCGGCTCGGGGCGGCGCAGGAGGGCGGGGATGCCGACGCGGGCCGCGGTGAGGACGCCGTAGAGGTTGACCTCGAGCACCGCCCGCTCCTGCTCGGCGTCGAGCTCCCACGCGGGCACGCCGCCCGCGATCACCCCCGC
Source organism: Solirubrobacter ginsenosidimutans (assembly GCF_027587205.1). The sequence goes on from NZ_JAPDOD010000008.1 coordinate 190,286, forward strand.
CGCGGCGACCATCACGTCGAGCCCGCCCCACCGGCGCTCGGCGATCTCCACCGCGCCGGCCAGCGCCTCCGCATCGCAGGTGTCGGCGGGGATCGCGACGACCCGCTCGTTCCCGAGCGACTGCAGCTCGGCCATCGTGCCCATGGAGTACGGGAGGCGCGGGTCGTCGGCGCCGCGATCGACGGCGACGACGTTGAACCCCTCGGCCGAGAGCCGCCGCACCGCCGCGCGCCCGATCCCTCGCGCCGCGCCGGTGACGAGCGCGACCCCTCGCGCCCGCCCACCGACCGGCAGCCGCGACCGCTGCCGCGCGAGGCGGGTGCGGGACGAGGTCATCGAGCGCGGCCGCGTCATGCGGTCACCGGATGAGGGAGATCGGCCACGAACGCGGCGAGGTCCGCTTGCGCCGCCACGAGCAGCTCCCGGCCCTCTTGCGCCGACGCGCCCGCCGGGTCGCCGAGGACGCCGTTGGGGCTGACCGCGCGCACGCCGCCCTCGCGCAGGCGCCCCATCAGCGCGGGCAGCGGTTCGACGTTCCCCGCTTCGCGCTCCTCCCCGACCAGTTCGGGCGCGAGCGCGAGCATCAGCGAGGTCTCGATGCGGCCCGCGTGGGCGTCGCCGCCCCAGGTGGGTGACCAGGCCCAGACGTCGTGGCCTTCGTCGCACAACCGGCGGACCGCCGCGGCGAGCGGTTCCGCGTTCCCGCCGTGTGCGCACACGAACACCACGCGGGCGAAGGAGGACGAGCGGACCAGCTCGACGAGCACGTGGATGAGCGCTTCGCGGCCGATCGACAACGTGCCGGCGAAGCCGCCGTGCTCGCCGCTCGACCCGTAGGGCAGCGCGGGGGCGAGCACCGCGTCCAGCGACGACGCCAGGGCCATCGCGATGGTCGTGTCGGTGCCGAGCGGCAGGTGCGGGCCGTGCTGTTCGGTGGCGCCGAGCGGGACCACGAGCAACTCGCCCGTCACCGCGCGGGTCGTCATCCGGTCAAGCGCCGAGGCGCCGGGAGAAGCCATCCGGGATAAGTAGATCGGATGGGGTCAGGTCGTGCACCGACGCGCGCCCGAGGCCGAGCAGCGCCGAGTCGATCCCGTTGCGCAGCACGTCGAGCACGTTCTCCACACCCGCCTGCCCGTCCGCCGCCAGGCCCCACAGGTACGGCCGGCCGATCATCACCGCGCGGGCGCCGAGGGCGAGCGCCTTGACGACGTCGCCGCCGCGGCGGATGCCGCCGTCGAGCAGCACCTCGGCCTGCCCGCCGACGGCGTCGACGACGGCGGACAGCGCGCGGATCGTCGCCGGCGTGCCGTCGAGGTTGTTGCCGCCGTGGTTGGAGACCGAGATCGCGGTCGCGCCGACGTCCTGCACGGCGCGCCTGGCGTCATCCACGCGCACGATCCCTTTGACCATGAACGGGCCGGCCCAGAGCGAGCGCAGCCACGCGATGTCCTCCCACGATGGCGGCGGCGTGCCCATCCACTCGCCGTAGGCGGCGAAGAACCCGGGCGAGCCCTCGAAGTTCGGCACCTGCAGGGCGGGCGGGCGCTTGGTCTGCGCCCACCGGTAGGCCCATCGTGGTCGTCTCAGAACCTCGGGTGCGAGCCGTGCCATCGCCTTGAGGTCGAGTTGCTGCGGGATGAAGGGCGAGCCCCAGTCGCGCGAGTGCGAGAACGTCCAGTCGAGCGTGAGGATGATCCCCGCCGCGCCGGCCGCGCGCGCCCGCTCCACGCGCGCCTCGATCGCCTCCCGCGAGCCCGCCCAGTAGGTCTGCGCGAACGTCTTCGGGTTCTCCGTCACGACCTCCTCGATCCCGGTGCTGCCGAGGGCGGAGAGCCCGAACGCCGTGCCCCGCGCGGCCGCCGCGCGCGCCGCTCCCGGCTCGGCGACGGGATGCACCGCCTGCACGCCGACGGGGGAGAGGATCACCGGCAGCGCGAGGTCGACGCCCATGGCCGTGGTCGCCAATTCGCGGTTCTGCACCGACCCGGCGACGTGCGGCGCGAACCCCAGCTCGGAGAACGCCGCGACGTTGTCCGACAGCGTCAGGCCGCGCTCCGTGCCGGCCTTGATCGCGTTGAACACGCTCGGCGGGAGGGTCTTCTTCGCCCGCCGCTCCGCCTCCGCGACGCTCTCGAACCAGGGCATCGTCTAGACCGGCGACTCGTTGCAGGGCCGCTCGACCACCGTGACCGGCACCATCGCGCGGCGCCGGATCGAGTGGTCGACGCTCGACTTGCGCGGCGTCGCGGTGGCGAGTGCGTCTTCGCCGTGGCCCAGCACGCATTCGGGATCGGGGCCGGCGAGCGGGAGGCCGGTGAAGAACTTCGCCGCCATGCACCCGCCGCGGCAGGCGTCGTACATGCCGCAGCTCGAGCACGCGCCTGCGGCCTGCGGCTCGCGCAGCTCGCGGAACAGGTCCGACTCGCGCCACACGTGTGCGAAGCCGGCTTCGCGGATGTTGCCCGCGAGGAACGTCTCGTGGATGGCGAACGGGCAGGCGTAGACGTCACCGACCGGGTCGATCAGGCACACGACGCGTCCCGCACCGCACAGGTTCAGGCCCGGGAGGGTCTGGCCGTAGGCGGCGAGGTGGAAGAACGAGTCGCCGGTGAGGACCTGCTGGCCGTGCTCGAGCAGCCACTCGTAGACGATGCGCTGCTGTTGCTGGGTGGGGTGCAGCGTGTCCCAGACATCGGCGCCGCGGCCCGAGGGACGCAGGCGGGTGAGTCGCAGCTGGGCGCCGAAGTGGTCGGCGATCGCCTTGAAGTCGTCGAGCTGGGCGACGTTCTCGCGGGTGATGACGACGGAGAGCTTGAAACCTGTGCCCTTGAGGTGCTCCATGGCGCGGATCGCGGTGTCGTACGAGCCTTCACCGCGGACGGCGTCGTTGACCTGCGCGGTGGCGCCGTCGAGCGAGATCTGCACGTCGACGTAGTCGTTCCCCCGCAGCCATTGCGCTCTGTGCGCGTCGATCCTTGAGCCGTTGGTGGAGAACTTCACGCCCACGTGGTGCGCGGTCGCGTACTCGACGAGCTCCCAGAAGTCCTTGCGCACCGTCGGCTCGCCGCCGCCGATGTTCACGTAGAAGACCTGCATCCGCTCGAGCTCGTCGATCACGGCCTTGGCCTCTTGCGTGGTCAGCTCGCGCGGGTCGCGCCGGCCTGAGGAGGAGAGGCAGTGCACGCACGCGAGGTTGCACGCGTAGGTGAGCTCCCACGTGAGGCAGATGGGCGCGTCAAGCCCGCGCTCGAACTCCTCGTTGAGGGCACCCCGCGCCTGCGACCGCCGCCGCACGAAGCTCAGACGGCGCGTGCCGAAGTCGTAGGCCAAGGCGCCGAAGCGCTCGGGGCGCAGCGCCGTATCGGCGCCCAGGCGGGCGGCGCGGCGGAGAGTCTCGACGTCCACGGCGTTTTAGTAGACGCCGCACATCCCGTCGATGGAGACGTCCTCTACGAGCAGATCCTCCTCGACGAGCGCCTCGGGCTCCTCGACCACGGTCTCCTCGACGACCTCGGGCTCGGTCACGGGATCAAGCATGTCTCTCTCCTTCGCGCAGCGGTCTCCGCGCCGGAACGTAACACTCGTCACGACATGCTGCCGCCAGACTTCCACTTGGCGTTGGGCGCACGGTTCGAGGGCCGGACGCTGCTGGGCGGCGAACCGTTCGCGATCGTGCACCTCGGCGACCGCGCCGCGGCGCAGGTCCGGGCGTGGTCCGAGGGCGCTTTGGTGGGGGAAGCGGGTGAGCTGGCGCGGGCGCTGGTGACGGCGAACCTGGCGCAGCCGATGCCCCCTTTGGGCACTCTGCCGCCGGTCAGCGTCGTGATCCCGGTGCGCGACCGCTCGATCGCGCGGCTGCTCGCCGCACTGGACGTCGCCGAGGTGATCGTGGTCGACGACGCATCCGCGGACGGCGAGGCGTTGCGTCGTGAGGCGTCGGCGGCGGGCGCGAGGTACGTGCGTCGAGACGTACGCGGCGGTGCGGGAGCGGCGCGCAACACGGGCCTCGCGGCGGCGACGCACGAACTCGTCGCGTGCGTGGACAGCGACTGCGTCCCGTGCGCGGGCTGGTTGGACGCGCTGCTCCCGCACTTCGCGGACCCGGAACTGAGCGCGATCGCCCCACGAATCGTCGCCCTGCGCGACGAGGGTCGACTTCCTCGCGTAGAGCACGAGAAACTCGACGCTCGCCGCGCGGGGGAGACGCGGGCGGGAGCGGCGCGCGGCGGAGAGGCACGCGCCGGCACCACGACGGGCGGCGGCGCCACGACGGGCGGCGGCGCCACGACGCGCGGGCTCGCGGAC
>NZ_JAPDOD010000091.1 GCF_027587205.1 Solirubrobacter ginsenosidimutans
AGCCGGACGCGACGCGCGGCGAGGCGCGGGCGGCGGGCGGCGAGCCGGACGCGACGCGCGGCGCCGCCGCGGCCGCCGGGCTACGTGGCGCGTGATGTGGGCGCCGATCCTGATCGCGGCGGCCGGCTGTTACGCGCTTAAGTTCGCCGGGCTTTCGATTCCGCAGCGCGTGCTCGACGACGCGCGCGTTCAGCGCGTCGCGTTGCTCCTTCCCGTGGCGCTGCTCGCGGCGCTGATCTCCGTGCAGACGTTCGGCGAGGGTCTCGACGCGCGTGCGGCGGGCCTCGGCGTCGCGGTCGTCGCGCTCGTCCTGCGCGCGCCGTTTCTCGTGGTCGTCGCCGCCGCGGCGGTCACGACGGCGCTGCTGCGTCTCGCGCTCTGATCAACGAGAGCAAGGTTCGTCGGGCTCTGCCCGACTAAGTTGACGTTCGTTTCGCGAGGAACGCGGTGACCTCCGCGAGGTAGGTGTCGCGGTGCGCGCGTTCGTCGTGGATGCTGTGGCCCGCGCCGCGCACCCGCTCGACCGATACATGCGGATGCGACAACGACAACCGCGCCTCGTGCGCGGAGGTGAACGCGGCGCCTAACGCGTCGTCGGCGGCGATGATCGTCATCGGCACGGTCATCGGCGCCGCCACGTCGGTCGCGGCGAGCAGCGTGCCGTCGATGACCGTGTCGAGCACGCTCGGGTCGAGGTGCAGGAGCGCGTAGGCGCGCGCGGCGAGCGCTTCACTCGTCGCCACCGAACGCATCGAACGCGACGGATCCGGCCCGTAGGCCTCCTCCGCGAGCCGTTGGGCGGCGACGGGCTCCGCCACCCCCTCGGCCTGCCACGCGGGCGAGATCTCGTGCAGATGCCGGAAGTGGGGAATCGCGCCGTTGGACGCGTGCCCTTCGGCCGAACCCAGGTACAGCGGCGGGTCCTCGAGCACGGCGCCGAGCACGAGCTCCGGGACCAGTTGCGCCGCCCACCACGCCGCCACACCGCCGAGCGAGTGTCCGACGACGAACGCCGGACCGATCTCACGCAGGACCTCTACGGCATCGTTCGCGTAGTCACGGATGAGGTAGGCGCCCGGGGTCCGCGCCGCGGCCCCGTGGCCGCGGAAATCCACCCGCATGACGGCCTGGCCGGCGATCGCGTCGGGCAGCCAGTCGTAAGTCCGGCGGCTCCCCGCGACCCCATGAAGGAAGAGGACCGTCACGCCAAAGAGGGATCGTCCACTCGCGCAACATATCCGAGCGCGCCACAATGCGCGGATGCGCTACGTCGTGCTCGCACTCGCGGCGCTGCTGGTCGTCGTGGCAGTGGCGTTCGCGCAAGCTCCTCCGGAACCGAGCCAAACCGCCCCTGAGCCCACGACCACGCCGAACATCCCGCCGCCGGACGACACGCCGGTGGCCACGGATACGGCGACGCCCACCGAGACGCCCGTCGATCCCGGCACACCGCCCGACTTCGCCGCGGTGAACTGGCATCACTCGAAGGCGCTCGGCCGCCCCTTCCTGCGCGGACGCCTGGCCGACGGCACCCAGCTCCCCGAGCTCGGCGAGGACTTCTTCACCTGGGACCCCGTCTACAACCGCATCCCGAACCGCGCGTGGCGGCGCTGGGGAACGGACCGGTTGATCCGGACGGTCCTGACCGTGATCCACGCCTACCGCACCGAGCGCGACAGCGCCCAGCGCGTCGGGATCATGGACCTGTCACGCCCGCACGGCGGCAAGTTCGGCAAGAACTACGGCGGGCTCGGCCACGCGAGCCACCAGAACGGCCTCGACGCTGACATCCTCTACCCGCGCAAGGACGGCACCGAGGCCCGCGCGCTGAAGCCGCGCGAGGTCGACCGCGAGCTCGCCCAGGATCTCGTCGATCGCTTCGTCAAGGCGGGCGCGGTGAAGGTCTTCGTCGGCCCGCACCTGCATCTCAAAGGCCCGAAGAACGTCGTCGTGCCGCTGATCTACCACGACGACCACCTGCACGTCCGAATCCGCTAAGGCCAGTCACCGGAGCTCCGACGGATTCTGGCGGGGCCTCGACCGCCGCTGCCGGGCGGCGGCCGCCGCACACGTACAACCAGTATGCGAGCGGCGTCCGCCGCGAGCAGCGACGCCCGATGCAGCCACCAGCGATCCGCCGGAGCTCCGCCGACTGGCCCTAACGGACTTCGTAGAGCGCCGCGGTGACGGTGTTCTTGGGCAGCGCGATCGTCGAGACGCCACCCACCCGCCGCAGCCGCGGTGAGGCCTCCAGCGCCGCGGTCCACTCCCGCGTCCGGATCCGCACCGCCCGCGCCCATGGCGCCTGGGAGGGATGCGCGCCCGGCTCGGGGGTGACGATCAGCACCCGCTGGCCGCGATCCATCCGCGCGACCGCCGGCAGCAGTTCGGTCTCCGCCTGCCCCGCCCGCAGCCGCGCGAGCCCGTTGCGCCAGTCCGTCTGCCGCGGGTCGGGGACGAGCCCCATCGGCGTCCGGTAGACGACGCCCTCCGGCAGGTAGCGATAGAGCGCCGGCACCTGCTCCGGCTGTGTCGCGACGACCAGGTCACCCGGCCGGACCTGCGGCGCGATGCTCTCCGACACGGTCCGCACATTGCTCTTGACCGGCGGCGGCCCGCCGCTCATCACCCACACCAGCGCCACGCCCACCAGCGCCAGGAACGTCCACAGCCTGCCGCGCGAGACCACCGAGGCCAGCGCCAGCAGCACCGGCCCGAGCACGACCGCGAGGTAGCGCGTCGCCCACGCCGGCTGGATCTGCGAGCACACCCACGCCAGCGACACGGTCATGATCGCCATCGCGGCCAGCACCCGCACCGCGCGATCGACCGGCGGGCGCCGGCGCAGAGCGAAGAACACCGCGACGACCAGCAGCGGCAGCGCGAGATAGCCGAACAGGCCGCCCGCGAACCCGAGCAGCAGCAACGGCGACGGCCGCTCTGCCCACGGGGCCGCGGTGTGGGCCGTCTGCGAGATCACGCTCGGCAGCCACGGCGCGTACAGGAGCGCCAGCACGACGGCGAGCCGCGCGCCGTCGCCACCGCCGACGAGGCCGCGCCGCCAGAGCACCAGCCAGCAGACCGCCATCGACGCGGCCAGGAACAGACCCCAGGTGTGCGTGTAGAGCAGCAGCCCCAACCACAGCCCGAGCCACGCCACCTGTCGTCGCTCCCCGCGCACGAACGCCAGGGCGAACGCGGCGGAAGCCAAGATCGAGAGCAGGACGACGAGCGAGTACATCCGCGTCTCCTGCGCGTAATACGTCAGGAACGGCGCGCCCGCGGCACCCGCGGCGGCGACGAAGCCCGCCCGCCGGTCGAAGACCCGCGAACCCGCCCAGAACGACGCGGGGATCGCCAGCAGCGCAAAGGCGAGCGAGAGCGCCCGGGTCGCCGCCTCGCCCTCGCCGAAGCCGAGCATCCAGACGTGCAGCAGCAGGTAGTACAGCGGCGGATTGCCGTCCTGGCCGAGGATCCGCGGGATGTCCGAGAGCGGGTGGGAAGCGATCCCGACCGCGATTCCCTCGTCGATCCAGTAGCCCGTCGACAGTGCGCCGACCCGCAGCGCGAGCGACAGGCACATCAGCGCCGCAAGCGCCAGCAGGGGTCCGTAGCTGACGCTCCTCCGAGTCACACGAAGCAGTGTGCCCGCGAAGGCGGGTTCACCCGCTACAGCTCAACGCCTCCTAACCGGTGGCGGTCTTATGCCAGACGGTCTGCTGCGGGAACGGGATCTCAATGCCCTCGCGCTCGAACGCCGCCTTCAGCCGTGCGCGCAGCTCCCGCGAGACGCGGTACTGCTGGGACGGGCGGGTCTTGACGACGAGCCGGATCGTCACGCCGTGCGCGCCGAGCGCCTCGACGCCCCAGACCTCGGGCTCGTCGAGGACGTCGGAGTCGGCCGCGCCGATCTCATGGGCCACACCCGCGATCACGGCCTGGGCGTGGTCGAGGTCGGTCTCGTAGGCGACCTCGACGTCGATCAGCGCCCGCGACCAGTGCTGGGACTGGTTGCCGACCCGCCGGATCTCGCCGTTGGGGACGTGCCAGACGGTGCCGTCGACGGCGCGCAGGCGGGTGGTGCGCAGCGAGACGGCTTCGACCGTGCCGGAGGTCTCGTTGTCGAGGTTGACGATGTCGCCGACGCCGAACTGGTCCTCGATCAGGATGAAGACGCCCGAGAGGAAGTCCTTGACCAGCGACTGCGAGCCGAAGCCCAGCGCGACGCCGATGATGCCGGCGCCCGCGATCAGCGGCCCGAGCTCGATCCCGACCTCGCCCAGGATCATGAACGCGGCGACCGCGTAGATGACGAAGGTCGTCAGCGAGCGCAGGACGGAGGCGAGCGCCTCGATCCGCTGCTCGGCGCGCAACGAGTGCTCGGTGGTCGCCAGCAGCGCGTCCGGGGTCGCGGCGCGCAGGGAGCCGAGGCGCTCCTGCACCGCGCCCGATTGCAGGGTCCGCAGCGCGCGCTTCACGCCCTTGCGCGCGACCCGGTTCGCCACCACGGCGAGCACGAGAATCACCACGATCTTGAGCGGCGCGTCGACGAGGAAGTCGACGATTTCTGTCGTCTCAGGCATCGCCGATTCACCCTAGCGAGTGAACTTTTTCACCCCTGGTATCAGCGGGAGAAGACCGTGCTCTCCCTGCCATGCTCAAGAACCTCCCCACTCGGCGGGTCGGCCTCACGGCCCTCGCCGCGCTCGCTCTGCTGCCCTCGGCCGCCATGGCCGCGCCGCACGCCAAGGCCAGCCAGGAAGCCGATCGGACGAGCGCCGCGGCCGAGAACACGATCACCAAGGAAGCCTGGGCGGCCGGCGAGAAGCTTTACGGCGCGAAGGTCACGGCCGACCAAGCGCTGTACGCCTACTGGACGCCCGAGCGCATGAAGGCCTCGCAGTCGGTCGACAGCGCGCCGTTCCTGGAGCGTGCGTACAAGCAGTACCAGGCGACCGACGCCGAGCGCCAGGCGCAGGCCAAGCTCAACGAGGAGAAGGGCATCAAGCCGCCCGAGCAGGGCCCGGAGCTGCTCATCAAGCCCGACCTCGACGGCACCAAGCCCGCCGCCAAGGCCGCCGCGTTCAACCCGAACCTCGGCTCCAACCACCCGACCGCGCGCACCAACGGCAAGGTCTTCTTCAACCTCAACGGCAGCTCGTTCAACTGCTCGGCCTCGGTCGTGAACTCCGAGGGCAAGGACACCGTCTGGACCGCCGGTCACTGCGTCAACGCCGGCCAGACCAACGGCGCGTGGGCGACGAACTGGACCTTCGTCCCCGCGTATGACGACGACCTCGCCAACCCGCGCCCGTTCGGCACGTGGAGCGCCAACCAGCTCTGGACCAAGACGGCGTGGAAGAACAACGCCGACTTCGCCGAGGACATGGGCGTCGCGATCATGAACACCCACAACGGCCAGCACATCGTCTCTCAGTTCGGCGGCCACGGCCTGCGCGCCAACGCCGGCAAGAACGTCTTCGAGTTCGCGTTCGGCTACCCGGGCGAGTCCCCGTTCGACGGCGGCAACCTGTTCCGCTGCGCCGGTTCCTCCTCGCCCGAGTGGAGCTTCCTGTTCTGGAGCTCGGACACGATCAAGATCGCGTGCGACATGACCCGCGGCTCGTCCGGCGGCCCGTGGCTGAACGGCTACGACGGCAACTACGGCTACCTCAACGGCGTCAACAGCCGCATCGACCAGATCGTCGGGCCGACCATCATGCTCTCGCCGTACTTCGACGACTCCGCGGTGTCCCTATACAACTCCACCCGCTTCCTCTAGCAGTCGCGCTGCTCGTCGCGGGTTGCGGCGGTTCCAAACAGGAGCCGCCGCCCCGCGAGGTGCCGTTCAAGCTGGTCGGGACCGAGGGCCGCACGCTGCGGCTCGAGGTCCAGGCCGGCGGGGCGCCCTGCGACGGCGTGCGCAAGGTCGCCGTCGAGGAGACGCCCAAGACGGTCACCGTGACGGTCACGACCGGGCCCGACCCCGAAGCCAAGTGCGGGCCCGGGGTCGTCGCCATGATCGGCCGGATTCCGGTGCAGGCAAAGCTCCGCGATCCGCTGGGAAATCGCACGCTGATCGACGGGGCGCCATGATGCAGTCCGATGCCACTGGTCGGACGCGCGCGGGAGCTGCGACGCCTGCATGACCTGCTCGCCGTGCTGCCCCAGCACGGCGGCGGTCTGCTGCTGCGCGGCGAGCCCGGGATCGGCAAGTCCGCCCTGCTGGCCGCGGTCTCCCGCTCGGCCTCAGACCGCGGGATGCGGGTCCTGCGCACGACCGGCGTGCAGTCCGAGGCCCGGCTCCCGTTCGCCGGCCTGCACCAGCTGCTGTGGCCCGTGATCGACCAGCTCGAGACGCTGGCGCCGCCGCAGCGCCACGCGGTCCTCGCCGCCTTCGGCATGACCGAACGCGAGACCCCGGACCTCTTCCTGATCGCCCTCGCCACGCTGAACGTGCTCAGTGAGGTGGCGACGGCGGCGCCGGTCGTGATCGTGGTCGAGGATGCCCACTGGCTGGACCGCTCGACGATCGACGTGCTCGCCTTCGTCGCGCGCCGCGTCGAGTCCGAGCCGATCCTGTTAGTCGGCGCGGTCCGCGACGGCTTCGACGGCGGCGGGTTCGCCGAGCTGCGGATCGAGGGGCTCGACGACGAGGCCGCCGCGGCGCTCTTGGACGCGACCGCAGACCTCGAGCCCGACGTCCGCGCCCGCCTGCTGGCCGAGGCCGCGGGGAATCCCCTGGCGCTGGTCGAGCTCCCGCTCGCGACCGCCAAGCTCGAGCCCGGCACGCTGCTCCCCGCCTGGCTCCCGCTCACCGCTCGGCTCGAGCACGCGTTCGCCGCCCAGGCGAGTGATCTCCCCGAGGCCACGCGCCGGCTGCTGCTGGTCGCGGCGCTCAACGACGGCGCGTCGCTGAGCGAAGCGCTCATGGCACACGAAAACGTTATTGCGACGCTCGAGCCTGCGCTGAAGGCGCGTCTGGTGGTCGTCGAGGGCGAGGAGCTGCGCTTCCGTCACCCGCTCGTGCGCTCCGCGATCCGCCAGGCGGCGAGCCTCCCCGAGCGCCACGCCGCCCACGCCGCGCTGGCGGCGGTCGTCGCGCTCGACCGGCGCGTGTGGCATCGCGCGGCCGCGGTCGTCGGCCCGGACGAGGCGACCGCGACCGAGCTGGACTGGACCGCCGCCGCGGCCGAGCGGCGCGGCTCGCTGGCCGTCGCGGTCTCCGCCCTCACCCGCGCCGCCGAGCTCAGTGACATCCCCGCCCGCCGCGGAGCGCGCTTGCTGCGTGCCGCTGAGCTGGCGTTCGAGCTCGGCCGCAGCGACGTCGTCGTGCGCCTGCTGCGTGACGCCGAGCCGCTCCCGCTCGACGCCGGCGAGCGCACCCGCATGGCCTGGCTGCGCGAGCTGTTCGCGACCCAGCTGTGGTCCGGGACGGCGCGGACCGAGGCGCTGATCGAGATCGCCGACCGGATGCGGGTCGAGGGCGACCCCGACCGCGCGCTGAAATGGCTGCGCAACGTGGCCTTCCGCTGCTGGTGGTCGTACCCGGACCCCGCCGCCGAGGCGCTGGTGCTCGAGGCCGCGGCGCGGGTGCCGGTCGCGCCGGACCATCCCGAGCTGGTCGACACGCTCGCGCTCGCGGCGCCCGTGCAGCGCGGGCGCGAGGTGATCGCGGAGCTGACCCGCCGGCCGATCGCCGGCAACACCCACGCCGCCTACCACCTCGGCGGCGCCTCGACCGCCGTCGGCGCGTTCTCGGCCGAGCTGATCGCCGAGGCGGTCGCCGGGCTGCGCGCCCAGGGGCGGGTCGGCCTGCTCGCCCAGGCGCTCGTCGCCCAGGCCTGGACGAGCGTCTACCTCGGCAACTGGGTGCTCGGGCTGGCGGCGGCCGAGGAGGCGATCGCGCTCTCGCAGGAGACCCGGCAGCTGCGGCACGCGGTCGCGGGAAGCCTCGCGGCGGCGACGCTGCACGCGCTGCGCGGCGACGGCGCCGCCAATACGGACGCCGCCGCCGACGCCGCCGAGCGCGTCCTGCTGCCGATGGGCGCGAGCCCGCTGCTCTCGCTCGCGCAGCTCACGCGCGGAGTGGGCGCGCTGGGCGAGGGCCGGCACTTCGACGCGTACGTCGCGCTGCGCCGGATCTTCGCGCCCGGCGACACCGCGCACCACCGCTTCGTGCGCTGGTGGGCGCTGGTCGACCTGATCGACGCCGCCATCCACAGCGACCACCACGACCAGGCGCGCGTGCTCGTGGCCGAGTTCGAGCCGATCCTCGAGCAGACCGGCGCGCCCCTGCTGGACGCGGCGCTGATCTACGCGCGGGCGGTGCTGGGCGACGACGAGGTGCTGTTCGCCGGCCCGATCAGCGGGTATCCGCTCATCCGCGCCCGCCTGCTGCTCGCCCACGGGGCGTGGCTGCGGCGCCGCCGGCGGCTGGCGGACTCGCGCGTGCCGTTGCGGGCGGCGCGCGAGGCGTTCGACGCGCTCGGCGCCGCCGGTTGGGGCGAGCGTGCGCGGCAGGAGCTGCGGGCGTCGGGGGAGACGAGCCGGCGGCGCACGCCGGACGCGTGGGACGAGCTGACGCCGCAGGAGCTGCAGATCGCGCAGATGGCCGCGGCGGGCCTGACGAACCGCGAGATCGGCGAGCGCCTGTATCTCTCGCACCGCACGATCGGCAGCCACCTGTACCGGATCTTCCCGAAGCTGGGCGTGACGTCGCGGTCGGAGTTGCGCGACGCAGTCGGCTGACCCATACGAGTCCGCGTCACTTTCCATACCTTCACCGGCGTGGCCACCATCGTCCTCGTCCACGGACTGTGGGTGACCCCGCGGTGCTGGGAGCACTGGGTCGCCCGCTACGAAGGCCAGGGTCACCGCGTGCTGGCGCCCGCGTACCCGGGTCTCGAGGGTTCCGTCGAAGCGCTGCGCGCCGATCCGTCGCCGATCGCGGCGCTGACGCCTTCGGCCACACTCTCGGCGCTGTCGGAGATCGTGCGCGCGCTGGATCGCCCGATCGTCATCGGCCACTGCTTCGGCGGCGTCCTCGCGCGCAGCCTGGCGCGTGACAGCGCGGCCGCGGTGGCATTGCACGCGTTGCCGGCGGCGGGTGCGGGCACTCCGGGAACCGTGTCGCTCTCACGCGAGCAGTTCCGCTACGCGCTGGCCAACTTCGACGGAGCGGAGGCGCTGTACGAGCGCTACGTGATCCCCGCGCCCGGCACGTGGGCGTGGGACGCACCGGCGGGGCGTGCGCTCGAGGTCGCGGGAGCGGAGGACAACCTCGCGCCGCGGTGCGGCGGCGCGACGGTGATGCCCGGGCGGACGCACCTGACGATCCTCCAGCCGGGTTGGGAGGCGATCGCCGACGAGGTCCTGGAGTGGGCGCTGAGCCGGTGAACGCGCGGTGGGTGCGCGAGCGGCGCATCGAGCGGGTGGGGAGGACGGCGACGCTGCACACCGATCTCGGGTCGTGGCCGCTGCGGGGCGGCATCGTGCCCGACGAGGTGCCGGTGCGCGAGGTGCTCAAGGGACGCCTGCGGGTGGACGACGCGGCGGTGCAGATCGCGGAGGTGCTCGACGACCTCTACGACGCGAGCGACGCGGAGCTGGGGCCGACGTGGCGCGGAGAGGTGCCGAGCGTGGCGGTGTGGGCGCCGACGGCGCGCCACGTCGCCCTGCGGCTGCGCCGCCTGCGCGACGGCGACGAGTCGTCTCGCGACGTCTCGTCGCGAAACGTGACGTTGAACGACGACACATCTGGTGGCGAGCAGCGCGTCGCGATGCGCCGCGGCGACGACGGCGTCTGGCGCGTGACCGGCGACCCCTCCTGGCGCGACGCCGAGTACGCGCTCGAGGTCACCGTCTTCGCGCCGACCGTCGACGCTGTCGTCACCAACGTCGTCACCGATCCGTACTCGCTCGCGCTCACCGTCAACTCGCGCCGCAGCCTGCTCGCGCGGCTCGACCCGCCGGCCGGCTGGCCGAAGCCGCCGCTCGTCCCGGTCGCGCGCGCCGCGATCTACGAGTTGCACATCCGTGACTTCTCGATCGGCGACACGTCGGTCCCGGAGGCGCATCGCGGCACCTATCTCGCCTTCACCCACCTCGAGAGCGCGGGCATGCGGCACCTGCGCGCGCTCGCCGAAGCGGGTCTCACGACGGTCCACCTGCTGCCGTGCAACGACATCGCGACGATCGAGGAAGACCGGGCGAAACAGCGCGTCGCGCCGAGGCTCGAACACCACCCGCCGCACTCGCCGCTGCAGCAGCGCGCGATCGGCAGGATCCGCGACCGCGACGGGTTCAACTGGGGCTACGACCCGCTGCACTATTCGACGCCCGAGGGTTCCTACGCACACGACCCGGACAGGCGCACATACGAGTTCCGCGAGATGGTCGCCGCGCTCAATGCGATCGGCCTGCACGTCGTGCTCGACGTCGTCTACAACCACACGCCGAACGCCGGCCAGGACCCGAAGTCGATCCTGGACCGCATCGTCCCCGGCTACTACCACCGGCTCTCGGCGACAGGCGAGGTCGAGAACTCGACCTGCTGCGCGAACACCGCGACCGAGCACCGGATGATGGAGAAGCTGATGCTCGACTCGCTCGCGACGTGGGTCGGCCAGTACCGCGTCGACGGCTTCCGCTTCGACCTGATGGGCCACCACACCAAGGCCAACCTGCTCAAGGTGCGCGAGCGGTTCCCCCACCTGCAGCTCTACGGCGAGGGCTGGAGCTTCGGCGAGGTCGCCGGCGACGCGCTGTTCGTCGCCGCCTCGCAGCGCAACATGGTGCACACCGGGATCGCGACGTTCGACGATCGCCTGCGCGACGCCGTCCGCGGCGGCGGCCCGCACGACAACGATCCCCGTCACCAGGGCTTCGCGACCGGGCTCGCCGACGCGCCGTCCAGAGCGCTGCAAGAAGCCCAGGAAGAAGTCATGCGCGGCCTCGCCGGGACCGCCGACCAGATCGCCTACGTCGACGCGCACGACAACGAGACCCTGTTCGACGCGCTCGCGCTCAAGCTGCCGCGCGCGACCACGATGGACGACCGCGTGCGCATGAACACGCTCGCGCTCGCCACGGTCACGCTGTCCCAGAGTCCCTGTTTCTGGCACGCCGGCACCGACCTCCTGCGCTCTAAGTCACTTGACCGCAATTCCTACGACTCAGGCGACTGGTTCAACCGCGTCGACTGGACCGCCACCCACTCCACGTTCGGCTCCGGGCTGCCGCCGCGCTGGGACAACTTCGAACGCTGGAAGTACCTGCGCCCGCTGCTGAAGGATCCGAACCTCAAGCCCCAGCCGCACCACATCCGCACCGCCCGCGACCGCGCCCTCGAGCTCTTGCGCATCCGCGCCTCGACCCCGCTCTTCGGCTCCGCCGAGGTCACCTTCGAGAGCGGGGCACCCGGCGTGATCGTGATGGTCCTCTCGGCCGAGAGCGTCCTGATCTTCAACGCCACCCCGCACGCCACCAAGCAGACCGCGCACGCGAGCGCGACCCAGCTTCACCCCGCGCTGGCCGAACGCGAAGCGACCTACGCGGACGGTGTCTTCACGGTCCCGGCGCGGACCGTCGCAGTGTTCCTTCCGTGAGCTCCACGCCGATCGGGTCGACGATCTCGAAGGAGAGGATCCCCTCGGGCTCCTGATTGAGGAAGCCGACGAAGCACCACGTGCCGTCGCGGCGCTGGACCAGCGGCGCGGCGAACAGCTTCGGCTCGCCCTCGAACGGCTTGGCGTTCGCGACGTCCCACGGCCCCAGCGGCGAGTCGCCGAGGACGTACCAGGTGCTGAACGGCCGCGGGTGGGCCTGCTCGTCCGGGTGGCAGGTGAACAGCAGCAGCCATTGCCCGTCGACCTGCCGCACCTGCATGACCTCGAACTGCCCGAAGATCGACGGCTCGGTCAGCGGCGCGCCGAGTCGCCAGTTGACCATGTCGTCGCTGCGCGCGTGGGCGATCACCCCGTCCGCCAGCCGTTCGGCGTGCAGGTCGCGGGCAGTGATGTACATGTGCCACAACCCGTCGTGGTGGAAGACGAACGGGTCGCGCCAGGTCTCGCTCGCGCCGGAGCCGTCGCCGAGCATCGTGTACCAGCACGGGTCGGGCTCGACCAGCGGCTCGGTCGCCACCCGCCGCCAGGTCATCAGGTCGTCGGACTCCGCCAAGCCGATCCGCTGGTCGCGGACGCCGCGGCCTTCGGAGTTGAGCGCCGTGTAGTACAGGCGCCACACCCCGTCGTCGGAGCGCGCGACCGACCCGGTCCACAGCGCCAGATCGTCGAAGCCGGACGCCGCCGGCCCGAGCGCGTCCGCGTGGACGTCCCACTCGACCAGGTCCAGCGAGCTCGCGTGGCCGATCCGCGCGGCCTCGTGCCGCAGCCGCGGATCTCGCACCGCGCGCGGCGCCTTGAGGAAGAACAGGTGGTAGCGCTCGCCGTCGTCGGCGATCCAGCTGTCCCAGATCCAGTCCTCCCGCGAACTGAGCACGGTGGACAATGATGCCGATGGACGCGCATCTGCGGCGCATCGAACGCGAAGCGGGGCGCACGAGGCGCTCGCGTTCCGCGCGGCGGAGGGGTTCGAGCCGGTCGCGCTCTCCCCGGTCAGCCCGCTCGGGCTCAACGCGATCCTGGGGCGGATCGACCAGAACAACGTGCTCTCGACGATCCGCAACACCGAGGTGCTCGCCGACCCGACGGCCGCGCTCGCGCTCGAGGCCGCGGTCCGCCGCCGCAGGGGCGAGGACACCGTCCGCCTCTGCGCCGCCTGCCGCGTCCTGCGCCTGCAGCCGGTCCCCGACGTCCCGGGGTTCACCCAGCACTTCGAGCTCTTCGCCCTCGTCACCGCGGGTCGCTCACAGGCCTCCTACGGCTTCGAGATCGACGCGCTGCGCGAGCACATCGCCGTCTACCGGCGCCTGCTCGCGGCCGCCGGCGTCGACGACTACGTCGTGCGGCTCACGGACGCGCCGCCGCAGGTCCTCGAGGCGCTGCCCGGCGTCGTGGAGGACGCCGGGCGAACGCAGGGCCGCGGCTACTACGACGGCATGCTGCTCAACATCACCGCCACTGACCGCGAGGGCAACGCCGTCGGCCTCGCGGACGGTGGGCGGACCGACTGGACCCAGCGGCTGCTCTCCAACCGCAAGGAGCGGCTGCTGACCAGCGGGATCGGCCTCGGCCTGATGGCGGAGCGTTTCCCTACCGCAGCGTGACCTTCACCGCGGATTTCGTGGACCCCGAGGTGATGTGCAGCGTGTAGTGGCCGGCGCGGACCTTCCCGCGCAGCGCGACCTTCGCGCCACCGGTTCCGGTCGCGACGGTCCTGCCCGCCTTCGCCAGGCGCAGCGAGACCTTGCCCTTGGCCTGCTTGGTGGTGCAGCTGACCTTGTTCTTCTTCTTGCCGGTCAGCTTGCAGGAGACGGAGAGCTTCTTGGCCGCGGCGCCGGGGTCGCCCTTCGGGCCGGCCGGACCCTGCGGGCCCGCCGCGCCCGGTGAGGCGTTGACCGTCGGACCAGGCTCGCCCTGCGGGCCGGCGTCGCCCTTCGGGCCTGCCGGGCCGGCGGGACCGGCGACCGCCGGCGGCAGATCGGCGCGCACGAGCACGGCCTGGTCGAGCGTCGCGTCGGTGCCGGCCCGGTAGCCGGCGGCGACGACCTTCGTCCCGTTGGACACGGTCGTCGATCCGAAGAAGGAGTCGGCGGTGCCGCCCAGGTCGACCTGCAGAGCGGATTCCAGCGCCGAGCCGTCGGGCTTGATGGTGAGGATCAGGCCGTCCAGGTCGGCCGGCGGCGGATTCGTGCCGCCGGCCTGAGGCGGAGCGGTGCTGCCGACGGTCACGATCCGGCCGTCGCCGAGCACGGTCAGGTCGCGGGCGCGGTCGGCGCCGTTGATGCGGTTGTACGTGAACAGGCCGTTCTGGGCGAATGTCAGGTCGTAGGTGCCGTTGGCGTTGAAGCGATACACCACGACATCGATGCCGTTGGCGGGGGTCGTCGAGCGGCCGCCGTAGCCGGCGAGGACGTACTTGTCGCCCTGCGGCGCGATGTCGTAGACCTCGGCCGAGCCGTTCGGGGCGGGGCCGCCGACCTCGGCCGTCGCGACGCCGCCGGTGCCGAACGTGGCGTCCGCCGTGCCGTTGGCGTTGTAGCGGAAGAGGAACGGGCGGGTCGTGCCGCCGATGCCGGTGCCGTAGGAGGTCGCGACGACCTTGCCGTCGGCCTGCACCAGGCCCTGCCGCGGGTTCTCGCTGACCCCGGCGTTGCGGGTGATCGCGATGCCGCCCGAGCCGAACGCCGGGTCCGGCTCGCCGTCGGCGGCCTTGAGCTGGACGATGGCGATGTCGCGGTCGGCGCGCGCCGCTTCGCCGGTGTCGAGCCCCTTGGACGCGACGACCACGATCTCGCCGGTCGGGCGCAGCATCAGGCCGTAGGACTGGTCGGTCGTCTGGCCGCTCAGCGTCGCCGACGGCCCGCCGTTGGAGAGGTCGATGCGCTTGACGCCGCCGGTGCCGAACGTCGGGTCCGGCGTGCCGTCGGCGTTCAGGCGGGCGACGTAGACGTCGATGTCACGGCTGTCGGGCTTGCCCGCCGCGGGCGGCGTCTCGGCCTGTCCCGAGATGACGATCTTGCCGTCGGCCTGGACGACGATGCCACGCGCGATCTCGGCGGTCCCGGTCGGTGCCGTGCCGGACGGTGGCGCTGCGAACGGGCCGGTGACGACGTTGACGATCGCCTTGCCGTGGTCGCCGAAGCCGTCGACGAGCTCGCCGCCCGCGTCCACCCGCGTGACCACGAACGCCCGGTCGGTGCCGGCGACGGTCGTGTAGCCGACGTTGTAGGTCCCGCCGCCCGGGGCACGGGTGGTGTTCTGGTAGCGGTCGCTCAGCGGCGACAACGACGTGAACGCCGTGCCGTTGATCCCGAAGGTGTCGTCCAAGCCGGCGTAGGCGTTCGGCGCGATCGCGAACGTCCCCGCGACGGCGAGGGCTCCTGCGAGTTTTCTCATTGTTCCTCCATCACGCTTTCATCGTCCGTTAACCTACCTTGACAGATGAAATTAGGCGCGTCTATCACCCTCCTGCTCGTCCTCCTGTTCGCGGCGCCGGCCGGCGCCGCGACGTCCCCGAACGCCTGCCGGTACTCGTTCGACACGCTCTACCGGGACATGCCGGTGGCGATCGACACCACCGTCACCGCGCCCGGGGAGGTCATCCCGGGGGACACGCTTCAGTCCGCGGCCGGCACCGCGGGCGTCGAGCTGCCGGGCTACCTGGCGTCGTTCGGATATGCCGTCCGCCTCCTGCACGCCGGCAGGAACGACATCCCGGTGAAGGTCTGGATCGCCCTGCGCGCGACCAACACCAAGGAGCGCGTGCAGGTGGTCGGGCCGATCACCGTGACGGCGACGACCACGATCACCGTCGACCCCGCCGACGACGACCGCTTCCTCAGCGCGACGCCCTTCACGTACACGACGCCGGTCGTCCCGGAGCTGACGTGGACCGCCGTCGGCGGCGACGTCGTCATCGCGCAGGACGCGGGCGGCAGCCTGCCGCAGCTCCCGGTCGGCACCAACGGCGCCCTGCGCACCGTGACCGGCAGCGCCGTGATCGAGGCGGCGTTCGCCGGCGGAGCATCGATCTACATGGACTGCCGCCCAGGGCACACGACCGGCATCGAGTTCGACTTCGCCGGCCCGACGTACGCGCCCGGGCCATCGACGCCGATCGGCACCGTCAAGGGGCCGAAGAACCTGATGTGCATCGACGCCGGCGCGCTGAAAGCCGTGCGCGGCGTGCTGCGCACGGCGGGTGCGCCGGCCGAGTACACCGTCGGCTCGCCGTACACGCTCCCGCCGGTCACGCTCGACACCGACCAGGGATACGCGTCGGCCGCGGTCACGATCGCCGCGGCCAATACGGTCGAGAAGACGCAGACCGTGGCGCCCGGGACGGCGACGACCTGGACGCCGACCGGAGACGGCCCGCTGCGGTTCACGCTCGCGCTCCCGCGCTCGACCGCCCCCTACGGGAGCGTCCAGCTCGCCACCGCGGGCGGAGCGCTCGATTGCGCTCCGGCCGCGATCCGGACGCCGCAGCCGGGGCAGTACGCGTTCGATCCGAACCTGGACACGCCGGTGTTCGCGAGCGCGGTCAGACGTGAGGAGCCGGCTCCCGAGGTCACGCCGACGCCCACCCCGATCGCGACCGCCGCCCCGGCTCCCGCACCCACCGCGACGCCGACCCCGACGCCGGTCCTGAAGGCGCCGGCGGGCACGATCGCCTCGACCAAGCTCACCAGCCGCGGCGGCAGGCTCCAGTTGCGGCTGCGCTGCCCGTCGGGCTCATCCAGCTGCCGCGGGAGGATCACCGTCGTGACGGCGGCCAAGCCCAGGCGCTCGCTGGCGGCGCGGGCCAGCTACGCGATCGCGCCCGGCAAGCAGCGCACGGTCACGCTGAAGCTGAGCGCGGCGGGCCGCAGCGCGGTCAAGCGTCACCGCTCGGTCAAGGCGCGCGTGACGCTCACGACGAGCGCGGGCGTCACCGCCACGCGCACCGTCGCGCTGTCTCAGCGGCGGGGATCGTAGTCGTCGTTGACCACGTCGATCAGGGCGCGGATCGTGGGGGAGAGCTTGGCCTGTTCGTTCAGGCCCGCCATCCCCGCGCCGCGGGAAGCGGCGATCTGGCCCTGGTACACGTGGAGCATGGTCTTGGCGCTGGGCATGTGTCTGCACATAGGAGCGCCGGGCGCGTTGGTTACATACAAACGGCCCGCCACATGGGCGGGCCGTTCTATACCTTCGGTCGATTGACGAGCTAGGCGGGTGAGGGCGCGGGGCGCAGACGCGGGGCGCGGTGGGGCTTCTCGCCGCCGTTGCCCTCGATGTCGAGCTCCGGAATCCACTGCAGCCAGCGCGGCAGGTACCAGTTCCAGTCGCCGAGCAGCTTCATCGAGGCGGGCAGCAGCACGCCGCGGATGATCGTCGCGTCGACGAGGATGGCGAAGGCGAGGCCGACGCCCATCTGCTTGGAGTCCAGCGAGCTCGTGGTGGCGAACTCGGCGAAGACGGCGACCATGATGATCGCGGCGGCCGTGATCGTGCCGGCCGTGGTCTTGATGCCGTGGGCGACGGCGTTCTCGGAGCTCATGCCGCTCTTCCAGGCCTCGCGGACCCGGCTCAGGATGAAGACGTGGTAGTCCATCGACAGGCCGAAGAGGATCACGAAGAGGAACAGCGGGAGCCAGGAGGTGACGGCGCCGTTGGACTCGAAGCCGAGCAGCTTCTCGCCGTGGCCGTCCTGGAAGACGAGCTTCAGCAGGCCGTAGGACGCGCCCACCGACAGCAGGTTGAGGATGATGGCCTTGATCGGGATGACGATCGAGCGGAACGTGGCGAGCATCAGCAGGAACGCGAGCCCGAGCACGAAGGCGAACACGATCGGGGTCTTGCTCTTCATCACCTGGTTGAAGTCGGCCGTCGAGGCGGCGATGCCGGTGACGTCGGCGGTGGCCTTGCCGTCGAGCCGGTTGAACGCGGCCGGGATCGTGTCCTGGCGCAGGTGGGCGAGGCCGTCCATGGCGGCGTCGTTGACGCCGCTGCCCGGCAGCCCGACGTTGACGCGGGCGACCGTGTGGTTCGGGTTGATGTCGACCTCGGCCGGGTGCAGCTGGTTGATCGCGTGCTTGATCTCCGGCGTGCGGACGTCGGCGGCCTTGACGACGACGGTGGCGTAGTCGGCCTCGGCGGGGAACGCCTTCTGGACCTTCAAGTACGTCTGGATGGTGGGCTCGGACTTGTCGTAGGACTCGATGCCCGGGAGCTTGGTCTGCATGCCCAGCGCCGGCACGGCGAGGGCGACGAGCATGCCGCCGGCGACGACGATGGCGACGACGGGGTGACGCATGACGCGGTCGGTCAGCCAGCCCCACATGCGGGACTCGCGGGCCTGCGACTGGCGGCGGCCGATGAACGGCAGGCGGCCCTTCTCGACCTTGTCGCCCAGTGCGCCGAGCACGGCGGGCAGCACGGTCAGGGAGCCGATGACGGCGACGGCGACGACGAGGATGACCGCGAGGCCCATGCTCATGAAGATGGTGTTGCCGGTCAGGAACATGCCGGCCATCGCGGTGATGACGGTCAGGCCGGAGATCAGGACGGCGCGGCCTGAAGTGGCGGAGGCGATGTCGATCGCGTCGAGCTTGCTCTTGCCCTTGGCGCGCTCCTCACGCTCGCGGCGGATGTAGAAGAGCGAGTAGTCGACCCCGACCGCGAGGCCGATCAGCATGATCGCCGGCAGCGCGATGTCGTCCATCGGCATGATCTGGCTGGCCAGCGCGACGACGCCCGTGGTGCCGAAGATGGCCGTGATGGCGAGGATCAGCGGCACCGAGGCGGCGACGAGCGCGCCGAAGGTCAGCAGCAGGATCACCAGCGTCACGATCATCGAGCGCATGTTCGAGGCGCTCTCCTCCTTCTTGGAGGTCTTGTCGAGCTCGTGCATCATGCTGGCGGCGCCGAACTGCTCGACGGCCAGGCTCTTGTGCCGCGCGGCGACGCCGCTGGTCGCGTTCAGGATCGGCTCGACCTTGTCGATCGCCTTCGCCGGGTCGCCCGTGATGTCGAACTGCACAAGGGCGGAGTGGCCGTCGTTCGAGACGAGCGCAGGGGTCACGTCGGCGACGTTCTTCTGCTTGGCGACGGTCTGGCTGACGTCCTTGATCGCCGCCTTGAAGGCCGGGTCCTTGGCGGACGCGGACTTGCTCTGGATCAGGACCATCTCGCCCGACGTCTCGGGGAAGCCGGCCTTCTCGAGGATCGTCTCGGCGCGGCGGCTCTCGCCGTCGAAGGACTTGGCGGCATCCGGCTTCTGCTGGCCGAGCGCGCCGCCGATCATGAACGCGATGACGATGAACGCGAGCCAGCCGAAGATGGCGGTCTTGCGGTGACGGGCACTCCAGTGCCCCGCCCGGGCGGCGAGGCCCTTGGGCTTAGTAGACATGGGGTTTTCGCTCTCCTGAGAAGGTCTCATTGACTTGGGGAGAGCATCGTCTTTCGGAAGCCTTTACTCGGCCGGGGTGGCAGGCGTCATGGGGGTCCTGCATGACCCCGGATGGGGGTGTGGCTGCCCCCCCGGCGACGGTGCGGTCATCATCTGTGGGGATGGCACCGAGCGGGGAGTCCCACTCGATCTTCGTGGTCCAGCAGACGTTTCGCACCGTGCGACGCGGCTATGACCCCGACGAGGTCGATCGCCACCTGGAGCTGGTCGCGGAGATGTTCCGCTCCAGCCGGGACATGCAGCTGCAGCGCGACCTGCAGCGCCGCGAGGGCGAATTGCGGCATGAAGTGGACGCGGCGAAGCTGGAGGCCGAGGCGACGCTCGAGGGCGCGCGGCTGAAGGCCTCCGCCGACACCGCGGCGGGTGAGGCGGCGCTGCGCTCCGCCCGCTCGGAGGCCGAGCGGATCGTCGAGGCGGCGCGGGCGGAGGCCGCCGCACGGGTCGCCGCGGCGCGCGGCGAGGGCGAGGCGGCGGGGC
>NZ_JAPDOD010000092.1 GCF_027587205.1 Solirubrobacter ginsenosidimutans
GCTGCACGCCGCCGCGCCGTCGCCGCACGCCGCCCCGCCGTCGTCGCACGACGCCGCGCCGCCCTCGCACGCCGCCACTGCGGCGCCCGCGGCCGCGTCCGGCGTCTCCGCGCCCACCCTCGCCGCGGAGCTCCGCACCCTTGTGGGGTGCGTGTGGCATGTCGTGCGGCGACGGTGCGGCGTCGGGATCGCGTTGACGGCGCTGACATGGGGGCGCGTGGTCGAGGCGGTCGATCCCGCGCCCGCGCCGCCCAGTGCGACCGATCCCGACTACCTGTCCGGCCGTTCGGGCACGCTCGGGCGCCGGACGGCGCTGCTCGGCGCCATGCGTGACCTCCGCGCCGCCGCGAGGGGCGTGCGCGGACGGCTCGCGCTCCACCGTGCCGCCAAGCGCGGGCCGGTGCGCCGTGTCCACGTCGTCGGCGTCGCGCGCGCCGAGAACGTGCGGACCGTCGCGCGGCTGCGGCGCGAGCTCTCCCGCTCGCGCCACACGATCGACCTCCAGCTCGTCGCGCCGAAGCCCGGTGCCGGCAAATGGGCCAACGTCAACGCCGCGCTCGAAGCCGCCCCGCCCACCGGCGCGGACTGGCTGCTGATCGTCGACGACGACGTGGTGCTCCCGCGCGGGTTCCTGGACGTCTTCATCGCCGCCGCCGAAGCGTTCGACTTCGAGCTGGCCCAGCCCGCGCACGCATTCGCCTCGCACGCCGCGTGGGACGTCACGCGCCGCCGCCCCGGCGTCCTCGCCCGCCGCACCCGCTTCGTCGAGATCGGCCCGATCACCGCCGTCTCCGCCCGCGCCGCCGCGGAGCTCCTCCCCTTCCCGGACCTGCGCATGGGCTGGGGGCTCGACGGCGCGTGGAGCGCGCTCGCCGCCGAACACCGCTGGCCGATCGGGATCGTCGACGTGACGCCGATCCGCCACCTGCGCCCCGTCGCCTCCTCCTACCCGCGCGACGCCGCGATCGCCGAGGCGGAGGCCTTCCTCGACGGCCGCGCGTACGTCACCCGCGACGAAGCGGGCGAGACGCTCGCGGAATACCGCGCGCTGCGATGAAGGTCGTCGTCGTCGCCGAGTACTACCCGCGGGCGAACGACCCCGCGCTCGGGGTCTGGGCGCACCGTCAAGCACTCGCCGCGCGCGACGCCGGCGCCGAGGTCGAAGTCGTCGTCCTCCACCGGCCGGTGCCGTCGAAGGCCGCGCTCAGAGCACGCGACCTCAAACAGCTCGTCGCCCCGTTGCGCCAACCGCTGAAGACCACGCGGGACGGGATCGACGTGACGTACGTGCCGTTCGTCGCGCCGCCGCGCCCGCGCTCGTACGCGACCTGGGGCGCATGGGCCGCTCCCACCCTCGCGCTCGTCCTCAGGCGCAAGCGGTTCGACCTCGTCCATGCGCACTACGCCGCACCCGCCGGGGACGCGGTCCGGCGCGCGCGGATCAAGCAGCCCTTGGTGATCAGCGTCCACGGTGGCGACGTCCTCGGCGTCGCCGAGCGCTGGCGCGGCGGCCGCGCCATCGTGCAGGCCGCGTTCGGCGCCGCAACCGTCACGCTCGCCAACTCGAGCGCGATCGCCGACCGCAGCCGCGAGCTTGGCGCAACGAACGTCCGCGTCGTCCACCTCGGCACCGACGTCCCGCCGCCGGCGCACACCGACATCACGACGCTGGTGACGGTCGGCAACCTGATCGCGCGCAAGCGCCACGGCGACGTCCTGCGCGCGCTCTGGCTGCTGCGCGACGAGCACCCGGAACTGCACTACGTGGTCGTGGGCGACGGTCCGGAGCGACCCGCACTCCAAGCACTCGCGCGGTCACTCGGGCTCGCCGAACGGGTCGCCTTCCGCGGCGCGCTGCCGCCCGATCAGGCGCTCACCGTCGCCCGCTGGGGCGGGATCTTCGTGCTGCCGAGCGTCGACGAGGCCTTCGGCGTCGCCTACATCGAGGCGATGGCCGGCGGGATCCCCGCCGTCGGGTCGCGCGGCGAGCCCGGGCCGGAGGAGATCGCGCGCTGCGGCGGCGGCATCCGGCTCGTCGCACCCGGCGACCCCGAGGCGCTCGCGCACGAGCTCCGCACGCTGCTCGAGGACGCCACGTTCCGGCGCGAGGTGGGCGCCGCCGCGCGCGCCAACGTCGTGGAGAACTTCACGTGGGAGCGCTGCGGGCGCGAGACCGTCGCCGCGTACGAAGCCGCGCTCCGATGAAGCCCGTCCTGTTCGTCACCAATCACGCACCGGCGTTCCGGATCCCCGCGTTCAAAGCGCTGCACGAGCGCGAGAACGTCGTCTTCGCGCTGATCGGCGGCGACGTCCGCCACGGCGGCGGAGGAACACGAAGCGAGCTGCCCTTCCCCGCGGTCTTCCCGGAGGAGCGCACGGTCGCGCGGATGGCGGCGAGCGGGAGGTACCGCGCGGTCGTCGCCGGCCTTTCCGGGAAGGTCGCCCTGCCGGCGGCGTACGCGGGTGCCCGGGCGGGGCGGGTCCCGTTCGTCCTTTGGGCGACGATCTGGCGCCACCCGCGCACCCCGGCACACACGCTCTCCTACATCCCGCTCCGTCACATCTACCGCCACGCGGACGCGATCGCCACCTACGGGCCCCACGTCAGCGCATACGTCAACACCAAGCACCCGCACGGCGAGGTCTTCGCAGCCCCGCAGAGCGTCGACGTCGAGTTCTGGACCGCCAAGGCGCAGCCCGAGCGCCACGGCGCCTTTCAGATCCTCTACGCGGGCCGTCTGGAGCGCGAGAAGGGCGTCGACGTCCTCGCCCGCGCCTGGGACGGGCACGGGACGCTCGTGCTCGCGGGCGAAGGGCCGCTCGAAGTCCCCGGAGCACTCAGGCGCGGCAAATGTGAAGCCGCGGATCTGCGCAACCTCTACGCCGGCAGCGACGTTGTGGTCGTACCGTCGGTTCCCACGCGAGACTTTCTCGAGCCGTGGGGGCTCGTCGTCAACGAAGCCTTCCACCAGGGAGTTCCCGTGATCGCCACAGACGCAGTAGGAGCCGCCGCCGGCGGACTCGTGCGCCACGAGCGCACCGGGCTCGTCGTGCCCGCAGGGGATGCCGAAGCGCTCCGGGGAGCGCTCCGCCGCCTTCAGGACGACCCCGCGCTGCGCGCGCAGCTCGGCGCGGCGGGACGCGACGCCGCCGCGGAATACACCCCCGCGGCGTGGGCTGAAGGCATGTCTCAAGCGCTCATCAGCGCAGAAAAGGCCTGCTAGCGTGAACTCGCTGATGCGACGGACCATCTTCCCGGCCCTGTTCGCGGCACTGCTGTTCGCTCCCACGGCTCGCGCGCAAGACAACCTCTCCGCCGGGACGATCAAGCTCCTTCGCGACTGCGCGGACGACAGCATCCTGCAGGGCAACTACACGATTGCGCAGCTGCGCAAGGCGACGACCGAGCTCGGCGCCGACGCGGACGAGTACTCGGACTGCCGCGAGGTCCTGCGGCGGGCGATCACCAAGGCGATCGCGGCGACCAAGACGCCGACCCCCACCCCAACGGCCACCACCGACGGCAGCACCGGCGGCGGTTCGAACGGCGGTGGCGGCGGAAGCGGATCCGGTTCCGGTGGCTCAGGCGGCGGCGGTGGCAGCACCGACACCAGCCAGGCCGAGCAGGACCA
This sequence comes from Solirubrobacter ginsenosidimutans, assembly GCF_027587205.1. The sequence goes on from NZ_JAPDOD010000092.1 coordinate 3,633, forward strand.
GGCGATCCTCAGCGCCCCCAGTTCGCCGCAGGACGCGGCGGCCGTCGGCGCAGCCGCCGCGGACGGCGAGCGGGCGATCAAGGCCGAGCTCGTCCAGCGCTCCCCGGACAAGGCACGCCTGACGGCGTCCGTCGGCCGCAACGACCTGCCCACGACGATGATCGCTGTGCTGGTCCTGATCGCCGCCGCCTTCGTGGCCGCGCTCGTGCCCGTTATCCGGCGACGCCGTGTCTTCCCCTTCCACCCGCGCACGTAGGATCTACGTCCCGCCGCGGCGCGGGCTCCTGATCCCACGCATCGAGCTCCCGATCCCGGGCGGTATCGGGACGATCCTCGGCTTCGGCGTCGCGGCCGCGATCGTGGCCTGCGCATTCGCGGCCAAGGGCGGCACGCAGCTCGAGCGCACGACCTACACGGAGGTCGCGTTCCTGCTGGGCGGCACAGCCCTGTGCGTCGCGGCGCTGCTCCTGCCGCGCCCCGAGCGCACGCCGGCCGTGCTGCGCGGGAGCTGGGTGCTGGTCAGCTTCGCGCTGCTGGCGGTCTTCACCGCGCTCTCGATCAACTGGTCGTTGATGCCCAACGACTCCTGGCTGGAGACGAGCCGCACGCTCTCGTACTTTGCCGTCCTGGCCGGCGGGCTCGCGCTCGGCCGCCTGCGCCCCGGCAGCTGGACCGCGCTGCTGGCCGGGATCGCGATCAGCGCCGTCGCACTCGCCGGCTGGTCGGTCCTGACCAAGGTCTTCCCCTCCGCGTTCGCGACTGAAGAGACGTTCGCGCGGCTGCGACCGCCGTTCGACTATTGGAACAGCGTCGGCCTCGCGGCGGCGCTCGGCGTCCCGGCGCTGCTGTGGCTCGGCTCGCGCCGCTCCGGCCACGCCGCGCTGAACGCGCTGGCGTGGCCCGGCCTCGGGCTGCTGGTCTTGTCGCTGATGCTGGCCGTCTCGCGCGGCGCGCTGCTGGCCGTGGCGATCGGCACCGCGATCTGGCTGATCGTCGTGCCGCTGCGGATGCGCGCCGTGATCCTGATCGGCGGCGTGCTCGTGACGACGCTCCCGCTCGTCGCGTGGGCGTTCGCCCAGGACGGCATCACCGGCGACAACGCCCGGATGGCACTGCGCACCGATGCCGGCCAGGGCTTCGGCGCGCTGCTGCTCCTCCTGCTCGTGACGCTGACGGTCGCCGGCCTCGCCGTCGGCTTCATCTCCGCCGTCAAGCCGCCAGGCCCGCGCGCCCAGGCGCGGGCGACGCGGGTGCTGGTCGGCGCGCTCGCCGTCGTCCCCGCCGTCGCGATCCTGATGCTGGCCAACGCGCCCGGGGGCATCAGCGGCCAGGTCTCCAAGGCCTGGCACCAAGCGACCGACCCGGCGGTCTCCGGCCCCACGAACTCACCCGAGCGCCTGACGGCGACCTCGTCCGGCCGCGCCCGCTACTGGCGCGAGGCGATGAAGATCCACGCGCAGGCCCCGTGGCTCGGGACCGGCGCGGGCTCCTACGGCACGCTGCGGCTGCGCTACCGCCTCGACGGCCGGCAGGTACAGCACGCGCACGGCTACGTCGTGCAGACGCTGGCGGACCTCGGCTGGGTCGGCCTCGCGCTCTCCCTGCTGACCGCGGGCGCGTGGCTGACGTGCGCGGCGCGAACGGTCGGCGTACGGCCGCGCGACCGCGGCCTCCCCTGGGACGCCGAGCGGGTCGGGCTCGCCTCGCTAGCGACGATCGCGATCGTCTTCGGGCTGCACTCGTCTATCGACTGGACGTGGTTCGTCCCCGGCAATGTGCTCCCGGCGCTGCTCTGCGCGGGCTGGGTGGCGTCGCGCGCGACGCTGCGCGAGCGGGTCTCCGGCCTCGAGCAGCCGAACCGCGTCGTGCCGCGGCCTGCGCTCATCGGCGCCGCCGCCGTGGTCTCGCTGATCGGCCTCATCGGCGCCTGGAGCGCCCTGCAGCCGGTCCGCTCCGATCACGCGCAGACGGCGTCGCTGGATCGGCTCGACAAGGGCGAGCTGGCGGCCGCGGCCTCGATCGCCCGGATCGCTCACGACCGCAACCCGCTCTCCGTCGACCCGCTGTTCGACCTGTCCGCGATCGAGCAGGCCTCAGGCCGCAACCCGCAGGCGAAGGCGGCGCTCGACCAGGCGATCGACCTCGAGCCCGCCAACCCGGAGAGCTGGCGCCAGCTCGGGCGGCTCCAGCTCGACGCGCTGAACGACCCCAAGGGCGCGCTGCGCTCCTACCAGATCGCCTACTACCTCGATCCGCGCTCGCCGCAGAGCACGACGGACATCGTCGTCGCCTCCCGGCTAGCGGCGGCGCGCGGCAGCGGCTAGCGACTTTCGGCTGAGCACCGGGCGCACGCGGGCGTCCTCGAAGCCCGCGTGCTCGAGGATCGTCGCCAGCGAGCGGCGGGTGAAGAAGCGCACGTGCTGGCCGAGCGGGTCGAAGTGGGCGTCGAAGCGGGTGAGGGCGATCGCGGCCGCCTGAAAGCGCCCGTGGTAGGGGACGGTGAGCAGGATCCGGCCGTCGCGCTTGAGGACGCGGCGCGCTTCCTGCAGCAGGCCCAGGGCGTCGGGGACGTGCTCGAGGACCTCGCTGCACCAGATCAGGTCGAACTCGCCGTGGGCGAAGGGCAGGGTGCCGTCGGGCTCGACGAGCCGCACCTCGATGCCGGTGGCGGCGCGGGCGCGCTGCGCCGCCGCTTCGGCGATCTCCACGCCGACCGGGTCGGCGTCGGCCTGCTGGAGCGCGGTGAGGAAGGCGCCGGCGCCCGTGCCGAGGTCGAGCACGCGGTCGCCGGGTGAGACCGCGTCGAGCAGCAGCGCCCGCCGGCCCTCCCACTCCCACGGTTCCGGCTCCCGCTCCGGCTCGCCGGCCCAGAACGCCTCATAGAAGTCCCGCACGGCTCATAAGATTGGCGGGCATGTCCGATCGCCGCCTGCCGGGTGCCGATCTCCGCACCCTGCTGCGACCGGCGCTCCCGACGCGTTCGTCGGCGCAAGCCTTGGCGGAGCACTTCATCCCGGCTCTGCTCGCCCCGCGCCCCGGCGCGACCGTCGTCGATCTCGGCTGCGGGCGCGGCGATTCGGTCGACGCGTTCCGCGCCGTCGATCCGTCGGTGCGCTGGATCGGCGTGGAGGTCGGCGACTCCGAGTACGAGACGCGCCCGGACGTCGAGCTGCGGATCTTCGATGGAGTGTCCTTGCCGTTCGAGGACGCGAGCGTCGATCTCGTCTTCTCCAAGCAGGTGCTGGAGCACGTCGAGCGGCCGCACGCGCTGGTCGCCGACGTCGCACGGGTGCTTCGACCGGGCGGCATCTTCACCGGGTCGACCTCGCACCTGGAGCCGTACCACGGCCGCTCGACCCTGAACCTCACGCCCTACGGGATGCTGCGCCTGCTCGACGTCTCGGGCCTGGAGCTCGAGACGATCATGCCGGGGATCGACGGGCCGACGTTGTTCCTGCGCCGGCTGCTGCGCGGGCCGAAGTTCTTCGACCGCTACTGGGCGCGGCGCTCGCCGTTCAACACCGGCGTCGACGCCGTGGCGCGGCTCACCGGGTGGGACGCGGAGGATCGCAACGCCCTGAAGCTCCTGTTCTGTGGGCAGTATTCGTTCGTCGCGCGGCGGCCCGCGCAAGGTTGAAGCCGGCGATCCCGTCGTCGGGGACGCACACGCTCACGACGTTCTTCAGTGCCGGCGCCGCGTCCGCGCCGAGCGTCCTGAGGTAGGCGACGTCGATCTTGCCGGTGCGCTCGTAGCGGTCGAGGTTGTGGTCGGCGATCCGGCGGTCCGGGTCGGCGAGGGCGAACAGGAGCACGGAGGCGGGCGTCGTCGCGACCAGCGCCCGCGGTGAGCGGGTGAGCAGGACGACGACGAAGAGCGCGCCGAGGTAGAGCAGCGCGCCGTGGGCGGCGAGCCGCAGGCGGGTGAAGCCGTAGGTCTCCTCGTACAGGCCGAGGCGCTTGAGGGCCGACGCCAGCACCACCAGCGTGAGCAGGCAGAGCGCGGCGAGCAGGATGCGGTGCGGCTGGGCCCAGCGGCGGGCCGCGCCGAGCACGGCGAAGGTGAGCGCGGCCACGGTCAGCAGCTGCGCGAAGCCCGAGCGGGCGTACTCGGCGTAGGTCAGCCCGGTGGTCTGCAGGACGTGCTGGTCGCCGCCGAAGAGGGTCGCCGCCTGCAGCGCGACGAACGCGGCGAAGAGGCCGACGAGCGCGCCGACCGCCATGTTGGACTCGACGGCCCCGAGCCTGACGGTCGCCGGCATCGGCGGCGCCTGTGGCGGTCGTAGGCGGGCGTGCAGCAGCGCCCCGCCGAGCGCGACGAACAGGGTGAGCACCAGCGCGCGCTCGATCAGCTCCCCGCCGTCCCAGCCCGTCGGCACGAGGTTCTCGAGGATCTGCGCGAACGCCGCGTCGGCGCTCATCAGCAGCGGGACGAACAGCGCCAGCAGCGCGGCAGCGAGCGCAGCCCCGCGGGCGGCGGCGCCCGCCGGGCGCAGGGAGACACCCCGCGTGGCGGCCCTCGTCGCGAGGAACGGCCCGAGCGGCACCCGCGCTGCCAGCGCGGCCAGCCCGGCGCTCAATTGCCCCCAGCGCCGCCCGCCCGTCACGGCGAGCGACGCCATCGCGGCGGAGGCGAACAGCGCGGGCACAACCACCCACGGCGCCGCCCGCAGCACCGGCACGAGCGCCAGTCCGCCCGCGAGCGCCCACCACACCCGCACCCACCGGTCCTGCGCGGGCGGCTCAGCTTCCCGAAGGTCGGTCGTTGGCACGGTGGCCGGCCGCCGCACCCGCGCCGAGATCGCACCCAGCGCGAACAGCACCACCACGACTCCGAGCCCGAGCGCCTCGCCGAGCAACGTCGCCCCCGCGACCACCCCGACGAGCACCACCGCCCGCCCCGCCCACACGGGCGTCACCGCACCCACCCCGGCCAACCCACTCCCGGCCGGCGGCCTACTCGCCCCATCCTTGTATCCCACATGTATACCTGGGTCAGACCCCTGTGTACCGCTGGGATCCATGTTGTATACCGGGGACTGTCCCCGGTATACGACTTGCATCCAAGGGGAGGGGGCGGCGCCCGTTTCGGGCGTGGCTGACTGCTCCGGCGGCTGGTGGGCGGCCGGATCGTGCGGGTGTGGGTCGGTCATCTCGGGAGCTCCACGACGACGCGGCAGCCGTGTGGCTCCCGCTCGCGGACGGCGATCGTGCCGCCGTGGGCGTCGACGATCCAGCGGGCGATGGCGAGGCCGAGGCCGGTGCCTCCGTCTCGCGCGGCTCGCGCTGCGTCGACGCGGTGAAAGCGTTCGAAGACCCGCTCGGCTTCGGCGACCGGGATGCCCGGGCCTTCGTCGGCGACCTCGATCGTGGTCACGCCGTCGGTGGCGGCGTGGGCGCTCAGCCACACGCGGCCGTCGGTGGGTGAGTGGCGGACCGCGTTCTCCAGCAGGTTGTTGATCACCTGGTGCATGCGCTCGACGTCTCCCACCGCGCGCAGGTCACCCGGTTGGACGCTCACGCGCAGCCACACGGGGCGCGTCGTGAAGCTCTCGCCGAGCTCGCACTCGCGGGTCGCCTGCTCGAGCAGCGGGCGCACCGGGAACGGCGCGGGACGCAGCGCCAGCGCGCCGCTCTCCAGTCGCGACAGGTCGAGCAGTTGCTGCACGAGCCGGCCGAGGCGCTCGGTCTGGATCAGCGCGGTCCGCAACGCGGCGGGATCCGGCGGCTCGACGCCGTCGACGAGGTTCTCGAGCAGCGCCTGGAGCGCACCGATAGGCGTGCGCAGCTCATGCGAGACGTTGGCGACGAGGTCGCGGCGCATCCGGTCGACGTCGGCCAGCTCGGCCGCCATCGCGTTGAACGCGCGCGCCAGCTCACCCACCTCGTCGCGCGAGGTCGCGGTCACCCGCCGCCCGTAGTCGCCGCGTGCCATCGCCGAGGCCGCCGCCGCCATCTCGCGCAGCGGCGACGTCATCCCGCGCGCCAGCACCTGCACGATCACGAGCGCGATCGCCGCGGCGACCGCGGTCCGCAGCTCCAGCGACCAGCCGAGACGGAACCCGATCGCCAGCACGATCACCGTGCCCGCGACCGTCGCCACGATCACCACGCCGAGCTTGACCTTGATCGACTGCAGCCGGTCCAGCGGCCTCATCGCCCCGCCTCCAGCGCGTAGCCGACGCCGTGCACGGTGCGAACGAGATCGGAGCCGAGCTTGCGGCGCAGCCCGCGCACGTGGGAGTCCACCGTGCGCTGGCCGGAGCCGTCGCGCCAGCCCCACACCTCGGCGAGCAGTTGCTCGCGCGAGAACACCACGCCCGGCCGCGCCGCCAGCAGCGCCAGCAGGTCGAACTCCGTCGGCGTGAGGTGCACGATCTCCCCGTTCGCGCGCACCAACCGCGCCGCGGGGTCGATCTCCAGCGCGCCGAGCAGAACCACGTCGCCGGGAGGCGCGGGCCGCCGCTCGACCCGTCGCAGCAGCGCCCGGATCCGCGCCACCAGCTCGCGCGGCGAGAACGGCTTGGTCACATAGTCGTCGGCGCCGACGGCGAGCCCGACCAGCAGGTCAGCCTCTTCCGCCCGCGCCGTCAGCATCAGCACCGGCACGGCCCGGTCGCGCTGCACCCGCCGGCACACTTCCAGCCCGTCCAGGCCGGGCAGCATCAGGTCGAGCACCACCAGGTCAGGACGCACGCGGTCACACAGCGCGACGCCGGCGTGCCCGTCATGCGCGACCTCGACGACGAACCCTTCGGCCCGCAGCCGGGCGGCGACGGCGGAGGCGATGACCTCTTCGTCCTCGATGACGCAGATCAGTTGCCCGTTCACTGCCGCTGAGTGTGTCACCGCGATATGGGAGCGGGTGACGGATGCTGTGGCGATTCTGTGCAGGTTCAGCCGCGATTCGCGGCGAGCCGCTCCAGCCACTCGTCGAGCAGATGGCGCTCGCCCTCGCTGAGCGACGGCGTGGCCTCCGGCAGCACCGCGCGCAGCGTGATCGCCGCCGTCGCCGGGCTCGGGCTCTCCAGCACCGGGGACTCGGTGGTGATGGCGGCGAGCACGGCCTCGCGCGCCGTGTCCGACAGCGCCAGGTCGCGGGCGTCCTCGGGCATCGCCAGCAGCGCGAGGACCGTGCCGAGCCCGGCCGCGTGCACCAGGTCGACCGCCCGCCGCTCACTGACGCGGAGCCGGCCGGCGGCCGCGATCCGGTGGACATGGCGCTCCAGCACCTCCAGGCCCGCCGTGGCGGCGCGCGACACCACCCCCGGATGAGGGTCGCCGTGCATCAGCGCGTAGATCGCCGGGTTGGCCAGGCCGAACCCGATATGCAGATCCCATCCCGCCCGTAGGTCCTCGACCGGGTCCGGGCCGGGTTCCCGGAGCGACTTGTCCTGCACATAGCTCGCGAGGCGCTGCTCCGCGACCGCCTCGAGCAGGCCGCGCTTGTCGCCGAAGAGGCGGTAGATCGTCGGCGCCTGCACTCCCGCGGCCGCTGCGACCGCCCGGGTGGTGAGCGCGTCGCGACCGCCGGCCGCGAGGAGATCGGCGGCCGCCGTGACGATCCGCGCCCGCACGTCGAGTTCGACCATCGCTACCGATGCTAACACCCACTTGTTATCGTTGCATTTCCAGCGATACGCAACAACGCGTATCACCGTTATCAGGAGATTCGCGATGATCGTAATCACCGGAGCCACCGGCCAGCTCGGCCAGGGCATCGCCGAACGGCTGCTCGAGCGTGTACCCGCCGCCAAGATCGGCGTCAGCGTCCGCACCCCCGAGAACGCCCGCGCCCTCCGTGAGCGCGGCGTCCGCGTCCGCCAGGCCGACTACGACGACGCCGCAAGCCTGCGCCACGCCTTCGAGGGAGCGTCGACCGTCCTGATCGTCTCGGCGAGCACCCACGGCGTCCAAGCGCTCCGCCAGCACCAGACCGCAATCGACGCGGCTCGCGCCGCGGGCGTCCAGCGCATCGTCTACACCAGCCACATGGGCGTCGGCGCCTCGTCCGCGTTCGTGCCGATGGTCGACCACGCCGCGACCGAGGAGCGGCTCCACGCGTCGAACGTGGCGTTCACCTCGCTGCGCAACGGTTTCTACACCGCGAGTGGCCTCATGTTCATGGGCCAGGCGCTGCAGACGGGCAAGCTGATCGCGCCGGAGGACGGCCCGGTCTCCTGGACCGCCCACGCCGACCTGGCGGAGGCAGCGGCGATCGCCCTCACCGACGCGACAAGCCTCGACGGTCTGACGGCACCGCTCACCGCCTCCGAGGCGCTCGACCTCGCCGACATCGCCGCGGTCGCGAGCGAGGTCACCGGGCGCGAGATCACGCGCGTCACGATCAGCGACGACGAGTACCGGGCAGGCATGGTCGCGCGCGGCGTGCCCGAAGCCCAGGCGGACCTCCTCCTCGGCGTGTTCGCGGCCAGTCGCCGGGGCGAGTTCGCCGCCGTCGACCCGACCCTCGAGCAGCTGCTCGGACGCGCGCCGACGTCCGTGCGAGACGTCATCGCGGCGGCCGAGTAGGCCACAATCCCGCGGGTGAAGCTGACACTGATCCGGTCCGCGACGCTGCGGATCGAGTACGCGGGACACACGATCCTGGTCGATCCGCAGCTCGATCCCGCCGGCGCGCGCGAGGCCGTGCCCAATACGCCGAACCCGCGCCCCACCCCGCTGGGCGATCTCCCGATGCCGCCGCAGCAGGTGCTCGAGGGCGTCGACACGGTCCTCGTCACCCACCTGCACCGGGATCACTTCGATGACACCGCGCGCGAGTTGCTCGATCGTGACCTGCCGCTGTTCTGCCAGCCGCCGGACACGGAACGCCTGCACGCGGACGGCTTCACCGACGCCCGCCCCGTGCACGGCGACGCGACGCTCGGGGACATCCTGATCGCGCGCACCGAGGGGCAGCACGGCACGGGGGAGATCGGCGAGCAGATGGCGCCGGTGTCGGGATTCGTGCTCGTCGCGCCCGAGGAGCCGACCGTCTACATCGCGGGCGACACGATCCTCTGCGACGAGGTCCGGGCCGCGATCGGCGAGTACCGGCCCGACGTCATCGTCGTCAACGCCAGCGCCGCGCAGTTCAACGTGGGCGGGCCGATCGTGATGGACAACGACGACGTCGCGACCTTGGCGGCCGAGAACCCCGACCGGACGATCGTCGCCGTGCACTTCGAGACCGTGTCGCACAGCACGCAGACGCGAGCGGACCTGCGCGCGCTGAACCTCCCGAACGTCAAGGTCCCCGACGACGGGGAGACGGTGCTCTAGAAGGCGCCGCGCCGCGAGAACACGGCGGGGATGGTCTTCAGGAGGATCGCGAGGTCGAGGCCCACCGACCAGCGCTCCAGGTACAGGAAGTCCAGCCGGACGAGATCGTCGAAGTCGAGCTCGGAGCGGCCGGAGATCTGCCACAGGCCGGTGATGCCGGGGAGCACGAGGTAGCGCTTCTTGTGCCAGTCGTCGAGCATGTCGAAGTCGCGCTGCGGCAGCGGCCGCGGCCCGACGAGCGACATCTGCCCGCGCAGGACGTTGATCAGCTGCGGCAGCTCGTCGAGCGAGTAGTTGCGCAGCACGCGCCCGACCCTCGTCACCCGCGGGTCCATGCGGATCTTGAACAGCGCGCCCGAGCCTTCGTTGAACTGCTCGAGCTCCTGCTGGCGCTCGTCGGCGTCGGTGAACATCGTCCGGAACTTCAGGCACGCGAATGGCTCACCGCCGATGCCCGGGCGGAAGGAGCGGTAGATGATCGGGCCGCGCGAGGACAGCCGCACACCCAGCGCGATCACGGCCAGCAGTGGCGACAGGATCAGCAGCAGGAACGCCGACACCACGATGTCGAAGGTGCGTTTGAGGAAGAAGTCGACGCCGTCGAACACCGGCGGGCGCAGCTCGAACAGCGGCACCGACGCGCCGGGCACGAACTCCGCGCGCTGGACGAGGATCTCCATCGTCGAGGGCGCGATCCGCACGGTCACGCCGCGCTGATGGCAGGTGTCCACGAGCTCCACGGCGCGCTCCTGCGGGAAGTCCGGGTCGGCGATGATCACTTCCTGGATCCGGTAGACGTCGAGCACGCGTGCGACGTCCTCGATCCGCCCGAGCGAGCGCAGCCCGTTGTCCGGGCGTGGCGTCAAGGAGATGAAGCCGACCATCTCGACCGGCGCGTGCACCTCGTCGGTCAGCGCGTGCGCGACGTCCTCGATGTGACGGCCGGAGCCGACCAGCACGGCACGCCGGCGATACCCCGCGGCCCGCAGCAGCGCGCCGGTAGCCGCCTCGTACCCCCAGCGTGCCGAGCCGAGGATGGCGACCGCGAAGACGAACGTGCCGTAGAAGATGTAGTAGCTCGAGTACTGCTGGTCGTTGACCAGCGCGAAGATCAGCGAGACGACCGTGACCTGGAAGAGCGAGGAGACGATCCGCGCCAGGCCGGGCCGTTGCGCGCGCTCGGCGTAGAGGCCGGAGCGGGCGAACAGGAGCACGGTCACCAGGTAGGCGAACGCGATCGTGCGCCGCGCCTCCTCGAACGAGATGCTCCACGCCCACTCGCCGTGGCGCAGGACCGACTTGACCATCAGCGCCACGACGAGCGCGGCGAGCAGCCCGGCGAAGTCCAGCACCAGCAGCGAGACGACCCGCGTGCCCTTGCGCAACGTCTCCATCCGGAGCAGGAACGAGAGCGCGGGCGGCCGCTTGCGGCGAACGTCGACCGAGGGCAGCACAACGGGCTCGCGCGCAGGGGCGGGCGAGCGCTGCGTCGGCGGCTCGGGAATCTGGGTTGAGGCTTCGGCCACTGTCTCTGACTGCCTCAACGGGCGGCGGGTGAGGATGTCGCGCGGTTTCGTGTTCTGAGCTCTAAGCGGGCTGCGCGCCCATGAGCGCAGCGGTGCCGGCGGTTTCCAGCGTGCGCCGCAGGCCGTCACGCAGTTCCACGGTCGGTTCCCAGCCGAGCAGCTCGCGTGCGAGTGAGATGTCCGGCTGACGGACTTGCGGATCGTCGGTGGGCAGCGCCTCGAAGACGATCTCCGAGCGCGACCCGGTGACGTCGATCACGGCCTGCGCCAGTTCAAGCAGCGTGAACTCGTTCGGGTTGCCGATGTTGACCGGCTGATGGATCCCCGACTCGGCGAGGCGGATGATCCCGTCGATCAGATCGCTGACGTAACAGAACGAGCGGGTCTGCGAACCGGTGCCGAAGACGGTGATCGGCCGGTCCTGCAGCGCCTGGCGCATGAAGGTCGGGATCGCGCGGCCGTCATGCGGTCGCATCCGGGGCCCGTAGGTGTTGAAGATCCGCACGATCGCGGTGTCTACGCCCTGCTGCCGGTGGTAGGCCATCGTCAGCGCCTCCGCGTACCGCTTGGCCTCGTCGTAGACGCCGCGCGGCCCGATCGGGTTCACGTGGCCCCAATATGACTCGGGCTGCGGATGGACCTGCGGGTCGCCGTAGACCTCGCTGGTGCTGGCGGTCAGGAAGCGCGCGCGGTGCAGCTTGGCCAGGCCCAGCGCATGATGGGTCCCGTAGGAGCCGACCTTGAGCGTGTGCAGCGGCAGCCGCAGGTAGTCGATCGGCGACGCGGGCGACGCGAAGTGAAAGACGAAGTCGACCGCCTCGTCGACGAAGAACGGCTGCGTGACGTCCTTGTGCACGAAGACGAAGTCCGCCCCGCGCAGGTGATGGATATTGGCCAGCGACCCGGTATCGAAGTTGTCGACGCAGATCACACGGTGACCGCGCGCCAACAGCGCATCGCACAGATGCGAGCCGAGAAAACCGCTGCCACCGGTGACTAGGCAGGTGGCCATGTGCGCGGCAGGATAGCCAGACGGCTATCCGCGGGCCGCCTTAAGCACCTTCTTCGTAACGTGCACGTGCAGCACGAACGTCCCATTCGGGCGCTTCTCCGCGAGTCCTGCCACGTAGAGACGCTTGCACACGACGGGACATTTCTTGCACCGCGGGCGGCTCTTGCAACAGCGTTTCTTGGGCTTGACGACTTTGGGCACCCTAAGAAGCGGTATAGCATCACGGCCCTATGGCCGCAGACGCCTTCGTCACATTGCTGAATGAGCAGATCGCCCACGAGTACGCCGCGCACCAGCAGTACGTCGCGTGTGCCGTGTACTACGACGCCGAGACGCTCCCGCAACTCGCGCGCTTCTTCTACGCGCAGGCACTCGAGGAGCGCGACCACGCGATGATGATGGTCCAGTACCTCATCGACGCCGACGCGGACGTCGTCATCCCCGGCGTCGCGGCGCCCAAGGTGGCGTTCCAGGACATCGTCGAACCGGTGGCGCTCGCGCTCGACCAGGAGAAGCGGGTGACGGCGCAGATCAACGCGCTCGCCGGCTGCGCCCGCGCCGAGGCCGACTACACCTCCGAGCAGTTCATGCAGTGGTTCATCAAGGAGCAGGTCGAGGAGGTCGCGACCATGTCCGACCTGCTGCGCGTCGTCGAGCGCTCGCGCGACGACGTCATGGAGGTCGAGAACTACATGGCGCGCGAGCAGTCGGGCAGCGAGAGCACCGACCCGACCGCACCGAAGCCCGCCGGCGCTTGACCTCGGTCTCCTCGGCGCTGCGGGCCGCCGCGGCGCCGGTGTGGGACGCGTCGCTCGCGCACCCCTTCGTCCGCGGGCTCGGCGACGGGACGCTGGACGAGACCGCGTTCCGCTCCTACATCCGTCAGGACTACCGGTTCCTGATCGACTACGCGCGCCTGCTGTCACTGGGCGCCGCGCGAGCCCCGCGGGTGGAGTGGATGCGGCGCTTCGCGGGGCTGGCGTCCTCGGTGCTGGAGATCGAGCTGTCGCTGCACCGGGCGTTCGCGGGACGCTGGGGCGTGTCGATCGCGGAACTCGAGTCCGAGCGCGCGGCTCCGGCCACCGCCGCGTACGCCGACTTCCTGCTGCGCGTCGCGTCGTTGGGCGACTTCGCCGAGCTCTGCGCGGCGGTCGCACCGTGCATGTGGGGCTACGCGGAGATCGGCGTCGCCCTGGCCGCATCCGCGACCTCGGACCGCTACGCCGAATGGATCGACATGTACGCGAGCGCCGAGTTCGGCGAGCTGGCCGCGTGGTCGCGCTCGCTGCTGGACGAGGTCGACGGCGACGTGGAGCGCATGACCGAGGCGTTCGTCACGTCTTCCGAGCACGAGCTCAGGTTCTGGGACGCCGCCGCAGCACCCGCCCCTCGCCCCGCCGCAGGGTGACCTTCGTCGCGTCGAAGTGCTCGAGATAGGCCTGCGCGTACTTGCGTGAGGTATTGAGCGCGTCGCGGAGCTGGGCGAGCGTGATCTGGCCGTCGCGTTCGATGATCTCGACCACGAGGTCGTGGACCTCGTCGAGCGCGTCGGGGTGGACGTGCATCGACGGGCCGAGGCGGATCGCGCGGCCGTGCTCGCGCAGCGCGGCGAGCAGTTCCGGGTCCTCGTCGAGCGGGGGTTCGTGGCCGGCCTGGACGAGGCGGGCTTCGAGCTCGAGCGCGCGAGGGTCCAGCGGCGCGCGCTCGGGTCTTGGCGCCGGGCGAGCCGGAGCGGCCTCGGGTTCGGGCTCCCCGCGCTCGAGGCGGGTGAGCCGGGCGAGCAGGTCGCGGCTCGGCCCGTGCCGGCGCGGGTCGGGGTCGAGCACCACGCCGCCGCCGAGCGTGTCGGGTGGAGCCAGGCTGCGGATGACGAGACGGTCGCCGCCCGCGGGCACGATCGGCTCCTCGAGGCGCAGTTGGAAGAACCGCCCGCCGAGCTCTACGAGCCGCGCCGCCGACTCCCGCGTCCCGTGATGGACCCCGACCCGCGCGCCGCTTTCGGGCCGCGAGTCGGGGGTCGCCCACGTGAGCGCGACGTCCACGCGGAACGTTGCGCGGAGTGGAGCCGGCGCCGCGGGGCGCGCGCCCGCCGCGCCGCCGCCGCCCGCCGCGCCA
>NZ_JAPDOD010000093.1 GCF_027587205.1 Solirubrobacter ginsenosidimutans
CGCTCCACCCGCCCCCGGTGCCGAACTCCTCACCACCCACGTTCGCGCCACCGGCGACGAGGCCGCCCAGCGGCTCGCCGCCGCCGTGCTCCACGACGTGTGGATCGTCGAATCGGTCGACGGGCTCGACCCGCACTTCAGCGGCGTCGCCGTCACGAAGGACGGGCGCGTCTGGTCGCCCACCACCCGCGAGCTGCGGCAGGTCTCGCCCGGCGGCGCCGACCGTGTGCTCGCCGAGCGCAACCGGCGCGACGCGCTGGTCAAGCAGGTCGACACCGCGGCGCAGGCCGAGCGCGCCGCGCTCGCCGAGGTCGAGCGGGCGCAGGCCAAGGTCGCCGAGGCCGACGCCGCTCGCGACGCCATCGACCGCGAGGCGCGCGCCGCCGCCCGCGCCCGCGACGAGGCCGCCGAGGCCGAACGGCACGCGCGCTGGGTTATCCAGCAGCGGCGTTCCGCGCCCGACGAGGGGCCGAGCGCCGAGCGGCGGGCGCAGATCGAGTCCGCGATCAAGACCGAGCAGCGCCTCGCCGAGCGCGCCGAACGCGAGCGCCAGGAGCGGGCGCGGCGGCTCGAGCACGAGCGTCGGCGGCTCGCGCGCGACGAGGCCTTGAAGCCCGTCGCCGACCGGCTGGCCCAGGCGCTGCGCAACACCGGCGAGGTCATCCGCACCCGCGTCGAGGTGCTCGAGGCCGAGTTGGCCGCCGATCGTGCCGCGGGCGACAAGCTCACCTCCGAGCTGCGCGAGTGCGCCGCGGAGGAGTCGCGCGTCCACGCTCGCCTCAAGCAGCGCGGCGAGGAGGTCACCCGTGGCGAGGTCAAGGCGCAGCAGACCCGCGACCAGGCGACCGCCGCCAACGCCGAGCTCGATCGGCTCGCGACCAAGCTCGGGCTCGAGCCGGAGCCGAGCGAGGAGCCGCTGCCCCAGCAGGAGCGCGCGACCCTCGACACCCGCATCGAGCGCCTGATGCGGCGCCGCGATCAGCTCGGCCCCGTCAACCCGCTCGCGCAGGACGAGTACAAGGAAGCCCTCGAGCACGTCGAGGAGCTCGAACGCCAGCGCCAGGACCTCGAGACCGCGCTGAGAGAGCTCGCCCAGCTCATCCGCGACACCGATCGCCGGATCAAGGAGGCGTTCGAGGAGACGTTCGCTGCAGCGGCCAAGAACTTCGAAGAGGTCGTGCAACACCTCTTCCCGGGCGGACGCGGCAACCTCCGGCTCGTGCGCGAGGACGCCGGCCCGCGCCCCGTGCTCGGTGGCGCCGAGCCCGAGGAGGCCACAAACCAGGAGCCGGACGACGAGGAGAACGCCGGCGACGGCCCCGACGACAAGCTGGGCGTCGAGATCGAGATCACGCCCGCGGGCAAGTCGACCAAGCGCCTGACGTTGCTCTCCGGCGGCGAGAAGTCGATGACCGCGCTCGCGTTCCTCTTCGCGGTCTTCCTCGCCCGCCCGTGCCCGTTCTACATCCTCGACGAGGTCGAGGCCGCGCTCGACGACCTCAACATCGACCGCTTCCTGAAGGTCCTGCGCTCCTTCTCCGGCCGCGCGCAGTTCATCGTCGTCACCCACCAGAAGCGCACGATGGAGGCGGCCGACAGCCTCTACGGCGTGTCGATGGCCGGAAACGGCGTCTCGAAGGTCATCTCGCGCAAGCTCCCGCGGGTCGTCGAGCCCGTCGACGAAGCCGCGGCGTAGCCGGCACTCATCTGCGCGCGGTTGAATGCGCGCGTGGAGCCGGTCACGATCCGGCTGTGCGGGCCGCTCGAGTTGCGGGTCGGCGAACGACGGCTCGAAGCGGAGCTTCCCAGTCGCCAGGGACGGATGGCGTTCGCCTATCTGGCCCTGCATCGCGACCGCGAGACCTCGCGCGACGAGCTGATCGACGCGCTCTGGCCCGAGCCGTCGAACTCGCAGGCCCTGCTCACCGCGCTCCTCTCGCGGCTCAGGCACGCGCTTCCGCCAGGCATGCTGCACGGCCGCGCGCGGCTCAGCCTCGAGCTCGGCGAGGCGCCATGGGTCGACGTCGAGGCCGCCGCCGCGGCCCCGGCCGCCGCCGAGCGCTCGCTCGCCCGCGGGGACCCGGCCACCGCGCTGCGCACCGCAAGCGCCACCCTGGAGATCCTGCGCCACCCGCTCCTGCCCGGCGTCGAGCGCGACTGGCTGGACGCGCCCCGCCGCGAGCTGGATGAGGCCGCAGCGGCCCTCCTCGAACTCGAGGGCCGGGCAGCGCTCGCCCTCGGCGACGGCCTGCGCGCGGAGGCGGCGGCGCGACGGCTCGTCGACCGCGAGCCCTACCGCGAGTCCGGGCACGCGCTGCTGATCGAGTGCCACGCCGCCCGCGGCGAGATCTCGAAGGCCCTCAACGCCTACGACGCGCTGCGCACGCGGCTGCGCGAGGAGCTCGGGACCGTGCCGGGCCCGCGGCTGCGAGCGCTGGGCGAGCGGCTGCTGCGCGAGGAGGTCGACCCGCATCCGCTGCCGCGGCCCGCGACACCGCTGGTCGGCCGCGACGCCGACGTCGCGCGGGTGGTGGAACGCCTGAAGGACCCAGCGACCCGCATCCTCACCCTGCTCGGTCCGGGCGGCGTCGGCAAGACGCGGCTCGCGCTCGAGGCCGCCGAGCGCGTCGCCGCATCCTTCCGCGACGGGGTGCGCGTGGCCTGGCTGGACCCGGTCGCGGAACCTGCGTACGTCCAGGCGACGCTCGCCCGCGCGGTCGGCGGCGAGGCCGGCCAGGATCCGGCGCACCTGCTGTCTGACGCGCGGCTCCTGCTCGTCGCCGACAACTTCGAGCACGTGATCGAGGCGGCACCGGGGCTCGCCGCCATCGCGGAAGGCTGCCCGGGTGTGACCGTGCTGGTCACCAGCCGCGAGCGGCTGCGGCTCCGCGCCGAGCGTCTCTTCCACGTTGAGCCGCTCGGCGCGGACGCGGTCACGCTGTTCGCCGAACGGGCGCAAGCGCTGGATGCGGACTTCCAGGTCACACCCGCCGTCGCCGGTCTGTGCGCGCAGCTCGATGGGCTCCCGCTCGCCATCGAGCTCGCCGCCGCCTGGACGAGCTCGTATCCGGTCGAGGAGATCGCGCGCCGGCACCGCGAGCTGCTGGGGCGCGCGGACGCCGCCGCGCGCGACCTCCCGCCGCGCCAGCGGACGCTGCACGCCACGCTCGAGTGGAGCCTGAACCGCCTGTCCGCGGCCGAGCGCGAGGCGTTCGTCGCATTCGCCGTCTTCAACGGGGGCGCCCCGGTCGCGTCCGCCGAAGCGGTGATCGGCGGCCGGCTCGAACCCCTCGTCGCCAAGAGCCTGGTGCGCTGCCGCGGCGGGCGCGCGGCCATGCTCACCACCCTGCGCGAGTACGCAGCGCCCGCGATCGGGGACGCGATCCGTCGCCGTCATGCCCAGTGGTGTCTCGAACTCGCCCGCGAGCACGGCCCGGGGATGCTCAGCTTCGAGGCCGCGCCGGAGCAGGCGCTGGAGCGCGAGCTCGGCAACCTGCGTGCCGCGCTCGTCTGGAGCGCGATGCACGCCCCGCGGCTTCACGCCGACCTGTGCGCCGAGCTCCGGCGCTTCTGGTGGGGCTCGGGTCGGGCGGACGAAGGACTGCGCGAGCTCGACCGCGCTCGTCCGGCGACACCCGCCGCCCGCGCGGCACTGCTGCACGGCCGCGCCGTGCTCAGCCCGTTCGGCTCCCCGGAGCGCCGCCGCGATGCCGAGGCGGCGATCCACGCGTTCGCGGCGCTCGGTGACCGGCCCGGCGAGATCGAGGCGACGTTCGCGCTGATCGAGGCGGAGCTCAACGACGGGGAATGGGAGCGTGCCGAGCGGCTCGGACAACGCGCGCTCGTGCTCGCGGGCGATGACCCCCTCTGGCGCGGGCGAGCCCTGTCGTTCGTCACCTTCGCGTCCGGCGCGATCGCGCGGGCGCGGGAGACGATCGACGAGTCGGTCCGCTGCCTTAGCGCCGCGGGTGCAACGGTCGAGGTGGCGATGATCCTCTCGAGCGTCGCGTTCCTGGCGATCCGCGACGAGGCCTACGACGAGGCCGCCGAGCTGCTCGACGAGGCTCTGGACGCCGCGCGGGCGGGTGGCGCCGGCGCCCATCGGATCGCCCAGATCCGCGGTAACCAGGGGCTCGTAGCGCTCTTCACCGGACGCCACGCCGCGGCCGAGCGGGCGTTTCGCGACGAGCTCGAGCACGGTCGCGAAGGCCGCTTCCGCAACGTGCTCCCGGAAGGGTTGCTCGGCCTCGCCGGCGTCGCCGCGGCGATGGGGGAGCACCTGCGCTCGGCACGCCTCGCGGGTGCCGCCGAAGCCTGCACCACGGCGGCGATCTTCGCCGTCGACGAACTGGTGCTCGAGCGCGTGCGCAAGCGTTTCCTGGTGCCCGCGTGCGCCGCGTTCGGGGACGCGCGCTGGCGACGGGCGGAGCGTGCCGGGGCGTCGCTCAGCCCGCGCGAGGCAGTGACCGAGGCGCTCGCGTAGCCGGTTTGCAAGGTCGCTCCAACGTCGGCGCGAGAGCGTGCGGGCATGTCCATTCTCAACCTCCGCCGCGCGGGTCTGGCCGTCGCCGCGGTTGCCGTCTCACTCGCCGTCGCCGCGCCCGCGGGCGCGAACGGCGGCCCCGTCCTGCCGCCCGGCGGACGTCCCTACGGACAGACCTACGGCCAGTGGGAGGTCGACTGGTGGCAGTGGGTCCTGGCCCAGCCCGCCGACCGCAACCCGGTCACCGACACGACCGGCGCCGCGTGCGCCGCCGGCCAGCCGCGCGGTCCGGTGTGGTTCCTCGCCGGGACGTTCGGCGGCGCCCCCGTGACGCGCACCTGCCGCGTCCCGTCCGGACGCGCGCTGCTCTTCCCCGTTGCCAACAACGGCTACTTCGGGTTCGTCGACGACCCGCCCGAACAGCGCACGGAGGCCTTCGTGCGCTCGATCACGCGCCAGGTGACCGAGGCGACGAACCTCACCGCCACGATCGACGGTGTCCCGGTGGCGAACATCAAGGCGCGTTACTACACCGAGTCGCCGCTGTTCCGCGTCGTCCTGGGGGCGAACAACCTCCTCGGCGAGCCCGCGGGCTTCGTCCTGGATCCCAGCGGCGACGCCGGCTACTACCTGATCGTGCCGGCGCTCCCACGCGGCCGCCACACGATCCGCTTCACCTCGACGCGGCCCGACACCACGGTCGACGTGAGCTACCGGCTCCGGGTCGACTGCGACTAATCTGGGCACATGGCCGCTGAGCAAGCTCCTGAACAGACGCGCGTCTGGCGCTCGGCGGCCGTGTCGGATTCGTCGGCGGTGGTGGGTTCGCTGGCCGTCGCGTCCTCGGTCGGCGTGGCCGGGTCGCTGGCCGTCGTCGGCGCCGCGGGCGTGGCCGGCTCGGCCGGCGTCGCCGGTGCCTCGGCCGTCAGCGGCAGCGCGGCCGTTGCGGGAAGCAGCGTCGTCATCGGCAGCGCCGGAGTCGCGCTCAGCATCGGCGTGGTCGGCTCCGCGGGGATCGTCGGCGGCATCGCCAACGTCGGCTGCTCCGCCTGTGTGGGCTGCATCGGCTGTGTGAACTGCACCGGCTGTGTGGGGTGCATCGGCTGTTCCGGCCTCACCGGCGCCGTCGGCAGGATCGGCGTGCACAAGTGACGATCCGCCGGGCGATCCCCAACCTGCCCGTCGAGGACCTCACGCAGAGCCGCGAGTTCTACGCCGGCTTCCTCGGCTTCGACGTCGCGATGGACGAGGAAGGCTTCACGATGTTCGCCTCGCCGAGCAACCGGACGGCGCAGATCACGATCGCCGACAAGCACAATCCCGGCCAGGACCGCGGCGTGTCGGAGGCCAACATCAGCGTCGAGGTCGAGGACGTCGACGCGCTGCACGCCGAAGCGGTCCGCCGGGGCCTCGAGATCGTCTATCCGCTGACGGATGAGCCCTGGGGCATCCGCCGGTTCTTCGTCAAGGACCCCGACGGCACGGTGATCAACGTCGCCATGCATCTGTAGATGCTGAGCGGCGTCCCTGAGACCGCGCTCTGGACGCTGTACCACCGGGCGATCGCGGCCCGCAACGGCGTCCTGGACGATCCGAAGGCGATCGAGCTCGTCGAGAGGATCGATCACCCGTTCCAGGAACGCTTCGGCGACGGTGAGCTCGCCGCGTGGCAGGGCCTCCGGGTCAGAGCGTTCGACAACGAGATCCGCCGGTTCATCACCGCGCATCCCGACGCCACTGTGATCGCGCTCGGCGAGGGTCTCGAGACGCAGTTCTGGCGCGTCGACAACGGCCGCGTCCGCTGGGTGACGGTGGATCTCCCGGAGTCGGTCGCACTGCGCCGGCAGCTCCTGCCGCAAACCGAGCGCCAACGGCTCATCGCGGCGTCAGCCCTCGACACCGCCGCCTGGATCGACACCGAGCCAGGGCTGATCACGGCGCAGGGCCTGCTGATGTACCTCGACCGCGACGCGGTCCACGGCCTCCTCAAAGGGCTCCCGCCCGCCGCTCTGCTCTTCGATCTCGTCTCCAAACGCCTCGCCGCCCACAGCGCCAGGCCGCGCAAGAGCGGCTACCAGGCGCCCGCCTGGACGTTCGGCGCCGACCAGCGAGAACTCGACGCGCTTCCCGTCGAAGGCCTCCGGCGCGTCCCGATCCCGCACGGCCGTGGCGCCGTCGCCGGCGTCCTCGTCCCGCTCCTGAACCGGGTCCTGAACCCGATCGGCGTCTACAGCGCGCGAACGATCGCCGCGAGCAGCTCGAGCACGGCGACGCCCGCGACCACGAGCACCGTGGCCAGCAGTGCGAACGCGGCCAGAGCCGTGCGCGACGCCACCCGCGCCACCCGGCGCGACGCATAGCGCGCCTCGGTCGGCAGCCGCCGCTCGGCGGCGAGCATGATCAGCGCGCCGAGCATCCCGGCGCCATACTGCAGGCGCTCGGCCTCCATGACGCGCATGCGGCAGCGCTCGGCCATCTCGCGCGCCTCGCGCCGCTTGCGGACCGCCCGCAACGGGAGCCGCTCGAGACGCTGCTCCCAGTACGTGAGCGATTCACGGGCTTCGAGCAGTGGGGACATCACGGTCAAGGATATCCTCCGCGCGACCTTATGGCCCGCGATTGGTATGACCTCTTCACCCTGGATCACGGCGCCCCCGCCCCGGCGCCCGACGAGCCCGAGCGCGAGGAGAAGCGCCGTGGCTTCTTCCGCCGCATGCGCGAGAACATGCGCAAGACGCGCGAGGCGCTGCAAGCTGAAGTCCAGGCGACGCTGTTCGAGGGCGACCTCGACGAAGCGACCTGGGAGCGCCTCGAGGAAGCGCTGATCTACGCCGACGTCGGCGCGCGGACCACCGCGCAGGTCGTCGAGGAGCTCGAGCGCGAGGCAGAGGAGGGCTCGCTCGTCGGCGGCGAGGCGCTCAGCAACCGCCTGGCCGAGCTGCTGGCCAAGCTCGCCCGCACCGGCGACGACAAGATCGATCTGCGCCCCGATCCGACGGTGATCCTCGTCGTCGGCGTCAACGGCACCGGCAAGACGACCACGATCGGCAAGCTCGCGTGGCACCTGCGCAACACGCTCGACCGCAAGGTCGTGATCGGCGCGGCGGACACGTTCCGCGCCGCCGCCGTCGAGCAGTTGGAGCGCTGGGGCGAGCGGGCCGGCGTCGACGTCGTCAAGGGCCCGGAGGGCTCCGATCCCGGCGCGGTCGCCTTCGACGCGATCGCCCGCGGGCGCGAGCGCGGCGCCGACGTGATCATCATCGACACCGCCGGCCGCCTGCACACGCAGACGAACCTGATGGAGGAGCTGGCGAAGGTCCGCCGCGTCATCACCAAGCAGATGCCGGACGCCCCGCACGAGACGCTGATGACCGTCGACGCGACCACGGGGCAGAACGGCGTCCGCCAGGCGAAGCTCTTCGGCGAGGCCGTCGGCGTCACGGGGATCATCCTCACCAAGCTCGACGGGACGGCCAAGGGAGGCATTGCCCTCGCGATCGCCAACGAGCTCGGGATCCCCGTCAAGCTGATCGGCATCGGCGAGCAGCTCGAGGACCTGCGCCCCTTCGACGCCGACGATTTCGCGAAGGCCCTTCTGACTGCG
Source organism: Solirubrobacter ginsenosidimutans (assembly GCF_027587205.1). The sequence goes on from NZ_JAPDOD010000093.1 coordinate 8,088, forward strand.
TAACTGCCGCCTCTCCAGCGGATACGATCGGGGTTACGACATGAGCTCCTGGGTCCTCTGGGCGATCGCGGCAGTGGTTCTCGCACTCGGCGAGATGGCGACCATGGGCTTGTTTCTGGCCCCGTTCGCGGGTGGCGCGGCCGTTGCGGCGATCGTGGCCGCGGCGGGCGGCGGCGCGACCGTCGAGTGGGCGTCGTTCCTCGTCGTCTCCGTGGTCCTGCTGGCGGCCCTGCGCCCGATCGCCCGCGATCACCAGCGCATCAGACCCAGGAGGATGGGAACCGCGGCGCTCGTCGGACAGAGCGCGACCGTCGTCGAGCGCATCGCCAACGCCGAGGGCGTCGGATGTGTGAAGCTCGACGGCGAGATCTGGACCGCTCGCGCCTACGACGACGACGAAGTCATCGAACCGGGGACGAAGGTCCACGTGCTCGAGATCCGGGGCGCCACGGCGCTCGTGAGCCAGTGAGGGAGACCGCATGACCGCAGGTTTGATCGTCCTGATCGTCCTGGCGCTGTTCGTGTTCATAACCGCGGCCGCAGGGGTGCGGATCGTGCCGCAGGCACGGGCCGGCGTGGTCGAGCGTCTCGGACGCTATTCCCGCACGCTCGAGCCCGGGCTGACACTGATCGTGCCCTACATCGACCGCGTCAAGCCGCTGATCGATCTCCGCGAGCAGGTCGTGACGTTCCCGCCGCAGCCGGTGATCACGGAGGACAACCTCGTCGTCGGCATCGACACCGTCATCTACTTCACGGTCACCGATCCCCGCGCCGCGACCTATGAGGTCGCCAACCCGCTGCAGGCGATCGAGCAGCTGACCGTCACCACGCTGCGCAACGTGATCGGCGGCATGACGCTCGAGGAGACGCTGACCTCGCGCGACAACATCAACAGCCAGCTGCGCGCGGTGCTCGACGAGGCCACCGGCCGCTGGGGCATCCGGGTCAACCGCGTCGAGCTGAAGTCGGTCGAGCCGCCGCGGACCGTCCAGGAGGCGATGGAGAAGCAGATGCGCGCCGAGCGCGACCGCCGCGCGACGATCCTCACCGCCGAGGGCCAGCGCACGTCGGCGATCCTCCAGGCCGAGGGTGAGAAGCAGTCCGCCGTCCTGCGCGCCGAGGGTCAGCGCACCTCCGCGATCCTCAGGGCCGAGGGCGAGGCGAAGGCGATCGAGACGGTTTTCAGCGCCATCCACGACGGCGCGCCCGACCAGGCGCTGCTCTCCTACCAGTACCTGCAGATGCTGCCGCAGCTCGCGCAGGGCAGTGCGAACAAGGTCTTCGTGATCCCGTCGGAGTACTCGCAGGCGCTGTCGGCGCTGACCTCGCGCTTCGTCGAGGGCGCGCCCGAGCACAGCGCGCCGAAGCCACGCCCGTCGCGCACCAACGACGAGATCGACGCCCGCGCCGCGGCCGACGCCGAGGAGGCGGCTCGCGCCGCGCGCGAGGCGAGCCAGCAGGCCGAGAGCGCGACCGACCCGCTCGGCGGCGCCGTGCCCCCGCGTGCGATCACGCCCCCTCCGCCTCCCCCGGAGGCCTAGCGCGCCCGCAAGCCGTCGAGCGCGATCGCGAGCACGCGGTCGCGCTGCTCGTCGCTCGTGTACTTGGAGCCGACGATGCCGGAGATCATGCGCAGGACGTCGTCGAAGCCGACGTCCGCGCGGATCGCCCCGGCCTCCTGCGCGCGCTTGAAGAGCGGCTCGCTGGCCTCGAACATCGCCGCGCGGCAGGCGGAGAACATCTCCGAGTCGTTGTTGAGCGCTTCCTTCATCGCCATCTTCGTGGCGATGTAGCCGGTGAACCGCTCCAACCAGGCCGAGAACGCGTCCATCGGCGGCAGGTCCTGCAGGTCGCGCGCCTGGATGCACAGTTCCTCGACGCCGCCCACGTAGACCGACGTGAACAGGTCCTGGCGGGTGGGGAAGTTCCGGTAGAGCGTGCCGATCCCGACATTCGCCCGCCGCGCGATGTCCTCAAGCGACGCGTCCGTGCCGTTCTCCGCGAACGCGTCGCGCGCGGCGGCGATCAGCGCGTCGAAGTTGCGACGCGCATCGGCCCGCTGCGGGCGGCGGACGGTGAGGGGGAGGCTGAAGTCGGTGGGGGCGGACATGGTGCTCGGTTCGGGTTCGTACTGGAGGATAGCCTCCGCTATAGTGGAGGCACGCCTCCGGATTTGTGGAGGCAGACCTCCAGTTTATCCCTCCCGACCGAAAGACGAACGCCATTCTCACGCGTGACTCCTCCCAGAGCAGCGGCCGCCGTCGCGGCGCTGCCCCGGTCGACCGCCGGAACCGGCCCTCGAGCCGGCCCGTCCGCACCCTGCGCGACCGCGCGGACGCGGCGATCATCAGCCAATGGCTCAGCGAGCAGGCGACGACGCCCGCCCGCACGCCCAAGACGGCCGCTGCGGCCTGAACTTCCTCCCATCTCTCTCCCCTTGATCGAGGGCGGCCACCAGGCCGCCCTCCGTCGTTTAAGGGTCACTCGCCGAAGGCCTTCATCGCCTTGATGCGGTTGTCGGCGTCCAGCGCCGCGACCTTGTAGGACTCGGCGAACGTCGGGTAGTTGAAGACCGCGGTGACGAGGAAGTCGAGCCCGCCGGCTCCCGCAGCCATCACGGCCTGGCCGATGTGCACGAGATCGGTCGCGCTCGTGCCGAGCACATGCACACCGAGCACCGATCGGTCCTCGGGCGAGACCAGGAGCTTGAGGATCCCATCGCGATCGCCGGAGATCACGCCGCGCGCGAGCTCGCTGAAGCGCGCCATGCCGGCCACGTAGGGGACCGCGTCGTCGGTCAGCTGCTCCTCGGTGCGACCCACCATCGCCAGCTCGGGGATCGCGTACACGCCGTACGGGATCAGCTGCGGCAGCTGGGTCACCGGCTGGTCGAACGCGTTCAGGACCGCGATCCGGCCCTGCTCCATCGCGGTCGCCGCGAGCCCGGCGCCACCCGCCACGTCACCCACCGCGAAGATGTGGGGGACGGCGGTGCGGTAGGCGGAGTCGACCTTGATCCGCCCGCGCTTGTCGCATTCGAGCCCGGTCGCGCCGAGGCCGAGCTTGTCCGTGTCGCCCTGGCGGCCGGTCGCGTACAGCACCGCCTCGGACACGATCTCCTTGCCGGAGGCGAGCTTGAGCCGCGCGCCGCGGCCCTTGAGGGCCTCGACGGCGTCCACCTTCTCGCGCAGGCGGAACGTCACGTTGCGGCGGCGCAGCAGGTACTGGAACGCCTCGCCGATCTCGGTGTCGAGGAAGGAGAGCACCCGGTCGCGCTGGTCGACGACGGTCACCTTCGTCCCCAGCGCGCCGAACATCGACGCGTACTCGACCCCGATCACGCCCGCGCCGACCACGGTCATGGTCCGCGGGACGCGCGACTCGAGCTTCAGGAGCCCGTCGGAGTCGATGATCGTGCGGTCGTCGAACTCGACGGTCGATGGTCGCGCCGGCCGCGTGCCGGTCGCGATCACGATCCGGGCGGCACGGATCGGGTCGTCGGAGCCGTCGATGCGGACCGTGTGGTCGTCCTCGAAGCACGCGTCGCCGGGCAAGAGGCCGACGTGGTTGCGCCGGAACTGCTCGCGCGTGATCGCGGTCTCCGCGGCGACGACCGCGTTGGCGCGATCGAGCAGTTGCTCCATGGCGGCTCGCTCGGTCTCCTCGACCCGGTTGGGGTCGAGCACGTCGAGCGGGCGGGTGGCGAGTTGCTCCAGGGTCGCCTGGCGCAAGGTTTTCGAAGGGATCGTCCCGGTATGGATCGAGACACCCCCGAGGCGGTTTCGGCGCTCGGCGACGGCGACACGTTTGCCGAGCTTGGCTGCTTGGATGGCGGCCCTTTGACCGCCGGGACCCGAGCCGATTACGAGAAGATCGAGCTCCACGCCTGGAAGTCTCCCTGAACGCGGGCTCTGGGAGCCTGGACCCTGGGTACAGTCTCAAGCCACATGTTCGATTCGCTCTCGGAGAAGCTGCAAGGGACGCTCGCGGGGGTACGCCAGCGCGGCGCCCTGACCGAGGACGACATCAACAAGGCGATGCGCGAGATCCGCCTGGCGCTCCTCGAGGCCGACGTCAACTTCAAGGTCGTCAAGCAGTTCACCTCGTCGGTCAAGGAGCGCGCGCTCGGGATCGAGGTCACCAAGCAGCTCAACCCGGGCCAGCAGGTGGTCAAGATCGTCAACGAGGAGCTCACCTCGTTGATGGGCGGCCAGTCGGCTGGGATCACTTTCTCGCCGCGGCCGCCGACGGTGATCCTGATGGCCGGCCTGCAGGGCTCGGGCAAGACGACCGCGACCGCCAAGCTCGCGAAGCTGCTCAAGGAGCAGAACAACTCCTCCGTGGCCGTCGCCGCCTGCGACGTGTACCGCCCGGCCGCCGTCGAGCAGCTGATCAAGGTCGGCACGCAGGCGGGGGCGACCGTCTACGAGCAGGGCATCGACAAGGACCCGGTCGACATCGCCGGCTGGGCGCTCGACCAGGCCAAGCGCGACGGCAAGGACGTCCTGATCGTCGACACCAGCGGGCGCCTGCACGTCGATCAGGCGCTGATGCAGGAGCTCGCGAACATCAAGAAGCGCGTCAAGCCGCACGTCGTGCTGCTGGTCGTCGACGCGATGACCGGCCAGGACGCGGTCAACGTCGCCGAGCAGTTCGCCGAGACCGCGCAGTTCGACGGCGTGATCCTCTCGAAGCTGGACGGCGATGCCCGCGGCGGCGCCGCATTGAGCGTCAAGGCCGTCACCGGCAAGCCGATCCTGTTCGCCTCCACGGGCGAGAAGCTCGGCGATTTCGAGCGCTTCCACCCCGACCGGATGTCCCAGCGCATCCTCGGTATGGGCGACGTCCTGTCGTTCATCGAGAAGGCCGAGCAGCAGGTCGACGAGGACGAGGCCAAGGAGCTCGAGCGCAAGCTCCGGAAGAACCAGTTCACGCTCGAGGACTTCCTCGATCAGCTCAAGAAGATCCGCCGCATGGGGCCGCTGACGTCCCTGCTCGGGATGATCCCGGGCCTCGCCGGCCATCAGCTGTCGAAGATGAACGTGGACGAGAAGGAGCTCGACCGCGTCGAGGCCATCGTCCTGTCGATGACGCCCTATGAGCGGCGCCATCCCGAGCTGATCAAGGGCTCGCGCCGGCTGCGGATCGCCAAGGGCTCCGGCACGACCGTGCAGCAGGTCAATCAGCTCGTCAAGCAGTTCGAGCAGATGCGCAAGCTGATGAAGGGCATCCAGCAGGGCAAGATGCCCGACCTCGGCCAGCTCATGCGACAAAGATAAGGCGGGACATCCCCACCGCCCCACCCCGATCATCCGACCTGATCGGGGCTCGGCACTCACAGTTCGCTATCCTGCCGCGCCGATATGGCAGTCAGCATGCGACTCACCCGCGTTGGCGGGAAGAAGGACCCCCAGTGGCGGGTGGTCGTCGCCGACCGCCGCTCCCCTCGGGACGGTCGGTTCATCGAGACCCTCGGTCGGTACAACCCACAGACCGAGCCTTCCACCATCGTCCTCAACGAGGAACGAATTCAGTATTGGCTCTCCAAGGGCGCTTCGCCCTCCGAGCCCGTCCAGAAGCTCCTCAAGACCCAGGGCATTCAGCCCGTCAACGGCTAGCGCCACTTGCGCGAGCTGCTCGAGTACCTCGCGAAGGTCCTGGTCGATCACCCCGAAAAGGTGAAGGTCGAGGAGTTCGAAGAGGACGACGGCACGCTCGTGCTCGAGCTCTCAGTGGACGAAGATGACTACGGACAGGTCATCGGACGGGGTGGGCGAACCGCCCAAGCCCTCCGCACGGTCGTCAAGGCCGCCGCAGTCAAGGACAACCGCCGCGTCCTCGTCGACATCGTCGAGTGACGCCCTGCGGGTCGGCCGTGTCGGCCGCCCGCACGGACTCGACGGTTCGTTCTATGTAGTGGAGCCCGACGCGCAGTTGCCCGCGGGCGACGGCGTGGTCATCGTCGAAGGCGTGGCGCGGCGGATCGTCCGCCGCTCCGGCACCACCGAGCGCCCGATCCTGCGCTTCGAGGGCGCCTCCTCGCGTGACGACGCGCTCGCTCTGCGAGGCGCCGAGCTGACCGTCCCGCGCGATGAGACGATGCTCAAAGAGGGCGAGTACTGGGCCTCGGACTTCGAGGGCTGCGCCGTCGTCGACGGCGACGTCTCGGTCGGGTTCGTGCGCCGCATGAGCGCGCTGCCCAGCGTCGAGGTGCTCGAGGTCGACCGCATCGACGGCTCGGAGCTGCTGGTGCCCCTGGTGCGCGACTGCATCCGGTCGATCGACCTCGAGTCGCGCCGGATCGACATCGACATGGCGTTCCTCGGTGAACGCTGACGTCTTCACGCTGTTCCCGCAGTGGTTCGACTGGTTTCGGACGCAGCGCCACGTCGAGAACGCCCTCGCGCAGGGGCACTCGGTCGACACCGTGGACTTCCGCTCCTCGACGCCGCTGAACTGGGGTCAGGTCGACGATGCGCCGTTCGGCGGGGGTGCGGGCATGGTCCTGCGCGTCGATGTCATGGAGGCCGCGCTGCGTGAGCGCTACGGCGTCGATCCCGTCGAGCTGCCGTCGCGGCGCCGCGTGATCGCGCTGACGCCGATCGGCCGCGTGCTCGACGACGCGCTCGCGACCGAGCTGGCCGCCGAGCCCGAGCTCACGCTCTTGTGCGGGCGCTACGAGGGCTTTGACGAGCGCATCCTCGAGCACTTCGTGACCGAGCAGGTCTCGATCGGCCGCTACGTGCTGGCCGGGGGAGAGCTGGCCGCGATGGTCGTGCTCGACGCGGTGCTGCGCAAGCTCCCGGGGGTCCTCGGCGACGATCACTCGGCGATCGAGGAGTCGTTCTCGGACGCCCTGGAGGGCGCACCTGAGTACCCGCACTACACGCGACCCGCGGATTGGCGTGGCTGGGTGGTTCCGGACGTGTTGCTGTCCGGGCATCACGCCCGCGTAGATGAGTGGCGGCGCGAGCAATCACGGAAGCGGGCCGGCGGTCCGCTACCATGATCGACCGCCCGCGAGGCCCATCCCCGCGCGCCTTCCTTTAAGCTTATGAGCACCGTAATCGACTCCCTCGAGCGCACACAGTTGCGCCGCGTCCCGCGCTTTCAAGCCGGAGACCGCGTCAAGGTCCACTTCCAGGTCATCGAGGGCACGCGGCGCCGCACGCAGGTCTTCGAAGGCGTCGTCATCAAGCGCCAGGGCGAAGGCGTCCGTGAAACGTTCACGGTTCGCAAGCAGTCCTTCGGCGTTGGTGTCGAGCGCACGTTCCCCCTCCACTCGCCGAAGATCGAGAAGATCGAGGTCGCCGCTCGCGGTGACGTCCGGCGCGCGAAGCTCTACTACCTGCGAGGCCGCGTCGGCAAGCGCGCCCGCGTCCGTGAGCGTCGCTACACGGGTCCGGAGGAGGTCGTCGAGCGCGGCCTGCTGTACGACCCTGCGGCGGAGGCTGCGGCTGCCGCCGACGCCGAAGTGCCTGGTGAGGCCGTCGACGAGCAAGCGCTCGCCGAGGCCGAAGTCGCTGACACCACGGCGTCCGCGGACGCTGAGGCGGCGGCCACCGGTGACGAGCAAGCAAACTAGGGAGTACAAGGGCGTGGCGACCAAGAAGGGGTCGTCCTCAGCGTCGGGCTCTCTGCTCGAGCTGATCATGATCGTGGCGGTTGCCCTGGGCTTGGCCCTGGGCATCCAGGCCTTCCTGGTGAAGCCGTACCGGATTCCCTCGGAATCGATGGTCCCCACGCTCCAGATCGGCCAGCGCGTGCTGGTCAACCGCATCGGCGCGCGTTTCTCCACGCCTGACGTCGGCGACGTCGTGGTCTTCCACCCGCCCGCCGGCGCCGAGCAGGACAACACGTGCGGGTCGGGCCAGCCACCCGCCGGCCAGCCCTGCGACAAGCCGACGCCCCAACGTGCCGATGTCAACTTCATCAAGCGGATCGTCGCCGGTCCGGGTGACAAACTGCGCCTCGACAACGGCCGCGTGGTGCTGAACGGCAAGCTCCAGAAGGAGCCGTTCGCCAGGCCCTGCGGAGGGGGCGAAGGATGCGATTTCCCGACAGAGATCACGATTCCAGCCGGGATGTACTTCATGATGGGCGACAACCGTGGCTCCTCTGACGACAGCCGCTTCTGGGGACCCGTCCCCGAGAAGTGGATCATCGGCCAAGCCTTCGCGACCTACTGGCCGCCGAAGCGCATCGGCCTCCTCTAAACGCACCTCCGGCAGCCGCCTCTTCCGGTTCGACCGCGGCCTCGGGTACCGGTTCGTCGCCGGTGCCGACGAGGCCGGTCGCGGCTGCCTGGCCGGCCCGCTGGTCGCGGCCGCAGTCTTGTTCGACTACGAGACGCTGACCCTGTCGGACCGGCGCTCTCTGAGCGCGCTCAATGACTCCAAGCAGCACACGATGGAGATGCGCGAGCTGCTGTACCCGCGGGTCCTGCGGGCGGCGGTGCGCGTGTCGATCACGTCGCGCTGCGTGCGCGGCATCGACGAGCGCGGGCTGCACAAGACCAATCTCGCCGCGTTGAGCGACACGCTGCGGCGGGTGGGGGTCGAGGGCGGTATCCACCTCTCCGACGGCTTCCCGGTGCCCGCCACCGGGTTCGAGCAGCGCCATGTCGTGGGCGGCGACGCGACCTCGGCCGCCATCGCCGCCGCGTCCGTGATCGCCAAGGTCACCCGCGATCGCTTCATGCAGCGGATGGAACAGCGCTATCCCGGCTGGGAGTTCGGCGCGCACGTCGGCTACTCCACTCCCGAACACCGGGCCGCGATCTCCAAGCTGGGCGTCTCGCCGCTGCATCGGATGTCATTTCAGTCGATGGCGTACCAACAGCTCGCGTTGTGACTGAATTGGCACACTTCCGGCACTGATTTGTAACACCTACGTGTAGTTCCGTTTCTGGCTCCCCACATAGCGTGGCGGGCCATGACAGACGTCCGGAAAACAGCGGGGAGACGCGGCGAGGAGCTCGCCGCCGAGCACTTCGAACGCCTCGGCTTCGAGGTCCTCGCCCGCAACCACCGGACGCGCTTCGGTGAGCTCGACCTCGTCGCCTACGACGGCCACACCCTCGTCTTCGCCGAGGTCAAGACCCGCCGCTCGGGCGCCCGCGACCCGTGGGAGAACCTCCACGACGTCAAACAGTCCAAGGTCCGCCGGATGGCGATCTCCTGGTTGACCGAAGGTGCAGATCGCCCCTACGGCGCCAACCTGCGCTTCGACGGCGTCGCGGTCCTCCTCGACGCCCACGACGAGCTGATCCGCCTCGACCACCTCGAGGCGGCGTTCTGATGCCTGGCCCAATCTCCGCGATGCCGCCCGGCGCGACACTCCGCGCGGTCCCGGCCGGCGGCGTCGCGCCTGCCCGCGCGGCCTTGGCCCGCCGCGCAGCGCTCGGCGTCTCGTCCCGCGCGACCTCGCCGCGCGGCGGCGCGCCCATCGTGTCGTTGCGCGCGGTCTCGCCGCG
>NZ_JAPDOD010000094.1 GCF_027587205.1 Solirubrobacter ginsenosidimutans
CAACCCCCGATCTCACGACACGAACACGATCGTGTTGCATCGACCGGATGAATCCACCGTCCTCACAGGACGCATTTGTTCGTCACCCCCTCGCGCATGACTTCGTTGCTCGCCGAAACCGATCACCGGAAGGCCCGGGGCGGACGGGGGTGTCAGCACCGCGCCCGTAACTGTCGGTATCCCAGCACGGCAATTCGACCCCAACAGAGCCGCGCACCATCCGGGTCCACGTCAGCCCGGGACGGGTGGCACTGCCAATCCCCCTCCCCACCCGGCGCAGTTGACGTTCAAGCACCTAGCGTCGCCGAATACAACCGCTCCGGATCGAGCCCCATAGACGCGAAGTTGCCCTCGATCTCGAGGGACACGTGCCCGTGCATCCGCGACCACAGGACCACGGCACGCTCACGGTCCGGCTCGACTTTGAGCAACAGGTCCATCGAGCGCTGGGCCGCGGCGACCAGCTCCGGCTGGTGCGCGTCGTAACCGGGCAAGGGCGCCGCGAACAAGAGCCGGTAGCGGTGTGGTTGCTCCAAAGCCCACGCGCGGTACGCGCGGGGGAGTGAGTCCGCGCCCGCCAAGGCCTCCGCCAGGTCGTTGTAGGCGTCGAGGGCGAGCGCGGTCAAGAGCGCGTCGCGGTTGCGGAAGTAGCGGTAGAGCGCGGGGCCGGAGACGCCGAGCTCACGCGCGATCGCGTTCAACGCGACGGCGGACGGGCCGCCCGCCGCCAGTTGGGTCATCGCGACGCGCTTTACGGCTGCCCGTACTGTGCTCGCGCGTTCAGAGGTTAGAGTGTCTAACATCAGCTAGAGCTTATAACACGGAGGCGAACGAGATGCAGGTCAAAGAGATCGAACTGCCGGGGATCGGCGAGCCGGAGACGTTGCGGGTGCGGACGCGCGAGCTGCCCGCCGCGGGGCCGGAGCAGGCCGTCGTACGCGTCGAGGCCTCGGGCGTGTCGTTCGCCGAGCAGCAGATGCGGCGCGGCAAGTACTACGACCAGCCGGAGTTCCCGTTCGTGCCCGGCTACGACCTCGTGGGCGTGGACGAGACGACCGGCCGGCGCGTGGCCGCGCTCACCAAGGTCGGCGGCTGGGCGGACCGCGTCGTCCTCAACAAGGCCGACCTCGTCCCGGTGCCCGACGGCGTCAGCGCCGAAGCCGCCGAGACCGTGATCGTCAACGGCGTCACCGCCTACCGGATGCTGCACCGCAGCGCGAAGGTCAAGCGCGGGCAGACGATCGTGGTCCTCGGCGCCGCGGGCGGCGTGGGGACGGTGCTCGTCCAGCTCGCCCGCCACGCGGGCATCAACGTCATCGGGACGGCGGGCCCGAAGCAGCAGGAGCGGCTGAAGGAACTCGGCGCGACCCCGCTCGACTACCGGAGCGAGAACGTCCTCGCGCGCGTGCGCGAGCTCGCGCCGGACGGCGTGGCCGCGGTCTTCGATCATGTCGGCGGCGCCGGGATCAAAGACTCCTGGCGGATGCTCGCCCGCAAGGGAGCCCTCGTGTCCTACGGCACCGCGGCCACGAAGGACGTCCCCGGCAACCCGCAGATCCCGGTGCTGAAGCTGCTCGCGAAGCTGACGGTTTGGCGCATCCTGCCAAACGGCAAGAGCGCTTCCTTCTTCAACCTGTGGGCGGGTGCCCGGTTCCGCAAGGCGCGGTTTCGCGCCCAGCTGCAAAACGACCTGGGCCATGTGCTCGGGCTCGTGCGCGACGGCGCGATCACGCCGCAGATCGCCGCGCGCTTCCCGTTGGAGCGGGCCGCGGAGGCGCTGCGCTTCGCCGAGACCGGTGGCAATACGGGGAAGGTCTTGATCCTTCCCTGAACACGTTCGGTAGCCTCACCCCCCGTTTCTCCACGGGAAAGGGATCGAGGACCATGGCTGTACGCGTCGGCATCAACGGCTTCGGCCGGATCGGCCGCAACGTCTTCCGCGCAGCGCACGAGTCGGGAGCTGACGTCGAGATCGTCGCCGTCAACGACATCACCGACGCCGGCACGCTGGGCCACCTGCTCAAGTACGACTCCGTCTTTGGCCCGTTCCCGGGCGAGGTCTCCGTCGGTGACGGCGTGCTCGTCGTCAACGGCAACGAGGTCAAGGTGCTCGCCGAGCGCGACCCGGCCGCGCTGCCGTGGGGCGAGCTGGGCGTCGACGTCGTGATCGAGTCGACCGGCTTCTTCACCAAGCGTGCGGACGCCGCCAAGCACCTCGAGGCCGGCGCGAAGAAGGTCATCATCTCCGCGCCCGCGACGGAGCCGGACGCGACGGTCGTCCTCGGCGTCAACTTCGACGACGTCTACGAGCCCGAGAACCATCACGTCATCTCCAACGCGTCGTGCACGACGAACTGCCTCGCGCCGGTCGCCAAGGTCCTCAACGACCTGGTCGGCATCGAGAAGGGCCTGATGACGACGATCCACGCCTACACGGCGGATCAGAACCTGCAGGACGCGCCGCACAAGGACCTCCGCCGCGCCCGCGCCGCCGCGATCAACCTCGTGCCGGCCTCGACCGGCGCCGCGAAGGCCATCGGCCTCGTGATCCCGGAGCTCCAGGGCAAGATGCACGGCTTCGCGGTGCGCGCGCCCGTCCCGACCGGCTCGGTCGTGGACCTGACGATCGTGGCGAAGCGCGACACGAGCGTCGAGGAGATCAACGACGCGATGAAGGCCCAGGCCGACACGGGCGCCTTCACCGGCATCCTGCGCTGGACCGACGAGCCGCTGGTCTCCTCGGACATCGTGAAGTCCCCGCACAGCTCGATCTTCGATTCGCAGCTGACCGCGGTGCTCCAGGGCAACCTGGTCAAGGTCGTCGCGTGGTACGACAACGAGTGGGGCTACTCGAACCGCGTGGTCGACCTCGCCCAGAAGGTGCTGGTGCGTGCGCACGCTTGACGATCTCGACGTCGAGGGTAAGCGCGTCCTCGTCCGGGTGGACTTCAACGTCCCCCTGGACGAGGCCCGCAACATCACCGACGACGCGAGAATCCAGGCGGCGCTTCCGACCCTGAAGGAGCTGCGCGAGAAGGGAGCCAAGGGGCTCGTCCTGCTCGCGCACCTGGGGCGGCCCAAGGGCGGTCCCGACCCGAAGTTCTCCCTCAAGCCGGCGGCTGACCGGCTGGCCGAGCTGCTCGGCGTCGAGGTGACCCTCGCGCCGGATCTCGACAATGTGCCCGAGGGCGACGTCGTGATGGTCGAGAACGTCCGCTTCTTCGACGGCGAGACGAAGAACGACGCGGACCTCGCGGCCCGCTACGCGAAGCTCGCGGACGTCTACGTCAATGACGCGTTCGGCGCCGCCCATCGCGCGCACGCCTCGACCGAGGGCGTCGCGCACCTGCTGCCGAGCGCCGCGGGCCGCCTGCTCGAGCGCGAGGTCACGACGCTCAACGGCATCCTCGCGGACCCCAAGCGCCCGCTCGTCGCGGTCGTCGGCGGGGCGAAGGTGACGGACAAGATCGGCGTGCTCGAGGCGTTCCTCGAGACGGCCGACACGGTCCTGATCGGCGGCGCGATGTGCTTCCCGTTCTTCAAGGCCCAAGGCCACGAGGTCGGGAGCTCACTGTGCGAGGAGGCGGGCCTGGAGCCGGCCGCCAAGCTGCTGGGCAACCCGAAGCTCGAGCTGCCGAGCGATCAGGTCGCCGGCCGCGCGTTCAGCGCCGACACCGAGGTCCAGGCCATCGACGGCGTCGACATCCCTGAAGGTTGGATGGGCCTCGACATCGGCCCCAAGACCGCGGAGCGCTACAGCGCCACGATCGCGGCCGCCGGCACGGTCTTCTGGAACGGGCCGATGGGCGCGTTCGAGCTCGAGCCGTTCGCGGCCGGGACGAAGGCGGTCGCCGAGGCGATGGCCGCGACCGACGCGACCACGGTGGTCGGCGGCGGCGACTCCGCGGCGGCACTGGCCCAGTTCGGGCTCGCCGACCGCGTCACCCACCTCTCGACCGGCGGCGGTGCCTCGCTCGAGCTGATCGAAGGCAAAGAGCTGCCCGGAGTGAAGGCCCTTACATGAGTGACCGCAAGCCGTTCATCGCCGGCAACTGGAAGATGAACAACACGATCGCCGAGTCCGAGGAGCTGATCCAGGCGCTGCTGCCGCTGGTCGGCGCGGTGGAGGACGTCGACATCGTCGTCGCCCCGCCGTTCCTCGCCCTGCAGGCGATCGTGGACTCGGCGCGCGGCAGCGCCGTCGGCGTCTACGCGCAGAACATGGCCGAGAAGGACGCCGGCGCGTGCACGGGCGAGGTCTCGGGCCCGATGCTCGCCGAGATCGACGTCCACGGCGTGATCCTCGGGCACTCCGAGCGCCGCCAGTTGTTCGGCGAGACGGACCGGCTGCTGCAGCTGAAGGTCCCGAAGGCGCTCGAGTTCGGGCTGATCCCGATCCTCTGCGTCGGTGAGACCGAGGAGGAGCGCGAGCGCGGCGACACCGAGCGCAAGCTGCGCCACCAGGTCCAGGAAGGCCTGGAGAAGGTCCCGCTGGAGCGGTTGCATGAGGTCGTCGTGGCCTACGAGCCGATCTGGGCGATCGGCACCGGCCTGACCGCCACGCCCGAGCAGGCGCAGGACGCGGTCGCGTTCGTCCGCGCGCTCGTGCAGGGCTTCGACAAGGAGGCGGGCAACCGCGTCCGCGTGCTCTACGGCGGTTCGATGAAGGCCGAGAACGCGGCCGACCTGCTCGCGCAGCCGGACATCGACGGCGGGCTGATCGGCGGCGCCTCGCTCGACGCCGAGTCCTTCGCGGCAATAGTGGAGGCGGCACGCTCGTGAGCCTCCCCGCGGTGACCCTCGTGGTGCTCGACGGTTGGGGGCTCGCCCCCGACGGTCCCGGCAACGCCGTCTCGCTGGCGCACACGCCGGTGTTCGACGCGCTGTGGGCCAAGCACCCGCACACGACGCTCACCGCGATGGGGCCGAGCGTCGGCCTGCCGGAGGGCCAGATGGGCAACTCCGAGGTCGGCCACCTCAACCTCGGGGCCGGCGCGATCGTCCCGCAGGATCTGGCGCGCATCGACGCCGCGGTCGAGGACGGCACGCTGGCCGAGAACGAGGTCCTGCAGGCCGCGTTCCGCGGGCCGGAGCGCGTCCACCTGATCGGGCTCGTGTCCGACGGCGGCGTGCACTCCTCCGACCGGCACCTCAAGGCCCTGATCGAGCTCGCCGCCGAGTGGGGGATCGACGACCTCGTCGTGCACGCCTTCACCGACGGCCGCGACACGTCGCCGACCGGCGGCGTCAAGTACCTCGCCGAGGTTCAGGGCTGGATGGACGAGGTGGGCGCGGGCCGGATCGGCAGCGTCATCGGCCGCTACTTCGCGATGGACCGCGACAAGCGCTGGGACCGCGTGCAGAAGGCCTACGACCTGCTCGTCCACGGGAAGGCCGAGCACCACGCGGACTCCGGCGCCGCCGCCGCGCAGGCCGCCTACGACCGCGACGAGACGGACGAGTTCATCGCCGCGACGACCGTCGGTGAGGACGCCACGATCCGCCCCGGCGATGCCGTCATCGCGTTCAACTTCCGCCCGGACCGCATGCGCGAGATCACGCTCGCCCTTTGCGACGATGCCTTCACCGAGGTCGACCGCGGCGGCGCCGGCGTGATCGAGCAGTACGCGACGCTGGCCGAGTACGACGAGGACTGGAGCTATCCGGTCGTCTTCCCGCCCAAGCGTCCCGCGCTGACGATCGCCGAGGTGATCGCGCGCGAGGGCAAGGGTCAGTTGCACGTCGCGGAGACGGAGAAGTACCCCCACGTCACGTACTTCTTCAACGGCGGCGAGGAGCACCCCTACGAGGGCGAGGTCCGCGAGCTCGTCCCGTCCCCACGCGACGTCCCGACGTACGACTTCAAGCCCGAGATGAGCGCGCACGGGATCACCGACGCCTTCATCAAGCACTTCGAGGCCGAGAAGCCGGCGTTCGCGATCATCAACTTCGCCAACCCGGACATGGTCGGCCACACCGGCGTCATCCCGGCGGCGGTCAAGGCGGTGGAGACCGTCGACGAGTGCCTCGGTCGCATCGTCAACGCCGTCCACGCCGCGGGCGGCGCCTGCCTCGTCACGGCCGACCACGGCAACTGCGACCACATGCTCAACGATGACGGCTCGCCCAACACGGCCCACTCGCTGAACCCGGTGCCGTTCATCGTCACCAACGGCGCCGACGCGCTCGACGGCGAGGGCATCCTCGCCGACGTCGCACCCACGGCGCTGGCGCTGCTGGGCATCGAGCAGCCGGCCGAGATGACCGGCCGCTCGCTCATTGCCTAGGGCGTCGTCGTCGACAGGGTGAACGTCAGCGTCTTGCTGTAGCTGCCGGTGCGCAATGCGTCGCCGGCGGCGACGTGCTGCTTGAAGCCGACGGTCACCGCGTCATTCGAGACGGCTGCGGTCCAGGTCGCCTTGGAGAGCGTCACCTCGAGCGCCGACGGCAGCGAGAACGCGCCGTTGGTCAGGTGGCCGGGATCGGAGTACGAGAGCGCCGCATCGCCGGCCGTCGAGACCACGGTCGCGGTGGACGATGCCGTGTAGTCCTTGGCGACGCCCGGAGCGAAGGCGCCGAAGCTCCCGCTCGTCACGCTCAGCCCCAGCGTGGCGGGCACCGTCCCGCCCACGCTCGCGGTCACCGCCGTGATCGCCGTCTGCGGCACCGGTGGGAAGGCCGGAGGCGGCACCCGCTTCTGCGACGCCGCCTGGTAGGCGGCGCCGATGGTGATCAGCTTCTGCTCGTTGAACGGCAGGCCGAGCAGCTGCACGCCGACCGGCAGCGCGGCCGGCTTGGGCGGCAGCAGCACGCCACTCGCATCGCGGTCGTAGACCTGGGTGGTGAAGCCGGACGGGATCGTCATCGCCGGGAAGCCGTATGCGCTCAGGCCGGACCAGACGATGCCGCGGTCGTTCAGCGACGGCTCCTCGGGCGAGGTCAACACGCCGGGCGGGACGTTGCC
Organism: Solirubrobacter ginsenosidimutans; assembly: GCF_027587205.1. The sequence continues at coordinate 6,965 of NZ_JAPDOD010000094.1, forward strand.
CGTCGGGAAGACGACCGCGTCGAGGTCGTTGTGGGCGAAGCAGGTGGAGACGACGGTCTGCACCGCGAAGCGGGTCTGGGTGGCGCTGGCGGTGGCCAGCGTCGTCGCCCGGTCGGTGCTCACCAGGCCGGAGCGGCGGTTGCCCATCGCCGGGTTCGGGTCGGTCCAGAACTGCGAGTTGGCGATCAGCTCGGTGAGGTTGTGGATCTTCGCGTCGCCGCGGTCGTGGATGTACTGGTTGAAGTTGAACTTCGCCTCGCCCGCGTCCGACCCCGTGCCGCCGAAGCTGCGGATGCTCGGCCGGCCGGTCGCGGTGTGGGGGACCTTCGACGGGTCGAAGTACATGTCCAGCAGCGTCTGCAGCTGGTCGGTGGTCGGCAGTCCGGTCGTGGGATCGGTCGGGAACAGCGTCGGGAAGCCGCGCACGAACTGCTGGTTCTGCCACTTCGGCAGGTACTTGTCGACGCAGCTCTGGAACAGCGCGCCGTGCTCGCCCGGGTCGACGATCGTGGCGCCGAGCGCGCGCAGCTGGTCGATCGCGGCGTTGGTGATGTCGATGTTCTGCGTGTCGACGGCGTTGAACAGCGCCTTGTCCATGTACTCGCGGATGACGCCGATCCGCATGCCCGCGAGCGTCGTCTTCGTGGTCGTGTCGAAGCTGTCCGGGGAGCGGCCGTCGCCGAAGGACGTCAGCTCGTCCTTGGGGTCCCAGCCCTTGTAGGCCTGCAGGATGCGGGCGGCGTCGGCGACCGTCCGGCAGATCGGCCCGACGCGGGTGTTGAGGCCGCGCTGGATCATGCCCGCGGCGCTCACCAGCTCGCGCGTGGGCACGACTCCGACGACGTCGTTGAACGACGACGGCTTGACGATCGAGCCGCCCGTCTCCTCGCCGATCGCGCAGGTGACGAAGTTCATCGACACCGAGGTCGCGGAGCCGCCGCTGGAGCCGCCGGGGTCGCGGGTGGTGTCGTAGGGGTTGCACTCCGTGCCGCCGAAGGAGCTGCGGGCGGCGCCGCCCGCGTACTCGTCCAGGTTGGCCTTGGCGAGGATGATCGCGCCCGCCTTGCGCAGGCGCTCGACGACGGTGGAGTCGGCCGGCGGGCGGTCGTTGGCCCAGGCCGCGTCGCCGCCCGAGGTGCTGCGCATGTCGAAGGTGTCGTACTGGTCCTTGATCGACATCACGACGCCCTGGAGCGGGAGCAGCTTGCCGGTGCGGGCGAACTCGGCGTCCTGCGCCGCCGCGGTCTCCAGCGCGTCGGGCATCGCGGCGTTGTTGTCGGTCGCGTCGGTCATCGACCGCGCCTTGCGGTCGTCGAAGCCCCATGCGAGGCGGTTCGCCGGGCGGAGGTTGAGCGTGATCAGCGCGTTGACCTTGCCCGCGTCGGGGATCATCGTGATCGGCCCCAGAACGCCCTGCGGCTGGTTCACGCAGGTGCCGTTGTAGGCCTTGATCCGGCTCAGGTAGCCCTCGACGAGATCCGTCACCGTGATCTGGTGGCTTTGCAGCGCAGCCTGGATCTGGGGGATCGTCGCCTCGCCGAGCACGAAGCCGTCCCCGATCTCGCCCGGGCCGTTGCGCGCCGCCGCCACCCCCGGCGCGACACAGGCAAAGCTCGCCGCCAGCGCCGCCACCGCGGCGATTCGAACCATCCTCACAACCGATCAACCCCCTCCAGGTTCCGTCGTGTCAGAGGCGCGGGACGCTAAGTGCGACGACGGGGTCCGCCTATGGACCGAGCGTCCTAACGTGGCTCCCTAGGCCGGAAAGCGTTTGCTGTTGATCGCGCAACTACCCCTCGCTAAACTACTGGCCATGGCAACGCCGGATATCAGCGTGGACCTCACCGCCGAGGAACTCGGCGCGTGGCGAGGGCTGCTGCGCGTCCATACCGCCCTGGTGAAGGCACTGGACGCCGAGCTCGCCGCCGCACATGACCTCCCGCTCAGCTCTTATGAAGTCCTGATCACTCTCGAATCCGCTCCCGGCCGCAAGCGCCGGATGGCGGAGCTCGCCGACTCGGTGCTGCTCTCGCGCTCCGGGATGACGCGCCTGGTCGACCGCCTCGCGGACAACGGGCTGCTCGAACGCGACCTGTGCACCGACGACGGTCGCGGCTGCTACGCGGTGCTGACCGACAAGGGCGCCGAGGTGCTCGCCACGGCGCGCCCGACGCACCTGGACGGCGTCCGCGAGCGGTTCCTGCGCCATTTCTCATCCGACGAGCTCCTGGTGCTCGGCGAGATGTGGAACCGCGTGCTGCCGGGCGCCGCCGCGACCCCCGAGTAGCGCACCGATGCCGGACGGCCGCGAGCGCATCCTCGACACCGCGTACGAGCTGTTCTCGAAGCACGGGACGCGGGCCGTGGGCGTCGATCGGATCATCACCGAGGCGGGCGCGGCGAAGATGACGCTCTACCGCAACTTCGCGTCCAAGGACGAGCTGATCGTCGCGTTCCTGGCGGCGCGCGAGGAGCGCTGGACGCGCGGGTGGCTGCAGGCGGAGGTCGAGCAGCGGGCGACGGAGCCGGCGGACCGGCTGCTGGCGATCTTCGACGTCTTCGGCGAGTGGTTCGCTCGCCCCGACTTCGAGGGCTGCTCGTTCATCAACGTGATGCTCGAGCTGACCGACCGTGGAGATCCCGGCCGCGTGGCGAGCGTCGAGCACCTGAGCGTGATCCGCGAGTTCCTGTCGGGGCTGGCGGAGGCCGCGGGTGTCGAGGACGCCGAGGCGTTCGCGCACCAGTGGCACATCCTGATGAAGGGCTCGATCGTCGCCGCGGCCGAGGGCGACGCCCTCGCCGCGGCGCGCGCCAAGGAGCTCGGCGAGCTGCTCTTGATGAGCCGCCGCTCCTCAACCTTGCCCGCGTAGCGGCCGACACAGGCCATGTGCCTGATCCTGACGTCGTGGTCGTGGGTGCCGGCTTCGCCGGCGCCGTCATGGCCGAGCGCATCGCCGCGGTCCGCGGCCTGCGCGTCCTGGTGATCGACCGCCGCGACCACATCGCCGGCAACGCCTTCGACGCCCGCGACCAGCACGGCGTGCTCATCCATCGCTACGGGCCGCACATCTTCCACACCAACGCCGCGAAGGTCAGCGACTACCTGTCGCGGTTCACGGAGTGGCGCGCGTACGAGCACCGCGTGCTGGCCGACGTCGGCGGGCGGTTGGTGCCGATGCCGATCAACCGGACGACTTTGAACGCGCTGTATGGCCTGTCTCTGCGGAGCTCGGATGAGGTGCAGGCGTTCTTCGACGCGCGGGCGGAGCGACGCGAGCGGCTGGAGAACTCCGAGGACGCGGTCGTGGCGAAGGTGGGGCGGGAGCTCTACGAGACGTTGTTCCGCGGCTACACGCGCAAGCAGTGGGGGCTGGACCCGTCCGAGCTGCACGCCCAGGTCTGCGCCCGCATCCCCGTGCGGACCAACGACGACGACCGCTACTTCGGCGACGCCTTTCAATGCATGCCCGCCGACGGCTACACGGCGCTGTTCGAGCGGCTGCTCGACCACCCGCTGATCGAGGTGCGCACCGGAGTCGAGTTCGCGGATCTGCGTGAGCGCTACGACCACCTCGTCTGGACCGGGCCGATCGACGAGTACTACGACCGCCGCTTCGGCGCGCTGCCGTATCGCTCGCTGCGCTTCGAGACCGAGACGCGCGCGACGCCCTCCGGTGAGCTGCTGCAGCCGGTCGCGGTGATCAATCACCCCTCTGAGGACGTGCCCTATACGCGCGTCACGGAGTACCGGCACCTGACCGGGCAGGTGCACGGCGCCTCGACCTTGCACTACGAGTACCCGAGCGCCGAGGGTGACCCCTATTACCCGGTGCCACGGCCCGAGAACCGCGCGCTCTACCAGCGCTACGCCGCGCTGGCCGCGCGCGAGAAGGGCGTCACGTTCGTCGGCCGGCTCGCCCGCTACCAGTACCTGAACATGGACCAGGTCGTCGCCCAGGCGCTCGCGGCGTTCACGGCGGTGTTCGGCGCCGAACGTTCTCGAGCCGTCCATGCCTGAGCCGTTCGTCAGCGCGTTGATGGCGGCCTACAACGCCGAGCCGTTCGTGGCCGAAGCCATCGAGAGCGCTTTGGCGCAGGACTGGCCCGCCGACCGGCTCGAGGTCGTCGTGTGCGATGACGGGTCGACCGACGGGACGGCCGCGGTGGTCTCGTCGTATGTCGAGCGGTTCCCTGGGCGGGTGCGGCTGATCCAGCAGGCGAACGCGGGCCCGTGCGCGGCGGTCAACACGGCGCTGGCTTCGGCGCGGGGCGAGTGGCTCGGGCTGCTCGACGCCGACGACGCCTGGCCGGCGGACAAGCTGCGGGTGCAGGGTGAGGTGCTGCGCTCGCGGCCCTCGGTCGGTCTCGTCTACGGCGACATGCGGGTGATCGACGCCGCGGGTGACGTGATCCAGGAGTCTTGGCTCGAGGGTGAGCCGCTGCTCCCCGAGGGCCGCTGCGTCGCCGAGCTGCTCGCGGGCAACGTCGCGACTGCCTCCTCGCTGCTGATGCGCGCCTCGGTCGTCGAGCCGATCCCGTCCGAGATCCCCTACACCGACTGGTGGTTCGCGGCGCGCGCCGCCTTGGTCTCCGACATCGCCTACGTCCCCGAGCCCCGCACGCTCTACCGCTTCCACGGCGGCAACATCACCCTCGGTGTCGAGGGCCCGGCCCGCGCCCGCGAGCTGCGCAAGGCGCTGACGTTCGTGCGCTGGTTCCTGCGCCGGATGCAGCCGGGCATGGCGAGTGCGCGTGGGGTGGCGACCGCGTGGACGTACTTCGAGTACTGCGAGCGCGAGCTGGCCGCGCTCGGCGAGGCGGGTGTGGAGGTGGGCGAAGCGGACCGCTCGCAGGCACGCGCCGAGCTCGTGCGGGCGGGCGCTGCGCCGCCCAGCGCGACCGTATCTGCGACCGCCGCCACCGCGACTGCCGGCGCTGCGCCGCGCGCCGCGACCGCGACCGCCGCGCCGTCCCGTCCTGCCGCTCATCGCGTGATCGCGTTTCTGCGCGCCGCCGCGGCCGACCCGACCCTCTCCGCCGCCCGCGACGGGCTCGCGGACGCACTCGCCGCCGCTCTCCCCGCCGAAGCGGCTCCACTTGACGGCGCCGGCCCGCGCGTCGTGCTCGCCTTCGCGGACGAGCTCGTCGCCGCGCCGCACCTCCTCGACGCCTGGGCGCGCGAAATGCGCGGGGTCCCCGGGGTCACGCTCGCGGTGACGACGTCGCCGGACGCCACCGACGCGCTCGCCCGGGCCGCCGCCGGGCTCCCCGACGACGTCGACGTGCTCGCCGTCGTCGGACCCGTCGACCGTGACGCGGTCAGCGCCGTGTACAGCGAGCAGGGACGTGACGACCCGCCCGCGCCGCGGTTCGGCGCGGCGGATCTGGCCCGACTCGCCGCCGCCTGGTCCTGATAGCTTCCCGTGAGAGAGACAGGTCCGTCTCACTCACGTCCGGGAGGAGAGCGCATGGCCATTCCCACCGAGCTCGTCGGGTCGTTGCCGCGGCCCATGAAGCTGCAGGAGGCCTACGAGGCGTACGACCAGGGCACGATCGGGTGGTCCGAGCTGCAGGCGGAGCAGGACGCCGCGGCGGAGGACTCGATCAAGCGCCTTGAAGCGACCGGGGAGCCGATCGTCACCGACGGCGAGCAGCGCGAGTCGAGCTTTGCGACGTACCCGATCACGGACACGCTCGCGGGTACCGGGCTCGCCGACAACCTCGCGGGGGACGGCCAGTTCTTCGCGATCTTCGACGACGGCCATCACCGCCAGCTCCCGCGTTTGACGGGTGGGCCGTTTCGCTACAAGACCTTCGCGTCGGAGTTCGTGACCAAGAACCGCGCGATCGCGACGCATCCGGTCAAGCAGGCGGTGATCGCGCCGTCGATGCTGATGCTGCTCTACCCGCTCGAGGAGGAGCTCGCCGGGTATTCGCGCGACCAGTTCCTCGCCGACCTGTGCGACGAGGTCGAGAAGGACATCCGCGGGTGCTTCGACGCGGGCGCGGTGCGCGTCTCGATCGACTTCACCGAGGGGCGGCTGGCGAACAAGAACGACTCCCGCAACCCCTGGACCAACAAGGACATGCTCCAGGAGTTCATCGACCTCAATAACCGCGTGATCGATCGCTTCAGCGCCGAAGAGCGGGTCAACATCGGCATCCACACCTGCCCGGGCGGCGACTGCGACTCGGTGCACTCCAAGGAAGTCCCCTACGAGAAGCTGCTGAGCAAGATGTTCCAGCTCAACGCCGGCTACTTCCTCATCCAGTGCGCCTCCGAGGACGACCGCGAGGCGGTCTACCAGATGTGCGGCGAGTACTCGCGCGAGGACGCCAACGGCGTGCCGCAGGTCTGCTTCATGGGCGTCGTCAACCCGCTGGACCCGGCGGTGGAGACCGCGGAGCACGTGGCGAACGAGCTGGTCACCGCGGCCAAGCACATCCCGGTCTCCCGGCTGGGCGCGACCGACGACTGCGGGTTCTCGCCCTTCTCCCGCGACGTCAAGCCCAAGCACGGCTCGCCGGACTTCGCGCGCGACATCGCGATGCAGAAGATCACCGCGCGGCTGGCGGGTGCGGCGATGGCGCGACAGGAGCTGGGCGCGGCGACCGCGTGAAACGGCGGCCGGGCGCGGCTCGCGCGCCCGGCTCGCGCGCCCGGCCTTCACCCTCTGCTCGAGGGTGAACTAGTGCTCGATCGCGGCACCGTCGGGCGCGACCGGCCACCACTTGGCGCCGAAGCCGTCGCTGCCCTTGCCGTTGGCGTCACCCGCGGCCTGGTCGCCGGAGAAGTAGTAGAGCGGGTGCCCCGCGTAGGTGACGCCGAGCGTCCCGTCGGCGCGCTTGCTCGTCCCGAGCAGGTCGGCCTTGATGCCGTCGCCGGCGGCGGGCTTGCCGTCGGTGGTCAGCGGCGGCCACGCCTGGGCGCACTGGCCGTCGCAGGCGCTCTTGTCGCCTTGGTCGGCCTCCCACAGGTAGAGCGTGCGGCCCGCTGCGTCGGCGAGCATGCCGTTGGCGGCCTTGACGGTCAGGGCAGAAGCGGCCGGCGTGGACTCGGCCTTCTTGGAGGAGCCGTAGTCGTACCCGTACGAGCTGTCGGCGGACTGCTTGGCGCCCGCGGGCGCGGTGTCGGACTGGCTATCAGAGCCGCATCCCGCCACGACGAGCGTGGCGGCGAGGGCGGCAAGAGCGGATGCGGTTCGCAGCTTCATGCGAGACATGACGCCGCGTGGGGCGGGTTTCATCCACCCGCCCCATCGCTGGGGCTGTCTCAGCGTAGGCGCACGCGCACGACGGCGCCCGCGCCGGGCGACCCGCCGTTGATCGAGATGTAGAGGCCGTCGTCACCGACCGTGATCCCGCCCGGGAACGGGAGCGTGTCCGGGGGGAGGGCGATCTGGCGCTTCTCGCCGCTGCGGCTGACCGTGTACAGCGCGCCGTCGTTGAGCGGCCCGAGCAGGCTGTCGTGGTCGATCTCGAGCGCGTACAGCGTGCCGTCACGCCCGAAGGCGAGATCCATCAGGTTCGTGAAGCCGGTCGCGAAGGTGCTCACGGCGCCGGTGGCCGGGTCGACGCGGTAGATGTTCGCGCCGCCGGTCGGGAACGGGAAGCCCGTGAGCTGGCTGACGTAGTACTGGCCGTCCGGGCCCTTGTTCACGGACGTCGGCACCGCCTGCATCGAGATCGGGGGGCCGCCGAAGGGGTTCGGCACGCCCGCGCGGTTCGGGAAGAGCGCGAGGTTCTTCACGCGGCCGTACTGGTCGACCGTGTCGAGTGCATTGCCGCCCGCGTCGGCGACCACGAGCCGGTCGCCGTCCTGGAGCAGGTCGACGGCGTTGGAGTCGACCGCGGGGTTCCCGACGACCTTGTCGGGGTTGAAGTCGCGCTCGTAGTCCCAGATGTCCGCGCGCGGGATCGCGCGTCCCTGGCGGTTGATCTTCAGCACCTTGCCGAAGAGGCTGGCGACCGGGCTCTGGTCGGCGAGCGTCTCGCGGAAGATCGTCGCGCCGGTTGCGTCCTTGGGCTCCGTGGGGCCGCCGTTGGTGATCAGGACGCGGTCGTTGTCGGTGACGATGATGCCGTGCGGGCCGATCGCGTTGTCGTTGTCCGGCGTGTTGGCCATCGAGGCGAGGCCTGACGCGATCCGGTACTGCCGGCCCCAGCGGTCGATCTTCGTCACGGCGCCGGAAGCGCCCATGCACGCCGGCCCTTCGCCGCCGACGAAGCACGGTCCGGGTCCGCCCCGGCCGGCCTCGGCCACGTACAGATCGCCGCGTGGGCCGAAGGCCAGGTGGCGTGGGCTATCGAGCCCCGTCGCGACGGTGCGGATCTGCACCTTGTCGCGATCGCCGTCATGGCCGCCGTTCGCCCTCGCGGCCGGCGCGACCCCAAGCGCGACCACGAGAGAAAGCGCCCCGCCGCACAAACGAATACCGCGCATACGAGCTCCTCCGTTCGAGTGTGCCGACGCTCTCACGGGACCCGGGCGACGGTCAACCGGTGGCGTGTCAGCGATTGCACCGGATACGCAGGGGATTGCGTATCCGCAAATCCAGGACTTGATAGATTCCGACTGAGATCTTATAGTTGTGGCCAGCGCATGATTCATCACCGCAACCCCTGGAGAAATGACATGGCCATCGTTCGTTGGGAACCCTTCCGCGACCTCTCAGAGCTCAATCGTCTGTTCGCCCCCGCCGCCGCGCAGCGCCGCTGGCTGCCGGCCCTGGATCTCGTCGAGACCGCCGACCAGTTCGTCCTGACCGCCGACCTGCCCGGCCTGGGCGAGGACGACGTCAAGATCGAGGTCGAGGACCGCGTCCTCTCGATCTCGGGCGAGCGCACCCGCGCGTCCGAGGAGAACAAGGCGGGCTACCGCCGCGTCGAGCGCGCGTTCGGCGCCTTCCGCCGCACCCTCACGCTCCCCGAGGGCGTCGACGGCGAGGCGATCACCGCGTCCTTCGACAAGGGCGTGCTCGAGATCGCGATCCCCAAGCCCGAGCAGCGCAAGCCGCGCCGCATCACGATCGGCACCGGCTCCAAGACCGTGGAGACGGAGTCGGCCGCGGCCTAATCACCCGCGGCACGGTGGGCGCGCAGGCATGGTGCGCGCCCACGACACGCTTCACCGGGGCGGCCTCAGCGCCGCCCCGCCCAGTTAAGGGGTCAGACCCCTCAACATTGCGAACCCAGGCGTAGAGCCAAAAGTTTTGTTGAGGGGTCTGACCCCCCTGTGCGGCGCGGGGTGGCGGATACCCTCGCATCGCGTGTTCTCCATCCGCACCCGCGATCCCGGCTCCTACGCCCGCACCGGCACCCTCAAGCTCGCGCACGGCGAGGTGCGCACGCCCGCCTTCGTGCCGCTGGCGACCAAGGCCGTCGTCAAGACGCTCGAGGTCAAGGAGGCGGCCGCGCTCGGCTTCGACATGGTCCTCGGGAACACGTTCCACCTGTTCCTCTCGCCCGGCCACGAGCTGATCAAGCAGCTCGGCGGGCTGCACCGGTTCCAGCGCTGGGACCGGCCGATCATCACCGATTCCGGCGGTTTCCAGGTCTTCTCGATGGGCCACGGGACGGTGGCGGACGAGATCAAGGGCCGCGCCGCGCAGTCCGCGGGCGAGCGCTCGGGCGCGATCCTCTCGATCGAGGAGGAGGGCGTCAGCTTCCGCTCCTACCTCGACGGCTCGACCAAGTTCATGGGGCCGGAGACCTCGATGGAGGTCCAGGCCGCGCTCGGCTCGGACATCGCATTGGTCTTCGACGAGTGCACCCCGTTCCACGCGGACCGCGAGTACACCGCGCGCTCGACGGAGCGCACCCACCGCTGGCTCGACCGCTGCCTGAAGTGGCACGCGCAGCACGGGCCCGAGGGCCAGATCGTCTACGGCATCGTCCAGGGCGGAACCGACGAGGACCTGCGCCGCTCCTCCGCGCAGGAGGTCGCCGCCCGCGAGGCGCTCGGCGGGATCGCGATCGGCGGCTCGCTCGGCGAAGACAAGGCGCAGATGTTCGAGGTCGTCGAGTGGACGATCGAGGAGTTGCCGGAGGCCAGGCCGCGCCACCTGCTGGGGATCGGCGAGGTCGACGACCTCGTCCGCGGCGTCGAGCTCGGCATCGACACCTTCGACTGCGCGATGCCGACCCGCATCGGCCGCCACGGCATGGCGCTCGTGCCCGACCCCGAGAAGCGCTGGCGCGTGGACCTCGCCAAGGCCCGCTGGAAGGAGGCCGACGAGCCGCTGCTCGAAGGCTGCCCGTGCTCGGCCTGCGAGGCGGGCTACTCCCGCGCCTACCTGCACTACCTGCTGCGGGCGAAGGAGCAGACCGCGCAGAGGGTGCTCACGCTCCACAACCTCGCCTTCCTCCAACGCCTGATGGCGGAGTTGCGCGACGCGGTCGACGAGGGGCGCCTGGCGGCGGTCGCCGCGGCGGTGCGAAGTGGGGCGGCGCCGTGGGAGCTGGCGACGGCGCGCGCGTGACCGCGGGCGGCGAGGGCGCGGCGGCGGGCGGCGGCGCGGCGGCGGGCAGTGACGCGGCGGCCGGCAGTGACGCG
>NZ_JAPDOD010000095.1 GCF_027587205.1 Solirubrobacter ginsenosidimutans
CGGAGAGGTCGGGCCGGCGGCCAGCCCCCACGCGTTGACGAGGTTCGGATCGACGTTGTCGGCCACGCCGGCGACGTTGGAGACCAGGTTGTGGACCTGATATTGCCCTCGTGAGGGCTGGGCCGAGGCCGGAGCGACCAGGACGAGCGCTGCGAGGATCACCGCCGCTCCCAGTAGCCGGCGGGACGGGCATGTGCAGACATGGGTCCTCCTTCGGCCGGATCAGCGCCGCGTCGGCAAAGGCCGGAATGGCCTCGGCCGCCGTGTCGGGTTACGGCGATGACGACGCGACGGTTCGGCCACTCATGAGAGCCGTCTCATGATCTTTTCCGCATCGTCGAGGTCACGCGGGCAGCCGTCGACTCCAGAGCTGAAAGAGCCGCGGCTGGCTGATCAGCGTGCCGGCCTGTGCGGTGAACGCGGCGAGGCTGTGAACCGCCGCGGCGATATCTTGCGCCGAAGCCAGGCCCTCGGCGCGGCATGCTTCGGAAGTCGCCTCGAGGGTCCAGAGCGCGAGGCTCTTGGCCTCACCGTCGACGTGGACGGGCTGAACGACCGACATCTGCGGAGCCGGGATGCCTGCTTCGCCGAAGTAGCGGTGAAGTTTGCGGCCGGCGGTCGCATCGCCGCCGCGCCGGGCGACGATGCGTGGGTACATCTGCCGGTAGAACTCGAACCCGTCGTTCGGCGGGTCGCAGAAGAGGCCGTCGAAGTCAGCATCCTGGACGACGATCGTTCCCCCAGGCGCGACCGCCGCCCACATCCGTCGCAAGAGTTCGACCGGACGGCTCACGTGATGCAGCAGCAGCCGGCAATACACCACGTCAAACGCCGAGATGTCTCCGGTATCGAAGACATCGGCAACCCGGAACGCGACGTGAGTAAGCCGTTGGCTCGCCACTTCCGCGCGAGCAAGGCCGAGCACGCGCTCATCGGCGTCGATGCCGGTCACATGACCCTCCGGCCCCACGATCCGCGCCAGTTCGAGCGTGACCGCACCGGCACCGCAGCCGAGATCCAGACAGCGCATTCCGCGACCCACACCGGCTCGTTCGAGCAGCCCGACCGTGTCGGCCCGCCACGTCCGAGCGAGCACGCCCAGCCGCTCATAACCTCCGGGCGCATCGTGGATCGCATACGGCTCCACGCCACGAACGTACCGCGCCGACCACTGCCCGGGCAAGGCCACCGTTTGTGGTCGCCCAGCACGCGCGCGCGTCCCCGCTCGAGAACCGTGACCGCGTCGGCGACGGACCCTTCGGGTGACCGTATCGGCACGAAGTCCTGGCCGCGCACGGCACGCAGATCGCGATGGCGACCGGTCTGACCGACGCAGAGGCCCGCGCGCGCGTGGGACCAGCAACTGCGCCAGCAGGGTTTTGAACTGCAGTAGGGCCGAGCGGGCGAGATGGGTGGGCCGGGCTACGCCGGTCCATCCGCCGCGGGGTAGCGCGCCGCGGCGCCGCACGACCGGGTCGTCGCGCTTCCGCATCGGCAGCAGAAGAGGTAGCGCGGGAGGTGGCTCCCTGCCCCGCGGATCTTCGGGCCGCGCCGTGTCAGCATCCGCTGGAAATCCGGCGAGCGGCCCCGGCGGCTTGGTCTTTGCCCTGTCGTTTGGCGTTGAGGAGATGCTCGTCGGCGCGTCGGAAGAGTTCCTCAGCGGCGCAGGTGCCGTCGTCTGCGGTGGCGATGCCGGCCGACGCGGTGATCCGTCGCGGTCCGAGTGGCGTGTCGCGCGTGACGGTGAGGGCGCGCCGGGTGTACTCGGCGGCTTCGTCAGGGCCGGCGCCGCTGAGGATGGCGGCGAATTCCTCGCCGCCGACGCGGCAGACGGTGTCCGAGCGGCGGGCTTGGCCGGAGAGCACGCGCGCGAAGCCGCGCAGCACGTCGTCGCCGGCGGGGTGCCCGTGGTGGTCGTTGACGGCCTTGAAGTCGTCGACGTCGAAGAGCACCAGCGAAACGGGCCGTCGCTCGCGGCGCCCGCGCGCGAGTTCTGCGTCGAGGCGCTCGTGGAAGACACGGCGATTGGGCAGCCCCGTCAACGCGTCGGTGAGCGCCTGTTCGAGCAACTGCTCGCGCTGGCGGGCGTTTGCGTAGGCCAACGCGGCCAGCGTCGCGAAGCGACGGATCAACCGTGCTTCCTCGCCCGAGAAGGACACTGCGCTGCCCGGATCTTCACGCCACACGGTCAGTGTCCCGATCACGACCTCCTCGGCGATCAGCGGCGCGATGATGATCGCTTCATGCTCGTCGTCGGAGGTCTCGGGGATCGTGTAGAGCTTCAGGCGCGTGTCCCAGGAATCGAGGTGCTGCAGCTCGCCTGACTGCACCACGGCCCCGGCCAGGCTGGAGTCGAACCCTGGCCGATGCGCCAGCGTCTCTTCGACCCAGCGACCGACGGCGTAGACCGGTACAAGCACACGTGCCGTGTGGTCGGCCTCATAGACCGCGAGGCTGGTGAACGGAACGATCGGCCGAAGCTCCCGGACCATCCCGTCCAGCGTCGCGGTCAACGACTTCTGCGACAGCACACCCGCTGCCGCGTCGATGATCGCCTCCAAACCGTGCACGACCCGTGTCGCCGAACTCGCCGTCATGATTCCCCGGGTGATCGGCACCTTGCGCGCAGAACCGCAACGCCTCGAAAGCGCAACCGGTTCCTCCGGTCTGACTCGCGATCGCCTCGTCGCTGCGGCCGTCCTCGCCGCCGCCAACGATCACCTGTAGCGCTGGCTCGACTGCACCCCGCCATCGGCGAAGCGTTAGAGGCCCGAGCACCGGAGGCCCCGCATGGCGGAGCACCAACAATCCGAGGCCGGCCGATTCCAGCGATGGCGCGAGCGGGCGGCCGCGGCGCGCGAAGGCTGAACGGGCGCGCGGGATCGACAGCCTCAATAGACGGTGACGCCCCGACAGGTACGAGCGCTCCGTCATCCGGTCGCGCCAGCGCGGAGCCAACGGGGCCGCCCTCGGCCCGCGCGAGTGACCCATCAGCGCGATGAGGTTCACTCCGCGGCCGCTCCCGGAGAGCGTCGTCGTCCTCGGTGCAGCCGAAGCAAGCAGTGGTCCGCGTGAGCCGCTCGCCGACGGGCGAACGCGTAGCCCGCCGCGCGACTCAGCGCCGGCCGGTCAGTACCACTTGCCTTTGGCGACCCCGCCGAAGGCCACGAGGCCAACCAGCGCGATGATCAACCCGATCCAGAAGCTCCACACGATCATCAGCACGATCCCGACGATCACCAAGATGCCGCCGAGACCGATCCCGCCCGTGTTGCCACCCGTACGTCCTGCTGCCATCAGATGCTCCTCGCGAGAGGTGTCACCCGGCGTCGCCAACTGCGGCGTCGAATCCGTCCATGTCCTTTCTCTACCCCCACAGCGCAATCGTCTCGCGGACCGCACGCGAGGTGACACGTTTGGGCGTGTACTGCCGCTCAGCACCTACTACCACGCGCGCGTCAGTCCCGGCAGTTCGCACGAGTGCGCTGGGGGCGGAGTCGCCTCCTGCTGCATCTTGATGGTCGCGGGAGATCAGCCCTGACCCGGCTTGAGGTGTTGGCCGCGGCGAGCAACGCGGCGACCTGGCGCCGTGCACCAGAGCTGATCGGAGGAAGCCGCTCCCCGGCGCCGAGGGCGTGCGATGGGCCTGATCCGTCTAGTTCCAGCTCAGCTTCCCAAGAGTGCGGCAGCAAGGGATGATCCCCTCATGGTGGAGGGGAAGGTTCACGGGGACGAAGGACACGATCTGGTGCGGCGATCCGAGCTGGTTCGAGCGCGTCTACTGCAGGCCGGGCAGATCGCGGCGGTCCGGGGGTGTCCGGGGTCGTTCGAGTTCGCCGGCCGGTTCGCGGAGCCGGGCCCGCGGGGTGATCGGCGTTGAGCGGCGCGGCGCTGCGCGGGCTGGCTGAGGAGCAGGCGGCGCTGCGGCGGGTCGCCACGCTGGTGGCGCGCGGAACGCGGCAAGCGGAGTTGTTCGCCGCGGTACTCGAGGAGATCGGACAGCTGTTCGCGGTCGACCTCGCCAGCATCTGCCGCTACGACGCCGACGGCATGCTCACCTGGGTCGCGAACTGGGGAACGGCGCACGAGCACTTTCCGGTTGGGAGCCGCCGCAAGCTCGGGGGCGGCAACATCGGGACGATCGTGTTCGAGACCGGCCGTTCCGCGCGGATCGACCACTACGTGGAGAGCTCCTCCGGTCCAATCGGTGTGACGGCCCGCCAAGCGGGCATCAATTCGTCGCTCGGCGCGCCGATCGTGGTGCAAGATCGTCTCTGGGGGGTGATCGCCGCCGGCTCGCTCGTGCAGCAGCTGCTGCCTCCAGACACGGAGGAACGTCTGGCGTCGTTCACCGAGCTCGTGGCAATGGCGATCTCCAACACCGAGAGCCGGGCCGCCCTCGCCCGGCTGGCTGAGGAGCAGGCAGCGCTGCGGCGGGTCGCGACGCTGGTGGCGCACGGCGCGCAGCCCGAGGACGTGTTCGCTGCAGTCGTCGACGAAGTCATGCAGCTGTTTCCGGTCGACTACGCCGGCCTGGCCCGCTACGAGCCCAATCACACGGCCACCGCCGTCGCCGCCCGCGGCACGACCCACTTTCCCGTCGGCAGCAGCATGGTCCTCGGCGGCAAGAACACCGCCACGCGCGTGTTCGAGACCGGCCGTCCGATCCGGATCGACGGCTATGCCGACGCTTCAGGCCCGATGGGTGACAGCGCCCGAGGACGGGGTGTCGGCTCGTCGGTGGCGGCGCCGATCATCGTGGAGGGCCGAGTGTGGGGCATCATCGGCGCGGGTTCGATCGGGAAGCAGTCATTGCCGACCCACACCGAAGCGCGCCTCGCCGATTTCACCGAGATGGTCGGGACGGCGATCGCGAATGCCGAGAGCCGTGCCGGGCTCGCTCGGCTGGCCGAGGAGCAGGCCGCGCTGAGGCGGGTCGCGACGCTGGTCGCGCACGGGGAGCCGCCGGAGGAGGTGTTCGCGGCGGTCGCAAGCGAGGTCGCACTGCTGCTTTCGGCCGACTTGGCGAGCGTCATGCGCTACGAGTCCGACGACACGGTCACGCTGGTCGCCGGCGCAGGGAACCGTTTCCCTGTCGGCAGCCGATGGCCCATTGCGGGGCAGAGCAACCTCGCCACGCTCCTGTCCGAGACCGGACGTCCGGCCCGACTCGACAACTACGCCGAGGCAACCGGCCCCCTCGCTGAGGACATGCGCCAGGAGGGCATCCGCTCGGCCGTCGGAACGCCGATCATCGTCGAGGACCGCCTTTGGGGCTTGATCTCCGTCGGCTCAGGCCAGGAGTCGGCGCTACCGCCCGACACCGAGATGCGCCTCGGTTCGTTCACGGAGCTGGTGGCGACCGCGATCGCCAACACCGAGTCGCGGACGGAGGTCGGGCGGCTCGTCGATGAGCAGACCGCGTTGCGGCGCGTGGCGACACTAGTCGCGCGCGAGGCAGTGCCGCACGACGTTTTCGCGGCCGTCGCCGAGGAGGCGGGCCGGGTGCTGCACTTCGACCAGGCCGCCGTGTTTCGGTTCGAGGACGACGGCTCCGCCACGCTGCTCGCCGACTCCGGCACGGGCGGCCCGCGTATCCCGCTCGGCACCCGCATCTCGCTGGAGGGCGACAACGTCGCCGCGCGGGTCATGCGAACTGGACGCTCTGCCCGTATCGATGGCTACGCCGCCCCCGTCGGTCCGCTCGCCGAGCGCGGGCGCCGGTTCGGTATGCACTCGGTGGTCGGCGGCCCCGTCGTCGTCGACGGACGCCTGTGGGGCGCGATGGTGGCCGGCACCGCAGAGCACAAACCGCTACCCGCAGACGCCGAATCGCGAATCGCGCAGTTCACCGAGCTGGTCGCGACCGCGATCTCAAACGTCGACGCACGATCCGACCTCGCGGCGTCACGAGCGCGCATCGCGCACGCCGCCGACGAAGAGCGCCGGCGCGTGGTGCGCGACCTGCACGACGGCGCGCAACAACGACTGGTCCATACGATCATCACACTCAAAATGGCTCGCGGCGCTCGTGAGAACGAGGACGAGGAGCAGCTTTCCACCCTGCTAGACGAGGCGCTCGAACAGGCCGAACAGGCGACGAGCGAGCTGCGCGAACTGGCACACGGCATTCTGCCCACTGATCTCACCGAAGACGGCCTGTACCGAAGCGTGCAAACGCTGGCCGCACGCGCGCCGATGCCGGTCGAGAACGCCGTCTCCGTCGGCCGGCTCCCGCCCGCGATCGAGGCGGCCGCGTACTTCGTCGTCGCCGAGGCGCTCACCAACGTCGCCAAACACGCCCGCGCCCTCAGCGCCACCGTGACCGCCCGCATCCAGGACGGCACCCTGCGACTACAAGTGCACGACGACGGCGTCGGCGGCGCCCGCCCCGACGGCACCGGGCTGCTCGGACTGGCCGACCGACTCGCCGTACTCAACGGACAACTCCGGATCGAGAGCCCAGCCGACGGCGGCACGCTCATCACCGCAGAGATTCCGATCCCTCACACGGCGGCGTGAGGTGACGCTCGGAAAGTGTCCAAGGTGGTTACGCGGCGCGTGAGCCGTCGCGGCGAGAACCGACCCGGACGTATACGCGGTCAGCAGTCAGTCCTTTCACCAGCTCCTCGGTGAGACCGATCTCACGCTCGACGAGGGCTCCGCGGCGTTGCGAGCGATCGGCATCTGGAGGCCGGGCGGGTCACTCGCCCGGGATGTCGCCGATGCCGGTCAGATCCAGGAGCTTGCGGATGGGACCTGAGACCCGCGCGAGATGAAGTTCGATGCCGCGCTGGCGCGCCTCGTCGCGGAGCGAGAGCAGGGCGCCCAGCCCGGCGGAGTCCACGAACTCCACCTAGGCGAGATCCAGGACGACTGCCTCCACCCCGCCTGCAGTGAGGTGCGCGTCGACCTTGGACTCGAAGCTGAAGGCCGCCGCCATGTCGAGCTCACCCGCAACGACGAGCTCGAGCGAGGCGTCGCGGACCGTTGACTGCAGGGTGAAATTACCGGTGGATTCCTGAGTGGCGTCGTCTCGCATGCCAGGGGCCTGCCCGCGGCGGAGATCGACCAACCAGACGGTGTCAGCGGGGTTGCCACCCAGGTGAGCGCGTGATGTCGCCCGCGAACGCTTCGCTTTCCGCTCGCGTGTGCAGGGCGTCGCGACGCCCAAGTTCTCGGTCCACACATCCGCGCAGCGCTCAGCCACAGAGAACCTGGGCACGTTCTGTCACACATGCGGTCGGCCGGCAGTGGTCGACCAGCCCGAGAGGTGTCGCGACGACGCTCGACCCGACGCCTCAAGCACCAGCTCGGAACCCAGCGATGCTGTACACGCGGGCCTTACACCGCTGACAACGTGATCTGGAGGGCACCGTTCATCACCAGCAGCACGCCGAGGAACACCCAGAGCACGGGCGTGGCAGTCTTCCAACCGCCGGCGCGCGCGTTGCGCGCCCCGATCACTCGTCGCGCGAGGATCATGCCGGCTCCCGCGAACACCAGCACGAGGCCGAGCAACAGCTGTGCGATCGCCATCCGCCGCGCTCGCCGCGTGGACGGTCCTAGAGCCGCCCCCAACGCGGGATCAGGCGCCGCGCGGGAGGCCGGCGGAACCCTTCCTGCGCGAGCGCCGAGTTGACGGCGACCAGCGCGAGCTCGGTGAGCAGGTTCGCGGTACTGAGTGCGTTCACGCGGCGCTTGGAGCGCCGGGCGTTCTCGCTCGCGGCCGGCGCGGCGTGGTCGCCGTCGCGCAGCGGGACCGCACCGCCCGGGGCCATCCGGGCGAAGCGCATGCCCTCGGCAGCCGTGGCCAGGCCGGTCGCGGCGACGAGTCCGACGAGCGCATCCTTGGTGTAGGCGAGCCGTCGCTCGTCACCGGAGAGCTTGCCGTTGGCCGACTCGCGCATTCGCGCACCGGTCCACCCCGCCGCCACCGCGGCCAATGAGACCGAGTTGACGGCGCCGTAGCGACGCCAGGCGGCGTTGACGAGCTTGCCGCGCTCGGCCTCGTCGGAGATCTCGGTCACGCTCGGGTGCATCGCGAGGCGGCCGAAGAGGTTCCCACCGAGCAGCCCGGCGAGTCCGATGTCATGCGCGGCACGACCGACCTTGCTGAGGATGACGGGCGGGGCAGGAATCGGGGAGGGCATAGCTGCACACTCCCCACGTCCGCGAGGCAATGAAACCGCGCGGACGCACCGCGGTCGATCCTGATCGAGACGACCGGCGCCAGTCCCGAGCCCCAGGTCTCGCGACCGAAGTGAGTCCTGGCCGCCGCGAGGCTCTCTCACTGTGCGCGAAGTGCGACTGCCGTTGTCGTTCAGGCCGATCCAGGTGCCCTGCTCGCCCCATGCGTGCCGGCGTGGCGTTGTAGGCGCCGAGCAGCCGTGCGATCGCGAAACCCGCGGCGGCAACTCCTACGCCGGCCGGCTATCCAGTGCGTTACAGCAGCAGCGCGCGATGCCGCAGATCCGGAGGGATCGTTGACGTGTTGACGATAGGGTCAGCAGCATGGGTCAAGGGGAAAGCGGGAGTGTGTCGGTCGACACGACCGACGCGGCCGAGCATCTCCGGTTGCTGGTCGAGTCCCAGCCGGACTACGCGATCTTCCTGCTTGATCTATCCGGTCACGTGGTGACGTGGAATGACGGCGCGCGGCGATTGAAGGGCTACGCCGCCGAGGAGATCCTTGGGCACCACTTCTCAACCTTCTATCCGCCCGAGGACGTGGCCGCCGACCTGCCGCAGGCGATCTTGGACGCGGCGCGGACCACGGGGCGACACGAGGCCGAGGGGTGGCGGGTCCGCAAGGACGGGAGTCGCTTCTGGGCCAATGTCGTCATTACCGCGCTACGGGACGAACACGGCTCGCTCGTCGGATTCGGCAAGGTCACGCGCGACCTCACCAGCCGTCAGCTCGCCACCGAGCAGCTGCGGACCGCGGCCGCCGAGTTGCGGGTCGCCAACGCCGAGCTCGAGCAGTTCCGCCTG
The DNA here is from genome assembly GCF_027587205.1 of Solirubrobacter ginsenosidimutans. Next base: position 8,995 of record NZ_JAPDOD010000095.1, read on the forward strand.
CTGGTGGAGAGTGTGCGCGACTACGCGATCTTCGTCCTCGACGTCTCCGGCCACATCCGGACATGGAACGCCGGTGCACAGAACATCAAGGGGTACACGGCCGCCGATGTGATCGGCCGGCACTTCGAGTTGTTCTACACCGAACCCGCCCGCGTCAGCCGGCACCCCGACTACGAGCTGGAGGTGGCGACTCGCGAGGGCCGGTTCGAGGAGGAAGGCTGGCGCGTGCGCAAGGATGGCACGCTGTTCTGGGCAAACGTCGTCATCACCGCGTTGCGCGACGCGCGCGGCACCCTCGTCGGCTTCGCGAAGGTCACGCGCGACCTGACCGAGCGTCGCCGCGCACAGCAGTTGCTCGAGCAGTCCGAACGCGCCGCTCGTCGAGAGGCCGAGCGACAACGCCGGCGCAGCGCGGCCCTTGAGCGGGTCGGCCGCGAAATCGTGGCACAGCTCGATCTGGACGTGATCCTGCAGAACGCGACCGATGCGGTAACCGAGCTCACCGGTGCCGCGGTCGGCGTGTTCGACGCAACCTATGCCCAGACCACCGTCATCTGCTGCGACGATCTCGCCGAGCACCCGGAAATCGCGAGCGTGGCACGGCAGTTCACGCTGCCCGAGGGCCACCCACCGATTCGCAGCTATCTGGCCCTACCGGTCCAAACCGCCGACGGCACGATTGCCGGCGGCTTGTGTTTCGGCCACCCAGAGGTCGCTGTCTTCGACGCGGAGGCCGAAGCCGCGGCGTTGAGCATCGCCGCCACGGCGGGTGTCGCGATCGTAAACGCCGGGCTGCTGGAGGACGCGCGACGGGAGACAGCAGCGCGCGAGGTAGCGCTGCGCCAGCGCGATCAGGTCGCGATCGCGCTACAGCAAAGCCTGCTGCCACCTAGCCTGCCGCAGATCCCGGGGCTCGAGCTCGGGGCCCACTATCACGCGGGCACCGAACTGGTCGGCGGCGACTTCTATGACGTCTTCGCCATCGGTGAGAACGTGTGGGGCATCGTCATGGGCGACGTCTGTGGCAGCGGACCTGAGGCCGCTTCCCAGACCGCGCTCACCCGCCACACCGTTCGCACCGCCGCGATGTTCGACTCCGATCCCGCGACGGTCATCGGCGCCCTCAACCAGGCCCTGCTGCGCTCAGACACGGGCCGCTTCACTACCGCTGTCTTCATGCGAATGACCGTTGACCCTGAGCGCAACGGGCTGAACCTGCGCATCGCGTCCGGCGGTCATCCCCCCGTCATCATCCAGCGCCACGACGGCACGTTCGAGGAATCGACGGCCCGGGGGCAGCTCCTCGGTGTCACGGACTTCGCCGTCGAGGAACTCCGCGTCGCCGATGAGCGAATGGGTGCCGGCGACGTGCTCGTGCTGTACACCGACGGGCTCACCGAGGCTCGGTCCTCAGGCGTGCTGTTTGACATCGCGGGAGTGAAGACAGCACTTCGCAGCCTGGCTGACCAAGCGCCACCCCGGCTCGCCGAGGGGCTGATCGAGGCGGCCCTTGCGCACGCCGCAGCGCCACTGCGAGACGACGCGGCGATCCTCATCCTCCGTGTCACCGCCACCGCACCAGAGTGAGCCACCCGGTCCGACCGACGTAGAGCGGGGGACATCTGGGTGTCGAACCGCTAGGCCAACACGGGTGGCCCGAGACGTGATGCAACCTTGGTCGGAGCTGCGCCCACGCGCTTTCGCCGGCGGCCTCAGCCCACCCGCTGCTGGTGGCCTCCACCCCACGTCCCGCTGCGACAACGAGACCACGGGCAGCCAGGGGTGCGTCTGGCGGACTTCACGCCCTCGATGACCTACCACCCCACCCCGACTCAGAAGGCCACGCCTGAGATCGGCGCACACATCCTCGCCGCCCAGGCCGCCGGCAAGCCCGGCGCACGCGCCGGCGGGCGCCCCGTCAACCGCGACCCGCGCCGCACCCGCGACAACCGCCGGATCGCGTGTCCACGTTTCAGTCGTGCGCGAATACCGACGCGCCCGACCCGACGGCTCCTGCGACGAATACCCCTTCGCGAGTACCCGCCAGGGCGGCGCGGGCGCGAGTCACCGCCAACGTCCCCAAGGGCGAACAGGACATCGAGGGCGGTCTCTTCGCCGGCTTCAACACCACCGAGCGGGTCCTGAAGGCGATGCATATTGGGTCACCGTCGCACCATGACCGAGGCAACCAGGACCACCCTGCCACAGCCTGAGCGCCGGCCTTGGGCCTGCTCCTCAATCTCGACCTAGGCTCGTGCCGATGAACTACGAGGACCCCATCGGTCCGCCGCGCAGGGGTTTTTGCTGCGGTACGCGTCACTCGTTGTCGTGCAGCCGTGGTTCGTAGTAGGAGAAGAAGACCTTGCCCACGAGCTCGCGGCGGCTGCGCACCCCGGTCTTCTCGAAGATGCTCTTGAGGTGCTGTTGGACGGTGTGGGGAGACACGACGAGGCGATCGGCAATGGCCGGGGTGGACTCGCCTTGGAGCACGAGCCGGGTGACCTCCTGCTCGCACCGACAGCACCGCGGAGCGCCGTGGCACGCACCAATCGGGGCGATCGAATCCGAGATGAGCGTGGGCGCGCGCGAACGTCTCGAGGGCCTCGTGTCGTGGGGCGGTCGCTGTGCCGCGGGGTGCCGAGAGCGTGGGCATGACTCGATGCGCTGTGCGCGCGACCGGTTTCGTCCTTACCGGGTCGATGCGGCGACAGTCGTCTGCGGGCCGCGGTTGCCAGCGGTGACACGGCCGCCGCCCGCTGCAGTGGCAGCCCGACGGGGTGGGGTGTCGGAGAGCTCGAGCAGTCGATCCACGCCGTAGAGCTCGAGGAGCCAAGCGAGTTCGGCCGAGCCGCTCACGATCGTCAGGTGGCCGCCCGAGCGTTCAATACGGCTCGCGGCGGCGATGATCAGGTTCGCGCCAATGAAGTCGATGAACGTCAGCTTGCGCATATCGAGCACGATCGCGTCCGCCGAGGCCCACGCCAGCCGCAGGGCACCATCCAGTTGCGAGACGGTGGCGACGTCCAGTTCGCCGCTCACCACGATTTGCACGGCGCCGTCGACGGTCGAGCGCCGACACGAGAGCCGATGCTGCTGCTCGGTCCGCGACCGAGCCGAGCAGTGGTTTCGAGGAAAGGACACGTGCTGCCTTCCGGTCGTAGAGTCAACGAACCAGAAGTCAGGTGCCGCTGCCCAGAGCCTTCGCGCGACGCGCAGCCTGCGGACCTCAGCACGGAGCCCTCTTGATGTTGTCTTACCCTCGCGGGCGCCCGTTGACCGCAATGCGCGGGCGCCAACTTCCCCGCTCACTGGCACGTCACGTCCCAGATCGTGTGATCGATCGTGCCGTCAGTGGACCGTGACGGTTCGTCGCGATGCCACGGGAGTCCGGACCCCCGAAACGGCAGTCGAGGTGCGCCGGCTCCGCTCAACGCGTTGCGAGCCGTCGCGAACCGGGCCTGAGCGGGACGACGCGACCGCCGGCGGGCCACGTTCGGTTTGGCGTGACCGTCTACTGGGAGACGACGCGTCTGCGCCAGCGTGTCGGCGGCCTGCATACCTATCAACGCCCACTGCGATCAGGTCCCCTCTCAGCAGCTGACCACTGCGTCGTCGCCGACACGCGCACGCCCGCCCAAAGGACGGCACACCCGAGCCGCGCGCAGACCGACCGAGGTTGCTCGAAATCGCGCCATGTCGAGCTTCAGGACGTGGGCGGAGACCTCGGGTCGGGGCGAGGCGCGGGCGGCTGAAGTAGGCCGTCGATACCGGTGAGTGTGAAGAGCCGATCGATGATCGGTGCGGCCCCGCGTCGGATATGGAACGCGCCGCCGCTTCGCCGCGCGCGGTCGCAGGCGGCGGTCAGTAGGACGAGGCTGCTGCAGTCCATGAAACCCAGATCACGCAAGTCCAAGGTCACGTCGGATGCGCGTTGCTGGGCGGCGCGAAGTGCGCGGTCGAGATCGGGTGCGGTGGCGAGGTCGAGTTCGCCGGCTGGCAGCAGGCGGATCGTCGCACCTAGTGAGATGCCGTTCACTGCCCAAGGATGCGCGGATGTTCGGTCGAAAGCGCCGCGACCTGTTTCGGGCGTCGTTGTCGCACACTCGCCGACAGCACGACCGCCGCTCGTGGTCTCGATGGACAAGCATGGCCGCCGCGTCGGGGGGGTAGTACCGGTGCCCCCAGAACCGAGGAGATCGCCGTGAGCGAATCCACGCAGGACCGGCCCGACAAGGCCGACGAGAAGGCCCCGAAGCCCGGCGAGCAGGACACAGAGACCGTGGCCGGCCAGCCGAGGAAGGCGCCCGATTCCAAGCAACAATCGAAGCAGGACGAGTAGTCGCGTAACTTCCCGGACGCTGCGCGGTGGGTTGATTCGAGGCCTTCTAGCGCGGGACCGACCGCGCCGCTTGTTGACCGGTGAACGGCAGCGCGGCGGTCAGGCCGGTGAGTTCGAAGACGCGTTGGACCTGGGGAGGTCCGGGCACGAGCCGTAGCCGTGCGCCGTGTCCGATCTGCGTCGTGAGCCGCAGGAGCGCGCGGACGCCGCTCGAGTCGATGAAACTCAGGGCGCGCAGGTCGACGGTTAGGTTCTCGCTGCGTTTGTCCAGGGCTGCGGCGATGGCGTGCTCAAGCTGCCCAACCGTGGCGGCGTCGAGCTCCCCGCTCGGCGCGAGCACGACCGTGTCGCCGCGGTCGTGAACGGGACAGGCAAACCCTGGCTCGAGGAACTCGTCAGCGGCTGGAGCGATCCGTGGGCGCGGCAACGGGGCGGCAGGGTCGCTCATGGCTTCACTCGATCGATCGGTTCGGGCGCGATCACGGAAGGAGCCTCGTCCTGCAGCCGTTTGAGTGCGGTGCGCAGGAGGCGCGAGACGTGCATCTGTGAGATGCCGACGATCTCGCCGATCTCGCGTTGCGTAAGGTCCTTGCGGAAGCGCAGGTTCACGATCAGGCGGTCACGCGGATCGAGGGCCCGCAGGAGGTCGTTGACCAGCACGTCGTTCTCGACATCGACAAAGCCGTCGTCCTGGATCGGGATCTCCAAGCCGCGGCCGGCTGGATCGTCAGCGTCGTGGCGGGGTTGATCGAGCGAGACGGCGTGACGTGCGCCCGCCGTCTGCAGCGCTTCGAGGATGTCTTCGACGCTGCTGTGGGTGCGCTGCGCAAGCTCGGCGACGGTGGGGGAGCGGCCGAGCTCGGTGACCAAGGTCTGGGTGTGGTGGTCGAGGCGGGCGGCGAGCTCCTGGGCGTCGCGCGGTGGACGGACAGACCAGCCGTGATCGCGCAGGTAGCGCTTGAGCTCGCCCAGGATGGTCGGGAACGCAAACGATGAGAACGCCAGTCCGCGCTCGGGGTCGAAGCGCTCGATCGCCTTGATCAGGCCGAGCGCCGCGACCTGCTCGAGATCCTCGATCTCCTCGACGTTGGCGTAGCGCCTGGCGAGCTTGCGAGCGAGCGGCAGGAACTGCTCCATGATCGCGTCGCGCGCCGCGGGGCTTCGCTCGGTCGTATAGCGCGCGAACAGACGCCGCTCGTGGGCTCGCCGGGTCTGGTACCACGCGTCGCGCCGCACGCCCCAGCGGGGCTCTGTCATCGCGCTCGTCACGCCGCAACCTCCGAAACCGCTTGAAAGCCGATTCAGAGGTCAGACGGCAATCCCGGACAGTCACCGAGCTCGCTCGTGCGATGCCCTCGCGAATGATTCTATGCCGACAAGCGTGAAGGACACGCATGCGCGTGTACGAAATCGGTCGTCGCGGTCCGGTTGCTCGCGCTTGAAACGCTCAGCCGGGTAGCGAGGAAGCCATGGTCCCGCCGGATATGCGCAGGATGATCCCCAAACGAAGCAGCTCGGCCCGGAGTTGCGAACGGGCTGTGGCTGCCGCCGATCGCGAGCTGCTTTCGGGCGAGCGAATCGTGCTGGCGTATGTCGCACGAGCTTCAGGCCCTGCGGGACACCGTGGCGGTCCTGCGTCGGGGTGCGAACTCGCTCGCCATCGACAACGCCACGCTCAGGATCGAAAACGAACACCTTCGTCAGTGCGCGTTGACGGCGCTGTCCGCCCGCCGGTAGGGCTAGGACTCGTCGAGGAAGAACAGCTCGATCTCCAGGTCGGGCCCGACGTGATGGCTGGAGATGAAGTCCACGACGCGCCGTCGGGTGGTGGCTTCGATGGCGGCCACGAAGCGGTCGCCCATCGCGAGTTGAAAGGCGCTGCGGTTCTCGGTCACGACCGGGGCGCGCTGCAGTTCGATCAGCGTCTTCTCGACGTCGGTGTAGACGTTGCCGAGCACGCAGGCGATCAGGTCATCGCCCATGAACTGGCTCTTCGCCGAGCCAGGAGGACGGTGGTAGTAGCGCTCATGCATCTCGACCATCGCGTCGGTCACCGCGCTCAGTAGGGCGTCGTTGTCGAGCGGTTCGGGCGGGGTCGCCATCGGGCGATCGGCCTCTCTCGCTCTCCGTCAAGTTGGCGCGCGCGAGGTGAAGGGCGAAACCCCCCGAACGATCGTGGTCTTCACCCTAGACCTCGAGCGGGTTACGCTCGGCCCATGGCGGACGGTGACACGCACAGCCTGCACGGCACCCACGGCGACGTGCTGACCGCGGTCTCTGAGGGCATGGTCGCGTTGTTGAAGGAGTACTACGGGCGCGGCCCGAGCCAGGCCAAGACCTACTACCACGACGATCTCGTCGTCTGCGTGCTGCGCGGCGGCTTCACGCGCGTGGAGCAGACGCTGCTCGACGGCGGGCGCGGCCAGGCCGTGATCGAACAGCGGATGGCGTTTCAGGAGGTCATGCGCGACCGCTTTACCGCCGTTATCGAGCACGCCACCGGTCGGCCTGTGATCGGCTTTATGAGCGGCAACCAACAGAGCCCCGACATGATCTGCGAGGTCTTCGTCCTCAGCCCCACGGACCTCTTGGAAGAGCACGAGCTCCCTGCCGGCGCAACATCGCGCGAGACGTCCTGACACTGCTTCGGTGAGCGCTGAGTGCAATGGCGCTCGCGCTCCAATATGGCGCGGCGCAGGCTTTAAAGCAGACATCGACGCCGCGGAAGGAGCCTCGCGCGGGCGCCGGCGCTACCGCCGCAGGACATGGCATGGCCTCGAGCGGCGGCTCGACCGGACCCTGATGGTGCCGGATCGCGAC
>NZ_JAPDOD010000096.1 GCF_027587205.1 Solirubrobacter ginsenosidimutans
TGTCGGCACCGGCCACGCGGCACCTCCTTTGAAAGTCGAACCGTGAGAAGTCCGACGATCATCAGTGCCGCGTCGGCCGGAACCACGTTTCCGTCCGACGTCGACCTACACCACGCTACGGGACGTGACCCCGAATTAGCCGACGGTTTGCGTCGTGGAGCGTTCTCACGCGCCCACTCCACGTCCGGACTGCGGAAGCGTCACGGGTGTCGTGGACTCGTCGTCGGCGCGGTCGGATCCTGCTCCGCGGCGGCCTGCAGCTTTGCGAGTGAGGTGCGAAGCATCCGTGAGACGTGCATCTGTGAGATGCCGACGATCTCGGCGACCCGCGATTGCGTGAGGTCACGGCGAAAGCGCAGGTCCAGGACGCGTCGTTCGCGCTCGGTGAGCTGCCGCAGCATCGCGTCGAGCAGCATCGCGTTCTCGGCAGCGGCAAAGCCGGCCTCCTCGACCGCGACCTCGCGTGCGCGGCTGCTGGGGTCGGTGTCGCGGATGGGTTCGTCGAGGGATACAGCGTGGCGTGCGTTGGTGGCCTGCATCGCTTCGAGGACTTGCTCGACGGTACTTCCGGCGCGTTCGGCGATCTGGCTCACCGTGGGGGAGCGGCCGAGCTCGGCGAGCAAGGCGTGCGCGTGCTGCTCGGCGCGCGCGGCGAGTTCCTGGACGTCGCGCGGCGGTCGGACCGACCAGCCGCGGTCGCGTAGGTGTCGCTTGAGCTCGCCGAGAATGGTTGGAAACGCGAAGGAGGAGAACGCGAGCCCGCGGTCGGGGTCGAAGCGATCGATGGCCTTTACGAGCCCGATCGCGGCGACCTGCTCGAGATCGTCGATGTCTTCGACGTTGCCGTAGCGGCGAGCGAGCTGTCGCGCCAACGGCATGAACTGCTCGACGATCGCGGCCCTCGCGGCTGGGCTGCGATCGACCGTCAGCCGCGCGAACAGGCGTCGCTCATGAGCCCGGCGCGCCGCGTGCCAATGGGCGCGGGTCGCGGTCCATCGATTCTCGTCTACCGGCGGCATCAGCACCACCGTCCGGTCGAGCCACCGGATCCTGTCGCGAGCGGCGGGCGGAGCAATCTGAAGTCAGACACGGCAGAACCTCCTGAACCTGTTTGCACACCGATTCAGAAGTCAGACGGCGCTCCCGGGGGGTCCCGACCGCGCCTGCCATGCCCTCGAAACGAAGTCTAGGCGCGGAGGGCGCTCTGGGGAATCGACCGGCGGTCGAGGCTCTGTCATTGGCGCGTCTACGTTCGGGCGATTCGCGCGCTTCGCGTCCGAGGGCAACCCCACATCGGGACCCGATGTAGCGTTGCGTACATGAGTAAGAAGGTCGCGGTGACCGGCGGGAGCGGAAAGCTGGGATCAGCGTGCGTCGTCGCGCTTGTCGAGGATGGCTGGGAGGTCTTCAACTTCGACCTGGCACCTCCGCGCGAGCCGCGGTGTTCTTTCACCCGGCTCGACCTGACGGACTACGGCCAGGTGGTCGAGGCCTTCGCGGGAATCGACGAGCTGCACGACGGCGTCGATGCGGTCGTGCATCTCGCGGCCATCCCCGGCGCGACGCATGCCGGCAACGCTGCCACCTTCGTGAACAACATCACCGCGACCTACCACGTCTTTCAGGCGGCCAGGCTCCTGGAGATCCACAACGTGGTGTGGGCCTCCAGCGAGACGCTGCTCGGCTACCCGTTCAACCGGCCGCCCGTGTACGTCCCGCTGGACGAGGACGTTCCCAAGCTGCCTGAGGTCGCGTATTCGCTCGCCAAGGACCTCGAGGAGGAGATGGCGGCGCAGTTCTGTCGCTGGGACCCCGAGCAGAAGCTGATCGGGCTGCGCTTTTCCAATGTCATGGCACCAGCGGACTATGAGGAGTTCCCGTCCTATGAGGCCGACCCCGCGAGTCGCAAATGGAACCTTTGGTCCTACATCGATGCCCGCGACGGCGCGCAGGCCGTCCTTGACGCCCTCGCGTATGACCAGCCAGGCTTCGACACGTTCGTGATCGCCGCCGACGAGACGGTGATGAGCACCCCGTCGCTCGAGCTCATGGACGCGTTCTTCCCCGGTGTCGAGGTTCGCTCCGAGATCGACGGCACCGCCGCATTGTGTTCGACCGCCAAGGCCCATCGAATCCTTGGTTTCACCCCGAACCATCGCTGGCGGGACCACGTTCCCGGTGCTGCAACAAACCGCTGAGGTCGTGGGTGCGGAGCGGCAGTGCGCGCCCAAACGGGTCACCTCGCCTACCGGCGAACCTGCTTGACGCGGTCGTCGTCACCTTCGGAGAGAACCGACTGGACCTCGGCGACCGTCAGCTCGTCGTACCCCGCCCACGCCTCGTTGCCGCGGAGGGCGTATGACACGTCACCCGCGGTGTTCCGCGAGGCGTCGCAGTCGTTGGAGCGATCGGACGTTGCGGGCGTGGACGAGTGGGTCCGAGACGCGGTTGAGCAGGAGCCGGCTCGGCGTGTCGCCTGCGACCTCGGTCATCCGTACTCGGGTGCCGGCGCCCTCGGCTGCGAGGCGGAGGTCGACTCGAGCGGTGCCGAACGGCCGGGTCTTGGCGCGCAGGATCAACTTCGACGGTGTCTCGTGTTCCAACACCTCGGTGTGATCGTTGAGCACGAGCGGAGGGACGCCGACCTGGTGGTGGAAGCGTGAGCCGACGGCGGGGAACTGCGGGTCGGCATCGCGGATCTTGCGCGCCCCAACGACCCAGTCCGCATAGCTTCCGGCGTCGCTGAGCACGGCGTGGACCGTCACGGGCGCCGCGTCGATATAGATTTCGTTGTAGGCCATCGGGGTGGACCTACCCATTCGGTCGTTGGTCACCCCACGGCGAAGCGCCGGAAGTAGGCGGGGACTGGGTGGGCGGCGCGCCATGCCCGGCGCAGGAGATCCTCCTCGTCAGGCCCGAACACGCGCCGGTCGGTGAGGTCGTCGAGCACGCGGCACAGGACCTCGCCCGACACGACGGTGGCAAGGGCTTGCCGGACGATCGCCGGATGGCGCGTCGTGATCAGAGCGATCAGCTGGTTGCTACCGGCCCAGGCCTGACCGAGCGCGACCAGCCGGCCGTGCCGGCGCGCCTCTTCTCGCAGGCAGCCGAGCGCGTCTCGAGCCTCGCCGCCGAGGGACACGGCGCGCCCCTGTTCGCGCACCAGCAGGTTGTCGTGTTGTGCGCGGAGCATCGCTCGGACCTGTCCCGGCTCGAGCCGGTAGGCGGCCTCCAGCGCCGCCAGTACCGGAGCGCGCCGCGGGGCGCACCAACCGGGGTCGTCGAATCCGAGGCGCTCGCGAGCTCGCGCGAAGCCGTCGTCGGTCGTGGGGTACACGGGGATGGCAGACATGTCGTCTCCGAGTCGTGGTGAACTCGGAAGTCAGGCGACGCTGCCCAAATGACGGACCCCGGCGCGAATGCCCTCCGTCGAACGACGCTACTACCAGCAGGCCGACCGCGTACGCAACCAACTCGCAATCACCGGCATATCAACGGAGCCTTCGTGACGTGTCTGGGCCCGCCCGAGCGAGAGGTCGGTTTTTCGGGCACTGAGATGTGGGGAGGCTGTCCGCAGGATGGCCGACTCTGACACTGTGATCACTCCCTACCGCGACGGGCCGTTGCTGGTCCGCGGGTCCTTCAAGCTGCTCGACCAGGACGGCGATGAGATCGAGCTCGGCGGACGTGAGCAGACGATCGCCCTGTGTCGCTGCGGCAAGTCGCGTCTGCGCCCGTTCTGCGACGGAACGCACAACGTGATCCGCTTTCGCGCACCGAGCAACGCTGAGAACGGCCGCGTCAGCTGACGAAGCGATCGGCGAGCCACCCCACGACGCTGTCCACGCCGACGGCTCGCCGTCGGTCGGCACCGTTGCGCGTAAGCGAGACGCCGGCGAGCTCGTCGGCGCAGCCGAGCCCCCGCGATCGGTGCGAGCACCTCCAGGCGCTCGCCCGGCTCGTCGCCCAGGATCTCGGACGCCAGCGGGGCCAGGCCGAACGTGACCGGATCGACGAGCATGACCTCCTCTTCAAGGCCGATCGTGAGCGGGTCGGCGGCGTCGAAGACCGCCCGCAGCTGCGCTGCGGTCACCGCAGCGCGAGCGCCGGCCGCAACGAAGACGAGTTCCCGCCCCACGCCGACATCGTCTCGCGAGCCCAACGGCCGTCGATCTCCAGCAGCGCGCGGGCGCCCCACAGCACGTCCGCGCCGAGCTTCGGATCCTGCTTCGCCAGGCCGCCGGCGAGATCCACGGCGGCGACACTCTCGTGGACCGCGTCGGCCACGACGTGTACGTCGAAGAACAGGCATGCGTCCTCGCCGTAGCCGAGCCGTCGCAGCCCGCTCGCGTAGCGCCGGTTGGGGACGGAGGAGGTCATCTCGAACAGCGCGAGGTGACCGACGATCGCGCCGCGCAGGCGGCGGTGCAGGCCGAACAGTGACATCAGGTTCACCGTCGCGAGCGTCACCCCCGGGATCTGATCCAGATACGCGCCGTAGGTCGACTCCAGCCCGACCGCCTCCATCGCGCGAGCGAACAGCTGGGCATGGATGTCGTCCGGGCGCCCGTTGCCGTACTCGTCGGCCTGGATCTCGACCATCGCCGCCTTCGGCCTCCCCCACAGCCGCGGGAGCGCCCACGAGTGTGGATCGGCCTCTTTGAGCTGATACGCCGAGCGGTGAACCATGAACTCGAGCACCTGCTCGGCGCTCGCCTCGCGCTCGATGAACGTCGACACCGACGGCGCCTCGTCGGCCAACATCAGCTCGCGCAGCAACACGTCGAGCTCGGCCGGGTCGGGCGGCGTGCCGGGTGGCCCGACGCACTCGAGCAGGTCGCGTTCGAAGCGGCGCTCGAGCTCGGCGCGCAGCGCCAGCAGCGAAGGCTCCCACTCCCACCGATCATCGACGCCCTCGAAGCCGCGATAGTGCAACTCGTAACAGCAATACAGGGCCAGTTGAAGATCTTCAGGACCGGCGTCGCCGGGCACGCCGGCGAGGGCGTGAGGCGGCTTCCGCAACCCAGCGAAGAGCGCCTCGGTCAGTGGACCGCGAGGCTGAGGAAGAAAACTCATGCACGGGGCCCTACCCAACTCCCGTGCGAATGGCAACGGGCTCGGATCACATCGGTGACGTGCCCCGACGCGTGCACGCCGTCCCGCCTCGAGACCGGAAGCGATCTCAACCCGCAATGCTCGACGCGCTAGGCCGCACTCAGGCCGTCGCCGTTTCACCGGTGGGGGATTGCCAGCAGACGCGGTCTCGGCCGGTCCGTTTGGCGGCGTACATGCGGGCGTCGGCCTCGAAGAAGGATTGGCTGTAGCTGAAGGGCGTCTCGTGGCCCGAGGCGGCGGCGCCGAAGCTCATCGTTACGCACAGGCCGCCGTGTTGTTGGCCCGCAATCGAGGCGCGCAAGCACTCGGCGAGCCTGCGCGTCTGTTCGAGGTCTGAGCCGGGGAGCAAGACGAGGAATTCCTCGCCGCCGATCCGGTAGCAGAGGTCGTAGGCATGGAGGTGCTTGCGGAGTTCGAAGGCGACGTCCTTGAGCACGGCATCTCCGACCGCGTGACCGTGCGCGTCGTTGATCTGCTTGAAATGGTCGATGTCGCCGACGATCAGGCCGACGGCTTGTGCCGTGAGCTGTGACTGCTGCTCGAGCTCGGCGGCGCGTTGGGTGAGCGCTTGCCGGTTGAGCATGCCGGTCAAGGGATCGATGACCGCGGCGGCACGATGCTTGACGTCTGAGCGCATCAACACGGTCTGAAAGATCGCGATGCACGTCATCAGCGCGAGCGGGCCGAACAGCAGCGGCGGATTGTCGAAGACGGCCCGGGAGTCGGTGACGAGCGCGACGCCGACGAGCAGCAGCAGCGACAGCCCCAGACCGGCGGCAATGCCACGCTCGGAGAACCGCGCTCCGAGGGTCATGAGCGGGATCGCCAGCCAGGGCAGCATCGGTGCCTGAGCGCCACCGGTCAGCACCACGCTGCCGACGATCATCAGTTGCGAGCCCAGCCACGCCGCGAAGAGCGCGTACTCGGGGGTCGTGACGTGTGCGATGCGGGTGTCGGCGAGGCGGAACATCGCGCCGGCGAGCGCAAGCGGGAGGAGTGTCCACCAACCGAGCCACGGCCCGGAAGCCACCAGCGCGAGCGCGAGCACGCCGAAGGACGCCCGGCGCACGGGCTGCAGCTGCCGATCCATCTCGAGCATCCGCTCGCGATCCACGCCGTCCGGCAGCAGCCAGGAGCCTCGCTGGGTCATGGGGATCCGACCGTGGCAGCGTGCAGGCTGGTGAGGAGCGGCCCGAGTTGGTAGCAGACCAGACGGGCCCGGCCAACCTGGAAACGGCTCCACGGGCGCTGCTGTCGCGCGTACGCCTCGAGGTGCGCGATGACGTGCCCGCCGCTGTGAACCGGCAGGCTCAGCCGCGAGGCATACCCTTCGCTCCGCAGCGCCGTGACAACACGGGCATCGGCGGTGGGGTCATCGACGAGCAGCTGCCCCGCCTGCCGATCGGAGCCCTCAACCAGGCGGACTTCGTCGGCTCCGAGCTCATCGGCGAGTGGACCGAGGCAGGCATGCAGTTCCTCGGCGGTCGTGACTTCTGCGAGGCGACGGACGAGAATCTCCAGGCGGCGGTCGTGATCAGCTCGTGCGGGCGAGTCGTTGGTGTCAGCCAGCGTGGTCTCGAACGCGCGCAGGCACGCGGCGGTCGCGTCGGGCGCGATGCCGGTCCACGGGGGCGAAGGCCGTGCGATGCCATAGCCCTGGCCGTAGGCGACGTCGAGGTCGGCAAGGCATTCCAGTTCCGCGCGCGTTTCGATCCCTTCGGCACACACGTCGGCGTCGATGTCGCGGGCGTAGCGCACGAAGGAACTGATCAGCGGCGCTTTAGCGGGGTCGTGGTCAACGCCGCTGGTGAGGGCACGGTCGAGTTTGATGATGTCCGGCTGCAGGCGCATGACGTGCGTCAAGCCGGCGTAGCCGGCGCCCGTGTCATCGACCGCGAGGCGCGCGCCACGGGCGCGGAGGTCATCAAGGGCGGCGGTGATGGCCGCGTCGCCGGAGACGAGCTCGTTCTCGGTGATCTCCACCACGAGCCCGTCAAGCCGCGCAGGCAACACGCGCAGGACATCGTCGGCTAGCAGCGATGAGGGGCTGAGGTTGAAGGTCAGATAGGTGCCGCGCGGGCGGTCGGGCGTGGCCAGCGCGCAGGCGATGGCTTTGGCTTCGAGCTCGTAGCCGAGTCCGCAGCGGTGGGCCTGGGCGAACCAGACGTCCGGGCCGCGGCGTGGCTCGCGACTGAAGCGCGCCAGTGATTCGTAACCGGCGATACGCCCGGTGCGGAGGTCGATGATCGGTTGAAAGACCATGCGGATGGCGTCCGGGTCCTGCAGGACGTCCTCGATCTCGGCGCGCTGCTCGTCGTCGCGTGCGAACCATTGGCCACGCGGTCCGTGCTCGGCGCCGAGCCGTTCAAGACCCGCGTGAAAGAGCTCGGCGCGGTGCTTGCCGTTGCGTTTGGCCTCATACATCGCGAGGTCCGCCTTGCGCAAGAACTCTTCGACGCCGCGGTCCGTTCCGGCGCTGACGGCGATGCCGATGCTCGCCGAGATGCTGATCGGGCCGTCCGTGAGCTCGATCGGATGACCGAGGGCATCAAGGATGCGGGCGGCTGCCGCCGTTGCGGTGGCTGGGTCGGTGACGCCTTCGATCAGTACGCCGAATTCGTCGCCGCCAAGCCGCGCCGCGGTATCCGAAGAGCGCAGGCACGCGGTCAGCCGACGCGCGGCCTCCTGTAACAGGCGATCGCCTTCCGAGTGACCTCGGGCGTCGTTGGCGGCCTTGAAGTCGTCGAGGTCGACGAACAGGACGGCCACCTCCGCCGCTGCCCGGGGCCTGCTTCCCAAGGCGTGTTCGATGCGGTCGTAAAACAACGCGCGGTTGGCCAGACCCGTGAGCGCGTCGTGAAAGGCGCGGTGTCGAAGCTGCTCCTCGAACGCCTTGCGGTCCTCGACGTCGCTGGCCGTGATGACGATGCCGGCGACCCGGGGATCGCCGAGCAAATTGGTCGCCATTGCGGCGATGTGCCGATGGCTGCCGTCGGCGTAGCGCATGCGCCATTCCGCTGCCTGAGGCTCGTCCGCCGGCTTGCCCGCAACGGACTCCAGGAAGGCGCAGACGAGCGGGACATCGTCCGGATGTACTCGTTCGAGGAGCCGCCCGCCCTGTGCCCGCTCCCAGTCGGGGCCGAAGATCGGGCGCACGGAACCGGTGAGCGCGGTCATCGTCGCTCGGGCGTCGACGATGACGATGCAGTCCGAGGAGTTCTGCACGATCGACTGGAGCCGATCGCGGCTCTCCTGGGCCACTTGCTGCAAAGCCATGGCATTGGCGATCCGCCCGCGCCGTTCGCGGGCGAAGATGACCAGTAGACCGGCGATGGGCAACACGCCGGCCAGCATCGCGGGATGTCCCCTGGCCGCCAGCGCGGCGAAGAAGCCGATCGGAGCCAGACAGAAATCGATCAGATAGACCCAGGCGAAGCCCCGGAGCTCGGCACGCGGGTCCATGCCCAGGCCGACTCGCATCCGCAGCGACGAGACGGCAAGGTCACTGACGACCATCGACCCGAGTGCGAGCAGGCACACCGCCGCGACACTCCACAAGCCATCCGGCACACCCGCGACGAGGATGACCAGCGCCGGGGCGAGCGAGAACGCGCAGTCCGCGATCGTCGGCAGCAGGCGCTGTAGCGGCGCATCGCCGCGCACCACCCGCAGCACCGGCACGGGAAGGTGCGCGAGCAGGATCGCCAGCGGGACCAGGCCGGGGGAGAGCAACAGCAGCATCGGGACGAACACGAGCTGAATCGGACGGGTGTAGCCCTCGCCGACCTCGAACTGGATCTGCGCCAGCACCGCGCACAGCGCGGCCATCCACACCAATGTGCCCGCGCCGCCTCGCTCGTGCCCGGCCAAGAGCGCCATCGCTGTCGCTGCGACCACGACGAGCGAGCTCACCGCGAACTCGGTCAGCAGTTCACGCCGCTCCGCCCTCTGGCCGGCACGTACGCGCGATTGCTCGATGTGGTCGAGCTCTGCGGGGGACAAGTCTTCAAGGCGCGCTGCCATTCCCCAAGCAGTCGGCGAAGGTACGCTCGAGTTGAGCGCACGAGACATCCGACGTAATGGACATAACCGCGAGTGGCTCGCGGGCATCGTCCACTCGTCCAGTACACCGAGAATTGCCATAAAGGCTCGCCGCGCAGGACCGATTGAACGGTCAAGAGGGCGCCCCGCGTTCTCTTGACGGACGACCGCGCTCCGCGCGGCTCAAGACATGGAGGTCCACACCAGAATGCCGATCATCATCAGCGGGCGCAGGAAGCGCTCGCGGCTGCTCGCCGCCACCCTCGGGGCCGCAGCCCTGATCGTCACCCCGGCCCACGCCGCAGCCATCGCCAACCCCTACAACTGCGCCCCCCAGCCCACGCTCACCCAGAGCTTTTCGACCTGGAACGACGCCAACCTCTACACCCCGGTGCCCAACGCCGGCCTCGAGAACGCGGCCACCGGCTGGATCCTGACCGGGTCCGCCAGAGTCATCGCAGGCAACGAACCGTGGAAGGTCGGCGGCGCCGCTGACAACTCCGCGCTCGCCCTGCCCGCGAATTCCTCGGCGATCACCGCCCCGCTGTGCATCGACGAGACCTACCCGCACTTCCGGCTGTTCGCTCGCAACACCGGCTCCCTCAAGGGTGTGCTGAAGATCGAAGTCCTCTACTTCGATGCCAAGGGCAACATCACCAACACCAAGCCCGTGGACTACACGACCGCCACGAACGCCTGGCAGCCCACAGGCATGGTCGGCATCGACGTCTTCACCTCAAAGACGACAGTCGCCGCCGCCCCGGTCGCCTTCCGCTTTACAACCGGCAAGGACGCCAGTTACCAGATCGACGACGTCTACGTCGACCCCTGGGCCCGCGCACGCTGACCCGCCTCCCGTCCGCCGGGTCCGCGAGGACCCGGCGGACGCCGAGCTCGCCGACGCGCCCATATCTGCGCCGGCACCGGCGACCGTCTGAAAGCGACCCGTTCGATCGCGGACCCTCGAGAGCGGTCCGTGTCGCGCGTGGGTAGGGCCTGGTCATGGAGATCCCCAAGGACAAGATCCTCGAGCTGCTCCGTTCACGCGGAGAGCACGACAAGGCCGAGCAGGCGGGCAGTGAGCTGCCCGACACCGTTGACACCGAGAAGCATGCCGATGTGCTGAGCAAGCTCGGCATAGACCCGGGGGACGTGCTCAGCAACCTCGGCGGCGGGCTCGCGGGCTTTTGAGGCCCTCCCGCGGCGTCTGCCCCTATCACGAGCCGCTGTACTAAGGTGAAGCAGTCAGTGGATCGCGCGCGCGACGTCGGCCTTATCGAAGCGGCGTTCCGTATCGCCAACGAACGCACGGCGCGATGGGAAGAGCGGCACGCCGACGGCCGAACGGAGCTCTACCTCTGCGAGTGTGCCGAGCAGCCGTGCCGCAAACGCATCGAACTGACGCGCGAGCAGTACGAAGAGGTCCGCACTGATCCGCGGCACTTCGTGGTACTCCCCGGCCACGTCATTGCTGACCTAGAGACCGTCGTGGGATCGTTCGACGGCTACGAGATGATCGAGAAACCGAGCGCTCTGCTGCAACTGCTCGTCGAGACCGATCCTCGAAGCGCGACGTCAGGCCCGGAAGCGGATGCAGCCCGGGCGCTCGCTCACGAGATCGATCCGAACCTCGCCTAGCGGCACGATCGAGCGCCGCAGGCCGCATCATCGACGGGGCGGTGCGCGATGCGGGCACCTGTGACCGTTGGCGAGCCTTGGGGCCGTGGCTTTCGTCAGTGAGTGGATGCGTCTGGCTGAGGTGAGCGGGATGCGGGTGTCTCGGCGCGAGCGCGCGTCGCCATTCGGCCGAGCTCACTGAGTTCCTCCGCGATGTACGCGGGGAGGTGCCGCACCTCGGGAAGTGCGTCTGGGTCGGCGTAGCAGCCGAAGAAGAGCTCCTGGCGGTAGCGGACCATTCCGATCGCGAGGGCGTGGCCCTGGGTGATCGGCACGACGGAGTAGACCTCTCCAAGTGCGCATCCGAGCAGGTAGAGCGATCCTCTCGGGGCGGGCGACTGTGACACGGTCAGGTTGAACTGCCGCGGCGCGGCCATCGCCTTGGCGGCCGGCGATCGCAGCGGCGCCGGGAGCAGGCCCGCGGCTTGGTAGAGCGTCCGGGTTCCGATCGGCCGGTCGGTCTGCTTGAGCCCCTGGGTCTGCTCGCGGACCCAGTCCAGGCGCTCCAGCGCGGAGTCCAGGTGGACAGGCAGCGCGATGGTGATCATGGAGATCTGGTTGCCGGCGGCGGTGTCGCCGGGGCGGCGCATGCTCACGGGAACCATTGCCTTCAGCGGTTGGAGCAGTGGCTGCTCGTCCTCGCGCTGGAGAAGTGCGCGGACCGCGCCGGCGACCGCGGCGAGGCCGACGTCGTTGAGCGTGCCGCCGATGCGACGCGCCGCTCGGAGCTCGTCGCGCCGTGCGTGGTAGCCGACCAGCGTGCGGCGCGCGCCGATCGGGACGTTGAGCGCGCTTGGCGGCGCCGGTGAAAACGCTTCCTCGGCGGCAGCGCCCAGCACGCGCCTGGCATCCCGGAGAGCATTCGCCGCGGTGTCGGGCGCGTGCGCGGCCGCGGTTGCGCCGGTGCGGAGCGCGCCGACGCCATCGGCGAACCCCCGCGTCATCGCGTCCAGCGCCCAACCGACTCGACCGGGCCGACCCTGGGGCTGCCAGGGGACCGGGGGCTGCGACGCCACGTCGGGCTCGGAATCGAGAATCAAGCTGACGATCTGCAGCGCGGCCAGCCCGTCGACGAGCGCGTGGTGGATCTTCCCCACCATCCCCACCCGCCCGTCCTCGAGCTGGGGGACCAGGAAGATCTGCCACAGCGGCCGCGATCGGTCCAGCGGAGCGGAGAGGACCGTCGAGCGCAGCGCCTCGAAGCTCGCGCTGCTGACCCGGTCGTCGGGGGGCGTGAGCGCCACGATGTGCGCCCGAAGGTCAAAGTCGACGTCGTCGATCCACCGTGGCTCGGACAGCCCCAGCGGCGATGGGTCCAGCCGCCAGCGACACCACGGCACTTCGTGCAGCCGCCCCGCCGCCCGCTCGCGCAGCGCCTCCACCGACGGCCGAGGACGTCCGGACGGCGCATCGAACACCGCGCTGAACCCGACGTGCATGTGTGACTGCGGGGACTCCAGGCGCAGAAATGAGCCGTCCAAGGGCGACAGGCGCCTGCCGTGATGCTCCGATTGAGTGCCGGGCATCGACGGCTCCGTCATCGAGTGCGGCCCTCATGCGCGCGGATGTCGCGCGCGCTGGGCGCGGAGCGGACCGGACGCCGACGCGTTCGCACGGTCGCGTTACAGAGATCGGCGCGGGTCGTGGTGGTTACCGGGGCCTGGATCGATGCCGCAGTGGGTGGCGCGTCGATCTCGAGGCTGTGTTCGAGTCCGAAGATCCTGAGGATGCGAGGAACGATGGGTGGAGGGTTGGCGACGGTGAAGCGGCCGTCACCCTGTTGGGCTCGGCTTGCGATGTCGAGCAGGACGCAGACGCCTGAGACGTCGACGAACGTGACGTCCGCGAGATCGCAGATCAACTCGCGGGCGTGGTGCAGGGCGTCGTGGATGACGATGCGTGCGCGGTCGGCGGTGGTGAGGCTGAGCTCGCCGGCGAGGAAGATGCGCGGCGTGGCGGTGCCGGAGGGGTTGAGTGTGTAGCTCAGTCGGAACCGAATGGCGGCTTCCGGTGAGTCCACGGAGATGGTGATTGGCGGGGACAACTCGACTCCTCGATCGGTCGCTTCACGTCAGCGGATCGGAAGTCAGGTATCGCTGCCGAGCTCGATCATGAGCCCGACCCCGATTACAGGTGCCCTCCTCGAACCCCGATTCTATTCCTCGGTGAGCGGCGTTGGCGAGAAGCTCGGCGAGCCCGAGCCGCGCCGACTGGACCGCCCGAGGTCATTGGAGGCAGGATCGCTTAGAAGGAACCCATCAAATCCGGTCTCCGTCGGACTCGGGACGGCTCACTGGCGCACTGACGAGTTCATCCAATCGGGACGACGACGATCTCGGCTTGGCGCGACACGATGGCGACGCTCCGACCAGTCAACCGAACGGAGGAGACAGATATGGCCATCGGACCTGTGCAACTCATCGTGCTCGGCTTCGACCAACCCGAGTTTCACGGCGAGATCATCGCCGAACTGGAGCGCCTGCGCGAGAGCGACACCGTGCGCGTCATCGATGCGCTTGCCGTGCACAAGGATGCCGACGGCGAGATCGAGGTGGCGCACCTCAGCAACCTCTCCAAGGATCAGGCGATCGAGCTCGGCAGCGTCGTCGGCGCGCTGGTCGGCCTCGGCATCGAAGGAGAGGAAGGGTTCCTCGCCGGCGCCGAAGCGGGTGCCGAAGCGGCGGCCGACGGGGTGAGCGTGTTCTCCGACGAGGATGCGTGGGATGTCCTCGAGGAGATCCCGAACGACTCGGCGGCGGCGCTGATCCTGCTCGAGCATCAGTGGGCGGTGCCGCTGCGTGACGCGGTCGCCCGCGCAGGGGGATCTCGCCTCGGCGACGCGTTCATCAGCCCGCTCGACCTGGTGGAGATCGGACTGGTCTCCCGCGAGGAAGCCGACGAGCTTCACGCGCTGGAGACAGCGACGCCGTAAGCCCCCCGCACACCCGCCAAGCCACGACACACGGAGATCGCATGTTCGCATCACGCAGAGTCGCGCGACGCACGTCTCGCCGCGTCGCTCGCCGCCGCTAGTCACCACCACGATCGTCGCCGGGATCGCCCGGCGACGATCGTCGACTCGGGAGGATGCGCAGCGCCGCCGGCGGACTGATCATCGCGGTAACGCTTGGCGTGTCACGACGCGAGATCGAGGGCGTGGGCGACGAGCTGGAGCCGGGCCAGGCCGCGGGCATGATCCTCGTCGAGCACGTGTGGGCGCGCGACCTCGCGGAAGCCATCGAGTCGACTGGCGGCGGGTCCTCGCGCAGGGCCTGCTCGGGCCCGAAGATCTGCAGGCGATCGTCACCGAGCTCGCGCGGGCCAGCTAGCCCCTCGCGTGCTTCGTCCCGTCGGGACGATGCCGACGCGAGACCGATCGATCATCGTCGCGGCAGCTGAACGACCACGAGGTGTCGGATGCTCATCGCACTGCTCGCCGTCCTTGGCGTCGACCTCATCGTCGTCGTCGCACTGCTCGCGCTCGTGCTGTCACGCAAGCGCTGGGTGAAGCGTCGGCCAGGCGCCTTCCACGGGGCGATCCGGGTCACCGGCGGAGCGATCGACGGGCTCGGGCCGAAGTGGCATCGCGGGTACGGGCACTGGGTCCGGGACGTCTTCGTCTGGACGAAGGCGCCCATGCTGTTCCGCAACGCGCTGATCCCGATCGACGGCGCCGACGAACCGCAGGCGGCCCGCCCCGGCGAGGTCAAGCGGCTCGGCGATCACCCGGTCGTCGTCCGCGTCAGGACCGGCGGCGCAACGGCCGAGATCGCAGTTCGGGGCGACGACAGCGAGCTCGCTCGTGGACCGCGCAACACACCTGAAGCAGTCGTCGCGTCGACGTAGACACGCACATCAGAACGGAGGGCCAATGGCC
>NZ_JAPDOD010000097.1 GCF_027587205.1 Solirubrobacter ginsenosidimutans
GCAGACGCCGCGCCGCGCAGGGCTCCCGCGGGCGACGACTCCGCCGCCCGGCGCCGGGCCGCCGGAGACGACGCCGCCCCGCGCCGCGCCGCCGCGGACGAGTACGCCGAGGCCGCGTCGCGCTTCGCCGCCGAGTACGACGACGCGCCCGCGGCGAGTCGCGCCGCCCCCGAGTACAACGCTCCCGCGCCGCGTCGCGCCGCCGCCGAGTACGACGCTCCCGCGCCCCGCCGCGCCGCCGCTGACTACGACGCGCCCCGTCGCGTGGCCGCCGAGTACGACGCGCCCGCCCCCCGCCGCGCCGCCGCTGACTCCGACGCGCCCCGTCGCGTCCCCGCCGAGTACGACGCGCCCGCCCGCCGCGCTGCGGCCGAGTACGACGCGCCCGCCCGCCGCGCTGCGGCCGACTACGACGCGCCCGCCCGCCGCGCTGCGGCCGACTACGACGATGCCCCCGCCGCCCGCACACCCGCGGCGCCCGAGCGCCGTCACGCTCGCCGCCCCGCTGAGTCGTGGACCGATGACATTCCGGCCGTCCAGCCCGACGAGGGGAAGCGCCCGGTGGACTCGTGGCTGGAGCCCGACCCCGGCAAGGAGCTTGCGCTCGCGCCCGGGGAGAGCCTGACGGTCGTGCTCGAGGCGTCAGAGCCCGCGCATGAGCTGGTGCCGGCCGCCGAGGACGTGCCCGGTCGTCGCACGGTGACGATCACCGGGCATCCCGACCGGATGCCGGTCCCGCGCGCGAAGCGCCCGCCGCGGACCGCGATCGAGCGGATCGGGGCGAGCCCGGACCGGATCGTCGGCTACGCGGTGCTGCTCGGGTTCGTGCTCGTGCTGATCGCTGTTCTAACTACTGGTCAATAAACGACGTCCCGCTCTTGCGGGCCTCATGCCGTGGACATAGACTTACGTCTTGTAAGTCTTAGCCCCCCAGCTCCCCCACGGCGGTGGCGTATGCCTAAAACTGAGATGAGTCGGTTCCCCATCCACGACGATCTGACGGCTCCGCAAGAATCGCTGCCCATTCTCAAGGGCGCGTCGTCAGCAGCAGGGCAACTTCCGAACTTCCTCGGCGTGCTGGCGGGCGCGCCGGCGGCATTGAAGGCCTATACGCGGTATCGGGCCGAGCTGAGGCACGGGCATCTGCCCCGTCACAGCGCGGAGCGGATCGGGCTCGCGGTGGCCGAGCACTACGGCTCCAAGCCCGGTCTGCAACTTCACACCCGCACGAGCCGGCAGGTCGGCCTGGGTATCGACGAGGTCGCACGCGCCAAGCGCTGGGACTCCGGGGATGCCGCGGAGGCCGCGCTGCTGCGGTATTTGCGCCCGTTGCTGGGCGATCGCGCGAACTTCCCACAGCATCTCCACGAAGAAGCACGGGAAGCAGGCTGGTCGGAAGAACAGCTTCTCGAAGCCATCGCGGTGCTGAGCATGGAATCCTTTACGGCGATGGTGAATATCGCCGGCGACGTCCCCGTGGACGGGTCGGTGGAGGAGACGCGCGTGTTGCGCGCGGCGTAATGCAGTACTGAGAGAGCTATGGGCGCCACCGCCCAACACCAACACGATCAATCCCACACGTGCAGTCAGTGCTGCCCGCGCTACCACGAGGCTGTCGAGCTCGTGGGCAAGCGCTGGACCGGCGCGATCCTGTACGTCCTCCTGCACGGCGGTCGTCTGCGGTTCACGGAGATCGCCAACGCGGTGCCGGACCTGTCGGACCGGCTGCTCAGCGAGCGCATGAAGGAGCTCGAGCAGCGCAAGATCGTGGAGCGCCACGTCAGCGACGGCACGCCGACCAAAGTCTGTTACGAGCTGACGGAAAAAGGCCGTCAGCTCGCGCCCGCGATGGCGGAGCTGAAGTCGTGGGCGGACCGCTGGTTGGACTAGGTCCGACCGCACGTCCACCCGTCACCGCCGTCCGGTCCATTAGCCTCCAGCCGCTATGGCTGATCGACCCCAGACACCTGAAGACGTCAAGGCGCTCGTCGCGGAGCACGGCATCCGGTTCGTACGCCTGTGGTTCACCGACATCCTCGGGCAGCTGAAGTCGTTCTCGATCTCCAACGAACAGCTCGATGACGCCTTCGAGGGCGGCATGGGCTTCGACGGTTCCTCGATTACCGGCTTCAACGCCATCGAGGAGTCCGACATGATCGCGGTGCCGGATCCGACGACGTTCAATGTGCTGCCGTGGCGCCCTGAGGACGGCGCCGGCGTCGCGCGGATGTTCGCCGACGTCCAGACGCCCGAGCGGCGCCCGTACGAGGGCGACCCGCGCCACGTGCTCCGCCGCGCGGAGGAGCGCGCGCACGCGATGGGCTTCGACGCGTTCAACGTCGGCCCCGAGCTCGAGTACTACCTCTTCCGCGACAACCGCTCCACCGAAGTGCTCGACGAGGGCGGCTACTTCGACCTCACGACGCTCGACGCCGGCTCGGACGTCCGCCGCGACACCGTGCTCGCGCTCGAGCGGCTCGGCATCGACGTCGAGTACTCCCACCACGAGGTGGGTCCCTCGCAGCACGAGATCGACATGCGCTACTCCAGCGCGCTGAAGATGGCCGACGACTGCATGACGTACCGCATCACGGTCAAGGAGTACGCGCTCAAGTACGGCTGGCACGCGACGTTCATGCCCAAGCCGCTGTTCGGTCAGAACGGCTCCGGCATGCACACCCACCAGTCCCTGTTCAAGGACGGCCACAACGCGTTCTATGACCCGGACGACAAGTACTTCCTGTCAGACGTCGGCAAGGCGTTCATCGCCGGCCAGCTGCGTCACGCCCGCGAGATCTGCTCGATCTTCGCCCAGTGGGTCAACTCCTACAAGCGGCTCGTTCCCGGCTACGAGGCGCCGGTGTACGTCGCGTGGAGCCGGCGCAACCGCAGCGCCCTCGTGCGCGTTCCGCTCTATCACCCCGGCAAGGAGAACGCGACGCGCATGGAGTTGCGCTCGCCCGATCCCGCGTGCAACCCCTACCTGACGTTCGCGGTGCTCCTGCAGGCGGGGTTGGAGGGCATCGAGCGCGGCTACGAGCTGCCCGAGCCGATGGAGAAGAACCTCTACCACCTCTCGCCCGACGAGCGCCGCCGGCTCGGCATCGAGCAGCTGCCGGAGACCCTCGGCGAAGCGATCGAGGTCACCGCCGAGTCCGAGCTCGTCCTGCGCACGCTCGGCGAGCACATCTTCAACCGCTACGTGGAGATCAAGCGTCAGGAGTGGGAGGACTACCGCGTTCAGGTGACGCCGTGGGAGCTCGAGCGTTACCTGGCCATTCTCTAACGCACGGTGACCGACACCGCGTCGGTGGGCGGTCTCGTCTCGTCGGGTGAGCGCAGCAGCACCGTGTAGCGACCCGGGTCGATCCGGACGGCGTCGCGGCGCTGCTGGTCCGCTTGGACGACCGCGCCGGTGACGAGCTCGCGCTGGATCGCCTTGGCGCCCTTCGGATCGCCCTTGGCGAAGACGACCTCGATCGCCGCGCCGGTCGTGTTCTCGTAGGCGAGCGAGAGGATGCGACCGTCGCGGGTGATCGTGGTGGGCGTGACTTGGAGCTTCCCATCGCCGATGCGCACGCCGAGCACGCCGGCGCTCGCGACCGCCGCTGCGGGCGTCGCCGTCGCCGTGGGCGTGGCCGTCGCCGTGGGGGTCTTCTGATCCTGGGGTGAGAGCTCCGGGTCGTCGCCGCCGAAGATCAGCAGCATCGCCACGACGGCGACCACGACGACACCGATGATTGCCGCGCCGAGCTTCACCCGTCTTCGCGTGAGAGCGTTGACGGCCACCACACGCGCCGGCCGGTGTCGATCACTGCCGCCGGGACGATGACGGATCGCACGACGAACGTGTCCAGCAGCACCCCGAAGGCGACGATGAAGCCGATCTGGGTGAGTACGACCAGCGGGAGGACGGCGAGCGCGCCGAACGTGCCGGCGAGCACGATGCCCGCACCGGTGATCACCGCGCCCGTCACCGCGAGCCCGCGGAGCGTCCCTTCGCGCGTGCCGTGCTTGATCGCCTCTTCTCGGACCCGAGCCATCAGGAAGATGTTGTAGTCGATCCCGAGCGCGACCAGGAAGACGAAGGCCAGCAGGGGCAGCGTCGGCCCGACGCCGGTGAAGCCGAAGATGTGCTCGGAGACGAAGATGCCCGTCCCGAGCGCAGCTGCGAACGACACGATCACGGAGACGATCAGCAGCAGCGGCGCGACGAGCGAACGCAGCAGGACGATCAGGATCGCGAACACGACCAGCAGCGTCAGCGGGATGATCAGTTGGTTGTCGCGGGTGGCAGAGACGCGCAAGTCGTACTCCTGCGCAGTCGGACCGCCGACGAGCGTGCTCGCTCCTCCGGCGCGCCGCGCGACCGCGCGCAGGTGCGGGATCGTGTCCATCGTCGTCGAGGCGTACGGGTCGTCCTTGAAGGTCACCGAGAGCTGCACTCCCGCGTCGCCCCGTCCGGCCACGCGCACATCGCTGATGAGCGCTTTCTCGCCCTTGAGCGCGTCGGCCACCGCCTGTGCCTTACCGGCATCGCCGACGATCACGTCGGCCGGGGCGGACGCCCCCGCCGGGAAGTTGCGCGAGAGCACCTGCTGGCCCTCGACGGAGTCCACCGAACCGCGGAACTGGTTGCCGGTGGTCTGGCTGGTGTCGAGATTGAGGACGTTGGCGGCGAGCACGAGCAGGACGATCCCGCCGAGCACCCAGACCGGCCGCGGATGGCGCGCGACGCGGTCGCCGACGCGACGCCAGAACCCGTGCGTCTCGTCGGTACCCGTCTGGCCGGGGTGGGGGATCGTGTCCAGGCCGGGCGACCAGAACGCCCGCCGCCCGCAGATCGCCAGCAGGGCGGGGAGGACGGTCAGCATCGAGATCATCGCCAGCGCCACGCCCATCGCGCCGACCGGGCCAAGGCCCGCGGTCGAATTGACCTCCGCGATGCTCAGCGTCAGCAGTGCGGCGATCACGGTCAGGCCGGAGGCCAGGATCGCGGGACCGGCGCTGCGCAGGGCGATGGCCGTGGCCTCGTGCTTGTCCTCATGCCGGCGCAGCTCCTCCCGGTAGCGCGACACCAGCAGCAGCGCGTAGTCCGTCCCGGCGCCGAAGACGAGCACGGGGAGGATGCCGCCGGTCTGGCCGTTGATGGTCACGCCCGCCTCGGCCAGGAGGTAGCCCGCGCCGCGCGAGGCGCCTTCGGCGAGCAGGACGCTGAAGAACGGGATCGCCCAGAAGATCGGCGAGCGGTAGATGATGATCAGCAGCACGAGCACGATCCCCGCGGCCGCGTAGAGCAGCGTGCCGTTGATGCCGCTGAAGACCTTGATGGCGTCGAGGCTGAAGCCCGCGGCACCGGTGAGCTTGACGTCGAGGCCTGCATCCGGCTCGCCGATCCGGTCGCGGATCGACTGCACCGCCGTCTGGAACGTGTCGCCCGAGCCGTCGCCGGGCTGCACCGGCTGGACGATGAGCGCGGCCGCGCCGTTGGGGGAGTAGACCGGCGGCTGCGCCTCCAGCACGAGTGGCTTGCGGTCGGCGTTGAGCTTGGCGACCGTGCCGTCGATGCGGGCCTTGTCCGCCGCGGTGAGCCCGCCACGGCGCTCATAGGCGATCACCGCGGGGGCGAGCTCGCCGCCCGGGAACCGCTTGACCGCGTCCAGCGCCTTGACCGACTCCGCGTCGGTCGGCAGCCACGAGCTCGACTCGTTCTTCTGCGCGCCTTCGAGCTTGCCCGCCTGGCTCGCGAGCCCGCCGTAGATCAACACGACAACGACGAGAACGATCCACTTCGCCGTGTGACCGGCCGGAAGCGTCAGCAGGCGAGACGTCATGCTCACCGTACGGGCGCCGGCGTCTGGAGGGCTCTCAGTTCGCATCAGCTCGACTCACCAGCGCAGGATGGCGTGCCCAGGTGTAACGAAACAAGTCAGCTTTGCAGCGACTTTGCCAATTCTTCGTGACTTAACAGCGGAAGCTGGCAGGTGAAGCGCTCGCAGACATACGCTGCGGCCATGCCGTCGACCGGGACACGACCGTGAAGCAGTGGGATGTCTCCAGAGCCTCCGGCGAGCACGACGTACGGGAGGAACGCTTCGCGCACGACGGCCGCGAGCGCCGAGACGTCGTCGCCGGCCAATGCCACTTCCCGGACCGGGCCGAGGTGGAAGTCGATCGCGCGCAGCAGGTGCCCGAACGCCAACGGGTGCTCAGGGGCGACGGTGTGCAGGAGCTTGATCAACGACAGGGCCGCGTCCTCGTATCGCGCGTCGCCGGTGAAGCGGGCCAGCCGCAGCAGGCCGAAGCACGCGGCCGACCCGCCGGACGGGATCGGCGCGTCCTCGAGGTCCTTGCGACGGGCGATCAAGCCCGTGTGGTCGTCCGAGACGGAGAAGAAGCCGCCGCGCTCGGGGTCGTGGAAGTGCTCCAACAGGTCCTCGGCGAGCGCCACGGCGCGCGAGAACCAGCGCGCGTCGAACGTCGCCTCGTACAGCGTCAGGTATGCCTCCAGGAGATACGCGTGGTCCTCCAGGTAGGCGGGGAGCTTCGCGCGGCCGCGGTTGAACGTTCGCAGCAGCCGACCGGACGCATCGCGCAGCTCGCGCTCGACGAACTCCGCGCAGGCGACCGCCGCGGCCAGGTAGTCCGCACGTCCGAGTGCCGCGCCCGCGTCGGCCAGTGCCGAGATCATCAGAGCGTTCCAGCTCGTGAGCCGCTTGTCGTCGAGCGCCGGCCGCACCCGCGACGAGCGCGCCTCGAGCAGCCCCGTCTTGATGGCTCGCAGCTCCGCCGGGTCGGAGGTCGCCCGCACGAGGATGTTCGCGCCCTCGAAGTTGCCGCCTTCGGTCACGCCGAAATGCTGGATCGCGACGTCGGCCAACTCGCCCAGCGCAGCACGGATCTCGTCGACCGTCCAGACGTAGAACTTGCCCTCGACGCCCTCCGAATCGGCATCCAGCGACGAAGCGAACCCACCCTCGTCCTGGCGCAGCTCACGCATCGCCCAGTCCAGCGTCTCCTCGCACACCCGCCTGAAGAGCGGCTCGTCCGACACCTGGTAGGCATGGAGATAGGCCCGTGCGAGCAGCGCGTTGTCGTAGAGCATCTTCTCGAAGTGCGGGACGAGCCAGCGCGCGTCGACGGAGTAGCGGGCGAAGCCTCCGCCGATCTGGTCGTAGATCCCGCCGGAGGCCATCCGGCGCAAGGTCTGCAGTGGCATCGCCAGCTCGCCGCGCGCCAGCAGGAACTCGATCGCGGACGTGGCCGGGAACTTCGGCGCGCCGCCCCAGCCGCCGTGCTCGGCGTCGAACGCGCGCTTGAGGCTCGATACAGCGGTGTCGAGCAACGCGGGGGAGATGTCCTCGGCGGGCGCCTCCATGAACGCCGCGCCCTGCAGCCGCGGCACGTTCATCCGCGCGGCCTCGTCGATCTCCGTGCGCTGCGTCGTCCACGCGTTCCAGATGCCGACCAGCAGGTCCCTCCAGGAGGGCAACCCGTGCCGCGGCTCGGGCGGGAAGTACGTGCCGGCGAAGAACGGCACGCCGTCCGGGGTCAGGAAGGCGTTCAGCGGCCAGCCGCCCTGGCCGGTCATCGCCTGCACGGCGTCCATGTAGATCGCGTCGACGTCGGGCCGCTCCTCGCGGTCGACCTTGATGCACACGAAGTGGGTGTTCATCACCAAGGCGACTTCGGGATCCTCGAAGGTCTCGTGCTCCATGACGTGGCACCAGTGGCACGCCGCGTAGCCGATCGAGACGAGCACCGGGCGATCGGTCGAGTGGGCCAGCGCGAACGCCTCGTCGCCCCACGGATACCAATCCACGGGGTTCTCGGCGTGCTGCAGCAGGTATGGGGATGTCTCAGAGGCGAGGCGATTCGGCATCTTGGATACGTTCCTTCCTATGTCCCATTCTCGCGAAACCGTGACCGCGGACCCCGGCCCGCCCGCTGCGGGGCCGTACTCGCACGCCGTCAAGTCCAACGGCCTGCTCTTCGTCTCTGGTCAGGTACATCTCGATCCGGCCAATGGCCAGCTCGTCGGCGACACGCCCGCCGAGAAGGCCAAGCGGTGCCTGGAGAACCTCACGATCATCGCCGAGGCCGCCGGCACCAGTCTGGCGAACGCGGTCCGCATCGCCGTCTACGTGACCGACATCAGCGTCTTCGCGGAGATGAACGAGGCGTACTCGAGCTTCTTCCCGTCCGACCCTCCGGCCCGGACGACGATCGGCGTCGCCGCGCTGCCGATGGGCGCCGAGGTCGAGATGGACGCAGTCATCGCGCTGTGACCGTCACTGCGAGCGACGTCAAAGCCGCACGAGCGGCGGTCGAGACCGTTGCTCGCCGCACGCCGATGCTCTCCACCCGCAC
This sequence comes from Solirubrobacter ginsenosidimutans, assembly GCF_027587205.1. Next base: position 8,371 of record NZ_JAPDOD010000097.1, read on the forward strand.
GTTCAGCGAGCGCGCGGGTGGAACGGTCGTGCTCAAGGCGGAGAACCTCCAGCGCACCGGGTCGTTCAAGGTCCGCGGCGTCGCGGCCAAGCTCGCCGCGCTCGGCCCTGAGAAGTGCAGCAAGGGGGTCGTCGCGGCCAGCGCCGGCAACCACGGCCAGGCGCTCGCCGCCGCCGCGGCGCAGATGGGCATTCCGTGCGAGGTGTTCGTACCCGCCGATGCGCCCATGGCCAAGGTGGAGGCGGCGCGCGAGCACGGCGCGACCGTCCACGTCGGCGGCAACAGCGTCGACGAATGCCTGGTCGCGGCCCTCAAGCGCTCTGAGACGGGCGGGCTCGCGTTCGTGCACCCGTTCGACGACCCGGCGATCGTCGCCGGTCAGGGCTCGCTCGGCCTGGAGTTGCTCGAGGACGTCCCGGATCTCAAGAAGGTCGTGATCCCGGTGGGCGGCGGCGGCCTGTGCGCAGGCGTCGCGCTGGCCATCAAGGCCGAACGTCCCGATGTCAGCATCGTGGGTGTCCAGGCCGCCGCGTGCGCGCCGTTTCCCGAGTCGATGCGGGCCGGCAAGCCGATCGTGGCCACGAGCGCGCTGACGATCGCCGACGGCATCGCGGTCAAGCGGCCGGGAGGGATCACGCTCCCGCTGCTGATGGAGCTGACCGACGAGGTCGTCGTCGTGGGGGAGGACGCCACGGCCGTGGCGATGGCGCTCCTGCTCGAGCGGTGCAAGCTCGTCGTCGAAGGCGCGGGCGCCGTCGGCGTCGCCGCGCTGCTGGGCGGGCAGGTCAAACCGGCGCAGGACGGGGTCACCGTGGCGATCCTCTCCGGCGGCAACGTCGACGCTGGACTTCTGGCCGCGATCGCCCGCCGCCACGAGAACGAGTCGGGCCGCCGCCTCGTCCTGCTCACCCGCGTGCCCGATCGGCCGGGCGCGCTCGCGCGCATCCTCGCCGCCGTGGCCGGGACGGGCGCGAACATCGTCGACGTCAGCCACATGCGCGAGGGCCTTGACCTGCACGTGCGCGAGACCGCGGTCGAGATGGTGCTGGAGACGCGCGGGCACGAGCACGCGCAGCGGGTGCTCAGCACGCTGAACGACGAGGGGTACGTGGCGCAGGTCCTGCACTGATCATCGCCACCCCCCACGTGGGGGACGCACAGGGTCGAGCGCGAACGTGCCAGCGCCGACAGGGAGAGCACCGTGGCTGTTCGCTCCCTGATCACCTCCCTGCTGCTCGCCATCGTCCTCGCCGGCGTCGCCAGTTCGGCGCCGGCGCACGCCAGGACGAAGGTCGTTCACAAGGCCAAGAAGAAGCGCAAGCCCGCTCCCAAGAAGCGTGCGCCGGCGGCGCCCGCGACACCGGTGGTCTGCACCAACACCGGCCTGGTCCCCGATGCGGGCAACCTCGCGCTGATCCGCGGCGCGCTGGCTTGCCTGCACGACCAGATCCGTTCCCAGAACGGCCTCGGCGCGCTCGCCGAGAACCGTGCACTCGACGCAGCGGCGGGCGCCCACACCGACGACATGATCGCCCGCGGGTACTTCGACCACGACACGCCCGACGGCGGCACGTTCGACCGGCGGATCCTCTCCGCCGGCTACGCGCGTCCCGGCGACGGCTGGTCGCTCGGCGAGAACCTCATCTGGGCCGATGGGGATCTCGCCACGCCCGCGGCGCTCATGAACTCGTGGATGAACTCGGAAGGCCACCGCGAGAACATCCTCAACGGCAGCTACCGCGAGCTCGGGCTCGCCGTCCGCCTCGGGACGCCGACCGGCGAAACCACCGGCGTGACGGTGTCCGCCGAGTTCGGCGCCCGCGGCTGACAAAGTCGTGGCAAGGCCACGGCAATGCGGGTCCGGCACGTTGGGCCGCATGAAGCTCCCGAAGATCCTGCTCGCCGCCGGTCTGGCCGCTCTCGCGCTGCCGGCCGTGGCGAGCGCTGACTCGATCGTGTACATCGACCAGGGGAACGTCTGGTCGTCCAGCCCGGATGGCGCGCGCAAGGTGCAGCTGACGACCGGCGGCGGCTGGCATTCGCCCACGCAGGCCGACGACGGGACGGTCGCCGCCGTCCAGGGCACCGGCCCGATCGTCGTGATGGCGCCCGACGGGCGCCCGCTGCACACCATCACCACGCCGATGGCGCGCTCCGGCGACGGCGGGACGTTCGCGGCCCGCCCGGTCGAGCTCTCGTTCTCGCCTGACGGGAGCAAGCTCGCGTACGCGTATCTCGCCTACTCGTGCCCGCCGGCGTCGTCGTGCGGTTCGATTCAGCGCTCGACGTTTTACACGGCGGCGGACGTGACGGAGGCGACGCCGGTCGACGTCTACGGCAACCAGTTCAGCGTCTCCGACCCGGAGTGGGTGAGCAACTCGCGCACGCTGGTCTTCGGTGGCTTCGGGAGCCAGGTCTCGATCGACGACCTCGGGCCCGGCGACTACTCGCAGAAGCCGTGGATGGTCCCCAACGGCGACATGGGCGACGGGGAGGTCACGCGCGACGGCAAGCGCCTCGCGGTCACCTTCGACTATGGCGCGAACAAGAAGCTCGCGTTCTTCGCCGTCAAGGGCGATGTCAAGACCGAGTTCCCGCCGGCGTACCCCGACGCCGCGTGCAGCACGACGGGCGGCGATGAGCGCTTGAGCGACCCGTCGTGGTCGCCGGACGGCTCCGGCCTCGCGTACGAGAGCAGCGCCGGGATCGAGACGACGCGTTTCACGCAGCTCGGCGCCGACGTCTGCGCGACCGGCGACGACCACGTCCTGACGGCGAGCGGAAGCGAGCCCGACTGGGGTCCCGCCGACCCGCCCGCGGCGGCGTACGTCCCGCCGGCTCCGCAGGTGCCGGCGACTCCGCCTGCGGGCGCCGCTCCGGCCGCGGGCCCGGCGTCTCCGACGGCCACGCCGCGCGCGACGGCGCGGTTCGGCACCGTCCAGGCGACCGCGAAGGCGCTGAAGAAGGGCATGGCCGTGAAGGTCACCGTGTCCGCGGCCGGCAAGGTCTCCGTCACCGCCACGCTTCGGGGGAAGGCGCTGGCGACCGGTCACGCGACCGCCAAGCGCGCCGGCTCGGTCACGGTGAAGCTCCCGAAGATCAAGAAGTCGCTGAAGGGCAAAAGGCTCACGCTCAAGCTGAGCTTCAAGGGTGCGAGTATGAGTAAGACGGTGACCGTGCACTAGGCTCGAGGGCCATGAACGGCCCCGATTCCCGTGTCGCCGCCCTCGACGGGCTTCTCGAGGAGGCGGGCCTCGACGCCGTCCTCGCCACCAAGGACGCATCGATCGCTTACCTCTCAGGCTTCTGGGGCCTGCAGATGGAGCGGTTCTTCGGCGTCGCCGTCAAGCGCGGCGGCGCCGGAGCGCTGATCGCCCCGACGCTCGACCGCGAGAGCGCCAACAGCGCCCCGACGAGCCTCGAGCGGCTGCTGTACCCGGCCGCGATCTCCAACGGCCTGCCCGAGCTGATCGCCTTCCTCGGCGACGCCAAGCGGATCGGTGTGGAGGAGGACCACCTCAACTTCGCCCGCTCGGTCGCGCTAAGGGAGGCCGGGTATGAGCTCGTCCCCGCCACCGAGACGATCATGCACCTGCGCGCGGCCAAGGACGCCGAGGAGGTCGAGGCGGTCCGCAAGGCCTGCGTCCACATCGAGGCGGCGTACGACGAACTGTGGGCGACGCTCATGCCCGGCATGACCGAGGCCGAGATCAACGCGCGGATCGCCTTCGCGATGATGCGCCGCGGTGCCAAGCACTGCGAGCCGCACATCCTCTTCGGCACGCACTCGGCCGACTCGCACGGCACGCCCGGCGAGCGCAAGCTCGAGGTGGGCGACGTGGTCGTCGCCGACATCGCGGGTCAGTTCGGCGACGGCTACTGGGGCGACCTCACCCGCTGCGCCTCCGCCGGCCCGCCGAGCGATTGGGCGCAGAAGGCGTGGGCGGTCGTGCACGAGGCCTACGTCGACGCGGTCGCGGCCACCCGCCTGGGCAACACGACGATCGACGTCGACGCGGCCCAGCGCGCGATCATCGAAGCGCATCCGGAGATCGGCGCCTGCCTGCACGGCGCGGGGCACGCGATCGGCACCGAGGTCCATGAGCCGCCGTTTCTCATCCCCAACTGGGACGAGCCGCTGCGCGAGGGCATGATCTTCACCGTCGAGCCGGGGATCTACAACTCCGACGTCGGCGGGATGCGGCTCGAGGACGACGTGCTCGTCGGCCCCAACGGCCCCGTGATGCTCTCGACGCACCCGCTCGAGCTGCGCATCCTCTAGAGCGCGGCTGCCGGGCGCTCAGTGCTCTGAGCGCTCGGCGCGCTTGCGCTCGTACATCCGGCGCATCTTCTCGCGGCTGCCGCAGGTCGCCATCGAGCACCAGCGGCGGCGGCCGCTGGAGTCGAGGAAGATCCACCCGCACGCGCGGCCGGGGCAGCGGTGCAGGCGGGCGATCCGGGCGGGATCGGCGAGCAGCGCGACCGCGTCGGCGGCGACGGCGAAGCGCACCCGCCGCGGCTCGTCCTCGCGCCAGTCGAGGCCGAAGCTGCCGTTCTCGCGGAGCGTGAGCGTGCCGGCGGCAACCGCCTGGGCGTACGCGAAGCGCAGGCGCGACAACGCGAACTGGTCGGGTTCCTCGCCTCGCGCGAGCGCGGAGAACAGGTGATGGAGCGCGGTGCGCAGGCCGCGCGCGAGCTCCAGTTCCTCCGCGCCGCCAGGCCTGCCCGCAACTTCTAGCCGCGCGCCCCAGCGCTCCAGCGAGTCGGGCTCCAGCAGCGCGTCGGTCGCCGGGATCTCCTGCTCGTCCTCGGTCCAGTCGACGGTGTTGGCGAAGTCGATCGACAGCGCGCCGCCCTGAAGCTTTATCGATTCGGGGGTTACCCTTACCACTGACTGGGGATTATAGGGTAAGGTGACCGCAATGCACAAGCCGAGCGACATCCGAACCGGCATGCGCGCCGGACTGCCACTGGTCCTCCCGACGCTCGCCATCGGGCTTTCGTTCGGAGTACTCGCGCAGCCGGTGATGGGTTCGGTCGCGCCCGTTGTGATGTCCCTGATCGTCTTCTCGGGCGCGGCGCAGTTCGCCGCCCTCACCGTGTTGACCGCCGGTGGCGGCGCGGTGGCCGCGATCGCGGCGGGAATGCTGATGAACGGCCGTTGGCTGCCGATGGGGCTCGCGATGGGCCCGTTCCTGTCCGGCGGACCTTTGAAGCGGGCGGCGCAGTCGCTCGCCCTGGTCGACGCGTCGTTCGCGCTGTCCAGCCGCGGCGACGGCACCTACGACCGCGGCGTGCTGATCGGCGCGACTCTCCCGCAGGCCGCCGCGTGGACCGGAGGGACGCTGATCGGCGTGCTCACCGGCGCCGCGCTGAGCGACCCCGGCGCGCTCGGGCTCGACGCGATGTTCCCGGCGTTCTTCGCGGTGCTGCTCGTGGGTGAGGCGCGCGGGCGCATGCCCCTGACCGCGGCGGCGACGGGCGCGGTGATCGCGCTCGTGCTGATGCCTTTCACGCCCCCAGGCGTCCCCGTCTTGGCCGCTTCGGCGGCAGCGCTGCTCGGCCTGCGGACCCGTCGAGAGACGGCCGCGCGCGAGGCGGGCGCGGCGGAGGGCGGCGCGGCGCGGCGCGGCGACGGTGCGGGCGGGCGCGGCTCGGCGCGGCGCGATGACGGC
>NZ_JAPDOD010000098.1 GCF_027587205.1 Solirubrobacter ginsenosidimutans
GCCCCCGGCTGCGCCCGCCACGCCCGGCGTCCCGCCGACGGAGCCGCCCGCCGCGCAGCCTGCGCCCGTCGAGGCGGCCTCGCCGCCGCCCGCGCCGCCCGGCGTGCCGGCCACCGACGGCGACGATCGCGAGCCGCCCGGTTACGCCCCGCCGAAGTTGACCGGAGGCGATCCGCTGGCGGGCTGACCGCCGTGCGTGCCATCCTAAGCCATATGCGTCCCTACGAAGGCCTCCTCACGGCCATGGTCACGCCCTTCCGTGCCGACGGTTCCGTCGACGAGGAGGGCGCCGTGGCTATCGGCCGGCACCTGCTCGCGAACGGCTCGCACGGCTTGGTAGTGGCCGGGACGACCGGTGAAGCGGCGACCATGACCGACGAGGAGCACCTGGGGCTGATCGCGCTGATCGCCAAGGAGCTCGGCGACGAGTGCGTCGTGATCGGCGGCACCGGCTCCAACGACACGCGTCACGCCATCCACCTGACCGAGCAGGCCGTGGCCGCCGGGGTGGACGCGGTGCTCTCCGTCACGCCGTACTACAACAAGCCCAACCGGCGCGGCATCGTCGCGCACTTCACCGAGGTCGCCAAGGCCGCGGGGGACACGCCGGTCGTGCTCTACAACATTCCCGGGCGCACGGCGGTCAACATGCCGCCGGACCTGCTCGCCGAGCTGGCGCAGATCGACGGCATCGAGGCCGTCAAGCAGGCCAACTCCGACGAGCTGCAGCTGATCGACGGCCTCGCCGTCCTGGCCGGCAACGACGACATCTACGCCCGCTGCCTGGATATCGGCGGCACCGGCGGCATCTGCGTCGCCAGCCACGTGGCCGGCAACGAGATGCGCCGGATGTACGACGAGCCGGACGCGCGCGGGGAGATCGACGCCGCGCTCCAGGAGGTCTACGCCGCGATGTTCCTCACCGCCAGCCCCGCGCCGGTCAAGGCCGCCCTGAAGATGCAAGGACATGACACCGGGCCGCTGCGCCTACCGCTGGTGGAGTGCGACGAATCCGAGCGCACCGCGATCCATGACGTGCTCTCCCGCCACGGCCTGCTGGCCGGGGTCACCGCCGGGTGAGCGCGACACTCCGCGTCCTCCCGCTGGGAGGCGTCGGCGAGATCGGGAAGAACATGACGGTCGTCGAGTACGACGGCCGGATGGTCATCGTCGACTGCGGCCTGCGGTTCCCGACGGCCGAGATGATGGGCATCGACCTCGTCCTGCCCGACTTCACGTACGTTCGCGAGAACATCGAGAAGCTCGAAGCGATCGTGATCACGCACGGCCATGAGGACCACCTCGGCGCCCTGCCGTGGGTGATCCGCGACCTCGGCCAGGACAAGATCCCGGTCGTCTACAGCGGCCAGCTCACGATCGCGATGGCGCGCTCCAAGCTCGACGAGCACAAGCTGCGCGACGTTCCGCTCGAGGTGCTGCCGATCGGCGACACCGTGGACGCCGGGCCGTTCGAGATCGAGCGCATCCACCTGACGCACTCGATCCCGGACTCCAGCGGCATCGCGCTCAAGACCCCGCTCGGCACCATTCTCTTCACGGGCGACTACAAGTTCGACCAGACGCCCGTCGGCGGCGCACCCGCCGACATGGCGCGGCTGGCCGAGCTCGGCAAAGAGGGCGTGCTGCTGCTGTGCGGCGACTCGACCAACGTCGACCGCGCGGGCGTCTCTGACTCCGAGTCGATCGTCGGCCCGCACCTGGACCGCGTGTTCGCCCGCTGCCCCGCCCGGATCGTCGTCACCTGCTTCGCGTCGAACATCCACCGCGTCCAGCAGGTCGTCCACGCCGCCGAGAAGAACGGCCGCAAGGTCGCGCTGGTCGGCCGTTCGATGCGCAAGAACGTCAACATCGGCCGCAGCCTCGGGCACATCGACATCCCGGAGGGGATGCTCGTCACGCCGCGCGAGATCGACCAGTTCGCCGACGAGAAGATCGTGATCATCTCGACCGGCTCCCAGGGCGAGCCGCTGTCGGCGCTGCGCCGCATGGCCTACCGCGACCACCCGCAGGTCGAGCTGAAGTCCGGCGATACGGTCGTCTTCAGCGCGACGCCGATTCCCGGCAACGAGCGCGCCGTCAACGAGACGATCGACCGCCTCTACCACATCGGTTGCGAGGTCGTGACGGCCCGCGACGCGCCGATCCACGCCTCCGGTCACGGCTACGCGGAGGAGGTCAAGATGATGATCAACCTCACCCGCCCGAAGTACGTGATGCCGGTGCATGGCGACTACAAGCGGATGCTGATCCACAGCCAGCTTGCGCAGGCCGTCGGGATCCCGGCGTCGAACATCTTCCGCACCGAGAACGGCCTCCCGCTGGAGATCGACGCCGAGGGCGCCCGTTTCGGCAAGGCGGTTCAGGCGGGGATGATCTTCGTCGACGGCGTCGACATCGGCGACGTGTCCGACGTCGCGCTGCGCGATCGCCGCATGCTCTCGGGCGACGGCATCTTCATCATCGTCGCGACGATCTCCGAGCAGGACGGCTCATCCGTCGTCCCGCCCGAGGTGCTCGCCCGCGGCGTGCCGTTCCTCGAAGGCAACAGCGCCTTCATCGGGGAGTTGCGCGAGGCGGTCGAGGACTCACTCGACGGCGCCGCCGAGCAGCAGATCACCGAGGTCGACGTGCTGCAGTCGCATCTGCACGACGACCTGGCGAAGTTCATCTACGACCGGCTCAAGCGCCGCCCGATGGTCTTGCCGGTGGTCGTCGAGGTCTGACGCGTCGGCCGCATGATCGCGGCCAGGACGACCAGGATCAGGATTCCGATACCCGCGCACGCGAACGCCGTGCGCGGGGATCCGAGCGCCACGATCCCGCCGCCCAAAAGAAACCCGACGCCCGGGACAGCCGCGCCGAGGGATTCGAGCAGGCCGGACATGCGCGCCTGGAACTCCGACGGCGTGGCCTCCTGCAGCTGGGTCATCACCGCGACCCACTGCACGCCGTTGCCGGCACCGCCGAGCACCGAGAAGGCGCACGCGACGGCCAGCGTGCCGGCCTGGGACATCCCGAGGTAGGCGACGCCCACCGCCGCGCTGGAGATGAGGATCATCGCCAGCCCGGTGCGATTCTTGAGCCAGAGGTAGAGCAGGCTGCCGATCACGATGCCCGCGCCCCAGGAGGAGATCAGGATGCCGAAGCCGGCGTCCGTGGTCCCGAGGCTCTCCTTGGCGTAGATGACCTCGATCGGGACGACGATCGTGAAGCAGATCAGCACCAGCGCCTGGCCGATCAGCAGCGTGCGGACCGGGCGGAAGTCACGCGCGAACTCCAGGCCGTCGACGAACCGCTCGCGCCACGGCGTGCGGTCCTCGTGCTCGGGGTCCGGAAGATCACGTGCGACGAGCAGGACGACCGCGATCACGGCGAACGACGCGGCGTCGACCAGCAATGCGGCCGAGAGCCCGAAGACCGCGATCAACAGACCCGCCAGCGCGGCGCCGAAGACCGACGAGACCGCGAAGCCGAGGTTCATCAGCGCGTTGCCCTCGCTGAGCAGGTCCCTGGGCAACAGCAGCACGCCCACGGCGCCGCGGGTCAACCCGCGGCCGGTGATCGCGAGCGTGCCGTCGACCGCGCCCAGCAGGAGCACCAGCGGCAGAAAGAAGCGATCGCCGCTCGCGAGCAGCGCCAGGAGGGAGAACACGACGGCCTCGATGCCGTAGAGCGCAGGGAGCGTCTTGCGCAGCCCGAACCGGTCCAGGTGGGCGGTGAGGCCCGTGGCCAGGAGCGCGGGGAGGAACTTCGCGATCAGGAAGAACCCCGCGGTGGGCGCGACGGACTCGGTCCGGTCATACACCAGGATCGAGAGGGCGACGACCCCGATCGAGTCCCCTAGGTCATTGACCGTGTACGACCCCAGCAGACGACCGAACGGCCGTACGCGCAGGGGTTCGAGACGCCTCCGCACGGGGGACAACTCTAGCTCGAACATTTCTGACTGCGTCGTGAGCCTTGCCGCAAGCAGCGTGAGGATTCAATGACGCCCCGCTGTGGCCGACTACCGGGGAGTGTCGAAACGACGCATGGTCATGTCTGTCATCTGTGGCGGGGTCCTCACCGCGGCTGCCTTCGGCGCCGTGCTGACCAGCCGCGCCGACGATTGGGCCCCGTTCTCGCTCGTCGGGCTGCTGTTCGTGCTCGCGTCGGGCAGTGAGCTGCTCAACGTCGAGATCCGCGATCTCCGGTTGTCGGGCTCCTTCGTCGCGTTCGTGCTGGCGATGGCGCTGCTCGGCCCCGCGCCCGCCGCGGCCCTGATGACCGCCTGCATCCTGCTCGACTGCGCCGTCTCGAGCAATTCCTTCGACCGCAAGCTCGGCAACGTGACCACGTTCGCGACGGTCGGGCTTGCGGGCGGCCTCGCGATGCAGGCCCTGATCGGCGACTTCGACACACGCTCCGGGGACCCGCTGTGGTTCGCGGCGGCGGTCTTTGGCGTCTTCATGGGCGCCAACACGCTCAACTTCCTGATGGTCGCCGGACACGCGCACTTCGGGTTCGAGGTTCCCGTCCGCGCGCTGGCGCGCTCGTTCGTGACCGCGCTGCCGTCGCAGTTCGCGACCGCGCTGCTGACGTCCGGCGTGGCGTTCACCTACGGGCACCTCGGCATGGGCTCGATCGGGCTGGCCGCCGTGATCCTCTTCGTCTTCCTCTACATCGTGCGTACCAGCGTCCAGGCGCAGGAGCGCGGGGAGGAGCTGACCCAGCGCACGCGGGAGCTGGCGTCGCTGCAGATGGGCCTGCTCTCGACGGTGCTGCAGACGCTGTCGATGCGCGATGCCATGACCGCCCGCCACTCTGCCGCCGTCGCCCGCTACTCCCGCGAGGTTGCCGGGATACTGGGCTGCGACGAGCGCGAGCAGGATCTGATCCACACCGCCGCGCTGCTGCACGACATCGGCAAGTTCATCCTCCCGGACAGCGTGCTCTTCGCCAACCGCAAGCTGACCAACGACGAATGGGAGCTGATCAAGCTCCATCCCGAGCAGGGCGCCAAGCTGGTCGAGCGCATCGAGGGCTACGGCCCCGTCGCCGAGATCGTCCTGCACCACCACGAGAAGTACGCCGGCGGCGGCTACCCGGCCGGCATCGGCGGCGAGGAGATCCCGCTCGGCGCGCGCATCCTGTCCGTCGCCGACACCTACGACGTGATGACGGCGCGTGACTCCTACCGGCGCCCCGTGAGCTCAGAGGCCGCGCTGGCCGAGCTGCGCCGTGTGGCAGGGACGCAGCTGGATCCGAAGGTCGTCGAGGCCTTCGAGCGCATGATCCTCGAGAAGCGCGTGGCGTTCAGCCACACCGACGAGGCCGACTTCGAGCACGAGCTGGCGTTCGAGCGCCGCGTGATCGACTACGCGCGCCCACGGCTGAGCACCGCGGCCTAGACATACGTCCGATCAAGTTCTGGCCCGGTCGGGCCGTTAACGAGAACGAGCGCCTCAGAGGGCGCTCGCTCGCAAATGGTGGCGACGCTAGGTCGCGTGCGACTACAGCTTCCAGCTCATGCTTGCTCCTTAGGTCTCCCTCGTCCCGCCCGGCAAGGCGGTGTGTGAGGTGAGGTTGAACCGTCCGTGACAAGACGCATGATGCCTCCTGGACGCCAAGACCTTAATAGGACAAGTGTCCAGTTCTGTGAAGTTCGACTTGTCTGATCTGAAACAAGACACGTGCACGCCCATCAAGCCACCACGCTCGGACGCCGAGGCAACCGTGCGTTGCCACGCAATCACGTCAACCTCGTCGTAGCCGCCGTCGCCGTCGTCTGCGCGGGGACGCTCGTCCCCCAGACGCCGTCGGCGATGCTCCTGCTCGCGATCGCGGTCGCCAGCGAGGCCTTCACCGTCCAGTTCCGCGGTGTCCGGATCTCGGGCTCCTTCGCGGCGCTCGTCCTGGCGATGGCGCTGGTCGGGCCCGTCCCCGCGGCCGCGATCGGGCTCGTCTCGGTCGTGTTCGACGACATCCGGACCCGGCGGCCGCCGCGCGAGATGCTCTGGAACGCCGCGACCTTCGCGTTCTTCCCGCTCTTCGGCGGCTGGATGCTGACGCTCGTGGGCAGGGAGGACCCGATCGCGTTCGCCTCGAGCGTCGTGCTCGCGTACCTGCTCACGAACATGCTCAACTTCGCCTCGGTCGCCGCGTACCTGCGCCTCACAGGCGTCCTGTGCGTGCGTGAGGCGTATTCGACGGTCTACCGGACCATGTTGCCCTTCGAGCTGGCGACGGCGCTCCTGACCGCCGGCGTGGTGTTCGGCTATGACCGCCTCGGCCCCGGCGCGATCGCGCTGCTGGTCGTGGTCCTCGGCGTCTTCCACCACCTCGTGCGCACGGGCGTGAAGGCGTTCGACCGCGGGGAGGAGCTGACCCGCCGTAGTGACGAGCTGAGCGCGCTGCAGGTCGGCGTCCTCTCCACGGTCCTGCAGACGCTGTCGATGCGTGACGCGATGACCGCCCGCCACTCCGCCGCCGTCGCCCGCTACTCCCGCGAGGTCGCGTCCCGGCTCGGATGCGACGAACGCGAGCAGGACCTGATCCACACCGCCGCGCTGCTGCACGACATCGGCAAGTTCATCCTTCCCGACGAGGTCCTGTTCGCCAACCGCAAGCTCACCGACGACGAGTGGGAGCTGATCAAGCAGCACCCCGAGCAGGGCGCCAAGCTCGTGGAACGCATCGAGGGCTACGGCCCCGTCGCCGAGATCGTCCTGTACCACCACGAGAAATTCGCCGGCGGCGGCTACCCGGCCGGCATCGCGGGGGAGGAGATCCCCCTCGGCGCCCGCATCATCGCCGCCGCCGACACCTACGACGTCATGACCTCGCGCGACTCCTACCGGCGCCCGGTCAGCTCCGAGGCCGCCCTGGCCGAGCTGCGCCGCGTCTCCGGCACGCAGCTTGACCCGGCGGTCACCGCGGCGTTCGAGGAGATGATCGTCGAAGGCGGCGTCGCCTTCAGCCACGCCGACCAGGCCGACTTCGAGTCCGAGCTGGACACCCGTTCGATCAAGCGCCGCGCCCTTGCGGACGATCAACAGAGTGAGCTCCACTCCCTCGCACCGCGCGGCAACGCGGTCCGCTGAGGTGGGTTGACCGTCCGTGACACGCCGGTCGGAGCACCACTTTCTCGACGTATGAAGGCTCTCCGCATCATCTCCGCGACGCTCGCCGCCGCCCTCTGCGCCCTCGGCCTCTCGGTCGGCGCCGCATTGGCCGAGGGTCAGCCGCACCCGGCCAAGCCGCTCAAGGCCGGCCAGAAGGCCCCACAGGGCCTCTGCTTCCTCCACGACCTCTAGCCGAACCTAAAGAGGGTCTGACCCCCTTTAGATAAATGGGGTCAGACCCCGTTTAGGTGGGGCTTAGGTGGCGTTTAACCACAACGGGCGGCCCGCGGGCCGCCCGTTGTCGTTCTAAGCCTTAGAAGTACGCGCTGCTCAGGCGAGCGCCTTGCCGACGGCCTCGAGGACCCGCTCGGCCTGGAACGGCTTGACGACGAAGTCGCGGGCGCCCAGTTTGATCGACTCGAGGACCTTGGACTCCTGACCCAGCGCGGAGCACATGATCACGCGGGCACTCGGGTCGAGCTCGATGATCTCCTTGAGGGCGGCGAGGCCGTCCTTCTCGGGCATCGTGATATCCAGGGTCGTGAGCTCGGGCTTGAGCTCCTGGAAGCGGATAACCGCCTCCGTGCCGTTGCCGGCTTCGCCCACGACCTCATGACCACCCTTGGTCAGCGCGTCGCTGACCATCTTCCGCATGAACGCGGCATCGTCGACTACCAGGATTCGGGCCACCGGGCCACCTCCATTCCGGATTCAGTGTTGATCTCACTCACATCGAGCACGTGCTCGATGCGCACTGCCCAGTCGGTTCCATCCACGACGACCAGGCGGCCCGTGGCGAAATGCGTGCCGTTGACGAAAAGATCGATCGCGTCATCGGCCTGCTTGTCCAACTCCACCACCGCACCCGTCGGCAACCCGACGATCTGCGCGGAAGGCATGCGCGCTCGGCCCAACTCGGCCCATACGCGAACAGGGATGCCGGCCAGGGACGGCTTCGCGGCAGTGGAGCCCGCGGGCCGGACGGAGCCGGGTTCAGGTACGGCTCCGACGTCGGAGCCGATCTCGTCGAGCGCACTTGACATGCGCACGACGAAGGCGTTGGGGACGAGCTGGACGAGCCGCGCGGGCTCACCGCAGATCGACATCGCGACGCGCACGGCGTGCGGCGTGTGCGTGTAGGACCCGCTGATCGCGTCGGCGCCCGTGAAGGTCTTGGTCTCCGGCGTCCCGATCTCGACCTCGGTGCCGAGCACGAGCGAGGTGGCGGCCGCGGCCTGGGCCATCATCTGGTTCATGGCCTCGGAGACCGCGGAGAGCTCGAGCTCTGAGAGCTCGGGCGCGTCGGGATCCTCCGGCGCTTCCATGCCCATCATCGAGGCGGCGAGCATCTTCGCGCCGTCCAGCGTGATCAGGAAGACGTTGCCGCCGGTGACGCCGTCCACGTAGGAGACCGACATCGCCACCGAGGGGACGGGCACGCCGAGGAAGGCCTTGCCCGAGTCGTCGAGCGTGGTGACCTCGCCGATCGAGACCTTGTCCGGCGCGAACATCTCGAGCACGCCGAGGCAGGCCTCGGCGGTCGACTGGCCGAGCCGGTTGAGGGCGTCGGTCGCGCTCACTTCGAACCGCCGCCCACGTGGCCCGTGACCTGCACGGCGCGACGGCTACCGGAACGCCCGGGCCGCCCGAGGTGGATCGGGACCTTGTCGGCAAAGAGCGTGATGCCGCTCGACGCGGGCGAGTTCAGGCGCAGCAGGTCGCCTTCCTTGAGCGCGAGCACCGACTCGATCGACATCGAGACGGCGGCGACCTCGGCGCGCACGTTCATCTCGACGTCGCCGACGGCACGCCGGACGGACGTGACGTCCTCGTCCGAACGCGCACCCGCGCGGGCGTCGTCGCGGGCGGCGAACTGGTCCGCGACCGGCGCGATCGCCGACCACGGGATCAGCAGCGCCAGGGTCGCCGAGACGCCGCCGAGGCGCGCCTCCATCATGAAGGAGAGCGTCGGTTCGGACACGGACACCATCTGCGCCGTCTCCATGTGCTGGTCGACCGTCTCCAGGGAGAGATCGAGGCCGGCGACGTCGGTCCAGATCAGCGTCAGCTGCGCCAGCAGGCGCTCGAGGAAGTGCCGGCCGAGCGCCTGATCGATGTCGGTCATGCGGCGTTCCTTGACGCCGCCGTCGATCGATCCGCCCAGCAGGAGCTCGATCGCGCCGAGCAGCAGCGAGCTCTCGGTGGAGAGCAGCATCCGCGTGCCGATCGGCTCGACGTTGAAGATCGCCGCCGTGGAGTTCGACGGAACGGCCGTGTGCGCGTTGGCCCACGTGAGCTGGGTGCTCGTGAGCACCTCCATCTCCAGCGGCACGCGCAGCTCGGCGCTCAGGCGGGTCGACGCGCTGCGGCAGAAGGCGTCCAGCGTGCGATGCAGCCGCCGTTCCTGCTCGGACGTGAACTTGGTCGGGCGCGTGAAGTCGACCGCACGCATGCGGCGGCGCCGCTGCGGCGCGGCCTTCTCCTCCGGGAGACGGCCTTCGCGCGCCGCATCGACCAGAGCGGCGATCGCGTCCGGGCTGAGGACGGGACCGCTCACAGGACAGCCTCCGGTCCGTGGGCCCCTGGGCCACGGGTGTGGGCCCTCGTCTGCGGGTTGCCAGGGTCGCTCATGCCACGACCTCCATGCCGCCGGCCACGAGGACCTTGTCGACGCCGCCGGCCTCGCGCACGGTCACGCGCCGCGAGCCCACGTGGACGCGGATCGTCCGGCCGCGCTCGCCGCCGGTCTCGGTCGCGATGATCGGGATGCGCGCAGCCGAGAGCTGGTCGCGTACGGCGGCCTCATTGCGCTGGCCGACTTCCAAGGATGCTGAAGACACGGAGAACATACTCGCGCCTCCGACCAGCACCGCGTCAAGCAATGGACGCCGGCCACCGGCCGCGACGACCTGCTCGATCAGCTCGGGAACCGCGACATCGGCGAACTTGAAGGACCCGGGAACCGCGTGCCCGCCGCTTGCGGGCAGCACGACGTGGGCGAGCCCGGCGACGCCGAGCCGGCGATCGATCAGTGCCAGCCCGATGCACGAGCCCAGGCCGAGGGACACGAGGACATCGCCGTCGATGGCCGAGGCGGCGAGCTCACCCATCCTGACCATCGTCTCCGTCACAGCTACAGACCCAAACGCGCGAGCAGCTGATCCACGCCGCCCGCGTCCGGCACAAGGAGGAACGAGACCGACGCGTCGGAGTCCTCGATGACGAGCTCGGAGTCGAGCAGCAGCGCGACGTCTCCGGAGCCTGCCCGCTCGGCGAGCACGGTCTGCACGATCGCGCCCAGCATGTCGGTGGCCGTCGCCGGCGGCGTCGGCTCGATCTCCATGCCCGTCATCGACGCGAGCGCGTTGATGTAGGAGGTGCCGACGATGTTGCCGATCTCCATCAGCGCGGACTCGCCGATCTCGGTGCCGGCTTCGACGCCCAGCAGGCTGCACATCTGCTTCGCGTCGTTGGGCGTGAAGAGCAGCAGGACGGACGCGCCCATGTCGCCGACCACGCCGAGCACGACGCCGGTGACCTCGGCCTCGGCGTCACCGATCGCGGTGACCGCATCGGCCATCGGCAGCACGAAGGCGTTCGGCACGGTGATGTCGACGCTGCGGCCGAGCATGCTCGACAGGGCCGTCGAGGCCGTGCCCGAGCCGATATTGGCCAACTCGCGCAGGGCGTCGAGCTGCAGATCCGTGTACTGGGTCAACGGAAGCGGTCCTTTCAGGCTCAGGCGGAAACGGGGACGTCGACGACCGCGTCGCAGTCGATGATGAGGGCGATTTGCCCGTCCGAGAGGACGGCCGCGCCCGACAGGGCGGAGCCGTCGCCGACTTCGGGGGGCAGGGGACGGGTGACGAGCTCGTGCTGGCCCACGAGCCGAGACACGGTGAGGGCGAAGCGATCCGAGCCGCCGCGCACGACGACCGCGAACTCGGCGTCGGGGTTCGTGAACCCGCCGTAGCGTTCGGAGGCGTCGACGATCGGCAGCACGCCGTCGGAGAGCACGAGCATGCGGCGGCCGGTGACCGAGCGGACGGCCTGGTCGGACATGCGGACGGTGCGCTCGATCCGGTCCAGCGGGACCGCGAACGGGCGGCCGTCGGCCTCGACGATCAGCGCGGCCATGATCGCGAGGGTCAGCGGCAGGCGGATCTGGGCGCTCGTGCCCTGGCCCAGCTCGGAGGTCATGATGACCTCGCCGCCGAGCCCGCGGATCGCGGCGCGCACGGCGTCCATCCCGACGCCGCGGCCGGAGATGTCGCTCGTGACGTCGGAGGTCGAGAAGCCGGCGGAGAAGAGCAGCTCGATCGCGCGCTGGGAATCGATCGAATCGACCGCCTCGGGCGCGATCAGCCCGCGCTCGGCGGCCTTGCGGGCCACGTGGGCGGGGTCGACGCCGCGGCCGTTGTCGGCGACGGTGATGACGACGTTGCCGCCGGCGTGCTCGGCGGAGATCGTCAGCGTGCCCGTGGCGGACTTCCCGGCCGCGACGCGCTCCTCCGGGCCTTCGAGGCCGTGATCGAGCGAGTTGCGGACGAGGTGCACGAGCGGGTCGCCGAGCGCGTCGACGACGGTGCGGTCGAGCTCGGTGTCCTTGCCGACGAGATCCAGCTCGACCTGCTTGCCGAGCTTGGTCGAGAGGTCGCGGACGAGCCGCGGGAAGCGCAGGAAGACCGCCTCGACCGGGATCATCCGGACCTGCATGACCATCGACTGCAGCGCGTGCGACGAGCGCGTCAGGTTCTGCATGGCCTGCGAGAGACCGGGGACGTCGGCGCTCGCGGCGAGCGCCTCGACCTGCGTGCGGTGCAGGACGAGCTCGCCCATGAAGTGCATCAGCTGATCGAGCCGCTCGGCGTCGACGCGCACGGTCGAGGAGCCGCCGCCCTTGGCGTGGTTCTTGCCGGCGGTGGGGGCGGCCGGGGCGGCGCCGTTGGCCGCGGTGGGGACGGCTGCCTCCGGCGCGGCTTCGGGGGCGGCGACGGCCACGTCGGCGACGTCAGGCGCGGCGGCGACGGGGAGCTCGTCCGGCTCGCCCTCGTCCAGCGCCGCGTCGGAGATCGCCTCGAAGGCCATCGCCTCGACGACCTCGGGAATGCCGGCGGCGGCCTCGCCCAGCTCGGCGTCGGTGTGCTCTGAGACGACCCACGCGTCGACCTGGCGGCCGTCGAACGTGTCGACCTCGGTGGGCGAAGGGTTGCAGGCCAGCGTCTCGCCGAGCTCGGCGATCGCGGCGAGGACCATGTACGCGCGGACGGCCGGCATCGACACGTTCTCGTCCAGGAGCGCGGTGACCTGAACGACACGGCGGCCGTCGGCGCGCTCGGCGAGATCGTCCGGGATCGGGGCCGCGCCCGCGCGCTGCGCCTCCTGCACGGGCGTGCGCTCGCGCACGAGCGACTGCAGGCGCTCGATCAGCGCCTGCGGCTGGATCGCCTCCTGGCCGGTCTCGTCGATCGCTTCGACGGCGGCCGAAAGCGCGTCCAGGCTGTCGAAGAGGACGTCGATGGCGGCACGCTCGAGCCCGCCCTTGCGCTGGCGCAAGAGCTCGAAGACGTCTTCCATCTCGTGCGTGAGCGCCGCCATACCGGAGAAGCCCATCGTCGCGCTCATCCCCTTCATGGAGTGCGCGATGCGGAAGATCTCGTCGACCGTTTCAGGGTCGTCCGGCGTCTCCTCGATCCTGACCACGGCGAGGTTGAGCTCCTGAAGGTGCTCGCGCCCTTCGGCCAGGAACATGGGGAGGTACTCGTCCATCAGCCCTTCCGGTAGATGAAGTGGAAGGGCGAGGTTAGCCCCATCCCGCGGGGATCGGCGACACGCTCAGATGTTCCCACGACCAAATATCCGCCCGGGGCGAGCGACTGGACCAGCCGCGCATGCAGCGCGTCCCGTACTTCCTCCGTGAAATAGATGACGGTGTTCCGGCAGAACACCACGTCGTAGCGCTCGGTCGGAACCGGCATACGCAGTAGATCCCCAGTTTCGAAGCGCACCATTCGCTTGAGTTCCGGCTTGGCGACCCAGCCGCCGTCGGCCTGCGGCTCGAAGTGGCGCTGCATCATCGCCTTCGGCGACGTGCGAGCGTCCTCGGCGGTGAAGACGCCTTCGCGGGCCCGGGCGACCATGCGCTTGTCCAGGTCGGTGCCGTTGATCTCCACCGGGATGCTCGGAACGGTCTCACGGCAGACGGCCGCGATCGTGTAGGCCTCGGCGCCGTAGGACGAGCCGGCGCTCCAGATCCTCAGGCGCTTGCGCTCCTGGGTGAGCTCCGGAAGGATCTTCGTGCGCAGGACCTCGAACTGGTCCTCGTGGCGCCACAGGTGCGAGACGTTGATCGTCACGCGGTCCAGGAAGGCGTCCAGCTCGGCCGAGTCCGTGCGCAGGAGCTTGCCGTACTCGGTCAGGTCCGGGGTGCCGCGGCGCTCGGTCCACGTGCGGACACGGCGTTCCATCTGGTTGCGCTTGTACTGGGCGAGGTCGACGCCGCAGAGCTGGCGCACGAGCTCGCACAGGGCCGTGAAGTCGTCGGCCTTGAGGTTCGCGGTGAACGCGGCGGCGCCGGGGCGGGCGGTGCGGGGAGGGGTCGGCGGCGTGACGGCCGTGCGCAGCGCCGGGCGCGCGGCCGGAGCCGGCGCCGGGGCGGCGGCGCCTGG
>NZ_JAPDOD010000099.1 GCF_027587205.1 Solirubrobacter ginsenosidimutans
CACGCCCGCCGCCCCTGGTCGCCCCGCCGCCCCGATCGGCCAGCCGGCCCGGCCGGTCGTCGCGCGGGCCGCGGCCCCCACGCGCCCCGTGGTCTCCCGCTCCGCGGCGCCCGAGGACGACGACGATCTCGGCGCGGACTTCCCGGCGGGCGACGACCTCGAAGCGCTGCCCGACCTCGGGGCGCCGGGCGAGGGAGCGATCGCCCCCACCGCCGCCCGCGCGACGGTCAGCCGCACGCCCGCACCGCGCCTCGCCCGCACCACCACCGCCACCACACCCGCCTCCGACGGCGCGACCGCGCTCGCACCCGCGGCACGACCGGTCGTCAGCCGCGTCGCCGCGGAGACCGCCCGCCCGCACCTGCAACTCGTCCGGACCGAGCCCACGCCCACGCCCACGCCGGCCATCACCCCCGCGCAGCCGACGATCTCACGCGCCGCGGAGCGCGTCGCGGGCGCCACCGGCGGTGCGATCGAGCAGGGCGAGGGCGGGCTGAGCACGGTGCACTTCCCGCCGCCCGCCGAGATCTCCACGACCCATCAGCCCTACACGATCTCGCGTGAGCTGTCCGATCCGGCGCCGTCCGCGGCCTCGGTCGAGCAGCACACGCCCGCGGAACACCCCGCCGACGACAGCAAGAGCGCCCAGATGGACCCCGAAGCCCTCTACGAGTACTTCCTGGACCGGTTCAAGCGCGATCTCCTGATCGAGCGCGAGCAACTCGGCCACCTACTCATCGACAACCCTTAGCGAGTCGCTGAATGCCCTCACCCTCCTCCGCACAAAACGACAAGGTCACCCAAGCCTTCAACTTCGACGTGAAACTGCTCGGTCTGAATGTCCAGCTCGGCTTCTTCGCGGCGGTGACCGGGTTCTCGTCTCAGGTCGACGTGCTCGAGTACCCCGAAGGGGGCCAGAACACGTTCGTGCACCGGCTCCCGACCCGGGTCAAGCAAGGGAATATCACCCTCAAGCGCGGCGTTGTCACGAGTGAGAAGGCGCTGCTCGACTGGTACCAGAAGACCGTCGTACAAGTCCAACCGGTGACCCTCCAGATCTCCCTTATGAACACTTCGCTTCAACCCGTGCGCGTCTGGAACTTCGCGAACGCGTACCCGGTCAAGTGGACGAGCATCGACCTCACGGCCGCGTCGACGGAGATCGTCACCGAGCAACTCGAGGTCGCGCACACGGGCATGACGGTCCAGGCGGTGGGGTCATGAGCGCTCCGGCGGCAGCGGCGAACTTCGTCAAGGCCAAGCTGATCATCGACGGCGGCACGACGCTCGACTGCTACTTCAACCCGACCGAGTACTCGCTGACCAAGAGCAACGAGTGGAAGTACAAGCCGGTCACGGGCACGTCCTTCACGGAGCCGGAGTTCGGCGGCGGCCAGCCGCGGCAGATGGAGCTCAGCCTGCTGTTCGACCAGAGCTTCCCGCCGTACAAGATGACCGTGCGCGAGTCCACGGCCGCGCTGCTGGACGCGATGGAGGTGCCGAGCGGCCAGTCCGGCGGCACGCCCACCGCGGTCCCGCCGTTCGTGACGTTCCAGTGGGGCACGCTGATCTTCAAGGGCGCGATGACGAGCCTCACGTGCGCGTACAAGCTCTTCCGCCCGGACGGCGAGCCGATCCGCGCCGACGTCAAGCTCACGCTCAAGCAGGCGGCCGAGACCGTCAAGGGCCAGAACCCGACCACGCGCGCGCAGGCCGGCTTCGGCACCCACCGCGTCAAGGACGGCGACACGCTGCCCTCGATCTCCTACCGCGCCTACGGTGACGCCACGCGCTGGCGGCTGATCGCGGAGGCCAACGGCGTCGACAACCCGCTGCACCTGCGCCGCGGCAGCTCACTCGCGCTTCCGGCGCTGGAGAACTGATGGCACCGGCAGCACAGGCCGAACAGCACGTCGCGGGACTCGAGATCAAGGTCGCCGGCGCGGCCCTGGAACCCCGCTGGCGCAACTCGATGATCGAGATGAAGGTCGTCGACAGCCTCACCTTGCCCGACATGGCGCTGGTGCGCCTCAAGGATCCGACGGGCGACGCGATCGACAGCCACCCGCTGCAACTCGGCAAGGACCTCGAGATCAAGGCGTCGGCCACCGGCGAGCGGGCCACGACGTCGATCTTCAAGGGCCAGATCGCGGCCGTCGAGCCCGAGTTCGGCGCCCAGGGCGTCGTCATCTCGATCCGCGCCTACGACAAGGCGCACAAGCTCAACCGCCAGCGCAAGACGCGCACGTTCCAGCAGATGTCGGCCTCGGACATGATCCGCAAGATCGCGGGCGACTCGGGGCTTTCGGCGCAGGTCACGGCGACGAGCGTCGTCCACGAGTTCTTCCAGCAGAGCAACGAGACCGACTGGGACTTCGCCTGGCGCCTCGCGTTGATGCACGACTACGAGGTCGTCGTCGACGACACGAAGCTGCAGTTCCGGCCGGCCAACAAGGGCGACGGAGGAGCGCCGGTCACGCTGACCTACCAGGACACGATGATCTCCTTCCGGCCGCGCATGAGCGGCGTCCAGCAGCCGAAGACGGTCAACATCCGCGCCTGGGACCCGAAGGGCAAGAAGGTCATCACGGGCACCTCGGCCAGCGGCACGACGACGTCCAAGGCGGGTGTCGAGCGGTCGAAGGTCTCCAACGACCTCGGCGGCGGCACGACCGCGATCGCCGACCGCGTCGCCGCCAACAACGGCGAGGCCAACGCGCTGGCCAAGTCCACGCTGGACCGCATGAGCGACGCTTTCTATGAGGCCGACGGCGTCGCGTTCGGCAACCCCAAGATCACGGCCGGCTGCAAGGTCAAGGTCGCCGGGGTGGGCCAGCAGTTCTCCGGCACCTACACCGTCACGAGCTCCACGCACACCTACCGCGGCGCGACCGGCTATCAGACCTCCTTCCAGATCTCCGGCCGCTCGAGTCGCACGCTGCTGGAGCTGATGCGCCCGCCGCAGGAGCGCGACTGGTCGGCCTCGCTGGTGGTCGGCATGGTGACCAACAACAACGACCCGGACCAGATGGGGCGGGTGCGGGTCAAGTATCCGAGCCTCAGCGACACCGAGGAATCGGCGTGGGCGCGGATCGCGACGCCCAGCGCGGGCAACGCGCGCGGCCTGCTGATGCTCCCGCAGGTCGACGAGGAGGTCATCGTCGGCTTCGAGCACGGGGACACGCGCCGGCCGATCGTCGTCGGCTCGCTCTTCAACGGCCGCGACAAGCCTGGCGCGGACCTGATGCAGAACCGCGACGGCTCGTTCGCGCTGCTCTCGAACGAGAAGATCCACCAGCACTCCAAGAAGGACTTCGAGATCAAGTCCGACCAGAACATGGTGGTCACGATCCAGAAGGACGAGACGCACAAGATCTCCGGCAACTACAAGAACGAGGCGACCGGCAATGGCAACCTCAAGGCCCAGCAGTACGTGGTCGAGGCCGGATCGAGCATGACCGTCAAAGGCGTCTCGGTGACCGTCGAAGCCTCTGCATCCCTGACCCTCAAGGGCGCTACGGTGGACATCCAGGGCTCCGGCCCGGTGAACATCAAGGGCGCCATCATCAACATTGGTTAGAGTCGGCTCGTGACGGAGATCATCGGATCCGGCCTCGCGTTCCCCCTCCAGGTCGACCGCCGCGGCGGAATCGCCCTGGCGCGCGACGAGCAGGACATCGACCAGGCGATCCAGCTCATCCTCGGTACCGCTCCCGGTGAACGCCCCATGCGCCCGGAGTTCGGGTGCGGCGTCCACGATTTCGTGTTCGACTCCATCGACGCCAACACCGTCGGCCGCATGGAGGACGCGATCCGCACGGCGCTGGAGCGCTGGGAACCGCGCATCGAGGTCCAGAGCGTGGACTTCGACCTGACGCAGTCCGGCAGCGGGCTGCTGACCATCGACATCGGCTTCAAGGTGCGCGCGACCAACACCGAGCGCAACCTCGTCTACCCGTTCTACGTGATCCCGGCGGAGGAAATGGAGTGAGGCTCCCAGAGATCCAGCTCGACGATCGCCGGTTCCAAGAGCTCGTCTCGGAGGCCCGCACGCGGATCTCGCGCGCCTGCCCGGAGTGGACCGAGCACAACGTCTCAGACCCCGGCATCACGCTGATCGAGCTGTTCGCGTGGATGACGGAGATGACGATCTACCGGCTCAACCGCGTGCCGGACAAGCTGCACGTGACGCTGCTGGACCTGCTCGGCATCCGCCTCGACGGTCCCAGCGCGGCGACCACGAGCCTGCGCTTCAAGCTCGCCGACAAGCCGATCGAGCCGATCCTGATCGGCGGCGGCATCACCGAGGTCGGCACGCCGCGCACCGCGCACGACGAGTCGGTGATCTTCCAGGTCGACGAGGACTTCACGATCCCCGCGATGAGCCCCGCGGCCTACGTGCTGCAGCGCCACGGCCAGGTCAAGGACGTCGGGATCGCCGAGGGCGAGGCCCGCCCCACCGGCTCCGACCAGCTCGCGTTCGGCAGCCCGCCGCAGGTGGGCGACGCGCTCTATCTCGGCTTCGAGGAGCCGCTGGACCGCCTGATCGTGCAGATCGAGGTCGACGCCTCGATGGCCCGTGGCGCCGGCGTCAACCCCGAGGACCCGCCGCTGCGCTGGGAGGTCTCCCAGGCCGACGGCCAGTGGGCGCCCGCCGCGGTGCTCGAGGACCTCACCGGTGGCTTCAACTACGGCTCCGGCACCGTCGAGCTCGAGCTGCCCCCGCGGTCGGTCGTCGCCCCGCTCGGCGGGCACCGGCTGCACTGGCTGCGCTGCCGGATCGCGGAGACCAGCGTCAGCGGCCGTGCCGGCGCGACGTACTCCCACGCGCCCGAGATCTACTCGATCAGCGCCGCCCCGATGGGCGCGCGGCTGCCCTCGACGCACGCCGCCCGCGTGGACCGCGAGGTCCTGGGCGTCAGCGACGGCACGCCCGGCCAGAACTTCCCGCTGCGCAACCAGCCGGTGCTCAAGTTGGGCGCCGGCGAGCTGCTCGAGGTCCAGGACCCCGAGTCCGGCGACTGGTCGCGCTGGGAGGGACGCCCGGACTTCGTCGGCTCAACGCAGTTCGATCGCCACTTCGTGCTCGACCTGGTCAGCGGCGAGGTCGAGCTCGGCCCGGCGATCCGCGAGACCCACGGCGGCTGGACGCAGTACGGCGCGGTCCCGCCCAAGGGCGCGGTACTGCGCTTCACGAGCTACCGCCACGGCGGCGGCCGCGAGGGCAACGTGACGGCCAACACGCTGAGCGTGCTCAAGAGCACGATCGCGGGCATCGACACGGTGACCAATCCGGACGCCGCGGTCGGCGGCGTCGACGCCGAGATCATCACCCACGCCCGCCAGCGCGCGTCGATGGAGATCCGCTCGCGCTATCGCGCGGTCACGGCCGAGGACTTCGAGTTCATGGCCGGCGAGGCCAGCCCGCGCGTCGCCCGCGCGGTCTGCATCCCGCCCCGCGACGGCGCCGCGGTGCCGCTGCATCTCGTCCCGCGCATCTACCCGGCCGACCGCCGGCTGGACTTCGCCGAGCTGATGCCGGAGGAAGCCCTGCTGACCGAGGTCGCCGAGTACCTCGACGACCGCCGGCTGATCGGGACGACGGTCGAGCTCAAGCCGTGCCGCTACCGCGGGCTGAGCGTGGTCGTCAACCTCCAGGCGCGCCCGCTGGCCGACACCGCGCGCGTCGAGGAGGACGTCGCGCACGCGCTCTACACGTACCTGAATCCGCTGGTGGGCGGCAACCCGACCGGCCCGGGCGCGGGCTGGCCGTTCGGTCGTGCCCTCAATCAGGGTGAGCTCTACGGCGTGGTGCATGCGGTCGACGGCGTCGAGTTCGTGCGCATCCTGCGCCTGTACGAGACCAACCTCGAGACCGGCGAGCAGTCGGCGAAGCCGGCCGGCACCCACATCGTCCTCGAGCCCGACGAGCTGATGGCGAGCGGCCTGCACATCGTCAAGGCCACGCACCGCGAGGACTGAACGAGCTTTGGCAGAGCAGTACAAGCCTGAGGATCCGAGCGGGAACGGCCACGCCGCGGGGGACGCGTCGGCCAACGGCCACGCCACCAACGGCACCGGCTCCTTCCGGGGGCCGGGCTTCGGCACGCTGATGATCCAGATGGCCTCCGGGCCGATCGAGACGCCTCCGGTCGCGTCGACCCGCGCGTATCTGCGCAACGGGTTGCCCGCTCTTTACCAAGATGGCGATTTCGGCATGCGCTTCGTGGGCGCGCTCGAGGAGCTCCTGGACCCGATCGTCGCGGTCCTCGACGGCCTCAACTACCACTTCGATCCCAACTTCGCCCCGCCCGACATCCTCGAGCTGCTCGCGGCATGGTTGGGTGTGGACCTCGACGAGACGCAGAACATCAAGCACCAGCGCGAGATGGTCATGCGGTCCGCGGAGCTCTCGCGCAAGCGCGGAACGGTCAAGGGCATGGAGTTGGCGTTGAGGCTCCACTTCCCCGAGGTGCCGATGCGCATCGAGGACAACGGCGGCGTGATCTGGCATGGGCGGCCGGGCCCGAAGGAGAAGCCGTCGTCGAGCTTCATCGTCTACTGCGACATCCCGGTCGACGAGACCGTGCAGGCCGCGATCGCGCGGTGCATCGAGCAATACAAGCCGGTGCACAGCACGTATCGCCTGCGCGTGAAGGCAGCGAAGAAGAAGGTTGAGACATGAGGACGTGTCAGAGCTGCGGCAAGGAGAACCCCGCCGACCAGGACTTCTGCAGTTGCGGTGAGTACCTGCGCTGGGAGCCGACCGGCTTCGTGCAGGCGATCACGCCGGAGATGGCAGCCGAGGCCGCAGCGCAAGCGGCGCCGCCCAAGCCCCCCGAGCCTGCGCCCACGACGCCGCCGGACGCGCGCGTCACCCCGGCCTCGCCGCCCACGCCCGCTCCAGGCAACGGCAACGGACAGCACGCCGCGGTACCTGCTCCCCCGCCCGCACCTCCGGCTCCGCCGCCGCCCACCGCCACCTCCCTGCCGGCGATCGTCCCGCCGACGCCCTCCTCGTCCCCGGCGCAGCAGCCGCCGGCGGCGAAGACGCTGATCCGCGGCGCCGTGCCCGGGCCGCCCGCCCAGCAGCAGCAGGCAGCGGAGCCCAACGAGCCCGCCACGATCGTCCTACGCCTGCCCGAGGGCGACCCGGCCAAGGGCGAGACGCTGCACCAGGCCGTCGAGCCTGGCCAGCGCGAGCGCGTCCTGGCGCTGATCCGCAACCAGAGCGGGATCGTCGACAACTACGACATCCGCGTCGAGGGGATGCCGCAGGACTGGTGGTCGGTCTACCCCGGGACGGTCTACCTCGTCCCGTTCGGCGCCGGCGGCACGTACGAGCAGGAGGTCGAGATCCACCTGCACCCGCCGCGCGGCCCCGAGGCCGAGGCGCGGGTGTGGGACCTGACGATCGTCGCCGACTCCAAGGCGATGCGCACGGTCGCGGCGTCGGCGCCGCTGGCGCTGCACATCCAGCCCTACATCGAGACCGCGACGACGCTGCGCCCGCAGCGCAAGAAGGGCCGCCGCAAGGTGACCTTCGACGTGACGATCGCCAACAAGGCCAACGCGCCGGTGCTGATCGCGCTCGAGGGCGAGGACGAGGACGCCGAGCTGAAGTTCGGCTTCAACCGCCCGCCGTCGGAGATCCCGCCCGGTGCCGCGATCGTCTCGCAGATGCAGGTCCGCCCGCCCAAGCAGATCTGGATCGGCCGTGGTCGCGATTGGCGCCTCGAGGTCAAGACGATCACGGGCGACGAGGCGGCCGAGCGCGCCGCCGACCAGGTCGTCGGCGCCGACGTCCTCTTGCAGGCCGGGCCGCCGGTCAAGAAGAAGTGGTACAAGCGCCGCGCGCCGCAGGTCCCGGGGATGTATCCCCCGCGGGTGTTCAAGCCGCAGCTCTACCCGCCGGACGTGAGCATGGGCCCGGGTGGTCTGCAGATCCGCATGCCGAAGCTGCAGCAGCCGCAGTTCCAGGGCCCGCAGATGAAGCAGATGAACGCGTCGCAGCTCGCGAAGCCCGGCCAGCTCAAGCTGCCGGGCCGCGGCGGCTCGAGCACGCCGACCGCGCCGCTGATGCCCACGCAGGGCGTCTTCAAGCAGAGGCCGTGGCTGCCGTGGTGGCTGATCCCGCTGCTGGCGCTCTTGCTGCTGCTGCTCTTCCTGCTCTTGCGCAGCCAGCCGCAGACGGTGCTCGTCCCGAACGTCGTGGGCGCGAAGTCGACGTTCGACGCCGAGAAGACGCTCACCAACGCCAACCTCAAGCTCGACCCGAACAAGAAGGAGCAGCCCGACGCCAAGGCGCCTCCGGGCTCGATCCTGCAGCAGACGCCGAAGGAGGGCACGAAGGTCGACAAGGGCACGCCCGTGGCGGTGCTCGTGGCCGTGGGCGTCGACAAGCACAACGTGCCCGACATCACCAAGAAGACCGCTTCGGACGCCGACAAGCTCCTGCGCGAGAAGGAGCTGACGCTCGGTCAGGCCTCGCCGCAGCCGGTGGATCCGAAGGGCCTGATCGTCAGCCAGATCCCCGCCGCGGGTGAGGTCGTCAAGGCCGGCACCGCGGTCAACATCTTCTACGCCGACCCGGCCGACGCGGCCAACAAGGCCAAGCAGAAGGCCAAGGACAAGGACAAGAACGGCAAGGGCGGCGCGGCCGGAGCTGGTGGCGCCGGCGGTGCGGGCGGTGGCGGTGCGGCCGCGGACATCATCATCCCGGCGATCAACGGCGCCAAGACCGACGCGTTCGCCAAGAAGGTCGCGGACCTGGGCATCGTCCCGGTGGTCGCCAAGGAGTTCAACGACGCGCCCGCGGGGACGCTGGTGGAGACCAAGCCGCCCGGCGGCACGAAGGTCGCCGCCAAGTCCAAGGTGACGCTGATCGTCTCGGTCGGCCAGCCCGACGTCGTCTACACCAACGGCAAGAACATCCTGCGCATCAACGGGGCCAACGGCGCCAAGCTCGACCCGGTGGCGACCAGCCCCGCGGACGAAGAGGATCCGACCTGGACCGCCGACGGCGAGCACGTCGCCTACACAGCGGACGGGCGCGTGATGCTCAAGGACCTGACCAAGAAGAACGCCGCCGCCGTCCCGCTGACGCCGGCCGGCCGCGAGTTCGCCGACACCGCGTGGGCGCCGACGGCCGACCGCAACGTGATCGCCATGGACGAGGTCACGCGTGACGGCCAGGGCTTCGTGACCGACACGGATCTCTGCTTCGGGGACATCAAGTCCGACGGCACCGAGATCAACTGCATCAAGGAGCCCGACTTCTCCGTCATCCGGCACATCCACTGGGGGACCGACGGCCGGTCGATCCTCGGCGTCGGCGTCAAGAGCGGCGGCGGGGGCGAGTTCGGCATCGTCCGCTGGAAGGTCAAGGACGGCAAGCCCGCGTTCTCGACCGATACCGCGGACTGGAGCAAGGGCCACTTCCTGACCGACACCGACACGCCGGAGAAGGGCGTGCTCGACGCCGAGGTCTCGCCCGACGGCAAGCGGCTCGCGCTGATCTCCAACCAGGGCTCATCGGCCTTCCGGCTGTGGCTCGCCGACGACCCGAACGATTTCGCGCTGTCGAGCGCGAAACAGACCGCCGTGCGCGGGTGCAAGGTCACCTGGCGCGGCGACTCGAAGGAGTTGCTGGTCGTGCAGGGCGACGAGGCGTGCAAGGAGGACATCGCCGTGATCACCCGCGTGCCCGCCGACGACGTCCGAAACCAGAAGGAGCTGAACCCGTCGGGCGATGACCCGTCGTACCAGCCGTTGACGATCGGAGGCTAAGCGGCGTGCTGTGCCCCAGCTGTCGGCGCCAGCTCGAGCGTGGAGCGAGCTACTGCAGCAGCTGTGGCACGCCGCTGAACGGCGCGGTCGCGCCGCTGGAGCTGGTGCTGGCCGATGCGACGCGGGTGCCCGTGGTGGCCGAGATGACCATCGGGCGGGCGCCCGGGGCGTCGCTGGTCATCAGTGATCCGTCCGTGTCGCGCATGCACGCCCGGATCTCCGCCGACGCGGTGATCGAGGACGCCGGTTCCAGCCACGGGACCTGGCTGGACGGCGTGCGCCTGACCGGTCCGCTGCCGCTGCGCGACGGGGCGAAGATCCGGCTCGGCGACGCCGAGCTGCGCGTGGAGCGCCGGCGCGACGCCGCGGAGGCCGGGCGGACGATCGTCGTGTCGGCCGACGCCGTGCCGGCGCCGATCCTGATGCCGGCGCCGCCCGCGTCGGGGACGCAGTTCGGGATGCGGCCCGCGTTGCGGCCGGGCTACGCGCTCAAGCGCCTGGACGCGTCCGAGGGCCGTCAGCGGTGGGTGCTGCGCGACCTCGAGTCGGGCACGTTCCTGCGGCTCTCCGACAACGACGCCATGCTCTTCCAGCTCCTTGACGGGACGCACGGCCTGGTCGAGCTGGTGCAGCTCTCCGAGCAGCGCTTCGGCGCGACCGGTCCCGCGCGCCTGGCGCGGTTGCTGACGGATCTGGGCGAGCGCGGGTTCCTGGAGGGCGTGGCGGGCGGGAAGCCGCTGGTCGAGGCCCCGACGAGCCGCTGGCGCAAGCTGGTCAAGCCGCGCGAGAAGGTCTTCACCGGCTTCGGCGGCAAGCTCGAGGCGCTGTATCGCCACGGCGGGTGGGTGTTCTTCACGCGGCCGATGCTGTGGTTCCTGGCCGCGCTGATCGTCACGGGCCTGGCGACGTTCGTGGCGTTGATCGTGGGCCGGTACGGCACGCCGTTCGTGGTCGCGAAGAAGTTCGGCTGGGGCGGGCTCGTCTTCCTGTTCGGGCGCTTCGTGGTCGTGGCGGTGCACGAGACCGCGCACGGGTTGACGATGGCGTCGTTCGGGCGGCGGATCCACCGCGCGGGCCTGAAGGTGATCGCGATCTTCCCGTACGCGTTCGTCGACACCTCGGAGGCGTGGTTCGAGCCGCGGCGCCGCCGCATCGCGGTGTCGGCGGCGGGCCCGGTGTCGGACTTCTCGATCGGTGCGATCTTCGCGCTGTGCGCGCTGCTGCTGCCCGAGGGCGTCGTCCGCGACATCTTCTTCAACCTGGCGTTCGCCGCCTACGTCGGCGGGTTCTTCAACCTGAACCCGTTCATCGAGCGCGACGGCTACCACATGCTCGTGGACTGGCTCAACGAGCCGGGATTGCGCCGGCGCGCGAAGGAACAGCTCGAGCGCAAGCTCAGCGGCGGCGCCGCCTCGACGGACTCGCCCGTGCTCGCGCGCTACTCGCTGTTCGGGCTCGGCTGGTCGGTGCTGGCGGCGTGCTTCGCGATCGGCATGTCGCTGCGCTACGAGAAGATCTTCCTCGCGATCACGGACAACAAGGCCGTCGTCTACGGCGTGATGGGGACGCTGTGGGTGGCGTTCTTCCTGCCCGTGCTGTTCGTGCTCGGTAAGCCGGTGTGGAAGCGGATCCGTGAGTGATGGCCGCGACTGAGTCAGACCTCGCCGCCAAGCTGCTCGAGCGCCTGCTCGTCGACCAGGCGTTCCGCGCGCAGTTCCGCCGCGATCCGGCGGGGGCGTGTCGCGAAGCGGGCCTGGACAGCCTCGCCCAGGAGATGTCGGTCGGCGCCGGCAAGGCGATGCACACGCTCGACATGCGCGAGTCCAAGTCGAGCCTCGCGGGCGTGATGATGGCCGCCGCCATGGAGGGCGTCGGGATCTACCAGTTCACCGAGAACGTGCTGCCGCACCTCGAGGAGATCCCGGGACAGATCGCCGACGTGCTGTCGCGCGTTGACCTGCCGGCGATCCCGAACCTTCTCCACGGCGGCGGCGGAGGCGGCGGCGCGGCCGCGGCGATCCCGACCGCCGTCGACGCCCCCTCGGGCGACGGCTCGCTGCCCGGGGCGGCCGACGCGGGCGTGCCCGCGGGCGGCGGGGGCGCGGCGGCCGCGGTACCTCC
>NZ_JAPDOD010000100.1 GCF_027587205.1 Solirubrobacter ginsenosidimutans
CAACCCCCGATCTCACGACACGAACACGATCGTGTTGCATCGACCGGATGAATCCACCGTCCTCACAGGACGCATTTGTTCGTCACCCCCCTCGCGCATGACTTCGTTGCTCGCCGTAACCGATCACCGCAAGGCCCGGCGCGGACGGGGGTGTCAGCACCACGCCCGTAACTGTCGGTATCCCAACACGGCAATTCGAGCCAACAGAGCCGCGCCGAGCGGCGGACTCACGGCAGGCAGACCCGGAGGGTGCGCCACTCCCCCCTCCCCACCCGGCGCAGTTGACGTTGGCAGGCGAGCCCGATGAATGTAGTTGCGTGTGCAATCAACTAGCGCTACACTGAGACCCATGAAGTTCACCGGCCTGCACCACATCACGATGATCACGGGGGACGCGCAGGAGAATGCGCGCTTCTACGGCGATCTCCTGGGCCTCCGGCTCGTCAAGAAGACCGTCAATTTCGACCAGCCGCAGGCCTATCACCTCTACTTCGGGGACGAGACCGGGGCGCCCGGCTCGATCCTCACGTGGTTCGAGTTCCCCGGGGCGGCCAAGGGCCGTGCCGGCGCGGGGTCGATCCACACGCTGCAGCTCGCCGTGGCCGACGAGGCCGCGCTCGACTTCTGGGAGCAGCGTCTCGCGGGCAGCGAGACCACCCGGGAGCCCGGCGTCCTGCGCTTCGCGGACTACGACGGGCTCAAGCTCGAACTGCTGATCTCCGATCTCGGCAACGCGCCGCTGACGGCAGCCCATCCGGAGATCCCGAGCGAGTACGCGATCCAGGGCCTGCACGGCGCTCGCGCCTATGCGGTGTTCCACGGCGTCGAGGACTCGATCCTCACCGAGTTGCTCGGCTTCACCTACGAGGGCGACGGCGAGTATCTGCTGAGCGGCTCCGATCGCCGGTTCCGCTTCGCCTACGACGCACCCACCTACAACGACCAGCAGGGCGCCGGCAGCGTCCACCACATCGCGTGGGCCTCCATCGACGAGGATCACCTCAAGTGGCAGGAGCGCATCCAGAACGCGGGCGGGCTCGTGACCGACGTGCGCGACCGCGACTACTTCAAGTCCATCTACTTCCGGATCCCGAGCGGCGTGCTGTTCGAGATCGCGACATTGAGCCCCGGCTTCGCGGTCGATGAGGACGCGGAGCACCTCGGTGAGGCGCTGCGGCTGCCCAAGCAGCACGAGCACCTGCGCGCCGAGCTCGAGGCCACACTCCGCCCCGTCGAGAACCCGAGGGTTTTGGCATGAGCGCATTGATCTACCGAGAACGTCCCGCGAACGGCACCCCTGAAGGCCTGCTGATCCTCCACCACGGCCGCGGCGCCGACGAGAACGACCTGCTCGGGCTGGCCGACGTGCTCGACCCGGAGCGGCGGCTACACGTCGTCACGCCGGGCGGGCCGCTCCAGGTCCCGGGTTGGCCGGGCAAGCACTGGTACGTCGTGCCGCGCGTCGGGTTCCCGGACCACGACACGTTCCACGCCGCCTACGAGAAGCTCGCCCGCTTCCACGACGAGACCTGGGAGCGCACTGGCACCACGCCGGAGAACACGGTGTTCGGCGGGTTCAGCATGGGCTCGGTCATGAGCTACTCGCTCGGCCTCGGTCCTGACCGCCCGGCACCGGCGGGGATCATGGCGTTCAGCGGGTTCATCCCCACCGTGGACGGTTGGCAGCCCGACACCGATCGCGACACCAAGGTGTTCATCGCCCATGGTCGGCAGGACCCCGTGATGGATATCCACTTCGCCCGCGACGCCCGCGATCTCCTGACCAACGCCGGCCTCGATGTGACCTACAACGAGTCTGACGCCGCCCACCACATCGACCCGGCGCACATCCCCGCCGCGGTGAAGTTCCTGACCACGACGACCGATCGGACGCTCCCGACGACATAATCAGCGCGTGCTCCGCGCGCTGATCGTCATCCTCGCCGCCGCGCTGGCCCTGCCCGCGGCGGCGCAAGCGTCTCCGGTGAAGATCACCTGGCCGGGCGCCGACGGCTACGAGCCCGGCCAGCGCTTCGAGATGAAGATCGCGTCGACCGAGCGGGTCCGCGTGGCGCTCGTCCGCGAGAGCACGAGCGGCAAGATCATCCGGACGATCTCGCGCCGGACACTGCGGAGCGGCACGTTCATCGCGGCGATGCCGGAGATGGGGTCCTACTCGCTACGGGTCACGGCCGGCCAGCGGCGCTGGCGGCACCGGCTGTTCGCGAACTACGCGAACTGCCCGCTCGCCAAGGCGAGCAACACCGCACTCCGGCTCGCGGCGACCAGCGTCTCCCGCGGCGGGACGCTGGACTACGACTTCGTCAACACGGGGAAGGGCTGCAGCCTCACCGGCGCGAGCTACAGCCTCGAGCGCCAGCTCGCCGACGGCACGTGGACCCACGTGTCGTTGCCGTGGGTGTTCCCCGCCATCGGGTATCCCGTCGGGCCGGGCAAGACCTTCCACAAGCGCGCGCGGGTCCCGGACGACGCCGAGCCGGGCGCGTATCGCCTGCTCGACGCGGGTGTTGCCGCGCCGTTCACCGTCACGCCCTAACGCGGCAACATCGCGGCAACGGTCGGGAGGCACCATGCCTCTCACGATGGCCGACGGACCGCTCCACATCGATCTCGACCTCCACGTCCAGCACGGCGAGGTCGAGGGCCGCGCGGCGCGCGCCGGCGGGCCGGAGCGCGAGTTCTCAGGCTGGGTCGAGCTCCTCGCCGCCCTCGACCAACTGATCGACCCTTCAGGAGGGGAGCAGTGAGCGCAGCCGCGCGGCCAGCCCGTCGGCTCCGCAGCGCTCGGCCAGTTCGCGCGCGGTGCGCCACGCGCGGATGTCGTTCTGCGCGTCGCCCAGCGCCGCGTGCGCCTTGGCGCGCTCAAGCTTCGCCGACGTCCCGTCCAGGAACGCGACCGCCTCACGCAACACCGTCGCGTCGCCCGTCACGTCGCCCAGCTGCCGCAGTGCGCGCCCCACGACCCACGGCGCGCCGCTGCGGCGAGCGAGCTCCAGCTCTTCGCCCGCGAGGCGCGACGCAGTCTCCCGATCACCCTCCCCCCACGCCGCCCGGGCCTGTAGGCCACGCCACGGGGACCACAGCGGGTGCGCCTCCGCGGGACGGGTGACCGCGAGTTGCCCGGCGATCTCCCGCACGCGCTCGTATTCCGCCTCCGCGAGCAAGAGCTCCGCGTGACTCGACAGCCAGAAGCGCTCGCCGTCGGATGGGCCGGTGTGGTCACCGGTCCGCCACAACGCCTCCCACGCCCGGTCGCGGTGACCGCGTTCGAGCCATGCCAGTGCGAGGAAGGCCGGCGTGTAGCCCATGTGCGCGCTCGCCGAGCTGCCGAACAGCGCCTCGCCTTCCATCGCGCGTTCGAGCTGCTCGATCGCCGCCTCCAGGTCACCCGTCCAGATGCTCGTGAGCCCGCCCCAGAGGTCGGCGCCGATCAGGTCGAGCACCGAACCGCGGCGCCCTGCGAGCTTTCGGATGCGGCGCCATTCGGGCTCGGCGGCGGAGGGTTCGGCCATGGCCATCACGGTCGCCGGCAGGACGGTGAACAGGCCGCGGTCGAACTCGGGCATCTCGTCCCCGGCCAGCGACTCGCGCGCCAGCGCTGCCGCCTCTTCGGCGTCGCCGCTCTGCATCGCGACGGCAAGTGACGTGATCGCGGTCAGGCACTTGGCGCCCGGGCCGTCACCTCGCGGGCCCTCGCGGACCGCCGCCAGCTCATGCAGATCAGCGGGATCGGAGACGCCGAAGAACACGCCGACGACGCGGATCGCTCGCAACGCCAGGTCCAGGTCTTCGAGCTCGGGCGGCAATTCCGCGCGCGCGGCGTCGACCAGCACGATCGCGTCCTGCGGCGTATCCATGAACAGCAGCGTGCGGGCCAACATCACCGAGGCCAAACCACGAGCCGCGGGATCGGCCAAGCCCTCGCGGGCGACGGTCAGCACCTCGACGGCTTGCGGGCCGCGCACGTACTCAGCGGCCACGCCGAGCTCGAGCGCAAGGCGCGAGCGGATGTCCGGCGCGGGTGGCTCGATCTGGGCGCGCTGCAGGTGCGCCAGCGCCGCCTCGGGCGCGCCGCGCTCGACCGCGATCGCCGCCGCCTCGCGCAGCCGCTCGACCACCCACGGGTCAGCCCGCGGCGGGGCGGGGATGAGCTGCGCCGCGATGCGCTCCGGCGCCGCCCCGAGGTCGTGCAGCAGCCGCGCCGCCCGCGCGTGCTCCAGCCCGCGCCGCGCGGCCGGCAGCTCGCTGTACACCGCGTCCCGCACGAGCGGATGCACGAAACCGAGCGGCTCGTCGACGCGCAGGATCTCCGCCCGCACCAGCGCATCGACCGCCTCGGCCGCCGCTCCCTCGTCGACGCCTGCCAGCGCGGCGACCGCCGAGAGGCCGGGCTGCTCGCCCAGCACTCCGACCGCACGGGCCACGCCGGCAGCCGGCGCGTGCAGTCGCGCAAGCCGCAGGAGGACGGTCCGCGACACCGCCCGCGGCCCGATCGCCCGCACCGACGCGGCGTGCTGGGCGTCGGGCGTGATCTTCTCGGCGGCGAGCGCGGTCAGCAGCTGGCGCAGGAGCAGCGGGTTGCCGGCCGTGACCTCCAGGCAGGCGGCGGCGAAGCCCTCCTCGGCCGCGCCGAGCACGTCGGAGACCATCCCCGCCGTGCCGTCCTCGGTCAGCGGCCGCGGGTGCACGGAGACGGTCACCGGGTCCTGGCCGAGCTCGCCGAGGAGGAGCTCGTCGCTGTCGGGCTCGCCGGTGCGGATCGTCGTCCCCACGAGCACCGGCAGCTCGCCGATGCGCCGGGCGAGGTAGGCGACGAAGCGCAGGGAGGCGGTGTCGCTCCACTGCAGGTCGTCGATGCAGAGCACGAGCGGGCGGCGCGAGGCGAGCGTCGCGACGTAGTTGAACAGCGCGCTGAGCACGGCGAACAGGCCGTCGGGGGCCGTGCCCTCGCCGAAGACCGAGCGAGCGCCGGCGGGCGGCGGTTCCGTCGCCGCCACGGCTTCGAAGAGCTGGCGCACGACGCCGAAGCCGAACTCGCGCTCGAGCACCCCGGCACGCGCGTCGAGCACCTCCGCGCCCGCCTCGACGGCCCGCTCGCGCAGCACGCCGAGCAGCCGCGTCTTGCCGATCCCGGCGGGACCCTCGAACGCGAGCACGCCGCCCTCGCCGGCGTGCAACCGCGCCAGAGCGGCGTCGATCTCCGCGATCTCGGCGTCGCGTTCGAGCAGCCCGGTGGCCTTCGGCGCGACCACACGGGGAGCCGGCTGGGGAGCGAGGAGCCGCTCGTGCAGCGCGACCAGCTCGGGTCCGGGCACGGTGCCGAGCTCCTCGCGCAGCAGCACCCGCAGCTCGTCGTAGGCGCGGATCGCCTCGGCGATGTTGCCGCGCTGGATCAGGGTCGAGATCAGCGCCGCCCGCGCGGACTCGCGAAACGGCGCCAGCGCGATCGCGGTGCGCGCCGCTCGTTCCGCCTCTGGCAATGCCTCGCCGCCGCGGCGGAGCCCCGCTTGGGCGATCAGCTCGAGCGCCTCGACCCGCAGCTCCTCGAGGTCGTTGCGCGGGCCGTTCAGCCACGGCGCGTCGAGACCGGGGAGCAGGCCGGGCTCGGCCAGCGTGGCCGCCACCTGGGCGGCGTTGGCGTCGAGGCCGGCGCGGGCGACCGCGAGCTGCTCGGCGATCGCCTCGACGTCGACCCAGACCGGCTCCGGGAACACGAGCCGCAGCGATTCGCGGCCTTCGATCACCGCCGGCTCGACCGCGCGGCGCAGGCGCGAGAGGACCGGGGCGAGCGCGGTCTCGCTCGGCGGGGCGCCCTCGTGCGCCCACAGCGCCTCGATCAGCTGGTCGCGGCGTACGGGCCGGGACCGGTGCAGGACCAGGTACGCGAACGCGAGCCGCCCCTGGCGGCCGCGCAGCTGCGCCTCACGGCGCTCGCCGGCGAGTTCGACGCGGAGCTCGCCGCAGAGGTGAATGGACCAACGACCGCTCACTGATCGCCGGAACCTACCGTCCCGGCGACGTGAGCGGAAAGGACTTAGGCGAGCGCGGGCTCGAGCTCGGCCTCGATGCGCTTCTTGGGCATGGCGCCCTGGATGCGCTTGGCCTCCTGGCCGTTGCGGAAGAGGATCATCGTCGGGATGGCCAGCACCTGGTACTGCGCGGCGGTCTGCTGGTTGTCGTCGACGTTGAGCTTGACGATCCGCAGGTCGTCGCGGGCCTCGGCGATCTCCTGAAGGGCGGGCGCGATGACGCGGCACGGGCCGCACCAGGGGGCCCAGAAGTCCACGAGCACCGGGACGTCGTTCTCCAGCACTTCAGCCTGGAAGCTGTTGTCGCTGACGTCGGTGATGTTGCCTGCCATCTGAAGGTCCTCCCGCAGTTCTAAGGTCGCTTCAAAAAGTATAGCTGTGATGGTAGAGCCAGCGGAGGATGTCCGGCGTGACCCACGTCTCGATCGCGGCGGCGAGCACCAGCAGCGGGATCGCGACCGCCGTAGTGGCGAACGTGGCGGCCAACAGCTCGTCCCACGCGCCGCGTGAGCTCGCCAGCGACCACGCGGCGAGCGGGAGGAAGAGCGCGAAGAGCTCCGGCAACGCGTGCGGTAACAGCGCCACGAGCAGGGCGAACGGCGAGACGTCGAGCCGCGCGGACAGCGACGCGGCGCCGTTGCCGAGCGCGTAGGCCTGCGTGCCGAGCGAGAAGAGCGTGGCGGCGGCGACGAAGGCGATCGCCGCGGTGCCGGCGCGATCGTGGACCTTGCGGACGAACCCCGAATAGTCGCGGGCGGCGGTCGGCAGTTGCGCGCCGGCGATGAACCCGGCGACGCAGGCCAGCGAGTGCAGCGCGAGCACGAGCCCGTTGCGGTAGAGCAGGAAGCCGAAGTCGTGCCAGTACGCCGGACGCGTCAGGCCTGGATAGCTGTAGCTCGTCGGGTCGGCATTCGTGGTCGTGGCGACGACCCAGGTCAGCGTCAGCAGCGTCGCGGTGACGAGGAGCGAGCCGAGCGCCCATTTCCGCGCCACCGGCCAGGGGTTCGCATTCCACCGGAGCAGCGTCGCGCGGGTGTCGTCCCACCCCTGGACGACCGCCAGTTCTTCAGCCTTCATGCACCAGTGGATCGGCAGGAAGGACGTCCGCCTCCAGCGGATGCCACCTCCGCCGCCCATAGCGCAGGGCCGGAACCCGCCACGCGGCCTCCAGCGCGATCTGCGCCGACATCTTCGATTCGCCCAGCCGGCGCTCGCGAAAGCGGATCGGCACCTCGGTCACTTCGAGGCCGAGCGAGAGCGCGCGCCAGGTCAACTCGACCTGGAAGGCGTAGCCCTGCGCGCCGGCGGTGCGCGCGTCGATCCGCTGCAACGTGGTCGCGCGAAAGCACTTGAAGCCGCCGGTGAGGTCGCGGATCTCGACCCCGAGCACGCGGCGGGCGTACGCGCAGCCGCCGAACGACATGACCCGTCGCAGGAGGTCCCAGTTCTCCACCCCGCCGCCGTCCACGTAGCGCGAGCCCAGCACGAGGTCCGCCCCGGCCAGGGCGGGGGCGAGCAGCCGCGGCAGGTCGGCGGGGTCGTGGGAGAGGTCGGCGTCCATCTCGAAGACGTAGGTCGCGCCGTTGTGCAGCGCGTGAGCGAAGCCGGCGGTGTAGGCGCGCCCGAGGCCTGCCTTGCCCGGGCGGTGCAGGACGTCGTCGGCGACGCGGTCGGCGAGCTCCCCGGTCCCGTCGTGCGAGTTGTCGTCGACGACGAGGATGCGCGCGTCGGGGAGGGCCGCACGGATCCCACCCACGACGGCCTCGATGTTCTCGGCCTCGTTGTACGTCGGCAGGATCACCCACACGGAGCCGTCCATCGCGGGCGCGTAGGTTAACGGTCCAACCATGGCCACCAAGAACAACGCCGAGATCGCCGCCGCCTTCGAAGAGCTTGGAGACCTCTACGAGCTCGACGGCGCGGTGTCCTACCGGGTCATCGCCTACCGCACCGCGGCCAAGGCCGTGCGTGACGCGTCCGTTTCGATCATGGCCCTCACGCGCGAGGGCAAGGTCACAACTGTGCCGGGGATCGGCAAGACGCTCGAGGAGAAGCTGAAGGCGCTCGACGAGACGGGCGACATCCCGTCGGCGGTCAAGCTCCGCGCCAAGTTCCCCGTCGGCCTGATCTCGATCATGCACCTGCCGGGCTTCGGCGCCAAGCGGGCGAAGCTGCTCTACGACGAGCTCGGCGTCGACTCGCTGGAGGCGCTGCGCGAGAAGGCCGAGGCGGGCGAGATCCGCAAGATCCGCGGGCTCGGCGCGCGCGTGGAGGAGAACCTGCTGCGGGTGCTGGCCGAGCAGGAGGAGGGCGGCGGCCCGGCCCCGCGCATCCTGCTCTCGCGCGCGATTCCCGTGGCGGAGCAGATCGCCGGCGCGTTGCGTGACCATCCCGCCGCGCATCGCGTGGAGATCGCCGGTTCCGTGCGCCGGATGGGCGACACCGCCAAGGACATCGACATCATCGCCACCGCGGATGACGTGGGCGCGCTGATCGCGACGCTCGCCGAGTTGCCGCTGGTGGAGTCGGTCGCGGCGTCTGGTGACGCGGGTGCGCGGGTGCGGACGCACTCGGGCGTGAAGGTCGACCTGCGGGTGGTCGAGCCGGACCAGTTCGGCAACGTCCTGCAGCACTTCACGGGCTCCAAGGCCCACAACGTGCAGCTGCGCGAGGCGGCGGTGCGGCGCGGGCTGCATGTGAGCGAGTACGGGATCCTCGACGACGAGACCGGCGAGACGCTGCGCTGCGCGACCGAGGAGGAGGTCTACGAACGGCTCGGCTACGCGTGGATCCCGCCGGAGCTGCGTGAAGGGCGCGGCGAGCTCGAGGCGGCGCGGAACGGCTCGCTGCCGCAGCTGATCGAGCTGTCCGACCTGCGCGGGGACCTGCACTGCCACACGACTTTGTCTGACGGTCGTCAGACGTTGGACCAGATGGCCGAGGAGGCGCTGCGGCGGGGCTGGGAGTACCTCGCGGTCACCGACCATTCGGCGTCGCACGGCTTCGGGGACCACGTCACGCCTGAAGCGCTGGAGGCGCGGATCGAGGAGATCGCGGCCTTGAACGACCGGCTCGAGGGCAAGATCCGCATCCTCGCCGGGACCGAGTCCAACATCCTCCCGGACGGGTCGTTGGACTACCCGGACGAGCTGCTGCAGCGCCTGGACTGGGTGATCGCCTCGATCCACACGTCGTTCGGCATGGAGGAGACCGCGATGACCGAGCGGATGATCGCCGCCGTCGAGCATCCCTGGCTGGACGCGATCGGCCACCCGACGGGCCGCAAGATCGAGACCCGCCCGCCCTACGCGATCGACATGACCGCCGTGATCGCTGCCGCGGCGAAGAACGGGACGATGATCGAGATCAACTCGGCGCCTGACCGGCGCGACATGAACGAGAGCCACGCCCGCGCCGCGAGCGAGGCCGGCGTGATGGTCCTGGTCGACTCCGATGCCCACTCCGCCCGCAACTTCGACCTCCTGCAGTACGGCATCGCGACCGCCCGCCGCGCGTGGCTCACCCCCGAGAAGGTCGCGAACACGCGCTCGTGGGCGGACTTCGCGCCGCTGCGCAAGCGCGCTAAGGCATGAGCCGCGGCAGGAGCTGCTCCGCGACGACGCGGTCGACGGCGGCGCGGGTGAAGGGGGCGAGCGCCGTCGCGGCGCGCGTCGCGTAGTCGGGCTTGGGAGCGTCGAGCGCCGCGCGGATCGCCAGTCGCGGCCCGACGAGCCGGTTGTCGAGCCCGCGGGCGATCGGCAGCGCGACGTACGGCCCGGGCGCGTTCGTCGTGACGAGCACGCACCCGTCCGCGAGCGCCTCGAGCTGCGCGATCCCGTAGTCCTCGCGCCGCGGAGCGCTGAGAAAGACGCGGGTGCGGCGCAGCAGCGCGCGGTACTCGTCGCGGGGAATGAGGCCCGCGAACCGCACGCTGCCCCCGCCGGGAGCGCTGATCTCCCCTCCATCCCACGGGGGCGTGACGCCGTGTCGGGCGAACACGGCGCGTGCCGCCTCCCGTGCCCGCGCCAGCCACGGCGCGCCCGCGGCCTCGTCCAGACCCGCGACGATGAGCTCCTCGCCCTCACGGGACTCGACCGACCAGGCCTCGAGCACGGTGTCCAGGCCCTTCTTGTCCGGGTTCGCGCCGTACGTCATCGCGGCGATGTCGCGCTCCCCCGCGGGGCCCGACGGCTCGACCGGCATCGGCACGATCACCGCGTCGGCGTGCGGCACCGGCGCCTCGGCCAGGCCTCCCTCGCTCCACGGCAGCAACAGCGGCGCGGCCTTGAAGCGGCGCGCCTCGACCGGGCGCTGCCAGATCCCATGGCGCCCCGGACGGTTGCCGGCGGCCGGGGCGTCAAAGCGAATTGCGCCCGAAACCGGACCGAGCAGTGCGGCGGTCGTGGTCGAATAGATGACCGCGCGGGGTGAAAGGTCGGCCACGGCTCTCATGGTCGCCCGTCGCGCGTTGACCGCCCACGCGAACTCGATCGCGGCGAACGTCCGCAGCTCGCGCGCCCGCCCCACGCGGGCGATCTCCACCAGTGCGCCTGCACGACGCAACGACGCCGCGAGCTCCGCGTCGGCCTCTCGCAACCCTGCGGTGCCGCCCAGCGACACGATCAGCACGTCGACGCGCGGCATCCGGCCTGGCATTCTGCCGCCCCATGGAAATCTCCGTCCTCCCCGAGACCCTTGCCGTCTGTCGCCTGCGCGCGTCCGACCGGATTCCGTCGTGGGCGCTGGAACTCCATGAGGGCTTCGTCTCGATCACCCGCACCCCCGACGAGCTCTCGATCGTGTGCCCGCAGGACGCCGTACCGCCCGACACCCAGGTCGAGGAGGACTGGCGCGCGCTGGTCGTCCCCGGGCCGATCCCGTTCGAGGCCACCGGCGTCCTCTCCGCGCTCGCCACGCCACTCGCGGACGCCGGCATCCCGATCTTCGCCATCTCGACCTACGACACCGACTACGTGCTGGTGCGAGAGCAGAACCTCGAGCGCGCGCTGCACGTCCTGCACGCCGACCCGGAGCGCCAGTTGATCACGTCCGGCTCCCCGTATGAGCCCGTGATCGGGTTCTCGCGGGCGGTCCGGGCCGGGAGCCGGGTCCTCGTCTCCGGCACCGGCCCCGTGATGCCCGACGGCGGCTGCCCCGAGTCAACGGCGGCCCAGGCCCGCCGCTGCTGGGAGATCGTCCTGGCCGCCCTGGCTGAAGCGGGCGCCTCCGCGAGCGACGTCGTCCGCACCCGCACGCTGCTGACCCCGACCGCCGACGCCGAGGGCGCGATGACGGCGCACGGCGAGGTCTTCAGCGACGTCCGCCCCGCCTCCACGATGGTCGTCATCCACGCTCTGCTCGATCCCCGCTGGACCGTCGAGGTTGAAGCGGAGGCTCAGCTCGACGCGTGAGCGCACCCCGAGCTTGGCGTAGATCGTCGTCAGCGAGTTCTCGATCGTCTTCTCGCTCAGGTAGAGCGTCGCGGCGACCTGCTTG
The DNA here is from genome assembly GCF_027587205.1 of Solirubrobacter ginsenosidimutans. The sequence continues at coordinate 11,547 of NZ_JAPDOD010000100.1, forward strand.
TTCGACCGTCCTTCGCTGACGAGCGCGGCGATCTCCCGCTCGCGCTCGCTCAGGCGCGTGTCGCGCCGTGCGGCGCGCCGGGCGGGTGCGGAGACGCGGGAACCGACCTTGCGCAACTCCCGGCCGGCGGCGTCGAGCACGCCGTTCGCACCGGCCAGCCCGGCGTCCGCCGCGACGCGCTGGAGGACCTCGCGGGCTCGCGGGTCGCCGGCCACGGCCAGCGCGCGCCCGGCGACGAGCCGCGCCTCGAGGACGACCAGCGGCGCGCCGCCGCGCTCGCCGAGCGCCACCGCCTCCTCGGCC
>NZ_JAPDOD010000009.1 GCF_027587205.1 Solirubrobacter ginsenosidimutans
GCCCACCCCCAAAACCGGGAGCAGGCCTCAACTCAACACGGTGCCCCGTGATCTATCAGCGCACCGCGAGCCGCACGGAGGTCGGCCCGGCGATCTTGCAGCGCGAGAACACGCGGCCGTTCTTCTTGATCACGGCGCTGCCGGTGACCGTGGCGGTGGCGGCGTCCGCGGCGAGGAAGCGACCGCTGAGCGTCCACTTGAACTCGCCGGTGCGGCCCCTCACGCCGCCGAGGTTGCGCGCGGTGCCGGTCAGGTCGGCGGAGAACCTGCCGCCCTGCACGCGCACGGATTGGTCGGCCAGGATCGTCGACGCCCAGGCCTCTTGGAGTCCGCCGCCGGTGCACTTGCCGTCGAAGCCCATCCGGACCTTGAGCTTGCCGGCGTCCTGCGCGCCCGTCTCGAGCGTCATCCGCTGCTCGCGCGGGAACTTGATCGCGCCGGTCAGCGCGACGCCCGCCTTCGGCACGACGTCGCTCGCCGCCATCGCGGTCCCCGCCGGAACGAGGGCGAGCAGGACGAGGAAGGGCCGGAAGGTCATCATGCGAACCTATCCAGAGGGCCCGCTCTCAAACACGGTGTATTGCGCAAACCCTGGCTACTCGTCTAGCCATGCGGCGCGAGTAAACTCGCGTCGATGGGCCGGACAGCCCGCCGAACCGAGGCGGCCGAGTGCCGCCAGTGCCTCACGTACTGCGATCGGGTGATCGCGCCCGCGACCTGCGTGAAAGCGCAGTGCCCCGCGCTTTACACGTATGTCGACCCGCTCAACGGGACGCGCTACATGGGCTGCGCGCACGACGTCTTCGCGACCGAGATCGACGTCGCGCTGTTCGAGGAGGCCGAGCGCGGCCGCGGCTACGGAACGCTCAAGCTGGCGCGCGAGCCCCTCACCCAATGCGCCTTCTCAGTCGAGAAGGCGCACGAGAGCCCGGAGTTTCACTGCCGCAACCGCCGCTTCGCCGACTTTCCGGAGACGGGTCCAGATGCCATAAGGGCGTTCGACCTCAGACACCATTTGGAGTCCTCATGAAAGATCGCCTTCAAGGGCAGACCCACGGCAGGAACCGCGCATAAGATGCAGACGCCCCGGCGACCCCGGGCTCTCACGCTATGGATCAAATTCGCCGCGGCAACTATGACTCCGGTCAAGACTACGTGCTCGAATACGGGGAGCTTCGCTTCACGTTCAACGAGCGCGACTTCAGCGAGCGCGTCGAGCAGGCCGCGCGCAAGCTCGGCTTCGTCGGCCGCCCGCTCGAGGAGACCGAGCTCGAGGACCTCGTCAACCTCACCGTCAACGGTGAGGTCGTCGATCCGGCCTCGGGCCTGGGCGAGCACGTCAACGACTGCTGGCCCGACCTCGTCGGCCCCGCCGACCGCTCCCTCGTGCACTGGCTGCGCCGCCTCGTCTTCCGCTCCGCCTGGCTGGATCAGCGGGTGAAGGAAGGCGAGCTGGACGTCGTCTTCGACGAGATCACCCACACGTTCGGCTACGTCCAGCCCGAACGCGACCGCGAACCGATCGAGCTCTCGCCCGAGCCGAGCTGGCGCCGCGTCGCGTACGGCCTGCGCCGCTACTGAGCCGCGGCGCACGCGCGGCGAAGGTCGAGTTCCTCGTGTACAGCACGAGAAACTCGACGCTCGCGTAGCGCGGGGCGCCGGCGGGCGGTGCCCGCCGGCGCGACGGGACTAGGAGGCGGCGGGCTTGCGCTTCGCGGCCGGCTTGCGCTTGGCGGCGGCCGGCTTCTTGGCGGCGGCCGCGGGCTTCTTCGCGGCGGCGGCCTTCGGCTTGGCAGCGGCCTTCGCGGCGGCCGGCTTCTTGGCGGCGGCGGCCGGCTTCTTCGCGGCGGTCGTCGCGGGCTTGGCGGCGGCCTTGGCCTTGGCGGCCGGCTTCTTGGCCGCGGTCTTCGCAGCGGCGGGCTTCTTCGCCGCCGCCGGCTTGGCGGGAGCCTTCGCGGCCGCGGGCTTCTTCGCCGCGGCGGCCTTCGGCGCGCGGGTGCGACGGCGGCCGGCGGGCTTCGCCGCGGCGGGCTCGGCGACCGGCTCGGCCACGACGACCGGCTCGGGCTCGGCCACCACGACCGGCTCGGGCTCGGCCACGACGACCGGCTCGGGCTCAGCCACGACGACCGGCTCCGGCTCGGCGACGACAACCGGCTCGGGCTCGGGCACGACGACCGGCGGCGCGTCGAGGAGCAGCTCGGGCCGCAGCGTGCCCGACTCGGTCGTCGCCAGCGCCGGGAACGTTCCCGCCGAGGCGAGCGCGCGATCCAGCGCGATCACGGTCGTCTCGCCGCCGATCGGCTCCGGCGACGTCGCGATGACGGTCAGCGAGCCCGCGGCGGCCAGGTTCCGGCCGGCGGCGAGCGCGCGACGGGCGGCCGCGGCCGAGAGGTACTCGAAGCCGTCGATCAGGACGACGGCGTCGCCGCCGCGCGCGGCCACACGGCGGCCGACCTCGACCGCCTGCTCGACCGCCTGCGCCTGCGCCTCGACCGACGCCGAGAAGTTCAGCGCCGAGCCGGGCGTGACGGGGAAGTCCGCGATCTCCTCCGGGCGCACGCCCGTCAGCACCGCTGAGACCTCGAGCTCCGGACGCGCGGCGAGCGCGGTCGCCAGGCGCCGCAGCGCCTCCGACTTGCCCGAGCGCGACGCGCCGGTGATCAGCACGCGCGAGCCCTTGCCGAACGGCGTCAGCGACGAGATCGCGGAGACCGTGGCGTCGTCGGAGACCAGCGAGATCCGCTCGGACGGCCAAGCGACCGCGAGCTCCTCGAAGCGCGTGCCCTCGGCGACCTCTTCGGCCGGACGGCCGTTGATCGTCTCGACGCGGATCAGCGACGGGAAGCGCTCCGAGCGCCGCGCGGCGCGGACCGGGCCGGCGACGCGGTCGCCCGAGACGAGCTCGCACCGCTTGACCTGCGCGGCCGAGATGTAGACGTCGTCGTCGGTCGGGTCCGGCGGCGAGAGGCGCAGGAAGCCCGAGCCGTTGGCCAGCAGCTCGACGGCGCCCTCGACGGTGCGCTCGTCGCCGCGCGCCTCGGGGGCCGGCGTGGACGCGGCGACCGGCTCCTCGCGGTCGCGGTCCCGATCGCGGTCGCGGTCGGAATCGCTCGTGGACTCGCCGCCCTCTTCCTCCTCGCGGCGACGGCCACGCCCGCCGCGGCGACCGCGGCGCGAACGGCGCGGCGAATCGTCGTCGGACTGCTCGCCCCGCTCGGCGGGCGCCTCGGCGACGGGCTCGGGCTCGTCAACAACGGCGACGTCGCCGGACTGGCGGGACAGGATCGCGTCGACCAGGTCGGGCTTGCGCAGGCGGCGGAAGCCGTCGACACCGAGCTCGTTGGCCAGCAGGTGCAGATCGGCGAGCGGGCTCTGCTCCAAAGCGGAGCGATCCAGGACGGAAGGCATTGAGTACGTCTCCTCAGGGGTGAATCGGTGGGCTCCGGCCGCGTTGGGTTCAGCGACCGGCGATCAGGGGCTCAGCCTAGCGGCAGATGTGCGGGAACGCCGTCGGGATAGCGCTCCGGCGACAATCCCTCAAGCGGCCCGAGCACCCGCTCGCCCTGCAGAACCGACCGCACCGCGAAGAAGTCCGACGCACCCGCGACGTCGTGCACGCGCAGGATCGACGCGCCCTGCTCGACGCCGTACGCCAGTGCCGCCAAGGTCCCCGGATCGCGCTCCGCGGGGGCGCGGCCGGTGATCGCGCCGACGAAGTCCTTGCGCGACGCCGCGAGCAGGATCGGCCGGCCGAACCCCCGCAGGACGTCCATCCGCCGCAGCACCGCCACGGTCTGCGCGGGCGTCTTGGCGAAGTCCGGCCCCGGGTCGAGGATCAGTTGCTCCAACGACACGCCCGCCGCCAGAGCAACGTCGATCCGCGAGCGCAGGAACGCCTCCACCTCACCCACGACGTCCGCGTAGGTCGCCGGATCGAGCAGCGTGCCCTTCGGCTCCACCGCCGTGTGCATGATCACCAGCGCCGCCCCCGAGGCCGCACACAACGACGCCAGGCGCGTGTCCCGCAAGCCGGACACGTCGTTGACGATCGACGCCCCCGCCGCGATCGCCGCCTCCGCGACAGAGAACTTGTACGTATCGATCGACGTCAGCACGTCGTCCTTACTGAACGCGGCCACCAGCTCTTCGACCCGCGCGATCTCTTCCGCAGCTGAGACGGCGGGCCGGTCACCCCGCGCGGACTCGCCGCCGATGTCGATGATGTCCGCCCCCGCGGCCACCAGCGCCCGCCCGCGCTCGAGCCGCGCCGACACCGGCTCCTCCCCACGCCCGTCCGAGAACGAGTCAGGCGTCGCGTTGAGGATCCCCATCAACAGCGGGCGCCGGCCGCCGCCGAGTTCCAGCCGCCGCGCACCCGCCCGCAGGATCACGACTTCTTGATGCGCAACTTCGTTTCCTTGCGCGTGACGTTGCCCGCCTTGTCGACCGCGGCGACCTTGACCGTGAAGGACCCGCGCTTCCTGTACGTGTGCCGCGTCGACGCCACCTGCGAGGTGGGCGACTTGTCGCCGTAGTCGACCGTGACGTGATCGAGCCCGGACCCGCCGGCGTCCTTGGCGCGCACCGTGATCTTCAGGCTCTTGCCCGCCGCCCGCTTGCCTGAGACCTTGACGGTCAAGGTCGGCGGCGTCGCGTCGATCTTCAGCGTCCGCACGCGGCTGCGCGCGGCCTGCCCGGCGCGATCCACCGACTCGACCTGCCACGTGTGCTTGCCGGTCGTCAGCGGCGTCGCCGGCACCAACGTCGTGTTCGTCGTGGTCCCGATCACGACGCCGTCCATGTAGACGCGGAACGTCTGCGCGCCCCACGGATCGTTGCCCGGCCGCCAGCGCAGCTCCGGGCGGGTCTTGCGCTTGTAGGCCTCGGTGGTGTCGATGAACGGCGCGCCCGGCGGGCGGTCATAGATCGCGACCGCCAGAGTCCGCGCGCCGACCGTCCCCTGCACCATCGCCACCGCGACGTCCCCGGAACGATCGGCGGCGATGAACGCGCCCGGATCGGCGATCGGGCCGAGGTCGCCGCGCGAGACGGTCACCTCGCCGCTGAACGCACCATTGGCGTCCTCACCGTCGTGGTAGCGGGCGCGCACCACGGAGGTGCCGTCGGCGCCGGTGAGCCGCCAGGCGATCGCCGAGTCGTTCTGGTCGGTCGAGGCGACCTCGGGCTTGGCGTCCGCAACCCCATCGATGCTGTCGATCCGGAAGCCGGGCTGGAAGTGGTCATGGTCGAGCCAGGAGCCGAAGATCTGCGCCCCGGCGGGCGTCTGCGCCACCGCGTACCCGCGGCCGATCCCGCTCATGTCGACCTTCGGCTCGTTCGACGGCACCCCCGCGTCGATGAACTCCGGCGCCTCGTAGGCCGACCCGACCAGCCGCCGCCCGACCGTGCGCGTCACGCCGTCCACGTCCTCGCGGAAGACGATCCACGCGTAGGACCCGTCGTCCTCGATGTCGATGTCGGGCGAGTCGGCGTTCCCGCCCGGCAGCGTGATGTCCTGCGGGACCAGCGAGAGGGTCATGCCGGTGATCCGGCGCCCCCACACGTGGGTCGAGCCATCCGCGGCGACCTCGCCCCAGGTCGCGACCGCGTACCCCTCGGCCGAGACGGCCACCTTCGGGCGCAGCAGGCCGGTCCCGGCCACGCGGTTGATCTCGATGTCCAGCGGCTCGGCGACGCGTGTCCACGTCGTGTCCTGCAGGCGGGCGGCGACGACGTTGCCGCTCTCCTCCCAGATCGCGTACGCGGCGCCGTTTACGCCGAGGTCCAGATCGAGCGAGCGAGCGTTCGGCCCACCGACCTGGACGGCCGGAGCGAACCCGCCGGGCGTGTCCCCGCCCGGGGACACCGAGGCGTAGACGTTGCCGTCGGCGATCCAGGCGACCGCGAGCCGGTTGCCGTCGCCCGCCGCGGCCTTGACGTCGGTCACCGTGCCGGGCGTGAAGCTGATGCGCTCGGGCGGCTGCCAGCCGCCGCCGAAGATGCGCGACACCCACGCCTGAGGCACGCCGTCGCCGTTCTTGATGTAGGAGACGGCGCCGGTGCCGTCGCGGGCGAGGTCGACGTTGCCGACCGAGACGACGTCGGCGCTCGGGCCGTCGATCGGCTGCGCGGGGAACCACCCCGCGTGCGCGGAGGCGGCCGGCACGAGGACAAGTGCGGCGGTGAGCAGGACGATCAGACGGCGTGGCAAAGCGACTCCAGGTCGAGGGGCTCCGCCGGATCTCAACCGGCGACGAGCCCGAAAGTTCCGGCGGACCTTACGACCCGGGCAGGATGCCTTCCGCGACGGCCTCCTCGCGGAACGCCGACGCCTCGCGCCCGACGCGCGCCGGATCCCAGCCCAGCTCCTCGCCCATGACCGCCGCCACGCGCTCGACCGCGTCGCTCGCGAGCAGCGGACGCGCGGCCGTAAGGCCGAGCCGGGTGCGCCGCAGGAGCACATCCCCGACGGTGCGTGCCTGCTCGCGCCGCGCGGCGTAGACCACCTCGGCCATCAGGTCGGGCCGGCCGGCGACGATCGGCTCGACCCGCCCGGCCGCCAGGACGTCGTGCGCGATGTGCCCGTAGCGCGAGGCCAGCTGCTCGCGTGAACCCTCCGGGGCGAGCACCAGGTCCGCGGGATCGACCGGCATCCCGAGCGGTACGGCGTGGGTGCGGCACTTGGTCTCCGAGCCGTCACGCCACACGATCCGGTCGACGGTCTCCTTCGCCATCCGCCGCCAGGTCGTGAGCTTGCCGCCCGTGATCGTGATCATGCCCGAGGAGGTCTCGTAGAGCTCGGCCTTGCGCGAGATGTCGACCGATTTGCGCGGATCGCCGGTCGAGATCAGCGGCCTGACGCCCGCGTAGGCGCCCACGAGGTCGTCGACGGTCAAGGCGGTGGCGAAGAACGCGTTGACGGCGTCCAGCAGGTAGGTCATCTCGTCGGCCGAGGGCTGGACATGGATCGCATCGCCCTCGTGGTCGGTGTCGGTCGTGCCGATCAGCGTCTGACCCAGCCATGGGAGCACGAAGATCGTCCGCCCCGAGCCCGCGGGGACGATCGCGCCCGCGACGACCGGCAGCGCCGCCCGCTCGACGATCAGGTGCGTCCCGCGCGACGGCCGGATGACGGGCACCTCGGCCTCGTCGTGCAGCTCCGCGGGGCGCAGGCGGTCGGCCCAGACGCCGGTCGCGTTGATGACGTTGGTCGCCCGCACTTCCAGCGTCGACCCGCTCTCGCCGTCGCGCAGGATCGCCCCGACGGCGCGCCCGCCCTCCTCCAGCAGCCCGACCGCGTCCAGCCGATTGGCGACGACCGCGCCGAAGCGCTCCGCCTCGGCCAGGACCGTCAGCACCAGCCGCACGTCGTCGGTCTGGCAGTCATAGAAGAGGTAGCCGCCCGTGGGCGTGCGGTCGGCCAGGGCCGGGAGGAGCTCCAGGACGTCGGGCCCGGAGATCACCCGGTGGCGCGCCGGGCTCCAGTCGGCCTCGTCGCGCACCCGCCGGCGCCGGCGCAGCCGGTCGACGGCCATCACGTCGTAGGCGTTCAGGCCCAGCCCGACGACCCGGTCCAGCCGCGCGCCGTCGAACGCGGGCACGACAAACCGCAGCGGCTTGACCAGGTGTGGCGCGAGATTGACGTTGATCTGGCGCTCCAGCAGCGCCTCGCGCACGAGCCCGAGATCGAAGTTCTGCAGGTAGCGCAGCCCGCCGTGAACGAGCTTTGACGAACGTGAAGAGGTGCCGGAGGCGAAGTCCGCCCGCTCCACCAGCCCCACCGAATAGCCGCGCGTCGCCGCGTCGAGCGCCACGCCGGCACCCGTGATCCCACCGCCGATCACGAGCACGTCGAACGGTTCGGACGCGAGCGAGGCGACGGCGTCGGCGCGAGGAAGCACGTCCTGCGAGGCTATCGGGCCGGATGTCCGACGGATTCGTTCAGGGCCTTTGGCGCTTTCCCGTGCTCGGGATGAAGGGCGAGCAGCTGCGTTCCTCGCAGGTCGACACGCGCGGGATCGCGGGCGATCGCCAGCACTTCGCGACGGGTCCGGAGGGGATGCTCACGCCGCAGGACATCCCCCGCCTCGGGGAGTGGACCGCGGCGTTCCCGTTCAATCCCGACGGCGCGATCGTCCCCGATCGCCCGCCGCCGTTCCCGCTGCTGACCACGCCCAACGGCATGAAGAACTACCGCTGGGGCGACCCGCGCCTGGCGTTCGCGCTGGAGCGCGACCTCGGACGCGCGGTCGACCTCGTGCGCGACCTCGAGCTCACCCGCGGCGTGATCGTCGCCGCGACGCCGCCCGAAGGTGAGCGCGCGGCCGCCGGGATCAACGTCCAGCTGCGCCTCGAGCCGCCGCCTGGCGGGTGGGCCGGGCGGGAGCTTGCATTCCGCGACGGGGTGCGCCTGCGACTTGTCGCCTCACGCGGCGATGGACCGGGAATCGAAGCGAGAGTCGTCGAAGCTGGACGTTTGCTGCTCGGCGAGCCGGTCAAGCTCAGTTAGGCTTCCGTTGATCGCGAATCATCAAGGAGGACCGGACCGCCGTGCTGCGCATCGATGAGACTTCTGGGACGCTCGTGGCGCCGGAGGCTGCCGGACTCGTCCAGGAGAGCCCCCCTGACCGCGAGGAACTGCTCGGTCTGGTGACCTCCTCGTGGGACGCGTTCGCGGGCGAGCTCGGCCTGTCCGGCGTACGGCTGCTCGCGCGTGAGCCCGTGCCGTACGTGGATCTGCTCGGCCTCGACGAGGCCACCAACCGCGTCGTCGTCATCCTCGTGACCGGCGACACGGTCGAGTGGCAGCTCGGCCGCGCGCTCGGCGCGGCGGCTGACGTCGCGTCGTGGGACCGCGAGCGGCTGGTGAGCGTGCACGCCGACCTCGAGGTGATCGACGGCACCCAGTCTCCCTCCCTCGTGCTCGTGGCCGGCGGCTACGACCCGCGCGCGCTGGCGACGATCGACTGGCTGGCCAGCCGCCACGACGTCCCGGTCTCGGCCTACACCGTCGCGATGGTGCGCTTCGGCGGCGAGCGCCTGCTGTCCGTCCGGCGCGAGCCGGCCGACGACGCCGAGCGCGCCCACGACGTCGACTGGCTGCTCTCGGGCGGCGGCGCCGGCGCGCCCCGCCGCGTCGAGGACGACGAGTACACCGAAGCGCCGCCGGCGACTTAGCCAAAGAACAGGCTGAACACGCCCCAGAGGCCCTCGGGGCGCCAGGCGACCGGCGCCCCGCGCCGCATGCGCACGACGTCCGGGCCGTCGGTGCAGCCGAGGGAGCGGAGGGTCTCGACCGCCGCGGTGTTGGATTCCGGCACGGCCAGCCGGAGGCCGGGAGCGATCAGCGCGCGCAGCAGCGCCTCGCCGGCGGCCGGGTCGCGGGCGAGGATCGGGAGCGCCGGCCACGGCGGCTTGAGCGCGACCGCGGAGAGATCCTCGGTGGCCAGCGCCCCCTCGAGCGCCACGTCGACCGCCAGCGTGCGCGACTCGCCGGTGACCCACTCGTCGAGCTCGAGGACCGCGTCGCGATCGGCGGCGGTCAGCCTGCGCAGCCCGTTGGGCACGGGCGCGGGCGTGTCCGGCGGCGACCAGAGCACGACGTAGCGCTCCTCGACCTCGAAGCCGAGGCGCTCGTAGATCGGGCGCCCCGCCTCGCTCGCGAGCAGGAGCACCGAGTCGCGCGGGCCGAGGACATCGATCGCGGCCTCGGTCAACCGCTGCCCGAGCCGCTCGCCGCGCGCCTCCGGGCGGACGGCGATCCCGCCCAGCCAGCCGTTGCGCCCGAAGCCGACGCTCGCGCCGGTGCCGAGGATCGCGCCGTCGCGCTCGGCGACGAGGAAGTGGCCGTCGGGGTCTTCGGCGACGGTCGTGTGGACGGTGGGCGGCTGGACGACGATCCCGAAGGCGTCGCCGATCACCCGCAAGGCGGCGTCGAGGTCGGTGGGGGTGGCTGGACGGATGAGCACGGCGAAAAACCCTAGATGTTCGGCCGCTGACCCACTCATGAATGCGCCCTGCCCGATGGTTCAGGCGTTCGGGCAGCGCGGCCAAATGCCCTTCCCGCGCGTCCTGCGCCCCTGTTAGGTTCGCCGCCGAGGGGTCGGCAAAGCAGAGCTACCGGAGGGTGAGGACAGGGATGTCGGGTCGACGCGCGCTGCGCGCCATGGTCGTGGCGGCCCTGCTGGCGCTCGCTCCCGCGTCCGCCCAGGCGGCCAAGGCGAAGCCTGACCTCAGCGTCAGCAAGGCCGCGTCGAGCGCGTCGCAGGCCGCTGCCGGCGGGAAGCTGAACCTCACCTGGACGATCAAGAACGGCGGCAAGAGCGCGGCCGGCAAGTCGACGACGACGCTCGTCCTCTCGGCCGACGCCAAGCTCGACGCGAAGGACTCGAGGCTCGGCACCGCCGCCCAGAAGGCGCTCAAGGCCAAGAAGACCGCGACCGGCAAGCTGACCGCGACCGTCCCCACGACGCTCGCCGCCAGGCGGTACTCGCTGCTCGTCTGCGCCGACGGCGCGAACCAGGTCAAGGAGAGCTCCGAGAAGAACAACTGCCGGGTCGCGACCGCTCTCTCCGTGACCGCCGCCCCGGCGCCCGCGGCGCCGCCGCAGCCGAGCGCTCCGGTGCCGCTGCCTGCGCAGCCGACGCCGGCGCCGACCGACCCGCCGATGGACGGTCCGGACACGCCGATCACCGTCGCGATCGCCTCACCCGCCGTGTTCGGCTCGACCACCGTGACGTTCGACTTCGTCTCGACCCCCGGAGCGACCTTCCGCTGCCGGATCGACGCCAACCCCTACCAGGCCTGCAGCGCGCATCAGAGCTTCGCCGGCGTCCTCGCCGGCGCCCACACGGTCGACGTCATCGCCACGCTCGGGATCCAGACGAGCGCCGCCCACAAGGCGTGGCGGATCGAGTTCGAGGCGCCCGCGCCCGGCCCGTCGCCGCCCGCCGCGGCCGCACCTGAGAGCAAGGCCACCGCCGTCGAGGACGCCGAGGTCACGCTCGTCTCCGACGCCACGCAGTTCCTCTACACCGGCGCCGACCCGATCCAGAAGGGCGTCGCCGCCGACGCCGTCAAGCCGCTCCAGGCCGCCGTCCTGAGAGGCCGCGTGGTGCGCCGCAACGGCAGCCCGGTGGAGGGCGTCGAGGTCACCGTCCTCGACCATCCCGAGCTCGGCCGCACCGCGACCCGCACCGACGGCGGCTTCGACATCGCCGTCAACGGCGGCGGCGCCGTCACGCTCGCCTTCGCTCGCGCCGGGTACATCCCGAGCCAGCGCCAGCTCGACGTCCCGACCCAGGACTACGACCTCGTCGACGAGATCGTGATGGTCCCGTACGAGGACAAGGTCACCGGCGTCGACCTGACCAAGAACGAGATCCAGGTCGCGCAGGGATCGGAGATCACCGACGGCGACGGCACCCGCAAGGCCACGCTGCTGCTCGACCCGGGTACGAACGCCACCGCCACGCTCCCGGACGGCACCACGAAGGACCTCGGCGACAAGCTGAACATCCGCGCGACGGAGTTCACGATCGGCGACTCCGGCCCCGAGGCGATGCCCGGCGAGCTCCCGCCCACCTCGGCCTACACCTACGCCGTCGAGTACTCAGTCGACGAGGCCAACAAGGACCAAGCCACCGACGTCCAGTTCGACAAGCCCGTCGTCACCTACGTCGACAACCTGCTCGAGTTCCCCGCCGGCACCGCGGTCCCGATGGGCTACTACGACCGCGAGCAGGCGCAGTGGATCGCCGCGAAGAACGGGATCGTGATCAAGATCCTCAGCGAGTCGGGCGGCCGCGCGGTGCTCGATGTGACGGGCGACGGCGTCGCCGACACCGGCGTCAAGCTCACCGCGCTCGGCATCGACGACGCCGAGCTGGCCAAGCTCGCGGAGCTCTATGACCCCGGCAAGTCGCTCTGGCGCGCGGCGATCAGCCACTTCACGCCCTGGGACTACAACTGGCCCTACGGTCTCCCGGACGGCGCGGGCGGCCCCGGCCAGGGCGGCCCGGACGGCGGCGACCCGCCCGGCGACGACCCGTGCAACTCGCACGGTTCGATCATCCTCTGCGAGAACCAGGTGCTCGGCGAGCGCTCGCCCGTCAGCGGCACGCCCTACACGCTCGCCTACCAGTCCGACCGGGTGCCCGGGCGGCGCACCGGGGACACGCTGAACATCCCGCTCACGAGCGCGACGCTGCCGCCGTCGGTCAAGCGCGTCGACCTGATGATCGAAGTGCTCGGGCGCACCTTCAAGCAGTCGTTCACGCCCGCGCCGAACCTGAGCTACACGTTCGTCTTCGACGGCCGCGACGCCTACGGGCGGCGCGTGCAGGGGCGCCAGAAGGTCGACATCACGCTCGACTACGTCTATCCGGCCGTCTACCGGACGCCGGACACGTTCCAGTCCTCGTTCAGCCAGGTCGGCGGGGCGATCCTCTCGACGAACTCCACGCGCACCGAGATCTCGGTCGCGCAGCAGTGGAGCGGTGTGGTCGGCGACGGCCTGCAGGCCCCGCCGAGCGCGCTCGCGGGCTGGAGCCTCGACGTCCACCACACCTACGACCCGATCGGGCACACGCTCTATCTGGGCGACGGCAGCAAGCGCAGCGCCGAGGGCCAGAACTTCGACGTCATCCAGACCACGAAGACCGGCCTGTCGAGCCCCGAGGGCATGACCCGCACGGCCGCCGGGGCGATGCTGATCGCCGACGGCGCGGCGCAGGTGATCCGGCGCGTGGAGCCGGACGGCACCTCGACGATCGTCGCCGGCAAGCTGGGCAGCGCCGGCTTCAGTGGGGACGGCGGCCCGGCCACCGACGCGCAACTCGACCACCCGGCGGACGTCGCGCTCGGACCGGACGGGGCGATTTACGTCGCCGATCAGGGCAACAACCGGATCCGGAGGATCTCCGGCGGGAAGATCGACACGGTCGCCGGCACCGGCGACGGCGGCTACGAGGGCGACGGCGGCCCCGCCCGGCAAGCGCGGCTGGACGAGCCGACCGACGTCGCCGTCGATGCCGGCGGCGCCGTGCTGGCCATCGACCGCGCCAATAACGCGATCCGGCGGATCGGCCCCGACGGTGTCATCACCACGCTCGCCGGCACCGGCGTCCCGGGCTTCGAGGGCGACGGCGGTCTGGCCGCCAAGGCCAAGCTGCGCAACCCGCGTGACATCGTCGTCAACGGCGACGGCAGCGTCTTCGTCGCCGACAGCGGCAACCACCGCGTGCGCCGGATCGACCCCGACGGCACGATCCGCACGGTCGCGGGTGACGGGCAGACGACGTTCGGCGGCGACGGTGCCCTCGCGACCGCCGCGCACCTCGACACGCCGTCGGCGATCGCGCCGACGCGCGACGGCGGCCTGCTGATCGCCGATTCCGGCCACGCGCGGCTGCGCAAGGTGCAGTCCGACGGGACGATGACCACGATCGCCGGCAACGGCGACCAGGGCACCCGCGGCGACGGCGGGCCCGCGGGCCAGGCGCGGCTGCAGTTCCCGTCGGCGATCGTCCTCGGCTCCGACGACACGATCTACTTCAGCGACGAGACCGCCGGCCGCGTGCGCTCCGTCGCCCCCGCGCTGCCCGCCCTGCGGCTCGGCGAGTCCACGATCGCCTCCGACGACGGCCGCTCGCTGTACGTCTTCGACCCCAACGGCCGCCACCTGCGCACGGTCGACGCGCTGACCAAGGCGACGGTGCTGACGTTCGGCTACGACGGCGCCGGGCGCCTGATCAGCGTCACCGACGGCGACGGGCACAAGACGACGATCACCCGCGATGCCAATGGGATGCCGAAGACGATCGTCGCGCCCTACGGCCAGGTCACGACGCTCGCCGTCTCAGGCGGCTACCTGAGCTCGATCAAGAACCCGGCCGGCGACGAGATCAAGGCCGAGTACGACGCCGGCGGCCTGCTGACCAAGCTCACCGACCCGCGCAACCAGGTCCACAGCTTCGGTTACGACGGCGCCGGGCGCCTGATCCGTGACACCGCGCCGGACAACTCCTCGCAGACGCTCACGCGGACCTCCGCGAGCGACGTCGTGACCGTCACGCGCACCACCGGCGAAGGCCGCAAGACCGTCTATCGGGTCGAGAAGCTCAAGAACGGCGAGATCAAGCGCTCGGTCACGGATGGCGAGGGCGCGGCGACCAACACGCTGATCGGCACCGACGGCGTCGTCACGGTCACCCGCCCGGACGGGACGGTCGTGACCGAGGAGGCGGGTCCGGACCCGCGCTTCGGCATGGAGGCGCCGCTCACCGCGCGGATGACGCTGACGACGCCCGCCGGGCTGCGGACCGTGATGTCACGCACCCGCTCGGTGGACCTCGCCACGCCGGGCGCGCCGCTCTCGCTGCGCTCGCTCACGGAGACCACGACCGTCAACGACCGCGTCCAGACGACGAGCTTCGATGCCACGACCTCGCGCTGGACCGACGTCTCCCCCGGCGGGCGCAAGCTCGTCACCGAGGTCGACGGGCAGGGTCGGCCGATTCGCGTGGACGCGGTGGGCATCACGCCGTCGGTCTACACGTACGTCGACGGCCGCCTGACGACGTCGGCGCAGGGCGCGCGCACCGAGGCCTACGCCTACGACGCGCGCGGGCGCGTGCAGACGATCACCGACGCGCTCGGGCGCGACACGACGTTCGCCTACGACGACGCCGACCGCCCGCTCACCCAGACGCTGCCGAGTGGCAAGACGATCGCCTACTCCTATGACGCCAACGGCAACCTGCTGACCACCACCCCGCCCGGCCGCGGCGCGCACAGCTTCGCGTACTCCGAGCGCGGCGTCATGAGGAGCTACACGCCGCCGCAGGTCGGCGCGCCCGCCCCGACCACGTACACGGCGGACAAGGACGCGCTCGTCACGAAGATCGAGCGCCCGGGTGACACCGCGATCGGCTTCACCTACGACGACGCGGCGCGCCTGGAGCAGATCACGCACGGCGCGGGCAAGACGACGACGTTCAGCTACGCGCCCACCACCGGCCGGCTGACGACCGCGAACACGTCGGGCAACGAGAAGCTCCAGTACCTCTACGACGGCGCGCTGCCGGTCAAGACGACGATCTCCGGGAGCGTCGCGGGTGTCATCGACGACACCTACGACGACGAGTTCCGCCTCAAGACGGAATCGGTCAACGGCGCCAACCGTGCCGACTACGCATTCGACGCCGACGGGCAGCTGACCGCGGCCGGGTCGCTCACGATCACGCACAACCCGGACAACGGCCTGATCACCGCCTTGAACGCCGGGACGAGCGTGACGACGCTGACGCCGACGGCGTTCGGGGAGACCGGGTCCTTCGACGCCGGCGTATACGGCGAGACCTACACGCGCGACGCCGGCGGCCGCATCACCGGCAAGACCGAGAAGCGCGGCGCGACCACGACGACGTACGAGTACGGCTACGACGCGGGCGACCGGCTGGCGACGATCAAGCGCGACGGCGCGACCGTCCAGTCCTACGACTACGACGACAATGGCAACCGCAACAAGACCTCAGACGGGCAGCCGGTCACGTACGACGGCCGGGACCGGATCGCGACCGTCAACGGCGCCGCCTACGACTACACCGCCGCGGGCGAGCTGCACGCCAAGCCGGACGGGACCACCTACGACTACGACTCGCTCGGCGCGCTGACCCACGTCAAGCTGCCGGGCGGCAACACGATCGACTACGCGATCGACTCCGCCGGACGGCGCGTCGCCGAGAGCGGCAACGGCAGCACGCTCAAGCGCCGGTTCCTCTACGGCCGCGGGCTCGGGCCGGTCGCCGAGCTCGACGCGGGCAACGCGGTCAAGAGCCGCTTCATCTACGCGACGCACTCAAACGTCCCGGACCTGATGGTCCAGGGCTCGACGACCTACCGGATCGTCACCGATCAGGTCGGCAGCCCGCGCGCCGTGGTCAACATCGCCACCGGCGCGGTCGTGCAGGAGCTCGACTACGACGCGTTCGGCAATGTCACCCACGACAGCAACCCGGGCTTCCAGCCGTTCGGGTTCGCCGGTGGCCTGTACGACTCCGACACGGGGCTCGTGCGCTTCGGCGCCCGCGACTACGACCCGCGGACCGGGCGCTTCATGGCGCCGGACCCGCTGCGCTTCGGCGGCGGCGGGACGAACCTCTACGGCTACGCGCTCGCGGACCCGGTCAACCTGACCGACCCGAGCGGCCAGATCCTGGACACGATCCTCGACATCGGGTTCATCGGGTACGACCTGTACCGGATCGGCAAGTCGCTGATGAACGGGTGTGGCGTCGACCCGTGGGACGTCGTCGCGCTCGGCGCCGACGTCGCGGGCGCGCTGATCCCGTTCGTCACCGGCGGCGGCGCCGCGGTCCGCGCCGGCCGCGAGGCGACCGAGGGCATCTACGAGGTCGTGACCAAGGAAGGTCTCCCCTATGTCGGGCAGTCCGGCAACATCGACCAGCGGCTCGCGCGGCACGTGAGCGACGGCAAGATCACCCAGGAGGCGGCCGACGCGGCCGCCCGGACCGAGGTGACGGGCGGCAAGACCGCGCGCGAGGTCGCCGAGCAGCGACGGATCAACGAGCTGACCAACGGTGTCGGCGCGTCGGACCCGGGGATCGCCAATAAGGTGAATCCGATCGGGCCAAAACGCCAGCATCTGATGGACCTCTATTGACGCAGCCGACGATCTCGGAGATCGACGGTCTCCCCGCCCTCGCCGTCCTCGAGGGCGGGTGGCGCGACGAATACGCGAACGTGATCGAGGCGCACGACCTCGCCGCGCTCTCGATCATGGTCCGCGGCGGGGACCTGTCGTTCCTCGCCCGGCTGCCCGCGCTGCGCGGGCTCGTCCTCAACGCCGGCGAGGTGCGCGACCTCGGCCCGGTGTCACAGCTTCGCGGTCTGGAGACGCTGACGCTCAACACCGTCTCCAAGCCGCGGATGGAGCTCGACTTCACGGCCTTCCCGCATCTGCGCACGCTGCGGATGTACTTCAACGCGGGCTTCGAGTCCGTGTTCGCCTGCACGTCATTGGAGTCGCTGTTCGTGTTCGGGCCACCCGACCCGGATCTCACCCGCTTCGGCGCGCTGCCCGCGCTGCGGCGGCTCGAGCTCTCCCAAGGGCGCAAGGTGACCTCGACGGCGGGCGTCGGGGCCAACGTCGAGTTCCTCGGCCTGTACATGCAGGGCGCGCTGGAGGCCCTCGACGGGCTGCCGGCAGGCTTGACCGTGCTGGCCATCGAAGGCGCCAAGAAGCTCGAAGCGCTTCCGGCGCTCCCGTCCCGCCTCACCCGCCTGAAGGTCGCCAACTGCGGTGACATCGCCTCGCTCGCGCCGCTGCGCGGCCTCGATCAGCTCGAAGAGTTCTTCGCGTGGGAGTCGACCAAAGTGCTCGACGGCGACCTCTCGGTCCTGCTCGAGCTACCGCGCCTGCGCTCGATCGGCCTGCGCGACCGCCGCGAGTACCGCCCACGGGTCCCCGAGATCGAGGAGGCGCTACGCGGACGACATGGCGGGTAGACGAAGGCCGTGCCCCGCATCGCCCTTCACTGCTCGCACGAGCAGATCGCGCCTAGCCGTCTCCTGCAGTCGATCGCCAGGGCCGAGCAGGCCGGTTTCCAGGGCGGGATGTCGTCCGATCACTTCGCTCCCTGGAGCGTCCGCCAGGGCGAGTCCGGGTTCGCCTGGTCGTTCCTGGGCGCGGCGCTCGCGAGGACCGCGCTGCCGTTCGGGATCGTCAACGCGCCGGGACAGCGCTATCACCCGGCGATCATCGCCCAGGCCGCGGCGAGCCTGTGCGAGATGTTCCCCGGGCGCCTATGGATCGCCCTCGGGACGGGCGAGGCCTCCAACGAGCACATCACCGGCGAGCGCTGGCCGTCGAAGACGGTGCGCACGGCGCGGCTGCGCGAGTGCGTGGACATCATGCGAGCCCTGTTCGCCGGCGACGAGGTGTCACATGCCGGGCACGTCATCGTCGATCGCGCGCGGCTGTGGACGCTCCCGGAGACGCCGCCGCAGCTGCTGTGCGCGGCGGTGAGCGAGGAGACCGCGGCGTGGGGGTCGACGTGGGCGGACGGGCTCGCGACGGTCAACGCCCCGGTCGAGCACCTGCGGCGGATGCTCGACGCGTTCGGCGACGACGGCCGCAAGGTCCTGCAGGTGCATCTCTCGTGGGCGAGGACCGACGAGGAGGCGCGCAAGATCGCGTACGACCAGTGGCGGACGAACGTGCTCGACCCGCCCGTGTGCTGGGACCTGGACACCCCGGAGGCGTTCGACGCCGCGTCGGCGTTCGTCCGGCCCGAGGACGTGGCCTCGAAGGTGCTCGTCAGCGCGGACCCGCAACGACATGTGGCGTGGCTGCAGGAGCTCGCCTCGCTCGGCTTCGATGACATCGCGCTCCACCACGTCGGGCAGGAGCTGGACGCGTTCATCGACACCTTCGGCGAGCACGTCCTCCCGGAGCTGTCATGAGCATCAAGGCCACGAGCGACCTGTGGTGGAAGAACGGGGTCTTCTACTGCCTCGACATCGAGACCTTCCTGGACTGGGACGGCGACGGGAGCGGCGACCTCGTCGGGTTGACCGAGCGCGTCGACTATCTCGCCGGCCTCGGCATCAGCTGCCTGTGGCTGATGCCGTTCTACCCGTCGCCCAACCGCGACGACGGATATGACATCTCCGACTTCTTCACCGTCGAACCGCGGCTCGGCACGCTCGGCGACTTCACGGAGCTGATCCGCACCTGCCGCGACCGCGGGATCCGGGTGATCGCCGACTTCGTCATGAACCACACCTCGGACCAGCATCCGTGGTTCCAGGCGGCGCGCTCCAGCCCCGACTCGCCCTACCGCGACTTCTACGTCTGGCGCGACGAGCGGCCGCCCGAGAAGCCTGGCGACGTCGTCTTCCCCGACCAGGAGAACTCGAACTGGGCGTACGACCGCAAGGCCCAGCAGTACTACCTGCACAAGTTCTACTCCCACCAGCCGGACCTGAACCTGAGCAACCCGGAGGTGCGCGACGAGCTCGCCCAGGTGATGGCGTTCTGGCTCCAGCAGGGACTTTCCGGCTTCCGCGTCGACGCGGTGCCGTTCCTGATCGAGGGGTCGCTCGACGACCCGCATCAGGTCCTGCGCGACCTGCGCGCGTTCGTGAACCGCCGCAACGGCGAGGCGATCCTGCTCGGCGAGGTCAACCTGGCAGCGCCCGAAGTGCGCAAGTTCCTCGGCGACGAGGGCGGCGACGAGCTGCACATGGTGCTCGACTTCCTCGGCAACCAGGCGCTATACCTCTCGCTGGCGCGCGGGTCGGCCGAGCCGCTGGCCAAGGCGCTGACCGGCTTCCCGGCGATCCCCGCCTCCGCCTCGCTCGGGCGCTTCGCGCGCAATCACGACGAGCTGACGCTGGACAAGCTCAGCGAGAGCGAGCGCGCCGAGGTCTTCGCCCGCTTCGGCCCCGACGAGGACCTGCAGCTCTACGGCCGCGGTCTGCGTCGCCGGCTCCCGAGCATGCTCGACGGCGACGAGCGGGCGATCCGCATGGTCTACTCGCTGGTCTTCTCCCTGCCCGGCACCCCGGTGCTCTTCTACGGCGAGGAGATCGGGATGGCGGAGAACCTCGCGATCGACGGCCGCTACGCCGTGCGTGCGCCGATGCAGTGGTCGCCCGACGGCGGCTTCACGGTCTCCGACGCGCCATGCCGGCCGCTGACCGAGGGCGAGTACGGTCCGTCACGGATCAACGTCGCCACCCAGCGCCGCGACCCGCACTCGCTGCTGAACTGGTTCGAGCGCCTGATCCGGCGTCGCCGCGAGTGCCCGGAGCTCGGCTTCGGGGAGCTGGAGGTGCTCGACACCGGCGCCGGTTCGGTCCTCGCGCACCGCTGCGATTGGGAGGGCGAGACGATCGTCGCCGTCCACGAGCTGTCCGGCCGGCCCGTGACCGCGCGCCTGGAGATCGAGGACGGAGCCGCGCTCGTGGACCTCTTCGGGCACGCCGAGCACCCGCTCCCCGCCACCCTCGAGCTCGAGCCCTACGCAGCGCTGTGGTTCCGCGTGCGCCGCGACGGCCGCCGCCTGCCGCCGTAACCGCTACCGGTCGTCGCGGCCCTTGAGGCGGTCGAGCTGGCGGCGTTCGCGCTTCGTCGGCCTGGCGTTGCGGTCCACGCCCTGCGGTCGCGTCATCCGCATCTCGGCCACGCGCTGCTCGCGCTCCTCGCGGCTCTTCTCGGTCTCGACGTAGAGCAGCTGCGCGTCGGAGGCCGGAAGCCGGCGCTCGGCGGTGGCGCGGATCGTCGCCTCCAGGCGAATCACCCCCGCGCTGAACTCGAGCCGGTCACCCGGGCGGACGTCCTTGCTCGGCTTGGCCGGGAAGCCGTTGACCTTCACGCGCCCGCCACGGATGGCGTCGACGGCCAGGGCGCGCGTCTTGACGAGCCGCGCGGCCCACAGCCACTTGTCGATCCGGACGGGTTGTTGATCCATTTCCGACATTGTTCCTAACCCTGACGACGCTGCGGCGTTGTGCATCCATGAAGAGATTGCTGGCGCTCCTCGTCGTGCCCGCCGTGGCGCTCGTTCCGAGCACCGCGGAAGGGCATTCACGAGCCAAGGTCTACAAGGGCACGTTGGCGCTCGTCGGCGCCGACGGCGACTATGTCACCGGGCGCTTCGGCAACGTCCAACTGGTCGACAACAAGCGCAACGACAAGCTCAGCGTGCATGTCCGCCAGCTGCGCGCTAAGGCGACGTACACGTACAGATTGCAGGAGGGCACGTGCAAGGCGGGCGCGCCCGGCGGGACCGACGTCGCCGGCTTCAAGTACAAGCCGCTGCGCACCAACCGCAAGGGCGTCGGCAACTCGACGGCGCGCTCGCGCACCTTCAGCGCGAAGCGAGGCGCCAAGTACCGCGTGGTGGTCTACGCAGGTGGCGACGTCGCGCTCTGTGCGCAGCTACGCACCAACTGGTGGCACGGCAAGCCGAAGCCGAAGGCCGACAAGCCGAAGCCGAAGGCCGACAAGCCCAAGCCCAAGGGCGACGCCAAGCAGCGCGGCAAGCGCGATGACGCTCCCGGCCGCAACCAGGACAAGCCGCGCGGCAAGCCCGGCCGCTGACAAGCCCGGTCCGCCGCACCTGGGGGCGGCGGACCGCCCTTCGCGCTAATCGCGAACGGCCGCGTCCAGCCAGCGCTGCAGGGCGGCGTGGCCGGTCTGGGTCACCTCGCCGTCGGCGTCGATCCAGTCGCGCACGCGCAGCTCGCGAACCAGGCCCAGCGCGTCGCTCGGCCCGGGGCCGTCGCCGCGTGAGGAGAGCGCGCTCGTGCCGGGCTCGACCTCCCAGCGGCCTGAGTCCAGCGCGGCGAGCGCGCGGCCCTGGTCGTCGGACGGGACGTCGAGCGGGTCGGGGCCGGCACCGGAGGGGAACGTCGTCCAGGGCGTGTCGGCGGGGCGCGAGTCGCTGCGGCCCTGCCCGGGCGCCGGCGCGGACTCGGACTGGCCGACGTTGAACGCGTCGGCCTGCGAGCGCAGCCAATCGCCCGCGGTGTCCATGAAGCGCTTGGCCCGGTCAGCGTCGATCCCGTACTCGCGGGCGAGATCCTCGCCCTCGCCACGCTGGACGCGCTCGAGGCCGCGGGTGACCTCGTCGGCGATCGCGCGCAGCGTCTCCTCGAAGGACTTCGGGTTGTCTTCGTCGCTCATGCAGGCGATGATCGCACCGGAACCTGCACGTGAGATCAAGGCTCGCGCGATTGGCCTGCTGGCCGCAGGCGTCAGCTCTGGTGAACCCCCGGTGCCGGACCGCTTGGCGCGTCCGAACCGCGACCGACGTTCAGTTGCCGGTTGCGTCGAACGCCGCTGATAGGAGATCATCGACCGTGTGAAGGGACGGATCCCCGCCGCGCTCGGAGCCGCGGCACTGCTGGTAGGAGCGACGACGGCGTGGGCGGCGTTCACGCCTGAAGGGTCGCCCTACACGACCGGTAGCGCCCCCTACACGGTGTACGCCGCCGACTTCAACGGCGACGGGCGCGTCGACATGGCGACGGGCAACGGCGACGCCGCGTCCCTGTCGGTGTTCCTCCGCCAGGCGGGCGGCGGGTTCGCCGAGGAAGCGGGCTCCCCGTTCCCGGCCGCCACCAGCAACGGCGCGGTCGGCGACGTCAATGGCGACAGGCTGCCGGACTTCGTCAACGCCGGCTTCCTCCAGAACGAGGGCCTCGGGATCCTGATCCGCAATGCGGGCGGCGGCTTCACGCGCGAGACCTCGCCGGCGCTCGGCGGGCAGCTGAGCGCCGTCGGCATCGGCGACTTCAACGGCGACGGGCGCGGCGACCTCGCCGTCGCCAACTGGGGCTCGGCCAACATCACGACGCTGCTGCGCAACACGTCCAACAACGGGTTCACGACGACGGGGAACAACTTCACGGGGACGAATCCGCGCCAGATCGCCGTGGCCGACTTCGACGGCGACGGCAAACTGGATCTCGCGGTCGCCAACGTCGGCTCCAACAACGTCATGGTCCTGCGCGGGGTCGGCGACGGCACGTTCGTGCAGGAGGGCGCGGCGGCGATCAGCGTCGGCAGCGCGCCGAACGGCATCATCGCCGCCGACCTCGACGGCAACGGCCGGCCCGACCTCGCGGTGACGAACAACGCCTCAGGCACGGTCACGGTGCTCCTGCGCAACGCCGGGAACACAGGCTTCGACGAGGGCTACGGCTCGCCGATCGCGGTCGCGCCGCAGCCCAATCAGATCGCCGCGGGCGACTTCGACGGCAACGGGCGGCCCGACCTCGCGATCGCCTCCGGGTCGGGCGTCCTCGACACGCTCTACAACACCGGCGCGACGCTCACGCGAGACACGCCGACGGCGATCGTCGGCGCGCCCAGCGGGGTCGCCGCGGGCGACTTCAACGGCGACGGCGTTCCCGACGCCGCGGTCTCCTCGCTCACGACGAACACCGTGACCGCGCTGCTCTCGCCGTCCCCGCCCGCCGCGCCGACCCCAGCGCCCACGCCCGCTCCCACGCCGTCACCGCAGCCGGTCCGCAACAAGAGCGTCGCGGCGGAGACCGAGTCGGGCAAGGTCCTGATCAAGGTCAAGGGCAAGTTCGTCCCGCTCAAGGACGGCGTGATCGCCAACGGGTCGGAGATCGACGCGCGCAAGGGCCGCGTCGGCATCACGACGTCCACGAACGAGCAGGCCGACTTCTACGACGGGATCTTCAAGATCAGCCAGACCGGCGGGCTCACCACTGTCACGCTGAGCGAGAAGCTGACGGGCTGCCCGAAGGCGAAGAAGTCGTCGGCGAGCGCGGCCGCCAAGAAGCCGAAGACGCGCAAGCTGTGGGGCGACGGCAAGGGCAAGTTCCGCACCAAGGGCCAGTACTCCGCCGCGACCGTCCGCGGCACCAAGTGGCTCGTCACCGACACCTGCACCACCACCGTGACGACGGTCGCGGTCGGCTCCGTCAAGGTGCTCAACTCTGTCACGCACAAGACCGTGATCGTGCGGAAGGGCAAGCACTACACGGCGCGCAAGAAGCGCTAGATCGGCATGCGCTCCGGCGGCCCGTTGCGCCACTTCGGGTAGGGGGCGTAGGCCTCCTTGGAACGCGGGGTCTCGGTCTCGACGCCGGCCCCGTGCCTGATCGCGGTCTCGTCGCGCGTGTAGACCTGCTCGCCGCGGTGCGCGCGGGCGCCGGCCATGAAGATGACGCACGGCCCGTCGCCGGCGCCGACGAAGATGTGCTCGGTGCCGGGCGGGCAATGGACGAAGTCCCAGGCCTTCAGCGCTCGTTCCTGGCCTTCGATGATCGCCAGGCACTCGCCGGAGAGCACGAGGAAGTCCTCCTGGTCGAGCTCGCGGTGATACATCCCGTTCGGCTGCCCGGGCTGCAGCACGGCGAGCGTGTAGCCGATCTGGCCGAAATCCACGGGACCGCCCTCGAAGATGCAGGCGTCCCCGAACGCCTCGCTGGTCATCCAGGCCGCGTCGCGGACGTTGACGGTGAACCACCCGTCGGTGGCGGCGACGAGGCCGAACTCGCTCGGCACGAGCGGTGCTTCTTCTCTCATGCCGGGACGGTAACGGCCGCGAGCCGGCGGATGCGGAGGCTGTCCCAGGTGAAGAGCGCGACGGCGATCCAGACGAGCGTGAACCCCGCCCAGCGCGAGGCGGGCATGGCCTCGCCGCGGATCCCGACGCCGATCGCGAACTGCAGGATCGGCGCCAGGTACTGCAGCAGGCCGATCGTCGTCAGCGGGATCCGCACCGCCGCCGCGCCGAACAGGATCAGCGGGATCGCGGTGACGATCCCGCCGCCCGCGAGCAGCGCGACGTGGCCGGCGCCCTCGGTGGTCAGCGTGCCCTTCCCGCTCGCCTGCAGGTAGATCACGCACGCCAGCGCGGGCAGGAACAGGAACGTGGTCTCGATCGCGAGGCTCTGCGTCCCGCCCACGCCGACCTGCTTCTTCACGAGCCCGTAGAAGCCGAACGAGAATGCGAGCGTGAGCGCGATCCACGGCGGCCGGCCGTAGGCCACGGTGAGCACGACCACGGCGGCCGCGGCGATGCCCATCGCGACCCACTGCGGCTTGCGCAGCGTCTCCCCGACCACGCTGACGGCGAGCGCGACCGTCACGAGCGGGTTGATGAAGTAGCCGAGCGAGGTCTCGACCACGTGCCCGCTGTTGACGCCGTAGATGTAGCCGCCCCAGTTGACGGTGATCAGCGCCGCGGCCACGCCGAGCAGCAGCGTGCGGCGGCGCCCGAGGTCACGCACCCACTTGAAGCCTTGCGTCGCCACCAGCAGGATCGCGACGACGACCATCGACCAGAGGATCCGGTGGGCGAGGATCTCGACCGCGCCGGCGGGTTCCAGCAGCGGCCAGTAGAGCGGGAACAGGCCCCACAGCAGGTACGCCGCGAGGCCCGCGGCGAAACCAGAGCGGAGCACCCGAATGACGCTAGCGGACCCCGCTACGCTGCCTCGCGAAGGGTGCAGACCGACCTCCAGGCCATTCTCGACGCGACGATGGACGTCGTCGCCGTGTTCGACTCCGACCGGCGCTTCGTGTCGGTCAACGAGGCGGCCTGCCGGTTCTACGAGCGCAGCCGCGCCGAGCTCGTCGGCTGCCGCCTGGACGACTTCATCGGCACCGAGCGCGCCGAGGCCGACTGGGCGGGGTTCCTGGAGCCTGAGCGGATCGCGCAGGGGATGCTCGAGAACGTCTGGGACGGCGTGCAGGACGGCCGCCGCGTCGTCCTGGAGGTGCGGGCGCGACCCGAGTTCCTCCCCGATCGCCATCTGTTCGTGCTGCGCGACATCACCGAGCGGCGGGTGCTCGAGGACCAGCTGCGCCAGGCGCAGAAGATGGAGGCCGTCGGGCAGCTCGCGGGTGGCATCGCGCACGACTTCAACAACCTGCTGACGGTGATCGCGGGCTACGGGGAGATCGCGCGGCGGCGGATCGGGGCCGGGCCGGGAGCGAACGAGCTCGGCGAGATCGCCCGCGCGGCGGAGCGGGCGGGTGAGCTGACGCGCCAGCTGCTCGCGTTCGCCCGCCGGCAGGTGCTGGAGCCGGTCCTGGTCGACGTCAACGAGGTCGCGGCGGGGCTGGTGCCGATGCTGTCGCGGCTGATCGGCGAGACGATCGAGATCGCGATGCTGGCCGGCGACGACCTGCCTCCCGTGCTCGCGGACCGCGTGCAGCTCGAGCAGGTGATCGTCAATCTGGCGATCAACGCGCGGGACGCGATGCCGGGCGGCGGCACGCTGGCGATCGAGACGTCAGTGGTCGACGACCACGTGCGGCTGGCCGTCTCTGACACCGGCACGGGCATCGCGCCGGACGTCCTGGAGCGGATCTTCGAGCCGTTCTACACGACCAAGGCCGTCGGGCTCGGGACCGGGCTGGGCCTGGCGACCGTGCACGGGATCGTCACGCAGTCCGGTGGGCGGGTGGACGTGATCTCCGATGCCGGGCTCGGCTCGACCTTCACCGTGTCGCTGCCGGCCGCGGCGGACGGGACGCGCGCGGCGCGGGCGGTCGAGCATCGCGCCGCGCCGCAACTGGGCGGCGACGAGACCCTGCTGCTGTGCGAGAACGAAGACGCGGTCCGAGCGCTGCTCGAGCTCGTGTTGACCGGCGCGGGCTACTCCGTGCTCGCCGCGGGGCACCCCTCGGACGCGCTGGCGCTCGCCGCGCGCGAGGGCGAGGCGATCGACGCGCTGGTCACGGACGTCGTCATGCCCGGGATGTCCGGGCTGGAACTCGCGGCGCGCCTGGCGCCGCTGCGCACGCTGTTCATCTCCGGCTACGCGGCCGAGGTCGCGGGGCGGGGCGCGCTGCCGGCCGGCAGCGCGTTCCTCGAGAAGCCGTTCGACCACGGGACGCTGCTCGCCGAGGTCCGCGACCTGCTCGACGCGCCGCTGCGCATAGAGTCCACGCCATGATCGATGAGCGGACGGACCTTGGCGCGCTGGTCGCGCGCCACCTGCGCGAGGACCGCGTCGTCTGGCTGACGACCGTGACCCCGGGCGGTGCGCCCGTCCCGAGCCCGGTCTGGTTCTGGTGGGACGGCGAGGACACCGTGTACGTCTTCAGCCTGCCCGACACGCCGCGCACCCGCAACATCGCCGCCAACGGCAAGGTGTCACTGAACTTCGCGGGCGACGGATCCGGCGGTGACATCGTGATCGTCTCCGGTGTGGCGTCGCTGGAGCCCGACGACGCGCCCGTGCACAAGCTCCCCGCCTACGTCAGCAAGTACGCCTGGGGCTTCGAGCGGCTGCGGATCGCGCCCGAGCAGTTCGCGGCGAAGTACTCGATGCCGGTGCGCATCCGCCTGACCAAGGTCCGCGGGCACAAGTGAGCGACGCGGTGGTGCGGCTGGCGGGTCCGGGCGATGCGGACACGATCGCCGGGCTGTTGTGCGCGTTCCGGGACTGGTGGGGCTCGACGACGCCGTCCGACGAGACGTTCCACTCGACGGTGTCCCTGCTGCTCGAGGATCCGCGCACGGAGTACCTGCTCGTCGATGACGTGGGCGTCGCGCAGCTGCGGTTCCGGCTGAGCGCGTGGACGGGCGTCGAGGACTGCTGGCTCGAGGACCTCTTCGTGCGCGACTCCGCGCGCGGGACCGGCGTCGGCCGCGCGCTGGTCGAGGCGTGCGTCGAGCGGGCGCGGGCCCGCGGCTGCCGCCGGATCGAGCTCGACGTGCAGGAGACCAACGCGAGCGCGATCGGCCTCTACGAGCGCTGCGGCTTCTCCTCGACGCCGAAGGGCGCCGAGCGCACCCTCTTCCTCAGCCAGAAGCTCCCGTGACGCACACCGCGCGCCGCGGAACGCTGCTGAGCAGCGCGGCGTAGGCGATCGCGCACCCCGCCAGCGCGAGCGGCACGGCGACGATCACGCCGAACCCCGGCGCGACGACGGCCACCGTGACGCAGAAGACGAGGTAGGCCCGCAGCCCACCCACGAGCCCGCGCAGCGCACTCGCCGCGGCCTCGACCCCCCGGCTGCGGGCGAGCACCAACGCCAGCGCCGTGCTCAACGCGGGGAACGCCCCGATCGTCCCCGCCGCCGCCGGCCCGGCCAGATCCGCGGTCACCAGCGACGCGCCCACCATCACGAACGCGGCCATCGCCCCGAGCCCCGCCACCAGGGGGTCAGACCCCTTAACAATGCGATTTGTCTCTGAGCAGGGGTTTTCATACGAACGCCGCGTTGAGGGGTCAGACCCCTTAATAAGCGCGGTGCCGAGGAGGAGCGCCGGGACGCCCGCGACGATCGCGAACAGCGGCGGGATCGGGGCGACGAGGAGCGAGAGCGCCACGAAGGCCGTGGTGCCGGCGAGGAGGCCGAGGGCGGGGCCGCGGCGGGTGAGCACCGCGGCGAAGACGAGGGCGAACGCGACCTGGGCGACGACGTGGGAGGCGGCGCCCGCGGCGAGGGTCGCGCCGGCATCGCGGCCGAGCTCGGCGCCGACGGCGAGGACGATGACGGACAGGGCGACGGGCATCGCCGCCATCGCGCCGGCGACGGCGGGGCCGAAGCGGCGCTCGGCGGCGGTGGCGGCGAGCATCAGGGTGGGTGCGGCGAGGAGAGGGACGAAGACCATGTGGACCTTCACCCTGAGCGATGCGAGCCTTCTATTCCAGCGATGGTTTCGAACGCAAAAGCGTGCGAGAATCCGAATGATGGAACTCCGGCGTCTCCGGTTGCTGCACGAGTTCTCCCGGCGCGGGACGGTGGCGGCCGTCGCCGAGGCGCTGAGCTACAGCCCGTCGTCGGTGTCCGTGCAGCTGGCCGAGCTCGAGCGCGAGGCGGGTGTGCCGCTGCTGCGGCGCTCGGGGCGCACGCTCGAGCTCACGCCCGCCGGCATCCGCCTCGCCGCCCACGCCGCGAGCGCCCTCACCGCCGACGAGGCGGTCCTCGCGGAGCTCGCCGCGCTGACCGGCACGCCACGCGGGCGGGTGCGGATGACGTTCGTGCAGACCCCCGCGCTCGCGCTGCTGAGCAGCGCCCTCCGGCAGCTCGCCGAGACCGCCCCGGACCTGCGGGTCGAGGTCAAGCACTCCGAGACCGCCCCCGCGCTCGCCGATCTGCGCTCGCGGGCGGTGGACCTGGTCGTCGGCATCGACTACGACCCGATCCCGGTGCCCCGCCACCGCGACGTCGACCGCCGCGACCTGATCCGCGAAGCGGTGCTGCTGTGCATCCCGCCCGACCACCCGCTCGCCGCGGCCCCCGGCCCGGTCTCGCTCGCCGCGTTCGAGGACGCCGCGTGGGCGGCCGACTTCCCGGGCAGCGGCCACCGCACCGCGCTCGAGCACCTCTGCAACCGCCTGGGCGGCTACGCGCCCGACATCCGCCATCACACCGACGACGCGCTGATCCTGCGCGCGCTCGTCGCCTCGGGTCAGGCGGTGACGATCCTGGCGGCGTTCATCGCGACCGCGACGCCGCAGGTCGCGGCACGGCCGATCGCCGAAGGCGCCGTGCACCGGACGATCTTCACCGCCGTCCGCGCGTCGACCGCCGACGCGCCCGCGGTCCAAGCGGTCCGCGAAGCGCTGCAGAGCGCGGCCGTGACGGCGACCGCCGGCCGCGACGACGTCACGCTTCTGGAGACGTGACCCGGCTGCGGCGCTTCTCGGCGTACATCGCGGTGTCGGCCTCGCCGAGCAGCTGATCGACGTCCGCGGCGGAGCTGAGCGCGATCGCCGCGACACCGATGCTCGCCCCCGCGGCGACCGTCCGGCCGTCGAGCGCGACCGGCTCGCGCAGCGCCGAGCGCAGGCGCTCCGCGGCCGCGGCGGCCTCCTCCGGCGTAGCCTCGCTCAAGAGCACGCCGAACTCGTCGCCGCCCAGCCGGGCGGCGGCGTCACCTGAGCGCAGGCTCCGGCGCAGCCGCTCGCCCACGATCGTCAGCAGCAGATCTCCGGCCGCGTGGCCGAGCTCGTCATTGACGCTCTTGAAGCCGTCGAGGTCGATGTAGAGCACCGCGCCGGTCCGCCGCTCCAGGGCCGAGCCGACGACGTCGCGGAAGAGGCGCCGGTTGGCGAGCCCGGTCAACGCGTCGTGGTGGGCCTGATGGCGGATCTGGGCCCGGCTGCGCTCGAGCTCCTCGTAGCGGCGGGCGTTCTCGAGCGCGACCCCTGCGTGGGCGGCGAGCAGCTCGAACGCCTCGATCTCCTCCGGCCGCAGCTTGCGGGAGCGCTTGCTGCCGCCGACCAGCACGCCCGCGAGCGAGCCGCCCACCCAGATCGGACCGGCCACGGCCGAGGTGAAGCCCGCCTGCGCCAGCCGCGGGACCGCGGCGGCCTGGGAGCCGTAGTCGGCGACGGCGACGACCGCGCGGGCCGCCCGCGCCAGCCCGGTCATCCCGATCGTCGCCGGGTGCACGGCGTTGACGTAGTCGACCGGCATCCCGCGCGCGTGGGTGACGTGGTAGGTCCCGCTCTCCTCGTCGATGATCGAGATGTTGGCCGACTCGAAGCCCATCTCCCCCACGGCCGCCACGACACCCTCGAGCACCTCCTCGGTGCCGAGCCGGTTCATGCTCTTGCCCGCCCGCGCGACCACCGCCAGCAGCGCGGCCGAGCGCGACGCGTCGGCGGCGGAGCGGCGATTGAACGACAGCGCGCCGCACCACACCATCAACCCCACCCACAGCACGTGGACGAGAACCTCCCACGGGCCGCGGAGGAAGACCGTCAAGATGGCGAGCGCCGCGAGCGCGGCGCCGGCAGCCCAGATGCGGGTCATCGACCCGACTAATCGGCGCCTCGGCGCTCAGGTGTAGTGGGGCTAGCCACACCTTCGGAGTACGCTCCGCGCGTGCCTCTGCCGGCGGAAGGGACGATCCCGACACCGGGCTACGACCGCAGCCGGGTGGTCCCGGGGGTCGTGCACTTCGGGGTCGGCGGCTTCCACCGCGCGCACCAGGCGATGTACCACGACCGCCTGCTCAGCGCGGGGACCGGCTTCGAGTACGGCATCTGCGGCGTGGGCGTGATGCCGCAGGACCGCGCGATGAAGGACGCGCTCGAGGCCCAGGAGCATCTCTACACGCTCGTGGTCAAGCACGCCGACGGCACGTACGAGCCGCGCGTGATCGGCTCGATCGTGGACTACCTGTTCGCGCCCGACGATCCCGAGGCGGTGATCGAGCGGCTCGCCGCCGAGACGACGCGGATCGTCTCGCTGACCGTGACCGAGGGCGGCTACGAGCCGGGCAACGTGGTCTTCCGCTACATCCTCGACGCGCTCACCCGCCGGCGCGAGCGCGGCCTGGAGCCGTTCACGGTGATGTCCTGCGACAACCTCCCCGGCAACGGCGATCGCACGCGCCAGGTCATGCTCGAGCTCGGCGGCGAGGAGGCCATCCGCGGCGTCGCGTTCCCGAACTCGATGGTGGACCGGATCACGCCGCAGACCACCGACGCCGACCGCCGCGAGGTCAAGGAGCGCTTCGGCCTCGACGACGCCTGGCCCGTCGTCTGCGAGCCGTTCGAGCAGTGGGTGCTCGAGGACGCGTTCACCCTCGGGCGCCCGCCATACGAGCAGGTCGGCGTGCAGGTGGTCGAAGACGTTGAGCCGTACGAGCTGATGAAGCTGCGGCTGCTCAACGCCAGCCATCAGGCGCTCTGCTACTTCGCCTACCTCGACGGCTACCGGCTCGTCCACGAGGCCGCCCAGGACCCGCTCTACCGCACGTTCCTGCGTGGCTACATGGACCGCGAGGGCGCGCCGACGCTCGCCCCCGTGCCCGGCGTCGACCTCGAGGACTACGAGGCGACGCTGATCGAGCGCTTCTCCAACGGCGAGGTGCGCGACACCGTCGCCCGCCTCTGCGCCGAGTCCAGCGACCGGATCCCCAAGTGGCTGCTCCCGGTCATCCGGCACAACCTCGCCCATGGCGGCGAGATCGAGCGCAGCGCGGCCGTGGTGGCCAGCTGGGCGCGCTACGCGGAGGGAACGGACGAAAAGGGCGAGCCGATCGACATCGTCGACCCGCTCAAGGACCGCGTCAGCGCCAATGCGCGGGCGGGCCGCTTCATCGAGGATCGCGCGCTGTTCGGCGACCTCGCCGGCGACGCCCGCTTCCGCGCGGCCTACGACGCGGCGCTGGACTCACTGCACGAGCACGGCGCCCGCAGGACGCTCGAGCGCTACCAGAGCGTGTAGCCGCCGTCGACGACCAGCACCGAGCCGGTCATGAAGCTGGACGCGTCGCTGGCGAGGAAGACCACCGACGGCCCCATCTCCTCCGGCAGCGCGTAGCGGCCCATCGGCGGGTCGTCGATCCACAGCGGCTTGAACCGCGGGTCGTCGACCGGTGCCATCTCGGTCTTGACGTAGCCCGGCGCGAGGGCGTTGACGCGCACGCCGTGCGGCGCCCACTCGGCCGCCAGCGACTTCGTCAGCTGGTGCACGGCGGCCTTGGACGCGTTGTAGGCGGGCTGCCACTGCGGGCGGTTGACGATCTGCGCGGAGATCGAGCCGATGTTGACGATCGCCCCTCCGCCACGGGCGATCATCTGCTCGCCCACCACCCGCGAGCAGTTCCAGACGCCGTCGACGTTGACGTCCCAGACCGCGCGCCACTCCTCGTCGGGGACCTCGAGCGCGGGGCGGTGAAAGCACACGCCGGCGTTGTTGACGAGCACGTCGATCGGTCCGATCTCCGCGACCATCGCGCGCACGCTGTCGATGTCGGTGACATCGGTGATGACGCCCTGCGAGCGCGAGGCGATCACGACCTCGGCGCCGGCCTCGGTCAGCGCGGTCGCGACCGCGGCGCCGATTCCGCTGCCGCCGCCGGTGACGACCGCAACCTTGCCGTCGAGCCGGAACGTGTCGAGGACGCTCATCGCGGGCACGCTACCGGAAGCATCGCTCCGGCAGTCGTGATTATCTGTTGACAGCGCGGAGGTTCTTCGCGAGGCTGTGAAACCAGCGAGTAGGCGCCGGGAGGAGACACGGGGAATGGCCGAGATCACGTTCCAGAACGTGTGGAAGCGGTACCCGGACGGCTTCGAGGCCGTCAAGGACATGAATCTCGAGATCGGCGACGGCGAGTTCATGATCCTCGTCGGGCCGTCCGGCTGCGGGAAGTCCACCGCGCTGCGGATGGTCGCGGGCCTCGAGGACATCACCGACGGTGATTTGGTGATCGGCGGCGAACGGGTCAACGAGCTCGCCCCGCGCGACCGTGACATCGCGATGGTCTTTCAGAACTACGCGCTGTACCCGCACATGACGGTGCGTGAGAACATGGGCTTCGCGCTCAAGCTCGCGAAGGTCAACAAGTCGGAGATCGACAAGAAGGTCGACGAGGCGGCGCAGATCCTCGAGCTCGGCGCGCATCTCGATCGCAAGCCGGCGAACCTCTCAGGTGGCCAGCGCCAGCGCGTGGCGATGGGCCGCGCGATCGTGCGCGACCCCAAGGCCTTCCTGATGGACGAGCCGCTGTCGAACCTCGACGCCAAGCTTCGCGTGCAGATGCGCACCCAGGTGGCGCGCATCCAGCAGCAGCTCGGCACGACGATGCTCTACGTGACCCACGATCAGACCGAGGCGATGACCCTCGGCGACCGCGTCGCGGTCATGCGCGCGGGCATCATCCAGCAGGTCGACACGCCCAAGGTCCTCTACGAAGACCCGATCAACCTGTTCGTCGCCGGCTTCATCGGCTCGCCCGCGATGAACTTCATCCCCGCCCGCCTGGAAGAGGGCAACGTCCGGCTGCCGTTCGGCGACGTGCCGATCCCCGCCGGTGTGAAGACCGACAAGCGCGAGGTGATCGCCGGCATCCGGCCGGAGCACTTCGAGGACGCCCAGTACGGCGACGAGGTCGAGGGCGGACTGCGCTTCAAGACCACCGTCGACGTCGTCGAGTCGATGGGCTCCGAGCTCTACGCCTACTTCGACATCAAGGGCGCGTCGGAGGTCCACTCCGAGCAACTCGACGAGCTCGCCGCCGACGCCGGCATGGACGACGTCCCGGGCGGGAGCGCCTCGCACGTCGTCGCGCGCCTGGACGCGCGGTCTCAGGCCGAGCACGGCCGCGAGGTCGAGGTCGTCCTCGACGCTTCGCAGATCAAGCTCTTCGACCCCGACGGCGGCCGGTCGCTCACGACCACGCGCTGAGGCGTTCCGGCGCTCGCGGCTGCCGTCGCCCTATGCGGCGGCGGCGGCCGCGATGCGCGTCGCCTTGCGCTTGGCGAACAGGGCGCGGGCGAGATAGAGCGGGGTCGGCGGCACCCAACCGAGCTGCAGCGCGGTGCCGAGGTCGTCGCGGTTGGCCCAGTGCTCGATCACGCGGCCGTCGGCGATCCGCAGCCAGTGCGTCTGCGTGCTCGCGAACGTCTTGCCGGTCGGCGGGAAGGCCTGGCCGACCTTGGCGTCCTCGTCGTAGTCCACGAACACGCGCGTGTGGCGGCCCTTCATCGTGCAGTGCACGACCACGATGTCGCCCTCGGCGATCACCTCGTTGATCTCCCAGTGGAGGCCTTCGAAGGCGTGGCGGAGCCACTCCGCGGTGGCGTAGGCGGCGGCCGGACCGCGACCGCGCGCGGCGGGCGGCTCATCCTTGGCCTCGTGGTTGAGGAACTCCGGGTGCAGGAGCTCGTGGAAGTCTTCAAGCGTGCCGTCGCCCATGATGTGGATCGAGCGGACGGCGAGCGCCTTGGCGTCGTCGATGTTCATGGCCTCGATGCTCCCGGGGGCGCGCGCCGCTCGCATCAGGGCCAGCACCTGATGTTTCGTCAGGGCTAGCGTGAGATTGCGCCGGTCAGCTGGCCGCGGGACTTGATGTCGAGCTTCTGAAAGACGTGGCGCAGGTGGGTGTCCACCGTCGCGGCGGTGACGAACAGCTCCTGCGCGATCTGGCGGTTGGTGAGTCCGGTTGCGGCGAGGTTGGCGACGCGCTGCTCGGAGGGCGTGAGCGCGTCGGTGCCCTGGAGCGCGAGCCGCCGCGGGCGGGCGCCGGTCGCGAGCAGCTCGGTGCGGGCGCGATCGGCGAGTGGGCGGGCGCCGCAGGCGTGGGCGGCGTCCATGCCTTGGCGGAGCGGCTCGCGCGCCTGGGCGCGCTGACCAGCGCGCCGTTGGGCCGCGCCGAGGTCGACGCGGGCGCGGGCGAGCTCCAGCCGGTGCGGGCTCTTCTCGAGCAGCTCGGCGGCGCGCTGGAGGTGGTGGGTGTCGTGGGTGATGAGGCCGAGCCCGCGGTGCGCTTGAGCCTTGGCCAGCGGCGTGCCCCACCGCTCGGCGAGCTCTCGCTCTTCGCGGGCGAGTGCCTCGTCGTCGGTGAGGATCGCGACGGTGGAACGCCAGGGCGGGACCGCGCGCCTGATGCCGAGCCGCTCGTACCGGCGACCGACGCCCTGCGCGTCGCTGAGCGCGTCATCGGGCCGGCCCTGGAGCCCGCGGATACGGCTGCGGAAGTGCAGCAGGAGGTTCATCACCTGGTGCTCGGGGAGGTCGTCCTGGAGTCCGTGTGCGGTGAGCAGGTCGTCCGCGCGTTCGAGCTCACCCTGTTCGGCGACGACGAGCGCGAGCATCGCCGCCGCGCTGGCGACCACGGTCGCGGGCAGCTCGAGCTGGGGCCCGAGCTCGAGCGCGGCCTCGAGGTCCTCGCGCGCCGCGACGAGGTTCCCGCGCTCGAGCGAGATCCAACCGCGCATCGAGAGCATCAGCGCGTGCCGTTGGATCAACCCGGCGGCGCGGGCACTCGCGAGCACCTCCTCGGCGATCCGCTCGGCGTCGTCGAGCCGCCCGGCGCGGATCAGGTTCGAGACGACGCCGGTGACGCTCACCCGCGAGCCGTCGGCCGCCGCGCGGTGCACGAGCAGCGCGGCGCGGGCGTGCTCCGCGGCGGTGTCGACGGGCGTGATCAGGGCCGCGGTGGCGAGCACTCGCCGCTCAGCGGGCGTGTCGCCGTTGAGCGTCTTCGCGAGCGCGATCAACCGCTCCGGCTCGTCGCCCCCGGTCGACGGGTCCATCCGCACGCAGTCCGCCACCGCGGTTTGGAGACGGAGGTCGAGCTCGCGGTCGTGGGTGCGCCGCAGCGCCTCGCGGCCGACCGCCGCCCCTTCCGCCCAGCGTGTCTGCTCGGCGAGCATCGACACCAGCTCGAACGCGACCTGCCCGTCGCCGGAGAGCTCCCACGCCGCCCGCAGCCGCCCGGGACCCTCCGCCGACCCGGCCGCATGCTCAGCCCGCCCGAGTTCGACGAGCAGGGCGACGTGTTCGTCCGCGCCGGCGCGACCCACGACAGGCGTCTGGAGTACGCGGCGCAGGTAGATCGCGGCGAGCTCCGGCGTGCCCTGTCCGCACGCCTCGTGGGCGGCCGCACGCAGCGTCTCGTGCGCCCACCCGTCCGCGGTCGGCGGTGCCGCGAGCAGGTGAGCGGCGACGGCCCCCGGAGGCTTGCCGAGCGCCGCGAGCAGCCGGGCGGCGTCGGCGTGCGCCTGGCCGAGCTCGACGGCCGGCAGCCGCTCGGCGACCGCCGTCCGGATCAACGGGTGCCGGAACCGCAGCGTGCGGGCGTCCTCGAACAGATCGGCGGCGACGAGCTCGGCCGCCGCCACCCGCGCGTCCTCGACCGCGACCCCGGCGAGCCGCGC
Organism: Solirubrobacter ginsenosidimutans; assembly: GCF_027587205.1. The sequence goes on from NZ_JAPDOD010000009.1 coordinate 36,157, forward strand.
CGCGACCTCCACCTCCACGCCGTCGCCGAGCACCGCCACCGCGCCCGCGAGCGGCGCCGCCGCCTCGCCCAGCCCCGCGAGCCGCCGCGCCACCCGCCTTCCGATCCGCTCCACGCTTGCATCCAACTCGTATCCAAGTCGTACACCGGGGTCAGACCCCGGTGTACGCGACGTATGCATGTCGTATGCATCTCGTATACCGGGGTCTGACCCCGGTATGCGGGTGGTGTGCATGTCGTATGCAAGGTGGGTCTCGCGGGCTTCGGCGAGGAGCTCTTCGACCAGGAGGGCGTTGCCGGCGGTTGCGTGGTGGACCGCGGTGACGAAGGCGGGGTCGGCGGTCGGGCCGGCGAGGGTCGCGATCGCGGACTCGCTCAGCGGGGCCGGGGCGAGGAGCTGCGCTTCGGCGGCGATCGCCTCGAGGATCGAGCGGTCCTCGTCCGGGAGCGGAGGCCGCGAAGCGAGCAGCAGCGTCACCGGCAGCTCGCCGACGCGACGCGCGAGGTACGCGAGGAAGCGCAGGCTGGGGCCGTCCGCCCACTGGGCGTCGTCGACGGTCAGGAGCAGGGGCTGCGAGGACGAAAGGTTCGCGACGAGCCAGTAGAGGCCGTGGAGGCTCGCGAAGCGGTCGCCGGACGCGTCGGACGCGTGTCCCAGCGCCGGGGCCGCGAGCGCCGCCGCTCCCTCCAGCCCCGCCTCGGCGGCCGCCCGTTCGAACAGCTGGCGGACGACCCCGAAGCCGAACTCGTGCTCGAGTTCCGAGCCCGAGGCCGTCAACACCCGCGCGCTGGAGGACGCCAACTCCGCGGCGTGGCGCAGCAGGCGGGTCTTGCCGAGGCCCGCGGCACCCTCGATCACCACGACCGCGCCGCGCCCCGCCGCGGCGCCTTCCACCGCGGCCGCCAGCCGCGCCGCTTCGACCTCGCGCTCGAGCAGCACGTCAGTCGCCGACGACGCCCCCGCCGTCCGGTAGCCGGCGGCGGGTGAACTCGCCCGGCGACCCACCGGCGAACTGGTGGAAGTCACGGACCATGTGGGCCTGGTCGTAGTAGCCGCAGCGCACCGCGATCTCCGCCCAGCCGGACCCGCTTCCGGCGAGCGCGACCGCGCGCTGGAAGCGCAGGATGCGGCCGAGGAGCTTGGGCGACACACCCACCTGCTCGCGGAACCCGGCCACGAGATGCCGGCGGCTGCAGCCCAGCTCGGCGGCCAGGTCGCCCACCCGCACGCTCCCGCCGCTCTCCCGCAGCCGCCCGAGCGCCCGCGTCACGGACGGCACCGGGGAGAGCGCGTCGTCGAGCCGCTCCAGCAGGAAGTCGTCGAGCAGGGCGAAGCGCTCCTCCCACCCGCCCGCGCACGCGAGCGCCTCCCACAGCAGCATCCCCGCGCGCCCGAACAGCGCGTCCAAGGTCACCGCCCGCCCCGCCAGCTCGTGCATCGGCGTCCGCAGGAGCAGATGCGCGCCGACGGGCGAGAGGTCGATCTGCAGACCGCGCTGCGCGCCCACGGTCTCGCTCACCGCGAACGTGTCGTACATGCCGGCGAAGAAGCCGAACGGCTGGTCGGTCCATCCATCACATGGAGACAAGACGCGAATCGGGGCGCCGAAATTCACGATCAGCACCACTCGATCCGAGGGGAGCTCGCGCCGGCGGACGAAACTGCCCGTCCGCTCGTCGTAGGCGCAGTACTCCAGGACGTAGCCGCCCAGCCGCGGGTCCGGCGCGCCGTGGATCATCTCCCAGACGTCGCGCTCGGACTCGTGGCGGACGACGCGCGCCATCAGGCAGGCGGCTGGTGGAGCCCGAACGACGAGCCCTGGTCGTCCTTGCAGAACTTGAAGCGACCGAACCGCTGCCGCGACTCCTCGGTCTCGTCGCTGCCCATGTCAGGCAGGATCTCACCCCCGAGCTCGGTCACGCGCGCGACCGCCGCGTCCATGTCCTGGACGGCGAAGAAGAGATACGGCCCGCCGCCCGCGTCGTTGGGGTGCATCCCGCCGCGGATGTTGGGCGTGTGCAACATCCAGCCGTTCCCGGACGGCCCTGTCTCGAGGTCCCACCCGAAGAGACCCTCGTAAAACACCCGCCCAGCAGCGGAATCGCCGACGCCGAGCTCGAAGAAGCTGACCGCTCCATGCACTGTGCTCATGGTCCGAAACCTACGCTCGTCCGGGGGCGGGATCTTGGACAAATGGGAGGTGTGAAAATCTCGACCTTTGAGCACTGGCGTTTCGGCCGTCTCGTTGGCACTCTTCCGCGCCATGGAGACGTATCGGTCGATCGTGATCGTCCCGTCCAGGACGATCGACAAGTTCCACGAGCCCGCGGCAGAGACGCAGGCCTATGAGGAACGGCTGCTGTGTCTCCTGTTGATGCTCAGAGACCCGGACCTGCGGGTCGTCTACGTGACGTCCTCGCCGGTCGCGGAGCCCATCATCGAGTACTACCTGTCGCTGCTGGGCCCGGAATTCGCCGCAGACGCCCGCGAGCGCCTGACCATGATCAGCGCCGACGACGCGTCGGTGCGCCCGCTGTCGGCCAAGCTGCTCGAGCGCCCGCGCCTGCTGGACCGGATCCGCTGGGCGATCCCGGACATCGAGCGCTGCCACCTCGTCCCGTACGTCTCGACCGAGCTCGAGCAGGCCGTCGGCGACGCCCTCGCCATCCCGGTGCACGGCGCCGATCCCGCCCTCGCCTATCTCGGGACCAAAAGCGGGTCGCGCGAGCTGTTCGAGCGGGCGGGTGTGCAGCACCCGCTCGGCGTGGAGCGGATCACCGGCCGCGCCGACGCCGTCAAGGCCATCGCCCGCCTGCGCGCCGCCAAGCCGGAGCTCGATCAGGTCGTGGTCAAGCTCGACGCCGGCGTCTCGGGCGAGGGCAACGCGATCGTCGAGCTGAGCGGGCTGCCCGCGCCCGGCTCGCGCTACGAGAAGCACCGCATCGGCCTGCGCTTCGACGCGATGCAGATGGAGGCGCTCGGCGTGTCGATGGCCGTCTACCTCGAGCGCCTGTCCCACGGCGGTGTCGTCGAGGAGCGCATCGGCGGGATCGAGCTGCGCAGCCCGAGCGTCCAGCTCGAGCTCACCCCCGGCGGCGAGGCCCGCATCGTCTCGACGCATGATCAGATCCTGTCCGGCCAGCGCTACCTGGGCTGCCGTTTCCCGGCCGAGCCCGCGTACGCCCGTGCCATCACGGAGAGCGCGCGGCGGGTCGGTGCATTGCTGGCCGCGGCCGGAGCCCGCGGCCGTGCGGGAATCGACTTCGTCGTCGCGCGCGACGAGACCGGCGTCTGGCACGCCTACGCGATCGAGGTGAACCTGCGCAGCGGCGGCACCACGCACCCGCTGGCCGCGCTGGAGCTGCTCTCGGGCGGCGTCTACGACGCGGACACCGCGATCTTCACCGCGTCCTGCGGCTCGCCGCGGCACTACGTGGCGACCGACCACCTCGAGTCGCCGCGCCTGCGCGCGCTGGGCCACGGCGGCCTGCTGCGGCTGGCGGCGCTCCCGCGCCTTGCCGCGGACGGCTGCGGCGTCGTGTTCCACATGCTGAGCGCGCTCGACGAGCTCGGCCGCGTGGGGCTGACGGCGATCGGCAACACGGCCGCGGACGCGCAGAGCCGGTTCGAGCAGGCGCAGGAGCTCCTGCTCGACGCGGCTGGGGAGTACGCCGTAGCCTGACCCGGGTGCGGGCGGGCAGGATCGCAGCGGCAGCGCCGCGCCGCGAGGCGGGGCGCCGCGAGGCCGCGTCCCGCGAGGCGGGACGCCGCGAGACCGCGCCCCGCGAAGGGGGGCCTCGCCAGGCCGCGCCCCGCGAGGCGGCGCGCCACGCGCACGCGTGGCGCCGGTGGCCGCTCGCGCTGGTACTGCTCGCCGCCGGTTGCGGCGGCGGGGACGAGCCGCCGAAGCCGACCCCAACGCCCCCCCCCCAGCAGGCCCCCGCCCCACGCACGACCGCCGCGGCCGTCGCCTCGCGCTCGCACGTCCCGGTGCTCTGTTACCACCAGATCCGCGAGCCGACGGGCGCCGACAGCGCCGCCGACCGGCAGTACATCGTCCGCCCGTCGGTCCTGGAAGCGCAGATGAAGGCGCTGCAAGACGCGGGCTACACGCCGGTCACCGGGGACGCCTACGTCGCGCACATGCTGCGCGGGGCGAAGCTGCCCCGCAAGCCGATCCTGCTCACCTTCGACGACGCCTCCGCCGGCCAGTACACGCGCGCGCTGCCGATCCTCAAACGGCACCGCTTCGTCGCCACGTTCTTCGTGATGACGGTCGTGCTGGGCAAGGAGGGGTGGTTGACCAAGGGTCAGGTGAAGGCGCTCGATCGCGCCGGGATGACGATCGGCGCCCACACGTACGACCACAAGGAAGTCCCGCGGTACGCGGGTGAGGACTTCAAGACGCAGCTCACCGACCCGGGGCGCGAGCTGCGCAGGATCGTCGGCCACAAGGTCCCGCTCTTCGCCTACCCGGACGGGGCCTACTCCGCCAAGGCGATCCAGCCGATGTTCACCGCCGGCTACCGCGCCGCGTTCCAGCTCGCCGACAAGCTCGACCGCGAGCACCCGCTGTGGAGCATCCGCCGGATCATCGTGCCGGAGCTGACGGGAAAGCAGCTCCTGCACGAGATCCGGCAGGACTTCTAGCTCGTCCGCACGCTGTAGACGGGCGGCAGGTGGGTCGCGGCGGTGAACCACGTCGCGCCGGCGTCGGGCGAGCCGAAGACGTCGCCCGAGGTCGCGCCGAAGTAGAGCTCGAGCGCGTCGCCCTCCCCGCGGCGGTCGAACGCCTCGCGCAGGACGGTGAGGTATGCGTGCTCGGCGGGCAGGCCGTCGCCGCGCGGCGCCCAGGACTCGCCCGCGTCGCGGGTCTCGTAGACGCGCACGTGGCCCTCGGGCGTCACGCGGTCCATGTCGGCCTTGAGCGGGATCACGTACGCGCTGTCGGGATCGGCGGGGTCGACCACGAGCGGGAAGCCGAAGTCCGACGGCAGCCCCGCGCCGATCTCCGTCCAGGACTCCCCGGCGTCGTCGGACCGGTACACGCCGCCGTGGAACTGGATGAACAACCGCTCCGGGCGGCGGGGCGCGCGCTGGAGATCGTGCACGCAGAGCGTGAGGGTCTGCTCTTGGGATTCCTGCGGGAGGTAGCGGGCACCGAGACCCTGGTTGCCGTGGCGCCACGTCTCGCCGCCGTCGTCGGTCAGCCACACGCCCACGGCCGAGAGCGCCAGCGCGAGCTTGTCCGGCTCCCCCGGCCAGGGCGCGATCGAGTGCAGGCACAGCCCGCCGCCGCCGGGGGTCCAGTCCGGGCGGGTGGGGTGCTCGAACAGGCTGCGGCACAGCTCCCACGTCAAGCCGCCGTCGACGGTCTTGAACAGCACGCCCGGGTCGCCGCCCGCGTACAGCGTGCCCTCCTCCTCCCCGGCGACGATCACCCAGATCCGCTCGAGCGCCGCGTCACCGCCCTCCGGCAAGGCCACGCCCTGCGCCTGTTCCCACTCGCCGGTGGCGTCCTCGGCGATGAAGATCTTCGGCCCGTAGAACGGGCTGATCACGCCCGCGAGGATGCGTCCTGAGCGCGGGTCGCGCATCGCGTACTCGACGGGCTCACCCGCGAACGCGCGCGCCGTGACCTCGAACGGCGCCCCGGGTTCGCCCTCGAGCACGAACAGGCCCTTCTTGGTTCCGACCAGCAGCTCGGTCACGCGCTTCCTCCTGAGATCGCGGGGATGACCTCGACGCGGTCGTCGGCAGCGACGGCCGTGTCCTCGGTTCCCTGCTCACCGTTGACGAAGACATTGATGTGGCGGCGGATCCGGCCGCGCTCGTCGAGGATCCAGCCGTGGAGCCCGGGGTGCTCGCGCTCGAGCGCCCGCAGGAGCTCAGCGATGGTCGCGCCGTCGACCGGGTGCTCCGCTCCCCCGGCGAGGCCCTTGAGTGGTCCGCGCAGGCGGACGTGTGCCATGGAGTGCATTCTCCACAGTTGGACTCGCCCCGCCCCCGAAACTCATCGGCCCCGCAGGATCTAGAGCAGGGCCTTGAGGTCGTCGCGCAGCGTCCGCAGGCCCGCCTCGTCCAATGACGGGCTCGCCGTCTCCTGCATGCCGCGTTGGATCTCGTCGGGGATCATCAGCGTCCCGACGCCCATCGACGCCATCACCTTGTCCATCAGCTCCCCGATCTCGGTGCGAAGCTGGTCCTCTGTCTCCTCCATGGCGCTCAGTGTTTCAGAGCGCCTGGACCTCCGAAAGGATCTCGCTCACTGAGGTCTTCGCGTCGCCGAAGAGCATCGCGGTCTTGGGGTCGTAGAAGAGCGGGTTGTCGATGCCGGCGAAGCCGCTGCTCATCGAGCGTTTGAGGACGATCACCGAGCCGGACTTGTCGACGTCGAGGATCGGCATGCCGTAGATCGGGGAGTCGGCGACGGTACGGGCGGCGGGGTTCGTCACGTCGTTGGCGCCGATCACCAGCGACACGTCGGTACGCGCGAACTCACCGTTGATGTCGTCCATCTCCTTGAGCTTGTCGTACGGGACGTCGGCCTCGGCGAGCAGGACGTTCATGTGCCCGGGCATGCGGCCCGCGACCGGGTGGATCGCGTAGAGCACCTCGACGCCGCGCTTCTCGAGCTCCGCGGCGAGGTCGGCGACCGCCCGCTGCGCCTGGGCGACCGCCATGCCGTAGCCGGGGACGACCACGACCAGGCGGGCGTAGGAGAGCTGGATCGCGACGTCGGCGGCACTCGTGGACCGCGCCGTCCCGCCCCCGCCCGGCGCCACCAGCGCGCCTCCGCCTCCGGTTCCCACGCCTGCGAAGAAGACATTGCCGATCGAGCGGTTCATCGCCTCGGCCATCTGCTTGGTCAGGATCGTGCCGGACGCGCCGACGAGCATGCCGGCGACGATCAGCGCGGTGTTGTCCAGCGCGACGCCCGCAGCGGCCGCGGACAGGCCCGTGAAGGCGTTCAGGGTCGAGATCACGACCGGCATGTCGGCGCCGCCGATCGGCACCACGGCGAAGATGCCCAGCGCGCCCGCACTCAAGAGGATCAGCCAGAACAACAGCTCGGACTCCGAGCCCGCGGCGATGACGATCGCCAGCGCGACGGGAATCGCGGCCAGCACCGCCGTGACCGCCTTGGGCGTCTTCAGCCCGCCCTTCATCAGCTCCTGGAGCTTGAGGAAGGCGATGTTCGAGCCCCAGAAGGAGATCGAGCCGATGATCGCCGCGAACAGGATCGGGATCAGCTCCTGCGCGGGCAGATCGCCGCCCGCACCGCGGAACTCGACGACGCTGATCAGCGCCACCGCCCCGCCGCCCACGCCGTTGAACAGCGCGACCATCTGCGGCATCGCGGTCATCTTCACGCTGCGCGCCGCCGGCACGCCCACGGCGACCCCGATCGCGACGCCGATCACGATCAGCAGCCAGTCGCCGACGCCGGGCTGCGCCAGCGTCGCGCCGACCGCGATCGCCATGCCGACCGCCGCGACCTGATTGCCGCGCACCGCCGTGCGTGGCCCGCGCAGCATCCGCAGCCCCGTGATGAACATCGAGAAGGCCACGATGTACAGCAGCTGGATGACGTCGTTACGGCTCACTCTTCGAGCTCAGGCTTCTTCTTCTTGTCTTTGAACATCCCGAGCATCCGGTCGGTCACGAGGAAGCCGCCGACGACGTTGATCGTCCCGAAGGCGATCGCGATGACGAGCAGGAACTCGTTGAGGAAGCCCTCGGCCGGGCCGATCAGCAGCAACCCGCCGAGCACGACGATGCCGTGGATCGCGTTGGTGCCGCTCATCAGCGGCGTGTGCAGCGTGTTCGGCACCTTCGAGATGACCTCGAAGCCGACGAACGCGGCGAGCACGAGGATCGCCAGCTCGGTCAGCAGGTCCACGGCTTAGACCACCTTTCCTTCGCGCACCACGCAGGCGCCCTTGACGACCTCGTCCTCGAAGTCGAAGCCCAGCTCGATCAAACTCAGGATGTTGCGCGCGTACAGCGCCGACGCGTGCTCGGCCATCTCCGACGGCAGGTTCAGCGGGCCGACGATCTTCACGCCGCCGTCGGTCGTGTAGGTCTCCCCCGGCCGCGTCAGCTCGCAGTTCCCGCCCGCCTCGGCCGCCAGGTCCACGATCACGCTGCCCGGCTTCATCAGCTCGACCGCGGAAGCCGGGATCAGCTTCGGCGCGGGCCGGCCGGGCACCAGCGCGGTGGTGACGATCACGTCGGACTTGCCCATCTGCACGCTCAGCGCATCGCGCTGGATCTGCTGCTCCTCAGGCGTGAGCTCGCGCGCGTAACCGCCCTCGGCCTCCGCGTCGCCCAGACCCTCGACCTCGAAGAACCGCGCGCCCAAAGACTGGATCTGCTCCTTCACGGCGCTGCGGATGTCGAACCCGGTGACCACCGCGCCCAGGCGGCGAGCCGTGGCGATCGCCTGCAGCCCCGCCACACCCGCGCCGAGCACGAGCACCTGCGCGGGCGGAACCGTCCCGGCCGCGGTCATGAACATCGGGAAGAAGCGCTCGAGCTCGGTGGAGGCGATCAGCACCGCGCGATACCCGCTCACCGTCGCCTGCGACGAGAGCGCATCCATCGACTGCGCCCGGCTGATCCGCGGAATCCGCTCCATCGCCAAAGCCGTCGCTCCGGTCGCGGCGATCGCGGCGAGCCCGTCGGGGTCGCCGAGCGGGTTCAGGAAGCCGACGAGGATCGTGCCGGAGCGCAACTTGACCAGCTCGGCCTCCGACGGCGGCGCGACCTTCGCGACCACCTCAGCCGCCCACGGATCGCCCAGCGAAGCCCCCGCAGCGACGTATTGCTCGTCGGTCGCGCCGGCGGCCAGACCCGCGCCGGCCTCGACGATCACCTCGTGCTCGGCCGCGCGCAGACGCCGAACGACGTCCGGGACCAAGGCCACACGTCTCTCTCTCGCGGCCGTCTCTTTGGGCACGCCGATCTTCAAGTGCGCGCAACCCTAACTGACGAAGGCGACGTCTCCGAGAAAGAGGCGTCCCGTGCCGTCGAGCGACCCGACGTCGGCTGTGTGCAGATATCCGTCCGGATCGACATGCCGGTCGGAATCCTTGTGGTAGCCCTCGAACAGCGTCCAGCCCTTGACCGCAATCTGGCCCGTTTGTCCGGGGGGCAATTCGGCGCCCGTCTCGAGGTCGAGGATCTTGAGCTGGATGCCGTGAAACGGGCGGCCCACCGAGCTCAGCCGCAACTCGAGCGAGTCGTCGAGCTGGCCGAGCGAGATGATCCCGCCGGCCTCGGTGCTCCCGTACATCGAGACCTGCGTCGCCTCGGGAGTCCGCTCCGCGGTCGCGCGCAGCAGCTCCGGGCTGCCGTCGACCGCGACCAGCCAGACCTCCGACAGCGCCTCGACGTCGGACTCATCGAGGATCGCCGCCCACAGCGAGTCGATCGCCGGGAACGCGAGCGTGCAGCGCTCCGCCACCAGCAGCCGCGCCGCCTCGGCGGCGTCGAAGCGCGGCATGCCGACGAACGTCGCGCCGACCGCGAGGCACCCGTTGAACGGCTGCAGCGCGCCCAGGCCCGCCAGCGGCAGCGGATTGAAGATCCGGTCACCCGCCTCCAGCGGGAAGCGCTGCTCGGCGAAGATCCGCGCGGCGCGGATCAGCCCCTCGTTCCCCAGCCGGCATCCGCGCAGGGAGTCCGCGGGGGCATACACGATCAGTCCGGTATCGGACACCGCCACCGCGCGCTGGGCGCGACGCACCACCGCGCTGGGCGTCTCGGCAGCGAGCGCGCGCAGGTCCGTTCCGGGCCGGACGACGTGCTCGAGCTGCGGCGCGTCGGGCATCTTGAGGTCGGTGCCCGCGATCAGCACCTTCAGGTCGGCGTGGCGGGCCACGTCGCGCAGCTGGGCGCTGCGCAGCGACGGGTCGAGCGGCACGCCGATCGCCCCGAGGCGGGCGGCGCCGTAGAGCGCGGTCAGCGCGGGGATGCCGACCGGCAGCAGGACCCCGACCGTGTCCCCCGCCTCGACGCCGAGCGCGGCGAGCGCGCGGGCGAACTCGAACGTCGCGTCGGCGAACTGCTCGAACGTGCGCCGGACGCCGCCGAAGACGAGCGCGTCCGTGTCCGGCCAGAGGGTCGCGGCCCGGTCGACGTGGTCGGCCAGGGTCCAGCAGGCGCTATAGGGCTCGGGTCGACTCATCGGCGCGGGGCAGCCAGATGATGTCGAAGCGGGTGCGGTAGCGCCGCAAGGCGCGTACCAGCGCGGGCCCGAAGGCCAGGCAGAAGACGACGTTGCCCGTCGCGTGGGCGATGTCGAACGGCAGCGAGGTGCCTGAGTAGGCGACGAGCCAGCCGACCGTGTGGTCGCCGTCGAAGGTGATCCAGGCGCTCAGGTTCATCACCGCGCCGAAGCCCAGGCCCGCCAGGCCGCAGGCGGCCGCGAGCGGGATACGCCCGAGGTCCCTGCCCGCCACGCGGGCGAGCCCCGCGCCGAACACGCCCACGCCGCCCCAGGCGACCATCTGCCAGGGCGTCCACGGCCCCTGGCCGAAGAACAGGTTGCTGGCGAGCGCGGCGACGGCGCCGACCATGAACCCGGGGGCGCCGCCCAGCGTGTAGCCGGCGATCAGCACGATGTCGGTCGTCGGCTTGACGTTGGGCAGCGCGGTGAACGCGACCCGCCCGAGCGCGGCCATCGCGGCGAGCGTGGCGACGAGAGCGATCACCCGCGTCGACGGGTGGGTGCGCTCGTACCAGGCGAACCCGACCACGATCACCGCGCCGAGGATCAGCATGCTCGCGAGGATCCAGCTCACAGCGGCACCGCCGTCGCCTGCGTGAGCAGCCGCGCGCCCTGCTCCGGCGTCAGCGCGCCGCCCGCCCCGCCGAGCACGCGCGCGACCTGCGTCGCGAAGTACCACCCGCCGGCGAGCACTTCCGACGGCGTCGCGTCGGCGACCGGGCGACCGTCCCCGAGCAGGATCACGCGGGTGGCGAAGGCGGCGGCGAACTCCGGGTCGTGGGTGGCGACGATCGTCACGCCGGCGCGCTGCGTGAGCCGCGCGGCGAGCGCGTCGCGGCGAGCGGGGTCCATCCCGCGCGTGGGCTCGTCGAGCAGCAGCACCTCGGCCCCCGCGCTGAGCATCAGCTCGAGCGCGCTGCGCTGGCGCTCGCCGCCGGAGACGTCCTTGGGATGCCGGTGCGCCAGCTCCGAGCCGGGGACGTCGGCGCCGATCGTGTCGTGCATCAGGTGGTCGCCGGGATGCTGGGTGAGCAGCGCCGTCGCGGGCGTCTTGACGCGCCCGCGGGTGGCGTCGAGCAAGCCGGCGATGACCTTCAGCAGCGTCGACTTGCCGGCGCCGTTGCGGCCCATCAGCGCGATCGCCTCGCCGGCATGGGCATGCAGCGTCACCCCGCGCAGGATCGCGGGGCCGTCGCGCAGCTCGAGCCACACGTTCTCGACCGACAGCACCGCGTCGCGCCGCGCGTGGCGCGACGCGAAGAGGCCGCGGCGGGAGTCGGCCGCGGCGTTCGCGGCCGCCGACGCGTCGTCGCCCGCCCGCGCCTCTCCGGTCCACCCCACCCGCGCGAGCCCGCGCCGCGCTTCTTTCACCGTCACCGGCGCCCCGTCCACGCCCGCGAGCGCGAAGAGCTGCGCCGCCGGCGTCGCGCGCGTTCTCGCCAGCCACGTGCGCGGCGTCTCGTCCGCGACCACCCGCCCGTCGCGCAGCTCGACGACGCGGTCGGCGGCCGGCAGGCAGCGCTCGAGGCGGTGCTCGGCGAGGACGATCGCGGTGCCCCACTCCTCGTTGAGGCGCCGCAGCACGCCGAGCAGCTCGTCGCCCGCGACGGGGTCGAGCTGGGACGTCGGCTCGTCGAGCAGCAGCAGGCGCGGGCGGCCGGCGAGCGAGGCGGCGAGCGCGACCCGCTGCAGCTCCCCGCCCGACAGCTCGTGCGTGGGCCGGTCGAGCAGGTTCCCCAGGCCCAGCGCGAGCGCGGCCTCCTCGACGCCGCGGGCCACCGCGGGCGCCGTCCAGCCGAGGTTCTCCAGCGGGAACGCCAGCTCGGCCCGGACCGTCCCCATCACGACCTGCGTCTCGGGGTCCTGGAAGAGCGTCCCCGCCACCGCGGCGAGCTGGGCCGGCCCGTGCTCGCGCGTGTCCAACCCGCCCGTCAGCACGGTGCCGGCGAACGTCCCGCCGTGGAAGTGCGGCACCAGCCCCGACGCGGCGCGCAGGAGCGTCGACTTCCCCGATCCCGACCCGCCCGCGAGCAGGACCAGCTCCCCGGGCTCGACCGTCAGCGACACGCTGTCCAGCGCCGCCCGCTCCTCGCCGGGGTAGCGGTAGGAGAGATCGGAGACGCGCAGGGGCGTCATATCCCGCGCCGATCGGCGAACGGCAGCACCGCGCTGAGCATCAGCACCGCGATCGCACCCGCGGTGGCGGCATTCAGCGGCGCGTACAGTCGCGGATAGGCCTCGAATTCGCCCCAGAGGCCGGCCACGACGCCGGCGGCGATCCCCACCAGCACGATCGCGCTGCACGTGAACGCGAGGTCGTGGCGCGACCACGGACGCGGCATCCGCGGCGGCCGCCCGCCGGCGCCGAAGCCGCGGACCTCGAGCGTCGCGGCGACGTCGGTCGCGCGGTCCAGCGCCCCGGTCGTCACCGCGTGCAGGACCTGCAGCCGCGAGGCGCCGCCGTCCGGCAGGCAGCGCTGCGCGTCGGCGAGCCGCCCCGCGTCGCGCTTCAACACGCCGAACAGCCGAAGGGCAAGTGCGGCGGTGACCCCAGAGCGCAGGGACACGCGGCGCAGCGCTCGCAGCAGTTCGTCGGTGTCGACGGCGGCGGCGAGGAAGATCGCTGAGCCGAAGATCGCCAGGATCCGCAGGCCGAGCACGGCGCCGTAGACGAGCGCCTCGAACGTGAAGTCGACCTGACCGACCCACGGCAGATACGGCCCGCGGAAGAGCACCGTCGCCCCGTTGCGGGAGACGAGCACGTTGATCGCCATCACCACGACGGCGAACGGCACGCCCCAACGCGCCGTCGCCCGCAACTCCGGGCCGAGCCCCGCCGCGAAGGCGATGATCACCTCGGCGGCGAGCACGGCGACCAGCAGCGCCGGATGCCCGCTGCAGATCGGCACCGCGCCCAGCGCGAGGCACCACGCTCCACCCACGCTCGCCCGCGTGGCATGGAGCGGGCTGCGCGTCATGGGGCCTCGAGCGGGAGCGGGACTCCCCGCCCGGCGTCGATCGCGAGCGCGAAGTGGTCGCGCAACTGGTCCTCGGTCATCGCGGCCGCCGCGGCGGCGACCCCGACGTCGTCGGTGCCGGTGATCATCCAGGTCGGGTGCTCCTCCTGGTAGGAGGTCGCGGCGACCAGGCCCGAGCCCGGGCCGAGCGTCCGCCCCGCCTTGCCGTCGGCGCTCATCAGCGCGATCGAGGCGCCGTCCGGCGACGGCTTGGCGAAGACGCCCGACACCGACGGGCCCTGCTCGAGCTGCCGCGAGGCGATGTCCTTGCGCACGTCGGACCACTTGCCGACGAGGATGCGCAGCACCTCGCCGGGCGAGGACTCGAGGTTCGAGCGGGCGACGTCGGGCACGCCCGCGTCACGCAGCCGCTTCTCGACCTCGTCGCACGAGCGGTCCTCGCCGTTGAAGCAGACGAGCCGGATCGGGAGCTTCTTGCCGTTCTCGCCGGAGCGGAACGGCTCCGGGAACGCACCGACGACGGCCGGGACGCGCATCGCGGTCTGCCAGTCGTGGTGGTCCCACCAGATGCGGTCGCCCGGATAGAGCTTGCGCTCGCCGGCACCGTTGGAGGACTCGATCCCGTTGACGTAGTAGAACCAGTCGACGCGGCGGCCGTCCTCACGCCCGCCCGAGACGCCGTCGATCTCCTGCACGAAGTTGCCGCCGAAGCGCGTCGTGACGTCGAACGAGCGCTGCAGCAGCCGCATCACCGTCTCCCCCTCGCGGGCGGTCTGCCGGCTCGTCGGCGCGAGCCGGGCGCGCCCGAAGTCCTCCGAGACGGTCACGCTGACCGAGCCGCCGGACTTCTTCCCCGCGCCGAAGCCGCAGCCGGCGACGACGAGGGCGAGAACGAGCGCTGCGAGGGAAAGGCGCTTCATCGGACCGTGAACACCACCCGCGTGGTCCCGCGCGCGAGCGGCGTGCGGTTGCCGGCGCCGTCGATCGCGATCGCGTCGAGCACGTAGCGGCCCTTGCCCAGCTTCGCCGGCAGCAGGTACGTCCAGTCGGCCCGGTCGCCGATCGCGAAGTACTTCTCGGTGCCGCACTTGGTGCGCCGGAACGTCTCGAGCTTGCCCGAGAAGTACGAGCACTTCCCGCCGGCGCGCTTGGCCAGGCGCAGCTTGACGGACTTGATGCCGGACACGTCGGTGAAGCTGCCCTTCAGCTCACGCGGGCCGGTCTTGAGGGTCTGGCGATCGGTCAAGCCCACCAGTTTGGCGGTCGGGGCGGAGCGGTCGGGCGTCGCGGGCGGCTGGACGGGCACTCCGTTGATCTGGGGGACGCCCTTGGAGAGGAACGTGACCGACTCGGTGGCCGACGGCGCCGCGCCGGGCTTCGTCGCCCGCAGGTGGATGGGGTTCGCCGACAGGGCGGCCACCGGCACGTCGGCGTGGCCGGCCGCATCGGTGACCACCGGGACATCGCCGCCGGTGATCGTCGCCCCGGCGACCGGGGTCCGCTCGCCCTCGCCGGGGTTGCCGGTCGCGCTCGTGTATTCGACCACGGTCACCGGGAGCGGCCCGGCGTTGTTGACCACCTCGGACGGCGTCTCGATGGCGAGCGGGAAGACCGTCGGCGCGAACGTCGGCGGCGGCGAGAGATCGACCAGCAGCAGCACCTCGTCGCCCTCGGCGAGGTGGTCGGCGCACAGGCCGCTACCGCGCTTGTAGCCCTGGCCCTTGTCCACCCACTCGGCCCAGTAGTCGTTGTTGTCGAACTTGTGCGTCTCGCCGAGGATCGTCGAGACGAACTCCTGCTTGTCCCAGTTGCCCTTGGTCGCGGCGTCGAGCGCCGCACCCGCGGTGTCGGCCTCGCACGGGCTGCCGTTGCCGGAGCCGAGCGTCACGCTCGTGCGCTCCAGCAGCGTCGAAGTGGCCCCCTCGACGCGCACGGTGACGGTTGGGGCGGCGGAGGCAGGAGCTGAGAGGAAGAGCAGCCCGGCGACCGTGCCGGCGATAACAGTGAGCTTCATGCTGTGAGCCACCCCTTTCCACGAGGGCGTCGGCTTGGCGGTCGGAGGGAGGTCTCCTGGCTTCCGGCGAACCCCTCCGCGCCTTCCCGAGCCGTAAGGACTCAGTGACCGGCGGCGCACAGCCGCCCTGCGATGGGCTTGTACCGGTGACAGTGGCGGGTCCGCGCCGGATTCCCACCGGCTTCCCTGACCACCGACCTGATTCGGTCAGCATGGTATTACGGACGCCAAGCGATGACCGTGAACCTGACCCGCATCTACACCCGGCTCGGCGACGGCGGTGAGACGCACCTCGGCGACATGAGCCGCGTCTCCAAGACGCATGAGCGCATCGAGGCCTACGGGACCGTCGACGAGCTCAACGCGCAGCTCGGCGTCACGCTGGCCCAGGGCGGGCTCGCCCCGCGCACGGCGCAGTGGCTCGCGCGCGTCCAGAACGACCTGTTCGACGTCGGCGCCGACATCTCGGTGCCCGAGGGCGGCTCGCGCGAGCGCCTGCGGGTGGTCCCGGAGCAGACGAAGTGGCTGGAGGAGGCGTGCGACGAGGCCAACGCGGCGCTCCCGGCGTTGAAGTCCTTCGTCCTCCCCGGCGGCACGGTCCAAGCCGCGCAGCTGCACGTGTGCCGCACCGTCTGCCGCCGCGCGGAACGGCGCACGATCGCGTGCGGCGAAGCCGTCAACGCGGAGTGCGTGCGCTACCTGAACCGCCTCAGCGACCTGCTGTTCATCCTCTCGCGCGAGGCGAACGTGGGTGCCGCTGAGCCCCTATGGGAGCCGGGACGCTTCCGCTGAGCACGAGCGCCCCGGCGGCGATCGCCAGCGCCCCGACGACGAAGGTCGTGTTGGCGGACGCGTAGGCGAGCGCGCTCGCCGGCCGCGACGCGACCACCAGCAGCCCCGCGGCGGCGAGGATCGCCGCCCCCAGTGCCGCCCCGCTCGGGCTGGGCGAGAACTCCAGCCGCAGCGCCGCGCTGGCGAGGCAGGCCCACGACGTGGCCACGAGCAGGCCGCCGATGATGTCGCTCGGGTAGTGCGAGCCCAGCATCAGCAGCGAGAAGACGGTCGCGACCGTGAGCAGGCCGCCGGCCGCGGCGGCGAGCGGCCGCAGGCGTGACGGGCTGACGATCACCAGCGCCAGCGAGAGGCTCATCACCGCGGTGGTGTGCCCGCTCGGGAACGCGATCGGCCCCATGAAATGGCCGGGCGGGAAGTCGCGTTGGAACGCCAGCGCCGGCTTCAGGACCTGGGTCGTGACGGCCGCGCCGTACATCGTCGCGGCCGCCGCGAGCGCGGCGCGCGGGCGCCGGGCGATCAGCCCGCCCGCGATGATCGAGCCTGACAGCACCGCGAACGGCGCCGGGTCGAACAGGCCCACGAGGTCCAAGGCGTAGGCCTTGCCCGGAAGGCCCATGAAGCCCTCCAGCACCCGCAGCTCGGCGGCGGCGATCGCCGGGACGTGGACCGCGAAGTACACGACGGCACCCAACACGACGCAGAGCACGGCACTGGCGACACGGAGCATCGCGACGACAAGCTACCCGGCTCGTCTCAAGATCTCCTGAGCTTGAGATGCACGTCCTCCAGCGGCGGCGGCGCGACCATCCGCTGCCAGCCGCGCGGCGAGAGCGCGAACGCTCCCCCCTCCTCGCGCAGCACGAGCTTGCCACCGGCGACGGCCAGCGAGGCCTCCGAGAGCGGCCACTTGCCGTAGGAGGCCAGGTGCGAGATCGCGCGCCGGACCTGCAGATGCGAGACGCCGCGCTCGAGCAGCGTGTGGACCATCGCCGCCTCGGTGACGTCCTCGACGCTGTAGACGTGCGGGTCGCCGGAGGACTGCGAGGCGCGGATGTACCCCCACCGCGCCCACTGGCCGATCGTGTTCCCGCTGACGCCCGCCAGCTCCCCCACCTCGCCGGCGAGAAAGGAGCCATGGGCGCGCATCGCTAGCTGTCCGGGTCCAACAACCTCACTGCTGCTTCGCGGTCCGCGACGCGCAGCTTGCGCAGGATCGCGGCGACGTGCGAGCGCACCGTCGCCGGTGAGACCACAAGCGTGCGGGCGATCTGGGCCGTCGTCATCTTGCGGCGCATCAGCTCGAGCACCTCCCACTCGCGGGAGGTCAGGCGCGGCTCGCCCTCGCGGGAGGGCATCAGCGCCCGCCGCCGTGGCGCGCGGTCGCGGAACTCCTCCACCAGGCGGGTGACCAGCGTGACGGGCAGCGCCGCCTCGCCTGCCATCACGTCGCGCAGGGCGCTCGGCAGCCGCTCGGTCTCGGTGTCCTTGAGCAGGTAGCCCGCAGCACCGGCGCGAAGCGCCGCGAACACATGGCTGTCGTCGCGCGAGATGGTGAGCATCACCACTCGCGTGGACGGGAGCCGCGCCGTGATCTCCCACGCCGCGGCCAGGCCGCTGCCCGGCATGTTGACGTCGAGCAGGGCGAGATCGGGCTGCTCCCTCAGAGCAGCGTCGACCGCACCCGGCGCGTCTTCCGCCGTGGCAATGACCTCAAAGCCGCCGTCCTGACCCAGCGCCGCCGCGATGTCCTCGCGCGTCGGCGCGTGGTCATCAGCGACAAGAACGCGCACCTGATCTATGGCAGCACCACCTGCACGAGAGTACCCGCGCCGCGGACGGATTCCAGACTGAACTGGCCCCCGACCTGCTCAGCACGCTCGCGCATGGCGATCAAACCGTACCCGGCGACCCCGAGACCGCTGTTGACGCCGTCGCGGAATCCGTTGCCGTCGTCGATGATCCGGACGGCCAGCGGCGTGCCCGCGAGATCGACCCGCACGTGGTGCGCGCCGCCGTGATTGGCCGCGTTGCGGACGGCCTCGCAGATGATCCGCATGAGCTCCGCGCGGACCTCGTCGCGAATGATCGTCTGGACGCGCACGTTGACCTGCACCTCGACGCCGCACTCGGTGGCGAGCCGGGCGCCGAGACGCTCCAGTGCCACGTGCAACGGTTCGTGCGCGGGCGGGACGAGCGCCTCGATCGCGCGGCGGGAGTCCTCCAGCGCGCGGTCGGCGGCGGCGGTGATCTCCTCGCCGTCCGGATGGCCGGACAGGCGGCCGGCGCGGCGCCGGATCAGGGCCAGCTCCTGCGCGACCCCGTCGTGCAGCTCACGCGCGAGACGGCGGCGCTCACCGGCGATGGCCGCCTCGGAGCGCAGACGGAAGCGGGTGCGCATCTCGCCCACGACGCCGATCAGCAGGACGCCCCACGCCGTGACGCGCAGCACGTCGCCGAGGTGGACGTTCTTCGGCCCCAGCGGCGGGAAGAGCGCGTAGTCGAGCTTGGCGATGCCGGCCAGCACGACGGCGACCGCGACCCAGCGCAGCAACGGCTCACCGCGGCGGCTGAGGCCGGCGGCGGCGGTGATCAGCGCGGTGGCGGTCGCGATCTGCACGATCACGCGGCCGAGCTCGAGGTGGAACGTCGGCCACGTGGAATTCGGCGTGCGCAGCGTCGGGCCGGCGCCCGCCAGCACCGAGGCCAGCGCGAAGACGACGATGCCTAGAGCGCCCGCGCCGATCAGGATCCGCCGCGGGTTGACGCGCAGCTTCCTCGACGGGGCGAAGGCCGCGATGGCGAGCATCAGCGTGCCCGCGAGGTTGCCGCCCATCGAGTAGCGCGCCTCATTGGGCGACCACGAATCGGCGACGACGAGCCCTGCGACGACGAGCGACGTCAGCGCGAGGATCACCAACCCGGCCGTCAACCAGAGATGATCGGCGCGCGAACGCAGACCGCATTGCCGCAGTAACAGGCCGACGGTCGTGACCGCCAGCAATGAACCACCAGTTTCAAGCGCCACCCTCAGGGACGGCGCCTCTACCGACATCCGCAGCCACGGGACGGCGACCACCGCCAGCGAGACCCCCGCAGCACCTAGCGCGGCGATCGACACCGTAGGAAGCGCCGGCTTCCGAGCCGGTCCTTGCTCCATCTGTTCCACCCTCCGAACCTCCGAACCCGGCGGTGTTGTATCTCAACCGGCAAACCCGGCGCAAGGGGGGCAACCCGAACCACTGGGGACGCGTAGTGGTCTGACACCCCTTACAGCGAAACTCACTAAACCGGTTTTTCGCTCTGGGCGGCGGTTTCTGCGCCCTCTATTTGCCGATCGACGGAAACGTAGGACAGCCGTCAGTACATACGTCCAGTCTTGGCCGCGGGACGATAGGTCCTGACCAGGAGGTCAGTAAGGGGTGCCGCACCTGAACTGACGGCGTCCGCCCGATGTCGCACGGCTGTCTCAGCCCGAGACTGGACCACATGATGCGAACGGGTTCAGGCCTCATCGACGCCGAATACGCCTTCACCCGCGCCCGCCGCGCGAGCCGCCGCGCCGCGCTGGCGCGAGCGTTGCACCTGGGCAGCGTGGAGCGCAGGCTGGCCGTCTATTGCAGCTCGGGCCGGCCGCGCCGCGCGGGGCAGCATGGCCTGCGTGAGATCCCGCTCGCGGCGATCGCGGGAACCCTCGAGCCGACCCGCGCCGCGCAGTTCGACGGCGCCTTCCGGCCGGTGACCCGGTCCGCCCGCCGGCGCTGGGAGCGCATCTGGCTGGCCGAGGACCACGGCACGATCCTGCCCCCGATCTCGGTCGTGCCCGTGGGCGAGCACTCCTTCGCCGTCGTGGACGGCCACCATCGCGTCTCGGTCGCCCACGCTCGCGGCGCGGTCGCGATCGACGCGACGGTCGACGCCCGCTGAACGCCTGCCGCCGAGCGCGGCGTAGGCTTCGGCACGTGCACGAGGACTTCGGCTCCCACGCCGGCCGTGAGCCGGACCCGGCCGAACGCGGCTACCGCCTCGACGTCCTGCTCGACGGCGTCACCGAGGCCGCCGCCCTCGCGCTCATGCACCGGATCGCCGACCTGCTGATCGAAGCGGGTCTGGCCGCGCCGGAGGACGGAGACGCCCGGGCGATCGTCGGCCTGCACCCGCACACGTGGACCCCGGAGCTCGCCGATGCGGTGCACCTCGTGATCCCGCGCGCGGTCCCGCAGTCGCCGGACCTCGGCGCGAACTACAGCCCGAACTAGGTCTGCAGTAGCGCCAGCACGCCGCTGGGCGACGAGTGCGCCTGGGCCAGCATGGCCGTCTGAGCGCTCGCCAGCAGCTCGCCGGCGGTCAAGAGCGGGGCGTCCGTCGGCTCGAACGCGCCTGCGAGCGCACGCGACGTGAAGAGCGCCTGGTCGGCACGGCCGGCCGGATTGGCCACCGGCTTGCTCGGCTGGGAGGTCTGCTTGGAGAGATTGAGATTGCCCGTGCTCGCGGCTTGGGCCGGCACGTTTGAGATCAATGACATGGGATTCCTTTCCTCTCCTCGATGTATCGGCGCGGACAATCTCGTCGCGATACCCCTGGACAGGTGTCCGATTCGGTCTATTTCGACAGGCGTTCGTACAGCTCGCGCTCCTGCTCGTGCCGCAGGCGCAGGCGCTCCATAAAATCGGCGTCCTTGCGACGCGCCTCGATGTGGGCGTCGATGGCGTCTCGGACGGCGTCCGTCATCGACTTGTCCTCCGCTCGCGCGACCATCTCCAGCATGGCCGCCCGTTCGTCATCCAGGCGCAGCGTCATGTTCTTGGCCATGTTGAACTCCTACGGGCGCGGTTCGTTGGTACCAACCATGGTAGACGCCAAGGGCCCGATACGTAAACCTGAACTGATGCATGATGGCTCGGTATCGAGACACCGCGACACAATGGCGTCACGATGCATCGAGTCGAACTCGCAGACTTCCTCCTGATCGCGGAAGCCCATGCGGGCATCGCCGCCCGGGACCTCGCGCGCATGCCGCGAGTCATGCAGATCGCCCAAGCCGCGCTTGCAGCGCCGTTCAGCGGCTTCGGCGCCGTCGAGTTCTTCCCGTCACTCGGCGAGAAGGCAGCCGTCTACGCGTTCCGGATCATCACGTACCACCCACTTCCAGACGGCAACAAGCGGGCGGGTTACGACGTCATGCGCGAGTTCATCGAACGAAATGGTGCGGTCTTCACGCACCCGCCCGGCGGGCTCGCCGACACGGCGCAGATGATCGAAGACGTCGCCGCCGGCGTGGCGTCGGAGGCGACGTTCACCGCCTGGGTCCTCGAACGCCTCGAGCCACCCGCGCCTTAACGACGAAACCCTGCTCGGAGGCAGGGCGTTCGTTAGTACCGCTACGGGGATTCGAACCCCGGTTTCCGCCGTGAGAGGGCGGCGTCCTAGTCCCCTAGACGATAGCGGCAGGGACCACTGCGCCCAGCGTAGCAACGGGCGCAGAGAGTGCGGCTGAGAGGACTCGAACCTCCACGGGCGTAAAGCCCACAGGCACCTGAAGCCTGCGTGTATACCAATTTCACCACAGCCGCCAGCTGCGAGGCCGCAAGGATAGCGCGGCGGTGCGGTCAGCGGGTGCGTTGCACGGCGACGATCGCGATGTCGTCGCGGGCGATGCCTTCGGGGGGCCGGAGAGCGGCGAGCAGATGGGCCGGCAGCGCGGCGAGCTCGACGCCGGCGGACGCGGCCTCGGCGAGGCGGCGGAGGCTTGCGTCGATCGCTTCCGAGCGGCGCTCCACCAAGCCGTCGGTGTAGAGGACGAGGCGGGCGCCCCGCTCGAGCCGGTCCGTCGCGCCACCCGCCTTCGGGTCGTAGGCGATCAGCGGCGTGGAGGCGCCGGCGGTGAGGAATCGAACCGCGCCGCCAGGATCGATCAGCGCCGGCGGGAGGTGGCCGGCGGTCGCGTAGCGCAGCGCCCCGGTCGCGGGATCGAGCAGCACGATCACGACCGTGGCCATGTGCCCGGCACGCTGGGCGAGACGATCGAGGACGCGCAGGGCGTCGCTGGGTTCCGCGCCCGCGAGGATCGCGGCCCGGAGGCCGCCGCGCAGCTCGCCCATCAGCGCCGCGGCGGGGATGCCCTTGCCGGCGACGTCGCCGATCGCCAGCGCCAGCTCGCCCGATTCGAGCTCCAGCGCGTCGTACCAGTCGCCGCCGACGTGGCCGGTCGCGGGCTCGAAGTGCGCGACCAGCTCGATGCCCTCGACCGAGGGCAGGCGATCGGGGAGCAGCGCGCGCTGCAGCGTCTCGGCGATCCCGCGCTCGCGCTCGAGCAGCTCCGCGACGCGGCGCTCGCCCGCCTCGGCGGCGGCGCGCTGGCGCACGAGCTCGCGATGGGTGCCGACGAGCTCGTCGTTGAGCTCGAGCACTTTCTCGACGAGACGCTCCTGCTCGTCGACGACCGGCTCCCCCACGACCAGCACCTCGTCACCGGCGGCGGCGATCCAGAGCCGGCGATCGGTCGCGGGCCGCCCCGTCTCGCTCGCGAAGCCGAACGTCCCCGACCGCCAGCTGTCGCTCGCGGTGGCGAGGCGGCGCTGCAGCGCGGCGTGCTGCGACGGCTCGATCAGGTCCGCGAACGGCCGGCCGGCGCTCCCGCCGAGCCGCTCCAGCGCGGGGTTGGCGCGCCGGATCAGGCCATCGGCGTCCAATGCCGCGGCCAGCACCGCCACCGACCGCCACGTCCACGAGTCGATCGAGATGCCGATCACTTAGAAACGGGTCGCAAGCTGGCCGGCGAACGCGGCGGCGTCGGCAGCGAAGAGGTCGGCGCCGGTCTCGAGTGCGCGCGTCGCGTCGCCCGCGAACGCCTGGCCGCCGACGGCGATCACCGGCGGGGGCTCGAGCGCCCGCAGCACCCGCACCGCGTTGACGAGCTCCGGCACGCGCGCGGGCAGCGCGGCCGAGAGCGCGACGACGTCGACGGCCTGCGCACGGGCCAGGTCCGCCACCGCCGCGGACGGCGACAGGGCGCCGACGAAGAGCACGTCCCACCCGTCGGCGTCGAGGAAGTCGGCGATCATCCGCACGCCGATCGAGTGCAGTTCGCCGTCGGCGCACGCGATCAGCACTTTGCGTCCGCGCCGGGTGCCGCCCACGAAGCGCTCGGCGAGCCGCGCCATCAGGCTCTGGGTCGTGGCGGTCGCCAGGTGCTCCTGCGCGACCGAGATCTCCGCCTCCTCCCAGCGGTGCCCGATCTCATAGAGCGCCGGCTGCAGGACGTCGAGGTAGAGGGAGCGCACGTCGGCGTCGGAGTCCTCGACGAGCCGGACGGCGGCGGCCTGATCGCCCGCGACGAGCGCATCGACGTACCGCTGCCGCAGCTCGACCATGCCCGAAGGCTACGCCTACAGATCTTTACCTCACACTTGCACTTCTTAACGACAATGCCTCTCGCAAGGCACTGACCACGCCGTCCCGGAGGTTTGCCCGTGGCCATCGCCGATCCTCGACTCCACACCGAAGCGCCCACGCAGGAAACCGGCACGATCCCTCGGGTCCCCGAGCGAGAGCGCCGCAGAGCATCAGTGACCATGCCGCGCCTCTCACCGGGGCGCTACCTCGCGATCGAGGATGGGTCCGACGTCGTCCTGCTCCCGCTGGACGCCGACCTGATGCACATCGGGCGCAGCCCTTCCTCGGAGATCGTGCTCGACGACGCGTCCGTTTCCCGCCGCCACGCGCTGATCGCGCGTCGCGGTGATCGCACCGTGATCCTCGACGACCGCAGCCGCAACGGGGTGCACGTCAACGGGGTCCGGGTCAGCGAAGCCGACCTGCAGGACGGCGACGTCGTCGTCTGCGGGCACATCACGCTGCGCTTCGTCGAACGAGCGGAGTAGACGACCCGACGGACGGGGGGTTTCGGACCGCCCCGTCCAGATTTCTCATAAACTGCGTGGCAAATGCCGCGTGCCGACCACACCCGCGTCGTCTTCCTGTCGCTGGTGCTGGCCGGCATCGTGTTCGCGCTGTCGCAGACGGTGGTCTCCCCCGCGCTGCCGGAGATCCAGCACCAGTACGGCGCGGACGCGGCATCGGCGGCGTGGATCCTCACGGGATACCTGCTGGCGGCGTCGGTCGCGACGCCGATCGTCGGCAAGCTCGGCGACCTGTTCGGCCGCGGCAAGGTGCTGACGATCGTGCTGCTCGTCTTCGCGGCCGGCAGCGCCGTGTGCGCGCTGGCGCCGTCGCTCGGCGTGCTCGTCATCGGGCGTGTGATCCAGGGCGTCGGCGGCGGGATCTTCCCGCTCGCGTTCGGGATCATCCGCGAGACGTTCCCGCCGGACCGCGTCGCGACCGCGATCGGAGGGATCAGCGCCACGTTCGGGATCGGCGGCGGCGTCGGGCTCGTGATCGCGGGCCTGATCGTGTCCGCGCTGGACGCGTCCTGGCTCTTCTGGCTCGGCCTGATGGCGCTGCCCGCCGCGTTCGCGATCTGGCGCTTCGTCCCGCAGGAGGAGACGCGGCCGGGCGCGCGCGTGGACTGGGCCGGCGCCGCGCTGCTGTCGGTCGCGCTCGCCGCGTTGCTGTACGGGCTGAGCAAGGCCAACGAGTGGGGCTGGGGCTCGCCGCGGGTGCTGGCGCTGTCGCTCGGCGGCCTCGCGCTCGCGGGCTTCTGGGGCTGGTTCGAGACGAAGGTCGACCAGCCGCTGGTCGACATGCGCGTCCTGCGCAGGCGGCCGGTGCTGATGACGAACGTCACCGCGGTGCTGGTCGGCTTCTCGATGTTCGCGTCGTTCCTGCTGATCCCGCAGCTCGCCCAGACCAACACGAAGTTCGGCTACGGCTTCAGCGCGTCGGTCACGGGCGCGGGCCTGCTGATGCTGCCGAGCACGCTGGTGATGCTCGTGGCGGGCCCGTTCGCGGGGCGGCTGGCGACGCGCGCGAACTCGCGGCTGCCGCTCGTCATCGGGACGTTCTCGGGCATGCTCGCCTTTGTCGTCTACGCGCTGTTTCACGGCAGCGAGTGGGAGATCTGCGTCGGCGGCGCGCTGCTGGGCGTCGGCATCGGGTTCTCCTTCGCGTCGATGGCGAACCTGATCGTCGAGGCGGTCCCGCGCGACGAGGTCGGCGTCGCCACGGGGATCAACACGATCATGCGCTCGCTCGGCGGCGCGCTGGGCGCGCAGCTGGTGGCCAGCCTGCTGACGGCCAAGACGATCGCCGGCACCGAGATCCCCTCCGAGGCCGCCTACACCGACGCGTTCATCGTCGCCGCGGTCGCCGCGGGGCTCGCGGTCGTCGCCGCGCTGGCGATCCCGCAGACGCGGCGCCCGCAGCCGCAGCCGGTCCCCGCTCCGGTCGCTGCCTAGGCACTGCATTGGTACCGTGAGGCGATGCGCCGTATCGCCGTTCTCGCCTGCCTCGCGCTGCTCGCCGGCTGCGGGTCAGACGACTCTTCGTCGTCTCCCGCCAAGCCAGCGCTGACCGTTTCGGCCGCCGCGTCGTTGAAGAACGCGGTCACCGACTACGGCAAGGGCTTCAGCGCCGCCACCGTGCGCCCGTCGTTCGCGGGCTCGGACGAGCTCGCCGCCCAGATCCGCCAGGGCGTCAAGCCCGACGTCTTCGCCTCGGCCAACACGAAGCTCCCCGACCAGCTGTACGCCGAGGGGCTCGTCGAGAAGCCGGTCGTGTTCGCCTCCAACCAGCTGGTGCTGGCGGTGCCGCCCGACAGCTCGATCAAGGGACTCGCGGACCTCGCGAAGCCGGGCACGACGATCGCGATGGGCTCGCCGTCGGTGCCGGTCGGCTCGTACACGCGCAAGGTGCTCGACGGGCTGCCGGCGGACCAGAAGAAGGCGATCCTCGCCAATGTGCGCTCCAACGAGCCCGACGTCGGGGGCGTGGTCGGCAAGGTCGCCCAGGGCGCGGTCGACGCGGGCTTCGTCTACGTGACCGACGTCGAGGCGACCGACGGGAAGCTGAAGGCGATCGACCTGCCGGAGGACCTCAAGCCGCAGGTCGCCTACGGCGTGGCGGTGGTCAAGGGCGCCAAGCATCCGGAGCAGGCGCAGCAGTTCGTCGACGGGCTGCTGGACGGGGCGGGACAGCAGGCGCTGCAGCGCGCTGGTTTCCTTCCCCCTCCGTGAACTGGTTCTCCGCGCTGCTGGGTCTCGCGCTGGCCGTCGTGCTGGCGTTCCTCGTGCTGCCGGTGGTCGCGATCTTCGCCGACGTCGGCCCGCGCGAGCTGCTGTCCTCGCTGGATGACCCGGGCGCGACCGAGGCGTTGTGGCTCTCGCTGCGTACATCACTGGCCGCCGTCGCGTTGATCGTGGTCGTGGGCACGCCCGCCGCGTGGTTCCTGGCGACGCGGGTGTTTCGCGGGCGCGAGCTCGTGATCACGCTGATCGAGCTGCCGCTGGTGCTGCCGCCGGCGGTGGCGGGGATCGCGCTCCTGGCCTCGGTCGGCCCGCGCGGACTGCTGGCGCCGCTGGGCGTGTCGTTCACGCTCTCGACCGCGGCGGTCGTGGTGGCGCTGACGTTCGTGGCGGCGCCGTTCTACCTGCGCCAGGCGCAGTCGGCGTTCGCGGCGCTGGACCGGTCGTGGCTGGACGCGTCGCGGACCTTGGGGGCGAGCGAGGCGCGGACGCTGGCGCGGGTCGCGATCCCGGCAGCGCTGCCGGGGTTGTCGGCGGGGCTGGCGCTGGCGTGGGGACGCGCCTTGGGGGAGTTCGGCGCGACGCTGATGTTCGCGGGGTCCTTCGCGGGCGTGACGCAGACCGTGCCGCTCGCGATCTACGAGCGCTTCTCGACGGACTTCACGGGTGCGCTGGGTCTGTCCGCGGTGCTGGTGTGCGTCTCGGCGGGGCTCCTGCTGGCGGTCAAGTTCGCGTTCCGTGCTGCGGCTTGAGATCGGGGCGGCGCGGGCGTCGCTGGACGTCGCGCTGACGGTCGGCGACGGCGAGTGCGTCGCGCTGGCGGGTCCGTCGGGGGCGGGGAAGACGACCGTGCTGCAGACCGTGGCGGGGCTCTTCCGGCCGCAGCGCGGCGTGGTCGCGTGCGGCTCTTCGGTGTGGCTGGACACGGCAGCGGGCGTGTTCGTGGCGCCCGAGCGGCGGCGCTGCGGGTACGTCTTCCAGGACTACGCGCTCTTCCCGCATCTGAGCGCGTGGCGCAACGTCGCCTACGGGATCTCCGGCGACGAGCGGCGCACGCGGGCGCACGCGTATCTGGAGCGGTTCGGGTTGGAGGCGCGCGCGGACGCCAAGCCGGCGGAGCTGTCCGGCGGCGAGCGCCAGCGGGTGGCGCTCGCACGGGCGCTGGCGCGCGGCCCGGAGGTCCTGCTGCTCGACGAGCCGCTCTCGGCGCTTGACCCGCGCACCCGCGCGGCGGCGGCGCGAGAGCTGCTCGCCGTGTTGCACGAGACGGGCGTCCCGTCGCTCTTGGTCACGCACGACTTCGCCGAGGCGGCGCAGTTCGGCGACCGCGTCGGCGTGCTCGACGGCGGCTCGGTGGTGCAGCTCGGCACGGCCGCCGAGTTGTCGGCGCGGCCCGCTTCGGCGTTCGTGGCCGACTTCACCGGGGCGGTCGTCCTGACCGGCGTGGCGTCGGCCGGCCGGGACGGACTGACGTCGGTCGCGCTTGACGGCGGTGGCACGATCGTCAGCACCGACGCGGCGAGCGGCCCGGTCGGTGCGAGCCTCTACCCGTGGGAGGTCGTGCTGGAGGCGGGCAGCGCGCCCTCCTCCGCGCAGAATCATCTGGTGGCCGAGGTCGTCTCGATCACCGAGATCGGCGGGCGGGCGCGGGTCGGGCTGCTGGCGGGACAGCCGCTCGTGGCCGAGGTCACCGTCGCGTCGGTGCGCGCGCTCGCGCTCAGCCCTGGGGTGCGGGTGACGGCGACGTGGAAGGCCGCGGCGACGCGCTTGACGCCACGCTGAGCTCGACCGCCCGCTCGGCGTGCAGGCGGGTGGTGTCGAAGACCGGGACGGGCGAGTCTTGTGCTCCGACGAGCAGGTCGATCTCCGTGCAGCCGAGCAGGATGCCCTGGGCGCCGTCGGCGGCCAGCGCGCGCATGATCCGTCGGTACTCGTCGCGCGAGGCGTCCTTGACGATCCCGAGGCAGAGTTCCTCGTAGATGACGTCGTGGACGATCCTGCGGTCCTTCGCGTCCGGGACCGTGACCTCGAGCCCGTGCTCGCGCAGGCGACCGACGTAGAACTCCTGCTCCATCGTGTACGCGGTGGCGAGCAGGCCGACGCGGGTGAGTCCGGCGTTCTTGACCGCCTGCGCCGTGGTGTCGGCGATGTGGACGAACGGGATGTCGATCGCGGCGGTGATCTGCGGGGCGAGCTTGTGCATCGTGTTGGTGCACAGCACGAGCAGCTCGGCGCCGGCGTTTTGCAGCGCCTGCGCCTCGGTCGCGAGCCGCTCGCCCGCCTCGTCCCAGCGGTCCTCGCGCTGCAGCACCTCGATCTCGGCGAAGTCCACGCTGCGCAGCAGACAGTCGGCGGAATGCAGACCGCCCAGGCGGTCCGCGACGAGCTCGTTGACGAGCCGGTAGTACTCGCTCGTCGACTCCCAGCTCATGCCTCCGAGGAGCCCGATTCGCAGCATTGCGAAGATCATGATCGAAAGTCCGCTCAGGGGGTACTCACCTTCGCGCGATGCGCGCGATCATCCCCTTTCTGGTAGCCGCGTTCCTGGTGAGCGCGACGCCGGCGTCCGCCGACTCGGTGACGCTCTTCAACGAAGCCGGGACGCCCTTGGGGCAGGGCCGCATGACCGTGTTCGACGGCGCCGCGGGCGACCGGATCGAGAACATCACGCCCGACGGCGGCCTCACCGTCACCGCGCAGAACAGCGCGACCTTCGAGGGCATGACGCTGCGCTTCACCGGCCCGACGGGCGTGCTCGAGCAGGGGTCGTTCCCGGACGCGCAGGACTACGACAAGCGCCAGGCCGACCACGCCGGCATCCGCGTCGGGCCGCCGCTGTATGACTCGACGCCCTGCGACCGCTACCGCGGCAGCTTCGAGGTCCGCGACCTGCGCCGCGACGGGCTCGGGAAGATCACGCGCGCGTGGATCGTCTTCGAGCAGCACTGCGAGTCGGGGCCGACGTCCTACTTCGGCGAGCTGCGGATCGGGATGCCGGCGTCGGGGACCGGGCCGCAGACGCTGCCGGCGCTCGTGCGCTGGCCCGAGGCGGAGGCGGGCGGGCGCGGGCTCGCGGTGCCGGTCCGCGTACATCCGAGCGCCGCGATCGCCGACGTGCGGGTGATCGGGGAGGACTTCGCCGTGGAGAACGACGGCTGCACCGGGAAGGTGGACGCGTGTGACGTGAAGGTGCGGGCGCTGCCGTCGGCTGCGGGAACGCAGGTTGCGGCGCTGCGGGTGACGGACGTCGCGGGTGGGAGCACGGACGTGCCGCTGCAGGTCTTCGCGCACGGTGGCACGACCGGCTTCACGCTCGACAGCGAGCCCGGCGAGTTCGTCGGCGACGGGCAGCATTGGCAATACGGGCCCGAGGACGACATCCGCCTGAGCGGGTCGCTCGAGTCCGGCCTGAACATGCGGATCGGCGAGGTCCCGGACGGCAACGCGGGCTGGACGTTCCAGATCGGCCCGGGCGACGGCGACCTGCTCGTGCCGGGCAAGACCTACGGGCCGGTCACGAACTACTCGTCCCCCGGTCCGCGCTTCGAGTTCTACGGCCACGGCCGTGGCTGCGGCGATTGGCTGGGGTCGTTCACGGTGCATGAGATCGCGTTCGACGGCCACGACGTGACGCGGGCGCGGATCTCGTTCGAGGTCCACTGCTTCATCGATCCGGACTACGACCTGCGCGGGACTTTGTCGTGGCACTCGGGTGAGACGACGCCGCCTGCGCCGTGGATGGTCCCGTCTGTGTCGGGTGAGCCCGCTCCCCCACCGGGCGTGTCCGCGACGGTCACGGTCTTCGGCGAGGCGGGTGCGACGGGGTCGCGGGGCGTGCGCAACGTGTACGACGTCGCGGCGGGCGACCGGATCACGGCCACCAGCGAGGAGCCGGGCGTGCTCAAGCTGCAGGCGTCCGGCGGGAACTACGGCACGCCGACGCGGATCTGGCTCGTCGGCTCGTCGACGAACATGGACTTCAATCCGGGCGTCGTGTACCGGGGCGCGACGGACGTCCAGAAGCGCGTCGACGGACTCGCTTCGATGGACGTCGACGCGGGCGTGTGGTGCGACCGGCTGACCGGGAGCTTCGAGGTGCGCGAGTTCGAGCGCGCCGACGACGGGACCGTCCTGCGCGCGTGGATCCTCTTCGAGCAGCGCTGCCTGTACAACGAGCCGGCGGTGACGGGCGAGATCCGGATCGGCGCGCCGGCGGTCATTGGGCCGCGCGTCGTGCCGACGCTGCTGCGGTGGGCGCGCGAGGAGGTCGGCGGCGGCGGGGTCGCGCAGCCGGTCTCGGTGTGGTCCGGCGCCGGGGTCGCCGGTGTCGCGCTGGCCGGCGCCGATGCCGATCAGTTCACGATCCGGCGCGATGACTGCACCGGCGTGGCGGCCGTGCGGGGCGAGCCGTGCGTCGTGTGGGTGCGGCCGTCGACGGCGCGGGCGGGTGTGTTGCGGGCCACGCTGCGCGTGACAGATGTCTCGGGCGCGGTCACGTCGCTCCCGCTCGAGGCCTTCGACCACGGCGGGACGACCGAGTACAAGATGGTCAGCCAGCCGGGCGAGTGGATCGGCCGCGGGCAGACGTACGCCTACGACGCCCGCTCCGACCTCGTGGTCGAGGGCACGCCGTCGCATCTGGAGGGCTACATCCGCGGCGAGAACGGCGACGATTGGACGTTCGACCTCGCCCCTCCCGCCGGCGGCGCCCTGACGGTGGGCACCTACCCGAACGCCCTCTCCTACCGGGTCAACGGCGACAAGCCGGGAATGGACGTCAGCGGCAACGGTCACAGCTGCTTCGGCGACGTCACCGGCTCCTTCACGATCCACGAGCTCGAGATCGTCGGCAACGAGGTGACCCGCTTCAAGTTCACGTACGAGATGCACTGCAAGGGCGCGACGCCCTCGTTGACGGGAACGTTCGCCCTGCGCGCGAACGACCCGACCCCGCTCGCGCCCTGGATGGTGCCGACGCCGCCGCAGGTGGTGCCGACGCCGACCGCGACGGCGACGAGCACTGCGACTGCGACGCCGTCGGCGACCGCGACCGCGACCGCCACGGCGACGGCGACAGCGACGCCGACGTCAACCGCCACGGTGACGGCGACAGCAGCGGCCACAGCCACGCCGACGTCAACTGCCACGGCGACGGCGACACCAACGACCACAGCCACGCCGACGTCGACTGCCACGGCGACGGCGACTGCCACGGCGACGGCGACGCCCACCGCGACCGCGACACCAACGGCCACCGCAACGGCAACCGCCACGGCGACACCAACGGCCACCGTGACCGCCACGGCGACGCCTACCGCGACCGCGACGCCAACGGCCACCGCGACGGCGACGCCCGTCGCCACTGCCACGGCCACCGCGACCGCGCCGCCCTCGCCGTTCGCCAAGGTCGGGCCGCCGGAACCTACGGTCAAGACGCGGGCTCGGACCGCGACGGCGGACGCCGTCGCGCGGTGCGTGGCCGGTGGAAAGGCGCTCGCGAAGGCGCGAGCGTCGCGCCGCCGCGCCGTCGCCGCGCGGCTCGCCCGCGCCGTCAAGGCCTGCCGCGACGCGGTCTCCGCCCTACCCGCCTCGAGCGAACGGACCGCGGCCCTCGGCGCGCTCAAGCGTCAGACGATCGCGATCCGGACGATGCGCCAGCGCCGGCCGGGCGCGGCGGCGCTGCGAAGGGCGCGGGCGCAACTCGCCTCCGCGGCGCGCACGCTCGCGCGCTGATTCGCCGGGGGTGCGTAACACGGAGTTCCCGTCAGGAACTTCTCGTTCCGCACCCCCGGTCGAGTCAGCGGCCGACGGCCGGGAAGACCGGCTGGATGGCCGGCGGCGCGACCCGCACGCGCGCGTCGACTACCGCCGCTCCGTCGGGGCCGGCCATGACCGGGTTGAGGTCGAGCTCGGCGATCGCCGGGTGGGCGTCGGCCAGTGCGCCGACGCGAACCGCGATGTCGGCCAGCGCGTCGACGTCCGCCCGCGCGCGCTGAAGCAGCGCGTGGGAGCGCAGGCCGCGGATCATCCCGTGCGCCTCCTCGTAGGCGAGCGGGGCGAGGCGCACCGCGACGTCCTCGAGCACCTCGGCCGTACCGCCGCCCGCGCCGCACGCGACGACGGGACCGAAGCGCTCATCCGCGAGCACGCCGACCAGCATCTCCACGCCTGCGCTGACCATCCGCTGGACGAGGAAGTCCTCGACCGGCGTCCCGGCGGCCTCCAGCCGCTGCGCGATCTCGGCCGCGCCGCGGCGCACCGCGGTCGGCCCGTTCAAACCGAGGCGCACCGCCCCGGCCTGGGCCTTGTGCACGACGCCGTGCGCGATGCCCTTCAACGCCACCGGCCCACCCAGCTCCGCGGCAGCCTTCGCGGCGGCCGCGACCGACCCGACGCGCCGCTGCTCGACCAGCCGGATCCCGTAGGCCGAAAGCAGCGCCGCGACCTCATCCGGCCGCAGCCACCCGCCCCCACGGGCGAGCGATCCGGCGAGGACCGCCGCGGCGGCGTCCGCGTCGACGTCGTCGAGTTGCGCGGGGATCGCGGTCGGCGTCGCGCGGAAGCGCCCGTACGCCGCGGCCCGCCCGAGCGCGCGGGCCGCCGCCTCCGGCGCGCGGAACGTCGGAACCTTGATCGCCGCCGCGCCGCCAGACCGACCGGCGGCGGCCACAGGCCGTGCCGCGGCGACGCCCGGCGCGGCCGCGGCCGCAGACGGATCAACGGCGCCTGCGCGGCGCGCCACGGTGGCGACGCCCGCGGCTCCCACCCCGCCCGCGCGGAGGTTCGTCGGGAGCGGGCCTGGGGTCATGAAGACGGCCAGCAGCGGCGTACCCGCCTCGTGCAGCGCCGGCGCGGCAGCGGCGAAGGCCGCGGCGGCCTCGTCGGCGCCGGTGGCGATGTGCTCGACGAAGATCGCGATCACCGCGTCCACCGCGGGGTCGGCGGCGACGAGCTCGACCGCGGCGCGGAACCCTGCGGGTGACTCGGCGGCGACCAGCTGGACCGGGCCCGCGACCACCGACGCCGGCGGCAGCACGGCCCGCAACGCGTCCTGAGTCGAGACGGAGAGCGAGGCGACGCCGAGCCCCGCGTCGACGCACGCGTCCGCGCACACCACGCCCGGCCCGCGGGCGTTGCAGACGATGCCGACGCACCCGCCTCGCGGGGTCGGCTGCTCGGCGAGCACCGCAGCCGCGTCGAGCAGGTCGTCCAACCCGTCGCAGCGGATCACGCCCGCGCTCGCGAACAGCGCGTCGACGGTGCTGTCGGAGGCCGCGATCAGCGCGCCGGTATGCGACGAGGCCGCCCGCGCGCCCGCGCTCGTCCGCCCCGCCTTGACCGCGAGGACCGGCTTCGCCCGCGCCACCCGCCGCGCCACGCGGCCGAACTTGCGCGGGTTGCCGAACGACTCCAGATACAGCGCGACGACCTGGGTCGCCGGGTCCTGCTCCCAGTACTGCAGGACGTCGTTGCTCGACAGGTCCGCCTTGTCCCCCAACGACACGAACGCGGAGAGGCCAATGCCACGGCGCGACATGCCGTCGATCGCGGCCGCCCCGAACGCGCCGCTCTGGGAGACGAACCCGACGTTGCCCGCGGGTACGTCCGCGCGCCCGAAGGTCCCGGTCAGAGCGACCAGCGGATCGGTGTTGACGACCCCCATCGAGTTCGGCCCCACGAGCCGCATCCCGGTCGACCGGCACGCCTCCAGCAGCTCGGCCAGCCGCGCCGCGCCCTCGGCGCCCGTCTCGGCGAACCCGGCCGTGATGACCACCAGCGCGGCAACGCCCGCCGCAGCGCATTCCCGCGCGACCCCGGGAACGGTCTCCGCCGGCACGGCGACGATCGCCAGGTCGACGAGACCGCCGACGTCCGCGACCGACGACGCCGCCCGCCGGGAGCCGATGAAGTCCGCATTCGGATTGACCGGGTAGAGCTCGCCGCGGAAGCCGTTGTCGAGCGCGTGCCGGAACGCCGCGCCGCCGAAGGAGTCCGCCCGCCGCGAGGCGCCGATCACGGCGACCGACCGCGGCCGCAGCACCCGCTCGACCGCCGCCACCGCGGCGACCCGGTCGCGATCCTCGAACCGGCGCCGCGCGTCGTCGCCCAGCTCGGTCGGGAACTCGAGCTCGATCCCGTCCGGCGACGCGCGCACGTGGACCGGGAAGCCGGACTCGCGGAAGACGCTGATCATCCGCCGGTTCTCGGGCAGAACCGTCGCGGTGAACGTCGTCACGCCGCGGGCGGAGGCGACCTGGGCGAGGTGGGCGATCAGGACGGTCGCGAGCCCGCGGCCCTGCATCTCGTCGGCGACCGCGAACGCGACCTCGGCCCGGCCGGGCCGCTCGAGCTCGAAGACCGCGTGGGCGACCACCCGCTCCTCCGCGCCGGTCGTGACGATCAGCCCGTAGCCCTCGGAGCGGTCGCCGCGCGCGGCCATCTCGGCCGCCTTGTCGAGGTTGACCCCGAGCGAGAAGAACCGCAGCCAGCGCGAGTTGTCCGACAGGCCGCCGAGGAACGTGCGCAGCGCGGGCGTGTCGGCGGGCGAGACCGGCCGGACGTGCGCGGTTGACCCGTCGCGCAGCGCGATGTGGACATCGGCGGCGACGGGCGCGCTCATCGAGCGTCGACTTGTTCGGGCACAGCACGATCAAGTTGACGTTCGCCGGTCACAGGACCGCCTCGAGGATCGGCGAGGCCCCGAAGCGCACCGGGTCCGTCGCGGGCAACCCCGTCTCGGCGACGGCGCGCGCGATCTCCGCCCGGGCCTCGTCGTCGCTCAGGCCGCGCGTGTTCAGCGCGATCGCGGTCACCCGCGCCGGCCGCACCCACCCGATCGCGCCCTCGTAGAGCGCGATCAGCTCCGTCAAAGACGGAATCGGCGTGGAGGGGTAGTCGTCGATGAACGTCGCGCCCGCCCGGTGGCAGAGCACGAGCGCGTCCGGCAGGCAGCCGTGCAGGAGCCCGAGCGTGACGCCCGAGTACGCGGGATGCCCCAGCGCGCCCTGCCCTTCGACGAACAGCAGCGGCGCCCGGCTCGCCCCCTCGTGCACCAGCCGCGAGGCGGCGCCGGAGATGAAGTCCGAGATCACGTGGTCGACCGCGATCCCCCACCCGGTGATCGCGATCCCGGTCTGCCCGGTGGCGACGAACGCAGACGACAACCCGCGAGCGCGGGCCGCCGCGTCGAGCTCGAGCGTCACGGACATCTTGCCGATCGCGCAGTCGGAGCCGACGGTGTGCACCACCCGCGCGTCCGGCCGGTCGGCCGGCGGGACGCTCAGCCCCGCCGGAGCGGCCCGCAGATCACGCAGCTCGACGCCTGCCGCGGCCGCCGCCGCCGAGAGCTCCGGGTCGTCGGACAGCACCGTGTGCAGCCCCGCCTCGACGCTCAGCCCGGCGCCGATCGCCTCCAAGAGCGCCGCCCGCCACTCCTGCGTCAACGCACCACCGAACGGCGCCACGCCGATGACCAGTACGTTCGATCCCAGCTTTACGGCTTCCGCGACGCTGCCCACGATCGGCACCGCGCGGCGTGCGTAGGGCACGACGTCGCTCGCGACCGCGCCCGCCGAGGTGTCGTCGACGACCGCGACGACCTCACGCGTCCCGTAGCGCAGGATGCCGTGGGCGGTCTTGGCGTGGGAGTCCGCGAAGACGCCGCCGGTGAACAGCGCGAGCCGGTCAGCCACGGGCCGGCTCCACGCCGAGGCCGGGGCCGTCGGAGAGCACCAGCCGGCCGTCCTTCAGGCCGAGCCCGGTGAACGGCGCGTTGGAGATCAGCAGGTGCCCGTCGAGGTCGATGTAGTCGGCCAGCGAGCCGAGCTGCGCGGCCTGCGCGATGCCCAGCTCCGACTCGATCATGCACCCGAACATCACCTTCAGCTGCAACGCCCGCGCGGCGTGGACCATGCGCAGCGCCTCACGAATCCCGCCGCATTTGGCCAGCTTGATGACGATCCCGTCCGCATACCCCGCGATCGGGGCGACCGAGCCGAGATCGCGGCAGCCCTCGTCGATCAGCACCGGCAGGCGCGGCGAGAGCTCGCCGTAGGCGTGGAAGCTGTCGAGGTCGGCGGCCGGGAACGGCTGCTCGACGAACTCGACTCCCAGCGAGATCAGCTCCGGCGTGAGCTCGCGGGCGGTCTCGAGGTCCCAGCCCTCGTTGCCGTCGATCCGCAGCCGGGCGCTCGTCTCGGCCCGGACCGCACGCAGGCGCTCCACGTCCCCGGGCCCGCCGACCTTGATCTTCAGCACCGCGTAGCCGGTCGCACGCCGCGTCTTGTCCGCGGTGCCCTCGACCGAGTCGATCCCGATCGTGTACGAGGTCGGCGGCGTCACGCGGTCGGTGCCCAACACCCGCCACGTCGGCTGCCCGAGGCGCTTGCCGAGCCAGTCGTGGACAATGCCGTCGAGCGCCATCTTCGCCCCCTGCGGACCGTCCCACGCGGCGACGCGGCGCAGGATCGCCTCTCCCGCGAACAGGTCGTCGCCCAGCAGCTCCAGGCCCTCGGCCTCGAGCGCGGCGGCGATGCCCTCGGGCGTCTCACCCCAATAGTCGACCGGCGCGCCCTCCCCGCGGGCGACGATGTCGTCGTGACGCAGCTCGGCGACGACCACGGTCTCCTCGTCCGCCGCCCCGCGGGCGATCTGGAACGTCTCGCGCAGCGTCAGGACCTGCGTGGTCGCCAAAAGTTCCTTGCCTATGGTCGGCATGCGCGTATGCTCGCATCTGGACGTTCCCGAGGAGGCCCCGTGAAGGGCACCACCACCCTGGAGCTGCCCCGGCAGGAGGGCTCCGTGGGTATCGCCAGGCTGATCGTGACCGCGCACGGCTCGTCGCTTGCGAGCGAACAGCTCAAGAACGCGAACGTCATCGTCTCCGAGTTGGTGAGCAACGCCTTCCGTCACGGCGACGGCCGCATCGAGTTGACCGTCGAGTCGGGTCCGGACGGCGTCTGGGCCTCCGTGCACGACGAGGGAACCGGCACCATCGCGTCCCCCGACCCGCGCCCGGCGCGCGGCGGCTGGGGGCTCTACTTCGTCGAGCGCCTCTCAGACGCGTGGGGCGTGACCGAACATGATTCGCGCGTCTGGTTTCGGGTGAACGCCGTAGCCTCGCCTGGGTGAGAGCCGCTTTCCTCGGTCTGCTCGCGGCGTTCGTCACTGCCGCGCCGGCCATCGCTGCGCCACCACTGACGCCGAGCACCGTGGGTGAACCGCCCCAACGGCGGCGGCGTGCTGCGGTTCCCGCAGGCCGTTGCCTACGGCCCGGGCGGGCAGACGGTGATCGTCGGCGACGAGTACAGCGCGCGGATCTCGGTCTTCGGCGCGGCCGGGGACTTCCGGTTCGCGTTCGGCTCGCGGGCCGCGCGGCGCGAGGACGGGCGCCTCGGCGTCGTCGGGGGCGTTGCGACCGACCGTGCCGGCAACGTGTTCGTCCTCGACTCCGAGCACGACCGGATCCAGGTCTTCGACGCCGCCGGTCACCACCGCGCGAGCTTCGGCGACAACACGGTCTTCTCCCTGCTCGACGCCGATCCCGAGGCGGCCGGCGGGATCAGCGCGGGTGGGATCGCGGTGGCGCCAGGGGTCGTCTACGTCGCCGACCCGTCGCGCGACCGGATCGTGCGCATCCCGTTCGACGCCGCGTCGAACACGTTCGGCGTACCCACCTTCAGCACGGTCGACCTCGCGGCGCCGCAGGGCGTCGCGCTCGATCCCGCCAACACGGCCCTCTACGTGGCCGACGACGTCCACGACCGCGTCGTCGTGCTCGACCCGGTGACGCTCGCGCTGCGCGCGCAGGTGGGAAGCCACGGCAGTGGCCCGGGCCAGTTCGATGCGCCCTACGACGTCGCCGTCGACGCCACCCGCCGGCTCTACGTCGCCGACAACCTCAACGGGCGCGTCGACGTGTTCAGCGCCGACAGCCTCGCCTGGCTCGGCTTCATCGGGCGCGACGGCCGCGGCCTGCCGCCCGAGATGACGATCGTGCGCGCCGTGGGCGGGATCGCCGACGATCCCGGTGGCGGGATCGCGATCGCCGACACCGCCAACAACCGCGTCCAGACGTACGGCCCGGCGGGCAACGTCCTCGCCGCCTGGGGCATTCAAGGACGCGGCCCTGGCTATTTCACCCGCCCGCGCGGCGTGGCGGTCGCGCCCGGTGGCGGCGTCACCGTCGCCGACACGTTCGACCACCGCGTGGTCAGGATGGGTGCCGACGGCGCCTACGAGAGCCAGGTCGGCCTCGTCAGCGGCGGGACCGGTTACACCTACGGCGGCGGCGCGGACGGGCAGCTCTCGCTTCCGCGCGGGGTGGCTTACGACGCCGCCGGGACCCTGTGGATCGCCGACACCGGGAACGACCGCGTGCTCGCGGTCGACGCCGCCGGCGCGATCGTCAGGACGATCGGCGGGCTCGACGAGCCGCAGGCGGTCGCCGCGGGGCCCGACGGCAGCGTGCTCGTCGCCGACACCGGGCACGGCGACGTGATCGAGGTCGACGGGCCCGCGCTCACGAGGCACAGCGGCTTCACGCGGCCGATCGCGCTGGCGTTCGACGGCACCGACGTCTTCGTGGCCGACGCCGCCGGGGTGCGCACGCTCGCGGGCACGTCCGTCGCGGCGCCGGGTGGCGGCGCGTGGGACACGGTGACCGGTATCGCCGCGAGCTCCGGCGTCCTTGCCGTCGCAGAGCGCCGGCCGGGCACGGCGAACGGGGCGCGCGTGGTGCGGCGCGATGCCGGTGGATGGAACACGATCGCCGCCGAAGGCACTGGCGACGGCGACGTGATCGAGCCTGCCGGCCTGGCGCTGAGCGCGGATGCGCAGACGCTGTACGTCGCCGACGCGGGCAACAACCGGGTGCTGCGCTTCGACGCGCCCGGGGTCACGCCCCCGCGCCCGTCGTTGCTGAGGGTCGCGGTGGACGCGATCGCGCTCGGGCGGGTGACGAGCGACCGTCCCGGCATCGAGTGCCCGACGGACTGCTCGCAGCATTACGGCACGGGGACGACGGTGACGCTGACCGCGACGCCGGCCGCGGGGTTCGTCTTCGCCGGCTGGACCGGCGCCTGCGCGGGCACGGCGCCATGCGCCGTGCCGATGGGCGTCGACCAGGCCGTCGGGGCGTCGTTCGTCCCGGCGCCGCCGCTCACGCCGGTCGTCCCCCCGCCGCCCCCGCCTCGCCCGCCCGCGGTGCGGGTCAGCGGCCTGCGGGTGAGTCCGAAAGTCCTGCAGACGCGTTCGCGGGTGTCGTTGCGCTTGTCGCGCCCCGCGACCTTGACGGTGACGCTGCAGGTCGCTCGCGACGGCCGGCGGCGAGGCTCGCGCTGCGTCGCGCCGACCCGCGCGTTGCGCCACCGCGCCCGCTGCACCCGCTACGTGTCGCTGCGCGGTCACCGGACCCTCAAGGCGTCCGGCGCCTATGCGTTCACGCTCACCCGCCGCTTCGCCGGCCTGACGCTGAAGCCCGGCAAGTACCGCGTCGCGGTCACCGCGCTTGACGCGGCGGGCAACCGCGTCGGCCCGGCCACCGCGGCGTTCACGGTGCGCCGCCCGCGACGCGCGTGACCGTCCGCCCGATCGGCACGCACATCGGCGTCCCGGTGACCGGGTCCGGGATCACGCGCGACTTCAGGCCGAAGACCGCCTCGACGAGCTCCTCGTCGACGATCTCCCCCGGCGGCCCCGCCGCGTGCACCACCCCGTCGCGCAGCGCCACGAGCCGGTGCGCGTAGCGGCAGGCGTGGTTGAGGTCGTGCAGCACGATCCCGATCGTGCGACCGGCGGCGTTGAGGTCGGCGAGCAGGTCGAGGACCTCGAGCTGGTGGGCGAGATCGAGGTACGTCGTCGGCTCGTCGAGCAGCAGGATCGGCGTGTCCTGCGCGAGCGCCATCGCGATCCACACCCGCTGGCGCTGGCCGCCGGAAAGCCGGTCGAGCGGCCGCTCGCGCAGGTCGGCGATGCCCGTCGCGCTCAGCGCCCACTCGAAGCGGTCGCGGTCCTCGGCCGACGAGCGCCGCCCGAGCCGTTGATGCGGGAACCGCCCGCGCTGGACGAGATCGGCGACGGTCAGGCCCTCGGGCGGGACCGGGGACTGCGGGAGGAAGCCGAGCCGTCGCGCGACGTCGCGCGTCGGCAGCGACGTGATCTCCGCCCCGTCGAGCACCACCGCTCCCCCACTCGGCTTCAACAGCCGCGCGAACGCGCGCAGCAAGGTGGACTTGCCGGACGCGTTGGCACCGACGATCGCGGTGATCTGCCCGGCCGCCAGCGGCACGTCGACGCCGTGCAGGACCTCGCGGTCGCCGTAGCCGACGGTGAGGGTCGTCGCGCGGAGCGGCGTCCGGTCGCCGGCCGCGGCGGGCGTCGCCGCCGCGCCCGTCACGGCCACGTCGCGGCCGCCGTGCGGCGCTTCGCGCGCGCTCACGCCGTGCGGCTCCGCCAGAGCAGGATCGCCAAGTAGGGCGCGCCGATCATCGACACGACGAGGCCCGACGGGATCTCGGTGGGAGCGAGCACGGTGCGCCCGACGGTATCGGCGAGGCCGAGGAGCAGCGCGCCCAGCGCCATCGCCATCGGCAGCGAGCGGCGATGGTTCCCACCCGCCAGCAACCGCGCCGCGTGCGGCGCGAGCAGCCCGACGAAGGCGATCGCCCCGCAGACGGCGACCGCCGCCGCCCCCAGCGCCGCGCCCGCCGCCAGCAGCGCGCCGCGATTGACGCTCACCCGCATGCCCAGCGCGCGCGCCAACTCGTCGTCGAGCATCAGCACGTCGAGCCGCCGCACGGCGAACAGCGCGATCGGGATGAGGACCAGCGCGGGGACGAGCAACAGCCGGAAGTCGCTCCAGCCGGTGGCGTAGGTGGAGCCCGAGAGCCACGTGATCGCGGTCGCGGCCGCCGGCTGCGAGTGCAGGAGCATCAGCTCGGTGACCGCCGCGCAGGCCGCGGTCACCGCCAACCCGATCAGCGCGAGGCGCGCCGGCGAGGATCCGCCCGCCAACGCGAGCACGATCCCCATCGCCACCAGCGCGCCGAAGAACGCCGCGAACGGCAGCACCGGCGAAGGCGCGTCCGGGAACACCAGCAGCACGAGGAACGCGCCCACCGACGCGCCACCCACGACACCCGCGAGCTCCGGCCCCGCGAACGGGTTGCGCACCGCGGCCTGCAGCACGGTGCCCGACGCCGCCAGACACGCCCCACCCAACAGGGCCACACACAGCCGCGGAGCGCGCGAGTCCAGCGCGATCTCACCCAAGGGCGACCCGTGGCCGAACACCGACCGCACGACCTCCCCAGGCCCGATGCCGATCTCGCCCAAGCAGAGCGACCCCACGACCGCCACCGGCAGCAGGACCAGCGCCACGAGCGAGGCCCGCGGCCGCCAGCGGGCCGCGCTCGCCGCGCGATCCACCGCCAGGCCGCCCTCGCCCCGCAGCCGCCGCGCGACCACGACGAGCACCGGCGCGCCGATCAGCGCGCAGATCACCCCCGCGGGCGTCTCGGAATCGAGTCCGGTCAACGCGCGGCCCGCGACGTCCGCGCTCAGCAGGATCGCCGCGCCCCAGGGCAGCGCGATCGCGAGCATCCCGAGATGCCCGCGCGGCCGCGCCACCCGCGCCAGCCCGCCCGCCAGGATGCCGACGAACGCGATCGGCCCGCACAGCCCCACGGCGACCGCGGTCAGCACTGCGGCCAAGGTCAC
The DNA here is from genome assembly GCF_027587205.1 of Solirubrobacter ginsenosidimutans. The sequence continues at coordinate 78,034 of NZ_JAPDOD010000009.1, forward strand.
GCCCGCGACCTGCACGACGCCGGACCGCAGCCCGAGCCCGCGCGCGGTCTCCTCACCCAGCACCGCGACGTCCAACCAGCGCGACAGCGCGACCACGCCCACCCCCGCCGGCAGCCCGATCAGCGCGGCCGCCCGCACGGGTCCCCAGCCGGTCTGGAGCAGCGACCCCGCGCCCCAGAGGAACAGGCCGCTGGTCTCGGTCTCACGCGCCAGGCGCACCGCGCCCGAGGCGGCGGCCAAGGCCAGCCCCACCGCCATCCCCGCGAGGATCAGGCGTATTCCCCCGCCCCCGGCCGCCGCCATCGCGCCGATCAGCCCGGTGCCGACGGCCACGCCCACGAAGGCCACCGCGATCGTCGGCGCGCCCGGTGCCAGCGACGCATACGCCGCGACCAATGTGACCGCGAGCGCGCCGCCCGACGTCAGCCCGAGCGTCGCCGGCTCAGCCAGCGGATTGCGCGTGATCGCCTGCAGGACGACCGCCGCACACGCCAGCGACGCCCCCGCGATCACCCCCGCAAGCGCCCGCGGCAACCGCACGTCGAGGAAGAGCGCATCGCCCAGCGACGCGCCGCGATGGAAGATCGCCGCCCACACGTCGACGTCGCCGGCGCCCTGCCACACGTCGGCTAGCCCGGCGAGCAGCGCGAGCAGCAGGCCCGCGCCCGCGAACGCCGCCGCGCGGCGGCGCATCTACTTCAGCGCCGCCGTCAGACGATCGGCGAAGAGCATCGTCGAGCGCGGGCCGCCGAAGAGCCACGTGGTGCCGCCCAGCGTGCGGACACGCTTGGCCTTCACGACCGGCAACCGCTTGTAGGCCGTCTGCTTGGTGATGCCCGAGATCTGCTTGGCGAACTGCGGCGGGTAGACGAACGCGAGCCACCCGCTCACGCGCGAGAGACCCTCGAGCCCGATCGTCGTGAAGCCGTAGCGGGCGGTGCCGGCCCAGCCGTCGCGCAGGCCCAGCCGGCGCACGACGTCCGCGCTCTGCGAGTTCTGCGTGAACATCCGGATCGCGGGCGCGCTCGAGGTGCCGCCCGGCGTCGCCACCGCCACCGACTGGCCGGCCCGCCCGGCGCGCTTCACCGCCGCCTTGTCGCGCGCGAGCGTGTTGGAGAGGTCCTGCAGGACGCCTTCACCGCGTGAGCGCCGGCCCACGGCGTCCGCCAGCCGCCGGAAGTCGGTCACCATCGCGTCGAACTGCGTGCCGGACGCCGGGTACGGATGCGTGACCAGCACGGTGGCGATCTTCTTCAGCTGCGAGAGGTTCTTGGTCGAGCGGTAGTCGGGCACGACGATCAGGTCGGGCTTCAAAGCCGCGATCCGCTCCAGGGACGGCGACTGGCGCGACCCGATGTCCTTCATCCCGCGCGGCCGCGGCGCGGCGACCCAGGTGTCGTAGCCCTTCATGTCGGCCGCGCCCACGGGCGCCATGCCGAGCACGTGCAGGTTCTCGACGGTGTCCCACTCGATCGCGACGACGCGCTTGGCGGCGGCGTCCGCGCTCGCGACGGGCAGCAGGAACGCGGCGCAGAGCACCGCCGCAAGCACGCGCTTCACTTCAACCTCAGCTTCTTCGACACGGTCTTCGCGCCGTCGCCGGTGACCCTCACCGTCACGACCCGCGACTGCTTCTTCAACGCCTTCACGGTGCGGTTGGTCAGCGTGAACTTGAGCGTCTTGCGCGCGCCGGCCGCGAGCGAGTACGGCAGCTTGCGCGCCGCCCCGGTGACGCTCACGGTTCCCTTGCACGGCGCGTCGGCGCATGCGATCGCCACGCTCACCCGCTTGCCGGAGCGCACCAGCTTCGTCGTGCGCAGCACCACCACGGGCGACCGCAGCGCGGGCGGCGTGACGACGGGCACGCCGGGGTCGATCCCGACGGTCTCGAACGGTCCCGCCGCCGCCGGCGTGGGTGCGGACATCCCCTCGCCCGTGCCCGGCTGGCAGTCGATGTTGAGCTTCAGGCCGCCGCTGCCGATCATCGCGCTGATGAACGCGCTGCCGGCCGGCTGGATCAGTCCGCCGGTCGAGCCCGCCGGCACCGGCGGAAGCGTCCCCGCGGCGGCCTGCGTGAAGCCGACGGGCGTGGCGCCCGCCGTCCACGCGGAGTCCGGGATCGGCACGGTGACGTCGATCGGCGTCGAGGACTCATAGACGCCGGTGGCGTCCTCGGTGATCGTGGTGTGCACGACCGTCTCCAGCGCGAAGACCTGCACGCCCTGCGGCGTGGCCGGCGCGGCGATCGCGACCCATGCCTTCGCCTGGATCTCGTTGTCACCCGCCTTGAGGATCCCGAGGCCGTGCCCCGCCTGGGCGAGATAGTCCGGGAGCCGGACGTGAACCGAGGCCGCCGTCAGCGTGACGCCCGAGCCCGGCGCGACCGGCGACGGCGTCCCGGCCCCGGTGAGATCGACGGCGAGGTGCCGCCAGACCCCGTCGCTCCATTTGCACGAGTTCTGGGTCGTGAGCGTGCCGGCCAAGGCCGGTGAACTCGGGATGAGCACGAGGCTCGCCAAGAGTGCCGCGATCAGCTTCCAGCGCATATGTCAAGCAACCCTAACAAAGATCGGCAAGTTTGCCGGTGTCAGATTGCGAGCACTATGATGCATCGGGATGAGCAAGCCGCATGGACACTCGATCGACGACTACCTGGAGGCGATCCACCTGCTCGTCTCCCCGATCGGCGTCTATGAGCCGGCAAAGGCGCCGGCGGCGATCGCGGCCCGGGTCGCCGAGGCGCTCGGCGTCTCGCGCACGGCCGTCGGGGAGATGCTCAAGCGGCTGACCGCCGAGGGCCTGCTCGAGCGGGGCGGCGGGCGTGAACTGGTGTTGACACCTGAGGGCACCGAACGTGCCGAGAAGGTGATCCGCCGCAACCGGATCGTCGAACGCTTCCTCACCGACTTCCTGGACTACGACACCGCCGAGGCGCACGAGCACGCCGGTCGCGTCGGCGCCGCGTTCACCGACGAGATGGTCGAGCGCCTGCACGCGAAGCTCGGCTACCCGGACCGCTGCCCGCACGGCTGGCCGGTCGCGCCCGACAAGGAGCGCGCGGAGAGCCTCGAGTTGGTGTCGCTGGCCGATCTGGCGAAGGGCGACAGCGGCGAGATCGTGCGCCAGGCCGAGCAGGACGGCGGCTTGCTCTCGTGGTTCGAGGCCGAGGGGTTCAAGCCCGGAGCCACGGTCGAGGTCCGCGACATCCAGCCCGCGGCGGGGCACTTCAAGATCGAGATCGGCGGCGAGCAGCAGTTCATCGCCGATCGCGCCGCGCGCGGGTTGTTCGTGCGCCGCGCACCGCGCGGCGACTAGCAACGTCAAGGCACCTTTACTAAGATCGGGGCGGTTGCTTGACGTCGCCGCCCGACCCGCGCTCGATGCCGCCTTCCAGGCGGCCACGATCACCCTGCTGAACTGCTACCTCCGCGAAGGCGGGACCGGCGTGTTCGAGGGTGAGCAGCTGGTGCTGCCCGAGCTCGGCATCCGCGTCGAGGTCACGCATCGCTCGGCGTTCTTCCATCATCGCTTCCGCGCTCCCGCACGCCGCCACGGCGAGCCGCTGGCGCCGGCCGAGTTGGCGGAGCTGCTCGCCCGCGCGCTGGACCCCAAGGCCGAGCCGGAGGCGTTGCTCGGCCGTGTCCGCGAGAGCCTGAGCGCGGTCACGACCGTGCTCGACCAGCGGAGCGACGACATCGAGCGCCTGTGGAGCGCCGATCCACTGCCGTTCGCCGAATCCGAGCAGGCACTGCTGCTCGGCCACCCGCTGCACCCGACCCCCAAGGGCCTCTCCGGCCGCCTCGCGCGCTACACACCCGAGCTGCGGCCGGAGTTCCAGCTGCACTGGCTCTCGGTGGCCGCCGAGCGCGTCGCGCACGACAGCGCGACGGGCACGCCCGCGCCGGAGCTGGCCGCGCGCCTGCTGGGCCGGAACGCCGCGCCCGGGCGCATCCTGCTCCCCGCCCACCCGTGGGAGGCCGGGTACCTGGCGCGCGCGGCGGCGGACCTGTTCGCGTCCGGCGACGTGATCGACCTCGGCCCCGACGGCGCGCCCGTGACCCCGACCACGTCGGTACGCACGGTCTACCGCGCCGCGTGGCCGTACATGCTCAAGTTCTCGCTGCACGCGCGGGTGACGAACTCGATGCGGGTGTCGCTGCCGAAGGAGCTGCGGCGGGCGGTCGAGGCCAAGCGCCTCTCGCAGACCCCGGTCGGGGCCGCGGCGCGGCGAGTCGCGCCGCGGCTGGAGATCCTGCACGACCCCGCGTACCTGCAGATCCCGGGCGAGGACGGCTTCAGCGTGCTCTTCCGGGAGAACCGCTGGCCAGGGCTTGCGGATGTGAGCGCCCTCACGGTGCTCTGCCAGGACCATCCGTTCGGTGGGCGCTCGCGGCTGGCGGCGCTCGCCGCGGCGCTCGGCCCGCGCGAGTGGTTCGCGCGCTACTGCGAGGTCGTCGTCGTCTCGCTGTTGCGGCTGTACCTGGACCTCGGGCTGTGCTTCGAGCCCCACCAGCAGAACACGCTGCTCGAGCTCGAGGGCGGCTGGCCGGAGCGCTGTGTGATCCGCGACAGCCAGGGCTACTTCCACCGCGAGGCCGCGCACGCGGACATCGCCCGCGTGCTCCCGCGCCACGGCGAGGCCAGCGAGTCGATCTTCCCCGAGGCGCTGGCCGACGAGCGGCTCGTCTACTACCCGTTCGTCAACAACGCGCTCGGCGTGATCGACGCGCTCGCGGCGGGCGGGTGCAGCGACGAGCGGGTGCTGCTGGGCGACCTGCGGGCGGTGCTCGAACGCGAACGGGCGAGCGGCGGGCGCTACCCGCACACGCTGCTCGATCGCCTGCTCGACGACGACTTGTGGCCGTGCAAGGCGAACCTGCGCACGCGGATCAACGACATGGACGAGCTGGTGGGTGACATCGCCGAGCAGTCGGTGTACGTCCGGCTTCCCAACCCGCTGCGCGTGCAGCTCGTCCCGCTCGATCTGGACGCCCACGCGGACCTCGTCGGCGGGTGGATGCACGAGCCGCACGTCGCCGAGTGGTGGGGACCGCCGGCCGACGTGCGGGCGTACCTCGCCGAGCAGCTCGCACTGCCGCATCTGCAAGCGTGGATCGCGGTGGAGGGCGGAGTGCCGTTCGGCTACGTGGAGACCTACCGCGCGGCCGAGGATCCGCTCGCGGCGCACTACGACGCGCGGCCCGGCGACCGCGGCTTCCACCTGCTCGTGACCCGCGACTTCGTCGGCACGGGCGCGGCCCGGCAGCTCGTCCGGCAACTGCTCGAGCCGGGCGACCGCGTCGTCTGCGAGCCCGACGTGCGCAACGCGCGCATGCTCGCGTTCTGCCGCGCGCTCGGCGGCGAGGTGCGCGCGACGCTGGACCTCCCCGACAAGCGCGCGGCGCTGGTGGTGTGGGAGCGATGAAGGACATCATCGGCGTCGGCCTCGGGCCGTTCAACCTGGGTCTCGCCGCGCTGCTTGATCGGGCCGGCGCCGACGCGCGCTTCTTCGACGACAAGCCGCAGTTCGCGTGGCATCCGGGGCTGATGCTGCCAGGCGCCGAGATCCAGGTCCCGTTCCTGGCCGATCTCGTGACGCTGGCGGACCCGACGAGCCCGTACACGTTCCTCAACTACCTGCACGAGCAGGGCCGGCTCTACCGCTTCTACTTCCACGAGCGCTTCCACGTGCTGCGCGCGGAGTACGAGGCGTACTGCCGGTGGGTGGCATCGAAGCTGGACTCGTGCCACTTCTCCCATCGCGTCGATGCCATCCGTCCCATCGACGGCGGGTGGGCGGTGTGGGCGCGCGGCGTCGAGCATCGCGCGCGCCACGTGGTGCTGGGGGTCGGCTGCGTGCCCTTCGTGCCCGCGTGCGCGACCGGGTTGACGCATTCGTCCTCGTATCTGTCCGAGCGCGAGGCCGCGCTGGCCGCGCGCTCGGTGGCAGTGATCGGCTCCGGGCAGAGCGCGGCGGAGATCTTCGCCGACCTGGTCGAGCATGCCACTGGCCGCGTCGACTGGTTCACGCGCAGCTCCGGCTTCCTGCCGATGGAATACTCCAAGCTCGGGCTCGAGCACTTCTCGCCCGAGTACACGGCGTACTTCCACGCGCTGCCGGACGGCAAGCGGGATGCGCTGCGCGCCCAGCAGTCGCTGCTCTACAAGGGCATCGACGCGGGCACGAGCGAGCGGATCTATGACTTGCTCTACCGGCGCAGCGTCGACGGCTCCGAGCCGGACGTGCGCTACACGGCGCGCTGCGAGCTGCGCGGCGTCGAAGGCCGTCACCGGCTGCACCTGCACCAGCTCGACCAGGACGTCGCGTTCACCCACGACGCCGACGTCGTGATCCTCGCGACGGGGTACTCGCCGGCGCCGCTGCCGGTGCCACACGGGCTGCTGGCGGCCGACGCGGCGGGGCGGCCGGTGGTCGAGCTCGACTACCGGCTGCGGCTGGCCGACGGCTCGCCCTCGACGCTCTTCGTGCAGAACGCGGAGCTGCACACCCACGGCGTCGGAACGCCGGACCTCGGCCTCGGCGCGCACCGCAGCGCGGTCATCGCCAACGCGGTCTGCGGGCGCGAGGTCTACGCCGTGCGCGAGCGCAATGTCTTCCAGTCGTTCGGCGCGCCATTGCCGCCCGTGAAGTCGGCGGCGGCGTGACGTCCGCCTGGGAGCGCGCCAACCGGGAGCTGATCGCCAAGCTCCTGACCGAACTCGAGTTCGAGGAGCTCCTGCACCCGGAGGTGGACGGCGAGGCGTGGTCGCTGAACCTCGGCGGGCTCGCGCTGCACTACACCGCGTGTCGCCGCGCGCTCGGCCACGCGCGGGTCGATCCGGCATCGTTGCGGGCGTCCCGTGAGGGTGTGCCGGTGCCACTCCCGGACGCGATCGAGATCGTCGCCATCGGCGCACCGGCACTCGGCGTCGATCCGTCGACCACCGCGGGGCTGGTCGGTGAGATCTCCTCCACGCTGGTCGCCGACGTCCACCAGCTCGAGACCGGCCGCCCCGCCGCGGAGCTGCTCGACGCCGACGCCCTGACGCTCGAGGGCGAGCTGCGCGGGCACCCGTGGATCGTCGCCTCCAAGGGGCGGGTCGGGTTCTCGGCCGAGGACCTGCTGCGCTACACGCCCGAGGCCCGCACGGCGGTCCCGCTGCTGGCGGTCGCGGTCGAGGGCGCCGACTGGCGCGGAACGGAGCCCGGAGTCGTCCCGGTCCATCCGTGGCAGTGGGCGAACCGGATCGCGCCGCTCTTCGCGGGTGACATCGCCCGCGGCCGGATCCGGGTGCTCGGTGAGCTCGGCGGGCGCTGGCTCCCGCAGCAGTCGATCCGCACGCTGGCCGACGCCGACGACCCCGCCCGCCACCACGTGAAGGTCGCGCTCTCGATCCTGAACACGTCGGTGTATCGCGGGCTGCCGCGCGATCGCACGCTCGCGGCTCCCGCCTTGAGCGCGTGGCTGAAGGCGCGGGTGGCGCAGGATCCGTTCCTGAGCGAGCTGATCATGCTCGGCGAGGTGGCGAGCGTCAGCGTTGCGCACCGGGCGTTCGAGTCGATCGCCGGCGTCCCGTACCAGCACACGGAGCTGCTCGGGGCGATCTGGCGCGAGCCGGTCGAGACGTACCTGCGACCCGGTGAGCGGGCGATCTCGCTCGCGGCGCTGCTGCACCGCGATCCGGCGGGCGTGGCGTTCGTCGAACCCCTGATCGCGCGGTCGGGGTTGTCCGTCCGCGAATGGGTGGCGCGGCTGCACGAGGTGACGCTGCCGCCGTTGCTGCACGTCCTCTATCGCTTCGGCGCCGCCTTCTCCCCGCACGGCCAGAACTGCATGCTGGTGCTGCGCGACGATGTCCCTGCCCGGCTCGTGGTCAAGGACTTCGTCGACGACATGATGGTCTCGTCGGACCCGCTGCCGGAGCTCGCCGGCATGCCCGCCGACGTGCGCGCCGCGCTCGGGGACGGCGTCGAGGCGGCGATCCTCGTCCAGTGGATCCAGGGCGGGCTGCTGGTGTGCGTGCACCGTTACCTCTCCGAGCTCTTGCTGGAGCGCTTCGGCTACCCCGAGGCAGCGTTCTGGGCCGCCGGAGAGCACGTCGTCGCGGCCTACCAGGAGCGCTTCCCGGAGCTCGAGTCGCGCTTCGCCCTGTTCGACATGGACGCGCCCGCGTTCGTGAAGCTCTGCCTGAACCGCGTGCGGATGCTCGAGCGCGGCTACGCCGACGACGCCTCGCGGCCGATCGCCGCCGCGGTCGGCTGGATCGACAACCCGCTGGCGCCCGTATGACCCTGCCCGAGCTCGCCGTCCACGTCGAGCACGAGCCCGCGCTCGATCGCCGCCTCTGGGCCCGCCCCGCGCTGCCCGAGCACGACACCGAGCTGCTGTGGACGTGGATGCACAAGCCGCACGTCGTCCCGTTCTGGGCGATGGACTGGCCGCAGGACTGGATTCGCGACTACCTCGTGCGCCAGAACGAGGACCCGGCGCGCTCGCCGCTGCTCGGCTTCGTCGACGACGTCCCCGTCGGCTACATCGAGGTCTACGACCCGGCGCGCGACGTGCTCGGCGCGCACGCCCCGGTGCTCCCGGGTGACATCGGCGCGCACGTGCTGATCGGCGACGAGGAGCACCTCGGCCGCTACAGCGTGGCGATCGGGCGGGCGGTGGTGCGGTTCCTCTTCAAGCGGCCAGGCGTGCTGCGGATCGTCGGCGAGCCCGACGTGCGCAATCACCAGTTCCTCTCGCTGCTGGCGTTCCTCGGGTTCCGGCGGGCGGGTGAGATCGACCTGCCCGACAAGCGCGCGGCGTTCATGGTCTGCGAGCGCGAGGACTTCGAGCGCCTGTCGGGCCGCCGGCGGCGCGTGACGGCGTGAGCGCGCGAGCAGCGCGCGCCCCACGTGACGGCGCGGCGCTCTCCCTGACCGGCGTCGTCAAGCGCTACGGGGTGCGCGCGGCGCTCGACGGCGTCGACCTGACGGTGCGCTCAGGTGAGATGCTCGCGCTCCTCGGGCCCAACGGCGCGGGCAAGTCGACGCTCGTTCAGCTCGCCTGCGGCCTCATGCAGCCCGACGCGGGGACGGTGTACGTCACCGGTCGCCCCGGCGTCGCACCGCAGGAGATCGGGATCTACCCGTCGCTGACCGTGCGCGAGAACCTGCGGGCGTTCGCCGAGGTCCACGGCGTCTCGCGCCGGCGCGCCGAGCGGCTGCTCGACCCGTTCGTCCTGCGCGAGCTGGCCGACCGGCCCGCCGGTCGGTTGAGTGGCGGCGAGCAGCGGCGGCTGCACACCGCGATCGCGCTCGTGCACCGCCCGCGGGTGGTGCTGCTCGACGAGCCGACGGCGGGCGCGGACACGCAGACCCGCGCGGCGATCCTCGCCGCGGTGCGCGGCCTCGCCGCCGAGGGGACGGCGGTCGTCTACACGACCCACTACCTGCCCGAGGTCGAGGAGCTGGGCGCGAGCGTGGCGCTGCTCGAAGCGGGCCGGATCATCGCCACCGGCACGGTCGCCGAGCTCGTCGAGCAGCACGCGACGGCGGTGCTCGAGGTCACGTTCGACGACGGGCGGGTCGCCCGCCGGCCTGGAGCGTCCTTGCACGGGCTCGAGGCGGGCGTGATCCGCGCCGAGGTCATCCGGCCGTCGCTGGAGCTCGCGTACCTCGCGCTGACCGGCCGGCGGAGCGCCGCGTGAGCATCGTCCGCACCGAGCTGCGACTCCTGCGCCACGATCCCGTCCCGGCGGCGGTGCTGGTCGGGATGCCACTCGTGCTGATGACACTGCTAAGCGACGCGATGCAGTGGACGCTGGCGACCGAGGGCTACACCGGCGTCGCGGGCTCGTCGCAGACCGTCCCGGGGATGGCGTGCGTGTTCGCGTCGTTCGCGATCGCCGTCGTGGGCTTCGCGATCTTCCGCGAGCACGGCTGGCGCACGTGGCCGCGGCTGCGGGCGGCGGGCGTGTCCGGCCGCGCGCTGCTGGGCGGCAAGCTCGCCGTGCCGGCGGGGCTCGTCGCGGCGCAGCACGCCGTGCTGTTCGGCTTCGGCGTCGCGTTCCTGGACCTGCGGGTCTCCGGCTCCTGGATCGCGGTCGTCCTGATCGCGGCGGCGTTCGCGGGGCTGGTTCTCACGGCCGGCCTCGCGGCCGCCGCCGCGTTGAGCACGATCCAGCAGGTCAACGCCGTCACCAACCTCGGGGCGATGGCGCTCGGCGGGCTCGGCGGCGGGTTCGTGCCGGTCGAGTCGCTGCCGGACTGGATCGAGCCGATCGCCCCCATCTCCCCCGTCTATTGGGCGATGGAGGGCTACCGCAGCGCGATCCTCGACGGCGGCGGCGTCACTGACGTGCTCGGGCCGATCGCGGTGCTGCTGGCGTTCACCCTGGCATTCGCGGGCATCGGGCTGTGGCGTCTTCGGCTCGACGAGCCGAAGCGCACGTGGGGATGATTGGTGCGTTCGGTGCCGAGAAGGTCACGCTCGCTCGAGGATGACGAACGCGATCGCCGCGTGACCGTCATGGCTCAAGCTCAGGTGCGTCACGACCGGGCCGACCGCGTCCGCGACCGGGCCGTGCAGCCGCAGGCCGGGGCGACCGTAGCCGTCGTCGACGACCTCGATGTGTCGCAGGTCGATCTGCGCCAGCAGCGGCGGCTGCCCCCTTCTCGATCCCGACCACGCCTTGACGAAGGCCTCCTTGGCCGCGAAGCGCGCCGCCAGCCGTCGCGGGTCGCCCTTCGCGGTGCGCCGCTCCTGCGCCGTGAAGGTGTGCTCGACGAAGCCGCTGGCGGTGTCGTCGAGTTGCTCCGCGAAGCCGGGGACGTCGACCAGATCGACGCCAATCACGGGCGGAGGAGCATTTCTGCCTCGTCGTCGCGGCCGCGCGGCGGGTTGGGGCGGCGGACGACCGGTGGGCGGCCGAGCTGGGTGTTCAGGCGGCGCTGGACGCCCTTGGCGCGGCGGCGGGCGGCTCGCTGCAGGTAGTCGTCCGGGTCCTCGAGCGCGGCCAGGAACGTGTCCGGATGGGCGATCGCGAGCACCGCGGAGACATGACCGAAGCCGAGCGAGGTGATCAGCGCGGCCTTCAGCGGCTCGGCGAGGCGGATCGGGCGGTCGCCGAGCGCGAGATGGGCGTTGTCGCGCTCCAGCGGGTCGACGGATTCGAGGTTGCGGTTGCCGGGCACGATGCCGGTCTCGAGCATCCGCAGCACGCCGTCGAGCTGCCAGGCGGCGGCGCCGCCCTTCGCGTGGCCGGTCACCGTCTTCTGTGACACGACGAGCAGCGGGTTGCCCGGGGTGCGGCCGAGCGCGTCCTGCAGGCGCTCGTGGAGGTCGGCCTCCGCGGGGTCGTTCATCTCGGTCGACGTGTCGTGCTTGGAGACGACGGCGATGTCATCGGCATTCAGGCCGTGGCGTTGGAGGGCGGTCTTCAGCGTCGGCGCGGCGGCGAGCGCGCCCATCCCCGCGGCCGGGATCGAGGCGTGCAGGCCGTCGGCGAAGCTGCCCGCGAAGGCGAGCACGCCGCGCACCGGGAGGCCGAGCGCGAGCGCGACGTCGCCGCGCACGACGAGCTGCGCTCCTCCCCCCTGGGCCTCGACGAAGCCCGCTCGCCTGACGTCGTTGGCGCGCGACGCCTCGTGCGGTTCGAGACCCAGCGCCTCCAGTGCTTCGCTGCTCGCGGTCGCGCCCATGTCCGCGAAGCCGAGCATGCCCTCGGGGGTGAGGTCGTCGAAGCCACCGGCGAGGACGGCGAGCGCACCGCCGCCGCGGATCTTGTCATGGGCGACTTCGAGTGACACCGCCGCGGTCGCGCAGGCGCCGACGGGGTGGATCATCGGGCCGTAGGAGCCGAGGTAGGTCTGGACCGCGTGGGCGGCGACGACGTTGCCCAGCGACTCCTGCACGCGGTCGTTCTGGCGTGGCTCGGCGAGCAGATGGTCGAGCAGCAGCCGCCGCAGCGAGGCCATGCCACCCATTCCGGCGCCCTGCGTGTTGGCGACCTTGGCGGGGTGGACCGCGCCGAGCAGCTCGTCCGGGGTCAGGCCGGCATCGGCGAACGCCTCGACGGTGCACGCGAGGTTCACGAGCGCCATGCGATCGGCGGTCGCGATCAGGTCGGCGGGGACGCCGAAGCGGGCGAGATCGAGGCCCCGCGGAAGCTGCCCGGCGACCTTGCGGGTATGGGCCACGAGCTTCGGTACGCGGATCTGCGTTCCCGCCGGTTGCGTGACGAGGTAGCGGTCGCCGTGGCGGCGGGCGTGCGGGAAGGCGCGCGCTTCCTCCTCGGTCTCGACCTCGAAGGTGAGCGGCTTCTCGAGCGTCACCGGGGCGAGCACGGTGTGCCCCTGCTCGTCGATCGCGCCATCGCTGTGCAGGGCGCGGACGCCCACTCGCTCCGCGACCTGCTGTGCGTAGCGCTCCGCGATCGCGTGCTCAGGGACTTCTTGGTTGGTCGCGGCGTCGATCCAGCGGCCGCGATAGTGCTCGACCTCGTAGTTCACGAGCCCGGTCAGCCAGGCCAGCTCGGCCACGACGCCGGGCGAGTCCAGCTCGCCGAGCTCGAGCGCGAAGCGGGTGCGCCCCGTGCCACCCGGTCCGAGCTCCCCGGTGCCGACGATGACCACGAGGTCCTCGGGCTTGAGCGCATGCTCAGGGAGGTACGCCGGCGTTCGCGGCGCCATGTCGGTGCCCGGGCTGGGGAGCGCCTCGATGACGTCCGCGGGCGCGGCGGCGGCGCCTTCGAGCCGGTGGCGCCGCGCGTTGCGGGCCGCCCGGGCGCGCAGCTCGTCGGCGAGCGGTTCGAGCGCCGCGCGGAGGTCCGCGATGCCGGCGAGGCCGCCGTCGAGGTCGCTCTCCGGGTGCTCGAGCAGGCCGGCGAGAAGCCCGCCCATCTCGTCGGCGCCGAACGTGCGCACGCCGAGCCGCTCCTCGACCAGCGGCGCCAGCGCGTCGTTGGCGCCCATCAGCCCGGTGCCGCGCACCCACCCGATGCGGGGCGCGATGATCGTCGCGTCCTTGCCCCAGGCCTCGGTGCGCGCGCGGCGAACGAGCACCTCGAGTGCCGCCTTGGTCTCGCCGTACGGCCCGTCCCCGCCGAAGGACCCGTGGTTCGGCGACAGCGGGAGCAGCACCGTCCGCGGCGTCTGGAACGCGCCGATCAACCGCTGGACGCCGAGCAGCTGCAGCCGGAACGCGGTCTCGAACTGCGCCCCGGCTTCATTCGCGTCGCCCACGGTCGGCATCGCGGCGAACGGCGCGAGCAACGTCGGCGTGAACGGATCGAGGCGCAGGTCGTCGCGCCCCTGCCGTCCGCCGCCGGGCGCCTGGAGCCAGTTGACGAGGCTGTCGATGTCAGCGAAGGAGGCGAGGTTGGCCGGCACGACGTGCAACTCGGCTCCGGCGCCGGCCGCCGTGCGGTAGAGGTCGCGGTAGAACCGCCGCCGGTCGGACGTGTCATGCGAGGTCGTGACGACGACCTTCGCTCCCCCGCGCAGCAGGCGCCTGACGATCCCGGCCGCGATCGAGCCGGGCGACGCCCCGGTCACGAGCGCGGTCTCGTGGCGGAAGTCAGGCGTGATCTCGACCGCGGACCCCGCCGCGCTGGTGAGCCGGCGCAACGCTCGCGCGATGTCCTCCCGGCCCGCCGCGCCCGCTCTCGCCGCGAGCCAGGCCGCCGTCGTCGCGACCGGCGCCTCGGCCGCGTGGGCGGCGAGACGGTCCACCTCGTCGGTCAGCGCCGTCGAGTCGAGGCGGCCGGCGAGCGCGTCGTGGTAGGCGGTGACGAGGTCCCAGCGCGCGCTGGCCCACGCCGAGGTGAAGCGGACGTGGCGGCGGGCGTCGAAGCGCGGGGCGATCTCCGTCGCGCGCGACGCGCCGAGCTCGGCATCGAGGATCGCCAGGCGCTCGCGGTCGTCATCGGACGTGTGCAGCGGCGTGCCGTGATCGTCGAACGGGCGACCCAACCCGTCGGCCAAGGCGCGGGCGGAGTCCAGCAGCGCGTCCTGGAGCTGCGCGCCCGCCTCGCCGGTCAGCACCGGCGCGGCCGCCGGCTCGGCCTCGCGCGCCGGCTTGAGCGTGATCCCGAGGTCGTTGGCCGTCAGCTCCACAGCGCGCTCGAGCAGGCGGTCGCCGGCGCGCAACCGGGCCAGTTCTCCCCCGCGCGCCGACGGGCCCGGGCGGGTGTCGAGCGCGAGGCGGGCGAGCACCTGCTCGGTCAAGCCCGGCGCCAGCCGGAGCTTGGCCGTGGTGTCCGCCCGCCCCACACCCGCCCGGGCGAGACCCGCCGCCAGCGCCTCGCGCAGGTACGCGCCCGGGAAGCGATAGGCGGCGCCCTGCTCGCGCAGCGTCCCGCCGAGCTCGCCGATCGTGTGGCGTTGGACGCCCTCGGCGCCGGAGAGCCCGAACTCCCGTCCCAGGTCGATCAGGGCCTGGTTGCGCCGCGAGGACACGCCCTGGAAGAGCTCGTCGAGCGTCTCGGAGGGGTCGAGCTGGTCGACGCGCACCCGCGCCTGCAGCGCGAGCACCAGCTGAAGCGCGTCGCCCGCGTCGAGCGGGTGATCGCGCGTATCCTCCGGCACCGATGTGCGAGCGGACGTGTCCGCCCCGGTGGGCACCGCCACCGGGGCGGACACCTCCGCTCGCACAGGCTCGTCGCGATCGAGCACGAGGTCGCGATCGCGCTCGGCGTGCAGCAGCTCGATGTCACGGCCGGCCAGGGTGATCCGCGCCAGCCCCGTCAGGACGTCGGCGTGCGCGGGCGCGACCTCGATCAGCCGGCGGGCGGCGAGGGCCTGCTGGGTCTCGATCCAGCGCACGGGGGAAGCGAGCTGGTGCGCGAGCAGGTCGACCACCGAGTCGCCGGCGGCGAACGGCCGGCCGGTCAGGTTCGGCACCCAGCGCCCCGGGATGCGTGTGACATCGATCGCCACCGCCTCCAGATGCACGCGGAACGCCTCGATCGCGGCGCGCAGCACGGATGAGTGAAACGGCACGTCGATCCCGGGCAGGACCCGCACGGCGCGCGTGCCGAGCCGCTGCTCGAGCCCCGCGATCGCCTGCGCGGTACCCGCCACCGCGTACTGGCGTCCGGTCGCGTTGTGATTGACGATCTCGACCTGATCGTCGGCGACGAGCTGCTCGATGTCAGCGCCCGCCGGGTCGACGACGGCGAGCCGGTAGGGCGAGGCGCCGTCCGCGTCACGCGGGACGTGGGCCTGCATCGCCTCG
Organism: Solirubrobacter ginsenosidimutans; assembly: GCF_027587205.1. The sequence goes on from NZ_JAPDOD010000009.1 coordinate 93,258, forward strand.
CCGCGGCGATGGACGAGCGTCAGCGCGTCCTCGAGACGGAGCGCCCCGAGCGCGTGCAGCGCGGCGAACTCCCCCACGCTGTGCCCGGCCGCGACGAAGGCGTCACCGATCGCCCCTTCGGCCCGCAGCTCGGCGAGCTGCGCCGCGGCGAGGGCGACGAGCGCGGGCTGGGTGAGCTCGGTCCGGAAGAGCACGCCGCCGGGATGGCGCAGCACGCGCCCGTCGGCCAGCCGCAGCTCGCGCGGGTTGCGGTCGACGACGTCCAGCAACGAGAAGCCCAGCGCGGCGCGCGTGTGCGCGTCGGCGCGCTCCCAGACCGCTCGGGCGGCGCGCGAGCGTGAGCGGCCGTCGGCGCCGAGGCCCTGGCGCTGGATGCCCTGGCCGGGGAAGACGAGCGCGGTCGGGAGCGGAGCGAGGACCGCCTCGCCGAGCGCGACGTCCGTCTCCCCCACCCGCACGCGCACCTGCACCACGCGGCACCCGTCGACGACGGCGATGCGGGTCGCCTCGAAGTCGAGCAGCGCCCCCAGCGCGACCGGTGCCAGGAACGTGACACGCCACTCGCGCAGGAGTGTGGCATCGCCGCCGCACAGCGCGTCGATGACGAACGCCGACGCGCGCGCGGCGGTCCACGCGCCGTGCACGATCGGGCGCTTCAGGCCCGCCATCCGCGCGGCGAGGACGGAGCGGTGCAGCGGGTTGCGATCCCCGCCCACCCGCGCGAACGCCTCCATCGAGGCGGGCGCCGAGTCCTCCGCCTCCGCGAGCGTCTTCGCGGGACGGGGATGGCGCTCAGGCGCGGCGGGGGCGAGCAGCGCGAGCGCGGCGGTGACGGGGTCCGCGGGCGTGGCCTCCGCAACGCCGGCACGCGACGCCACGGACGCGCCCCCACCGGCGCCACCGATCTCCACCGCCGCCGCGCGCGAGGCCGCTGACGTGGCGTCGCTGTCGGCCGTGACCGTGCCGATCACGCCGGTCGAGTCCGCGACCGTCCCGCTCGCCGCCCAGACGGGCGCGCCGCCGTGCGGGAGCTCGAGCGTCGTCTCGGCGCGCACGCGCAGCACGTCACCGGCGCTGAGCTCGCGGGTCAGCTGGAGCCACGCCTGCGCGGCGAGGAAGTCGGCGTCACCCGCTTCCGCGAGCCTGAGCGTGAGGTCGTGGACGTCGCGCCGGCGGAGCGCGAAGGCCGTCGCGGCCGCATCGCCGAGGATCGCCAGCTCGGCCTCGACCTCGGCGATGACACCCCGTGCCGATGTCAGCCGCGCGTGGCAGCGCAGGCGGGTCGGCGCACCCTCGGGGTCGGCCAGCTCCACCAGCCGAGCCTCCGTGACCCCGCGCTCGCCGGCGAGCGGCGGCCACGCCGCGCCGGGACGAACCGCGTGCGCGGCGTGCACGAGCTCCGGCAGCCGCGCTGCCAGCGCGGGGTACGCGAGCAGCGCGGACAACGCGGGCCACGCCAGCGTGAGCGCGACGTCGACCGGCACCCCGTCGTGCGCGGCACCCGTCGCCGCGCGATACGACCCGGCCAGCCCGGGCGGGCACGCCCACGGAGCACGCAGCCCCCGCAGCGGGTCGTCGACCGCCGCGGGACGCTCACCCGAGAGGGCGCCGGCGGCGAACGCGGCCCGCGCAGCGTCCCCACCCACCTCGACGACGGCCTCCCGCACCGCACCCCTTGCATCCAAGTCGTATCCACCCGGCATACCGGGGTCAGACCCCTGTGTACCTGCGGTATGCACCTGGTATGCATCCGGTATACCGGGGTCAGACCCCGGTATACGCGTGGTATGCATGCCTGGGCGGTAGCGGAGGACGAGCGGGTCGGTGGTGGCGGTGTCGACGATGACGAGGGCGTCTTCGCCGTCGGCGCGGAGGGTGACGCTCTCGATCGTCGCGGAGGACGGGCGGACCGTCACCGTCCCGGCGTGGTGGGTGATGGTGTCCCCCGGGGCGAGCAGTCGCCAGAGCGGGTTCGGGTGGGTGCGGCCGTCGGAGGAGACGACGCACTGCGCCGCGCACAACGCCGCGATCGGTCCGTGCCCGGCCGTGAGGGCGGCGAGCGGCTCCGGTGCGGGCCCCGGGGCGGCCAGCCGCTCCCGCTCCACCGCGGGTGAGGCAACGCGCGAGATCGCCTCGGCTTCGAAGCGCGCGAGCAGGTCCGCGACCGGCTCGTCGGCGCGGGTGATGCCCGCCACCGCCTCCGGGCCGGGGATGACGAAGACCGCGTCCGCGGAGAGGCGGTCGTCCTGGGCCTGCCACAGGCTGTCGGCCATGTACCAGCGGCGTACCTCGCCGTCCAGGACCGGGACGAACGGCACGGGCTTTCCCGGCCGGTCGCACACCTCGAGGAAGAACTGCGCATCGGCGGGGTGCAACAACGTGGTCGCCGCCGCCGGATAGGACGCCGCAAACCGCTCCAGGGCGAGCGCGGGGTCGTCGAGATCGAACGCGACGGCCAACGGACCCGATTCGGCAGCGTCCAAGCGCGCGGCGAATCGCTCGTACAGCGCCACAGCCCGCGCGCGCCAGCTCGTGTGTCCCCACGCGCCGTCGTCGTAGCGGCCGAAGCGGCCCGTCGCACAGCGCGCCGTGAACCGCGAGAGCAGCTCGAGATACGTCAGCTCCGCCAGATTGCCGATGTACGGCTTGGCGGTGCGCGCCAGCGCGGCGATGATCTCGTCGCGGCGAGCGGCCACCGCCGCCTCGTCGCCCGCCACCGACTCGAGCAGATGCCCCGCCCGCGACGCCGCGTTGTCGAGCAGGTGGATGTCCGCGTTGAGGTTGCTCCGGGCCGAGGTGACACCGCCGGAAGCCCCGCCCCGCGGCACCCACGAGCCGGAACCCGACGCCGCCACCAGCGCCGCCTTGACCTGTGGCGACGCCGCCGACTCCGCCACCGCCATCGCGGCCGTGCCGATCAGCACGGCGTCGACCGGCATCGCCAACGCACCGTGCGCCAGCGCCCACGACCCCGTCAGCAGGTCGGCGGCACGCGCGGGCGTCCCGATGCCACCCCCCGCGCAGACCAGCACGTTCGGCCGCCGGCGCAGCTCGTGGTAGGTCTCCAGCAGGAGCTCCTCGAGGTCCTCCCACGAGTGGTGGCCGCCCGCGCGCCCGCCCTCGATGTGGGCCGCGATCGTGTGGTGTGGCGCGGCGTCGGCGATCGCCAGCACCCGCCGGACCTGCTCGACCGTTCCGGGCTTGAACGCGTTGAGGCGCATGCCCTCGGCCGCGAGCCGGTCCAGCAGCGCGATCGCCTCGTCGACGTCCGGGATGCCGGCGGACACGGTCAGCCCGGCGAGCGGCGCACCCGCGCGCCGCGCACCGAACAGCAGCGCCTTGCGCGAGACGTGCAGCTCCCATAGATGGCGGTCGAGCAGCAGCGTGTTGAACACGACCTCCCGGCCCGGCTCCAGCAGCGACGCCAGCTCTTCGACGCGCAGCTCGAACGTGCGCTGGTCCGGCTGCCCGCCGCCCGCGAGCTCGGCCATGTAGCCCGCGTTGGCGGCCGCGGCGACGATCGGCGCGTCGACCGTCGTGGGCGTCATCCCGGCGAGGATCACCGGCGGACGACCGGTCAACCGCGTGTAGCGGGTGTCCAGGTGCCGCCGGCCGTCCGGCAGCGAGACGACCTGGGGAGCGAGATCCGCGTAGGTGACATCGCGCTCGGCCGGAGCGGCGCCCGGCGCCGTCAGCACCCGCCGGCCCTCCGGCGACGCGAGCGCCAGCACCCGCACGCCCGTCCCGCGCAGGTTCTCGGCCGTCAGCCGCGCGACGGCGGTCCCTGGGCCGAGGTCCAGCACCCAGTCGGCGCCGGACTCCGCGATCGACCGTGCAACCGCGTCCCAGCGCACCGGCTCCACGAACTGCGAGCGGGCGACGTCACCGACGACGCCGAGGACCGGCGCCCAGCTGGACGCCTGCTCCGACCCCGCCCACGCCTCGAACGCCGCCAAGGGCTCCGCGAGCGCGGGCGAGTGGAACGGCACGTCGACGCCCACCTCCGACCACTCGAAGCGCAACGGTGAGCCGCCCCGCCGCCCATCCCGCCGCTCCGCGGTCTCGCTCCGGGCGATCTCGGAGAGCCGGCCGCGCAGCAGGTCGAGGATCGCGGGCGGGCCGGCGACGACGATGCGGGTCGGCGTGTTGACGAGCGCGACGGTGGCGCGTGACACGACCGCGGACCCCGGCCGCACGCCGCCGGCCGCCGTCGCGGGCGCAAGCGCCGGCGAAACGTCGGCGGGCGACGACACCGCGGGGATGGCCGCCACCGCGGGCGCGAGCTCGGCGTTCACCTCGGCGAGCACCGCCTCGACGCGCGCCACCGGCACGCCGGAGATCGCCGCCATCGGCGAGCGCCCGCAGGCCGCCCGCGACATGAACAGCCCTTGGACCGCGGCGCGTTCCAAGTGGCGGGCCAGGAGCGCGTCGGAGACCTCCCCGAAAGGCGCCTCGGCGACCAACGAGGCCGCCAGCAAGCCCTGCGAGTGCCCGGCGAAGGCGACCACCGAGCCCGCGCGGATCACCTCGCCTAGCGCGTCGGCCCACAACGCCCGCCACAGCAGCGCCTGCGCCAGCAGCGAGAGCGGGTACGCCACCGCCGCGCCGCGGAGGTACGTCGCCGGCGGCGCGCCGTCAGGGTCCATCACCCACGCACCGACGTCGACGCCGTGCCGGTAGGCGCCGGATGCCAGCGCGAGCTCCGACGCGGCCACCCGCGTCAGCACCTCGGTTCCCAGCGCGACGCCGGAGGCGAGCTCCGGCCGCTGCGCGACGAGCGCGGCGAGCTCGTCCAGCACGTCCACGCCCTGGCCCGCGAAGGTCACGACGGCGCGTCCTTCGCCCGCGGCGAGACGCCCGGCCAGCGAGGCCGGAGAAGCGGATCTGGTGTGTGGGCTTGCGATTAAGGCCATTAAACGATCATCATCAAGGGGACTTGGCACTAGCCGCCAAGTCGCTTGTCGGGCACATTGAAGCGTAATCCGATTCTCGGCGTCGGAATTTGTTAGGGTCCCCTAAGAGGCGCTCTCATCCGAGAGGCCCGGGGAACTTCGAACTTGGCTCTGCGGAGGTCGGGACGTGAGCAGCAGCGACAGAGATACAGCGGTGCGCAGGCCGGTCACGGCCGTGCCGTTCCGGCTGCACGCGTCGGTCACCTGCCCCTCGCCCGCCGAGCTCGCGATGTCACTGGCGTGGGAGCTGGGAGAGCTCGACGGCGATCGGGTCGAGCGCGGGCTGACCGCCCTCGGCACCGCGATCCACGCCGAGCTCGAGACCAGCGCCGAGGCGCAGCTGCGCGCCCTCGGCGAGGCCGTGACCAACGCCGTGCTGGCCGCTCGCCTCAACGGCGGGCCGCACGAGCTGCTGATCGACAAGGCGCTCGAGCGCGGTCACGCCCACCCGGTCCTGATCGCGATCATCCTGCAGGAGGTCGGCCGCCGCGCCGGCCTGCCACTCGGCATCGTCGCCGGGGCGCACGGCCACTTCCTGGCCCACCAGCGCCTGACCGCGCCGCTGGTGCTCGACCCGGCGACGGGCCACCTGACGGACGCCGACGCGCTGGGGACGATGCACTGGCAGTGCGGCCACCAGCTCGCCGCGAGCCTGCTCGACCTGTTGCAGCCTCGCTACGAACGCGCGGGCGACCTGACCCGCGAGCTCCAGATCGTGCGCATGCGGGTCACGCTGCCCTTCGACGACATGGACGAGGCCGAGCGGCGCCTGAACCGGGTCACCGCGCGCCTGAACTAGTGTCCCGAAGCGGAGACTCGACGCCACTAGGCCGGTGACCGGCTGGGCGACGACGGCCGAGCTCGCCGGTCCGCGACTGCACGATGCGCTGGCCACCTGCGGTGCGTCCTTCGGCACCGATCGCCTCGACATCCAGGGCCAGCGCCTGGTCGAGCTGGTCACGTGGCTGCTGGCCGTGCCGGTGGCGACCGCGCAGCTCAACCACGCGCCGGTCCCGGACATCAGCGCCGCCAACGTCCTCGTCTGGATCGGCCCCGAGCCCCCCGAGGGCAATGGGCTCAAGCTGCTCCGCACCGACGCGACGCTCGGCGGCGGCAACGACCCGCACCACGCCATCGACGCCCACCTCGCGCCGCTGATCGAGGCCGTCCACGAGCACACCAAGCGCCCCGAGGCCGCGCTGCGACGCGCCGTGAAGGATCGCTACGACGCCGCGATCACCTGGGTCGCGCAGCTCTCCAACCAGCCCGAGCGCGCGTTCGAGCTGCTCGCCGACCGTGCCGAGCTGCGCCTGCTCGACCTCGGCACGCACGAGCTGCTCCTGCACGTCCGCGAGGGCTGCTGTCTCTACTACCGCACGCCGGCGAACGTGAAGTGCTTCTCGTGCCCGCTGCTGGACGACGAGGCCCGCCGCCGGCTCGTCGCCGGCGGCGGGTAGCGCCTCATCGCTTCAGCGTGAGCGTTCGCCGCACCGAGGTGCCGCCCGAGGGCTTCACCTCGACGCTGACGCGCACCGAACGATGCGCCGCCAGCAGCGTGCGACCGTCCCGCGAGAGGGTGAGCCGGACGGTCGCCGTCGCTCCCGCCCGCACCGAATACTTCGCGGCCCCCGCAAGCGTGACGATCCGCTTGGCCCGCTTGCCGACCCGGACCTTCGCCGCCGTCCGCAGCCGGACCGTCCCGCGACACGCGGTCGCGCCCGTGCACCGCAGCGACACCCCCACGCGCCGCGCCGCGACCTTGAGCTTCGTCGAACGCACCGATGCCACACCGGGCTTCGGAACCGCAGCCGGAGCCGGCCCGGGGGCCGGAACCACCGGCACGACCGCGGCGGCAGTCGGCACCGCGCCGGCCGTCGGCGCCGGCGTCACGATCGGCGTCGGCGCCACGGACCGCAGCAACCGCGCGAACGGGTACGGATCGCCCGCCGCCAACCGTGTGAGCGTCAGCGTGCGGGTCGAGCCGCCCACCGCCGCGTCGAGTGAGATCACGCGGTCCGAACGCAGATCGATCCCGCCCGCGCCGGTCGACGTCCACGTGGAGGCCTCCAGCGGCAGTGACACCGTCACCGGCCCGCTCGACCCAACCGTGATCGTCCGCGAGACCGGCACCGACTGCGTCGCCTCGTCGCTGCGCGCCCCGTGGACGACGACCGCTCCCGTCACGGGGAAGCTCGTCGCGCCGCCGAGCCAGGCCGTCCGCTGCGCCTCCGTCAGCCGCAGACGGAGCGTCGCCCCGCTCACCGACGCCCCCTCACCCACCTCGGCCCGCGGCGGCGCCTGGCTGAGCAGCACGTCGGCGTCCACCGGCCCGGTCACCGGCGTCCCGTCGACGACACCGTCCCACCCGGGCACCGCGAAGACGCCCAGCGTGCCCGGCAGCGTGTCGGTGAAGCTCGAGCCCTGCGCGACCTGATCGCCCTGCAGGCAGTCCATGAACAGCTTGAGATCGCCACTCAACGACGCCTCGACGAACAACGACCCGCGGACGCGCACATCCGCTCCATCACGGCCGACCGGGATCGGCGGCAGGCTCTCGCCGACGGCTTGGCGGACCTGCACTTCGCCGCCGGTTGCCGTCCACGTCTGGGCCGGGACGGGCGCCTGGACCACGACGATCGACGAGCGTTCCTCGTCGACCTGGTTGGACGCCGTCACCTCCACGTGCGTGCGCGCGACCGTGGTCAACGCGATCGGCGCCACCACGCCCTCGACGGTGTTGGTCGCTTCCAGCGCGAGCCACCCGCGCACCGGGAGCTCGCCGCCGCCCAGCCCGATCATCCCCGAGTCGTAGGCGAACGGGAGGATCCAGGACGGCAGCACGGCGGACACGGTGCCGCCCTGCAGGCGCACCGTGTCCCCCACCGCGAGCCGCGTCCCTGAGGCGAGCTCCTTCCCGGCGCCGTCGGTCAACGTCCCGCCGAAGATCATCGGCACCGGCCGCCAGTAGCGGTCGTAGCTGTACTGGCACTGGTTCCCGAACGTCGCGTCCGGGAACGCCGCGGCGCTGCTCGCCGGCGCCGCGAGGGCGCCGGTGAGCAGCAGCAGGGATACGGCCCGGCGCACCGGCTAGGCGCGCTTGAGCGTGAGCGTCTTCGTCACGGCAGAACCGCCGCCCACGGGCGTCAGCGTGACCTTGACCTTCAGCGTCTTGCGCGTCTTGAGCAGCGTCTTCGCCGTCTTGGAGAGCGAGAACTTCAGGCTCGTCGCGCCCGGCTTGACCGTGACGGTCCTGCCGGCGGCGACGGTCACGACCTTCTTGGTCTTGCCGACCTTGTACTTCGAAACCGTCTTGACCGCGAGCTTGTATCGCGAGGCGGTCGCGTTGGGATTGGTCAGCTTCAGCGTGACGCTGCCCACGGACGTCGGCTTCGCCGTCGTGCCCGATGCCAGGATGACCGGCTTCGCCGCCGGCTGCGCGATCGGCACCGCCACCGGCGGCAGCGCGGCGACCGCGATCGCGGGAAGCGGCGTGAACGAGAAGCCGAAGCGCCCGCGGGTGCCGATCGCCTTCTGCGCGCCGCTGCCGGTCGTGTACGCCCCCGGCGTGGCCGGATCGCCGAGCGCCGGATCGGCGTTGACGGGATCGGCGTCCCCGAACAGCAGCCCCGCCTGACCGGCGGCGATCGCGCTGTTGACGACCGAGATGCCACCCGGGATGCAGTCGTTGCTTGAGCCGTAGGACTCCGTCTGCGCGCGGATGTAGACGCTGCCGAACGGGCGGATGTTCAACGGCGAGTTGTAGCCCACGCGGTCGTAGCCCTTGGACTCGACCTGGATCACGCCGAGGCCGCCGGGACCCGCGATCGAGAACTCGACCGGGCCTGCTCCCGTGGGCGTCCAGTTCGTGCGCGGCAGGTCGAGCACGACGTCCTGCACCGTCACGGTGACGGTGTCGTTGGTGTAGTCGGCGGGCGTCTCCGGTGAGCCCGGTGTAGCGTCCTTGACGTTGACCGACCAGTAGCCCTTGACCGGTAGCGTCTGGACGCCCTCGGCGGTGTTGGACGCGGCGACCGCGACCCAGGCGTCGAGCGGGAACTGGCTGTTGCCGGTGTGTGACAGGTAACGGTGCGCGAGTGACACCGTCGGCGTCGCGTACGTGAAGTCCGGCGTGTCCTTCGGCTGGTCGGCGGTCCGCACCTGCGGCGGGCCGGACGCGGCCTTCTCCGTGTAGACGTAGACGGCCGGCTGCCCCTGAGCGGCCGTGTTGTACGACCAGTAGAGGACGTTGTTGTCGGCCGGGTTCGCGCGCTGGGCGAAGGTCCGCGAGGTGTCCTCTTCCTGCCCACGCGGGATGCCGCGGTAGGAGACGCCGATGCCACCCGTGCGGCGGTACATCTGCTCGATCGGGCGCGTGTCGGTGAAGGAGGCGGTCAGCCGCAGGTCGCGCAGCGCCAGCGGCTGGCCGGGCACGGCCGTCAGCGGCGACGCGTCGGTGCGGGTGACCGAGATCGCCAGCGAGTCGATGATGTGACTCGGGGCCGGCGGATCGTTCGGGTACGTCTGGTTCGTGTAGTTCGCGAACGGGCTGATGCAGGACCAGCCGTTGCCATCCGCCGAGGCGGTGCTCGGGCTCGCGGCGACCATCGCGGCCAGGACCGCGACAGGGATGAGCATGCTGCGTCGATTCATTCGCTGCTCCGACTTCGGGGGCCTGGAACAAGGCCCTATGTGGGTTCAGAACAGGAGTCGACGCCCGCGGTGCCAGGCGTACTTCCCCTCTTATCAAGCATCCTTGCCAATGACCAGCAGGAGTGTATTACAGCTACCGTCCACATGGTGCGAACCGTCGAGGTCTGGCAGGCCGGGCTCTCCCAGCCCCCGGAACTCGTCCGTTCCCTTGAAGCGATGCTGTCCGACGAGGAGCGCGAGCGCGCCTCGCGGCTCGCCGCCGCACCCCGCTGGATCGTGGCCCGCGCCGCGCTGCGGATCGTGCTCGCGGGCCGGCTCGGCATACACCCCGGCGACGTCGAGCTCGCCAGCTCCGAACACGGAAAGCCCGAGATCCTCGGCTCTGCGCTGCGCTTCAACCTCTCGCACTCGGCCGACCTGGCCGTGATCGCGCTGACCGAGCACGCCGAGGTCGGCATCGACGTCGAACACACGTCGCGCCGCTCGCGGGCGGTCGAGCGCACCCTCACGCCGGCCGAGCACGCCGCCCTGAACGGACACGACCGCCACACCGAGCTGCTGCGCATCTGGTGCCGCAAGGAAGCGCTGGCCAAGGCCGGCGGCGGCGGACTGGGCTGGGCCCCGGAGTCGTTCGACACCCAACAGCCCGGCGACTTTTCACTGTCAGATCTTTTACTCCAGGACGGCTACGTGGGCGCGCTCGCCCTCCAGGGCGCGACCGCCGAGGTCACCCTGCACCGTCTCCACCTCTAGCTGCGCGGCCTCGGGATCGTCAGCGCCACGAGGCGTGACACGACGACGGCGATGTAGGCCACGCCGGCGATCTGCTCGATCATGCACAGGCTGCGCGCGAACGCCTCCACGGGGACGACGTCACTCAACCCCGTGCTCGAGAGCGTCGTGAAGCTCAGGAACAGCAGCTCCATCCACGACCGTTCGCCGGTCGGGTCGATCGCCGCGATGAAGCTGTGCGGCTCGATCGCCTGCCACACCACGTACACGTGCGCGAAGCCCCATGCCACCAGCGTGAAGGTCGCGCCGACCGCGAACAGCTCGTCGCGCGTGATCTGGTGGTCGGCGAGCATGTACGAGATCAGGGCACCCGCGGCGTAGAAGTACAGGACGGCCTCGAACGCGGACGAGTACGGGATCAGCGTCTCGTCGCCGGTCACCGCGACGATCAGCAGCAGCACGGTCGACGGCAGGCCCAGCAACACCCCCACCCACGTCAGCGCCGGCGTGGCGCGCACCGCCAGCACCACCAGGCCGAGCACGAGGATGCCGAAGACGCTGAAGAGCGCACGACCGCCGCCGTTGCCCTCCATGAACGGATAGAGCAGCACACCGGCCAACTGGACGGTCAGCAGGACCGCCGACGGCTCGTTTCTGAGGACGCGCAGCACGTGCGAGACCGTAAACGTCGCCCCGGCGGCTAAGGTCCTCGTCCGTGTCAGAGGGCCTGGAGATCAAGGAAGGTCGCCACGGGCGGGGCGTGTACGCGGCGCGCGCGTTCGCGAAGGGCGACGCGGTGGAGTCGTGTCCGACGCTCGAAGTCCCGGGCGACAGCGTCAGCGGCATGCTCGGCGACTACGTGTTCGGCTCGGCCGAGGACGAGAACGAGGTCATCCTCCTGCTGGGCTACGGCATGCTCTACAACCACTCCTATGAGGCCAACTGCGAGTACATCCAGGATGGTCCTCGGCTGATCACGTTCGTGACCTTGCGGGACGTCGAGGCGGGCGAGGAGCTCACCATCGACTACGGCGAGGAGTGGTGGTCCACGCGCAACCTGGAGCCCGACCCATGACCTATGTGACTGCCGAGGCGCGGCAGCAACTGCTCGACGACCTCGCGATCGCGATCGAGGAGCTCGCGACCGCGCTCGCCGTGCTCGGCGCCGCCTACGAGCTGCTCGACGAGAACACCGCCGACCGCATGGAAGCCGAGCTCTTCCGCGGTGTGCAGACCGCGTACGGCCGCGCGCAGCGCACCCACTCCTCCTTCGCCGCCCGCTACTCACTCCAGGGCCGCACCTTCACGCAGCCGAGTCCCGGCCTGCCGTCCCAGGGCGCCCGCGCGTTCCTCGAGCGCGCCGGCGAGGCGATCGACGAGGCCGACAACGCCCTCGTCGAGCTGCAGGACTCGATGCTCCCGGTCGAGGTCGGCGACCGCGAACTGCGCTCCGACCTGGCCGAGGTCCGCACGCTCGTCGAGGCCCTCCAGGGCCGCGCCCGCGGCTTCGTCCGCCTCTTCGGCCGCTAGTTAACGCCAACCTAAGGGGTCTGGCCCCTTAGCTGCGCTTTAGGTACGAAATGGCGAAGGGCCGACGCTCTGGCCGGCCCTTCGGAACTTAAGCGCCACCTAAGGGGCCAGACCCCTTAGGTGGGCTTTAGGTTATGGCGTGGTGGTGGAGAGGGTGAACGTCAGCGCCTTGGCGTAGGAGCCTGTGCGCAGCGGTTCGCTGGCCAGGATCGTCTGCTGGAGGCCGACCGTCACCGGGTCGTTGGCGACCGGGTTGACCCAGCCCGCGAGCTTGGTCGGAGCGGCCGAGCCGCCGATCGCGGTGAACGCGCCCGCGGGGCCCGCGGCGGGCGAGGAGCCCTGGGCCATCAGCGGCTGGTTCAGAGCGAACGTGCCGTTGACGAGCTTGCCCGTGGCGGTGGCGGACGGGTCCGAGACCGAGAGGGTCGCGTCGCCGGCCGTGGAGATCACGGTGGCCGTGGTCTGGGCGGCGTAGGCCTTGCCGACGCCCGGGATGAACGCGCCGAACGAGGCGGGCGTGCCCATCGTCAGCGCCAGCGTCGCCGGCACGGAGCCGCCGACGGCGCCGTCGCTGAGCCCGCAGACCGCGGTCTGCGTCTTGGCCGGGTCGCTCTCCGACGTCGCCGTCAGGGTGACCGTGCCGGCCGCGGAGGCGTTGAGCGCCTTCGTGACGTAGACCGGGACCTTGACCGTCTCGCCGAACTTCACGGCGGTGAGCGCGTTGAGGATCTTCGCGCTCCAGCCGGTGCCCGTGGCCGAAGCCGCGAGGCGGTAGACGTCGCTCTCCAGGAACGCGCTCTCGTCCTGCGGGTGCAGGGCGGGATCGGTCGCCGCAGCGGCGCCGGTGTTCTTGAGGCCGAACGTGCACGTCGACCACTGGCCGGCGGCGACCTGGGTCGACCCGCCCGACGTCAGCGCCACGCCACGCGTCTGCGGCCCGGCGCCGTCCAGCGACTTCACGGCGACCTTGTAGTGCAGGATGCCCTGCGCGTCGGTGGTCTTGTCGACCACGTAGAAGTGCAGGCGGTTCTGCTGGTCGGTCCACTCGTACGAGGAGCCCGAGTCCAGGCCGGCGTTGAACGAGCCGTCGTTGAGCTGGCGCTCGTCGCCCTGCGTCGCGATCTTCGGCGTGCCGTCGGGCTTGACGAAGTCGACGTGGTTGATGTCGTCGGGATGCGAGTCGATCATCCAGGCGAAGCAGCTCGAGCCGCCGCAGCTGGACGCGGAGTTCTTGACCTTGTTGATGATCACGCCGTGGCCGGGATCGAACGAGTCCGAGCCGATCTGCTGCACGACTTCCATCGTGTAGGCGTTGTACTTGCCGGTGACGGTCGTGCCGTTCAGGCGCACGCCGTCGCACTTCCAGTCGGTCTGGTAGTTGCAGGGCGTGGACTTGTCGCCGTCGGTGCCGTCGAGCTCCACGCGAACGCCGGCGACGTCGCCCGCCGCATGCGGGACCTCGCGGGCGGTGACATCGGCCACCGCGAGACCCGACGCCGCCAGGCCGTTGCGGTTCAGCCGCACGAGGTCGGCGTCGCCGACGAAGTTCAGGAAGCGCTTGTTGCGCATGTTGTGCTGCGAGCCGAGCGACGCGCCCTGCGTCGCCGGGATCTGGAAGCGCGTGTGCGGGCCGCCTGGGCCGTTGAACGTGCCGCGGCTCATCATGTCCCACATGCCGGTGAACCCGCGCTGCTGGACGACGGCGTACGGGTTGCCGTAGTTGTCCGGGATCGACAGGTTGTGCGAGAGCTCGTGGGCGTAGGTCGACATGCCGGAGCTCTCGCCCTCGACCGACGTGTTGCCCGAGGCGTTCGGCCAGTTGGTGGCCGCCGAGACCCACGACGTCCACGGGACGTAGCGGGTGATCGCCCAGTTGGTCTGGGTCAGGTCGCCGAGGGCCTTGGGGCCGAACGCGTCCGGCACCTGGTCCTGCGTCATCCACTTCATCTCGCCGAACTCCTGCCAGGTCGAGGACTCGTCCTCACCGGCGGAGACGTAGAAGACGTTGTCGTACTCGGCGATCTTCGCCGCGCCGACGTCCGCCAGCCAGGCAGCGCGAGCATCGGTGCGGAAGTTCTTGTTGCACGGCTTGGCCGGCGTGAGCACCGGGCAGTGCGCCGTGCCGTTGCCGCTCGCCTGGTCGGTAAGGAAGTACTGGTACTGCGTGCCCGGGAGCTCGTACGGGCCGAAGGCGTCCAGCTGCACGCCGTACTTGCCGAAGGAGTCCTCCATCCAGTACCGGTTCATCGTCTGGAAGTGGTTCAGCTCAGACGGCGTGTTCAGGAAGTCGCGGTAGAACGCGGGAACCTGTGCACGCGGGATGTCGTGGGCCACCGCGGTGGGCGTGCCGAAGACGGTGCTTCCCTGCGGCTGGCTGATCGTGAACGGCGTGCCCGGGAAGTCGGTCACGACGAGCGCGACCTTCCACTTCTTCACCGACGGCTGGATGCTCGGATCGGAGTAGTCCGGCCCCGGGAGCTTCTTGTAGTCATTCCACGTCAGCTCGTCCTGCCACGTCCAGTTCTGCGGATCGATCGGCGCCGGCGCGGTGTCCGCCGCGAGTGCGGCGGCCGGCGCGGCGAGAACGACCAACGCCGCGGCGACCGCGGCGCGAGTACCTCTCATTTGTACAGACCCTCCTACTTAGACCCCCGGCGGCATTCGTGCCACCGCTCTCATGAATGGTTACGTAACAACTCATGGGAGGTCAATACAGCCCCCGTGGAATTTCTCCCACGGGGGCCGAACAACTGGACTAAGGGGTGGTCGTGGACAGCGTGAAGGTCAGCGTCTTGGCATAGGTGCCGGTACGCAGGGCGTCGGCGGAGCCGATCGTCTGCTTGAAGCTGATCGTCGCCGGGTCGTTGGAGACCGGGCCGCTGTATGTCTTCAGCGTGGTGGGCAGCACCGCGTAGGGCCCGGCGGTGGCGCCGGACGCCTGCAGGGCCTGCGGGAGCGAGAACGTGCCGTTGACCAGGTGGCCGTTGGCCGTCGTGCTCGGGTCGGCGACCGTCAGGGACGCGTCACCGGCGGTGGAGACGACGGTCGCCGTGGTGTTGGCGACGTAGTCCTTGCCGAGGCCGGGCGTGAACGCGCCGAACGTGGCCGGAGCGCCCATCGTCAGGGCCAGCGTGGCCGGCACCGAGCCGCCGACCGAGCCGTCGGCCAGCGTGCAGACCGCCGACGCGGTCTTCGAAGGATCGCTCTCGGAGACGGCGTTCAGCGTGACCGAGCCGGAGCCCGTGCCGCGCTCGATGTAGACCGGAACCGAGACCGTGGCGCCGAACTTGGCGGCCGCGAACGCGTTCTTGAGGTACGCGCTGTAGCCGGTGCCCGACGCCGACGCCGACAGGCGGTAGACGTCGCTGTTGAGGTACGCCGCCGCGTCCTGCGGGTGCGTGCCGGCCGGGACGGCCGCCGCGGCGCCCGTGTTCTTGAGCGTGAACGAGCACGTCGTGTAGCCCTCGGCGTTGCCGAGCTGCGGCGAGGCGACGCTGACGCCGCGCGTCTGCGGGCCGGAGCCGTCGAGCGAGCGGACGCCGACCGTGTAGTGCAGGATGCCGGTCGCGTCGGTCTTCTTGTCGAGGATGTAGAAGTGCAGGCGGTTGGCCGTGTCCTCGTACTCGTACGAGGAGCCCGAGCCGAGGCCGGCGTTGAACGAGCCGTCGTTCTTCTGGCGCTCGTCGCCGATCGTCGCCTTCTTCGGCGTGCCGTCGGCCGCGACGAAGTCGACCTTGTTGATGTCCTCCGGATGCGAGTCGACGACCCACACGAAGCAGCTGTAGGAGCCGCAGGAGGAGTTGTTGGTCTTGGTCTTGGAGATCAGGACGCCGTGGCCCGGGTCGTAGGAGTCCGAGCCGATCTGCTGCACGACCTCCATCGTGTAGTTGTTCCACTTGCCGCTGATCGTGCCGTTCGCCGCGCGGGCGACGCCGTCGCAGTTCGGCGTGGTCAGGACGCCGTTGATGTAGCACGGCGCCTCGTTGTCGCCGGTGCCGTCGAGGGCGATGTTGACGCCCGAGATCTCGCCGCCGGTCGGCGCCGTCTCACGCGCGGTGACGTCCGCGACCGCCATGCCCGATGTCGCCAGCCCGTTGCGGTTCAGGCGCAGCAGGTCGTTGTCGGTGAGGAAGTTCAGCACGCGCTTGTTGCGCACGTTGTGCTGCGAGCCCAGCGCCTCGCCCTGCGTCGGCGGGATCAGGTAGCGGACGTGCTGGCCGCCCGGGCCGTTGAACGAGCCGCGGCTCATCATGTCCCACATGCCGGTCGCGGTGACCTGCTGGACGGTGCCGAACGGGTTGTTGTAGTTGTCCGGAAGGCCCAGGTTATGGGTCAGCTCGTGCGCGTACGTGGCCATGCCGGAGGCCTCGGCCTCGATCGACGTGTTGCCGGACGCGTTGGGCCAGATGCCCGAGACGGCGGCCCACGAGGACCACGGCACGTAGCGGGTGACCGCCCAGTTGGTCTGGGTCAGGTCGCCGTAGGACTTCGGGCCGAACGCGTCCGTGACGTCGTCCTGCGTCTTGAACTTCATCTCGCCGAACTCCTGCCACGTGGCGGACTCGTCCTCACCGGCGGAGACGTAGAAGACGTTGTCGTACTCGGCGATCTTCGCCGCGCCGACGTCGGCCAGCCACGCCGCGCGGGCATCGGTGCGGAAGTTCAGGTTGCACGGGTGCGCGGGCGTCAGCGCCGGGCAGTGCGCGAGGTTGGCGTTGCCGCCGAACTCGGTCATGAAGTACTGGTAGGAGTGGCCCGGGAGCTTGTAGGGGCCGAAGGCGTCCAGCTGGACGCCGTACTTGCCGTAGGAATCCTCCATCCAGTACCGGTTCATGGTCTGGAAGTGGTTCAGCGCCTGCGGCTTGTTGAGGAAGTCGCGGTAGAAGGCCGGGACGTCCGCGCGCGGGATGTCGTGGGCCTCGATCGTCGGCGTGCCGAAGACCGAGCTGCCGGCCGGCTGCGTGATGTAGAAGGGCTTGTCGTCGAAGTCCGTGAGGACGAGCGCGACCTTCCACTTCTTCACGGTCGGCACGATCGACGGATCGGAGTAGTCCGTCCCGGGCAGCGCGTGGTAGTCGTTCCAGGTCAGGTTGTCCTGGAAGGACCAGTTCTGCGGATCGATGGGCGCGGGCGGACCCGCAGCGGACGCGACCATCGGCGTCGCCAGCGCGAGCACGGCCGCCAGGCCGGCGGCGTGGAGCACCTTCATGTTGTTCAGACCCCTCTCGTAGACCCTCGCGGCAAACGGAGTGCCGCGTGAGAGCATCTTCAGGGGAGATAAAGGCGCGGGTCAACCACGACTCCGTGGACATGTGTACACGGAGTCGTAGTTGATGAGAGCCGCTAGGGGGTGGTGGTGCTGAGCGTGAAGGTCAGCGTCTTGGCGTATTGACCGGTGCGCAGCGCGTCGTGATCGGAGATCGTCTGCTTGAAGCTGACGGCGACCGGATCGTTGGACACCGGGCCGGCGTAGGTCTTCAGCGTCGCCGGGAGCGCGGAGTACGCGCCCGCGGTGGAGCCGGAGGCCTGCAGCGCCGACGGCAGCGCGAACGTGCCGTTGACCAGGTGACCGGAGTTGGCCGTCGCGTCGGGGTCGGCGACCGTCAGGGTCGCGTCACCGGCGGTGGAGACGACGGTGGCCGTCGTGGAGGCGATGTAGTCCTTGCCCAGGCCCGGGGTGAACGGGCCGAAGGAGGCCGCCGCGCCCATGTTCAGGGACAGCGTCGCCGGCACCGAGCCGCCGACCGTGCTGTCGGCCAGGGTGCAGACCGCGGAGGCGGTCTTGGTCGGATCGCTCTCGGAGACGGCGTTCAGCGTGACCGAGCCGGAGCCCGTGCCACGCTCGATGTACACCGGGACCGAGACGCTCTCGCCGAACTTGGCGGTCGCGAACTGGTTCTTGAGGTACGCCGCGTAACCCGTGCCGGTGGCCGAGGCCGAGAGACGGTAGATGTCGTTGTTCAGGTAGGCCGAGGCGTCCTGCGGGTGCGTGCCCGCCGGAACGGCCGCCGCGGCGCCCGTGTTCTTCAGGTTGAACGAGCAGGTCGCGTAGCCGGAGTCGTTGCCGAGCTGCGGCGACGCGAGCGCCACGCCGCGGGCCTGCGGGCCGGAGCCGTCGAGCGAGCGGACGCCGACGGTGTAGTGCAGGATGCCCTGCGCGTCGTTGTGCTTGTCCAGGATGTAGAAGTGCAGGCGGTTGGCCGTGTCCTCGTACTCCGACGAGGAGCCCGAGCCGACGCCGGCGTTGAACGAGGCGTCGTTCTTCTGGCGCTCGTCACCGATGGTCGCCTTGTTGGGCGTGCCGTCGGCCGCGACGAAGTCGACCTTGTTGATGTCCTCCGGATGCGAGTCGACGACCCACACGAAGCAGCTCGAGGAGCCGCAGGAGGACGCGGTGTTCTTCGTCTTGGAGATCAGGACGCCGTGACCCGGGCTGAAGGAGTCCGAGCCGATCTGCTGCACGACTTCCATCGTGTAGTTGTCGTACTTGCCCGTCACGCTCGAGCCGGACGTTCGAACGCCGTCGCAGGTCGGGTCCGTCAGGTAGTTGCACGGCGCTTCCTTGTCGCCCGCGCCGTTGAGGGCGATGTTGACGCCGGAGATCTCGCCGCCCGTCGGCGCGGTCTCACGCGCGGTGACGTCCGTGACCGCCATGCCCGACGTCGCCAGCCCGTCGCGGTTGAGGCGCAGGAGGTCGTTGTCGGTGATGAAGTTCAGGACGCGCTTGTTGCGGATGTTGTGCTGCGAGCCGAGGGCGGCGCCCTGCGTCGGGGGAATCTGCCAGCGGGTGTGCTGGCCGCCCGGGCCGTTGAACGAGCCGCGGCTCATCATGTCCCACATGCCGGTGGCGGCACGCTGCTGCGTGGTGCCGAACGGGTTGCCGTAGTTGTCGGGCAGGCCGAGGTTGTGCGTGAGCTCGTGGGCGTAGGTCGCCATGCCGGAGCTCTCGGCCTCGATCGACGTGTTGCCGGAGGCGTTGGGCCAGATCGTCGACGACGACGCCCACGACGACCACGGGACGTACCGGGTCGGAGCCCAGTTGGTCTGCAGCGGGTCGAAGGCCTTCGGGCCGAAGGAGTCCGGCACGTCGTCCATCGTCTTGAACTTCATCTGGCCGAACTCCTGCCAGGTGGAGGACTGGTCCTCACCCGCGGAGACGTAGAAGATGTTGTCGTACTCGGCGACCTTGGCGGCGCCGACGTCGGCGAGCCAGGCGGCGCGCGCGTCCGTGCGGAAGTTCAGCGTGCACGGGTAGTGCGCGGCGTCCGGGCAGTGGGCGTTGGTCGTGTAATCGTGGAAGTACTGGTACGAGCGACCCGGCATGCGGTACGGCCCGAAGGCGTCCAGCTGCACGCCGTACTTGCCGAAGGAGTCCTCCATCCAGTACCGGTTCATCGTCTGGAAGTGATTCAGCGCCTGCGGCTTGTTGAGGAAGTCGCGGTAGAACGCCGGCACCTGGTCACGCGGGACCTGGTTGGCCTCGGCCGTCGGCGTCCCGAAGATCGTGGAACCCGCGGGCTGCGAGATCGTGAAGCCCTTGTCCGGGAAGTCGGTGACGACGAGCGCGACCTTCCACTTCTTGACGGTCGGCTGCACGTCAGGGTTGGAGTAATCCGTCCCCGGCAGCGGCTTGTAGTCGTTCCACGTGAGGTTGTCCTGGAAGGACCAGTTCTGTGGATCGACGGGCGCCGGAGCGCCGGCCAACGCCGCCGCGGGCGCGGCGAGCGCCAGCACTGCCGCCACCCCGGCGGCGTGAAGCACCTTCATGTATTCCCCTTCGTTTAGACCCTGGGCAGCCCTCCAGGCCGCCGTACGTTCATGTTTAAGGGGAGATATGCGGACGGTCAAGTCCAGCCCCGTGGACATGTGTCCACGAGGCCAGGACTCATGAACTTACGGTGTGGTCGTGCTGAGTGTGAACGTCAGCGTCTTTGAGTAAGTGCCGGTGCGCAGCGCATCGCCGGCACCGATGGTCTGCTGGAAGCCGATCGGCACCGGGTCGTTGGAGACCGGGCCGCTCCAGCTGGTCAGGGTCGTCGGCGCGGCACTGCCGCCGACCGGCGCGTAGGCGCCGCCCTTGGCCTGGGCCTTCAGGCCCTGCGGGAGCGAGAACGAGCCGTTGACGAGATGGCCGGTGGCCGCCGCGTCCGGATCGGCGACGCTCAGCGCCGCGTCGCCCGCGCTCGAGATGACCGTGGCGGCCGTCGACGCGGTGTAGGTCTGCCCCACGCCGGGCGTGAACGGACCGAACGAGGCCGCCGCGCCGAGCGACAGCGAGAGCGTCGCCGGCACCGAACCGCCGACCGTCCCGCTCGAGACGCCGCAGACCGCGGTCGCGGTCTTGGACGGATCGCTGACCGAGACGGCGTTGAGCGTGACGGTCCCGTCCGCGGCGGCGCCGTCGGCCTTGGAGACGTAGACCGGGACCGTGGTGCTCTCCCCGAACTTCGCGGTCGCCAGGGCGTTGCGCAGGTACGCGCTCCAGCCGCTGCCGGTGGCGCTCGCGCTGAGCCGGTAGACGTCTGAGGTCAGGTTGGCCGAGACGTCCATCGGGTGCAGCGCCGGGTCCGTGGCCGCCGCCACGCCGGTGTTCTTGAGCGTGAACGTGCACGCTTGAAGGCCGGCGTCGTCCGTGAGGCCGGGCGCGTCGGCGAGCGCGACGCCACGGGTCTGCGGGCCGTTGCCGTCGAGCGACTGGACGCCGATCGTGTAGTGCAGGACGCCACTCGCGTCCTTGTGCAGGTCGATGATGTAGAAGCGCAGCCGGTTCGCGGTGTCCTCGTACTCGTAGGAGGAGCCCGAGTTCAGGCCGGCGTTGAACGACGCGTCGTCGAGCTGGCGCTGGTCGGCGATCGTGACCTTGTTGACCGTGCCGTCGGCGGCCACGAAGTCGACCATGTTGATGTCCTCCGGGTGGGCGTCGATGATCCAGTTGAAGCACGTGTAGCGACCGCAGGTGGAGTTCTCCGCGGTCTTGGACTTCGAGAGGATCACGCCGTGGCTCGGGTCGAAGGAGTCCGAGCCGATCTGCTGGACGACCTCGGCGAGGTAGCTGTTGTAGCCGTTGGTGACCGCGCCCGTGGTCGCGTTGCGGCCGACGCCGTCGCACAGCGGGTTGGTGGCGACGGTGCAGGGCGGCTCCTTGTCGCCGCCGTCGAGGTTGACCTGGATGCCACTGAGGCCCGAGCCGGGGTCGACCTCACGCGCGGTGACGTCGGCCACGACCATGCCGGACTGCGCGAGGCCGCCGCGGTTGACCTTCAGCAGCTGGTCGGGCGTGATGAACCCGAGCTTGGCCTTGTTGCGCAGGTCGTGCTGCGAGCCGAGCGAGCCGCCGGTGGTGGGCGGGATGAAGTAGCGCGCATGGGTGCCGCCGGGGCCGCCGAAGGAGCCGCGGCTCATCATGTCCCAGGGGCCGGTCGCGTCGCGCTGCAGCGTCGTGTCGAACGGGTTGTTGTAGTTGTCGGCGATGCCGAGGTTGTGGGTCAGCTCGTGGGCGTAGGTCCCCATGCCCGAGCTCTCGGCCTCGATCGAGGTGTTGCCGCTCGCGTTGGGCCAGATCGTCGAGGCCGAGGCCCACGACGTCCACGGCACGTAGCGGGTGATCGCCCAGTTGGCCTGCGTGGGGTCGAAGTTCTTCGGGCCGAAGGCGTCCGGCACCTGGTCCTGCGTCGCCCACTTCATGTTGCCGAACTCCTGCCAGGTGGAGGACTCGTCCTCACCGGCGGAGACGTAGAAGACGTTGTCGTAGGAGTTCACGACGTCCTGGCCGACCGCGGCGACCCATGCCGCCTTGGCGTCGGTGCGGAAGTTCTTGTTGCACGGGTAGTTGGCCGCGTCCGGGCAGTGCGCCTGCTGCGCCGCGCCGCCGAAGTCGGTCATGAAGTACTGATAGGACCGGCCAGGGAGCTGATACGGCCCGAACGAGTCCAGCTGCACGCCGTACTTGCCGTGCGTGTCCTCCATCCAGTACCGGTTCATCGTCTGGAAGTGATTGAGCGCCTGCGGCTTGTTCAGGAAGTCGCGATAGAACGCCGGCACGTCCGCGCGCGGGACGCTGTTGGCCTCCGCGGTCGGCGTGCCGAAGACCGTCCCGCCCGCCGGCTGCGAGATCGTGAACGTCTTGTCCGGGAAGTCGGTCACGACGAGCGCGACCTTCCACTTCTTCACCGACGGCTGGATGCTCGGATCGGAGTAGTCCGGCCCCGGCAGCGGCTTGTAGTCCGACCAGGTCTGGTTCTCCTGGGTGGACCAGTTCTGCGGATCGAGCGGCGAAGGCGCCCCGGCCGCGTTCGCGGCGGCGGGCGCGCTCAGCGCCACCAACGCCACCGTCAGCCCGGCGGCGTGAAGACCTCTCATCGAGTTGTTCCCCTTCTTTAGACCCTTGGCGGCCGTCATGCCCGCCGATCCCGCATCTTTAGCTGGCGGCGCGGGCCTGGGTCAAACGCTCATGGAAACGCGGAAAGCCCCGCATTTGCGGGGCTTTCCGGCATTTGTCACATCCGACGCCGCGTAGTTCCCGCAGCGTCGATGAGAGCGTTTATGGCGTCGTCGTCGACAGCGTGAACGTCAGCGTCTTGGCGTAGCTGCCGGTGCGCAGCGCGTCGGTGGCAGCGATCGTCTGCTTGAAGCTGACGGCGACCGGGTCGTTGGAGACCGGGCCGGTGTACGTCTTCAGGGTCGTCGGCAGCGCCGCGTACGTGCCGGCGGTCGATCCGGAGGCCTGCAGCGCCTGTGGCATCGAGAACGCGCCGTTGACCAGGTGGCCGGTGGCGGTCGGGCTCGGGTCGGCGACCGTCAGGGTCGCGTCGCCTGCGGTGGAGATCACCGTCGCCGTCGTGGAGGCGAAGTAGTCCTTGCCCAGGCCCGGCGTGAACGCGCCGAAGCTGGCCGCCGTGCCCATCGTCAGCGCGAGCGTCGCCGGGACGGACCCGCCGACGGTCGAGTCGGACAGCGTGCAGACCGCGGACGCGGTCTTGGTCGGGTCGCTCTCGGAGACCGCCTTGAGCGTGACCGTGCCGGCGCCCGTGCCCTTCTCGATGTAGACCGGGACCGAGACCGACTGGCCGAACTCCGCCGAGGCGAACGCGTTCTTCACGTACGCCGCCCAGCCGGTGCCCGTGGCCGTCGTCGAGAGGCGGTAGATGTCGGAGTCCAGGAACGCCGAAGCGTCCTGTGGGTGCACGTTCGGGACGGCCGCCATCGCGCCCGTGTTCTTGAGGTTGAACGTGCAGGTCGTATAGCCCTCGGCGTTGCCCAGCTGCGGCGAGGCGAGGCTGACGCCGCGCGTCTGCGGGCCGGCGCCGTCGAGCGAGCGGACGCCCACCTTGTAGTGCAGGACGCCGGTGTCGTCGGTCTTCTTGTCGAGGATGTAGAAGTGCAGGCGGTTGGCCGTGTCCTCGTACTCGGACAGGGTGCCCGAGTTCAGGCCGACGTTGAACGTCGCGTCGTTCTTCTGGCGCTCGTCGCCCGGCGTCGCCATCTTCGGCTGCCCGTCGGGGCCGATGAAGTCGACCTTGTTGATGTCCTCCGGGTGGGCGTCGATGAACCACACGAAGCACGTGAAGTTGCCGCAGGAGGAGGCCGTGTTCTTGGACTTCGAGATCAGGACGCCGTGGCCCGGATCGAAGGAGTCCGAGCCGATCTGCTGGACCACTTCCATGTGGTAGTTGTTGTACTTGCCGGTGATCCCGGTGCCCTGCGTGCGCACGCCGTCGCAGGTCGGGTCGGTGACGTAGTTGCAGGGCGCCTCGTTGTCGCCGGTGCCGTCGAGGACGACGGTCACGCCGGAGATCTCGCCGCCCGTCGGGGCGACCTCACGCGCGGTCACGTCCGCGACCGCCAGGCCCGAGGACTTCAGCCCGTCGCGGTTCAGGCGCAGCAGGTCGCCGTCGGTGAGGAAGTTCAGGACGCGCTTGTTGCGCAGGTTGTGCTGCGAGCCGAGCGCGGAGCCGGTCGTCGGCGGGATCAGGAAGCGGGTGTGCTGGCCGCCGGCGCCGTTGAACTGGCCGCGGCTCATCATGTCCCACATGCCGCTGCCGGTCCGCTGGTAGGGCGACGTGAACGGGTTGTTGTAGTTGTCGGGCAGGCCGAGGTTGTGGGTCAGCTCGTGGGCGTAGGTGCCCATGCCGGAGCTCTCGCCCTCGACCGACGTGTTGCCGCTCGCGTTGGGCCAGATGTTGGCCACGGTGACCCACGAGCTCCACGGCACGTAGCGCGACACCGCCCAGTTGGTCTGGGTCAGGTCGCCGTAGGCCTTCGGGCCGAACGCGTCGGTGACCGCGTCCTGGTTGAGGAACTTCATCTCGCCGAACTCCTGCCAGGTCGAGGACTCGTCCTCACCGGCGGAGACGTAGAAGATGTTGTCGTACTCGGCGATCTTGGCCGCGCCGACATCAGCCAGCCACGCGGCGCGGGCGTCGGTGCGGAAGTTCAGGTTGCAGGGCTTGGCCGGCGTCAGCTGCGGGCAGTGCGCCGGGTTGTTCTGGCTCCCCGACTGGTCGGTCAGGAAGTACTGGTACGAATTGCCCGGCAGCTTGTACGGGCCGAACGAGTCCAGCTGCACGCCGTACTTGCCGTAGCTGTCCTCCATCCAGTAGCGGTTCATCGTCTGGAAGTGGTTCAGCGCCTGCGGCTTGTTGAGGAAGTCGCGGTAGAACGCGGGGACGTCGGCGCGCGGGATGTCGTGCGCCTCGATCGTCGGCGTGCCGTAGATCGTGCTGCCCGCGGGCTGCGAGACGAAGAACGTCTTGTCCGGGAAGTCGGTCAGGACGAGCGCGACCTTCCACTTCTTGACGCTCGGGACGATCGACGGGTCGGAGTAGTCCTTGCCCGGGATCGGGTGGTAGTCGTTCCAGGTGAAGTTGTCCTGGAATGTCCAGTTCTGGGGATCGACGGGCGCGGGTGGCCCCGCGATCGCCACGGCCGGCGCCACCAGCGCCAGCACCGCCGCCATCCCGGCGACGTGCTTGACCTTCATGTCTTTGCCCTCTCTTTTGACCCACGCGGCGCCCCTCGCGCCGCACCCTGGCGCGATCGTAACTACGCGATGTAGTTCTGACCAGGACCGCCGGTCGAGCGGGTCAGGCCACGAGGTCCCGGTACAGCTGCGAGGTCTGCGCGGCGATCGCGGGCCACGCAAACGCCTCCACAGCGCGCTTGCGGCCCGCTTTGCCGAACGCCGCCGCCTTCGCCGGATCGGCGATCAGGGCGTTGACGCGTTGAGCGAAATCAGCGGCGAACTTCGCCGGATCGCGGGGCGCGCCGGTCCCGTCGTCGCCGGGCTCGATCGGCACCAGGTACCCGGTCTCGTCGTCGACGACGACCTCGACGATGCCGCCGGTCGCGGTGGCAACGACCGCCGCCTCGCACGCCATCGCCTCGAGGTTGACGATGCCGAGCGGCTCATAGATCGACGGGCAGGCGAAGACGGTCGCGTGGCTGAGGATCTGGATCACGTCGGGCTTGGGGAGCATCTGCTCGATCCAGAAGACGCCTTCGCGGGTCGCCTTGAGCTCCTCGACGCGGCGCTCGACCTCGGCGCCGAGCTCCGGCGTGTCGGCGCTGCCCGCGCAGAGGACGAGCTGCGCGCTCGGGTCGAAGGCCTTCGCCGCCTCGAGCAGGTATTGCACGCCCTTCTGGCGGGTGATCCGGCCGACGAACACGACGCTCGGCTTGGCCGGGTCGATGCCGTGGCGCTCGAGGACGTCGGTGGTCGGGTCGGGCGTGTACTCGGCGGTGTCGATGCCGTTGTAGATGACGTGGACGCGGTCGGGGTCGATGTTCGGGTAGACGCGCAGGATGTCGCCGCGCGTGCCGTTGGAGACCGCGATCACCGCGTCCGCGTTCTCCAGCGCGGTGCGCTCGCAGAAGCTCGACAGGCGGTACCCGCCGCCGAGCTGTTCCTCCTTCCACGGCCGTAGGGGCTCGAGCGAGTGGACGGTCGCCACGTGCGGGATGCCCCACAGCAGCTTGGCCAGGTGACCGCCGAAGTTCGCGTACCAGGTGTGGCTGTGGGCGAGGTCTGAGCCCTGCGCGCCCGCGGACATCGTCAGGTCGATGCTGACCGCCCGCAGCGCGGCGAGCTCGGGCGCGTCGCCCCGCAAAGCGTCCCAGGCGGTGTGCGGGACGTCCCCCGTCCCCCACGCGTGCACCGTGACCTCCTCGAACGCGCGCAGCTCGCGCGCGAGGTACTCGACGTGCACGCCCGCCCCGCCGTAGACCTCGGGCGGGTACTCGCGGGTCATCAAAGCGATCTTCATTCTGTGACCCTCATGCCCTTCGGGATCACCACGATCCCGCCGTCGGAGACGTGGAAGCGCTCGCGATCCTTCACCGGGTCCACGCCGATCTCCACGCCCTCGCCGATGTAGACGTTCTTGTCCAGGATCGCGCGCCGCACGACGGCGTTGCGCGCGACCTCGACCTCGTGCATCACGATCGAGTCCTCGACCAGCGAGTACGAATGCATGTGCGCGAGCGGCGAGACGATGCTGCGGCGCACGGTCCCGCCGGAGATCACGACGCCGGCGCAGACCATCGAGTCGACCGCATGGCCGCGGCGGCCGTCCTCGTCGAAGATGAACTTCGCCGGCTGAGTGATCCCGGGCCACGTGTGGATCGGCCAGTCGTGGTTGTACATGTTGAAGATCGGGTGGACCGAGATCAGGTCCATGTGCGCGTCGAAGTAGGCGTCGAGCGTGCCGACGTCGCGCCAGTAGCCCTTGTCGCGCTCGGTGGCGCCCGGGACCTCGTTGGCGGAGAAGTCGTAGACCTGCGCGTCGCCCTGGGCGACCAGCGCGGGGATGATGTTGCCGCCGATGTCGTGCTTGGACGTCTCGTCGGCAGCGTCGGCCGAGACGGTGCTGATCAGTGCCTCGGTCGAGAAGACGTAGTTGCCCATCGAGGCGAAGACCTCGTTCGGCGAGTCCGGCAGGCCGACCGGGTCCTTCGGCTTCTCGCGGAACGCGGCGATGTCGCGCCCGTTGGCCGCGGTCTCGATCACGCCGAACTGGTCGGCCTGCTCGATCGGTGTGCGCAGCGCGGCGACCGTCACGCCCTTGCCGGAGGCGACGTGCTGCTCGACCATCTGGCGCGGGTCCATGCGGTAGATGTGGTCGGCGCCGAAGACGATGATGTGCTCCGGACGCTCGTCGGCGATCAGGTTGTAGTTCTGGTAGATCGCATCGGCTGAGCCCACGAACCAGCGCGGCCCGAGCCGCATCTGGGCCGGGACCGGCGTGACGTAGTTGCCCAGCAGCGGCGACAGGCGCCAGGTCGTGGTGACGTGCTTGTCGAGGCTGTGGCTCTTGTACTGCGTCAGGACCACGATCTGGTGGTAGTTCGCGTTGACCAGGTTCGAGAGCGCGAAGTCGATCAGGCGGTAGTTGCCGCCGAACGGCACGGCGGGCTTGGCGCGGTCGGCCGTCAAGGGTGCGAGGCGCTTGCCCTCGCCCCCGGCCAGCACCATGGTCAGGACCTTGCTCATGCCAGGATCTCCCGCGCTTCCTCGATGATCTGCTCCAGGTGCGCTTCGCCCTTCAGGGACTCGGCGTAGAGCTTGTAGATGTCCTCGGTGCCGCTCGGGCGGGCGGCGAACCAGCCGTGCTCGGCGACGACCTTCACGCCGCCGATCGCCGCGTCGTTGCCGGGCGCCTTCGTGAGCACCCGCTCGATCGGCTCGCCCGCGAGCTCGGTCGCGGTGATGTCCGACGGCTCCAACTGGAGCAGCTTCGCCTTGCGCTCGGGGGTGATCGGCGAGTCGGTGCGCCTGTAGGCGGGCGCGCCGAAGCGCTGCGTGAGCTCGGTGTAGTGCTGCCCCGGGTCCTTGCCGGTCGTGGCGGTGATCTCCGCCGCCAGCAGCGCGAGCAGGATGCCGTCCTTGTCGGTCGACCACGGCGTGCCGTCCATGCGCAGGAACGACGCGCCGGCGCTCTCCTCGCCACCGAAGCCCAGGCTGCCGTCGACCAGGCCGTCGACGAACCACTTGAAGCCGACCGGCACCTCGACCAGGCGGCGGCCGAGGTCGGCCGCAACGAAGTCGATCAGCGTCGAGGAGACCAGCGTCTTGCCGATCCCCGCGTCGCCCCAGGCCGGGCGGGCGCCGCCGAACAGGTAGTTGATCGCCACGGCCAGGTAGTGGTTGGGATTCAGGAGCCCGGTGCTGGGGGCGACGATCCCGTGGCGGTCGGCGTCCGGGTCGCAGGCGACGGCGACGTCGAAGCGCTCACGCAGCTCGATCAGGCCGCTCATCACGTACGGCGAGGAGCAGTCCATCCGGATCTTGCCGTCGTGGTCGAGCGGGACGAAGCGGAACGTCGGGTCGACCTCGTCGTTGACGACCTCGATGTCGAGCCCGTGGATGTCTCTGATCGCGGCGAAGTAGGCGACGCTCGCGCCCCCGAGCGGGTCGGCGCCGATCCGCACGCCCGCCGCGCGAATCGCGGCGACGTCGATCACGTTCGGGAGATCCTTGACGTACGCATCCACGTAGTCGTGTGGCACCGTACGTTCATCGGTCGTTTGAACGGGTGTGCCCAGGATGCGGTTGGCCTCATCCTCGATGCGCTTCGTGATGTCCGTCCCCGCCGGCCCGCCGCTGGGCGGGTTGTACTTGTAGCCGCCGTCCTCGGGCGGGTTGTGGCTCGGCGTGAGGACGATCCCGTCGCTGCCGGGGTGGGTCAGGATCGCGTGACTGAGCGCGGGAGTCGGCGTGTAACCGTCCGCGGCGTCGACGCGGATGTCGAGCCCGTGGGCGCTGAAGACGCTCAGCGCCGTGTGGAACGCCGGCTCCGACAGCGCGTGCGTGTCGCGCGCGACGAACAGCGGTCCCGCTATCCCCTCCGCTTTTCGGTAGCGCGCGATCGCCTCGCTGATGGCCAGGACGTGGGCTTCGGTGAACGTGCCCTTGAGGGAACTGCCGCGGTGGCCTGAGGTCCCGAAGGTGACGGGACCCAGGGGCTCGCGGCGGTACGCGGCGTACAGCTCGTCGAGGTCGACGAGCATCGCGGCGTCTGGACGGGTGCCGGCGGTAGGGCTCACACTCGCGAACCTTCCCACTTCTGACTTGGCCGAGGCGTGCCGCAACGCATAGGGTGCGGGGATGCGGCAGCTCACCAGCCTCGACGCGCAGTTTCTCGCCCTCGAGAACTCGCGCCAGACCGGTCATGTCGGCAGCCTCGCGATGCTCGACGCAGCGACGGCGCCGGACGGGGAATTCGGCTACCGCGAAGTGACGCGGCTGATCGAGGAACGCGCGCCGCAGCTTCCGCCGCTGCGCTGGCGCCTCGCCGAGGTGCCGCTCGGGCTCGACCACCCCTACTGGGTCGAGGAAGCCGAGATCGACCTCGGCTACCACATCCGCGAGATGGCGCTCGCGTCGCCGGGCAACGACGAGCAGCTCGCCGACCAGGTCGCGCGGATCATGTCGCGCCCCCTGGACCGCGCGCGGCCGCTGTGGGAGCTCTACGTGATCGAGGGCCACGAGTCCGGCCTGGTGTGCGTCCTGACGAAGATCCACCACGCGGTCATCGACGGCCTCAGCGGCGCCGAGATCATGGCGCTGCTGCTGGACCTGACCCCCGAGGGCCGCGAGATCCCGCCGGTCTCCGAGGACGAGGATCTCGCCGACCCCCCACCCACCGGGCTGCAGATGTTCACGCTCGGGATGCTCGGTCTCCCCCGCTACCCGGTGCGGATGCTGCGGGCGCTGCCGAAGGCGATCCCGAACCTCGAGGACACGCCGTTCGGGATCTTCCCGGGGGCCGGCACGCTGTCGAAGATCGCGGGGAAGCTGAGCCGCGACGGGGTCGAGCGGCCCGATCTGACCGCGCCCAAGACGGTCTTCAACGGCCGCGTCTCGCCGCACCGGCGCTTCGTCTTCGGCCAGCTCCCGCTGAGCGAGTTCAAGGCCGCCAAGAACAACCACGGCGCGACGGTCAACGACGTCGTCGTGGCGGTGTGCGCGGGCGCGGTGCGGCGCTGGCTGATCGAGCACGACGACCTGCCTGAGACGCCGCTGGTGGCGCAGGTGCCGGTGTCAGTGCGCACGGGCGAGCAGTTCGGCACCTTCGGCAACCGCATCCTGCTGATGGCGGCGCCGCTGTTCACCGACGAGCCGGACCCGGTCGAGCGCCTGCGCAAGACCCACGAGGCGCTCGCCGAGATGAAGGACCGCCACCGCGCGTTGCCCGCCGAGCTGCTGCAGGACGCCAACAACTTCATCCCGCCCGCGGTCTTCGCGCGCGCCGCGCGGCTCACGTTCGGCTTCTCGACCTCGCGTCCCGGCCGGCCGACGTGGAACCTCGTGATCTCCAACGTCCCCGGCCCGCAGTTCCCGCTCTACATGGCGGGTGCGCGGCTGGAGGCCAACTACCCGGTCTCGGTGATCACCGACGGCATGGGCCTCAACATCACCGTCATGAGCTACATGGGCCACATGGACTTCGGGATCGTCGCCGACCGCGATCAGATGCCCGACGTCGAGGTGCTGATGGGCTACCTGCGCGAGGAACTCGAAGCGCTCGAACAGTGACCGACGCCGGGGAGAACCGTCGCCACGTCGAGGAGGGCGTCACCCGCGACCTGCGCGGGCGGCGCACCTACGCGTCCTACCTCGACCTCGAGCGGCTCCTGAGCGCCCAGCACCCGCTGAGCGACCCCGAGCACCACGACGAGCTGCTGTTCATCATCCAGCACCAGACCTCCGAGCTGTGGATGCGGCTGATCATCCACGAGCTCGACGAGGTGCTCGCGCGGCTCGCCGCCGACGACCTCGGCCCGGCCCAGAAGGGTCTCTCGCGCGTGAAGCAGATCCAGCGCCAGCTCTTTGAGCAGTGGGCTGTGCTGGCGACGCTGACCCCGTCGGAGTACGTGAAGTTCCGCGACGTCCTCGGCCCCGCCTCCGGCTTCCAGTCGCTGCAGTACCGGATCATCGAGTTCCAGCTCGGCAACAAGAACCGCGAGATGCTGACGGTCTTCCGGCATGACGAGACCGCGCACGCGCGCCTGCGCGAGGTCCTCGAGGCCCCCAGCCTCTACGACGAGTTCCTGCGCCACCTCGCCCGCCGCGACTACGCGATCCCCGCCGACTGCGTCGAGCGCGACTTCACCGAGCCCCACCGGCGCCGCGAGGACCTCCTCCCCGTCTTCAAGGCCATCTACGACGCCCCCAAACGCGACTGGGAGGCCTACGAGATGTGCGAGGAGCTCGTCGACGTCGAGGAGTCCTTTCAGCTGTGGCGCTTCCGCCACATGAAGACCGTCGAGCGGATCATCGGTCACAAGCGCGGCACGGGAGGCTCCTCAGGAGTCGGATTCCTCCGTGCCGCGCTCGATCTGACCTTCTTTCCGGAACTGCTGGACGTGCGGACCGAGATCGGCCGCTAGCCGCCGAGGTAGACCCAGACGGAGTGGATCTTCGAGTCGATCTCGGCCATGTCGGTGGCGAAGACCTGGAGCTTGTACTTGCGCTCCTTGTCGCGCAGGTTCTTGGGCGGCTTGATCTGCGCGCTGACGGGTCCGGCGTTGGCGTCGACGGTCTCGGTGGCGACGACCTTCTTGCCGAGCTTCAGGCGCAACGTGAGCGTCCCGGCCTCTGAGACGTTGACCTTGACCTTGACGGTGTTCTCGGGCGCCTTGATCGAGATCAGGTCGACGGTCGGGGCGGTGGTGTCGCCCTCCTCGAAGACCGTCGGCGCGGTGGTCGTGTTGGGGAGCGCCGGCGGGAGGCTCGGATCGTCCGGGTCCACCCAGTCGGGATCGGTCCACGGCGTCCCGGGGTCGACGGGCGCGCCCGGGTCCGCGGTGCCGACGACGACCTGGCCGTTCATGCCCCCGGCGGCGAGGCCGCCGTGGATCGAGCAATAGAACTGATACGTGCCGGCCTGGCTGACGACCGTGCTCGCCTTCGGCCCGAGGTAGGACGCGCCGAGCTGCTGTGGCTGCCCACCGGGTGCGACGACCCAGACGTCGTGGGTGGAGTTCTCCCCGAGCGGGTTGCCGGGCTGCGTGAAGCGCCACTCGATCGTGTCACCCACCTGCGCGGGGACGTTGCGCGGCGTCCAGAGATGCGTGAACGACGGCGTGTCGAAGGCCTGGACGGCGCGCGTGACGGACGCCTGGGCGCCCGCGGCCGGCACCAGCAGCGCGGCGGCGGCGAGCCCGCCCACAAGGACCCGGCGGATCACGCCTGCACCTCCATCTGGCCCATCATCGACATGTCGCCGTGCTCGGCGGCATGGCAGTGGAAGACGTAGCGGCCGCTGAAGTAGTCGAAGTACGGGCGGATGACCACGGTCGAGCGCGGATAGACCGCCACCGTGTCCTTCCAGCCCCGGTCCCCCGGACTGGGCGGTTGGCCGTCGACGGACACCACTCTGAAGTGGTACCCGTGCAGATGCATCGGGTGCGTGCGGTCGGACTGATTGACCCACGTCCACTGCTCGGTCGTGCCCTGGCGCGGCTTCGCGTCGATCCGTTCCTCGGAGAACCCGCCGCCCGCGATGTGCCACACCGAGCTGCCGCCCGCGAGACCCTCGAAGGTCAGCGGCCACGAGCGCTCCATGTTGACCTCGGGCAGCTCCTCGTCCTCGGCGAGCTGCTTCGGGATCCGCGCCTCCTCGGCGCCGCCCTTGACGACGTCGAAGCGCATCACGGCGCTCGTCGACGCCTCGCCGACGGTGTTGTGGAGGATGACCTTCGAGCCGACGCCGAAGTCGCGGAAGTCGACGAGCACGTCGACGCGCTCGGCCGGCTCCAGCGGAATCGAGGTGCGCGCCACCGGCTTGCCCGGCAGCATCCCGCCGTCGGAGGCGATCTGGATCATCTTGCGCCCGTTGCCGAGCTCGAGCTTGTAGGGCCGCGCGTTGGACGCGTTG
The DNA here is from genome assembly GCF_027587205.1 of Solirubrobacter ginsenosidimutans. The sequence continues at coordinate 125,998 of NZ_JAPDOD010000009.1, forward strand.
AGGAACCGCAGCCGGTAGATCCGCCGCTCGACCTTCATCCGCGGCGCGACCGCGCCGTTGACGAGGATCGTGTCGCCGCGGAAGCCGCGGTCGAGGTCGAACCGGTAGCGGAACGAGCCGTCGGCGTTGAACGAGCGGTCCTGGATCATCAGCGGGACGTCGTATTCGCCCTGCGGAAGATCGAACTGCTTGTCGTTGGGATCGTCGAGCAGGTAGAACCCGGCGAGCCCGGCGAACAGCGTGAGGTGCGTCTCGCCGTGCGCGTGGTCGTGGTACCACAGCGTCGCCGAGCGGGCGATGTTCGGGTACTTGTACAGCCGCTCCGTCCCGGTCGGGATGAAGTCGTGCGGGTGCCCGTCGAACTGCGGCTCGGTGACGCCGCCGTGCAGGTGGACGTTGAGGTCGCGCCCGCTCTGGTTGATCTGGCGGATCTGCACCTCGCGCCCGCGCGTGGCCTTGATCGTCGGCCCCGGGTAGAGCCCGTTGTAGCCGAGCACCGGTGTGTGCAGGCCCGGCAGGATGTCCGCCGTCCCGGGCTTCATGGTGATGACGTACTGCTCGAGCTGCTTGGTCGCCGAGCCCGGCGTCGCCACCGGCAGGATCGGCACATCGCGCTGGAACGGGTCGAACGGCGTCGAGGCGGCGGAGCGCACGTACGCCGAGGTCTTCTTGCCGCTGATCCGCGCCTTCTTGTCGAAGTCGAACGAGCAGACCAGCGCGAGCGTGCCGACGCCGCTGAACCCGCGCGTCAGAGCGGCGCGGCGGGTGATCGGGTCACTTTCCCAATTCATCGCGCGCGTCCCTTGCCCTTGAGGTTGATCGTCCGTGTCACGCTCGTCTGGCCGATCGGGCCGGCCAGGGCGAGCGTCGCCGTGGTCTTCACCGATCCTCGATAGTCGTCCAAGGCCTTCTTGGCCGCGGCATTGGGTTTCAGCTTGACCGTGAAGCGGCCGTGGCCGTCGCAGGTCGTGGTCGCGGAGCCGAGCTTGGTGCCGTTGAGGCCGATCTGCTTCGCCACCGCCTTGCTCACCGAGAGCGTCAGCGTGCCGGACCCGGCCGAGACGCAGCGGGCGACGATCGTCAGCTTGCCCTTCAGGAACGACGACACCGTCATCGCCTTCACGGTCGGCTTGTCGATCGCGGCCCAGATCGAGGCGATCTTCGCGGGCGTGGTGTCACGCGGCGGCTCCGGCGTGGCGGTGGGCGTCGCGGTCGGCGTGGCGGTGGGCGTCGGGGTCGGCTCCGTGCCGTCGACGTTCTTGACCACCACCGTGCCCGTCATCTCCGTCGGGTGCACGGTGCAGACGAACGTGTACGTGCCCGGCGTGTCGAACGTGCACTCGCCGGTCCAGGATGCGGGCTGCCCGTAGGCCGGCAGCGGCGGGCCGGTCGTGATCGCGATGCCGGTCTTCTGCACGCACGAGGTCGGGTTGGTGTCGAACTTGACGTTGTGCGCGCTCGTGCCCGACGGGTAGCTGAAGTCGACCGTCGCGCCCTTGTCGACCGTGACGGTGTTGTCCGCAGCGTCGCTGCTCGACGCGTCCTGGAACCAGTTCTTCGCCGGTGTCGCTGTGTCGTGGGCGACGATCCCGGGGCGCGTCGGCGGCGTGGCCGTCGGCGTCGGCGTCGCGGTGGCCGTCGGCGTCGGCGTGGCCGTCGCGGTGGGCGTCGGCGTCGGTTCGCCGCCGGACTCGACGACGACCGTGCCGGTCATCTCCGGGTGCGTCCCGCAGACGAACGTGTACGTGCCCGGCGTGTCGAAGGTGCAGTAGCCCTCCCAGCCGGGACCCTGCGCGAACGCCGGCATCGGCGGCGCGTCGTTGGTGTCCAGGATCGGGAACTGCGACGAGACCTTGGTCTGCGGACACAGCGCCGGGGCAGGCCCGCTCGGGAACGTCACGTTGTGCCCGCTCGCGCCTGAGGGGAAGGCGAAGGTCACGCGGGCGCCGGCCTTGACGGTGACGCTGTTGTCCGCCTCGCTGGACTGCGACGCGTCCTGCCACCAGTTGTGGGTGCCGTCATGGGCCTCGATCCGCGCCGGGGTGGGCGTCGCGGTAGCCGTGGCCGTGGCCGTGGCCGTGGCCGTCACGGTCGGCGTGGCCGTGGGCGTCGCGTCACTGACGACGATCGTGCCCTTCATCAGGAAGTTCAGGCCCGAGTGGAACACGTACGTGCCGGCCTTGTCGAAGGTGCAGGTGCCGGCCCAGCCGGGACCCTGCTGGTACCACGGCAGCGGCGGCGTCGCGCCCCAGTTCTCGCCCGCGGTCTGCTTGCAGCTGGACGGCTGCAGCGTCTCGAAGACGACGTTGTGGCGGCTTTCGCCGACGGGGTAGCTGAATCCGACCGTGCCGCCGACCGGAATCTCGACCGCCGAGTCGTCGCCCGCCGCGTCGCGGAAGGCCGTGTCGGTCACGACGAAACTCGCCGAGACCGGCGCGTCGCTATGACCCCATGCGAGCGCGGGGAGCGCCGTTATTGCCACGGCGGCGCATGCCAGCCATGGCAGGTACCTCCTCCTAAGACCCACGTTCCCCCTCCTGAATTATCTTCGAGCCGAAGCCTACATTGTCAGACAAGATTTCCGCAACGTCTCTTTTGACCAGTTGTGCGCCAAAGCACCGTATGACCGGCCGATGAGCGTCAGAAGTCATCGGTCACGCTGCGAGAAGGCCACCAATTTCGTTCGCCGAGCAGGTACGCCAGCGACGGAACGAGGAAGGTGCGGACGAGGAACGCGTCCACGAGCAGCCCGAGCGTCACGGTGAAGCCCACCTGGAACAGCGCGACGAGGTCCAGCGCCATCAGCGCGGCGAACGTCCCGGCGAGGATCAACCCTGCCGAGGTGATCACGCCGCCGGTGCGCAGCAGTCCGGAGATGACCGCGTCGCGCGTGGCCAGCCCGCGCGCGTGCTCCTCGCGGATGCCGGTCATCAGGAAGATGTTGTCGTCGACGCCGAGCGCGACCAGGAAGATGAACGCGAAGATCGACAGGTTCGGGTCCGAGTTGGGCTGCCCGAAGACGTGCGTGAAGATCAGCGACGAGGCCCCGAGCGCGAAGCCGAAGGACAGGATCACCGTCCCCATCACGTAGAGCGGGGCGACCACCGCGCGCAGCAGCGCCATCAGGATCAGCAGGATCAGGACGAGCACCAGCGGCACGATCAGCTTCGCGTCGCGGCGCAGCGCGGCGAGGTTGTCGTGCTGCTCGGCGGTGATGCCGCCCACGACCACCTTGTCGCCTCCGGGGAGGCGCTTGATCTTGGCGCGCAGCTTCGGGATCTCGTCCATCGCTCGCCGTGAGAACGGGTCCAGGTTGAGCACGACCTGCATCGAGATGTGCTTGCCGTCGAGGGCTTGGGAGTCGGTGTTGGCGCTGGAGATGACCTTCTGCCGGCCGAGCAGCTTGGACAGGTCGTCGACCGTGTCGGTGGGCGTGACCACGTCGACGGGCGCCACGCGGCCGGGCGGGAAGCGCTTGGCGATCAGCTCCTGCGCCTGCACGGACTCCGGCGGGTCGTGGTACTGCTGATTGATCGTCAGATAGCCGCGACCGCTGAGGTTGCCGAGCGCGCCGATGACGAGGATCCCGATGCACACGCCGGCGAGCAGCGCCGGGCGCCGGCGCACGAGCTCGCCGATGCGCTTCCAGCGTGGCGACACGTTCGGCTGGGGATCGGGCTCCACCGGCGGGTGCACCGGCCAGAACGCGCGCCGGCCGAGCACCGAGAGCACCGCCGGCAGCAGCGTCAGCGCGGCGGCGAGCATCACGAAGATGCCCAGGGCCAGGATCGGGCCCATCTCGCGGGTCGCGTTGAAGTCGGCGAGGCCGAGCACCAGCATCGCCGCGACGACGATGCCGCCGGAGGCGAGGATCGCCGGCGCGGTGCGCTCACACGCGCGAGCGATCGCCGCGTCGATGTCGCCGCTCCGGCGCAGCTCGTCGCGGTAGCGCGAGACGAGCAGGAGCGCGTAGTCGGTGCCGGCACCGAACATGAGCACGATCAGGATCGCGGTCGATTGGCCGCTCACGGTGGTGGCACCGATCTCCACGAGCCCGTACAGCAGCCCGGTCGCAACCAGATACGCGACGACCACGACGGCGAGCATCAGCCCGGCGATGATCGGCGAGCGGTACGTGATCAGCATCAGGACGAGCACGAGTACGCCGGTGATCGCCAGCAGCGTGCCGTCGATGCCCTCGACGGCGAGCGCGCGGTCGGCGTCGAAGCCCGCCTGACCGGTGACGTACGCGGCCAGCGGCTTGCCGTCCGCGGGTGGCACGATCTTGCGGATCGCGGTGACGTCGCGGACGATCGAGTCGGTGTCGTCCTTGCCGTTGAACACGGACGTGAGCACCATCGACGGCGGGTCGTCGGACGAGAATGCGGAGAGCGGGATCTGCGGGCCGAGCGTGTGCCCGATATCGCCGCAGGCGATGCTGTTGGGCGCCCCGATGCCTTGCAGGTCCGGCAGCGTCGCGGTCCCGCACAGCGTGTCGAGCGCCGTCGCGACCTTGCCCTGCTGCGCGCCGACGTCCCCGTGGTCGGCGACGAACGCCAGGACCGAGGTCGACCAGCGCCCTTCGCGGAAGTTGTGCTTGAGCTGCTCGTGCGCGAGCGTGGACTCGGCACCGCGGGCACGGAACGTCTCGCTCTCGTCAGCCGCCTTCGCCTGCAGCTTGGGCTGCAGCCAGCCCAGTCCGAGGGCGAGCACCACCCAGACGCCGATCACGACCCAGCGTGAGCGCCTACCAAGGGCAGCGTTAGAGATCCGTCCGATCATTGGGCGCGGCAGTATCGAGGGTTGAGATGAGCGCTGCAAACGACATCGTCCCCGGCTCGCTGACCAGTGCGAGCCGGGGACGAGTGACGCGGTCCGCGGCCCGCGGCGGCCTCAGCGGCCGCCGCGGACCACGGCATCCTCACGGTGCTGTCGTCGACAGCGTGAACGTCAGGGTCTTGGAGTACGAGCCCGAGCGCAGGGCGTCGTTGGCGGCGATCGGCTGCTGGAACTGCAGCGTCACCGCGTCATGGCTGATCTCCATCGGGTAGGTCAGGAGCGTCAGCGGGTTGGCGGACACGTCGGCGAACGTGGTACTCGGGTTCGCCACGTTGGTCGCCCGCGCCTTGATCGCCTGCGCCAGCACCGAGGTGCCGTTGCCGTTGACCAGGTGGCCCGGGGCGATGGTGCCGATGTCGGACACCGTCAGCGTCGCGTTGCCGGCCGTCGAGACGATGTCGGCCGTCGTTTGCGCGTCGTAGGTCTTGGCGACGCCGGCGACGAACTGGCCGAAGCCGGGCGCCGTCGCGCCGAGGACCAGCGACAGGGTCGGGGTGACCGTGGCGCCGATCGTGGTGGAGACCGTCGGCGGAACCTCGACCGTGACGTCCTTGCTGGACGTCGTGTTGTCGGCGTAGGTCACCGTCAGCGTGGCCTTGTGGGTCCCGCCGGTCTTGTAGATGTGGCTGGCGGTGGCACCGGTCGCGGTGCCGCCGTCGTCGAACGTCCAGGCGTACGAGATGCCGCCGGACTTGCCGATGTTGAAGTTCACCATCGTCGACGTCGTCGTCGCGGCCTGGGGATCCGGGCCCGGCGTGTCGTCGCCACCGACGTAGGAGAACTTCCACAGGCCGGTGTTGTTGTTGGAGATCGTGAAGTTCGAGCCCGAGTAGCTGGCGACGTAGAGGTCGCCGTCGGGACCGAAGTCCAGGTCGATGGTCCGGTTCGCCCCGAAGAGGCTCGTCGGGATGATGCCGTAGAGCGAGTCGGCCGAGATCGGCAGGCCGCCCTTGGTGTCGTTCGCCGGGTCCATCAGGAGCGCGTGACGGATGTTGTTCGCGCCCGCGAAGTCCGACAGGAACCAGCGGCCATCCCAGTAGGCGGGCCACGCGTTGGGCGCGCTACCGGCCGGCTTGCGGTAGATGCCGGCCGTCATCGGGGCCTGGCTGCCACCGAAGGCGAACGGGCACTCGCGGTACACGGCCGGGGCCGCGGTGGTGTTGCTGTTGGCCGGGACGACGATCACGCCGTTGGCGTTGCGCTGGTAGTTCGTGCAGCCGCCGTTCTGGCCGTACCAGATGTTCGTCGGCTTCGGGGCCGGGATGTCCGTCAGGCCCGTGTTGTACGGCGAGTCGTTGGGCAGGGACTTGCTGCAGTCCCAGTACGCGCCCGTCTGACCGTCGGCGCCGCCGCCGACCGTGCCGCGGATGTTGTCGGAGAGGTTGGCTCCGGCGCCGCCGTTGCTGGCCGAGGGGTTCGGGAGCTTCGCGCGGTAGTTGAGGCGGTTGCCGCCCTGGCAGTAGGGCCAGCCGTAGTTGCCGGCCGCGCCCAGGAGCGCCGCGTTCTCGGTCTTGGACGTGCCGTACGTGGTGCTGTCGGTGCCCTGGTCCGGGCCGACCCACGCGGTCGCGACCTTGTCGGTCTTGGAGTCGACGTCGATCGAGTACAGGTTGCGCGTACCCATGGCGAACACCTCGGGCTTGGCCTTGCCGTCCTTGACCGCCTGGCTGTCGGGCGGGAAGAGCTGCGGGCCGTTTGGCGCACTTGCGTCAGGGATCGTGTACGTCGTCCCGATGCCTGGCGTGTCACCCGGATCCGCCATCGGATGGATCCGGAGCAGCTTGCCTTCGTAGGCATTGGTGTTGCCCGACGTCTGCCGGGCATCGCCATAGCTGATGTGACCGCATCGCGCCTCACCGCCTACGGTCTTGTCCGCACATGGCTGAGTGATGCCGCAGCCGGTCGCGGTGTAGACGTTGGTGGGCGTGCCGGGGCACGGGACCGTGAACGTCGGGTCGGAGTTCTGGTAGCCGCCGTTGGTGGCGTTCGGCGTGTTGCCCGTGTTGTCGCCGGTGGCGAAGTACAGGTTGCCCTTGGAGTCGAAGTCCATCGAGCCGCCGAGGTGGCAGCAGGAGAAGACCTGCGTCATCCAGTGCAGGATGACCTTCTCGGAGCCGGGCACGAGCGACTTGGTCGCGTTGTCGTACGTGAAGCGCGACAGGCGACGCTCGCCCATGTAGTCGGGCCGGACGAAGCCCGGGCCGAAGGACTTGGCGCCACCCTGCATCGAGCCGACGGGGTAGCCCTGCTCGCCGCCGAAGTACGGGTGGTACTGGATGTAGATGTACGGACGGCCGTTGGTGAAGTCCGGATCCAGGGAGATGCCGAGGATGCCCTGCTCCGTCTTGGACGTCGCGCCGGTTTCCTGGCCGCCGCCCTTGGCGCCGAAGACCTGCAGCTCGCCGATCTTGGTGACCTTGGCCGGATCCTGGTTCTCAGTGCCCGCGCCGGGGGTGCTCGGATCCCACACGTGCAGCGTGCCGCAGCCGAGCGCGACGTTCGTCGTCGCCCAGTTGTTGATCTGGCTCTGACCCTGCGAGCAGACCGCGCGGCCGGCGTAGAACACGCGGCCGTCCTTGGCGATCGACATGCCGTCGATCTCGCCGACGTACGCGTTCGACGTCGTCGTCGGGTTCGGCGGGGTCAGCCGCGTGGTGCGGTAGTTGGACGTGATGGTCGCCTTGCAGTTGCCGCGGGTCATGCCCGAGGCCCACTGGATGGCGCCGAGGATGTGGCCGGTGATGTCGCTGTCGGACCACGCGGCGGTCGTGCCGCCGAGGCCGGTGTAGAACGAGCGGCCGGACTGGATGTCACGACACCAGGAGACCGGGCGCTCGAGCTGCGGCTGGTTGGTGTTGGTCGTGCCCGTGAAGCGGGTGACCGCGTCATTGGTGACCGTCGAGCCGTCCGGGACGCGGTTGAAGCGCACGCGGGCGACGGTGTGGACATTGCCCGTCGGGTTGTTGGTCCACGAGTACCACGAGTCGGTGTAGTCCTTCTTGAGCAGCGGGAGCGCCTTGGTCGCCGGGTGGACCCGGTCGAGGAACTCGACGTCCTGCGACGACGTGGTGGCCGCGCCCGCGGTGCGCGCGGCGCCCGTGAGGCCGATGAGCTGGTCGAAGAACGCGTTGCCCTGCTCGAGCAGCGCCGTCTCGCCGATACCGACGAAGCCGCCGCCGTTCTGCACGTAAGACTGAAGCGCGGACTCCCCGGCGGTGTCGAGCACGTCGCCCGAGGAGTTCACGAACACGACGGCGCGGTAGCCCGCGAGCTTCGTCGCATTGATGTCCGTCGCTGCCGCGGTCGTGTCGACCGTGAAGTTGTTCGTCGTTCCGAGCGCCTTGATCGCGTTGGCCGCGTCAGCGCTAACTGGATTCGCTGTTCCTGCCGTGCCGGTGAAGACCAGCACCTTTCCTGCGTCCGCAAGTGCGGGCGCAGCCCCTGCTGCGGCGGTCGCGAGCATCGCGCCTGCTAGCGCGAGCGACCGACGCACCCTCCGTGAGACAGGCGGCACTGCCGCCCTGGACATTCCCATCCCCACTCCCTCCTCCGGAGACATAACCCCCGTCCCCCCGCACTGCGGCAGGGACGCCCCAGACTTTCCGATCTGGCGCGGCCGATGCTAATCGCCTTCGTACCGGGTGTCAACGGACTTTTGCGTCTAAAGCTCGCAAAAGGCAAATACCTCTCATGAGGACTTTTCATGTGTCCGTTCCACTCATCTGCCCGGCTAGGCTGGCGCTCGGTCATCGAGGTTTGAGGAGAGCCATGCGCAGAGCGCAATTGAGGGCAGCAGCCAGTGTCCCGTTGGTCGCGGTGATGCTCGCCGGCTGCGGCGGAGACAAAGATCCGCCCAAGGTCACCGCGGGCAAAATCGTCAGCGGGGACACGGAAAACGGCATGAAGCTCAAGGTCGAGACGTTCGTCCCGGCGGCGTCTGACCCGACGCTGAAGAGCCTCGAAGCGTTCCGAGCCAAGAGCGGCTATCCGGCGGTCGACTACCACCGGGTGACGGCGGACAACACGAAGGGCGCCATCCCCGACCGCATCCGCGATGTCACCTTCGCCAAGGATGCCAACGCGATCGCGACGGGGCAGGGCACCGAGGCACGTTTTGCGTGCGACGCGTTGCAATATGAGTGGCCGCCGGTGGAGCCGCGCACCACGACGCAGACGTACGACGAGCTTATGAAGAAGGTCTGCGCGATTCAGCCCAACAAGGCGGACTCGGTGGCCCCGGGCTCCCGCGCGGTGTACTACCTCGTCACCGACCGCTCGTTCGGCCAGCGCGGGATTCGCGGGATGAGCATCTTCGGGCCCCGCTCCGAGCAGCTGAAGTAGACGCCGGCGCCGCGACGGTCGAGTGACCGCCGCGGCGCCTGACGTGACTGCCTTACGGCGTCGTCGTCGAGAGCGTGAACGTCAGCGACTTGCTGTACGTCCCGCTCCGCAGCGGCTCGTTGGCGCTGACCGACTGCTTGAACGAGATCGTCACGGCGTCGTGGGCGATCTCCTTCGCGTAGGTCAGGATCGTCAGCGGCGTCGCGAGCCCGGTCACCGGCGCGAAGACCGACGTCGGGTGCGCGGCGTTGGTCGCCTGCGCCTGGATCGGCTGCTGCAGCGAGCGATCCCCGTTGATGAGGTGCCCGACCGCGTCGGCGCTCGCGTCGTAGACGGTGAGCGTCGCGTCGCCGGCAGTGCTCGTGATGTCGGCCGACAGCGTCGCCGTGTAGTCACCCGCGATGCCCGGCACCAGCCCGCCGAAGACCGGCGAGTTGCCCAGGATGAGCGACAGCGTCGGGGAGACGTTGCCGGTGACGTTGCCCGTCGTGACCGTCTGCGTGGGCGTCGGGGTCGGGGTGGGCGACGGCGTGGGTGTGACGGTCGGTGTGGCCGTCGGCGTCGGCGTGGGTGTCGGCGTCGGCGTGGGAGTCGGCGTCGGCGTGGGTGTCGGCGTCGGCGTGGGAGTCGGCGTCGGCGTGGGAGTCGGCGTCGGCGTGGGAGTCGGCGTCGGCGTGGGTGTCGGCGTCGGCGTGGGTGTCGGCGTCGGCGTGGGAGTCGGCGTCGGAGTCGGCGTCGGCGTCGGCGTCGGCGTCGGCGTGGGAGTCGGCGTCGGCGTGGGAGTCGGCGTCGGCGTAGGAGTCGGCGTCGGCGTAGGAGTCGGCGTCGGCGTAGGAGTCGGCGTCGACACCGCCTGGACGATGACCGTGCCGGTCATCTCCGGGTGCGTCCCGCAGACGAACGTGTACGTGCCCGGCGTGGTGAAGGTGCAGTAGCCCTCCCAGCCCGACGGCTGCGCGAACGCCGGCATCGGGGGCGCATCGTTGGGGTCGACGCTGCCGACCACCGTGGCGGCCTTCGTCTGCGGGCACAGCGCGGGCGCCGGTCCGCTCGGGAAGGTCACGTTGTGCGCGCTCGTGCCGGACGGGTACGCGAACGTCACCCGCTCACCGGCCGTGATCGTGACGCTGTTGTCCGTCTCGCTGGACTGCGAGGCGTCCTGGAACCAGTTGTGCGTGCCGTCGTGCGCGTCGATGCGCGGGCCGGTCGGCGTCGCGGTCGGCGTGGGCGTCGCGGTCGGCGTGGGCGTCGGCGTCGCGGTCGGCGTGGGCGTCGGCGTCGCGGTCGGCGTCGGCGTGGGCGTCGCGGTCGGCGTCGGCGTAGGCGTCGCGGTCGGCGTCGGCGTAGGCGTGGGCGTCGAGGTCGGCGTGGCCGTCGGCGTCGGCGTCGGCGTCGCCGAGTCCGACACGACGATCGTGCCCGTCATCTCGGCGCCGTGCGCCGAGCAGAAGAACGTGTAGGTGCCCGCCTTGTTGAACGTGCAGTAGCCCTGCCAGCCGGGCGGGATCGGGAAGGCCGGCATCGGCGCGACGCCGTCGGCGTCCAGCGGCGTGCCGACGGCGTCAGGCGACTGCACCGTCTGGTTGCAGACGCTCGGCGTCGGGCTTTCGTCGAAGAAGACGACGTTATGCGGCGCGAAGTTGGAGTCGCTGCCCGACGGCGACCGGAAGGTCACGGTGCCGCCGACCGCGATCTCGACCTGACTATCGCCCGTGGTGCCCGCGTCGTCCTGGAAGAAGTTGTCCCCCGTGTGGAAGGCGGCCGTAGGCGGCGCAGCGGACTGAACCGCGTCTGTTGGTTGCCCCCAAGCCAAGGCCGGTACGCCCACGACGGCGACCGCCGCGCATACCAACCACGGCAAGAACGTCTTCCTCATACCGACAACTTCCCCCTCCGATGGACTGCGAACCGCGCGGAAGCCTACGGACGCACCCAGCACAAGTCAACGACTTTTGCGCACCTAACCCGCAAAAGTTAGAGCGAGATGAAACTCAGTGACGACGCACGGCCAAAACTGCGGACGCGACGGTCCGGTTTCCCGCCGCGTCGACCGCGGTGAACGCGAGCGAGATCCGCAGCGAGCGCGCGCGCTCGACCGCTCGCCTCGCGCGCGTGGAGAGTCGCAGCCCGACCGCGGTCCGCGCCCGCGCGCCGAGCTTCTTGCGCACGTGGCCGAGCTCACGCGTCCCACCGAGCCCGAGCCGCCGTGCGGTGGTGCGGTCAACGGACGCCACGACGGTGAAGGTGCAGGCCTCCGAGCAACGGGCCTCGACCCGCACGCCGTGGGCGAGCAGCGCCGTCCGGGTCGCCGACCGCGGCGTGGCGGCGAGCCCCGGCGGCGACCGGTCCACCGTCCGCGGCCCAGGCGTCGCGGTCGGGAGCGGGGCGGCGCTGGGCGTGGGTTCGGCGGTCGGAAGCGCTGTCGCGCCCGGTGTAGCAGTCGCGGTGGCCGCGGGCGTCGCGGTCGCGGTCGGCGTGGCCGTCGCGGTCGCCGTGAAAGTCGGCGTGGCGGTCGCAGTCGTCGTCGCCGTGGCCGTCGCGGTGACCGTCGGCGTGGCGGTCGCCGTCACCGTTGCCGTCGCCGTAGCGGTCGGCGTCGGGGTGGCCGCGGCGAGCACGCTCAGCGTCGTGTAGCGGATACCGACATCTCCACCCGGATCGCGCGCCTCGAGCCCGATGTCGTGATCCCCGGCCGCGAATGCGGCCGACACGGTTTTGCCGGTTCCGTCGTCAAATACCCCGTCGTCGTCGAGGTCCCAGGCGAGCGTCGGCTCCGCGCCTCCGTCGGGGTCCGTCGCCGCGGCGGTCAGCGTCACCGGCTGATCCGCCTCCGGCGTGTCGTCGGACGTCGAGAACGCCGCGACCGGCGGGCGCGTCCCCGCCGTCACGGTGCGAGCGACCGTGGTCACGCCGCCGCCGCCCTCGACCCGCACCCGGAGCGTGTACTCGCCCGGGGCCGGCGGCGTGAACGTCGCCGGGTCGTCGAAGGCGCCGTCGCCATCGGTGTCCCACGCGACCGTGGCGCCATCCGGAACGTCCGCGCCCAGCGGCGTCGGCTGCCCCGCGACCAGCGGACCGATCTCAAGCCGCACATCCGGCGCGAGGGCTGCGGTCGTCGGCTCGATCTCAGCGGTCCGGACGCCCGAACGCCCGGTCGGATCGGTCGCCCGCACCGCGATCGTGATCGGGCCCGGATCGGGAAACGTCCACTCGTACTCGCCGCCCACCACCGCGGGCACCTCGTCGAACGCGCCGTCGCCGTCGAGGTCGAACGTGAGCGAGACCGGATCGTCTTCCGGATCGAGCCCCGCGGCCGCGAACCGGGTCGGCAGGCCGGCGCGGATCACCGGCGGCAGGTCCAGCGCGGTCACCGCGGGAGCGATGCCGGCATCCGCGACGACCGTGACGGTTCGCATCGCCACACGACCCGCCGCGGTCCGTGCCCGCACCGCGAACGTCCCGGCCGTGCCGAACGCGTACGCGGGTGTCTCCCCCACCGCATCGTCGAAGGCGCCGTCGGCATCCATGTCCCACGCCACCGCACCGGGCGCGCTGAACGCCGTGGCCACGCCCGGCCGCACGGGCCCGGTCGGCGGTGCGATCTCAAACGGCGGGCCCGCGAGCGTGTCGACCTGCACGCTTTCGCGACTCACCGCCCGCAGCCCTTCGTCGTCGCGCGCCTGCACACCCACCTGGTGCAGGCCGGCGGCGGCGAAGGTCGTCATCACGCTCGTGGCCTGGCCGGCCTCGGTCTCGTACGTCCCGTCGCCGTCGAGGTCGAACGCCAGGCCCACGTCCGGCCCGTCAGGGTCGATCGCGGTGGCGGATACGACGACCGGCTCGCCCGGCCGCGGCACGGCCGGCGTGACCGCGACCTCGACGCGCGGTGGGAGGTTGTCCCGATGCACCTGCAGTGTGGTCGTCAGCGTCGCCGTCGCCCCTGCGTCGTCGACGATGCGCGCGTGCAACGTGTGGGTACCGACGATCGGGTCTCGCAGTCCATGCTCGACGTGCGCCACGTCGCCGGTCGCGAACGAGAATTGCTGCTCGTAGACGCCGTCGCCGTCGAGGTCGAGGTCGATGCGCACGACCTGCCCGTCCGCGTCGGTCCCGTCGACGACCACGTCGGTCACCCGCGCCGGCCCCGGCGAAGGCGTCAGGACCTCGAACCGCCCTCCCGGACGCACGTTGGCGGCGTGCACCGCGAGCGTGTGCGTCTCGACTCCATGGCGCCCGTCCGCGTCGGTCGCGCGCACCGCAACGGTGGCGGTGCCCGTGGCGAACGTCGTGGTGATGTGGGCGCCGTTGCCATCGTCGTACTCGCCGTCGCCGTCCAGGTCCCACGCGTACGTGACTCCGCGGCCCGGGCTCGCCGCCGAGAGCACGACGGGCGAGCCGGCATGCGGTGCCGCCGGCGCCGTGGCGATCGACGGCGAGGGCCGCCGCGCGTCGCAGCGCCCGACGGCGGTCGTCGACGAGTCGCAGACGGTCACCTCGCGCGCGGGCGCGACTGACGGGAGCGCGACCGCACCGATCACACCCGCAACCGCGGCCACGCGACGAAGGACCCTGAACATCCGGCAGTCACCGTAGCCCGCCCCGGCCACGCGGAGACGCGTTTACACGACCGCCGTCGCCTCGATCTCGACTTTCGCCTCGGCCTCGACCAGCGCGACGACCTGCACGACGGCCATCGCGGGGAAGTGGCGGCCCATGACGTCGCGATACGCCGCGCCGATCTCCTTCTGGCGCGCGAGGTAGTCCTCGCGGTCCGTGATGAACCAGGTCAGCCGCGCGACGTGCTCGGGCTTGGCGTCGGCCTCGGCGAGCACGGCGACGATGTTCAGCAGCGCCTGGCGGACCTGGCCGGCGAGATCCGGCGCGAAGACGCCGCGCGAGTCCCAGCCGATCTGCCCGCCCACGAACACCAGGCGCCCCTCGGCGAGCATGCCGTTGGCGTACCCGCGCGGCTCCGGCCAGCCGGGCGGCTGCAGGCGCCTCACGACGAACGCTCCCGCAGCACGTTGCGCTGCACCTTCCCCGTGGGGGTGCGCGGCAGCGCGTCGACGAACTCGATCCGGCGCGGGTACTTGTAGGGCGCGATCAGCGCCTTGACGTGATCCTGCAACACACCCGCCTCGACCGCTTCGGAGACCACGACATATGCCTTGACGACGTGCCCGCGCTCGCTGTCGGGCGTGGCGACGACCGCGCATTCGGTGACGAGCGGGTGCTCGAGCAGGGCCGCCTCGACCTCGAAGCCGGAGATGTTGTACCCGGAGGAGATGATCATGTCGTCGGTGCGCGCCTGGAACCAGAAATAGCCGTCCGCGTCCATCGAGAACGCGTCGCCGGTCAGGTTCCAGCCGTCGCGGACGTAGGCCGATTGCCGCGGGTCGTCGAGATAGCGGCAGCCGGTCGGCCCGCGCACCGCGAGCTTGCCGACCGCGCCGGGCGGCAGCGTGCGCATGTCCTCGTCGACGATCCGCGCCTCGTAGCCGGGCACCGGCCGCCCGCAGGAGCCCGGCCGCGACTCGGCGGCCGGGGAGCCGATGAAGATGTGCAGCATCTCGGTCGAGCCGATCCCGTCGACGATGCGGATGCCGGTCTTCTCGTACCACGCCTCGGCGACCGCGGCCGGCAGCGGCTCACCCGCGCTGACGCACGTGCGCAGGCAGTCCGGCACCTCCTGCGCGAGCATCGAGCGGTACGCCGTCGGCGCGGTGAAGAGCGTGGTGATCCCGCGCTCGCCGATCGCGTGCAGCATGTCACCGGGCTTGGCGACGGGCGCGGTCGAGGCGCCGAAGCGCAGCGGGAAGAGCACGAGGCCGCCGAGGCCGAAGGTGAACGCCAGCGGCGGCGTGCCGCTGAAGATGTCGCTCGGCTGCGGGTCCAGTACCCGCTTGGCGAACGTGTCGCACGACGCCAGCAGGTCGCGGTGGAAGTGCACGCACCCCTTGGGCGCCCCGGTCGTGCCGGAGGTGAAGGCGATGATCGCGACGTCGTCGGCGGCCGTGTCGGCGGGCTCGAACGCCCCGCGCGCCGGGAGGTCCTCGAGCGCGAGGACGCGGAGCGGGGCGGCGACATCGCCGCCCGCGGGCGCGACGCCCACCAGCTCGCCCGCCCGCACCACCTCACCCGCCAACTCGCGCGGCGCGAGCGCGACCGACGGACGTGCCTTCGCGATCACCTTGGCGATCTCCCCCGCCCGCAGCAGTGGCATCGTCGCCACCACGATCCCGCCCGCGAGCAGGATCCCCAGCCACGCCGCGATCGCCTCGGCCGTGTTCGGCGAGTGCAGCAGCACGCGCTCGCCCGGCTCGACGCGCAACTCCGCCGCGACCGCCGAGGCCCGCTCGCCCAGTTCCTCGTAGCTCCACCCACCGGCGATCGCGACACCCTCGTGGCGCAGCAGTTCGACCGCCGCGTTGACGCGCGAAGGCCCGTCGAGCACCAGCAGATCCGGCCAGGCATCAGCCGGCGGCAGGTGGTCGCGGGCGAACGTGTCGGTCATCGCAGGAGCTCCCGGGCGATGATCAGCTGCTGCACCTCGGACGCACCCTCGTAGATCCGCAGCGCGCGGATCTCGCGGTAGAGCGTCTCGACGGGATGACCGGCGGTGACGCCGAGGGCGCCGTGCAGCTGGACCGCCGCGTCGATCGTGCGCTGGGCGGACTCGGTCGCGTGCAGCTTGGCCATCGCCGCCTCGCGCGTGACCCGCCCGCCGTGGGTGTCCTTCGCCCACGCCGCGCGATAGACGAGCAGCGCGCTGGCATCGATCCCCAGCGCCATCTCGGCCAGCTTGGCCTGCACGAGCGGCAACTCGGCCATCGGACCACCGAACAGCTCACGCGAGCGCACGCGCGCGAGCGACTCGTCCAGCGCCCGCCGCGCAAAGCCCAGAGCGGCCGCGCCGACCGTGGAGCGGAAGACGTCCAACGTCGACAGCGCCACCTTCATCCCCGCCCCGGGCGGGCCGAGTGGCTCCGCCGGCGTGTCGTCGAAGACGAGCGTCGCCAGCGGGTGCGGCGCGATGACATCGATGCGCTCGGCGATCTCCACCTCCGACGCCTCGACGATGAACGCGCTGATCCCGGCCTCACCCCGTGCGAACACGGTGTAGAAGTCCGCGATCCCGCCGTTGGAGATCCACGTCTTCGTCCCGGTGAGCCGGCCGCCCGACGCCGTCGTCGTCATCGCCGCCACGTCGGAGCCGGCGTCCGGCTCCGACAAGGCGAACGCCGCGATCTTCTCCCCGCGCGCGACCGCGGGCAGGTAGCGCGCCCGCTGGTCGTCCGTGCCGAACAGCGAGATCGGGCCGGAACCGAGCCCCTGCATCGCGAACGCGAAGTCCGCCAGTCCGTCGTAGCGGGCGAGGGTCTCGCGCGCGAGACACAACGTGCGCACGTCCAATGCCGGGCCCACCGCGTGCGAGAGCCAGCCGTCCCGTGCCAGCGAACGCACGAACCCGCGGCAGCGCGCGTCCAGGTCCTCCTCGACCGCGTCCGGCAGGTGCGCGGCGGCGAACGCCGCGAACTCGCGGTGGCGCTCCTCGAAGAACGGCCACTCAATCACCTTCGAAGACCGGCCTCTCCTTCGCCAGGAACGCGTGGTAGGCGCGCTCGAAGTCCTGCGTCTGCATGCAGATCGCCTGTGCCTGCGCCTCGGCCTCGATCGCGGCCGGGAGTGACATGTCCCACTCCTGGTCGAGCATCGTCTTGGTCATCGAGTGCGCGAAGGTCGGCCCGGACGCGAGCTGCGCCGCCAGGTCGAACGCCGCCTCCTCCACCGGGTCGGCCAGGCGATTGAGGAAGCCCCAGCGCTCGGCCTCCTCGGCGCCCATCGAGCGCCCCATGTAGAGCAGCTCGGCGGCGCGGCCCTGACCGATGATCCGCGGCAGCATCGCGCACGCGCCCATGTCACATCCCGCGAGGCCCACGCGCGTGAACAGAAACGCGATCTTCGCCCGCGGCGTGCCGAGCCGCATGTCGGAGGCCGTGGCGATCATCGCCCCCGCCCCCACGCAGACGCCGTCGATCGCCGAGATCACGGGCTGGGGACACGAGCGGATCGCCTTCACCAGGTCACCGGTCATGCGGGTGAAGCGCAGCAGGCCACGCATGTCCATCTCGGTCAGCGGGCCGATGATGTCGCGCACGTCGCCGCCGGAGCAGAAGTTGCCCTCGGACCCGGAGATGACGATCACCTTGACATCGTCCTCGTAGGACAAGGCTCGGAACGTGTCGCGCAGCTCGGCGTAGGACTCGAACGTCAGCGGGTTCTTGCGCTCCGCGCCGGTCAGGGTCACGTGCCCGACGCCGTCGCGCAGCTCCCACGCGAAGTGCTCGGCCGTGATCATTGCTGGATCCCGCCGCCGTCCATGATCAGCGACTGGCCGTTGATCGCACCCGCCTCCGGTGCGGCGAAGAACGCGACCGCGAACGCCACCTCCTCGGGCTCGATCAGCCGCCCCAGCGCGGCCATCTTCGCCAGCGCCTCCTCCCCGTTTGCGCGCCCGGTGCGTGCCTCGATGTTCGCGATCGTGGCGTCGGTCATGTCGCTGCGGACGTACGCCGGACAGACCGAGTTGGCGGTCACGCCCGTGCCGGCGACCTCCGCCGCGACCGAGCGCATGAACCCCATGACCGCGTGCTTGGAGGCGGTGTAGCCCGACGTGTAGCGCGAGCCGACGTGGCTGGCGAGCGACGCGACCGTGACGATCCGGCCGAAGTCCCGCGAGCGCATGCCCTCGAGCACCGCGCGCGTGCACAGGAACGCGCCGGTGGCGTTGACGTCCAGCTGGCGGTGCCACTCGTCGAGCGTCGTGCGCTTCAGCGGCGCGCTGGAGGAGACGCCGGCGTTGTTGACCAGCACGTCGACCGGGCCGAGCTCGCCGAAGACGCGCGCGACCGCGGCCTCGTCGGTCACGTCGAGATCCGCGCTGGCGAGCGGGACGACGTCATGGCCGAGCGCCTCGAAGTGCGCCGTGATCGACGTGCCGATCCCGCGCTTGCCGCCGGTGATCACGACCTTCACGCGGGTACCTCGTCGAAGCGGCGCAGCGGCATCCGGCGCACGTCCTTGCCGGTGTTCGGCGCGCGCGACCCTGACCGGTACTGCGGGATCCAGTGCATGTCGACTCCCTGTTCGGCGGCGGCGTGCAGGGTCCAGTGCGGATCCCACAGATGCGGGCGAGCGAGTGCGCAGAGGTCGGCGCGGCCCGCGAGGATGATCGTGTTCACGTCGTCGTAGCTGGAGATCGCGCCGACGGCGATCACCGGGATGCCCGCCTCGTGGCGGATCCGGTCGGCGTACGGCGTCTGGTAGGAGCGGCCGTACGCGGGCTGCTGGTCGGGCGAGACCTGGCCGGTCGAGACGTCGACGATGTCACAGCCCGCCTCCACCAGCCGCCGCGCGAACGCGACCGCGTCGTCGCCGTCGAAGCCGCCATCCACCCAATCGGTGGCGCTGATCCGCGCGCTCATCGGCTTCTCGGCCGGCCAGACGGCACGGCACGCCGCGAACACCTCGAGCGGGAACTTCGCGCGATCGGTCCCGTACTCGTCGGAGCGCACATTGGTGAGCGGAGAGAGGAACTCGCTCAGCAGGTACCCGTGCGCCATGTGGATCTCGAGCAGGTCGAAGCCGGCCGCGTCCGCCCGCCGGGTCGCGCGCACGAAGTCCTCGCGGACCGCATCCAGGTCCGCGCGGGTCATCTCGCGCGGGACCTGACTCACACCGGGCAGGTACGGCAGCGGCGACGGGGCGATCAGCGGCCAGTTGCCCTCGGGCAGCGGCTGATCCTCGCCCTCCCACAACACCTGTGTCGACCCCTTGCGACCCGCGTGCCCGAGCTGGCACCCGATCGCGGCGCGCGAGTGCTCGTGCACGAACTCGACGATCCGGCGCCACGCGCCCACGTGCTCATCCGCATAGAGCCCGCCGCACCCGGGCGTGATCCGCCCGTCGGCGCTCGTGCAGATCATCTCGGTCATCACCAGCCCGGCGCCGCCGATCGCCCGCGCGCCGAGGTGCACCAGGTGGAAGTCGCCCGGCGTGCCGTCGACGGAGCTGTACATGTCCATCGGCGAGACGACGACGCGGTTGGCCAGCTCCAATCCGCGCAGGCGGAACGGCGTGAACATCGGCACCGCGTCGCCCAGGGACGCCACGAAGTCCGGGTCGCGCATCCGCAGCTCGCCGTGGGTGATGCGGCGCGAGCGCGTGAGCAGGTTGAACGCGAACGTGCGCGGGTCCTGCTTCGTGTAGCGCCCGATGCCTTCGAACCACTCCAGCGACCCCTGCGCGGCGCGCTGCGTGCTCTCGACGATCGGGCGGCGCTCGGCCTCGTAGGCGTCGATGTCGCCGTTGCGGACCGCCCAGGCGAGCGAGATCGCGTCCTCCATGGCCAGCTTGGTCCCGGAGCCGATCGAGAAGTGCGCGGTGTGCGCCGCGTCGCCGAGCAGCACGACGTTCCCGTCGCGCCAACGCTCGTTGCGGACGGTGACGAAGTTGATCCAGCGGGTGCGGTTCTCGACCAGCTCGTAGCCGAAGAGCGCCTCGCACGCCGCCTTGTCGAGCCCCGTCGCGGTGGTCGACTCGACGATGAAGGTGCTCATCGCGTCGCTGTAGGGATAGGCGTGGACCTGCACGACGCCGCGCGGGGTCTCGGCGATCAGGAACGTGAACGCCTCGAACACGTGCGGCGAGCCGAACCACGCGTAGGTCGCGCGGCGCCGGTCGAGCGTGGTGCCGAAGGCGCCTGAGCGCAGCGTGCTGTTGACGCCGTCGGCGGCGACCACCAGGTCCCCGTCCAAAGCGGTCACCTCCGACCGGAACCGCAGGTCCACCCCCAGCTCGGCCGCCCGCGTCTGCAGGATGTGCAGCAGCTGCTTGCGACCCAGCGCCGAGAAGCCGTGGCCGCCGCTGGTGATGACCTCGCCGCGGTAGTGGACGTCGATCTCGCTCCAGCGCACGAACCGCCGCGTGATCTCCGCGTAGGACTCGGGATCGGCGGCCTCGAAGGCGGCAAGCGTCTCGTCGCTGAACACCACGCCGAAGCCAAACGTGTCGTCCGGCGCGTTGCGCTCGTGGACGACCACGTCGTGCGCCGGGTCCAGGCGCTTGAGCAGGATCGAGAGGTACAGCCCACCCGGGCCTCCACCCGCGATCGCGATCCGCATGGCCGGATCATATGCTTCGCCCCTCTATGGCACGACCCGTCACTCTGTTCACCGGCCAGTGGGCCGACCTACCGCTCACCGAGCTCGCCGAGAAGGCCGGCGCCTGGGGCTTCGACGGCCTCGAGCTCGCCTGCTGGGGCGACCACTTCGACGTCGACGCCGCGCTGACCGACGCCAACTACTGCCGCGAGCGGCGCGAGCTGCTCGAGAGCCACGGACTGAACGTCTGGACGATCGGCAACCACCTCGTGGGCCAGGCGGTCTGCGATCGCATCGACTCGCGCCACCAGGGCGTCGTCCCGCCCGACGTCTGGGGTGACGGCGATCCCGAGGGCGTCCGGCAGCGCGCCGCCGAGAAGCTCAAGGACACCGCGCGCGCCGCGGCCCGCTTCGGCGTGACCACGGTCACCGGCTTCACCGGCTCGCCCACCTGGCACATGCTCTACTCGTTCCCGCCCAACGACTTCGAGGAGATCGAGCGCGGCTACGAGGAGTTCGCCGAGCGCTTCTCGCCGATCATCGACGTGTTCGACGCCGAGGGCGTGAAGTTCGCGCTCGAGGTCCACCCCACCGAGATCGCCTACGACTTCGTCACGACGCGCAAGACGCTCGCCGCGCTGGACCACCGCGAAGGTTTCGGCATCAACTTCGACCCGTCGCACTTCGAGCACCAGTTCCTCGACAGCGCCGCGTTCGTCACCGAGTTCGCCGACCGCATCTACCACGTGCACGTCAAGGACTCGATCAAGCGCCTGGACGGGCGCCGGTCGATCCTCGGCTCGCACCTGAACTTCGGCGAAGAGGCGCGCGGCTGGGACTTCGTGTCCCCCGGGCACGGCGATGTCGACTTCGAGGAGCTCTTCCGCGCCCTGAACCGGATCGGGTA
The DNA here is from genome assembly GCF_027587205.1 of Solirubrobacter ginsenosidimutans. The sequence continues at coordinate 147,247 of NZ_JAPDOD010000009.1, forward strand.
CCAGGGTCCGCTCTCGATCGAGTGGGAGGACTCCGGCATGGACCGCGACTGGGGCGCGCCGGACGCGCTGGCGTTCGTGCGCTCGACCGACTTCTCGCCCTCCACGGTGGCGTTCGACGCCGCCTTCGAGCGCCCTTAGTCTGAAAGCGTCTGCTGGAGATAGGCGATGTGGGCGCGCATCGCCTTCTCCGCCCCCGCCGACTGGCGCCGGCGCACGGCGCGCTGGATGTCGCGGTGCTGGCGCAGGATCTCGGCGCCGTCGACCCGCGGGGAGATCTTCTCGATCAGATGCGGCTGCAGGACGTCGAGGATCCACCCGGTGAAGGCGAGCAGCAGCTCGTTGCCGGCGGCCTTGGCGAGGATCTGGTGAAAGCGCTTGTCCGCCTCGTTGAACGCCGGGGTGCCCGGCATGTGGTCGGCCGCCTCGTCGATCGCGCCCTGCAGTGCCGCGGCCGTCTCCTCGGTCGCGTTGGCCGCCGCGAGGCCGGCGAGCGGGACCTCGAGGAACATGCGCGCGTCCAGCAGCTCGCTGAGTGACACGGTCTCGGTCGCGAGCATCATCGAGATCGACTCGGTGACGTTGCGGCTCATCCCCTCGCTGGGCGTGCGCGCGACGAAGATGCCGCCGGCGCGCCCCCGGCCGACGCGGATCAGGTGCGAGGAGGCGAGGAGCCGCAGGCCTTCCCGAAGCGTCGGCCGCGAGACGCCGAACTCCGTCGCGAGTTCCTGCTCGGTGCCGATCCGGTCGCCGGGCTGAAGCCCCTCGCGTTCGAGATAGCGCCGGATCTCGAGCGCGATCTGGTGACTCGCATCGACGCTGGCGGGTGCGAAGCGCGGGCTCGGGACCTCTGAGGCGGACATCTGGCGCCCATCCTACGCCAGCCCAATGGTCAAATCATTTCCTGAGCGCGGCGACTCCGCCGCGAACGAAGGCCAGCACGTCGTCCAACAGCGCGTTGAACGGCGAATCACCCCTCGCGGCGCGCGCGTTGGCCTCCAGCAGCGCCACGGTGGTCGTCTCGGCGGCGAGCCGGACGGCCAACGAGTCCGCCGGGATGGCGAACTCCTCGGCGAACGCCGTGGCCACGGCGTCGGTCAGCGGGCGCACATGGCCGCGCTCCAGCGCCCACAGATCCGGGTCGCGGGCGATGGCGGCCTGCCGCAGCCGGGCGAAGTCCGGCCCATCGGTCACCCGCGCCCGGACCGTTGCACTGGAGACCGGGTCCTGCAGCGACGCCTCGACCCGCGCCCAGTCGCCCACGGTGGCGACCACACACGCGCCAGGTTCGCGGGCGGCGAGGCGGGTGACGAGGCGCGCGATCGCATCCTCATAGGCCGCGAATACGATCCCTTCCTTGCTGGGGAAGTACGTGGAAACGGTCCGCGGGGAGACCTCGGCACCCTCGGCGATCGCGGCCAGCGTCGTCGCCGCAAAGCCATCGCGGGCGAAGAGCTCGAGGGCCACCCGCGCGATCGTCGCTCGAGTCCGCTCCTTCTTGCGCTCCCTAAGTCCAGTGGTTTCCACTGGCTCCCACGCTACCCGGTGAGCACATTTGAAGGCAAATTTACAGTGGTTAGCAATTTTGCCGATGCTTGTTGGGTTAGTCGGAATCCGCTACTGATCCTGTGAGCACGTTGTCATGCCTCAGTAACTGCCGCACTTGATCGAAGAACTCGTCAGCGCCAAGGGCTTCTCTCCGGAGCCCGATCACGGCGCGCTCATCACCGGCCTCCTCGACGCGGTCGCGTCGGATGCCGTCCCCGCCGGAACGCTCGCAAACGTCGGCGCAGAGCGGATCTCCGCGATCGTCGGTGACGCCTGCATCGTGTCGCTGCTGAGTGGGCGCAACCTCACCCCGGTCGCGATCTCGGATGCCTGCTCCGAAGCGGCCGCCCTGCTCTCACCCCTGCTGGGACAGCGTCACCCCGCCGGAACGCGGCGTGAAGTTTCGGCGTACGTTGAGAGGTTTGGGCTGGGCGCCGAGTTCATGGCTCCGATGCGGGCGCGCGGACGGATCCTCGGGCAGGTCGAGGTGCTGCGGCGCGGCGACTCGCGCCCGTTCGCGCCCGCCGAGCTGCGCTTGATCCAGACCGTCGCGGATGTGATCGCCCTCGGCCTGGACGAGTCGGTGACGATGGCCCCGCCGCCGGACCCGGCCGACGCGGACCTTCCCGCGCCCGACCGGCTCAGCCGCCGCGAGCGCGAGGTGCTCGCGCTGCTCGCGCTCGGGCACACCAACCGCGAGATCGCCGAGCAGGTCCACCTCAGCGTGCGCACCGTCGAATGGCACCGCGCGCGCATCCAATCCAAGCTCCACGTCACCGGCCGCGCGGCACTCGCGCAGGTCGCCCGCGCGTATGGACTAGTTGGCGGCACAGCGCTCGATCGCGTGGAGTAGGTTCGTGGCTGAGGCTCCGCGGAGTATGGAGATCGGCTCCCACCTGCAGCGGATGAGCTGCTACTGCGCGCTCATGGCTGAGCGTCTAGGCCTCGACGCGGACCTGATTCGCATCGCCAGCCGGCTCCACGACGTCGGGATGGCCGCCGTCTCGCACGCCGTCACCGGCAAGCCCGGCCCGCTCACGCCGAGCGAGCGGCGGGAGCTCGAGGGCCACCCGGCGCTCGGGCACGCGATGCTCGCGGGCTCCGGCGTCGTGCTGCTGGACACCGCCGCCGAGATCGCGCTCACCCACCACGAGCGCTTCGACGGCGCCGGGTACCCGCGTGGCCTCGCCGGCGAGGAGATCCCGATCACGGGGCGGATCGCCGCGGTGGCGGACACCTTCGACGCCCTGACCACCGACCGCAACTACCGCGGCGCCGGGACGATCGAGGGCGCGGTCGAGGTCCTTAAGGCCGAGCGCGGCCATCACTTGGACCCACGGGTCGTCGACACGTTCCTGGCCGCGCTCGACGAGGCCATCGCAATCCGCGCGCGGTACCCGTCGCCGCCGGAGGAGCAGCCGGCGCCGTTGCCGGAGGACAAGCAGATCACGCTCCAGGCCGCCGCCGCGACGCTGGCGATCTCCCCCAGCCGGCTACGCCGCTGGGCCGACGAGGGCCGGATTCCGAGCGTCCGCACCACCGGCGGGCACCGCCGCTTCTCGCTCGCCGCCGTCCGCCGCCTCGCGGCCGAGAACGGCGTGCGCCCGACGGTCCGCCCGGTCGAGCCGCCCGCCTCGCCGCTCCCGATCCTGGCCGAGAACCTCCGCGCCCACGGCCGCCAACTGGCCGCGGCGGCCGCGGCGGCGATCTACCGCGAAGGCCCGCCCGGCTGGTTCGCCTCAGACGGCGCGGTCGATCACCTGCTCGACTGGATGACCGACCTCGGTGCCAGCTGCGAGGGCGGCGTCTACGTGCTCGCGCTGCAGAGCACCACCTCGCTGATGCTGCGCGCCCAGGGCCACGCCGCCAGCCTGCTCGAGCGCCACGCGTTCCTGGAGCGCTTCGGGCAGGTGTGCGTGCGCACGCTGGTGCGCACGGGCGCCGAGCGCGAGGAGATCGCCGGCACCCGCCGCCTCTTCGCGGCCCTGCAACAAGCCCTGCTCGAAGCCCGCGACTGACGTCATGCATACCAGTCGTATACCGGGGACAGTCCCCGGTATACGCGATGCATACCGCATGCATACCGGGGTCAGACCCCGGTATGCATGCGGTATGCAAGACGGCGTCGGCCGGCTTGAAGCCGGCGTCAGCCGACTTGGATGACCAGCGCGGCGCCGGTGTCGCCGGCGGCGCAGCCGGTGAAGAGGCCGCGTCCGCCGCCGCGGTCGTGCAGTGCCCAGATCAGCTCGACGATCCCGCGGGCGCCGGTCGGGCCCTGCGGGTGGCCGTAGATCAGGCTGCAGCCGAACGGGTTCATCGCGTCGACGTCGGCGCCGGTCTCGCGCGCGAACCAGAGGTCGTTGACCGCGAACGGGTTGTGGGTCTTGATGATGTCGATGTCGGAGAGCGACAGGCCGGCGTCGTGCAGCGCCGCCGAAGCCGCCGGGACCGGCGCCTTGGGCATCTCGCCCTTGCCCACGCGGGCGAAGCCGCTGGCGAGGATCCGCACCTCGGCCGGCTCGGAGGTCACGATCAGGCCCGCGCAGCCGTCGGCCGGGTGGGTCTGCGAGCCGAAGGAGACGACGCCGCCGTCGGTGACGGCCTTCAGGCCCTCCAGCGCGTCCAGCGGCGCGGGGCGGATGCCCCAGTCGGCGTCGATCTCGGTCGGCTTGCGCTTGGAGCCGACGGTGATCGGCACCATCCAGCGCTCCTGGAAGCCGTGCAGCGACGCCTCGTACTGCTCCCAGCGACGCGCGGTGACGGCGTCGACCTCGGCCTTGCTGAAGCCGCCCCGGGAAGCGACCCGCTCGGCGGTGGCGAGCATCCCCTCGCCGGTGTTGGGATCACAGCCGAAGGAGTCCAGCACCCAGTTCTCGCTCTGCGGCGTGCCGCCGGGGCCGCCGCTGCTCGGGTAGACCATGTGCGGCCCGTTGCTCGTGCGGTCGGTGAGGACGACGAGCCTCGTGCCCGTCCCACCCGCCGCGGCGGCGTGGACGGCGGCGACCGAGGTCGCGCACGCCTGCATGATCAGCGGCCCGGACACGGCGCCGAGGCCGAGGCGGGCGGCGAGCGTCGGCGCGCCGTAGAAGGACTCCTTCTGCGGCACCGTGAGCCCGAGGACGAGCTCGTCGATCTCGAAGCCGCCCCGCTCGTCCAGCGCCCGCGCGGTCACCTGCGCGGCGACGTCGAGGCTTGAGACGTCGGCCGCGGGACCCTGCCAGCGGACGAACGGCGACGACCAGGCGGCCCGCAGTGGGATGTATGCGTTCTCGAACTTCATTTCTGTTGCGACCGTACCGCAATCGTCACACGTGAGATCGCGACCAAGCGATCCTCGTCGTCGGTGTGGTCGACCTCCCACACCCACGTCGTGCGGCCGCGGTGGCGAACCCGCGCCCGCGCCGTGATCCACCCGCCCCGCGCGCCCTTGAGGAAGCTCGTGTCGTTGGACATGCCCATCGCCGCGAAGCCGTCGGCGTGCACCTGCGCGACCGTCGCCTCGGTGGCGAGCATCTCCGCCAGCGCCGCGTACGCGCCACCGTGAACGAGCCCGAACCGCTGCCGGACGCGGTCGGCGATCGGGAAGCGCGCCACCGCCTCCTCCTCGCCGATCGACACCACCTCGAACCCGAGGACGCCGTCGAGGCAGGCGTCCTCGGCGACGACCTCATCGCCGGTGGGCGGCATCCCGGGCGTGCTCATGGGCGAGATCGGCGGATCGCTGGCGAATGCAACGGTCGTCTCTGCCGGTACCCGGCAGGCGTTTGCATACTGGTTGTACGTGTGCGCCTGCCGGGGCCCGGCAGAGGCGGGCGGGGCCCGCCAGAATCCGTCGAGGTCGCCCATGAGTGCGCTACCGGCAAATCACGACCTCTTCCCCGGGCTCCATCGCGAACAGCGCCGCCACGGAAACCGCACGGCGCTCCAGCGCCGCCCGCTGGTTGACGTAGCCCTTGTCGGTGATCTCGTTGGCGTCGAGCGAGGGCGGCTCGGCGAGCAGGATCACGCGCTCCACCCGCGTCGAGGAAGCGGGGTTGGAACGGTTGTAGGCGATGAAGCGCTCGCGCAGGAACTCCGCCAACCTGGGCGAGCGCACGAGCTCCTCGGGCGTGGCGTCCGGCGCACCCGCGAGCTCGCGCGCCGCGGCGAGCTGCGGCCAGGCCAGCAGCGCCACGTAGTCACGATCGTGGCCGCAGACGACGGCGTCCATCAGCAACGGCGAGGCCGCGGCCAGCGCCGCGATGCGCAGGTTGCCGACGGACACGAACGTCCCCGTCATCAGCTTGAAGTCCTCGACCACGCGGCCGTCGAACACGAGGCCCTGGTTGGGATCGTCGGGGTCCTCGAGCTTGCCCGCGTCCCCCGTGCGATACCAGCCGTCCTCGTCGAAGGCCTTCGCGGTCGTCTCGGCCTGGCCGAGGTACCCACGGGTGACGTTCGGGCCCTTCACCCGCATCTCGAGCTTGCCCTCGACGGGCGTGAGCTTGATCTCGACGCCCGGCACCGGCACGCCGATCACCCCCGCGCGGTCGATCGGGAAGTGCGCGGCCGTGGCGAGCGGCGACGTCTCCGTCAGCCCCCAGGAGGAGGTCATCATCACCGGCTCGCCGCGCTCGGAGCGCGCGACGTTCTCCAGCCGCGTCCACAGATCCTGCGGCAGCGCGGCGGCGGCGTAGAAGATCAGCTCCAGCCGCTCGAAGAAGCGGGCGCGCAGGTCGGCGTCGCGCTCCAGGAACGGCAGCAGCGCGCCGTAGCCCGCGGGCACGTCGAAGTAGATCGTCGGCGCGATGTCGGTCAGGTTGCGCACCGTGATCGGGATCAGCGGCGGCGCGGGCCGGCCGGCGTTGATGTACAGCGTGCCGCCGCGCTTGAGGATCAGGTTGAAGTTGTGGTTGCCGCCGAAGGTGTGGTTCCACGGCAGCCAGTCGACGAGCACCGGCGGCGTGTCCTCGGTGAACGGCCAGATCTGGGCGAGGCTCTGCTGGTTGGCGACCAGCATCCCGTGGGTGTTCAGGACGCCCTTGGGCATCGCCGTCGAACCCGAGGTGAAGAGGACCTTGGCGAGGCTGTCCGGGCCGATCGCGGCGAGCGCGGCGTCCACCTCGGCCGTCGCGGGCGTGTCGGCGAGGTCGAGGAACGACGTCGCGCCGGTGCCCTTGGAGAGGACGATCTCGGCGCCGCCGAAGTCGACGGTGCTCAGCACGCCGCCGAACGGCGCGGCGTCCGCGGCGTAGACGAGCCCGGGCTTGACCAGCGCGGCGATGTGCTTGACCTTGCCGTAGTCCTGGCTCATCAGCGAGTAGGCGGGTGAGACCGGGACGACGGTCACACCCGCGAGGAAGCCGCCGAGCGTCATCAGCGCGTGATCGATCGCGTTGCCCGACAGGATCATCAGCGGCCGCTCGGGCCCGAGGTTGCGGTCCAGCAGCGCCTGCGCGATCGAAGTCGCCTTGCGGTTCGCCTCGCCCCAGGTGAGCTTGACCCACTCCCCGTCGCCGTCACGCTCGGCCAGGAAGACCTGGTCGGGACGTTCGGCCGCCCACCGCCGCAGCAGGACGCCGAGACTGGCCTCATAGGGCTCCAACGGGGTCCCCGACCGCAGGATGCGGCTCCCGTCGGGCAAGTCCTCACTGACGATGCTCGGTGCAGCCAACCGTGGCTTTACGACCGTCATGTTCTCCTCCTGTTCCCCTCACTGAACTGCACAAAGGCATCAATAGCGCCTGGGTCCAGCAACGCGCCGCGGCTGGCTACCGAATCGGCCGCCGCGCCGCGCAGGATGCGCTTCACGGGGGCTTCGAGCTTCTTGCCGGTCAGCGTGCGCGGGATCGCCGGGACGGCGGCGATCGTGTCCGGCACGTGACGGAACGACAGTTCGGTGCGCAACGCCTGTGCGATGCGGTTCCGCAGGCCGTCGTCGAGCTCGGCGACGACGAACAGCAGCAGCTCACCGGGGCCGCCCGCGTCGTCCTCGAGGTGCACGACCAGGCTGTCGGACACCTCTGAGAACTCCTCGACGACCGCGTAGAGCTCGCTCGTCCCCATGCGGACACCGCCGCGGTTGAGCGTCGCGTCGGAGCGGCCGGTGATGACACAGGTGCCTTCTGGGCTGAAGCGCACCCAGTCGCCCTGTCGCCAGACGCCCGGGTAGGTGTCGAAGTAGGCGGCGCGGTAGCGCTCGCCGCTCTCGTCGCCCCAGAGCCCGACCGGCATCGACGGCATCGGCTGCCGGATCACCAGCTCGCCCAGCTCGCCCACGACCTCGTTTCCGTCGAGGTCGAACGCGGCGGTGTCGACGCCGAGGCAGCGGCCGGAGATCTCGCCGCGGTAGACCGGCAGCAGCGGGCCGCCGGAGACGATCGCGCTGCACACGTCGGTCCCGCCGCTGCCGTTGATCAGCAGCACGTCGGGGCCGAGTTGCTCGTAGATCCAGTCATAGCCCTCGGGCGGGAGCGGTGAGCCGGCGGTGGCGACCACGCGGATGCTCGGGATGTCCGGCACTTTGAAGCCTGCCTTGCGGCAGGCCATCAGGTACGCGGGGCTGATGCCCATCAGCGTCGGCTGGGTCTCCTGGGCGATCTCCCATTGGCGCCCGAGGTCGCCGTCCATCAGCACGATCGAGCTGCCCAGCAGCAGGCCGGAAACGAGCGCGTTCCACATCATCCAGGCGGTGGTCGAGAACCACAGGATGCGCCCGCCGGGCTTGAGATCCCAGCCCAGCCCGAGGTTCTTGAGGTGCTCGAGCAGGATGCCGCCGTGGCCGTGGACGATCGCCTTCGGCAGGCCGGTCGTGCCGGACGAGAAGAGCACGTAGAGCGGGTGGTCGAACGGCACGAGCTCAAACGCGAGCTCACCCGGCGCGGACGGCAGTTCGGTCAGGACGTGCTCGAGCGTCGGCAGCCCGTCGCGGATCGCTTGCAGCTCCGCGCTGCGGTCGATCCAGCGCCCGCGGTGGAGATAGCCGTCGACCGCCAGCAGCACCTTCGGCTCGATCTGCGCGAAGCGGTCGACCACGCTGCGGGGGCCGAACTCCGGTGAGACGCTGGCCCAGATCGCGCCCAGGCCGGCGGTCGCCAGGAACGCGATCAGCGTCTCGGGGATGTTCGGCAGGTAGGCGACGACGCGGTCGCCCTTGGTCACGCCGAGGCGTTGCAGGCCCGCGCGGGTGCTCGCCACGCGCTCGCGCAGCTCACCCCACGTCAACTCGGACGCGCCGCGCTGGGCGCTGCGTGCGACGACGGCAACGCCCTCGCGCTCGCGGAGCATGTGCTCCGCGTAGTTGAGCGTCGCGCCCGGGAACCACTGCGCCCCCGGCATCTCGCGAGCGCCGAGCACCGCGGTCGGCGGCGTGTGGAAGCGGACGCCGTAGAAGTCCACGAGCGCCTGCCAGAACCCTTCGAGGTCCTCGACCGACCAGCGCTGCAGCTCCTCGTAGGTGCCGAAGCCGCAGCGATCGGCGAAGCGCCCCATCTCGAACCCGGCGCGCTCTCCCTCAGGCGGCGTCCAGAGAACCTCCACGGGCCAACGCTACAGCGCGCGCTTGACGACGACCGACTTGGTGTCCGTGTAGTAGTCCAGCGCCTCGGAGCCGTGCTCCTTGCCGTAGCCGGAGGCCTTCAGGCCGCCGAACGGCAGCTCGTCGTAGACCTTGGTCGGCGAGTTGATCCACGTGTAGCCGCAGTCGAGCTCCGCCGCGACGCGCTCGGCGGTGTTCAGGCTGGAGGTCCACAGCGAGGAGCCGAGACCGAACGGCGAGTCGTTGGCCAGCTCGATCGCCTCGTCGAGGTCCTTCACCCGCCAGATCGGCAGCGCGGGCCCGAAGACCTCCTCGCGCGCCATCGGCGAGTCGCGGCCGGGCTCGAGCACCACCGTCGGCTCGTGGAACCAGCCGCCGTCCAGGCCCTCCGGGCGCCCGCCGCCGGCGAGGATCTCTCCCCCGGACTCGGCGATCTGGCGCTCCATGATCTCCCGCTGGCGTTGCGTGTGCATCGGCCCGAGCTGGGAGTCGGCGTCGGAGCCGATGCCCACCCGCAGGCGCTTGGCCTTGGCCGCGACGGCCTCGATCACCTCGTCCGCCACGGACTCGAAAACGTACAGGCGCTTGATCGCCAGGCAGGCCTGGCCGCAGTTGTAGAAGCGGCCCATGGCGGCGGCGCTGGCGGCCTTCTTGAGGTCGGCGTCGTCGCAGATGATCATGGGATCGCTGCCGCCGAGCTCGAGCGTCACGCGCTTGGAGCCCGCCGCCGCGAGCGCGTGGACGCGCTCGCCGACGGGCGTGGAGCCCGTGAAGGCGACCTTGCGGACACCGGGGTGCTTGACCAGTGCCTCGCCGACGACCGCCCCGGCGCCGGGGACGACGTTGAGCACCCCCGCGGGCAGGCCGGCCTCGTGGAAGATCTCCGCGAGCCGCAACGTGGTGAACGGCGTCGTGTCGGCGGGCTTGGCCACGACGGTGTTGCCCGCGAGGAACGCGGGGCCGAGCTTGTTGCACAGCAGCGTCGTCGGGAAGTTCCACGGGACGATCGCGGCGACGACGCCGAGCGGGCGGCGCAGCGTGCGCGCCTCGACCCCGGGGTCGACGTTGTGGACGCTGATCCCGCGCACCTGGCGTGAGAGGCCGGCGTAGTGCTCGAGCGTGTCGGCCGCCTTGTGCAGCTCGATCTTGGCCTCGCGGATCGTCTTGCCCTGTTCGGCGACGAGGATCGGCGTAAGCTCGTCCACGTGCGCTTCGAAGGCCTCCGCGCACGCGTGGATGACCTTGCCGCGGTCGGCGTAGCCGAGCCGGGCCCAGCCTTCGAACGCCTCGCGCGCGGCCTGCACGGCGCGGTCGACGTCCTGCGCCGTCGCGTCGGTGACGCGGCCCACCAAATCCCCCGTGCCCGGATTGCGGATCTCACGATGCTCGCCGGACAGCGGTTCCGCCGTCCCGGCGATGAAGGGGCCGTGCTCGATCAGCGTCTCAATGCTCACAGGTTCTCCTCGCCAAGCGCTTGACGGTGTCCAGAGTAGACGATACGCTGGCGCTCGTCAATACTTTGTCACACGTGAGGAGAGGCATGACCGCCACCGTCGAGGAACTCGCGCCTCGCAGCGAGGACGAGGTCCGCGCGCATCTCGCCGCCGGCAAGCTGGTCGAGGGGCTGCAGCACATGTCGCCGGAGTACCTGAAGGGGATCCGGCGCATCCTCACCGTGTCCGCCGACACCGAGCTGGTCTCCGCGCCCGCGTACCTGCGCGCGGCCGCCCACGCGCCCGCGTTGAACAACTTCGGCTCCGCCGTCTCGATCATCCAGGACGAGCTCGCCCACGCCCACATCGGCTACCGCCTGCTGGGTGATCTCGGCGTCGACATGACGGCGCTGATCTACGAGCGCGAGGCCAAGGCGTTCAAGTACCCCTACGCCTTCGACGTCCCGCTGGACTCCTGGTACGAGATGGTGCTGGCCAACGCGCTGTACGACCAGGCCGGGTTCGTGCTCTTGAGCGACGTGCACCAGCACTCGACCTTCGGCCCGTGGAAGCGCGCGCTGGCCAAGGTCGACAAGGAGGAGACCTTCCATCTGCGCCACGGGCGCACGTGGGTCAAGAAGCTCGCCGCCGACCCCGAGGACAAGAAGCGGCTGCAGGCTTCGCTGGACTGGATGTTCATCCTCACGCTCGAATGGTTCGGGCTCCCGGACGCGCGCAAGAAGCACGGGATCCAGCTCGAGTACGGCTTCAAGGGCCGCTCCAACGACGAGCTGCGCCAGGACTGGATGGGGCACGTCGTGCCGTTCATGGACGAGGTGGGGCTCGAGGTGCCTGCCCACTACGACGAGGCGACCGACCGCTACGTCATCGACACGCCGTTCCCCCGCGCCTTCGACGAAGAGGCGAAGTCCTGGGGCGAGGAGATCACCTGGGAAGAGGTCATGGTCCGCTGGAAGGGCCGCGGGCCGATGAACGAGACCTACGTCGCGAAGCTGCAGAAGGGTCACCGGTCATGACGGCGACGCAGACCGTCGAAGCGCGGCTCTGGCTGGCGCTGCGTGAAGTGGAAGACCCTGAGATCCCCATCTCGGTCGTCGGGATGGGCCTGATCGTCGCCCTGGCCTGGGATGACGGCGTGGTCGACGTGCAGCTCACGTTCACCGCCATGGGCTGCCCCGCGATGGACTTCATCCAGGACGACATCCGCGAGCGCCTGCTGCAGGAGCCCGACGTCGACGAGGTCCGCATCGAGATCGTGTGGGACCCGGTGTGGACGCGCAAGATGATCCGCGAGGAGGCGCGCGAGACCATGCGCGGCCTGGGGATCGTCGCGTGAGCGGGCGCGGGAACGTCTGGGAGGTCTTCGCGCGCAAGGCCTACGAGGAGCCGCTGCATCACGTCGGCACCGTCACCGAGGAAGACGAGGACCTCGCGCTCGTCTCCGCTCGCTCGATCTATGACGAGCAGCCCTGGATCCACATGATCATCGTCCCGCGCACCGCCATCCGGGAGGCCATCAAGCCATGAGCACCGTCAGTTCGTCGACCGCGATGGCCTCGCTGGTCAGCTCGCTCGCCGACAACAAGGCCGCTCTCGGCCGGCGCTACGCCGACTGGGCCGTCTCGGCACCGACTCTGGAGTCGGCCGTCGCGGCCGCCGCGATGGCGCAGGACGAGCTCGGCCATGCCCGCTCGACCTACCCCGTGCTGAAGGCGCTGGGCACCGAGACCGACGAGGTCTCCGGCGGCGACCGCCGGATGGCATTGCTGGATTCCGATCTCCCGGACTGGAACGCGTTCATCGCCGCCAACCTGCTGGTCGACGGCGTGCTGACGACGTTCGTCGCCGCCTGCGTCGGCTCGAGCGTCGAGCAGATGGCCGCGCGCGCGAAGAAGATCCTCCAGGAGGAGGGCTCGCATCGCGTGCACGGCGAGGCGTGGGCGAAGCGGCTCTGCCGCGGCGATCAGCGGGATGCGTTCGTCGCGCGGTTGGAAGCGACCTGGGCAGAGGCGTCACGCTGGCTCGGTCCCGACGACGACCCCGCCTACGCGGCGGCGCTGGAGGCGGGCGAGATCAAGCAGACCGCCGCTCACCAGCGCGCGCTGATCCGCGACTGGCTGACCGCGATCCTGGCCGGCGAGGGCGTCTCGATCTCGCTCCCGGATCCGTCCGACTGGGACGGCTGGGACCCCGAACGCCGCCGGTGGACACCATGAGGTGCCCGTTCTGCTCCTCGCCCGCCGTCGAGCGCGTGGCCCAGTGGGGCGGCCAGATCATCACCGCCCAGTGGAAGTGCTCGGCCTGCAACTCCTACTTCGAGGCTGTCCGCGAGGATTTCGACGAGCCGGCCGGGACGCTCCCACCAGTGGGGTGATCCGCGCTCACCCGCGGGCGCCCTAGCGTCGCCCGCATGAGCGCAATCGGATACGCCGGGCAACCGTCGAGGGTCGCCACCAACACGCTGTTCGGCCGGGTCATGGGCCTCGTCGCGCTGACGGTCCTGTTCGCGACGCTCGGCGTGTACCTCGCGCGGGATCTCGGCGGGGCGGGCTGGTTCATCGCCTGGCTGCTGTCGTTCGGGTGCCTGATCGGGCTCAACGCCGCCAACGCGCGCGGGAACACCAGCCTCGCGCTCGTCCTCCTGTTCGCCTTCGGCCTGCTCGCGGGCGCCAGCGTGTCGACCACGGTCAACTACTACGCCGAGACCGACCCGATGGCGGTGCGCCAGGCGTTCGGCGCCACCGCGCTGTTCGTCGGCGTCCTCGGGGCGGGTGGGTACGCGACCCGGCGCGACCTCAGCTTCCTCTACAGGATCGCGTTCTGGCTGTTGATCGGCCTGCTGGTCGCGGGGATCGCCCTCATCTTCGTCCGCATCCCGGCGGCCTACACGATCTACTCGATCTTCGGCCTCGGGGTCTTCGGCCTCTACGTCGTGATCGACTTCAACCGCCTGCGCCGCGCCGGCAGCGCCGAGGCGATCCCGCTCGCCGCCGGGATCTTCCTCGACGTGCTCAACATCTTCCTGTTCTTCCTGCGGATCTTCGGCCGCTCCAGATGATGTAGGAATGCGCCATGCTCATGGGAACGCGCCGCCTCGCCTGCCTGCTCGCAGCATCGGCCGTGGGCATCGGAGGCGCCGTGACCCTGGCGTGGGCCTCCGGCCCGGGCGGCTGGGACCATCTCGGCGACCGCGGCACACCTGGGAGCGACTCCCTCGACCTCGTCGCCGCCGCGCTGGCGGTGAGCGCGGGCGTGCTCTACGTCGGTGGGGAGTTCACCGACGCGGGTGGCATCCCCGCGGCGGACCGGATCGCCAAGTGGAACGGCGGCAGTTGGAGCGCAGTCAGCTCGGCCGGCTCGCAGATCTCCAATGGCCGGGTGTCCGCGATCGCCGTGCACGGCGGCAAGGTCTATGCCGGCGGGAACTTCGTCAACGCCGGGGGAAACGCGAACGCCGACTTCCTCGCGGTCTGGGACGGCGCGAGCTGGCAGCCGTTCTGCACGGCGGCCGGGCCGGCGTTCACCGGCAACGTGACCAGCCTGCAGATCGTCGGCCAGGTGCTCTACGTCGGCGGGGAGTTCCTCAACGCCGCGGGCATCGCGTCCGCCGACTCCCTCCTGGCGTGCAACCTGACCGACGGCGCCTCGAGCTCGGCGGTCGCCGATCCCGCGCACCCGTTCTCCGGCCCCGTGTACGCGCTGGCGGCCGACAGCGCCGGCACGCTCTACGCGGGCGGCGGGTTCACCAACCTGCAGGACATCCCGGAGGCCGACAACGTCGCGGCCCTCCCCGCCGGAGGCACCTGGCAGGCCATGGGCACGGGCGGCGGAGCGTGTGATTGCGCGGTCAGTACGTTCGTCCGCGGCCTCACCACCATCGGGACCGACGCATACATCGGGACGGACGCGAACGACGTCGCGGGCATCTCCCAGGCCGACCACGTCGCGCGCTGGGACGGGTCGGCGTGGAGCGCCGTCGGCGCCGAGGCGTGGTTCCCGGCGGCGACCTCGATCTACGCGCTGACCAGCGACGGCTCGCACCTCTTCGCCACGGGCACGTTCCTGAACGCCGGCGGCGACGCCCGCGCCGACAACGCCGCGTTCTTCGACGGCACGGCCTGGCATCCGATCGGGTCCGACGGCGCCGGCAACGGCCCGTGGAGCGGCACCGGCCTTGCCCTGGCGCTCGTCGATCGCCAGCTGTACGCGGCCGGGAGCTTCACCAGCGCCGGCGGCGACGCCCAGGCGCACTCGGTCGCCTCATTCGGGCTCTCACAGATCATCGCCTACCCCACGCCGACCGTGACCCAAGGGCCCGGCCCGCAGCCGACGCCCACGGTGACCCAGGCCCCGAACCCGCAGCCGACGCCCACGGTCACTCCCGCTCCCCCCGCGGCGGACACCACGCCACCCGCCACCAAGCTTCGCGCCGCCCAGATCAGCCAGGCGCAGCGCAAGGCGACGTTCCGGTTCGCCTCCGGGGAGCCGGGGTCGACGTTCGCCTGCACGCTCGACGCGGGGAAACGGCGGGCGTGCACGTCGCCGAAGACCTACAAGAAGCTCAAGCCCGGCGCGCACGTGTTCCGCGTCCAGGCGCGCGATCGCGCCGGCAACCGCGATGCCACGCCGGCGGTGAAGCGGTTCAAGATCCGACGCCGCTGACTCATCGGAACCTCACGGGCTAGGGCGTCGCTAGTCTCGCCGGAGGTATGGCCGACGACTCGTTCGATCTCGACGCCTCAGCACTGCGCGCTGACGGCGCGGATCTCTCGGTCTTCGTCGAGGTCCTGGCGCGCAAGCTCGAGGCGGCGCTGCCCGCCGAGACCGAGGTGCGGCGGCGCTCGAAGGGTCTGCTGTCGCGGGAGAAGGTCGTCGAGTCCATCGAAGTCTCCCTCGGCGACCATCGCTATGTCCTGCTGCGCGAACGGCGCGGCGTGAGCGCCTCGCGGGCGCAGGAGGTCCGCGGCGTCGTGATCAAGCGCCAGCCGCTCGAGCTCGACGCCTGGGTGGACGCGCTGACGGGTCAGCTCCGCGAGCTGGCGGCGGGGAGCGCGGCGGCGCGCGCGGCGCTCGAGCGGCTGGTGGACTAGATGGGCTTCCTCGACCGGCTCCTGGGCGGCGGTGACGACGACGACCCGGCGCGCCAGGCCGACATCGCGCGCGTCGCGGCGGGCGGCATCCCGCTCGCCGCCGAGCAGCGGATCCGCGAGCTCGCCGGCGGCGACACCGCGTTCACCTCCGCGCTCTCGATCTCCGACTTCGCCCTCACCCACCGCGAGGGCGTGCGTCCGGTCTGCCAGGTGATGGGCAGCTCGGTCTACAAGGTCGGCTGGCAGAACTACCCGTGGGGCTCGGGCTGGAGCGGTGCCGGCCAGCTGACCGAGCTGCGGCCGCTGACCGACGCGTGGAACCACGCCCGCGCGCTCGCCCTCGGCCGGCTGCAGGAGGAGGCGCGCCTCGCGGGCTGCCACGCCGTCGTCGACGTGTCCTTCGGCAACAACCGCCACGCGTTCCTCTCCGACGAGATCGAGATCATCGTCAGTGGCACCGCGGTGCACCTTCCCGAGCGCGGTGACACCGGGGCGCCGGTGCTGACCGACCTCTCGCTCCCGGACTTCATCCTGCTCCGGCGCGGCGGCTACCGGCCGGTGGGCGTCGTCGCCAGCACGTCGGTCTTCTACATCGTGCCCGGGCGCCAGACGCGCCAGGCGACCACTGGCTGGCAGCGCTACCAGCCCAATCAGGAGCTCGCCGACTTCACTCAGGGCGTCTATGCCGCGCGCGAGCAGGCGCTCGGCCGG
Source organism: Solirubrobacter ginsenosidimutans (assembly GCF_027587205.1). Next base: position 163,564 of record NZ_JAPDOD010000009.1, read on the forward strand.
GCCAGCGCGCAGGCCCACGACCTCGGCGCGGGCGGGCTGATCGGCGTGTCGATCGACCACGGCATCGAGATCCGCGAGGTCGACAACGGCGGCAAGCGCGAGGACCTGATCGTGACCTTCCACATCCTCGGCACGGCGATCGCACCCTCCGGGGAGCACCAACCTCTCGACCCACAGTTCGTCCTGCGGCAAGGAGCCAGATGAGCGACTACGACCCGACGTCTCTGGAGGGTGTGCCGCAGGCGGGGCGCAGCCGCCTGGAGCAGAACAAGCGCGGCCTGTTCACCTCCGACCTCTCCGTGGCCGAGTTCCTGCTCGTCAAGGAGGCGGGCTTCGACCCGCTCGGGCTGGTGGTCGGCTCGTCGATCTACCACATCGGCTTCCAGCAGTCCTCGTGGAAGGTCAGCGAGGAGATGACGGTGCTCTCGGAGGCGATGTACTCGGCGCGCGAGCTGGCCATGACCCGCATGGAGGAAGAGGCCGACCAGCTCGGCGCGGACGGGATCGTCGGCGTCCGCCTGGAGGTCGGCCGCTACGACTGGGGTCAGGACATGGCGGAGTTCATCGCCATCGGCACCGCGATCCGCCACCGCGGGGGCGAGCTGCACCGGGCGCCCAACGGCCGCCCGTTCACCAGCGACCTCTCGGGCCAGGACTTCTGGACGCTGCTGCGGACCGGGCATCGCCCGGTCGGCATGGTCATGGGCTCCTGCGTCTACCACGTCGCGCACCGCGGCATGCTCCAGTCGTTCAAGCAGATGGGCAAGAACGTCGAGCTGCCGAACTTCACCCAGGCGCTCTACGACGCCCGCGAGCTGGCGATGGAGCGGATGCAGACCGAGGCCGAGGCGGTGAAGGCCGAGGGCATCGTCGGCGTGCAGCTGACCGAGCGCAACCACGGATGGGGCTCGCACGTGATCGAGTTCTTCGCCATCGGGACGGCGATCGTCCCGTACGGCGAGGAGCGCCAGATCTCCTCGCCGACTCCGGTGTTGGACCTGTCCTAGACGTGCCGGCCCAGCAGCGTCAGGTCCGCCTCGCTGAGACGGTCCGACGCGGATGCGGCCTGGTGCCAGAACGGGTACAGCAGCGGCAGCGCGCTCAGCTCGTCGAGGCGCTCGCGTTCGCCGGTGGCGAGCTCCAGGTTCGCCGCGGCGAGGTTGTCGGCCAGCTGCTCCTCCGTGCGGGCGCCGACGATCAGTGAGCTGACGCCGGGCCGTCCGAGCGTCCAGGCCAGGGCGACCTGGGCGGCGGAGACGTTGTGCTCCTCGCCGATCTCGACCAGCGCCTCGACGATGTCGTAGAGGCCTTCCTGGTCGCGCACGGGCGGTTCGTCCCACTCGGTGAGCTGGCGCGAGCCCGCGGGCGCCTCGATGCCACGGCGGTACTTGCCCGAGAGCAGCCCGCCGGCGAGCGGGCTCCAGATCAGCAGGCCGACGCCCTGATCCAGCGCGGCGGGGACGATCTCGTACTCGGCCTCGCGCGCCTGCAGCGAGTAGTAGACCTGGTTGGAGACGAAGGGCTGGAAGCCGTCGCGGGCGGAGATGCCCAGGCCCTTGGACATCTGCCAGCCGGCGTAGTTGGAGCAGCCGGCGTAGCGGATCTTGCCCTGCTGGACGAGCGTGTCGAGCGCGCTGAGCGTCTCCTCGAGCGGCGTCTGGCCGTCCCACTCGTGGACCTGGTAGAGGTCGATCCACTCCGTGCCGAGGCGGCGCAGGCTGTCCTCGCACGCCTTGATGATGTGGGTGCGGGAGAGCCCCGCGTCGTTGGGCCCGTCGCCCATCGAGAAGCGCACCTTGGTGGCGAGCGTGATGCGGTTGCGCCGCCCCTTGATCGCCTTGCCGACGATCTCCTCCGACGCGCCCTGGGAGTACACGTTGGCGGTGTCCACGAACGTGACGCCCGCGTCGAGCGCGAGGTCGATCTGGCGGCCCGCGGCCTGCACGTCGAGCTCACCGACGTTGGCGAACTTCCCCGCGCCCCCGAAACCCATCGTGCCGAGACCCAACGCGGAGACCCGCAGTCCTGAACGTCCGAGCTGTCGATGTTCCATACCAATCAAGCTAACAAGCCACCGGCCGCTTGACGCCCGGCGGGACGCAGCGCGTCGCCTTCTTGGGGTCGCGATGGGCGACCATCGTGTAGGTGAAGACGCGGGCGACGTGATCCGGGCGGGTGACGGTGATCGTCAGCACGGCCTTGGGCCGCAGCGTCACGCCCTTGACCTGCTTGGCGAAGCTCACGCTCTTGCCGTGCTTGGTCACCTTGCGCGTCATCGCCTTGCGGCAGCCGAGCCGCTTGGTGGCGCAGGCCAGCTGGACGGTCTCGGGACCGGCCAGGCCTTCGACCTTGAGCGCGCGCAGGCGTGTGCGGCCGTTCTTCAGGCGGTCCCAGCTCGCCGCCGTCGTGGCCGTCAGCGGTTGCGGACCCGCGGGCGTGGCGGGCGGCGGCGGAGCCGGGCGGGGGATCGCGGGAGCGGGCGCGACCTGGATCGCTCGCGCGGCGGTGGCGGCGTTGCCGGCCGCGTCGGTCGCGGTGACCGTGACGGTGTACGCCCCGGGTGCCGCATAGAGGTGCTGCACGGCGCCGCCGTCGGCGCCGGAGCCGTCGCCGAAGTCGAAGTGCAGCGCGGGCGCCGACATGCGGTCGGTCGCGGCCGCCGACATGCCGACCGCCTGTCCCGCCGTCGCGGTGGCGGGGACGTCGGCGGCGGTGATCGCCGGTGGGACCGGATCGAAGGCCGCGACCTGGGCGGTGAACGTGTTGGGGCCGGAGACCTCCCGCTCCCACGCCGCGAAGCCGTCGCCCTGATCGTCGAGCGCGACGGCGGGCGAGTCGAGGAAGACGGTCGCGCCGCCCGGCGGTGTGGTCGCCACCGGGCTGACGTCGCCGAAGTCCGCGCCCGCGCGTCGCCGGGCGCCGAACACCGCGTCGTTGCCGTTGCTCATGCCGACGTAGGCCGCGAGCGCGTCGCCGTTCGGGGCGGCGGCGACCGCCTGGCCTTTGAGGTCGGTAGCGCCCGAGAGCGCCTTGCCGGGCGAGAAGCCGCCGAGGCCGGAGCGCACCGCGGAGACGATCTGCCCCGACGACAGCCATGTGGCGGCAGCGTTGCCCGCGTCGTCGAGGGCGAAGAGCGGGCGGGTCGAGGCCGGCGCCAGCGTCGCCGCCGGGCTCCACGCGCCGGAGGCGAAGGGGGCGCCGCGGTCGGCGTAGAACGTGTTCGACGCGCCGCCGAGCGCCGTGAAGTCCCACATCGCGGTCACGCGACCGTCGCGCGTCATCTGGACGTCGCTGTCGCAGTCCGAGTTGCCGCTCGTGGGCGAGCGCGCCTCGAACGTATCGAACGCCGCCGCCCCCGCGGCCTTCACCGCCGACTCCACGTGATAGTCGCCGCCGCCGCTGGTCCGGCGCGTCCAGATCGCGGCGACGTCACCGGCGGCGTCGATCGCGACGTGCGGCGGCTGGCACATCCCCGTTCCCGCCGCGGGCGAGGCGAGCAGGGCGGGTCCGAAGCCGGTGCCATTCGGTGGGCGGATCGCGGCCTCGACGCGGACGAAGCCGCCGGTGTTGCGCGTCCACGCGACGACCGCGCCGCCGTTCTCGCCCGCGGCGAGGCTCGGGCCGTTGAAGATCGGGCCGGCCGACAGCGGGGTCATCGCGCCCCAGTCCCCACCGGCGGGATGCACGCGTGCCTCGACGACGAACGCCGGGCCCTGCTCCCACGCGAGCGTGGCGTTGCCCTGGCGGTCGACGGCGACGACCGGGCTGAATGCGTCCTGCCCGGCGGGTGAGAGGTCCTGGACCGGGCCGAACCCGCCGCCGGGAGCGCGCACCGCGACACCCGCGCGGTAGTTGGTGCCGTCGAAGTGCTGGAACGCCGCGTAGGCCGTTCCGTCGCGGGCCATCGCGATCGATGGTTCGCCGACGGGCTTGTCGGCCGGGTTCGCCGAGGCGAGGTCGGAGGCGCCGAGCCACGCGGCGGAGGCCGGGCGCGCACTGCTCGCCAGCGCCACGAACGCGACCAGCAGCGGTGTGGCGAACTTCCAGCCCATCGCGGGCGACCGTACCGGCGCGTGGAGGAACTGAGCATGAGCCGGCAAGTTCCCAGGCTGCTCCCAGGGTCCCGCCCGATGATGACGGCATGAGCGACGACGACATCGAGGACCACGACCGTGGCCTGGCCTTCGACCTGCCGAAGCTGATCACCCGTCGCAGGGCGCTCGGTGTGCTCGGCGGCTCGCTGACCGCTGCGGCGCTGGCGGCGTGCGGCGCTTCGAACTCGTCGTCGCCGGCCGCAACCACCTCCGACGACGGCGGCCAGATCCCCGAGGAGACCGCCGGTCCCTTCCCCGGCGACGGCACCAACGGGCCGAACGTCCTGAGCGAGAGCGGCGTCGTGCGCAGTGACATCACCAAGAGCTTCGGCGATGCCTCCGGTGTGGCAGCCGGCGTGGCGACCACGGTCGAGCTGACCCTGCTCGACGTGGCCGGCGGCGGGAAGCCGCTGGCCGGCGCCGCCGTGTACCTGTGGCATTGCACCATCGACGGCGAGTACTCGCTCTACGGGCAGAGCGTCGCGGACGAGAACTACCTGCGCGGGGTCCAGGAGAGCGACGCGAACGGCAAGGTGACGTTCAAGACGATCTTCCCGGCCGCCTACGACGGTCGCTGGCCGCACATGCACTTCGAGATCTACGAGAGCCTCGACGCGGCGACGTCGGCGGGCGCGAAGCTGCGCACCTCACAGCTCGCGCTGCCCAAGCAGACGTGCGACGCGGTCTACGCGACCAGCGGCTACGAGCAGAGCGTCGCGAACCTCGCGCAGACCTCGCTCGACACCGACATGGTCTTCAGCGACGGCTACGCGGGCCAACTGGCCACGGTCTCCGGATCCGTGCGGAGCGGGCTCTCCGTCCGGCTCAATGTCGGGGTTTGATATGAGAATGCCCACTTATGAGTCTGGACGGCGATCTCGAAGAGGTGTGGCGGCGGCGGGAGACGCTCGACCGTGAGCGCGGTCGGGCGCTCGCGAGGCCGTTGGGCTCGACGTCTACGAAGGCCAGACCTACGAGGAGCTGTCCGACAGGCTGACCGCCGCACTCCCTCGCGGCGACGGCGGTCAGTGGGTCGGCGGCCACATGACCGGGGCGCAGGGCGTGGTCGACGAGACGGGAACGCTGTTGCTGTTCTCGATCGAGGACGACGACGACCTCGGGTTCGAGTTCGCCGACGCCGGCGTGATCCAGTTCCGGATCGCCGAAGACGCGCTGGCGGCAGGCGACTGGTCGCAGATCGTGGCAGTCGCCGACTCCTGCTGAGCCCGGCTTAGACTGGTGTCCATGGGTGGCGCGCGCTGGCAGCGGGTCCTGCTGTCGGGCGGGTTGCTCGAACCGGGTGAGGGTCGCCGTACCGTCCGGGACTGGGCGGTCGACCTGCTGATCTTCGGCGTCGCCGTCGGCGCCGGCGTGTACGTGCTCTCCTCCACCTGGGACCAGCACTCGCGCATGGTCGCGGTGCTCGACATCGCGCTCGGCGTCGTGTCACTGGCCGCGCTGTGGTGGCGGCGCTCGCGACCGTGGGCGGTCGCCCTGATCGTGATTCCCCTGTCGGCCGTGTCGGGGCTGGCCGCGATGACGCCGCTCCCCGCGCTGTTCAACGGCGCGATCCGGCTGCCGCTGCGGCGCGTGGCGCTCCTCACCGCGCTCGCGGTGCTCGTGAGCCCGGTGTTCCCGCTGCTCTACCCGGACGTGCACGGCCGCGGGTACGGGTGGCAGATCGTGGTCGGCCTGTTGTTGACGGCGGTCGCGCTCGGGTGGGGGTTGTTCGTGCGCGCGCAGCGCGAGCTGGTACGGGGGCTGCGTGAGCGGGCGGAGGATGAGGCCCGCGAGGCCGAGCGGCGGCGGATCGCGCGCGAGATGCACGACGTGCTCGCCCACCGGCTCTCGATCCTCAGCGTGCACGCGGGCGCGCTGGAGAACGCCGGCGCTGCCATGCCACCCGAGTACGCGGAGGCTGCGGGCGTGATCCGGACCAGCGCGCACGCCGCCTTGGAGGAGCTGCGACAGGTGATCGGGCTGCTGCGGCGCGAGGAGCTCGACGGCGTCGAGCCGCCGCAGCCGACGCTGGCGGAGATCCCCGCGCTCGTCGAGGAGTCGCGCTCGGCCGGGCTCGCGGTCGAGTTCCGCTCCGCGGTGGACGGCTCGGTGCCCGAGGCCGTCGGTCGCACCGCCTACCGGACGGTCCAGGAAGGGCTGACCAACGCGCGCAAGCACGCGGGCGAGGAGCGCGTCTCGCTGACGATCGGCGGCGGGCCGCCGCTGGTGGTCGAGCTCGTCAGCTACGGCACCGCGGGGGCGCGCGTGCTGCCCGGGGCCGGGACCGGGCTGGTGGGCATCGCCGAGCGGGTCTCGCTGGCCGGCGGCTCGCTGCACTACGGGCCCGGAGCCGATGGCGCGTTCGTCCTGCGTGCCACTCTGCCGTGGTGACCGTCCGCGTCCTGCTCGTCGACGACGACCCGCTCCTGCGCAGCGGGCTGAAGCTGATGCTCGCGCCGGAGCCCCGGATCGACGTCGTCGCCGAGGCCGGCGACGGCGACGAGGTCCTCGCCGCCGTGGATCTGCACCGCCCCGACGTGGTGCTCATGGACATCCGCATGGCGCGCCTGGACGGCATCGCGGCGACGCGGCTCGTCCGCGCGCAGCCACACCCGCCGGCGGTGATCGTGCTGACGACGTTCGACGCCGACGAGCTCGTCGTGCGCGGCCTGGAGGCGGGCGCGGTCGGCTTCCTGCTCAAGGACAGCTCGCCCTCGGAGATCGTCGAGGCGATCCTGCACGTCCACGCGGGCGAGGGCATGCTCTCCCCCAGCGTCGCCCGCCAGCTGATCGCGATCGTCGCGGGTGACGGCGAGGCGGGCGAGCGGCGGGTCGCGGCGCGGGCGCGGTTGGCCGAGCTCTCGCCGCGCGAGCTCGATGTGGCGAACGCGATCGGCCGCGGCGCCTCCAACGCCGAGATCGCGAGCGAGCTGCACATCAGCCTCGGGACCGTGAAGTCCCACGCCTCTCAGCTGCTCGCCAAGCTCGGCGTCGACAACCGCGTCCAGGTCGCGCTGCTCGTTCAGGAAGCGCGGTAGCCGGCCCACCACGCGGCGCCCAGCACCATGCCGGGCGGGAGGCCGATCCACAGCCACCACGGGCTTTGGAGGCCGCCGCTGATAATGCAGGCAAGCGCCCAGATCGTGAAGTGGATCAGGGTCACCGCGGCCCACACGAGGGTCGCGATCCGGAGCACGTCATGCCATCTCGACATCGGTCACCTTCTGGATTCGGAGCGTCGTGCGGGTCACGACGAGGGTCGGGAGCAGGACCAGCGCGGCGATCGTCGCGAGCACCGCGACGAACACCCACACCGGGCCGGACGGGAGCGGTGAGCCGGCGGTGGCGACGGCGAGCGGGATCAGCCCCGCGATCGCCACCGCGGTGCCGACCACAGCGCCGATGCCACCGACGATCAGCGCCTCGGCCTCCAGCATCCGCCGGATCTGGCGGGTGGTGGCACCGGCCAGGTGCAGCAGCGCGAGCTCGCGGCGCCGGCCGGTGAGTGCCGCGACGAGCGAGTTGATCAGCGAGAGCGCCGCATAGGCGACGATCACGCCGACGACGGCGAACGTGATCCACACGTCGACCTCGGGCGGGTCGGGGCGGGCGGGTCCGGCCGTGTGGGCGCGCAGCAGCGCGGCGGGCAGGATGATCGAGCGGTTGCGGCTCGAGCCGTCGAGGATCGCGACGACCTTCAGGCGCACGTGGGCGCCGTCGCCGAGGACCATTCCGATCGTGTCGCCGACCCGGCTGTCGAGGCCCTGTGGCAGCGCGACCGTGTTGCCGGTCAGGTCCTGCAGCGACCCGTGCTTGGCCCTGGCCTTGAGCGCCTGCGGGTCGGCGCCGAGCAGCGTCCACGGGTCGATCCGGTGCGAGCGGTCGACGGGCTGCTCGATCCAGCCCGCGCTGGTCGTGACCGCTGCGCCTGATGTGACATCGCGGTCGCGGGCCGAGGTGAGCGCGTTCGCCTGCGTCGTTTGCTGGTAGACGTTGGCGAGCGCGATCGAGGCGACGAGGATCACGGGCGTGACGAGTGCCGCGTTGCGGTGGGCGCGGGCGCGGACGTTGAGGACGGCCAGCTGGCCGGAGAAGCGCTTCGGGCGCAGGCGGCCGGCGAGCCGCTCGATCAGGCGCGGCGCGACCAGCGCGCACGCGAGTGCGCCTGCGAGCGCGGTGCCACCGCCGGTCGCGGCCGCGTTCGCGGGTGACATGAACAGCGTGACGGCGCCGCACGACACGGCTCCGGCCGTGAGGAGGGCGGCGAGCGCGAGCCGGACGGGGGCGATCGTCCCCGGCAGGGTCTCGGCCTCGCCGAGCGTCGCGGACAGCGAGGCGCGGGCGGCCTTGCGGGCGGCGAGCGCCGCCGCGGCGCGGGTGATCAGCAGCGCGGCGAGCGCGCCGACGACGATCTCCTGCGGCCCCTGGCGCAGCACGAGAACCTCCGGCACCACGCCGCCGTCCTGGATGCGGGCGAAGAGGGCGCGGGCGAACAGCGGCCCGACGGCGGCACCCGCGAGTGCGGCGAGGTAGGCCGGGCGCATGGTCGCGCGGACGACGACCGTGCGCACCTGCTTCGGCGTCGCCCCGATCGTGCGCAGCAACGCCAGCTCGCGCTGCCGCTGCTCGACCGCGAGCCCGACGATCGACGCCAGCAGGATCGCCATCACGATCAGCGCGAGCCCACCGAAGATGCTGGACAACAGCACGAGCTTGATCCGGCTCCCGGCGACCCCGACCGCCTCGGCCCGGCCGCGAGCATCGCCGATGAGGACGGTGACACCGGCGAGAGAGGCGCCCGGCCGAGATGCGGCGGCCACTCCGTCGCCGCCCGCCGCGCCGCCGCCCGCCGCGCCGCCGCCCGCCGCGCCGTCTCCGGCGCGCGCTACGGCGGCCTTCAGTGGCGCCGGGTCGCTCGTCGTCACCGCGATCACGCCGAGGTCGGGGATGAGCTCGGCGCGGGCCACGCCCGGCACAGCGCGGACCGCCTCCAGGGTCCCCGTCGGCAGGTGCCCGCGCTCCACCAGCGCGACCTCTTGCGCCGGGCGGCCTTCGCCGGCGGCGAGCGTCGCGTGCTCCGGGGGCGCGACCACCGCGTCCGCACCCGCCAGACGCACCGGCGGTGCGTCCAGGCGCAGCGCGGTCTCGAACACGCCCGCGCACGCCGAGGCCATCAGCGCGCCGAGCGCGACGGCCATCAGCGTCGCGAAGAGCGCCGCCCGGCGATGTCTCAGACGGGGCATGCGCGCACCCGCTCCGCCAGGTCGGTGAGGGTCTCGGCGACCAGCTCGGCGGTCGGTGCGACGAGCTCGTCGACCAGCCGGCCGTCGGCCAGGAACAGGACGCGCTGGGCCGAGGCGGCGGCGACCGGGTCGTGGGTGACCATGACCACGGTCTGGCCGCCCTCGCGCACCGACTCGCGCAGCAGTGCGAGGACCTCCGCGGCGACGTGGGTGTCCAGGGCGCCGGTCGGCTCGTCGGCGAACGTGACGGCCGGTTTGCAGATCAGCGCCCGCGCGATCGCGACCCGCTGGCGCTCGCCGCCGGAGAGCTCGAACGGCCGGTGGCGGATGCGCCCGCCCAACCCCACCCGCTCGACGATCTCCTGGACCCGCCCGCGCCCCGCGCGCCGCCCCGCCAGCCGCAGCGGCAGCTCGACGTTCTGCGCCACGGTCAGCGTCGGCATCAGGTTGAAGCTCTGAAAGACGAAGCCGACGTGCTCGCGGCGCAGCTCGGTCAGCGCGGTCTCGCTCAGGCCGGACAGGTCGCGGCCGGCGAGCTCGACGACCCCCGACGACGGCGGTTCCAGCCCCGCCGCCACCTGCAGCAGCGTGCTCTTGCCGGACCCGGACGGGCCCATGATCGCGGTGAACGTGTGGGCGGTGAAGTCGACGCTCACGCCCTGGAGCGCGTGCACCGCTCCCGGTCCGCGGCCGTAGGTCTTGGTGGCATCGCCGAGCCGGGCGACGAAGGGAGAGTTCTCAAGCACACCGCGAGTCTCGGCGCTCGCACGCGGCGCTCCCACCCCCCGGCGGCCACACCGGTCTCCGACTTAAGTGGCAAACGCGGTGATGAGCGCCGCGAGCCGCTCAGGCTGCTCGAGCTGCGGCATGTGCCCCGCGTCGGCGAGCAGCTCGAAGCGCGCGCCGGGGATCGCGTCGGCGTACGCGCGGCCGTAGACCGGGTCGGCCACGCCGTCGCTCTCGCCCCAGACGACGAGCGCCGGGATGTCGATGCCGGCCAGCCGCGAGCGCAAGCCCGGGTCCGCCATCTCGCCCCCGTAGCGGACGACCTCGCGCACGTTCGCGGCCATCTCGGGCGACGGCGCAATCCGGAACGCCTCCGGGTCATGGAAGCTGCGCGCGGCCAGCTCGTCCGGCGTGAGCGCGGTGACATCGGCGACGGGATGGCCCTCGAGCGCGAACCCGACGCCGTCCACGATCACGAGCCGGCGTACGCGCTCATCGCCCCGCATGGCCAGCTCGGCCGCCACCCACCCGCCGAGCGAGAACCCGACGACGGTGACGTCGTCGCCGTCCAGCATCCGCAGGTGATGGTCGGCGAGATCGCCAGGGGTGGCGAGCGCGTCGGGGTTCGGCGTACCCGAGAAGCCCGGATGCACCGGGGCGATGACGGTGTGGCCGGCGGCCCGCAGCAGCGCCGCGAACCCCGCCACCGAACCCGGCCCACCGCCGCCGTGGAGCAACAAGAAAGGCGTCATGCCGAACACTGTATCAACATGTTGATAAACATGTTGATACGCTGTCACCACATGAGTGAATCGCTCCAGCCACTCGGATTGGCGGTCAAACGCCTGCAGTGGCGCCACCACCGCGCGCTGGACAAGCGGCTGCGCGAGGTCGGGCTCTCACTCGTGCAATGGGATGCGCTGCGCCACATCGAGAACCATCCCGGCAGCTCGCTGCACCAGCTCGCCCAGCTCACCTTCCAGAGCGACCAGGCGTTCGGCACGCTCGCCGCCCGCCTGATCGCCCGCGGGTACATCACCCGCGCCGGCGGCCACGGCCGCGCTCTGCACCATGAGCTCACCGACGCCGGGCGCGAACGACTCCACGCCGGAGCGACGATCGTCGACCAGGTCCTGGCGGAGTCATTCGCGCCGCTCAACGACGACGAGCAGCGCCAACTGCACGCCCTCCTGACCCGCCTGCTCGAAACTCAACCGTAGGTCAGCTCGATGCCACGCAGGTCGCCGTCCTCGTCGGTGATCTCGGTGACGTCGGTGTAGGGCAGGCGAGCGATGTCCGCATCCAGATCGCCGACCTGAGCGCCACCGACTTCGAGCACCAGTGCACCGCCGGGCTTCAAGTACCGCGGCGCCTCCTCGAGCACGCGGACGAGGATGTCGAGCCCCTCCTCCCCGCCGTCGTAGGCCAGCGCGGTCTCGAAGCGGAACGTGTCGCGCTGTAGCAGCGGAAGCGCGCGGCGCGGGACGTACGGCACGACCCCCACGATGACGTCGGCGAGCCCGAGATCGCCCGGGAGCGGCGCGAACAGATCGCCCGCGTAGGCCTCGACGCCGTTGGCGCGCGCGTTGACGACCGCGTTGTGGTCGAGATCGACACCGATCACGCGAGCGCCCGGCCGGCGGGCGAGCAACGTCGCCGCGACCGCGCCGGAGCCGGTGCAGACGTCGATCGCGACGCCGCCGTCCGGCAACCGGGCCGCGGCGCGCTCGGCGACCAGCTCGGTGTGCCAGCGCGGCACGTACACGTCGGAATGCACCAGGATCGTCAGCCCGCAGAAGGCGACATTGCCGGTGATCCAGGCGAGCGGCTCACCGGTCTCCCGGCGGACCACCAGCTCCTCCAGAACCGCCGCGTCGCCACCGGCGGCCTCCATCAGCTCCGCGGCCTCTTCATCGGCGGCCACGAACCCGCCGTTCATCAGCCGCTCCGTCAACTCATCGAGATTCACGCCAGGATTGGAGCATGATCGCCGCCGCGCTGCTCGCCACCGCCTCCGTGTTCCACGGCTCGCCCGTCGGTGCCGGCGAGGCGCCGTGGTTCGTCCAGCTCACGACCCGCGGCCCGATCTGCGGCGGCGCGCTGATCGCGCCGGACCGCGTGCTGACCGCCGCCCACTGCGTCCAGGGCGCCGACCCGGACCGCGTCAGCGTGCGCCTCAACGGCGTCCGCCACGCCTGGCGCGGCGCGCGCTTTCCCACGACCTACCGCGAGATCTCTTCCCCCGTCGACCCGCAGGACCCGCATGCGTCGGGAACGATCGACGACATCGCGGTGATCCAGCTCACGACGCCGATCACCGACGTCCCGGTGCTCCCGCTCGCCCAGCCCGCGCCGACCCTGGGCGAGGCCACGCTGACGATCGGCGCCGGCCGGACCGGTCCCTCCCCCGCGGGCGGATCCAAGGTCCCGCTCGGCGCGTCCCAGGTGGTCAGCGGCGATTGCCCGTCTGCCTACGGCGCTCGCCTCTTCCATCCCGCTCAGCACCTCTGCACGCTCGACCCGACCCCCAACCACGCGCAGTCCTGCGCGGGTGACAGCGGCAGCCCGGTGATGGTCCAGCGCAACGACGCCTGGGCGGTCGCGGGAGTCGTGACCTGGGGCGGCGAGACGTACGGGCGCGACTGCGGCGAGGGCCTGCCCGACGTCTCAGAGCGCGTCGACACGCACACCGCGCTGCTCGACTCCACCGGCCCCTTCGCCCCGTACGCCGCGCAGCGCGTCCGCGTCCGCCGTACCGGCGCCACCCGCCGCTGTGTGATCGGCACCTGGCAGCCGGCGAAGGCCAGCTTCAAGGTCCGCTGGTGGCGCGAGGGCAAGCCGCGCTTCAAGGACGGGATCTACTACGCCACCCGCACCTACCTCAAGCACACCGGCAAGACGATCGACCTCCCTCACGGCCGCGTCGGCTGCTCGGTGACCGCGACCACCGCGGGCGGCTGGGCCACCGAGGACTCCTACAACCAGCTCTAGCCTCGGATCGCCCGGCCGGGATACCGACAGTTACGGGCGTGGCATTGAAAATGTGTCCCGCACACGTGTGGTCCCGGGTCGCGGTGGTCGATCGTGGGGGTTTGAGGGTCCGTGCGCGGGGAGCGGGTGGGGGTGCGGAACGAGAGCTGCCTGACAGGCAGCTCTGGTTACACACCCCCTCGCCGCCGGTGGATCGGCGTGCGCGATAACGCCCTGTCCGTCTCCGTAGCCCGTAAGCCGCACGCGCCTGGTCGACTGCGAACTTCGGACTCGGGCACTAGGCCCGGACGACCCTAAGGCTCACCCGCGGCGCCCTGCGCACGGACTGCGCGATCGCCTTCGCCGCCCGCGCGGCTTCCTTGCCGCCATGGCGGATCTGCGCCGGGCGCGGGTCATAGCCGATGAAGCGCAGGCCGGGGAGGGCCTCGCCGTCGGTCACGACCGGCACGCCGTGGGCGTCGAGCACGTCGAGGTGCCCGACGAGCGGCTCCAGCCCCGAGCGGTAGCCGGTCGCGGCGATCACGGCGTCCGGCTCCAACCGGACACCGTCGGCGAGCATGACGCCGGTCTCGTCGAAGCTCTCGACCGCGGCGACGATCTCGATCCGCCCCGCCCGAATCGCCTCGATGACCTCCAGGTCGACGATCATCGGCGCCACGCCCAGGCGCCGCAGGCGGGTGAAGACGCCCTCCTCCGGGATCGGTAGCCCGAACTCCGTCAGGTCGCCGACCTTGCGCCGGCGCACGAAGCGCACGACCGCATCGCCGATGCGCGGCGGCAGCGCCCGGAAGAGCACGGCCAGCGGCGCGCCGATCGGCTCGCGGATGAGGATGTTCGGCGGCGTGCGCACGGCCAGCCGGACGCGCTGCGCGCCGCCCTCGGCCAGGTCGAACGCCATCTCGGCGCCGCTGCAGCCGGGGCCGACGACGAGCATGTCCCGCCCGCGGTAGGGCGTGGCCGAGCGGTAGCCCGCGGCGTGCAGCACCTCGCCGCGGAAGCGCGTCCGCCCCGCCCAGGCGGGGATGAACGGGCGGTGCTCGTACCCGCCGGCGACCACGACGTGGCTCGCACGCAGCTCACCGTCGGAGGTCCGCACGACCCACCGGTCCCCGGCGCGCTCGAGCCGCTCGACGCGCGTGTCGAAGCGGATGTCGAGCGCGTGGTGCGCGGCGTAGGCGTCGAGGTAGGCGACCAGCTCGTCGCGGGTGGGAAAGGTTCCGGTGCCCGCGGGAAACGCGGGTCCGTCCGGGAGCGCCGAGAACCAGCGCGGGGAGTTCAGCCGCAGGCGGTCATACCGCGCGCGCCACTGCGGCGCGATCGCCGCGCCCTGCTCCAGCACCACCGCTCCTACACCGGCGCGGCGCAGTTGCGCCGCGCCGGCCAGTCCGGCCGGGCCTGCTCCGATCACAATCGCCGTGTCCATGCAAAGCAAGACGCCACGACGCGCAGGTCATTCCCCCACCCTCCCCAACAGGTCCCCGAAACTCCCCCCTTGCCCCGCGAGCTGCGCCGCCAGGTCGTTGGCGTCCGCCTCGATGACGTTGACGCCGCGGGCCTTGAAGAACGTGTAGGAGAACGTGCCGTCCTCCGCCGCCGTGCGGTAGAGGTCGCGCACGCCCGCGTCGAAGCGCTCGGCGCTGATCAACCCCCGCTCCAGGGCCGCCGGGCGCACGCCCTCGACCATCGCGGTGAACGTCTTGCGGGTGAAGGCGTCGATCAGGTCCGGCCGGCTGCCGTCGACGTAGACCATCCGCGGAGAGACGCTCACCTCCTCGAACTCGGCCTCGCGCAGGAGCGGGTACAACCGCCGGCCGATCAGCGCGTCCCCGCCCGCCTCGCGCTGGACGGTGATGAGGCAATCGATCGCGTCCTGCGCGGCGGCGCTGTCGGGATGGAAGTACGCGGAGCGGTGGTCGCCCTCGATCACGGTGATCGTCCCGCCGGGGCGCAGCATCGTCTTCAGTCGCTGCAGCGCCGCCACAGGCTCCGGCAAGTGCTCGAGCACGAAGCAGACGAAGACGTGGTCGAAGGTCTCGACCGGCATCGTGAACAGATCGGCGACGCGGAACTCGACGTTCGGCAGCCGCCGCGCGCGGGCGGCCGCGATCGACTCCGACGAGACGTCGATCGACGTGAACCGCGCCTTCGGGCTGCGCGCCGACAGCGTCACCGTCTGCGCCCCCACCCCGCAGCCGGCCTCGAGCACCCGCGCGCCCGCCGGATACGTCGTGTCGCCGTGCAGCAACTCGACCAGCGCTCCGGCCTGGTCGTGCAGCCGCTCGCTCTCCCGGTCGTCGTACCCGTGGACGTAGCTCATGGCCACGTTGGTACCAGATGCGGTAGGAACCGGGGCATGGAACTGGTCTCAGTCGGGCACGTCGAATCGTCACTCCGGGACCGCGACGACGCGCCCAAACAGGGCGACGAGGGTGCGCCCGAGGCGTGGCTCGTCATCGCCCCCGAGTTCGGCGCGGCGCTCGACGGGATCGCCGCCGGCGACGAGCTGCTCCTCTTGACCTGGCTCGACCGCGCGCTGCGCGACGTGCTGCAGGTCCGCCCGCGCAGCCGCACCACCGGTCCTGTGCAAGGCGTCTTCAGCACCCGCTCGCCCGACCGTCCCAACCCGATCGGGCTGCACCGCGTGACGGTGCTCGAACTGGACGGCGAGCGGGTCCGTGTGGATCAGCTCGAGGCGCTCGACGGCACCCCGATCGTCGACCTCAAACCGCTGCTACGCACCATCGACGAACGCTAGGTGCCTGGGCTCCGGCCCGACGTAGACCGCTGACGGACGCACCAACCGGCCCTCGCGCTTCTGCTCGAGGATGTGCGCCGACCAGCCCGCGGTGCGCGCGCAGACGAACAGCGGCGTGAACAGCTCGGGCGGCACCTCGGCGAAGTCGAGCACCACGGCCGACCAGAACTCGACGTTGGTGGCGAGCACCCGGTCCGGCTTGCGCGCCCGCAGTGCCTCCAGCGCCGCGGCTTCAAGCGCCTCGGCGACCTCGTAGCGGGTCGAGCCCAGCTCCTGCGCGGTCCGGCGCAGCACGCGCGAACGCGGATCCTCGGCCCGGTACACGCGATGGCCGAAGCCCATTAGCCGCTGGCCGGAGTCCAACGCGTTCGCCACCCACCCGGCGGCGTCGCCGCTGCGCTCGACCTCGCTCAGCATCTGGAGCACGCGGCTCGGCGCGCCGCCGTGCAGCGGACCGGAGAGCGCGCCCGCGGCGGCCGACAGCGCCGCGGCGACGTCGGCGCCGGTGGAGGCGACGACGCGCGCGGTGAACGTCGACGCGTTCATCCCGTGCTCGGCGGCGGAGGTCCAGTAAGCGTCGATCGCCTTCGCATGACGCTCGTCGGCCTCACCGCGCCAGCGGGTGAGGAAGCGCTCGGCGGCGGTACCGGAGGTCGCGGGCGGGACCGGTGCGAGATCCGCCCCACGGGCGGACTGCGCGACGAAGTCGAGCATCAGCGCCGAGACGCGGCCGAGGTCCTCGCGGACCTGCTCGTCGCTGTCGTCGATCAGTGGGTGCAGGCCGAGCTCGGGTGCGAGCACCGCCGTCGCCGCCTGCACGTCGGCGCGGGCGTCACCGGAGCGGGCCGGCAACTCGCGCGGCTCGACCACGGGCAGTCCGGGGCTGACGGCATCGTCGACGAGCAGGCCCCAGACCTGCTCGTACCGGACGCGGCCGGCGAGCTCCTCGATGTCCACGCCGCGATAGCGCAGGGCGCCACCGTCGCGGTCGGGCTCGGCGATGGTCGAGGCGAAGGCGACGACGCCCTCGAGTCCGGATTGCACCTCGGTCATGACGTCTGCTCCTGTTCGCGTCGCCGGCGTCGATGCCGGCGGGCCTTTTCGACATTCCCGCACGCCGTGGGCGAGCAATAGCGCCGCACGGCCGCCGGCGAGCGGTCGAAGAACCGCCCGCTGCAGGTGTCCGACGCGCACACGCGGATGCGGCCCGCCTCGGCGGGGGTGAACATCCGGGCGGCGTCGTGCGCGACCAGGCCGAGGCCGTATTCCGCCGGCTCGAGCGGGGTGACGGGGCGCACGGCGAGCGCGCCGACGGCGTCGCGGATCAGCTCGTCCGGCACCGCCGCGTGACGCATCTCGCGGGTGATCACCGCGCGGGCGGCCTCGGGGACCGGCTCGCCGTCGATCACCGCGACGAGCCCGGCGTTGATGCCCTCGCGCAGCTCGCGCGCACGTTCGAGCAGCCCGGCCGGGACGGGCGGCGCCTCGGCCAGGAGCTGCGCGGCGACCAGCCATGCGGCCAGGTCCTCGTCGGTCACGAGCGTCTCGACCTGCCGCCGCCAGCGCTCGCGCAGCGTGTTGACGAAGTTCAGCGCCGGTCGCCCGCCGCTCCAGTACCACCACGGCGCGCCGCGCTGGAGCGGCAGTACGAGGTCGTCAGGCAGGTCCATAACCACATGATGCCAGATCATGTGGTTACGCGAACCTAAAGGGGGTCAGACCCCCTTTAGGTTCGCTGGGGAGGAGCTAGGGCCGCGTGATCGTCAGGGAGTAGTTCCCGGAGCCGCGGTAGGAGAGGACGCGCCAGCGGTAGGTGCCGGCGGTGCCGTTGTAGGTGACGGTCTCGTTCGCGGTCGTGCCGATGCCCTGCGCGACGTTGGTCCACGTCGAGCCGACCAGCTTCTGCAGGTAGACGTCGAAGTCGACGCCCTGCGGGCCGGTGAGCACGCCCTTGTGGGTTCCGGCGCCCGAGGCGCAACCCGTGTCGCTCGGCAGGAAGACCTGGCTCCCGGTGCCCGCGAAGGTGCCGGAGAGCGTCTGCGAGGTCGGGCAGCCCGGAGGCGGCGTCGGGTCAGGGGTCGGGTCGGGCGTCGGCGTGCCGACGACCGGCGTGAACAGCAGGCGGTTGGCGGACCCGGTGCCGGGGTTGGAGACCACGTTGGCCGTCGCGTTGGCGACCATCGCGTCGCGGACCTGCTGCGGCGTCATCGCCGAGCTCTGGAGCAGCCGCGCGGCGGCGCCCACCACGTGCGGCGTCGCCATCGACGTGCCGCTGATCGTGTTGGTCGCGGTGTCGGACGTGTACCAGGACGAGGTGATGCTCTGGCCGGGGGCGAAGATGTCCACGCAGGTGCCGAAGTTCGAGAACGAGGCGCGGGCGTCGCCGCTGGTGGTCGCGCCGACGGTGATCGCGTTCGGCACGCGCGAGGGCGAGCCGTTGCAAGCGTTGGCGTTGTCGTTACCGGCCGCGACGCCGTAGACGACGCCCGCGGCGATCGAGTTGTTGACCGCGGTGTCCAGCGCGGTCGAGGCGCCGCCGCCGAGGCTCATGTTGGCGACGGCCTTCGCGGCGTGGTTGGCCGTGACCCAGTTGATGCCCGCGATCACGCCGGAGGTCGAGCCCGAGCCGCTGCAGTTGAGCACCCGCACGGCGACGAGCGAGACGCCCTTCGCGACGCCGTAGGTGCTGCCGCCGACCGTGCCCGCGACGTGCGTGCCGTGGCCGTTGCAGTCATCCGCGCTGCCGCCGTCGACCGCGTCGTAGCCGGACGTCGCACGCCCGCCGAACTGGCTGTGCGAGAACCGGATGCCGGTGTCGATGATGTACGCCGTCACCCCCGCGCCGGTCGTGTCGTACGTGTAGGTGGTGCTCAGCGGGAGGTTGCGCTGGTCGATGCGGTCAAGCCCCCACGTCGCGCCCGTCTGTGTGGTGTCGAGCGTGATCACGCGGTCGGGCTCGACGTAGTCGACCGCGGGGTCGGTCCGCACCTCCGCGAGCGCCTTCGGCGTCAGCTTGGCCGAGAAGCCTTTGAGTACCCGCCCGTACTCGTGCTGGACCTTCCCGCCCCGGTTGCGGACGCGGGTCTTGGCGCTGTCGGCCGCCGGCCCGGTCGTCTGGTCCTTGAGGACGACGATGTACTGGCCGTCGATCGCCTCACCGGCGGTCGCCTGCGCCGCGGCACCGGACGGCACCGCAAAGAGCGCGCCCGCGAGCACCGCGGCGGACACGAACGTGCGTGGATGCTGCACTGTGACTCTCCCCTGTTGCCCCAGCCTCCCGAGCCGGGGTCGGTGACGGGAGCGTAGACCCGCCCGCGGCGCGGACAAAAGCAGCCAAACGGGTGTGTTCGCGTTCTGTCACCCGGCGGCGTCGATCGCCGGCGCGTCGAGCAGCGCGAGGTTCTCCGGCGTGGCCGGCAGCCGCTTGAAGCGGTCGACGGTCTCGGTCGTCCGCAGCTCTCCCATCGGCTCGCCGCGGACGGGCTTGCGGGTCTTCGGGTCGATCGCCGCGCTTCCCGGTGGGCGGTGTTCACTTCGGGTCGATGGCGACCAGGTCGATGACGAAGAGCGCCGTCTCGCCGGGCTTGATCTCGTCGCCCGCGCCCTCGTCGCCGTACGCGAGGTCCGGCGGGATGACGAGTTGCCGGCGGCCGCCGACCTTCATCCCCTTGATGCCCTGGTCAAATCCCGGGATGACCTGGCCGGCGCCGAGCGGGAATGTGAACGGCTGACCTCTGTCCCAGCTGGAGTCGACCGCCTTGCCGTCGGACCAGGTGACGAGGCTGTATTGCACGGTGACGGTGTCCCCGTTGCGCGCCCGGCGAACGCTGCCCGTGACGAGATCGCGCTGCTGCAGCGTCGTCGGCGGCGTGCCGGTCGGGGCGGCGATCACCGGTCGCGTGTCGACGCAGGTCTGATAGCGGCGCTCGACCTCCGCCTTGCGCCCGTCGCTGGTCTTGGCCTTGATCTCGAGGTCGAGCCGCCCGCGCGGGAGGCGGTGCAACCGCACCGGACGCTTCGCCGCCACGCGATCGACGGCCTTGAACGGCCGGGCGCCCACCTTCACCGTCGCCCCCGTCCACGTCGCGCCCTTGACGGGGCGAAGGCTCAGCGTCAGCGAGCGATGCGCGACGCACCGCAACGCGGTCGGGAGCTTGAACGCCTGCGCGGCGGGGATCGGCGCCGGCGCGCTGAACGCCAGCGCACCCGTCAACAACCAGCTGGTGAGCATCGCTCGACCGTACCGTGACAGCAGCCGGGCCATGGACGCGCTCCAACGCCACGCACGCTCGTTCGTGGAGGCCGCACTCGACCTGGTCGCCGCGCGCGACGGTCACGCCGGCGTCGCGCGAGCCGGAGGACTGGGCCGCCGGGCGGGGCTACAAGACGACGTTCAGCCTCGACCCCGCGTGGGATGCCGTGCGCCCATTTCGATAGTCAAGTTGTACATCCGCCAAGCGCTTGCGCTGAACATATCTGGGCAAATATCCCAAATTTGATACAAGGTCCGTACACAGCGATACGTTCGTCACATGACGGACTTGCTGCAACAGCCCACGGGTGTGCACGTCGACCTTGACGGTCGCTCGCTCACCATCGACGAGGCGGTGAAGTTCGCGCGAGGCGGCGGGCGCGCCGTGCTCTCGCCCGAGGCCGCGCGGCGCGTACAGGCGACGCGGACGCTCAAGCAGGATCTGATCGCCCGCGAGATCCCGATCTATGGCGTCACCACCGGCTTCGGGGACTCCGCGCATCGCCAGATCGCGCCCGAGAAGGCCGCCCGGCTGCAGCAGAACATGCTGCGCTTCCTGGGCGCCGGAACCGGCCAGATCGCTTCTCCCGAGGTCACCCGCGCGACGATGCTCTTCCGCGCGAACTGCCTCGCCAAGGGCAATTCAGGCGTCCGGGTCGAGCTGATCGAAGGCCTCCTGACGCTGATCAACCACGACATCCTGCCGCTGATTCCGGAGCGCGGATCGTGCGGCGCGTCGGGTGATCTCATCCCGCTGTCCTACGTCGGACGTGCTCTAGCGGGCGAGACCGAGGTCCTCTACGAGGGCGAGGTCCGCGAGGCGGCCGACGTGCTGGCCGAGCTCGGGATCGAGCCGCTGGTGCTGGAGGCCAAGGAAGGCCTCGCGATGACCAACGGCACGTCGTTCATGAGCGGCTTCGCGACCCTGGCGGTGCACGACGCGCGCGAGCTGGCGTTCGTCGCCGACCTCTGCACGTCGATGGCCTCGCAGGCGCTGATGGGCAACCACGGCCACTTCAACGCCTTCCTGTTCGAGGCCAAGCCGCACCCGGGGATCATCGAATCGGCCGCCAACGTGCGCATGCTGATCGAGGGCTCCCAGCTCACCCACGACGCCGAGGACGTCGTCCCGCTCGACGGCGCCGGCTTCCGCGAGCTCACCCGCTCGGTGCAGGACAAGTACTCGATCCGCTGCGCCCCGCACATCACCGGCGCGCTGCGCGACACGCTCGAGTGGGTCGAGAAGTGGGTCTCGATCGAGATCAACTCCTCCGACGACAACCCGCTCTTCGACGCCGCCGCCGGCCGCGTCCAGAGCGGCGGCAACTTTTACGGCAGCCACATCACGCAGGCGATGGACTCGCTGAAGGTCGCCCTGGCCAACATGGCCGACCTCTTCGATCGCCAACTCGAATTGATCGTCGACGAGAAGTTCAACGCGGGCCTGACGCCCAACTTGATCCCGTACTTCGATCACACAGACCCCGAAGCCGGGTTGCATCACGGCTTCAAGGGGATGCAGCTCTCATGCTCGGCCCTTACGGCTGAAGCGTTGAAGCTGTGCAACCCGGCGAGCATCCATTCACGCTCGACCGAGGCCCATAACCAGGACAAGGTCTCCATGGGGACGATCGCGGCGCGCGACGCGCGCACGATCGTGGAGATCCTGCAGCACATCGCCGCGATTCACCTGATCGCGATCGCTCAGGCGCTCGAATTGCGCGGTGTGGAGAAGGCCAGCCCGAAGGCCCGCGAAGCGCATCGCCTGGTCCGCATGCGCGCCGCGTTCCTCGACGCTGACCGGCGGATGGACCGCGACATCGCGGGTGTCGTGGAGCTGATCCGCTCGGGCGAGCTGTCCGCAGTCCTGGGGTAGGAGGGGTTGCGCAGGCCGGCCCTCGTCTGCGAGGGTCGGCCGCGTGCGCACCGTAGTTCTTGCCGTGCTTGCGCTGCTGGTCACGCCGAGCATCGCTTCTGGCGCGCCGTTCTCGATCGGCCCCGGCACGCTCCCGAACGTCGCCGTCGATCCGGCCGGGGTCGCGTATCTGGCCTACAACGGACTCGAGGCGGGTGGGCCGCCGCACTTCTGCCGGCTGCCCCGGGGCGCCTCGGCGTGTGACGTCGCACTGACGCTGCCGGTCCCGGCCGGGACGGATACGACGAGCCGCCCGGTCGTGACCGTCGCCGGCGCGCGGGTCACGATCCTCCAGCACCGCTCCGGGCAGTCGAACGCCATCAACGAGTGGACGTCGATCGACGGCGGCGTGACCTTCCCGTCGCAGCGGGTCGCGGGCGGCAACGTGCCCAACGCCGAATCGGTGAGCGGCCCGAACGACTCGGTGCTCGTCGTCACCAACGCCGACTTCCGCGGTGGGCTGCTGGAGAGCGTCCCGCTCACCGGCGGCACCCCGACGACCACCTTCGCGACGCTCTACGACACCTCGCGCCCGTACAACGGCACCGTCGGCATGATCGACGGCACCACGCCGCTGGCGCTGTTCGCCGACCTCAACTCCCAAGGCGCGTTCCGGCGCTACACAGGCACGGGAGACGTCAACAGCGAGGCGAACTGGACGCCGTCGACCGACGTCGGGTTCGTCTCCTATCCGCGCCTGGCGGGCGGGCCGAGCGGGCTGTTCATGATCTCCGGCGACGAGTCCTCCGGGCTGTTCGTGCGGCGCTTCGACGGGACGACCTTCGGCCCGCGGGTGGCGCTGACGAGCACGGGCGACGCGAGCGAGATGTTCCTCACGCAGGATCCGGCGGGGCGGCTGCAGGCGGTGTGGTCGAGCAACCTCGCCGATGGCTTCCACGTCGTCCACGCGGTGTCCGACGACGGCGTGAACTGGCGGTCCGGAACCGTGTCGGTGCAGACCGATGACGAGCCGGGCGCGATGCGGATCGCGGCGGCGCCGGACCATGTGGGTGTCGCGGCGTGGAGCAGCCGCGTGGCCACGGGGAGCGAGATCCGGGTCGCGTCGACCGGGCCGGACGCGCCGGTCGATGCAGCGCCGCCGCCCGCGCCGACGCCGGTCGCGCCGCCGGTGCCCGTGTTCGGAAAGACGGTCGTCCTGCGGCCGGTCAGCGGGAAGGTCCGGGTGCGCCTGAAGGGCTCCAAGACGTTCGTCGATCTCACCACGATCGACGACGTCCCGTTCGGCTCGACGGTCGATACGAAGCGCGGGCGCGTCGAGCTGGCGTCCGTTCCGTCGCGGGCCGGCGCACTCCAAAAGATCCAGCTTTACGATGGGCAGTTCAGCCTGGCGCAGAAAGGCTCCGTTACGGAGTTCGCCCTGAACGAGCCGCTGGCGGCCTGCGGCAAGCGCTCGCGCGTGGCCGCGGCGAAGCCGAAGTCGCGCAAGCTGTGGGGCGACGGGAAGGGCAAGTTCCGGACCAAGGGCCAATACAGCGCGGCGACGGTCCGCGGCACCCGCTGGCTCGTCCAGGACTCCTGCGCGGGAACGCTCACGCAGGTCAAGCAGGGCAGCGTCCTCGTGACGGCGGGCAAGAAGCGGATCGTGCTCCGCGCCGGAAAGCGGTACCTCGCGAGGCGTCGCGGGTAGCTACGTTGCCGGGTCTATGCGCCTGGCACTCATCCTGATCGCGCTGTTCACGCTGAGTGCCTCCGCGGCACGTGCGGACGTGTTCGTCCCCGCGGATCCGCCGGTGTTGCGGTCGGCGCAGTGCGTCGCGGGCGGCGGGGACGTGATCGCGGCCGGCACCGAGCCCGACAAGCCGCTCCGTCTGAGCGTCGGGGGCGGCGGGTGGCGGGAGCTCCCCGGGCTCCGCGGGTGCCCGGTGATCGCGGCCGCGGGCGACGGGACGCTGGCGCTCGTGGGTCTGTCGGTGAACCGTGCGGACACGTCGCTCGACGGCGCGAGCCTGGTGGTGCGCGAGCCGGGCGGTGCGTTCGGAGCCCCGATCGTGCTCGGCGGCGATTCCACGTCGGGCGCCGCCGCGGTCGCGGTTGCGCCGGGCGGGTGGGTGGCGGTCGCCTGGATCGAGCGCGACGTCGGCCTCACGGTGCTGGTCCGCCGCCCCGACGGGAGCGAGGTGCGCACGCTCCTCGAGCCGTTCCCCGGAGTGCTCGACATCTCGGACGCCCACGTCGGCATCAACGCGAGCGGCGACGTCACGGTCGCCTGGACCCGCTTCGACCGCCGGACGATGCGGCTCCGCGTCGCGCGCGGCGTCGCCGGGGCCGCGCCGGTCGCGGGCCCTGACCTGGCCAGCCCGGCCGAGAGTTTCGGCGAGCTCGCGTTGGCGATCGCGCCGGCCGGAGGGTCGCTCGTCGCGTGGACGGACGCCGACGGCGCGCACGCGATCCTCGACGGGCAGCCGCCGGCCGTCGTCGCGCCCGCCGCGCCGGGCGCGCAACTGGCCGCCGGGCTTGCCGACGACGGGACCGCGCTGCTGGTCTACATGGCCGGTGGCTCCGAGATCGTCGCCGCGGAGCGCGTGGCCGGGGAGTGGTTGCAGCCGCGTGTGCTCTCGCCGGCGCGCGCGGGGGTTGACCGGAACCAAGATCACGGCTCGTCCGAGGAGTTGCAGCTGGATGTGCAGGTGGCGCTCGGTGCGGGCGGGCGGGCGGCGGTGGCGTGGACGGCGATTCCTCGGCAGATCGTGGGCGCGGTCGGCGCCGTCGGGGGCCGGTGGAGCGCGGCGACGCGGCTGTCATCGGCCACGCGGATCGCGTATGCGTTGAACCTCGCGGTGGACGCGGGCGGGGTCCCGCGCGCGCTCTGGAGCGAAGCCGGGCTCGGCGCGCGCGGCGCGGCGCCGGCTGCGGCGCCGCTCGACGCGTCGCCTCCGGCGGTCACGGCACGTCTCCCTTCACGGGTGCGCCCGACCGCCGACGGGAACATCGTGGTGACCGCTCGCGTGCGGTGCTCGGAGGCGTGTGACGCGCGGCTGGCCTTCGCCGGGGGCGAGAACGACCGCGGGAACATCTCCCAGGCCCTTGAGCCCGGCGCGACCGAGACCCTGCGGCTGCGGGCGTCGGACGAGCTGCAGTACGAGCTGATCGCGGGTCGGGCGGCGCGGCGGCTGCGGCTCACGCTGCTCGTCACCGACCGGGCGGGCAACCTCGTGCGGCGCTCCGTCGCGTTGCGTGTGCGCGTGCTCGAGCCGCCGATCCGGACGCTCAAGGTCCCTCTCGGACGCAAGTTCGGGATGGAGACTCCCGCGGGGAACCGCGCCGTGGCTCGACTCGTCAACGACATGATCGAGACGATCGCGCGCGGACACGTGTCCAGCGCGGCGCTCTCAAAGCGCTACTCGCGCTCGATCCGGACGATCGCGCGGAAGTTCGGCCCCGACTACACGTATTCGGACGAGGTGGGCACCGCGATCTACGACGCGCTCTGGATCCCGCTCGCCCGCACCCACCACGACGTGGGGTACGTCTTGCAGGGCGAATGACCCGCCCACCGGACGCCTCGACCCGGGGGTGCCCCGTTTCGGTATCGCCCAGCGATACTTAGCCGGGGCACCCCCACCGCCTGGGAGGGACGGCACGCCGGCGCGCGCAAATCGCGCCGCTAGGCGGGTGCGAGCTGCGCGAGCGCGGGTGCCGACGCGCGGCGACGGGTGAGGACGAGCGTCGGCGCGAGCGCGACGACGAGGCCGATGGCGGCCATCGCGAACGCGATCGTGTACCCGTCGCCGGTCTGCGGGTGAGCGGCGACGATCGCGGCCGCGATCTGCGCGCCGATCGCCGCGCCCGACGCGCGCATGATCGTGTTCATGCCGCTCGCCACGCCGGTCTCTTCGGGGCGGCAGAAGTCGATCACCAGCGCGCCGATCGCCGCGAGCGCGAACGCCATCCCGACGCCCATGATCGGCAGCCAGAGCACGAACCACGCCTCGTGGGTGTGCAGCGCGGCGAGGCCGGCGAGGCTCGCCGCGCCGAGCGCGAGCCCGATCCGCAGCGGCACCACGCGGCCCTTGCGGGTCCCGAGCGCCCCCGCGATCGGCCCCGCGGCGATCATCGCCAGTGAGAACGGGAGCAGCAGCAGACCCGCATTGGTCGGGCTGAGCCCGAAGCCGAAGCCATCGGCCTGCACGAAGCCCGGGACGAGCACGAAGAACGCGGTCATCGAGAAGCCGAGCAGCACCGTGGAGGCGTTGGTCGCCGCCATCGCGGGCTTGAGCAGGCTCTCGAGATCGACCAGCGGATCGTCCACGCGGCGCTCGATCGCCACCCACCCGGCCAGCGCCGTCGCGCTGACCGCGGCGAGCGCGAGGACGCCGGGGGACATCCACCCCCACTCGGTCCCTTCGCTCAGGGCGAGCAGCAGGCTCGCGAAGCCGACCGACAGCGCCGCCGCGCCCTTGTAGTCCGGCTTCGCGGGCGTCTTGATCGGCGACTCCGGCACGAACTTCGCGATCAGCACCGTCGAGATCAGCACCGGCACCGCCCCGATCAGGAACAGGAAGTGCCAGCTCAGGTGCTCGACGATCACGCCGCTGAGCACCAGGCCCACCCCGCCGCCGATCCCGAACACCGAGCTGACCGTGCCGATCGCCAGACCCACCTTCTCGGCCGGAAACTCGTCGCGGATGATCCCGAAGCTGAGCGGGAAGATCGCCGCCCCCGCGCCCTGCAGTGCCCGGAACGCGATCAACACGCCGATGTTCGGCGCGAACGTCGCACCCAGCGACGCGACGCCGAAGATCCCGAGCGAGATCACCAGCAGCTTCTTCTTCCCGTGTGCATCTCCCAGCTTGCCGAGAATCGGCGTCAACACCGAAGAGCTCACGAGAAAGCTCGTCACCAGCCACGTCACCCACGCCGCCGAGGTGTCGAACTCCTTCACGAAGAACGGCAGCGACGGCACCACCAGCGTCTGCATGATCGCGAACGACACACCCGCGACGGTCAACAACGCGAGCGTCAGTCTGTGGGAGGCGGAGGTCACACCGACCACTTTGCCGCTCACCCCTGCGACCGACGAGGGGGTTCGCCCGTCGCCGTGGGTGCGGCTCCCCACACGGATGCTTGGCGGGAATCCACGCCCCGTTCCTTCCGTCCACGCGCGAGGCCACCACGACTTCGCGGACGCGGAGCGCGGATCACGTGACCCCCGCCGCCGCACGAGCAGCGCACCGAAAGCAAGCTTGATCGAGCACAGCCCGATCAAGTCGACGTTCGCCACGCCCGCCGCCAAACCCACGGGCCGCCACCTGCCCGCGCGCGCCCACCGAGCCCGACGCGGCGGCGCCGACCGCGCGCCCGCCGGACCCAGGCGAGGCGGCCTGGCCTTGTGCGACCGCCGCGCCCGCGCAACGCC